>NZ_CP009281.1:2714868-4072303 GCF_000758585.1 Paenibacillus sp. FSL R5-0345
CTAACGCTTTTGTTGTAGTATATGATGTAGCAGAAGTTAAGGGCGGTAATTTCAAGAAGCACAATATTCATTAATTGCGATCTTGAAGTTTTATCTCCTCAAGTGTTTGACAAATGCATAAAATGTAACTATTATTGTTGCATCTGAATAATGCACTTGTTACTAGCACGTCAGTAAGGCAGAAGGAGAGATTTCCAATGAACATCAGCACCCGATTTGCGGTAGCTATTCATATATTAACGTTAATCGACAGTAATAAAGAGGGCAAAAGCACCTCGGAGTGGATAGCTGGTAGCGTGAACACAAACCCTGTAGTTATTCGCCGGCTAACGAGTATGCTGCAAAAAGCAGGGCTGGTAACCGCCCGCCCGGGAGTCGCAGGAGCTTCGCTTTCACGTAGCAGCGCTGAGATTACACTACTTCAGATTTATAAGGCAGTAAACGCGGTGGAAGAGGATTCACTGTTCTCGGTTCATGAGCACCCTAACCCGGAATGTCCAGTCGGCAAAAATATTGCCAGCGCTATTGTACCCGTATTCTCGAACGCGCAAAAGGCGATGGAGAATGTCCTTCAGGAGGTTACTTTGGAGCAGATTGTCAATGAAATGCCGGAAATATAATTACTCCATATCTCAACGTAGAATGAAGACCACAACATGTGCTAACGTGATTGTGGTCTTTTTTTTGCAGAGACTAAGGGGTTTTATAAAAAAATAGAAAAGAGGCTGATTTTTTTGAATACTACTATGGTTGATGTCTTAAAGGGTCAGTTTGAGCCAACGTTAGAGATGCTTACTCGATTAGTAGAAGAATGTCCTGATGAGCTTTGGTTTGACCGACAAACGAACTATTGGAAGCATATCTTTCATGCCATTACGGGGATTCAATTTTGGTTTAGAGAAGGAAGTGAAGTATTTCACATACCTACCTTAAATAAAGATATCACACCTGATTTGGATAAGGAATGTACGGAGGATCCGACGAAAGCGGAAATGGGTGCTTATGTGCAAGAAATGATAGAAAAGTCTCACTCTTTTATAGAACCATTAAACGACCAGTCTATTTTCGAACCTTGTGACGTATATAACGAATTCACTAAGGCTGATGTTATTCTAATGCAGATCAGGCACATCCAACATCATGTTGGTTATTGCAATCATATTTTAAATTCTCATAATCATAAGGCTGTTCAATGGCTTGGTTAGGGGACTAATGACTCAAAGAAGGGAAGTAAGACATAATTATAGAATCTGTATTTAGAAGGTAGGTAACAAAAGATAGAGGGTATAATACAATCTATATAGTTTACAAAGCTGAAGTGGAAAAATGAACGGAGGATCTACAGTGGAACAAATCGCATTAATCTCAGATATACATGGAAATATCCCGGCTTTGACAGCCGTACTGGATGATATTAAGCAGCGTGGAATTAGCAGGATATTTTGCCTGGGAGATATTGTTGGAAAAGGGCCGAATTCAGATCTAGCCGTTGATATCATTAAGAACAATTGTGAAATCAGTGTTATGGGAAACTGGGATGATTTAATGAATCAGGATGTTGATTTTGAAATGGCCCGGTGGAGCCGGAAATTGTTAGGGAAAGAACGTCTTGCTTATTTGGGTACATTACCGTTCTCGATTGAGTTTATGATGAGTGGTAAGTTTATTCGGTTATTTCATGCTTCGCCGCGAAGCTACTATGAACGGATTCAGCCTTGGGACGATTACGAGAAACGACTGTCTATGTTTGGTTGTTCCGATCTGTGCCAGGAGAAGCGACAAGCGGATATCGTTGGTTATGGGGACATTCATAATGCTTTTATTCAACATATAGAAGGGAAGACTTTATTTAATGTAGGCAGCGTGGGGAATCCTCTGGATGTCACTCAGGCATCTTATGTGATTTTGGAGGGGGAGTATGGAGGAGTGACAGGAGCTTCTTTGAACATACAATTTGTAAGAGTCCCTTATGATATTGAGTTGGCCATTCAACAAGCCGTAGACGCGGTTATGCCAGCTACAGAGCCATATATACGAGAGCTTAGAACTGCGCAATACAGGGGAAATGTGCGGGGATAGAAATACCAAAAAAGTAACGGAGGGAACAAATTGAAGCTTAGTCACGTATTTGAGCATTTCCCTACTTTAGAAACTGAACACTTAACACTAAAAAAGATTGAAGTTAGTAACCTCGAAGAGGTATTTGGAATTTATAGCAATGATCAAGTGTTTGAGTACTGTGGTATTATTCCGAAGCATAATAAAGATACAGTGAAAAATATGATTGGACATTTTGAGCGGGATTTTAACAAAGGGGTAAGAGTGAAGTGGGGGATTTTCCGCAAAAATAATCCGTACATATTGCTAGGTATCATCGAAGCTATGGATTTTAATCAAAAAGTGGATATGGTTACGATTGGGTATTTTTTAGCGGAATCTTATTGGGGAAAAGGGATTGCAACTCAGGCGATTCAAGCAGTGAAAAAATATTTATTTGAAACTGCAGAGGTCAATCGAATCCAAGCAGAGGTCATGCCTTTTAATGAGCGGTCCAAGCGGGTGCTCCTAAAAAGTGGCTTTATGAAAGAGGGAACGTTAAGGCAAGCTCATGTATGGTCAGGTAAAGGTCTCGTTGATTTGGAGATTTACAGCATCCTTGCAGAGGAATACGGAAAGGGAGAAAGTGGATCCTAGTGAAAGTAGGGGAGATTATGGGGACTATCGTGGTCATAGGTGGGGGAGAGCTAATCGATCTGGAAACGCTAGAAATGGATCGTGAAGTTGTGAAGTTAACCCAAAAAGCTAATCCGAAAGCATTATTTATTCCAACAGCTAGTAGTGATGCTCCAGGTTATTGTGATACGTTCAACAAAGTGTACGGCGAGATTCTAGGCTGTGAGACAAGTCATTTATTACTTGTGAGTCAAACCTATACCCATGAAGAAATCGTTGAGCTTATTACGTCCGCTGATCTGATTTATGTTGGTGGAGGCAATACCCGAAAAATGCTGGAGATTTGGAACAATACCGGTGTGGCTGCTCTTCTAAAAGATGCTTACACCTCTGGGACCGTATTAGCAGGGCTGAGTGCAGGATCTATTTGCTGGTTTGAATATGGGCATAGTGACTCTGAAGCGTTCGACGACCAAGGGGAATGGCAGTATATTAAACTTGAAGCAATGGGTATTCTGCCTGGTATTCATTGTCCGCATTATAATGAGGATATTCGGGTTGAGGATTTTTCGCGTATGGTTAAAGGTGGAGGGTTGCCTGGCATCGCAGTGGATAATAACTGTGCCATCATCTACAAGGATCATGAATTTAAGGTGATGTCGACCAGAGAAGAAGCCAAAGCCTACCGTGTGATGGACACCGAGCAAGGGGTTGTCGTTACGGAAATCGAAGAACATCTAAGCTACAGACCTCTTAAAGAACTGTATGGTGCGCTATGATTATTTTTGAGCAGCAAGAGATCAGGCTAAGAACACTCGAACCGGGTGATGCTGGGTTGCTTATGAAATGGCTCTCAGATCCTGTTGTACTGGAATTTTACGAAGGTCGTGATCGACCGCATGATCTGGAGCTGGTTAGGAAGCATTTTTATGAGGATCGAGATGAAGTCACGCGGTGTATTGTGCAATATAGGGAGCAGGATATAGGATACCTCCAGTTCTATCTGATTGATGAAGAAGAAGTAGAGGAATACGGTTATACAGAATTTAAAGGTAAAATATTCGGGATGGACCAGTTCATTGGTGAGGCGGAGTGGTGGAATCAAGGCATAGGCTCGCAGCTCATCAAAAAAACAGTTAACTATCTTATTGAAAACAAACAGGCTGTTAAAATCGTAATGGACCCGCAAGCTTGGAATAAGAGAGCGCTGAGGGCATATGAGAAAAGTGGCTTTGTAAAGAAGAAATACCTTGAGAAGCATGAAATGCATGAAGGAGAACTAAGAGATTGTTGGTTGATTGAATATGAGGTGTAGAGAGGAGGGGGCCATGAAAACAAATCAGATTTATATCATCCTAGCGAGTTTTATTCTTGGGATTTCATTTATTATTGGATGTTCATTTATTAATGGCGATAAAGAAACGAAAGTCGATCAAGAACAGACTCCATCGATAACAACAGCGGATAAGCTGCTTATGGATATTAAAGAGACGGCCTTATACCTGAATTTGACTGAAGCTCAGGTGATGAATATTATTACAACGGAGCATAACAGTTTAAAGCTTGGGTCTTTTCCTGGTACTCCCTTTCCTTATATAAATGTAGACAATAAATATCTTTTTAACAAAGACTTATTATCAAAATGGGTTGCGGAAGCCTCCTTAAATAGGAGAGTTTATCTGAACGGACAAACAAAATAAGGTTTTACTCGGATAAGGAAGGTGCGCTCTATTAAACTACTGTTCGTCTGCAGCCAGAATCGTTGGCGGAGTCTAACTGCGGAGAAGATATTTCAAGGAATCGACGGTCATGAAGTGAGATCTGCTGGAACAGAGGATCAAGCCAGAATCAAACTTTCTGCGGGGCATGTGGGCTGGGCGGATGTTATTTTTGTGATGGAGAAGAAGCATGTTCGAAGAATTCAAGATAAATTTAGAGACATTGTAATCGGCAAAAGAATAATTTGTCTGAATATATCAGATGATTATAAGTATATGGATGAAGACTTAATTGGACTTCTGGAGTCCAGTGTGTCTGAATATTTACAGGAATAGCTCTTCTAAGGATGTTATGAATCATGTTTGGCTGTGAATCAGTCGGCATGATTTTTTTTATTGGTAATTGACAAACATATAGAAGGTAACTATACTAAAGATAGTTAATTTGTAACTGAACAAGTTACAGGAGATTGGGAGGAAACATTATGACAACTAAAACAACACTTCATCCGGACGTAGCAATTGGTCTGGTACAAATTAGGGTAAGTAATTTAGAGCGTTCGCTCACTTTTTATAAGAACGTTGTGGGACTAAGTGTCTTGCGGCAATCTGGCCGTGAGGTAGAAATGACTGCTGATGGCGAGAATGTGTTATTGATTCTGCGGGAGATTGAGAACGCAAGGGTGCTTCGCCCGAACTCTGTGGCTGGACTGTATCATTTTGCCATCCTTGTTCCGGATCGTCCGAGCCTGGGACTTGTTGTTCGCAACTTGATTGCTTCAGGGATTGAAGTAGGTCAGGGGGATCATTTGGTGAGTGAAGCGCTGTACATTCAGGATCCAGACAACAATGGAATCGAAATTTATCGAGATCGTCCTAAGGATACATGGAAGTATGATGCAGAAGGTCATGTAGTGATGACAACGGATCCAGTAGATGTAGATGGATTGTTGGCAGCTTCTGAAGGTTTACAATGGAACGGGTTGCCTGCTGGAACAGTAATCGGCCATGTGCACTTTCATGTAGGTAATTTAACTAAGGCGAAGGAGTTCTACGTTGGTTTGCTTGGATTTGATCTAGTAGCTAATTATGGCAGTGCGGCAATGTTTATCTCCGCAGGTGGGTATCATCACCATATTGGGTTGAATATTTGGGCGGGGCAAGGTGCACCTGCGGCTCCTGCTGATGCAGTAGGAATTGATTATTTCACCTTACTTTTCCCGAATGAAGAGGAACGTGCGGCTGTCGTTGAGCGTGTTCAGCAGGCTGGCTACACTGTTGTGGAAGAGAACGGGGACCCTACATTCAAAGATCCTTGGAACATTGGGATCAGACTCATCGTGAAGAGTCACACGAAATAACTAATCTTTGGGAAAATAAACCTTTATATGGATAAAAAGAACTATTCATTCTCGTCCATTTATTTTATAATATTTGGAAATAGATGGTCGGAAGGGTGAAGGTTGTTGGAATCATTCAAAATGGCGTATGTGATCCTTTGTCACAAAAATTCTGAACAGATCAATATGCTAATCGATAGTTTAACTAGTGAATCCGTCGAGTTTTTCCTGCATGTCGATCAGAAAAGTGATATTGAAGCTGACATTACCCATCGTGATGATATCCATTTTGTGGAAGATCCTATTGATGTACAGTGGGGACATTATAGTCAGATTGAATGTATTTTGAAGTGTTTTGCGCTGATCAAACAACATGGGAAGTTCAGTTATATTCACATTATAAGTGGTCAGGATATGCCCCTTGCTTCCAATGAGGTTATTCTTGAGTTCTTTAAGGAGAATCAGGGGGATGAATTTGTGAAGTATCTCCAATTACCGAACGTTTCTGAAACGTGGGGATGTTATGAGCGGGTATCGGTTTATTATCCTAGATTCTTGATCTCAAGGACCAGACGTATGGCAGCTATTAGAATGAGGTATATTAAATTAGTAATGAGTGTTCCGTTCCTGCAAAGAAGGTTGGACGCTCTCCCAAAAGCACTATACAAAGGCTCGAACTGGATGTCCATTACAGGTGAATGTATGGAATACATCATGGAGTTCATTTCTACTACTCCGGAGTATGTTAGATTTTTTAAGAACTCACTATGTGGTGATGAAATCTTCTTCCATACGATTATTTTGAATAGTACTTTTAAGAGCAATGTACGGAGTGAAATTAAAAGGTATACAGACTGGGAAACAGGACCGGATTATCCTCGAACGTTAACGCTAGAAGATTATGAACGGATCACTCGTACCGCTGGTACAGAATGCTTTTGGGGTAGGAAGTTTGATCTGGATATTGATAGAGCCATCGTTCAGAATCTCCTTAATATAAATTCTAAAATAAAAATATCGTAAACACATACAGGAGGACAAGCTTATGAAAATCGCAGTTGTTGGAGCAAGTGGAAAAGCCGGAAGCCGAATCACTCAGGAAGCACTAGATAGAGGCCATGAAGTTACAGCCATTGTACGGGATGCATCGAAAGTTACAAATAAGAAGGCAAAAGTTATTGAAAAGGATGTATTTGCGCTTACCGCTGAAGATTTAAAGGGTTTTGATGTGGTGGTAAATGCTTTTGGAGCACCGTTTGGACAAGAGCATCTGCATGTGGAGGCCGGAAATGTGCTTATTGAAGCGTTGAAGGATGCCCCTAACACAAGATTGATTGTAGTTGGAGGTGCGGGAAGTCTATATGTAGATGAAGCTAAGACGCTTAAAGTGATAGATACCCCTGATTTCCCTGACTTTATCAAGCCAACGGCTACGAATCAAGGGAAGAACCTGGAGATTCTGCAAGGTACAGATTCCCTGTCTTGGACTTTCGTTAGCCCATCCGCTAATTTTGCTATAGGGACAAGAACGGGGTCTTACGTAAAAGGTAAAGATAATCTGCTTGTGAATTCCAAGGGTGAGAGCTATGTGAGCTATGAAGATTATGCGATTGCTATTGTAGATGAGATTGAACAACCACAGCATATTCGCGAGCGCTTTACAGTTGTTTCGGAATCTTAAGTGAGTATAACGAGTAGGGATCAACTATGAATAAGAAGGCAGAGCCATCCGGGCTCTGCCTTCTTGTATATACTTATTCTTTTTCTTCAGCAATTTCAGCAATTCGTTTCTTTGCATCACCGCGATAAATCCCGCCATGATAGCAAATGACCTTCTCAATTTCATACTCAGAGAACTTAGCCAGAGAGGATAAGGCTAACTTCATGTCAGGCGTTGCCGAAGGAGTGGGCCCATGCAGCTCACCGTCTTGAACCGTTAGCGCATCCGCGGCAATCAGCGTACGGCTATTATGATGGTACAGACTCAGATGCCCAGGGCTATGTCCTGGTGTATGAATAATCGTAATTCCCCCGGCAAGAGGCAGCATTTCCCCATCCATGAGGGTTTGATCTACTCTTCCCTTAGGGGGATGGGATAACACGGATAGGAAAGCGTGGCGCCATTCCTCTGGTACATGAGGGGGGATCATGGCTTCTGCCGCTGCTAAAGCTTCAGGGGTGTGTTTAAGGAGCATCCGCTCTCCTTCAATATAAGGCTTTTCGATTTCATGAGCCAGAACAGTAAGGCTTAGGCTTTCATCTGATAACAGGGCAGGTAAGCTCCCAATATGATCTAAATCTTGATGTGTGATGATTACAGTACGTAGTTGTTCCCAAGGTACGTGGGCTTCTTTTAGAGCCTCTTTGAACATGGGGAGCAGGCCCGGAAATCCAGTGTCGACGAGTACAGCTGAATTTTGATCCCAGAGCAATGTGGGGTAAATGGTGTCACTGCCACCCATAACCTGTGCTGTAATCTCTAACATTTCTATTCCACTAGCAATATGCATAAGATCCCTCCATGATTGGTAATAAGAGCGATGCCGTTAGGCTAATGCATATAATACTCAAAATAAATTATGATTTCAATAGTGTAATTTATTATTATAACACATAAAAATATTTTTGTCAATATTCATTTGATGTATTTTTTGTGGAATTTCTAGATGAAAATGATCTTTAGGATCGCCTTACGCTTGATTTTGCCCTCAACTAAAAATTTGCGATATAATAATCAAATAAAAATGGGAGCTGATGTGGTTTGGAGACTTTTCTAGTTGTACTCGTCCTACTGGGGCTTATCGCAATATCCAATATCATAAACCGATTCATTCCCTCTGTACCGATACCGTTAATTCAGATTGGTCTGGGTGTAATGGCTGTGTTAATGCCTTTGGGAATACATATGACACTGGAACCGGAGCTGTTCTTCGTGTTATTCATTGCTCCGCTTTTGTTTAATGATGGGAAACGAACACCAAGAAATGAATTATGGAACTTACGTGGCCCGATATTAATGCTGGCACTGGGTTTGGTTTTTGCCACGGTGCTTATTGCTGGTTATTCGATTAACTGGATGATCCCAACGATTCCACTAGCGGCTGCATTTGCTCTGGCAGCAATCTTATCGCCGACAGATGCAGTCGCAGTCAGCGCCATCGCTGGAAGGGTGCATCTTCCGAAGAGTATTCATCGCATTCTAGAGGGTGAATCATTAATGAATGATGCCTCTGGGCTTGTTGCCTTTAATTTCGCCATTGCCGCAGCAGTTACGGGTGTGTTTTCTTTACCGAAAGCCTCCATTAGCTTTGTAGTTATAGCTGTAGGCGGGTTGATTGTCGGGGCATTATTGGCTTTTCTTCTGATCCGGCTAAGTGTAATTATTCGCAGGCTGGGGATGGAGGATATCACGGTGCATGTGCTGCTGCAGATCCTAACCCCTTTTATTATCTATCTGATCAGTGAAGAGATAGGGGTATCTGGCATTTTAGCAGTGGTTGCAGGAGGGATTATTCATGCGGTGGAGAAGGACCGTGCTGTATCTCCGCAGTATAAGCTGCAACTGGTATCCGCCAGTACATGGTCTGTTCTACTCTATATATTGAACGGTCTGGTCTTCCTTATTCTCGGTTTATCTATTCCAGACGTTATTGAAGTAATCTACCGTGATACGGCCGTGGATAATCTTATGGTCGTTGGTTATGTATTAGCCATTACCGTGCTGCTGTTTGTACTACGGTTTCTATGGGTGTATGTGTTCTCTCTAGTGGGATCTCGTCTGCGGAAAATAGAAAAATCGTCAGTTAAGTCACTATTAATCCTCACCATTTCAGGAGTGCGTGGAGCGGTTACCTTAGCAGGTGCTTTCTCGATTCCTTTTGTTCTAGGGGATGGATCGCCATTTCCTGAGCGTGATTTAATCATCTTTATCGCTGCAGGTGTTATTCTTATGTCGCTGCTGATCGCCAGTATCTTTTTGCCAATTCTAGCAGGTAAAGAAGAGCCGGTTGCCGAATCAGGTGATACAGGAGCCGAGCAGGCGGCCAAATCTAAGGTTATTGCTGCCGGTATAACCATGCTGCAAAGTATGATGACAGAAGAGAGCAAGGAATCCGCATTGCCAGCTTTGAGTGAATTTAGAGATAAGGTTTATAGTCTAAACCGTGAGGACCAAGCGAATGATCCAGCACTCGAGGACTTCCGCCGCTTGGGGGTTGAAGCAAGGATTGTAGGTCTGCAAGCCGAGCGCAAAGAGCTGAACCAATTGCTGGAGAACAATGAGATTCCCGCCTCAGTTGCTCAGAAGCTGGAAGAATTCCTGGATCATAGTGAAGTCTTTCTAGCTAGGAGTCTGAATTCTCAAATTAGAATATCGATTACCGAGATTAGACGGCTGTTTGCGGGGATGTTCTCAGGACAGAATGAAGGGGAAGCTAGCCAACAAATGCTGCGACAGGCTGAATGTGCAAGAGAAGCGAAAATTGCTATGGCCCAAGCAGCTATAGCTGCTGTTAATGCGAGTAAGAACGAGAATAACCGAAAAGCAGTAGAGAAGATTGCAAGCAGTTATGAGCAGCTAATCTCACGTCTAGAGCAGGGGAAAGGCTGGACTAAGGATGGTCTTGTGGATGATCAAAAGCTTGAAATGAAGCTGAAAGCCATTCAAGAGCAGCGGGATAAGGTGCAGCAAATGTACCAGGATGGAACCATTAACCGCAAGCTAGCCGGCAAGTTACGCAAGTTCGTAGATCATTTGGAGACATCGATTTGGGAGGATTAGCTGTGTTAAACAAAGTAATGGGAGAGAGCTTGTTATTTACTGAAATTCGTGAAGAACATCTGGCAGATGTACTTGATATTTATAACTATTATGTGCTTAACACCACGGTATCTTTTCACACGGAGCCCTTAGGTTTGGATGAAATGCGTCAATCCGTGATGAATGATGATCCGCGATTCAAATCGTACGTGATTTTATCCTGGGATAATATCATTCAGGGTTATGTACTGATTGCTAGACATAAGAGCAAACCGGCTTATGATACCTCTGGGGAGATCAGTGTGTATTTGAAACCGGCTTGTGTGGGTAATAGAATAGGACAGCATGCCTTACGCTTTATTGAAAAGAGGGCTGCCGAGCTGGATTTTCATGTATTAGTAGCTACTGTATGCGCAGAGAATGAACGCAGTCGCCAGCTTTTTTTGAATAATGGATATGAGCAATGCGCTTACTTTAAGGAGATTGGCTGTAAATTTGGTCGAAAATTAGATATCGCCAGCTATCAGAAAATCTTAGGAGGAATTCAGATATGAAACTCGCGGAAGCGTTAGTGAATCGGAGTGATCTTACCCGTAAAATCGCGCAGCTAAAGCAGCGCCTGGAGCGAGTCGTTAAAGTTCAAGAGGGTGAGGAGCCGGCTGAACAGCCAGAGGTTCTTTTACAGGAGTTAGAAAGAGCTGTGAATGAACAGACGATTTTGATCCGAGCGATTAATCGAACGAATTCATCTGTGGCTTTCAATGAGAACTGGAGTATTGCCGATGCGCTAGCGGAACGGGACAAAATGCTACAGCTGCGGAAGCTACTTAGCGATTTGCTTGAACAGGCTTCCATTACTCAGGACCGTTATAGCCGCTCAGAGGTTCGTTTTCAGAGAACGGTGGATGTCGTTCAGATTCAGAAGCAGATGGATGATCTATCGAAGTCTTACCGTGAGTTGGATTTTAAGATTCAGGAGAAGAACTGGACGGTATCCTTAACTATACCGCAATAAGAAATACCACAGCAGAAGGTAACTGGTCTTCATAAAGGTGAGCGCAACCCGCCAACAGGGGAAGTTGGAAAATTGACAGATGCCGGGCCATATCTGACCAAATGATAATTTAGCCCCGTACTGTAACAAATGTAAAGTGTACCTATTAATGTAACTACCAAGCGCTGATTTATGGAAGAACGGTGAGGGCGGGGACGGGGATATTTTACTGTGGTTTAGCTTTTTCATAACATGAAGTGAGTCTTTTAGGATAGGTATATTTGTCATATATAATGTGAAATAATGTCGAATAATGTTGAAATAAATTGAATAAAATTTGCATGAACGGCCTGTTTTGCCTATATTAACGCTTGTTATCCTGTATAATTTACGAATACGCGGATTACTTAACCGCTGTTCAATTTTCAAGTTGATTATTCAGGATGAGCGTGTGATTCACTGGTCTGAAATTCGTGGCCCTTGTCTCCTCATTCATTCTACTATTCCCTTTATGAAAGAGAGAAGTGACAAGTGACCATGAAATCAATTGCCTGGGTAACCGACAGTACAAGTATAATAGATCCGGAATTCGCCAAGAACAATCATGTGTATATTATTCCGTTACGAATTATTATCAACAACGAATGTTATAAAGAAAATATAGATATTACAATCGATGACTTCTATGAGAAAATGCGTCAGCATGAAAAGGTAGGCAGTTCACAGCCTCCAATCGGTGAGTTTATCGAGCTATACGAACGGTTGAAGGAAGAATACGATGAAATTATCGCTGTACATCTATCGTCAGAACTCAGTGGCACCTACAATGCTTCGATGCAAGGCGCCGAAATAGCGGAGGCCAATGTAATTGGAATTGATGCCAAGGTAGGCGCTTATCCGATCAGAGAAATGATCATGCGCGGTATACATTGGCAGAAGAAGGGCCTTTCTGGACTGGAAATTAAAGCGAAGATTGAAAATATTATTCAGAATATGTCCTTTTACTTAATTCCTGCGAGCTTGACACAGCTTCATCGCAGTGGACGTGTTTCTGGATCACAATTTGTACTTAGTCAATTGCTGCGCATAAACCTGCTGCTTCGTTTTGACGAAGGGAAGGTCGTTGTTGTGGAGAAGATTCGCACGATGAAGAAGACGCAACAGACGCTTTTGGATATATTTAAACAGGATGTAGGGCTTGTTAGTGATGTATGCATCATGCATTCTAATAATTTAGAGATGGCACTTAAGCTGGAAGAGGACATCAAAGCGATGGCCCCTGACTTACGTACAGAGATTATGACATATATTCCTGCTGTGGCTGTTCATGCGGGTGAAGGTACTGTAGGGCTGTCCTGGATCAAGAACACTAGCATCAATAGTATTCATCCGGATGTTACACCCGCAGCCTTTCCGGAAGCAGCACTTGTATAGAGATGGAATCAAGTATAGTGTGAAACTTATACTTTCTTATATTTGAACAAAGAAATCGCTCCTTGGGAGATGGATGGGTGACCACCATTGTACCAAAGGGCGATTTCTTTTTGTTGAAAATATGTTGTTATTTGATTGCGCGGCGCCGGAACATTTGTCCAATTACATCACTTAGCACGAGTCCAGCTGCAATGGCTCCAGAGAGCATTAATGCCCGGACAGCGATTTCTACAGCCAGAGTATAGTCCTCTTCCACAAATTTACGCATAGCATCGTAAGCGAGGCCACCCGGAACAAGTGGGATAATACCACCTACACTAAAAATAATAACCGGCATTTTGAAGGATCGCGCAAAAAACTGGCTGACGATGCCCACTATTACACTAGCTGCAAACGTAGCTACAACAGGTCCGAACTCTACATTAAGAAGCACATACACCATCCAGCCCACCATTCCGGCAAAACCACACTGTAGTAGTGAGCGCTTAGGCGCATTAAATAGAATACAGAAGGTTGCCGCGGCGATAAAACTGGTTATAAGTTGCAAAATCATGAAGGGCTAACCTCTTTCACATGGATATTAAAATAGTGATAGTACAAGCCCGATACCTGTACCGATCGCAAATGCAGTTAGAAAGGCATCGGCACCCTTGGATATGCCTGAGACAAGATGACCGGCCATCAGATCACGAACGGCATTAGTAATGAGTAGTCCGGGTACTAGAGGCATAACGGAGCCGATAATGATTTTGTCCATCTCTTGACCAATTCCCAGCTTTACAGAACAGAAGGCTAGAAGTCCGATCAGGAAGGAAGCAGAAAACTCTGCGAAGAATTTAGTCTGCACTAAACGATGCAGATAAATGACCGCAGCGAAGCCTAGTCCGGAAATCGGCAAGGCGGGGAGAGCATCCCACAAACTGCCTTTAAACATAACGGTGAAGCAAGCACCTGTAAGGGCGGCTGCTAAGATCTGCAACCATACGGGATAGACAGGTGAGGCTTCATCGACTTCTCCTAATTTTGCACGGGCTTCCTCAGCTGTAATCTGACGTTCGCTCAGACGCCGAGAAATGTCATTGACCTCCGATACCTTCTGCAGATCTGTTGTTCGTTCCGCAATCCTGTATAACTTAACAGGCTCTATTCTATTTGTGGTGAACATAATTACGGTTGGCGTCACATAACTGTGTGCTCCCGGGAACCCGAGAGATCCAGCCATTCGCGTCATCGTATCTTCAACTCTGGATGTTTCTGCACCATTCTGCAGCATGATCTTGCCAGCAAGAAGACAGAGATCAACGATTTCATAATAGGTAGTGTTACTCGTACTATCCAACTTCTCCGATCCTCCCCTGGAATGTTATATCTATAATTCCACATATCCGATTGTCGCCTTATTGATTGAAAATATCAAGCCTAAAATAGTATTACCATGAATAAATCTCATACTTAAAATGCTCGAAAAAGATACAATTTAGAAGAGTTGGCATTACATCCAGTTCCTACCAATTGTACATGCATAAAATATAGTGAATAGGACAGGTTGGGCTTGTCTTATATTTTTGCAGGTATAAAGGAGGAGTGATCATGACTTTCGGCATTGGAATAACAACCTTTGTCTTCATAATGGCTATGCTAGTTATTTTTATGAGACCGGGAGGCATTAATGAAGCATGGCCAGCATCAATCGGGGCTGGGATTTTATTGTTAACGGGAATTGTGTCTGGTAGTGATATTGCTGATATTATCGGGAAAATAGGTGGGGCGTCTATCACTATTATGGCCACCATCGTCATGGCGGTAATACTAGAAAGTTTCGGTTTTTTTAACTGGGCGGCTGCACGACTTGTGATTTTGTCAAAAAGATCGGGACATCGTTTATATTGGTATATTCAATTATTATGCTTTTTGATGACTCTTTTATTCAATAATGACGGAAGTATCTTGATCACGACTCCAATCTTAATATTACTCCTAAGAAATCTTCATCTAAAACCTCATCAAAAGTTCAGAAGGTGGAAGAACTTCAATCGCTATAGAGAGGTCTTGAACGACATGGAAAACGCAAAGATCAAAATATGCCAAGGGACTTTTTTAAGAAATTTTCGCTCATTTATAGTGTCCGCCGATCTTTCCAGACCTGTCCTTAAGCTGCCCGGCGTCTGTGAAAGAAGCTGCCCGTCCAATGATCGTCTCCCCGTATTTATTTTTGAGAGCATCGGTGGCCCGCTCGAGTTCACGATAGCGAGGGCGAGACTCAAATAGCGTTAGCTGGTACTGGCTTTCGTCAGATAGATTGGACAAGCTTAAGTGAATTCTGCGTACAGGCTGGCCGTCCCAGTGTAGCTTAAAGAGCGAAAGAGCAGCCTCATATACTAACAGGGTGGCATTCGTAGGGTCACTCATTGTAGTCTGTCTTGAGAAGCCTGTTGGGTCATCAAAGCTGGCACCTTGGCAGCCGACAGACACGACTGCACCATGTACTTTCAATTTGCGGCAACGTCTACATACAAGCTCAGACAGCTCTAGGATGATGGTCTTGATATCTTGCAGCTTATAGTAATCCCGTGGCAGCGTCATTTGGTGCCCAACACTTTTGGGTGCGACTTCATAGGTGCTGGGGCTCACGGGGCTGTCATCGATTCCATTGGCTATCCGCCAATATAGCTCGGCATCGATATCACATTTTTTGTGGAATTTCTCCCGCATGCGCCATTTTAGCTCGCTTAACGGCATCTGTGCCAAATGGCCAATCGTTGTGATACCCATACTCTGGAAGTGAACAGACATGCGGCGGCCTACCATGAATAGCTCGCTAATGGGGAGGGGCCAGAGTACATCGGGAAGTTGTTCTTTAGTGAGGGTGAATATACCCGCTTTGTTCTTCTTGGCCCACAGGTCGCAGGCCATTTTGGCGGTAACCTTGGAGTATCCAATGCCAATGCGCGCACGTACGCCTGTATTTCTGAGAATTAGATCTTGAATGGCGGTGGCAATCTCGCTTGGGCTGCCAAATAAACTGAGGCTACCGCTGACATCTATAAACTGCTCATCGATAGAATAGGGTTCTACCTGGTCACTAAATTTGCGCAGAATGTCTGTGATTTGAGAGGAGACGTCGATATATTGCTGCATATGCGGTCTGACCACGATGACCTCGGGGCATTTCGCCAGCGCTTCTTTCAACGTCTCGGCAGTAGTAATGCCAAAAGATTTGGCTATAGGACAGGCAGCAAGTACAATACCGCTCCGTCGAGCGGGGTCTCCAGCGACGATAAGTGGCTTGTTGCTGTACTGCGGATTAGAGGCTTTCTCCACGGAGGCATAGAAGCTTTGGCAATCGGATAGCATAATGACACGCTCTTTATTCATAGGTTCACACGCTCCAGGTGAGGTAGAGATACATTAGATTTTTTCTTCTTATTATAATACGAACATATGATCGTGTATATTCATATTTATTTCCATTATTTTGTTTCGAGTGTGCACAGACCTGTAGCCACCCCTCCAGAGACAATCGTGAGGATGGAGTGGAAGAAGGTTTCTTTAGAAATCAGGAGTCCCCCAGCGCCGATAATCATAAAGTCAGTTAAGAAGATGATAACTCCAAGGTTGAGCGGTACATACTTTTTAATAAATTGAGCAAGCAGATCGGTTCCACCCGTACTTGCTTTAAACCGCAGCATGATCCCAAGCCCCGTTCCCATCAAAAAACCGCCAATAATGGCGCTAGAAACGGAACCAAACTCAAAATAATACAGAAAGTAATATTGAAAAGGACCAAGAAGTTCGATTAGAAATGATGAGGTCAATAGACCGAGTACACTGTTGTAAAAGATATCGCGTTCCTTTAACCAAGCGAGCAGGAAGATAGGGAAGCTGCAGAGAATTATAGCTACGCCAATTTTAGCGTCGGATAAATAATTGATAATGAGGGCTATCCCTATTATTCCCCCATCCAGGATTTTATATGGGACGAGAAAAAAATTAGTTCCCGTAGCAATGAGTAAGCTTCCTAAAAGAATGATTAGGTATCTTAATGGCTGCATATTTAACATCTCCACATTAAAGGCATGTCTATAAATATGCTTGTCACTTCCAAAAAATTGCAGTTGAACAAAAAAACCTGATTAGAAATCAGGCTTAGAAAGTCTTATGTTACATAGTGTGTGAGGGATAGGGCACCTAATGCTCAATAGATACCAAGTAAAAGTGAGTAATGCAATAGAGTCCGATACGTACAATAGATACCAGTACACGAGACCAAGTAGAAGCTACCAAGTTCACAAGACCAAGTAGTCCGCTTAACGGGAGTAACGCTTGCGGAAGCGAAGCGGAGAGATTCCGATCTGCTGAGCAAACCGACGCGAGAAGTAGGCGGTGCTCTCGAAGCCGGTACGTTCTGCGATTCCGGCTATAGATATCTCTGTCTTGAGCAGCAGCAGCTTGGCTTGTTCCAAACGATAGTCTGTTAAATACTCCATTGGAGTCAGTCCGTATACCCGTTTCATGCAGCGAGCAAGGTAGTTATAGTGAAAATGCAGCACATCCGCCAGTGAGGTATTGGAAAGAGGCTCCGCATAATGATTGCGGATATAAGTCTCCGTCTGCTCGGCGATTTCCACCGCATGACTTTCTGAAGTATCATGCTGTGCTAGATCCATCATCCGCAGCATTTCTTCAAATATACGTTGCTGCTGCCAAACTGCGCTGGAACGCCGACCCGTAGACAGCTGCAATAGCATCTGGGCTTGTCCGCTCCGTTCAAAGGGGTCAGGAAGGGGACCAAACTGTGGCACGCGAATGGTATATGGATGAGTAAGAAACTGCCGAAAATGTGTTTCACGGTTAATATACACGGGTTCACCCTCAGAGCTAGACCAATCTGCAAGGGTATGAAAATGAATCCATATGAATGAAGTGATCTCTTCGCACGGCTTAACGGAATAATGATAGCGATCGGGCAGCAGTAGCAGTGTATGGCCAGCCGAAACCTCCCATTGATTACGCTCTTCGCCGATAAATAGACAGCCCTGTTCTACAATAAGCAGATCAAATACCCCAATATGGCTTCTATTCGGATGCTGATCTCCGGGTTGATAAACGGTGTGATTGCATTCTAGAAAATAAGGAAATGGCGGGGCAGCGAAATGTATAAATGAAGGGCCCACTGTGTAATTTATCGCTCCTTTCTATATTCGTTCAAACTTAAATCAAACTTCGAAAGTGAAGTGTGAAATAGTACAAAAAAGGGGTTGCTTCTGATCGTATTTTTTATCTATTCTACCCTCTATAATTGTAATTAGCGAGTATGAAATAAGATGAGGGGAAGATGAGAATGAACAAAATTATACAAGATCAGCAAGTTGCAAAAGATCAAACGGTTAACATTAAGGATGATTTCTGGGGCGGGTATATTCGGCTGGTTCAGGATGTTGTAATTCCGTATCAATATGAGGCCTTGCACGATAGAGCACCGGGTGCTGAGCCCAGTCATGCCATTGCTAACTTTGAGATTGCTGCGGGCCGGAAGACTGGGGAGTTTTACGGCTGGGTATTTCAAGACAGTGATGTGGCCAAGTGGCTGGAAGCCGTAGGTTATTCTTTAAGCATCAAACGTGATTCCGATCTGGAGCGTCAAGCGGATGAAGTGATTGACCTCGTTGGCGAAGCACAGCAGGAGGATGGATACTTAAATACTTATTTTACGATCAAAGAACCGGGTAAACGCTGGACCAATCTGAACGATTGTCACGAGTTGTACTGCGCGGGACATTTCATTGAGGCCGCTGTTTCTTACTATGAAGCTACCGGAAAAAGAAAACTGCTCGACATCATGTGCCGAATGGTTGATCATATCGATTCTGTGTTTGGCCCGGAAGAAGGTAAAATGCGGGGCTATGATGGACATCAGGAGATTGAACTCGCACTCGTTAAGTTATACCGGCTTACAGGTGAGGAACGATATTTGAAGCTCAGCAGCTTTTTTATTAATGAGCGAGGACAACAACCAAACTTTTTAAAGGAACAATGGGATAATCTGGGGAGTATCAATTTTTTCACGGGTCAGAAGGAGAAATTAGATTTAAAATATTACCAGAGCCATCTTCCGGTAAGAGAGCAGGAAGTGGCTGTAGGGCATGCTGTACGTGCGGTTTATATGTATACTGCTATGGCAGATCTAGCTGCTATTACAGGAGATGCTACACTTCGTGAGGCATGCGAGAGACTGTGGAATAACATAACTAACAAGCAAATGTATATTACTGGCGGGATCGGTTCTACGCATCGAGGTGAGGCGTTCACCTTCGACTATGATTTGCCTAACGATTCGGTGTACGCAGAGACCTGTGCCTCTATTGGATTGATCTTTTTTGCACAGCGTATGCTGAGAATATCGCCGGATGCACGTTATGGCGATGTTATGGAGCGGGCACTTTATAACAATGTGCTGGGCTCGATGGCACAGGATGGCAAGCACTATTTTTATGTGAATCCACTGGAAGTATGGCCACAGGCATGCAGCTGCAACCCGGATAAACATCATGTGAAGTCTGAGCGTCAAGGTTGGTTTGGCTGTGCCTGCTGTCCTCCGAATGTGGCGCGTCTGCTGACTTCGCTCAATCAATACATTTACACGGTTCATGGGGATACGCTCTACACGAATTTGTATATTGGCAGTGAGCTGACAACTAAGCTGGGTGGAGCGGAGGTTACAATTCAGCAAGAGAGTAACTATCCATGGAAAGGTACAGTCTCCATGAAGATTAATCCGGCCGTGGAAGCGGAGTTTGGCATTGCATTGCGGATTCCGTCGTGGAGTCAAGGGATGGAGATCAGAGTCAATGGTGAAGCCTTGAATACAGCTGAGAACATTGAACAGGGGTACCTCGTTATTCGGAGAGAGTGGAGAGCCGGAGATGTCATCGAAATGCATGACCCAATGGAGGCACATCGCGTCTACGCTCATCCAAATTTGCGTGCCGATGCTCAAAAGGTAACAATTCAACGCGGGCCGTTTGTGTATTGTCTTGAAAGTATCGATAATGGTGAGCCTTTAAGCTCTATTTCTTTAAAAGAAGACTGTGAACTTACGGCGGCGTTCAATGAGACTTTGCTTGGCGGCGCGGTTGTTGTCGAGGCAGACGGACTGCGTATTGATCAAGAGGGCTGGAGTGGAGGACTTTACAGCAGAGAGAAAGCACCCCTTCAACCGGTTAAGGTTAAGGCTGTTCCATATTACTTATGGGGGAATCGTGGCAGTGGTGAAATGAAGGTGTGGATTCCTGAAGCCAGCGTTTAAGGTATAGGATAGACATAGACTTCGGGGAATGGTTACTGTTTAGCAATCGGGGCAGCTGGATTATTCAGCCTGTCCCTTTTTTTGATTAAGATGTACGGTGATGCTCGTCGCCCCTATGTCCAGCCAATTTGATCTATTCTTACGCTCGGATTCATACGCCTTAATACTCCTAACAGCATTCCATCCACGCTGTTCACCAAATCAGAGGAATCTGTATTTAGGATAGCTGGGATTTGCGCTTTATTGTATGCTATATTTGATTGATCGGGATAAGGTAGCTGATTATTTTACAGAAAATATTGGAGGCATCACAATGAGCAAACGTTATCGAATTACAAGAGCTATGCAGAATGATGGGGATTCAGTACAAACCATATCTTTAGAAGAGTGTAAGCAATATTTCGCGTCCAAACCTGATTTCACCTATACATCAGTTTATACAGTAGTAGGCGCCACTACGATGTCGATTGAGGGAGAGTTCTTTATGTGGAGCTTTGGCGATGCTACAATCCCGTTTAGGTATTATGAAGGCGATATTTACGTTTCTGGCAGCAATGAAGCTGTGATCCCGAGAATGCTTGAGGTTGCGAGTGATTTAAGAGCAGATATTATCGAAGGGTAAAAAAATGACCCCTGAAGGGTTCAGGGGTCATCTAGTGTTATTTATAGATCCGCCCAATCGTTCAAGCGAACGGTTGAGCGGATTTTTTTTAACCCAGTTCTACAACTACTTGGTGTACAGCACCGTCTCCAACAGGAGCGATGATGTTACCTTCTACAGCTACGCCATCCAAAGTAAGACTAGCTACACCTTTAGATACATGGTTCGGGTTCTTGATTTGAATCACATAAGTATCTCCACGGAAGACACGTGTGATTTCAAAGCTGTCCCACTCTGTAGGAATACAAGGATCGATCTTCAGACCATTGAAGTCGGCTTGAATACCAAGGATAGATTGTGTAATGGCTACATAGTTCCAAGCAGCAGTACCAGTCAACCAGGAGTTTTTAGCTTCCCCGTGACGAACGGCATCTTTACCTGCGATCATTTGGGAGTAGACATAAGGCTCTGTGCGGTGAATTTCGCTGATATCCTCCAAATAAGCCGGAGCAATTTTAGCGTAAATTTCAAACGCTCTGTCGCCATGTCCAAGTACCGTTTCAGCGATCATGATCCAAGGGTTGTTGTGGCAGAAAATACCGGCATTTTCTTTGTAGCCCGGAGGGTACGTAGAAATTTCACCCAGGTTCAGATAGTACTTGGAATATGGTGGTTGTTGCAATACAATACCGTATTTAGTGTCCAAATGTTCTTGAACGGAAGACAGGGCTTTTTCAGCTTGACCATCTTCTACACCGATACCAGCCATAACACAGATTCCTTGTGGCTCGATGAAGATTTTACCTTCTTCGTTTTCTTTGGAACCGATCTTGTCGCCATAGTGGTCATAAGCGCGTAGGAACCAGTCGCCATCGAAGCCGTGAGTCAGTGTGATTTCACGCATGTTGTCAATTTTAGCTTCGGCATCCACAGCTACATCGTCAAGTCCACGCATCCGGCAGATTTCAGCATAGTCCGGTCCAACGAAGACGAACAGACCTGCGATAAATACGGATTCCGCTACGCGACCTTCGATGTTGGCAGTGGTTTGGAAAGATTCACCTGGCTCTGTAGAGAAGCAATTCAGGTTCAAGCAGTCATTCCAGTCCGCACGTCCGATCAGCGGCAAGCCGTGAGGTCCGAGATTGTTAGTTACATGCTCGAAAGAGCGTTTCAAGTGCTCGAACAGAGTAGCCGTGTTATCCGGGTTGCTGTCAAAAGGAACCTGCTCATCGAGAATTGAAGTGTCGCCAGTTTCTTTAATGTAAGCAGCCGTTCCTAGGATCAACCAAAGCGGATCATCGTTAAAGCCGGTGCCGACTTCGTTGTTACCTTTTTTGGTGAGCGGTTGGTACTGGTGATACGCACTGCCATCTTCAAATTGTGTAGCCGCGATATCGAGAATACGTTCTTTAGCACGTTCAGGGATTTGGTGCACAAATCCGAGCAAGTCTTGGTTGGAATCACGGAAGCCCATACCACGGCCAATACCGGATTCAAAGTAAGAAGCGGAACGGGACATATTGAAGGTAACCATACATTGATATGGATTCCAGATGTTAACCATGCGATCTAGTTTCTCGTCGCCGCTTTGGATTTGATATTTAGACAGCAGGTTATCCCAGTGAGCAGCAAGTGCGGCAAGTGCAGCATCTACTTGAGCGTCTGTAGCAAATTGTGCGATCATCGCTTCTGCTGGTTTTTTGTTGATTACGTTCAGGGATTCCCATTTATCTTCTTCAGGGTTCTCGATGTAGCCGAGTACAAAGATGAAGCTTTGTTCTTCGCCTGGTTCAAGTGTAATGTTCAGTGCGTGTGATCCGATAGGGGACCAGCCGCTAGCTACGGAGTTAGTAGGTTCACCTGCAACTACAGCTTGCGGGCTTTCCAGACCGTTGTACATGCCTACGAAGGCTTCACGGTCAGTATCGAAACCAGCGATTTCTTTATTTACGGAGTAGAAAGCATAGTGATTTCTGCGCTCACGGTATTCGGTTTTGTGATAGATAACGGAATCCTTCACTTCAACTTCACCGGTGCTGAGATTGCGTTGGAAGTTGGTCATATCATCTTGTGCATTCCAGAGACAGAACTCTGCAAAAGAGAACAGTTTCACGGATTTTTTAGCGGAGCCAGTATTCTTCACTACAAGACGGTGTACTTCAGCATTATGACCCATAGGTACAAAAGCAAGCTGGTTCACAGAGATGCCATTGCGTTCGCCAGTAATGGAAGTGTAGCCAAGACCGTGACGGCATTCGTAGAAGTCTAGATCACGTTTTACCGGCATCCAGCCTGGGGTCCAGAAATCACCATCGTCATAAAGATAGTAGTAGCGGCCGCCAGTATCCAATGGGATATTGTTATAACGGTAACGGGTCAATCTTCTGAGACGAGCGTCTCTATAGAAGGTGTAACCACCAGCTGTATTAGAAATAAGTCCGAAAAATTGCTCATTACCAAGGTAGTTAATCCAAGGGTAAGGTGTTTTAGGTGTGTTAATTACATACTCTTTACGAGTGTCGTCAAAGGTACCGAATTTCATGTGAGAAAGTCTCCTTTCGATTGTGAACGCGCGTTTATAAGTTTCAGAAAAAATTCCCTCGAGGGAAGGGAGTTTTCTCAATGGTTTTCAAGCAGGATAACTAAAGCAGTAGTTTCGATACCGAATCATAGCAGCTTCACAGAAAAATATGTAGATTTCTTCAGCGAAGGATGATCTTAAGCTACTTCTTCGGTGGTTGACAGGAATCTCTCTCCACTAAACGAGCTGGAAAGCTGATCGTACTAAACGTCGGCTGCTGTGAATCACACAGCTCGATTACTTTTTCGACTGCGGCCTTGGACATTTCATAGATCGGCAAGCGTACAGAGGTCAGCTTAGGCTGAATACGAGATGCTAACTGAATGTCATCAAATCCGGCAATGGAGATATCCTCGGGGATAATAATTCCATGCTCAGAGAACGCTTCCATCGCTGATATAGCCATGTCATCGTTGGAGGAGAAGAAGGCTGTTGGCAATGGCTCGCCAGAAGCGAGAAGCTTCTTAACCTCTTCGTAAGCGGTCTCCTTCAGAAAATCACCCTTCAGGATAAATTTCTCATTCATAGGTAGGCCATGCTTCTTCAGCGTATCCTCATAAGCAGTATAACGCTCTCGACCAGAGTACGTATTCATTTGCCCACAGATGATGCCGATCTCTTGATGACCTTGAGAGATCAAATATTCAATCGCTTCTGTGGTGCCCTCGTAATCCTTGGAGTTCACAATAGCCAGATGATTGCGATCTAGGTGCTCCGACATAATCTCAGAAATATCATAATCAATTAATACGAGAGGAGAGTCTAGCCCTACCATTTCTCGGACGATATTAATATCCTTCTGAGTGCCGACAATTATACCGCCGTCAATCCGTTTCTGAAGAAAAGCTTGCTTTACCTTGATAAAATCGTCGGGAGAGTAAACCGTATGAATCAGTACATAACATCCGCGGGCATTCGAGGTGTCGACTACGGCATCAACGAATGGAGCAAAGTAATTGTTCTGATAAATTCGGGTAGTATTCTCCTTCTCGTTCATACTGATGGCGAAGAGTCCGATTGTATCGGTCTTCTTACCGGCTAAAGCCCTTGCAAAGCTGTTCGGTTCGTACTGATGTTGCTCAATCACCCGCAGCACCTTGGCACGGGTCTCTTCAGGGACGTTGGAATAGTTGTTGATCACGCGGGATACCGTGCTTCGGGAAACCCCGGCCAACTTAGCTATATCTTCGCTGCGCATGTTTCCCCTCTTTTCATAAACGCGCGTTTATGAGTTTATTGTAAGCGAAAGCATTATATAAATCAATCGTAAATAAAAAGAAATTTGAGAAGGCGTGAAGAAACTAGTTAATAGTTTGTATAAGATTTTTACGGAGAAAGTGCATTGAAAGCTATAAAAGTCATGCTACTATTGTGATAATGATTATTGAGAATGATAATCAATGAAAATATAGCATTGGAGTGAAGGGATAATGACAAGATGGGGTCGGAAGTTTTTGTGGGCAGCAGTACTTATTATGGCATTGACCGCGCTGGCGGCGTGCGGAACGAACAATACTGCAAAAGATAACGTTGCTAAAACAGAGAATGCAGGGGAATCAACCTCTGCTAGCAACAGCACGCCAACCGAAGGAAGTGGAAATGCCCAAGAAGAGGGTGCAACTCGGACGATTACAGGGGAATTTGGGGAAGTAGAGATTCCAGTTAGCCCTAAACGGGTGGCCGGGATCTATGTTGAAGACTATTTGAAGGCATTGGGTATTACCCCTGTGGTGCAGTGGTATCATCCAAGCTGGGGTAAACAGGATTATTTAAATCTGGATGTGCCAGAATTTGATATCACCGGAAGCATGGAGGTGTTGCTGGAAAAAGACCCCGATTTGATCATTGCGGACGGAGGCGCTGATGCGGCGAGGTATGAACAGTATTCCAAGGTAGCACCAACCTATCGTCTCCCAGAAGCGGTGCTGCAGGACTCAAGACAAGTGCTTACAGCCATTGCTGATGCGCTCGGGATTCCGGAGAAGGCTGAGGCTGTGCTCACCGAGTATGATCAGAAAGTGACAGATGGAAAAGCTAAATTGCAGCAGGCTCTGGGCCAGGAGAAGGTGGCTGTGATTCGGCTTAATGTAGCGGATAAGACCTTTGCTTTGTTCGGTGTTAAAAACCGTTTTATCGGTGTGATTTATTCTCAATTTGGCCTGACACCCGTGCCTATGGCTGCAGAAATGACCGAATATCAATCTATTATTTCCGAAGAGCTTATTCCTCAGCTCGAAGCGGATCATATCATCGTATTCCCTGACAATGGGGGCTGGGATACTGAAGGAAATCAGGAAGCGATCCAAATTCTTGATGGGCCGCTGTGGAAGAGCCTGCCCGCAGTGAAGAACGGGAATGTTTATAGAATGGAACGTTCCCACTGGCAGACGGGTGCCATCACGGCAAATTCGATGAAGCTTGATGACCTGCTGGAGGCTATGGTGAAATAAACGGCAGCCGCCTATAAGGAATAGCAAAAAGAAGGTCTATCAGCACCCTTGATAGACCTTCTTTTTTGTTTTAAACTGAAGTGAATGAAAATGGTTCTCAATTGGGGGTGGGAGAATGGCAAAAGATTTGCAAGACAGCAATAGAAGGAAGCTATTCTATAGCTTGATAAATATAGAAACCCAATCCGTGTCAGGAAGCGGACAGAGTGAGGTGTTTCAAGATCACACCCTACTCATTGTATCGGAAGGACAGGGGTTTGTTGAGGCTGAGATGAGGCAGTTTCCACTGGAAAAAGGTGCGGGGTTCTTATTCGAACCAGGGCTATTAAGCAAAATCCATGCCGAAGAGCGTGGACTTAGCTTTTATCGGCTTACTTTTGAAATCATCGAAACCGGGGGAAACAGGCAGAGTGAAATAGAAGGAAGGACTAAAGAGGACATCCTTCGATCTGGTTTGCTAAGCTGTAAACCCTTTTCACAATGTAAATTACTGCTAGAGGCTATCAGTCATAGCCGTAGAAGCGCAGATGAGATCGAATGGTTCGCAGGCCATACGCGCTTTCAGGAGCTGCTACTGCTAATCATGCGTGCAAATTCCTCTGTCGTTCAGATCACAGCTGATCATGAGGCCATACAACGTTCCATTCACTATATGGAGGAGCATTATAACCAAGCCGTAACCGTTGATCAGTTGGCTGAAGTTGCAGGCATTACACGTGCTCGCTACACACAAACTTTTAAAGAAGTGACAGGGCGGATTCCCTTGGAGCATTTAAACGGGCTTCGTATTGAAAGAGCGCAGCAGCAGCTACTGCTAACGAATGACCGTATGCATGATATCGCGTTATCAGTCGGATACAGTAATGAGTATTATTTTAATCGGCGTTTTAAAAGATCGGTTGGTGTTACTCCAGGTCAATACAGAAGCTTCCATCAGGAGGGATTGAGGGTGTTTGCTCCTTTTCTGGAAGATTATCTATTGGCTCTGGATATTACGCCTGTGGCGCAATATTCTCACGCCGAGTGGGGGAAACAAGAGTACCTGGCTCTCCACAATGTGCCTGAGGTAGATATTTCGACTCGTAATTGGCAGGAGCTCTCCCAGTATACGCCCGAATTGATCTTGCTGGATAATGGCTTTCATCGTTGGCATCTGGAGGAGTGCAGCCGGATCGCTCCGTTGTTCAAGCTGCCTGTTCATCAAGAGGATTGGCGTGCCACATTGTATTCCGCAGCAGCGGTCTTTGGCAGAACGGAACGTGTCCAGGAAGTGATCGGCAATTATGAGCATCAGGCACAGCAAGCCAAGCAGTTACTTACCCGTTACGTCCATAGTCAGACCGTAGCTTGTTTAAGAATCTCAGTCTACGGAATCACTCTCTATGGATGTGAGCATTTGGGGTATACAGGAAGCGTGCTTCATCATGATTTGGGTTTGCAGCCCCATAGCTTGGTTCGGAAGTTGACCCGTGGAAAGAATCGGGTAAACCTGACAAAAGAAGAGCTTGCAAATCTGACTGCGGATCATTTGTTCATTACTTTTGATCGGCTTGAAGGAGGAGGACGGGAACTGCTGGATACACAACTCTGGCGCAGCTTGCCTGCTGTGCGTAACGGCTGCGTATATGAGGTGGATTTCATGGCTTGGATGAATTATGGTGTATTGTCGCATCAGCGCAAGATTGAGGATGTGCTAAAAGCGTTAGGTTAAATTAGAAGCTGGACCATAAGAAGAATAGGACAACAAGTGCCACTATACTGCTGAAGCGGGTCATTAGTAAATAAGCGTCACTCGGCTCAATATTACCTTTCACCATCCAACCATATCTCATGTACCATCCGAATCGTGGAAAAAAGATGTTAAGCAGTGCTAACAGCACAAAGAGGAACATAAAAAAAACCATGATTTATCACTCCTTTATGTAATGTATACGTGAGACTGAATGGAGGGTGCCCAGCTCAGTGTGAGTTTCCATATATTTATTTAAGCTTAGGCAATATAGACTGATAAAAATGAAAATTGCTTAAGGAGATGATAAATCCTATGGAACATACAGGGCTTTTTTTCGGAGGGGGAGTAGGTGTTATGTTCTTTTTAATTTGGCTTATATCTATTGGATTGGGGATCTACTTTTTCGTCCTGCTTGTAAAATTGGCACGTAGAGGAATAGTGGCCTTAGATTTATACATCTACGCTAAAAATCGTGAGATCCGTACTCGTTATGAGTCGGCGCAAGGCAGGTCAGATGAAATTTAAGGCCATTAAATGATAATGATACATAGAGTATGAAATACCCTAGCTGCCTCAATAGGCGGTTGGGGTATTTTTTGCGGATATATGCAGGACTGTACTTTCGATAAGGTGTGTTTAGCGGTGTACTGTTGTGTTTACATAAAAAAGAGTTCGAAAAATAAAAAAAACGTGTTTCTAAAAAAGGAGGAATTGATCGATGTCTAACCAATATACGATGCAAGATCCTACCACTCAGTACACCAAGGCTGGACCTGAATTTCAACAGCAGCAACAAGAGCCGGGGCTCCAGAAGGAGATGAATCCCGTTCCTGATACAGGTGAAGATACCTATCAAGGCACCGGACGTCTGACTGGACGTAAAGCGATTGTTACCGGGGCGGACAGTGGCATAGGTCGTGCTGTTGCGATTGCTTTTGCTCGTGAAGGCGCAGATGTTGTTCTATCCTACATGCCAGAGGAAGAAGCGGATGCAAAGCAGGTTCTCAAGCTGGTGCAGGAAGCAGGACGTACCGCAATCGCCATCCCGGGCGATCTGAAAGATGAGGAATACTGTGAACAGCTCATCGATACTGCGGTTAAGCAGCTAGGTGGGATTGATATATTAGCTAATATTGCGGGCAAGCAGCAATTCGTCTCAGACATCGCTGATCTTACTACGAAGCATTTTGACGATACATTTAAGACGAATGTGTATGCCATGTTCTGGCTGTGCAAAGCGGCAGTGAAGCATATGCAACCGGGTAGCACCATCATCAACACTTCTTCCATTCAAGCCTATAAGCCCTCGCCGATTCTGTTGGACTATGCGACGACCAAAGCTGCAATAAATACATTCAGTAAATCACTCGCTCAGCAAGTTGCCCATAAGGGGATTCGAGTTAATGTAGTGGCGCCAGGTCCCGTGTGGACACCTCTTCAGGTAGTGGGTGGGCAACCAGAGGAAGTGCTGAAAGAGTTCGGTGCGAGCACACCACTTGGTCGTCCGGGACAGCCTGCAGAGATGGCTCCGGCATATGTATTTCTTGCCAGCCAAGAATCGAGCTATGTCAGCGGCGAGACACTGAATGCTAACGGTGGAACTCCAACTCCATAAAATGCTCGCGGAATATTGATATTGTAAAATATCAGCGAATCCTACAAAAGTACCCTACTAATTTCAGTTGTGGGGTGCTTTTGTTTTTATATAGAGAAAGGAGTATTATAGAATTTGATACTTTTTATCCCATTATTTGCATGGAATATAATCTACAACTGATCAAGATTGTCGAATACATAGATTTCCTGCGATTACCCGAGAAATATTTGAGTTGGAACTAAATTAGAGTTTAGTGTAAACCATAGAAAGAACTAGGAGCTGTGTCATGCGTAAAAAGAAACTAGCAATACTTATCATTTCCTTTGTCCTAATTATAGTGTGTTTTCCATCAGGAGCAGTCTTTGCTGATAAAGAAAATGGAGCTGTAATGGATAGTGGAACAAAGGAAAGGCTGATGGAAAAGTATGATCTTGTAGAGCCTGAACCCGCAAATCCATCATCACATTGGAGTCAAAATGATGTTGGAGTCAGTAACCCTATTGCTATATTTGTTAGTATCAGTAGGTTGTATCTGCATCCATATGTATTTGTAGCACAAGAAATGATTCATCATTTGATGAATCAAAGTGATCAACATAAATGACCCATGAGAGGGTCATTTTTTATAAGGATATAAATTAATCGTTCGTTACCTGTATATCTTTCAAAATATAATCCCAGCTATCATAATCGTTCATATCATCAGGAACTTCTAACACACAAACATTATCAATATCCCATTTAATTTCTCGTATCGATGTTAATTCACGAACGGGATTAAGGATAAGAACATTAAATTCGTTCGGCTTTAATATATCAGACAAAATCGCTTGTAGCTCTACAGCCTGTTCATATGTGGCAGACCATCTAATGAATAAGGTTTTTTTACTGTTGATTAACTTGTCCCAAAATCTTTTAATTCGTAAATCCAGCTTCGCTTTATATGTTGGGTAGGTTGTTGACCAATGTTTACCCATGGTGATTGGAAAATCATGTACAGAGATGATGTTGTAAAATATATCGCGAATAAAATAGGATTGTACTAAAGCATTCTTGTTCTCATTAGGATAGACAGGTAATCCATCCTCCAGAAAAAAATGTGTATCCGCAAGTATTTGCAGGTTTATTAATCCCATGAAGTTTTCAAATCTGTTCTTAAAGAGTTTATTAACATCAGCCAATGAATAAGAAACCATCCAATCAAGTGGCATAGAGAACTTTCTCAAGTTATTTCTTTGCATATTTATAGCAGGAGCACAAGACATACCTAAGCTTACTATTAAATCATAGCTCTCCTTTACATCTTGTAATTTCATGGACTCACCTAATTTCCATCTGGAAAATATTAATGTCGTTGTAACAGCAAATAACCGCTAATCCTTGAAGTTTTTTTACGAAACACCACTCTAAAACCAACATCGTTGTCTAATAAACAAGCTAAGGCGGTGTCAAGTAACCCATTGGGTCTCAAGCTAGGTCTACAAGGCTCGGCATTTCCAATGATGCGGACAGAAATTATTCTACGTGCAGAGCCGCGAACTAAAGGATTTCTGCTCCAAGTGATCAATACTAAATCAGGTTGACGCGTCGCCATTCTGATCTACCCCTTTCTATTAAGCTTCTCTATATTAAATGCACAATAGATTTTAATGTGCTAAACAGAAGCGGAGTATTGAATTCACAAGGATATATTTGAAGAGGGAAATAAAAATGAACACCCTAAGGTGTCCATTGAGAGTCATTATTTTTCAGTTGCTGTATTACCCATTGAGATAGAAATTCTATTCCAGCTGTTGATTTGATTGATGATTAGAACAAGGTCAACATATTGTTTCTCGTCGTAATGTTCACGTACTCGCTTATATAGATCCTCAGGAACTCTTTTGGTAGGGATTAGAGTAATATGTTCAGCTAAATCAAGAGCAACCTTCTCTTCAGGTGTATAAAAGGTACATTCATTCCAAGCATTTAAACAATAAATGCGTTGTTCCGTTTCACCCATTTTACGAGCATCGCTAGTATGCATATCTATACAGAAGGCACACCCGTTAATTTGAGAGACTCTAATTTTGATAAGCTCTCTTGTGGTGCGATTGATTGTAGATTTTTTGGTGTATGTCTCCATATCCATCATAATTTTCATAGCATCTGGAGCAATTTCATAATAAGGAACTCTTTGACTCATAGGGCAAAACTCCTTTGGCTTTAAGTAACTACAATTATACCTCAATGCGAACATTTGTGCTACTTTTTATGTCGAGAGTTGATGCGTATACGACGTTAAAGAGGAATACAAAATGTCTTAAAGGGGATTAGTAGGTAGTATTACCTTATTCCGAAATGCATAGTACGACGCTTCAGGTTCTTGTATAAACGGTTTTGTATAAGAACGATGCCCCTTTTTTAGAAGATAAGAACGAGCCCAATAGCTATAAGAGGGATGATAGTGGAGTTCTTCAATGTAATTCGTATAGGACGGATGGGGTTCGAACCAATGACCTCTACCCTGTCGATACGCCTTGAGTAATCATCAAGGAGTTATCGGCTTCACTAGAGGCGGGAGACTTTGAGCAAGTAGCGTATATCTTCACTAACAGCAAGAGCGAAGCAATAATGTGCTATAGCGATATGAATAAGTTAGATGTGACTGAACTAACTACTTTTCTGAATTCAGACAACATTGTTATTCCTATAGAGATTGAGCCGGGAGTAAAATCACCAATAGTTGGAAAAATTACAAGCAAGATGTTTAATGCTCATGATGGAGAAAAGTCACTCATTGTGTGTATTCAGGAATAGGATATGGGCTGACGCATTAATAACTGCTGATCCTTCAATTAAATAGTTCATTCAAAACCGTAATGATTTTTTCCTTAGTTTGTGGCAAACGGTTTTCAGCTCCATCTGGATGTAACGGTTCACCCCAAGTAAAGCCATCTCCTTCGTATCTTGGTATGAGATGCATGTGATAATGATTTAAATCGTTGAATGTCCCGCCATCTTGACTCACTCTAATACCGTCTGGTTTATATAAGCATTTTAAGACAGTTGATAGCATTTTAGAGGCGTCCATGATGCTGTAAGCCGTTTCTTGGTCAATTTCATCGATATCCAAGTAGTGTTTTTTGGGAAGGATTAGCGTGTGCCCTTCATTAAATGGAGCAATATCAAGAACACAAGTAATTCGTTCGTTTTCAAATATTATATTCAAATTAGGTTCAATTCCATTTGCAATCCTACATCCCAAGCATTCCATAGCATCACCCCGATAAAAAGATTTTGTTGTTATTTACAGATAATTCGATTACCTATTAAATTATCCTCCTACACTTAATACCCTCGACAGTCTAGCACTTTTTTTCTTTTGAGAGAAATGGTTTCGTTAGATGATGCGCAGTACTATGATACGGTGGGGATATCAGGCTACAGGGGATTTGATGTTTGAAATTATCATCAGGCAAGCTTATTCAGGAGCATGACGTTCTGAAGACGAAGATACTGGAGAGATGGCACTAGTTCTACAAGCTAAGAACAAGGCGTGTGTAAGAGGTCTGGCGGTTGAAAATAAGATCATTGGTCTAGGTGATTTGCTGGATGTTTGTCCTGATGGTGTCTGGACTATCGTTGGTAACGCTGGAACTTCAGCGTTGCAGGATTGACGCATGCTGTGCAATAAACAAAGAAAAAAGACTCATAGCGTTGATATATGAGTCGAGTTAATTTAACAAGTCATCAGTCCAATGGAGTTAATAACCCTACTCATTAGGATTTATAATAGCTAACACCTGATGATCTTCCCAAATACCGTTAATTCTAACATTTTTTATTGCTATTCCTTCCTTATGAAAACCTGCTTTTTCTAAAACTCTTATAGAACCGATGTTGTGCGGTTGCACTCCAGCTTCAATTCTGTGTAAATGAAGGGTGTTAAAAGCATAATTGACGATTAACTTAACTGATTGTGTGGCAAAACCATTTCCATTATGTTCTTGATCTAAGAAGTATCCAATGAAAGCACTTTGAAAATCTCCACGCATAACTTGGAATAAACTGATGGTGCCAATGAGTTGAGAGTTGTCTTTATAGATACCAAAATAGTATTCGATATCTTTTTGTTTATTTTGCTCCCGTTTTACTATTAATTCTTGCTGTGCTTCTAAAGACCAGTAGTTATCAGAGCGAGTCGTAGAATAATTTGAAAAAAATGAGCGATTTTTATTTTGCATGAGAAGTAATTCCTCAGCATCCGAGAGAATAAATGGTCTAAGAATAATATTTTCACTTTTTAGCATCTAATCTACCTTTCATTTGTTTAATACTTGACATTATATCAGAAAATATAATGGTGGAAAAATTATTCATAGTATTAATTAATGCACAGTACGAAGATACAGGGGCAGAGTGGCTTATTAACTTGATTGAATACCATGATACTCTAGTAAGTGAAGAAGATGAAAATGCGGAGGTCTTCATGATGAGTTGACAGCAACAGAAGCCCGCGCAGACGCAACAGAAGCACGGGGGCAACAGTTGAAAGAGGCTGTAATAGCCCTATTAACCAGCCTTGAAGACAACACTCCGAATGAACTTAGTGAAGAGATACGAATCAAAGAACTGTTACACACCCTTTACCCAGATACCCCAGCACCCAAGGAGGGCAGCTCATGAACCTAGTGAAATTAAAAGATACTATTGAGACCTTAGATAAGCTAAAGGACAGCTATAATGATGTGCGCTTGTTGATTGCCGACCAAGTTAGAGACAAGCAAATGACTGAAGCGAAAAATAACTTTGAGAAATTGGAGTGCTTAGGGAAAGCGATTGATCAAATGGATGAAAGTCCAAGTATAATGACTGGAACAGAGAAAGAAGCATGCATACGGCTGCAATCTGTATTGCTGGGATTCTGGCATTAGCTGTAGTCGTTGCTTTTTTCATAATACCCAAATTTGAGAGGAGCAATTATAAATGAAAAATCAAATAGCAGCGCACTTCAATAAACAAACGAAGGACTCCAAAAAGGAGCTTGTACAGTTCCACGTAAAGGGCGATGACGAAAAGAAGCCTGAACTTAACACAATGACTAGATCGGTTTTTTGTGTTGAGTAAGACGGTGTAGAACAGGCATTGACCACAGAATTCAGTAAGAGCACGAAGGATGCCAAGGCGATGAAGAAGATCGTGAGGAGCCAAGAAAAGGCGTACGAGACAAGGTTAATCCAGACGGTACGATTGAATTGGAAGACAAGGATCAACTCACTCTGGAGGAGGTAGCTGCTGCAGGGGATAAAATATAGGATATTTAAGTTTTTTGTCTTTTGAGGAGAGAGAGCCAGTGACAACTGCAGCTTGGTCAGACTCCCCAAAAGAATTTACTGGAGTTACAACTGATCAAATCTCCAACATAGCTATTCATAATGTAGATACTCAAGCATACCGCAATAACTTTTGAGGACGGATAGAACAAGTGGTGAATCGCATGCCTAAGATGGAAGGGTTCTTGATTAAAGAACGATATATGACAACAGAGCATGATTATATTACTCATGAGGAAGTGAAGGGTGATTGAACCAATATATAAGACTCCTTCTGATTATCCCTCTGTACTCACAGCGAAGGAAATCCAACAAATACTTGGTATAGGTGAACGTCAAACATATGAACTATTAAACTCAGCTCAAATTCATATCGTGCGGGTCGGAAAGATGATAAAAGTCTCAAAAGATATATTTCTTAAATGGTTATAGGGATAAAGAAAGTGGTGCCGATTAAGGCACCACTTTTGCTTTAGTCTACTACAGGGCGCCATAATGGTACCAATTCGTATTTCACTCAAAACCTAATTATCCCTAAACAAAAGAAAAAGCCTTATATAATAAGGCTTTTTCAGTATAGGACGGATGGGGTTCGAACCCATGACCCCTACCCTGTCAAGATAGTGCTCTCCCGCTGAGCTACCGTCCTGCGACGAAATTCATAATACCATACGATAGAGTAGGAAGGCAATTCTTTTTTTACAATCTATAGGGATGATAGTTTACATAGTCTTTAAAATAATAAGAAAAGGGGATGCCCCTGACATCCCCTCGCACCGTCTCAGATAAAGAACGGGAGTAGAAATATATCGCTTATTCCGAAAAAAGGGATGCGTCGTGGAAAGAAGCGGCGTCTTGGAAAAAAGCCAGGCCGAAAGCCGAATTGTCTATACGCCGATTCGTGTGTAGGCATTCCGTTTAAACGTTCTATCATTTCGTTGCTGGGAACCGCTAGAGTAACATAGTTTTGATCTACATGGGCAATAAAGCCATCGAAGGACTGACCGTCAGTCGTTGTAATACCAACGTACTTGTTCATACAATTCCAACTGACCTGTTGATGTAAATTTGCATTTGTATCCATGAATAACCTCCTCAATTGAATAACCCTGATAACAGTCTATGGTCCGTAGCCTATAACGTTCACGGCGTTAGCCTAGAGGGCAACCATAAAATTCGGGCTATTTTGTGTGAGGAGGTTAATAACGAAGCGGAATCACTGTCCCATCGTATAGATCAAGTCTTTCTTACCCGTAAGCGGGGAGTCATTTAAAAAATACAGCTTATCGCCACTCCGTTTCACGAACTTCAAAGTATCTCCTTTGTAAGGAACATCGTTATTTTCTGCGTACTCCTGATCCTTTGCAGTAAGCAGCTCCTTGTACAAAAGCGTTCGCTCGCCTGTTTTGCGGTCGATTAAGGTAAGCAATCCTTTTTGATTACCACGGAGAAGAAGGATATCGTTATCAATGCCTTCTATATAGTAAGCATCTTCTTCTGTGCCTCCCAATTTCAAAAGATCTAAAGTAGCTGTTATATTACCCGTGCCATCCTGTACGAATCGTAGGGTGTTGCCATCATGCAATAGCAGATTGTCGTCAAACGGTTTGAGAACTGCATCTCCTCTGAACTGGTAGGCGAAAGTAGCCTTGCGTAGTAACGCGCCATTCTTGAATACGAGAGTGACAACGCGTGTATTGATATGGGGTTCTCCAAAAGAGTCAGTAATCGTAATGACAAGCAGTCCACCCGGTGTTTTATCAATCTGCATTCCTGCCCAGTCAAAACTAGTTTGAAGTGAGGTGAGAAGAAGTACTTTATCCTTGCCCTGAGAGACATATAAGTCTCCATTAGCTTTAATGAGCGTATAAGTACGCCCGCCATAGGTTTCTGTAAATACGTTGTAGGTTTTTAGATCGCTCGCTAATAATGTATTAGTTTTGGGATCCAGATGGAGATTACTACCTTCGAATGCTTTAACGATGAAGCGAGCGGGTACATATATGCCGTCTTCTTTAGATTTAAAAGGGGAACCGCCTAGAGCTACGGTTTTCCCGTCAAGAACACCATTTTGACTTCCAACTCGAACCGCGAAGCTTTTGGCCCAGCCTTTGAATAATGCGCGTTTGCCGGACTTATCCCATTCCATCTTCAGACCCGCATTCTCAGCGATCCCTCGAACATCTACGTAGATTACGCCATTTTTGAGTACCGCCGGACCTCCTATGGTTCCACCAGGAATACCGAATTGATAGTAAACCTGCGAAGAGTTCGACGCAGAGGCGAGTGAGACAGTCTGGTGCTCGGAATTAGATTGCAGAGTAGTTGCTGATGCTGAAGTAGGGAGAAGAAGAATAGAGAGCATTACAGCTGATAGCAATGATTTTAAGTATGTAGAGTTCATATTAGTCAGCCCTTTCTTTTAAAAAGAGTAAAAATTATCCATTATCTGTTTGTTTGACGCTGAAACGATTCTAAAAGTTGCGCCGTATATTTAGCCAAATGCTTTTTTATGGAAATACTCCTTAAGCGCTTATGATAAAATGGATAGTAATGTACAGCCGTTGGATAAAAATTGAAAGAAAAAGGAGCTTGAGATCTTGCCGCAAAATGAGCAGAAAAAGGATTCTTCCACGCCATGGAAATGGTTGGGGGGCGGGGCGGCGATGCTCCTGTTTAAAGGAAAGGCGATTTTGTCCCTTCTGAAAATAGGTAAAATAGCAGGGCCGCTAATTTCGATGATAATTTCGATATGGGCGTATGCGTTGATTTATCCGTGGGGGTTTGCCGTGGGTTTTGTTCTGCTCTTGCTAGTCCATGAATTAGGGCATGTAATAGCAGCTAAACGAATTGGGCTTCCAGTTAGCGCTCCACTGTTTATACCGTTTTTGGGAGCATTAATCACAATGAAAAAACAACCGCTGGATGCGAAGACGGAAGCTTATATTGCTTTTGGAGGTCCGATTTTAGGAACCGTTGGGGCTACTGCCGTTTTTGGGGCGGCTTTTTACATGGATAGTCCGCTACTCTATTCCTTGGCTTATATAGGATTTTTGCTTAATCTGATTAACCTGCTGCCGATTCACCCGCTTGACGGCGGCCGTATTGCTACTGCGGTTACGCGTTGGCTGTGGCTTGTGGGACTCGTGGGCGGTTTAGGCATCATCATATATATGCGTTCGATCTTATTTTTTATAATTTGGGCGTTATTTGCTTACGATCTGTATAACAAATATGTTAAGAGACGTTCTAACAATCGTATTTATTCTGTAACGAAGGGGTTCTTAATTCCAGTAGAGCCACTTAGAGATGCAGGCTACATGATTCCAGGGCCAGAGCATAGAAGAGATTTACCTTTTACCACCTACAGTGATTTGGAAAGACAGCAGTATGTAGGGGTGCGATGGGATCAACTAAACTACATTGGTAGAGCTACACTTCCTCAGCAATGCATAATTGAAAAGGTGCGTATCTCGCAGCTGGAGCCTGTGACCCTAGAGAATGGGATGCATCTTAAGATGAATTGCGATATTAGCTATACGGTCTACGAGAATGATAAGTATTACGATGTGCCAGCCAGCTCACGCTGGAAATATGGCATCGCTTATTTTGTATTAGCTGGTTTTCTGGCAGGGATGATGTACATGGTTCATGTCATTGGAAATGTGAATCTTTAAGGATTAGAATCAAAGAATGAAGTTCTTCAATGGTTTATAAAACTCTTGAACCGTCAAAGCTGTAAAGAGAATAACCGCAGTTGAACGGTGAAAGGAGTATGACCATGCCTAAAATTATGAAATGGGAAGTCGGCGTTTGTCTGTTGTTACTGATGGTTTTGGTAGGTTGCTCCGAGGCCAAGCCAACAAAAGTCATGGAAATCAATGAGATGACGAATCTAGATGGAAAGATTAAAGGTCAGTACCCTCCATTGTCACCAGTGATGCAAGACATATACAATCGTTCGATTCCTGAAGAAGTATATACTGTAGATTAGAGCAGAGATAGAAGACGGTTTCTCATGCTCAGGCTTTTCTTTCTAGTCAAATTTTTATATAATAGACAACTATCGTTGGATACATAGAGAGAGGAGTTTGCGACTAACATGGCGGCAGAAATCTTACGGGTTACTACAGAGGAACAGCTTCGGATGGGGCTGGATATTCGTACTAAAGTATTTGTAGAGGAACAAATGGTACCGGTTGAGGAAGAAATTGATGAATACGATGTTATCGGTCCGAATGCGCACCATATTCTAATTATAGATGAAGGAGTGCCTGTCGCTACAGGAAGATTGATTTACTACAAAGCAGGTACAGCCAAAATGCAGCGTATCGCCGTGCTGAAAGATTATCGAGTTAAAGGATACGGACGTGTTCTGTTGCTGGCTATGGAAGAGCTTGCTCGGGAACTTGGACTGGAAGCTTCGATTCTTGATGCACAATGTCAAGCTGAGAATTTCTACAAGAAGCTAGGATATGAAGTGATTTCTACGGAACCTTTTTATGACGCAGGCATTCTACATGTACGGATGCAGAAAACTCTTTAAAATTAGCGCACATAATTTACCGTTCCATGAAGCAAGCTAGGATGTGCCTTATGATGGCAAATTCTACTGCAAGGGGCGGACTAAAGTGCCAAATAACGAACGCGAAAGTTTCGTAGCCGTACAGAAAAATGGAGATGGAGATCTAACCAGTTTCCAGACCTCCACAGGACGTGTCTTGGCGTATGATCAAGCGCTTCAAGAAGTACAGGCCGGAAATATTGCCGGAGTGAATGCTTTTAAAGGTAAAGACGGGGAGACTTATATTCGCGGCGATGCGGATGGGGATCCAACCAACAATTTGGATAATCTTCCGACATTCTCATAGTTCAAAAGGTAAAGACCGTACTAACGTCCTTGGACGTCAATGTACGGTCTTTTTTATATAATAGTCAAAGTTTATAAATTAGATGCTGCTCTATAAACTCCATCTCTCCTGTAAGTCCGACGAATTGCGGTTGTTCATCACTGTAATGCATGAGCTTGATGATACGTCGAACATCCTCGGGTAAAGACAATAACTCCTCCAGCGTGGTGTGAACAACGCCTGATCCACCAAGCTGACAGTCATGCAGAATCATTCGGATGCCCCGCTCACGCACAAGGTTTATAAGTAGATCCGGTTGAAAAGTCATATCCGCACTGTAGAAAATCTCGTTATTTATTAAAAGAGAATAGCTATCTTTACCGGGAATATGCGGTGTATGTATGATCTCGAGCGAAAGAGAAGGAGCAAGCTTGTACGTAATTCCGGGTTTCATAGTTGTAACCTCGAAGATATCGGTAAGGGAAGCTACTGCATCTTGTTGATATAATCCGCCCTTTAATGTGTTGTTCCATAGAGGCTCAACAAGCGTCTCAGGCAAAAGTAATCTCATCTTTTCCCCGTAGACGTGTTTTAGGGTTAGCGCTAGCTCTTCCAGACCTCCAACATGATCCGCATGAATATGCGTAATTAAAGTAGCATTTACGTCTCGGAAAGATTTTTCAATGGTATGCATGGCAAGCGGAGCTGTAATCCCGCAATCAATCAGTAGGGTATAATTATCCGCTAGTAGCAAGCCATTGTTGTTAAAATAGTTTTTTGCAAAAGCATTGCCGGTTCCTAGCATTTGTAGGCTCAGACTCATAAGAAAGTACCCTCCTGAAATCACTGATAGCTAAATATATCAACTTTGAACAAATCCATAATATCATTTTTCGCAAGATGAATGAAATATTTACCTACAATTAGCGCAACTTGCTGAGACAAAGTAAGTATACATTAACAGTATGAATTATTTGGAGGGTTTCAAATGAATAGATGGAAAAAAATCACTTTATGCGTGTTTGCTTTTTCCTTAATGGGCGGTTCATTATTGTTCGCCGATTCCGTTAACCAGAAAATCAGGGTTTGGAACAACGGGAAGGAAATTGTGGACGGCGGTTATTTAATTGATGGGAAAACGTATATTCCCGCTAGAGAAGCAGGCGGGCTTGTTAGTTGGGATGGTTCTGGGAAAGTCTCGATTCTTAAGCCTAATGTTCATATTGTTCTTTTTAAGGATAATACGGTCTTTGGTAACGTCAACGTTGGCAAGCTCAAGATTAAGATATTAACCCAAGTAGATAGCTTAACAGAAGAAGTTTCAGCTGTGAAAGTAGCCATAACGGATCCATCTGGTAATGTTAAGGATATTCAGTCGCAGGAGCTTGAAGGCTCGAAGAAGGATAATTTCTGGTTTCCAACCTCGGAGTTTACGTATGATTTTAAAGAAACCGGGAAATATCGGGTGGGCTTTTATATGAAATCTTCGAAAAATGCAGATTATGTTCTTGTGTCAGAGAAGGTAATTACGGCACTCAATTGAGTGTTCTAAATTGACCTGAACTAATCTAACGTGGTACGATACCAGATGTAGGATAATACAATTCAAAGTGAGGTATTACAATGAGCGATCACAAACATGAGCATGGTGAAGCATGCGGTTGCGGGCATGATCACGACCATGAGCACGAGGAGTTTGTGCTGACCTTGACGAACGAGCAGGGCGAAGATGTAGAAATGGTGTTTGTAGAAACGTTCGACATAGGCGAGAAATTATACGCTCTGTTGTTAGAGCGCGAGAATCCAGAAGCAGACGGCATTATTCTGCGTATGGAAGAAGAAGACGAAGAAATGGTATTGTACAATATCGAAGATGAAGAAGAATGGAAAGCTGTTGAAGAAGCTTACAACAATCTGCTTGCTCAGCAAGAATAGATTTTAGCGACTAAATTAAGCTGTTCTATTGTGTATATGACAGTTGATGTTTATATACAGAAACCCGATACTTATTATGGTATCGGGTTTTTGTATAAATGAATGAAGTTTTTTAGGAAAATGATGGATCTTAGGATATAGGATCGGCTTCAACAATCACTTTTATGTTAGTGATGCTGCGGTCTTCAGGACCTTTAACCGGAAGGCCGATCTCCACATGGTCAATAATATAATCGATGTTATCCTGTGTGATTACTTCGCCAGGGAGAAGAATAGGAATTCCCGGCGGATATACATATATAAATTCTGCAATAATGTAGCCAGCAGATTCACGGAATGGAACTAACTGCGTATCCGCATAAAAAGCGTCTCTTGGAATCAGAGCAAGCTGCGGAATTTCTGGAACCTGAACCTTAAGCTCGTAAATTTCACCCTTGCTATAATGAATAGCGGACAACACCCGAAGTGCAGCTAATAATTTATCTACTGATTCTTGGGTATCACCTGGGGTAATAAGGCAAAGAATATTATACATGTCGCTTAGTTCTACTTCGATGTTGTACTTCTCGCGCAACCAGTTTTCGGTTTCGTATCCTGTGATCCCTAAATGGCGCACATGAATGTTGAGCTTAGTTGGGTCATGATCAAATGTGGCTTCTGTCCCAAGTATTTCTTTTCCAAAGCTGTACAGGCCTTCGATCGTATTAATCGTTTCGCGTGCATAGTTGGACAATCGAATGGTTCTTTCCGCCATTTCATGACCGTTCAGCGCGAGATTACGTCTTGATGTATCCAAGGACGCTAATAAAATATATGAGGTGGATGTTGTAGTCAGCATGCTCATAATGGTCTGTACCCGTTGCGGGTTAATCAGACCCGTCTTAGCATTTAGATTCAGTACCGAGCTTTGCGTCATGGAGCCGCCAAGTTTATGCACACTTGTGGCAGCTATGTCCGCTCCGGCCTGCATGGCCGATACCGGCAGATCCTCGTGAAAATGAATCAGTACTCCATGTGCCTCGTCCACCAATACGGGTACACCGTAACGGTGAGCCAGGTCGACAATCGAACGCAGGTCGGCGCATACACCGAAGTACGTGGGATTGATTACTAGAACTCCTTTGGCGTCTGGATGACGCCTTAACGCTCGTTCCAGCGAACTGGTCGTTATGCCGTGATCTATCCCGAGATTCTCATCCTGAACAGGCGAGACAAACACAGGCTTGGCTCCGGAGAAGATAATGGCCGACATTACAGATTTATGAATGTTACGCGGCACAATTATTTTATCACCCGGTGAGCAGACAGAGAGGATCATCGTCATGATGGCGTTGCTCGTGCCCTGTACGCTAAAATACGTATAGTCGGCGCCGAAAGCCTTCGCAGCCAGCTTCTGAGCCTCCTGGATTACGCCAGTGGGCTGATGTAGATCATCAAGCGGTGCGATGTTGATTAGATCGATGGATAGAGCGTTATCGCCGATAAACTCACGGAATTCGGCATCGGTTCCTAGCCCCTTCTTATGCCCCGGAATATGAAATTGAACGGGATTGCCGGCGGCATGCTTTTTTAAAGCTGTGAAGAGGGGAGTACGGTGTTGATTCATTTAATGCTGTCACAACCTTTCGCGAATATTAAAATTTAAGGCAAGCATCAGTATAACAAAACAATCTACAGAATACTAGGATTTGGATGTGATAGAATGTCCACGAAAGCCGTGCAACGTACACATATCAGTCTGACATCACCATTTATTATGGAGATGTGGGTAATTATTTTTTTAGTTGAATTTGTGAAAGGGTCGCTTCTTGTCGCTTTGTTACCCGTGTATATGGAGAATATTTTGGGTCTATCTGTGACGGTAGTAGGTTTTGCCTTTGCACTCCAGTATTTGGGTGATAATCTATTCCGCAGTCCTTCTGGCTGGGTTATGGAGCGTATAGGATTTCGCTGGACCATGACAAGTGCCTTATTGTTGATCCTAGTAGCTGTTGGCATGATAATATATGCTAAAACAGCAGTTACGTTATCGATTGCTTGTCTTATTCTTGGGATCGGTACGTCCCCGCTTTGGCCTTGTGTGATGACAGGGATCACCGAATTGGCGGGATCTACTAAAAGCGGCAGCAGCGGGGCAGCTATGGGTGCTGTCGAGATGGCCTCGCTGGCAGGTACGGGAATCGGTCCGATCGTAGTGAATTTTTTGATGGATCATGGAGGACAAAGCTATCGTGTAGCCTTTTTGGTCCTGTTAGGTTGTGCAGCTGTTGTAGTTGTGGTGGCCCTATTTCTACCTAAGAGAATCTCGCCAAGTGGAACTCATGCCGTTGTAAGGGACATGCAGGGGCTCGGTGGAGTCATTGAGCGTAAAAAGATTAGTCCGTTAGAAAGTATAAAAAGAACACTGCATCAGGTTAAGACGACGCTTAAGGTCAGTCGATGGTTATATCCTGCTTTATTTCTTCAGGCTTTTGCCATTGGCTTGATGACCCCTGTAGTTACTTTGTTTGCTCGCACAGAGCTTCATGTTAGTCCAAATCAGTTTAGTCTTCTTCTGATTGCAGGTGGGGGGATTACGGTGCTTGCTCTGATTCCAGCTGGTAAGCTGGTGGACCGAATTGGAACAACTGTGTTTCTGAATATCGGCTTTTTGCTCGCGGCCTTTTCCCTTGCTCTGTTCTCACAGGTCCGCTGGCTACCGCTTGCCTTTATCGCGGTGGCTTTGGTCGGTATAAGCTACGCGCTTATTCTCCCGGCTTGGAATGCCTTTCTAGCCAAGCAAGTCCCTAAGGGGGAACGAGGGACTGTATGGGGGCTATTCTTGACGCTGCAAGGCTCTGGGATGGTGGCAGGTCCGGTACTATCAGGGAGACTATGGGACCATGTAGGTCATGGGGTCCCGTTCCTAGTAAGTGCAATTGTAATGCTGATGCTCTTCGGGCTGCATTTGCTCATTGTGCACAGAACGAAGCTGAAATTTAAACCTAGTTGATCTGAAATGTGAAAAGCCGCTGACACCTGAGAATTAGGTTGTCAGCGGCTTTTTTAGAAATTAAAAGACATTCGGTATAGCGTTAAACGATATTTTGTGAATGATAATGCCCCAAAAGGACCGAAAGGAATAAAAAATTCCGATTAGCGTTTGGAGAATGTCTGTTGGGGGTAAAAATAGTCAATAAACCAAGTTACCGCTACATAAACTGAAGTATAAAATAAGACTAAGACGAACGCAAAAAGTAATGCTTACTTGAAGAGGTCCGGCAGCCATAAATACTCTGAAATGGAACGAATGGTGTTGACTTTGCAGATGTGAAGCAGTTAGGGGGGAGTGCCGTGAACAAAAACGACGAGGTGGAGTATTGTAACCTGGAGCTGCGTTTCGACAGACAGCATATCCAGGACCTGATCAAGGATTTGATTCAAAAAGGTTATTCCCTATATTGGAGCGAGAACGATCAGGTCTTTGTAATTTCAGTCCGTACCGGCCGTAAATTGGTGAAATTACGTTTTCAAAGGATCAAAGACGGTTATAAACTCGTGGGTGACTATATGATTCGTGATGCTCGCTTGTCTGAATGGATGGAGAAATTAATTGGGGACATGCGGGGCCATGCCATTGTAAAACGTTTCCGAGACCGTCAGATTATTATTGAAAATATTTTGTTCGGCGAAGTGATACGTCTTGTCGAAATCTCGGGTTATCAGCAGCGGGTCTTATACCAGAAGGGTCCTATGCTCACCGATGAGGAGCTGACCAAGCTCTATTATTCTGTTGAAGGGGAAGAGCGGATTCGCCAGCGTAGAATTGAAGTGGATGAGCAGCTGGATCGATTAAATGATGCACTTAAGGCAGAGGATACGGTTCGCGCGGACAAATGCCGAGCTCAGCTTACTTTTTTGACGAAGGAATTGTATACGTTAGAATGGTAAACAAAGTGTCGGGCAAATGTTGCTTAGGGGCACCCCGAACTTCGGGGTGTCTTAGATTTGTGTGAGAACTTGCAGACAGGGGTTCACTTCTGGCGCTAAAAACGTTAAAATAGTCATTGTGATCATTTTCAGGTTGGCAATGGTTTTGTCAATGAATTTGATCTCTCTTCGCAGGGCAGGCTTTGCTGTCTCTGATAAAGGGTGGTATTCTTATACTGCGAGAAATGGATTTCCCAAAAATATAGGGTGCAAAGGGTGGAGGACCAGATGGCAAAACAACAAATCGGCGTTATTGGCTTGGCGGTAATGGGCAAGAATTTGGCTCTAAATATCGAAAGCAAGGGTTTTTCCGTATCCGTGTTTAACCGCTCACCGGAGAAGACACATGATCTTCTTACTGAGGCGGAAGGTAAAAACCTCGTAGGCACATTTTCCGTTGAGGAATTTGTAGCTTCGCTGGAAACACCGCGCAAAATTCTGATCATGGTTCAAGCTGGTAAAGCTACTGATGCTACCATCGAGCAACTGTTGCCGCATCTTGATCAAGGCGACATTATTATCGACGGAGGAAATGCTTATTTCCCTGATACGGTTCGCCGCAGTAAATATCTGGAAGAAAAAGGCTTCCGCTTTGTCGGAACTGGGGTTTCTGGCGGTGAAGAAGGAGCTCTTAAAGGTCCTTCCATTATGCCTGGCGGTCAAGAAAGCGCGTATAAGCTAGTAGAACCAATCCTAACTGCAATCTCAGCTAAAGTTAACGGTGAGCCTTGCTGTACATATATCGGACCAGACGGTGCGGGACACTATGTTAAAATGGTGCACAACGGTATCGAATATGGTGATATGCAATTGATCTGTGAAGCTTATCAGCTGCTCAAAGACGTACTAGGTCTGGATGCAAAAGAACTTCACAACATTTTCAAAGAGTGGAATAGCGGTGAGCTCGACAGCTACCTGATCGAGATTACTACAGATATTTTTGCTCAGTATGACGAAGAAACTGGTAAACCAATGGTTGACGTGATCCTTGATTCCGCTGGCCAAAAGGGAACTGGTAAATGGACAAGCCAAAGCTCACTGGATCTTGGCGTACCTTTGTCCATGATCACTGAATCCGTATTCTCACGCTTCTTGTCTGCAATGAAGGATGAGCGCGTAGAAGCAAGCAAAGTGCTTAACGGACCAGAAACTACGCCATTTGATGGCGACAAAGCTGAATTCATCGAGAACGTGCGTAAAGCATTGTTCGCAAGTAAAATCGTATCCTATGCTCAAGGTTTCGCTCAACTGCGCGTAGCTTCCGACGAATACGGTTGGGATCTGAAATATGGCGAGTTGGCTAAAATTTGGCGTGGAGGCTGCATTATCCGTTCCCGTTTCCTACAAAACATCACAGATGCTTACGAGAACAATGCAGATCTTAAGAACCTATTGCTTGATCCTTTCTTCAAGGATGTTATGGACAATTACCAATCCGCATGGCGTAAAGTTATCGCTTCAGCTGTAACGATGGGTGTTCCAGTACCTGGTTTCTCCAGCGCATTGGCTTACTATGATAGCTATCGTACAGAAAGACTGCCTGCGAACCTGCTACAGGCTCAACGTGATTACTTCGGCGCTCACACGTTCAAACGTGTAGACAAAGAAGGCGTATTCCACCACAACTGGATGTCAGCAGAATAATCTAGTTTGTTACGGTTATAAGCAAAAACGTTCTCGGCGTCCTAAAGGGCGGTAAGCGTTTATGCGAGAAGTATAAGGATAATGTATAACGTGAAACTTATACTTTCTTATATTTTCAAAAAAAGTGGCCCGAATTGCTTCACCAGAAATGGGAGGCTTTCGGGCCTTTTTTATTGAAAATTTGATGTGTATTTACTATGTGAAGCAGATTGTCTAATGTTTTGACCCTGTGTTATGATATGACAAATATCGCGGTTGGAGGATAGACATGACTGGGGATACAGAAGAATATAAAAAGTTGAACGAAGAGCAAAGAAATAAGAACATTATTTTAGTAGGGATGATGGCAACAGGGAAGTCAACAGTAGGTGCTATTTTAGCTAGGGAACTAGGCTATGAGCTGGTTGATTTAGATCATGTCATTACTGAAACTGAAGGCAGAAGCATTGCGGAAATCTTCGCAGAAGATGGCGAGGAATACTTTCGAAGCGTGGAAACAGCGGTTCTAAAACGTATGCTAGAGTCCGAGAATAAATTAATATCCACAGGTGGGGGCGCAGTATTGGCGCCGGGGAATACAGCGTTAATGCTGAGTAAAGGGCATGTGGTTGCGCTGACGGCAACAGAAGAAGAGATTATTGCCCGCGTTAGTGGAGATCAGAATCGTCCGCTGCTCGCCGGCAATGCAGAAGAACGGGTTAGACGGATTATGGAAGACCGCCATGATGCTTACCTGTTCGCGCATTACACGGTCGATACAACGGGACTGACTGCGGCAGAAGTGTCGCAACATATTTTAATGCATTACCGCGGTTGAGCTTTTAAGAGAGTGTTTCATTCCATTCAATCATACCGCCGCTTAAATTTGTAGCGTTAATGCCAAACTGTTGTAGATATTCGCATACACGCTGGCTTCGTGCACCGGAACGGCAAATAAAGATTACTTTAGCATCGCTTGGAATATCCTCTGTGCGATGTGGAATTTCTCCCATGGGGATATGCTGTGCACCGGGAATCATCCCGAAGGCAACCTCTTCGTCTTCACGAACGTCGATGAGTACAAGGTCTTCCCCTGTCTCTAGACACTGCCGCAATTCTTGCGGTGTGATTTGTGGAACATTATGCATGGTTGTGACCTCTTTTCATCAGAAGAATGGTTTAATGATAACACAAGCATGGATTACCCTGTCAAACAAGCACTACATACAACTATATCTACTAAGGAGAGTTTATATTATGGACGTTATTGTTAGGCCAACGCCATCTTTGCAGGGGGAATTCGGAGCCCTCTCTTCCAAAAACTATACCACTCGTTATTTACTGGTTGCCGCATTGTCAGAAGGTGTAAGTACGATTTATCATCCGGCACATAGTGAAGACAGCGATGCTATCCGTCGTTGTATTGCAGATTTGGGAGCTGTACTCACAGAAGATGATGAGAAAATTGTGATTCAAGGCTTTGGACGCAAACCGAAGGATGTTAAGGAACTTAATGTGGGGAATGCTGGAGCAGTATTACGTTTTCTAATGGCTGTGGCTGCGCTAAGCCCTGAGGTTACATTTGTAAATACGTATCCTGACTCATTGGGCAAACGTCCGCATGACGATCTGATCGTGTCTCTAGAACAGCTTGGTGTGAAGGTAGAGCATAACGAAGGAAAACTGCCGATCACGATCTGTGGAGGTAAACCTGTTGGGGGTAAAATTACAGTTTCCGGTGCAGTCAGCTCCCAATTCCTAAGCGCTCTTCTGTTCCTGACACCATTGCTTGAAGAAGATAGTGAAATTATTGTCCTTGATGATTTGAAATCGAAGGTTGTCGTAGGTCAGACGTTAGAAGTATTGGAGCAGGCGGGAATTGTAGTTCATGCGGCGGATGATTACATGTCCTTTAAAGTGCCGGGTCGTCAAGCCTATGCGGCTAAGACTTATACAGTTCAAGGTGACTATCCTGGCTCCGCGGCTATTCTTGCGGCAGCTGCTGTTACAAAGTCGGATGTTAAGGTTCATCGACTTGTGGAACAGAGTAAACAGGGAGAAAGAGCCATTGTTGATGTACTGCGTATGATGGAAGTACCTCTTACTCATAATGAGGGGACGGTACACGTACAAGGGAACGGTGTTCTGAAAGCCGTTGAATTCGACGGTGATGCTGCAACCGATGCAGTGCTGGCTATGGTAGCTGCTGCTGTATTTGCTGAAGGTACTTCGCGATTCTATAACGTTGAGAATCTGCGATATAAGGAATGTGATCGTATAACTGATTACTTGGCAGAGTTGACTCGTGCCGGAGCCAATGTTGAGGAACGCCGCGATGAAATTATTGTTCACGGCATGCCAGAAGGTGTCGAAGGTGGTGTGACCATCAACGCACATTACGACCACCGTGTAATTATGGCTTTGTCAGTAGTAGGTTTACGTGCTCGTAAACCGCTCTTGATCAAAGATGCTCACCATGTTGCTAAGTCGTATCCGCAATACTTTGATCACCTGCGTGCGCTTGGTGCGAATGTAGAGTGGGTACAATAGAAGTAAGGGGGCTAGTGTAACTAGCTTCAGTCTTCAGTTAAGTAAATCAGGATCATAAAGTGTAACTATGGAAAGGGGCACTATGTATGAGCTTTGAGAATCCAAGCCGGGAGCAGATCGGAGATATCCTTGCTTCTGCCGGTAATATTGCAGTTGTTGGCCTGTCTGACAAAACAGACCGTACCTCCTATATGGTTGCGGGTGCTATGCAAAGTCGGGGATATCGGATTATCCCTGTAAACCCTTTGGTTGACGGTGAAATACTGGGAGAGAAGTGCTATCATACGTTAGCAGAAATTCCAGAGCCGGTGGACATTGTCAATGTGTTCCGTCGTAGTGAACACTGTGCTAAGGTCGCACAGGAAGCCGCTGACATCGGCGCACGTGTGCTCTGGCTCCAGCAGGGGATTATCAGCCAGGAAGCCGCTGAAATCGCCGCTGAGCACGGTATGACGGCGATTATGGACCGCTGCATCAAGGTCGAGGAAGCGATCACGATGCATGGTCGTAGTCGGGCGTAAGTTCGGTCAGAGAGTGTAGTCGAAGTCTGTACAATTTTTAATGCAAATCACTATTTGAACTTGTTATACTGAAGTCAGACGAAGAACGTCCTTTATCCGCATGATTTGCGGTGAAGGGCGTTTTTTTTATTTTTATAGGGGAGGATACCATAATGGAATTTGAAGAAGCACATGGTATGTTCATTAACAAGCACTTGACTGAAAGATCAGGAGAAAGAAGGGGGAGGCTTGTTAGAGGGCATAATTATGCTGAGAAGCTGTTCTTGCAGAATGTATGGTGGCCATTGTTTGAGAGTCTCGATGATTTGCATCCAGAATACGAAGTGTACGACTGGAACCGTAAATCTCAGTTTCTGGACTTCGCTTTTCTTCCGCAGAGCGGCAGCAGCCTAGGAATTGAGTGCGACGGGTTTCAAAGCCATGTGAAGGACATGGACCGCGAGAGATTCAACTATGCAGTGAATCGGGACACTTTTTTGACCGGAATGGGGTGGAAAATGATTCATTTTTCTGTTGATGATCTTCAGCACCGCCCCGAGGTGTGCCGGATGCTATTGCAATTAGTGTTGGCACCTCATTTGGCGCGTAAATCTGCTAGTGTGGATATTTTATCCGAGGAGAAGGAGGTTCTGCGTTTGGCTTGGCGACTGGGGAGGGCGATTCGTCCGAAGGATGTGACCATGCATTTCAGTATTAACTTTCGTACGGCGCGCAGATTGCTACACTCGTTGAGTGAGAAAGGGCTGCTAAAGCCAATGATAGGTAAAAGAGGGGTTAGACATTATGAGTTGCGACCAATGCACCCTGAACAAAAATGGTGATGAGTGAGTGATTTTAGCGTTAGATTGCACTTTGTACAATAGAATCTACGTTTTAGTTTAAAAAAGTTACCTTGATTGCACTTTGTATAATCAAAAAGAGCAGTAGATTCTTAATAAAGTGATTTAAGGAATTTCTATTGTACAAAGTGCAATCAAAACCATTTTTCATCAAAATTAAGTTCATTCTGTTGCACATAATACATTAGAATACGAGAACCTCCTAGGGGTCTTTAATCCGAAGTTATAAAAGTCCCCAGAGATTCTCCAAAAAGTCTCTAAATAGCATCTTGAGAAATGAAAGGTCGATATCTTATACTAGATTCTTCAGCTCATACGACTTGAATTCTTGATGCGGTAAATAGGTTAGAGAAATCAGCCTAATACACCGGAATTTTTTCTTCAGTTTATTTTGACAAAAACACCCGCAGCGCGTACCATTCAATATAGAAAGAAAGGAGAGGGTAGCCTTGAATTGGCTCGGATCATTGCAGCAATTGGGCAGAGCCATAATGCTTCCTACCATGGTACTGCCGGCGGCAGCCATTTTGCTTAGTTTGGGCAGCTTACCTTGGTCTGCATGGGGACTTTCTTCGGTATCCGAAGTGGCTACATACGCTGGGCAGGGAATCTTTTATTTTATGCCTTATTTGTTTGCTGTGGGTGTAGCATGGGGATTATCCAATCAAGCTGGAACGGCGGGTCTTGCAGCGTTGGCTGGGATGTTCACTTACGACCGGATTGTTACCCATATGGGAGACGGGCTTGTACAACCTGCAACACTTATCGGAATTTTGCTGGGTATAGTCGCCGGTATCGCTCAAAACCGGTTTAAAAATATCAAGCTTCCAGAGGCGATCCAGTTTTTTGGAGGGTCGCGTTTTGTTTTGCTGTTCATGGGATTGTTTTCGGCTGGCTTTGCATGGGTGATGTTAGGGATATCTCCACTGCTGCAAAGAGGGCTGGATGATCTTTTTCAAGGAATATTGCAGACGGGCGGATTTGGCGTTTTTATTTATGGGGTACTATATAGAGTACTAACAGCCTTCGGTCTTCACCATATTCTTAATAATGTGTTTTGGTTTCAGTTTGGAAACTTCACAACTCCTGATGGTAGCACTGTCGTTCAGGGGGATTTGCCACGTTTTTTTGCAGGCGATCCTACAGCGGGCATTTTTATGGCAGGTTTGTTTCCGATAATGATGTTCGCACTGCCAGCCATTGCTTTTGCAATTATTCAGGAAGCGCGCGAGGATTTGAAGCCTAAGATTAAAAAGACTTTCATGCGAGCCGCTTTGGTTTGTTTTCTAACTGGGGTTTCGGAGCAGATCGAATTCGCGTTTTTGTTTGCTTCTCCGTATTTATTCGCGGTACATACTGTAATGTCCGGTCTCGCTATGGTGCTGACCTACATGCTTGGAATTCACCACGGGTTCTCTTATTCAGCAGGAGCCATTGACTTCTTTTTAAATTTGCATCTGTCGCAGAGGGCTTGGCTTTTGATTCCGATCGGCATTGGTTATGGGATTGTATATTATAATTTGTTCCGCTGGGCGATTCGCCGTTTTCAGATTCCGACACCAGGACGTGAAGAAGGTTCGGAACTCGGGGATTGGGCAGGTAACATCCCTTATCAGGCACCGCTAATCTTAGAGGCGCTAGGTGGTAAGGAGAATATTGTACAAGTGCAGTCCTGTATCACTCGTTTGCGGCTTACCGTCCACAATGATCGATTTATTGATACCGGGGCGCTTAAAGGTCTTGGTTCTGCTGGGATTATCAAGCTCGGTGGCGGCAATGTTCAGGTAGTATTTGGTACGTATTCAGAGCTGATCCGCGAGGAGATCAACAAGCTGATGCTTCGAGATTTGCCGCAGGTGCTGTTCAGTTCTCCGATGCAGGGTAGAATGATGCCCATTGAGGAAGTGCCGGATCACATCTTTGCAGCGAAGCTGGTGGGTGATGGAGTTGCATTTTTACCCGAAAAAGGGGAGCTTACTTCGCCTGTATTCGGGAAGGTTATGCACGTCTACCCTACAATGCATGCCGTTGGTATTGCTACGCCGGAAGGGCTGGAGGTACTTATGCATATAGGGATTGATACTTCGCAGCTTAAAGGGCCATTTGAGGCGGTTGTAAAAGAGGGTGACAGCGTGGAGCCAGGTCAATTGCTGGTTAAATTCGACCTCGCTTATTTGCGTGAGCATGCGGCTTCACTGGCTACACCAATGGTGATTACGAATCCTGATCGAGTAAAATCATGGAGCTATGCTCCATTTAAAAATGTTAAAAAGGGGCAATCTTCAGTAATGTCCGTAGTCTTACATGAAAGTAACGTTGGAGGGATAGAAGGATGATACAAGGCATAGGCGCAGCAGCAGGTGTAGCTATCGGGAAGGCCTTTGTCTTACCGAACTGGGAGTGGAGCTTACCAGACACACAAGTGAACCCAGTGGATCTAGCTAAGGAGTTTGAGCGTTTATACGAAGGTATCCGTACCTCTAAGGACGAAATTGAATTCATCAAAAAGGAATTCAGAGAAGTGGTCGGTCCAGAGGAATCCAGCATTTTTGATGCTCATCTGGCGATATTGGATGATCCGGTGTTCATGAGTGAAATCCGGGGGATTATTGAACGCCAATATAAGGCGGCGGAAGTAGCTGTTAAGGAAGCGATTGATCATTTTGTAGCGATGTTTGATTTGCTAGATGATGAATACATGAAGGAACGGGCGGTCGACATCAAGGATGTCGGAAATCGTCTGTTAAAGCATCTTTTAGGTGCTCCTGAGGTTACGTTGCCATCCGATACACAGCCGTATATTCTCGTAGCGAAGGAGTTGTCTCCTTCCCAGTTAGCTCACTTGAACCCAACTTATGTTCTAGGTATTGTTACTATGATGGGCGGTAAAACCTCGCATTCCTCCATTATGGCTCGTGCGCTGGGCATTCCGCTCGTAGCAGGTTTGGAGAATAATTTGTCTAACCCTATTCAGACCGGTGATATGCTCGTGATAGACGGCGACACCGGATCTGTGCAAATTCATCCTGATGAGGTAACAATCAATGAATATGTTTCTCTTCGGAATAAGCAGCATAAAAAGAAAGAACAATTGGAATTGCTTGCTACTGTCGATGCCGTCACAAAAGATGGTGTTAACCTGCGGTTAGCCGGTAATATCAGCTCTGTTAAAGAACTGAATTTAGCGCTCAAGTATGGGGCTGAAGGTGTAGGTCTATTCCGCACAGAGTTTCTTTATATGGATCGCAGTTCTTTCCCGACTGAGGATGAACAATTCGAAGTGTATAAACAGGTGGTCGAGAAGGTAGGCAGCAATATGGTTGTGATCCGTTCGCTGGATATAGGCGGGGACAAGCATCTGGATTACTTCCAGCTACCAGAAGAACAGAATCCGTTCCTTGGCTATCGTGCTATTCGAATCAGCTTGAATCGACAAGATATGTTCAAAACTCAACTAACCGCCATTTTGCGGGCGAGTGCATATGGGAATGTAAAGCTAATGTTCCCAATGATATCTTCTGTAGAAGAAGTACAGGCAGCAAAAGCTGTATTGGAAGAAGTGAAGGCTGAACTGGAGCTGCGGGGCATCCCGTTTAATCGGAATATTCCAGTCGGTATTATGATTGAAGTTCCAGCTGCGGTTATGATTGCGGATTTACTGGCTGAGGAAGTTGATTTTTTCAGTATCGGTACGAACGATTTGGTGCAATATGTATTAGCTGTAGACCGTATGAATGAACAAATTGCGCATATGTATCATCCATATCATCCAGCGGTTCTGCGCATGATTCGTATGACTGTAGAAGCAGCACGTAATGCAAAAATAGATATTAGCGTATGTGGTGAAATGGCGGCAGATGAGCGTTCTTTGCCACTTTGGCTAGAGTTAGGGATTAGTGACCTTAGCATGTCGCCACAGGCGCTGCTCAAGGTTAAACACCGTACCCTGAATACACTGGCTATAGATGCTACAAGGGTTGCAAAAGCTTGCTTCCATCATCGTACAAGCTCGGAGACGGAGGAAATCCTAAGTGCTTACGCTAAGAAAAGCGGTATATCGCTTGGAACGAGCGTGGAAACAAAGGAGAAAGCTTCTTCATAGTTATCAAGCGTAACATCATCAAGTCCACATCAAGGTTCGGCATTCTTGCCGGGCCTTTTTCTTTTGTACCAGATCATTTGTAAAAAAAACAAAACCGTTTGCGCTTCGGCGCAGTCTATACATAGAGCGAGTTGCACAGGAATGATTTTTACGTGAAGGCAAGGGGGGAGGACAGAACAAGCATGGAACACATTATTAATGACGAAATGGAAATTGTCGCTACGGATGAAGACATATTTTATGAGCTGGTAGCTGAGCAGAAAAGAAAGCTATATAGCATTGCTTACAGCTATTTGCGAAACGAGGCAGATTCGTTGGAAGTTCTACAAGAGGCAACCTGCCGCGCATGGATTAAACGTAAAAGTTTGAAAAACTCAGAGCGTTTTGCTCCTTGGTTAACACGTATTCTGATCAATTGCTGTAACGATGAGTTGAAGCGCAGAAAGAGGAATACAGTCACAGAAGTTGATCGAAGCGATATAGGAATTATGGAGATGAAAAGCGACCGCAGATTAGACATGGAACATGCGCTGGAAGGAGTAAAGCCGAAGTATCGCCAGGTGCTTGTACTCAAATATTACAAGGATATGACCCTTGCAGAAATTGCGGAGGTGCTCGATAAGCCGGAGGGAACCGTGAAGACATGGCTGAGCAAAGGTCTGAAACAACTGCGTGACAGAATGAAACGGAAAGGGGATCTATTTTATGGCTGAGTCTGAAGAAAAGCTGCTTAACGATTATTTTCAGAGAATCGATGTCGAGGCTGAGGATATCCCGGAAGTTAAACTGGACGCCGCGATTCGCAAGGGGATGCAGTTAGGTAACCGAAAAAGGTCGTCTTTTAGAAAAAGATACACTGTTGTTGCGTTGGCGGTCCTAGCTATAGCCTTATTGATTATTGTCCCTTGGGCAAATCAGATGGCCAATCCAGTACGTGCGCAATTACCTCCAAAAAGCTGGGGGCAGCTTGAAGTGTTTAGACCCATTATTGCTAATAATCTGACCATAACATCAGCACTTGATGCGGGAATAATGAAGGAAGTGAATATTTCTTCTGCTGAGGTGGATGGAATAAAGTGGACGGTTAACGGAATCATCGCTGATCGAAGAGGCATTGCTCTGCTCTATACAATTCAGAATAATACAGATCAGAAAATGCAACTAATGGGCCTGTCTCTGAAAAAAAATTCAGAGGATAATTACGACCTCACAGGATATAGCGGGTTTAGCAATTCTAATGCACAAGAGGCAGGTTCTCCTGGGACGACTCGTATGTTAGAACAAATCGTCTGGAATAAATATCGAGATGATCTGACAGATGAGTTGAATATTACATTATCGCTATATCCAGTATCCAAGGACCCTTCTGGGTCGAGTAGTGATATTAAAAAGCTAATTGTTAACATTCCTTTGGAAGCCAATAACAATTATTTTAAGGGGGAAATTATTGATCTGAAGGAGAGTCTATCTATTGCCGGACAGAAAATCAAAATGGATAATGTCTATATTGGACCTACTGGAATTTATATGCGGGAAAACTTTGACGGAGATAATACAATGAGAATTTTTAATATGCTTTCACCTAAACTGGTCATCGGGAAGGGGGATCACCAAGAGGACTTAATGTGGGCTAGTGGGATGAATAATTATCACAATGACAATATGAGACCTGATGAACCAATCAAATTAGAAATTGAAGGGATCTCAGCACTGGATAAATCTAAGGTGGAGCTTGTGATTAACACGGAAACCCAGCAGATCTTGCAGGCACCAGATAACAATCTAACGATTTCAAATCGGATGGAGAACGAAGAGCAGGGAATTCTGGTATTGGATTACTTTATCCCTAAAGAAGATAAGGAGGCGCTTGGCGGCAGCGGTTTTTCATTGGACGATAATTTTGTGGATAGCGCTGGAAGCGGGCATTGGCTGGGACGGGTCAAAGATGGTTACTCGGGATACAAAGAATTTAACGAAGGTACTAAAGGAACTACAATAACCTTTTTCTTTAACGTAGGCAAAGAAAAGCTACCTCAACCCCTGACCTTCAAATTTAATTCTTATTCAACCGTAATCAAGGAGAAGGCGTCCTTAAGAATTAAGTGAGCAGCCTAGATGTCGTACGAATCAAATCAAAAGCCCTGTTCTTCACAGCATTGTGAGAAACAGGGCTTGTTTTATTTTTAACCAATAGATGTGTATTGTACTTTATTCCCCAGCAAGTGCATCACAAAAGGCTTTGCCATAAGGCGGAAGATCCGGCGGGCGACGAGCGGAGATGATATGTCCATCCGTAACCACTGCTTCATCCTTCCATATAGCTCCGGCATTCTCCATGTCATCCCGGATGCCCGGTGTGGAGGTGACGGTTACACCTTCCAGAATTTTAGCAGAAATTAATACCCAACCTGCGTGGCAGATCTGCCCAATTGGTTTTTTAGCCGCATTAAAATCCTGTACGAGCTTTAGAACGGCACTGTATCTACGGATTTTATCCGGAGCCCAGCCTCCAGGAACTAGAATACCATCATAATCAGCAGCGTTTAAATCATCCCAGGAGTACTCTGCTTTTGCTGGTACACCATATTTGCCGATGTACGTCTTATCTTTTTCCAAACCTGCCAAGTGAACCTCAGCACCTTCTTCTCTCACTCGGTACACGGGATACCAGAGCTCCAAATCTTCAAATTCATCGTCTACGAGTGCAATGACCTTTTTGCCAGCTAGTCTCATTTTGTTAAGCTCCTTTCGTACCACATGATCTTTCATATTCTATCAAATTTAAAATACGAAGTCATCTGGAGAGTTGTAAATAATAGACGAATTGCCAATTTAATCATTATATGCAATTAAGGAGGGTTTTAATCGAGGGAAGTCGAATATAGAAATTGAAAAGTCATACTTTGTACTTATTTTATTTCTTGCAAGAGGTGTAGTAGATGTATACAGATAATTTAATGGACAAGTTGTGCAATTGTGGTGGCCTCATGACCTTACATATGCATTCATTAATTTTTAATACGAAGGTGAAGATTACACATGTTCCTGTTTATACTTGTCCGAAATGTACCAGTTATGAGCCAATGTCGTTTATTAAAGCGGATCTAGGAAGGTTAGTGAAGGAACTGAGCGCGGATGTGCCAAAACAGGATTTTTCATTTACAGAAAGAAATGAATTAGCTAGTGTCTTAAAAGAATCTTTGACAGAGGTTATTGTCGGGGGATTTCATGAATTAGAGGTGGTTATCCGAGAGACAATTCAGGCTAGAGTGGATGTGCTGCTCGATTTATACCGATTAGCTGAAAGGCTCACGGACCAGAATTGGATGGAAGAAACTAGTCGAAGACTGTCTCAATTAACGTTCCAAACGACCAAAAACGCAAATTATTAAAACATTCTGTGAAAATAATGAAAAACTTTCACGGAATGTTGGATTTTTCACTCACTTTTTGTTACGATAGATAGAAGTTACATAATTGTGCTCGTGAATAGGGAAACCTTCACTAGTCATAAATTGTAATTTAGGGTTACGTCTTCATCCTTGAAAGAAATTTTGAAAGGAAAATGAAGCGTTATCATTGCACAATTGTACAAAGTGTCGTATCATATTTTTAATTAGTCGAACGATAAAATTTATCGCAATGGAGAGAGTAATTTGACGGTAACCATTTACGATGTAGCGCGAGAAGCAGGCGTATCTATGGCTACGGTATCACGGGTTGTGAATAATAACCCTAACGTGAAACCGCAGACCCGGAAGAAAGTTTTTGAAGCGATTGAGCGTTTGGGATATCGTCCCAATGCCGTGGCGAGAGGACTTGCCAGTAAGAAAACGACAACCGTTGGGGTTGTCATCCCTGATATTTCAAACTCGATTTTTGCAGAAATTGCACGCGGGATTGAAGATATCGCGAACATGTATCATTACAATATCATATTGTGTAACGCGGATAAGCGCAAAGAAAAGGAAATCCGTGTCATCAATACGCTTTTGGAGAAACAGGTCGATGGTCTGCTCTTCATGGGTGGTACGGTAACTGATGAACATATCCAAGCTTTCCAGACTTCTGCAGTTCCAATTGTCCTATGTGCTACACGGGATGAGAAGGGGACTTATCCTTCCGTTGACATCGATCATGAAACCGCTGCTTTTGATGCAGTGAATACTCTGATTCGTCACGGTCACCGTGAAATCGCAATGATCAGTGGTACACTCCAGGATCCTGCGAATGGATATGCACGTTTTCATGGTTATAAGAAGGCACTTGAACAGGCTGGAATCGAATATCAAGAAGACTTGGTGCGTATCGGTAACTACCGCTATGAATCTGGTGTCGAAGCCATGAAGTATTTCCTTGGACTCAAGAAGAAGCCAACCGCTATTTTTGCTGCAACAGATGAGATGGCTATTGGTGCAATTCACAGTATTCAGGATGAAGGCCTGAAGGTACCGGATGACTTCTCCATTATTAGTGTGGATAACATCCGTATGGCTTCGATGGTTCGTCCATTGTTGACAACTGTAGCCCAGCCTATGTATGACCTAGGTGCGGTAGCAATGAGACTTTTGACGAAACTCATGAAGAAAGAGACGGTTGAGAATCCGCGGGTTATCCTGCCTCATGAAACGATTCTCCGCTTGTCTGTTAATCATCTGAATAAGTAATTTAAGAACTAAACAGTCATTCCGTAGAAAGCTCCTTTTGGAGCTTTTTATGTTTTTTACAGCGAAAATCATCGAAGGAGGCGTTAGTTTTGCATGAAATTATCGGATTAATTGGTGCGATGGATGAAGAGATTAAGCTGCTGCTAGAAGGAATGGAGAATAAAGAGACTAAGGTCAAAGCAGGAATACATTATTACATAGGAGATTTATTAGGGAAGTCAGTAGTGCTTTGTAAATCCGGGGTTGGCAAAGTGAATGCAGCAGCTACGACACAAATTCTGATTGATTCCTTTGGTGTATCACGTGTGTTGTTTACTGGCGTAGCTGGAGCTGTGCATCCTGAATTGAATATTGGAGATATCGTAATATCATCTACTTGTGTCCAGCATGATGTGGATGCAACGGCGCTTGGGTTCTCAAGAGGTGAAATTCCTTATCAGGAAAATTCCGTCTTTCAGGCAGATCATGCACTGGTTCTCCTTGCTGAGAGAGCGTGTAACAAGCTAGGTCAAAAGTACTTGGTCGGCAAGGTGCTTTCAGGTGATCAATTCATTTCTAACGTGGAGATTGTGGCCAAATTAAGAGAGGAGTTAGACGGAGCATGCGTGGAGATGGAAGGAGCGGCGGTTGCACAAGTCTGTGTGATGAACGCCACTCCCTTTGTCATAATTCGTTCGATGTCTGACAAATCTGATGGGTCTGCAAATGTTAATTTTAAGGAATTCACGGTAGAATCCTCAGGGCGCTCACATGCCATATTAGAATATATGTTGCAGCACCTCTGATTTTAGTACATAAAGCGCTGTCTAAAACGTACCCTGTCGAAGGTCTCCTGTGAGGACATAGGCACCTCTTGTCCAATGCGTACCATTAGACAGTTGGCTGGATGGGAGCAGATTTCAGGATCGTCTGTAGCATACCAAACCATATTTACAGTTTTCATTAATCGCTCCATCATTTGGCGATAAGCCCATACATCAAGCCCACTTCCTTTTAAATCCCAGTGCCAATAATACTCAGTTGTAAAGACAATACAATTCTCCAATTGCTCCTGCTCAAAAGCAGTGGAAATCAGAAGCCGGCCAAGTCCGGCTCCCCTGTAATCATTACTCACCTCAATGGCCCCAAGCTCAATTAGATCCATCATTCCACCCTGTGACCAAAGCTCCATTTCATCCGGATAATGAAAGGTGACATAACCTACGATAGTGCCGTTCTCTACAGCTGTAATAATACGTCCTTCTGGCAGGCTAGCAATCTCTACGAGAGCTTCTTGCTGTTCTATTGGCTTGCGGAAGGCATCGAGATCATGGTGCATGTGGAGGGCTTCTAGGTCCTCTGGAGACCGGGGACCGCTTACTGTAATTGTTCTACCTTTATATGAAAGCGTATGGGAAACAGGGATTTTACGATGCTCCATAGCCGTGCTCCTTTCAGATCATAAAATATGGAATGTAAACGTTTGCTATGTTATACTAATTCAGACATAAAAAATTCACATTCATTGCATTGACATCATTATCTAAGAGAAGAGTCTTACCCTTAAAGCTTAAATCAAACGAGTGAGGGAGGCAAGAGTGATGGGTCAAGTCCATAGCGAAATTTTGCCGGGCCGTGTACAGAGCTCCAATATGTCTGATTACACCCAGGCAGTAGCCGATTTTAAGTGGGAGGATGTTGAACGTAACTTCTCATGGTATGACACTGGCAAAGTAAATATGGCACATGAAGCAGTGGATCGCCACGTTCAAGAAGGACGGGGAGCGGCAACGGCCCTGCTCTACAGTGATGCGGTGCGGGATGAATCCTATACATTTGCCGATCTGCAGGAACGGTCGAACCGGTTCGGAAATGTATTGCGTAAATATGGTATCGGTAAGGGAGATCGGGTATTTATTTTTATGCCTCGTCAACCGGAACTATATTTTAGTTTACTAGGCATTTTGAAGATTGGGGCAATAGCAGGCCCTCTGTTCGAAGCCTTCATGGAGACAGCAGTCAAAGACCGGCTAGAGGATAGCGGTGCCGTTGCTTTGGTTACTACGCCTGAACTACTTCATCGTGTAAAGCGAGATGAGCTTCCGAATTTGCGTCATATTTTTTTAGTAGGTGGTACCACTGATATCGAGCAAGGTAACTTAGGTTTCACTGAGGAGATGGCTAACGCATCTTCTGAGCTCGAATTGGAATGGCTTGACCTGGACGATGGCCTTATTATGCATTATACATCTGGTTCTACGGGAAAACCTAAAGGCGTTTATCATGTACAAAGAGCTATGATTCAACATTATTATACAGGTAGAGTGGTGCTGGATCTACGTCCAGATGATATTTACTGGTGTACAGCAGATCCGGGCTGGGTGACGGGAACATCTTACGGAATATTTTCTCCTTGGTTAAATGGGGTTACGAATGTCGTAAGAGGGGGGCGTTTCAGCCCTCAGGATTGGTATAAGACGATTGAACGAAATAAGGTTAGCATTTGGTACAGCGCACCGACAGCATTTCGTATGTTGATGGGTGCAGGAGAGAGTTCAATTCAAGGTATTGATTTGAGTAGTCTGCGACATGTCCTGTCAGTTGGTGAGCCGTTAAATCCTGAAGTGGTGCGGTGGGGTGATAAGTTTTACAATCAGCGCATTCATGATACTTGGTGGATGACAGAGACGGGGGCACAGCTGATCTGCAACTATCCTGGAATGGATATTAAACCAGGTTCAATGGGGCGTCCGTTACCAGGTATTGAAGCGGCGATTCTTGATGATCGAGGCAATGTTCTTCCGCCATTCTCTATGGGGAATCTTGCGATACGGACACCCTGGCCATCCATGATGAACTCGATTTGGAATAATCAGACGAAATATGAGGAATATTTCCGTATTCCTGGTTGGTACATTTCTGGTGATTCCGCTTATATGGATGAGGATGGATATTTCTGGTTCCAAGGACGGATTGATGATGTTATCAATTCATCTGGAGAGCGTATTGGACCATTTGAAGTGGAGAGTAAATTAGTAGAGCATCCAGCTGTAGCTGAAGCGGGCGTAATTGGTAAACCAGACCTTGTGCGTGGGGAAATTATTAAGGCTTTCATCTCGTTGAGAGAAGGTTACATTCCTACTGCTGCTCTCAAAGAGGAGATCGCGGCATTTGTTAAAGCTGGATTGTCTGCACATGCTGCTCCAAGAGAGATCGAATTTAAGGATAAACTACCTAAGACAAGATCTGGTAAAATCATGCGGCGTGTATTAAAGGCTTGGGAGCTTCATCTCCCGACTGGCGATTTATCAACGATAGAGGACTAGAATGGATTATAAAAAACACCGTTCCCTGATGGATTCGAGGGAACGGTGTTTTGCTGTGTGAAGTTATTCTGTTGACTACAGGTTAATGGTTTCCATTCGTACTGCCTGCTGTGCCACTATTACTGTTTCCATTGCCGCTACCTTCGCCAGATGGCAATGAGGTAGGAGTCGGTAGAATGGTTCCTGGAACCTCAATATCCTCTCCTGGTACACTCTCAGAGTCTGTAGGAGGCGTTGTCTCCGGTCCTTGATCAGGAGTTGGCGTTGCTTCCGGAGTTGGTGTAGTGCCACCAGCAACGCTACCAGAAGCGGTCTCATTACCTGCGACATCAACAGCGGTAACATAGAAAGTTGCATTGGCACTCGCAGGTGTTCCTGGCGAGAATACCTTGCTCTCGTCAGCCATAATTACAGCTTGCTTCTGGAAAGACCCACCGTTTAAAGAACGGTATAAGCGGTATCCTACTACATCTGGAGAGCCGCTTGGGGAGAAGGTGATCACAGCTTTACCGGTGCTGTATGACACACTAACATTTCCAGGAGCAGAAGGGGCTGCGCCATCGTCCACGCGTGGATCGACTTCAGTAGGGAAATCTGTCTTAGCATCGGCTGGCATATAATACTCCAACGATTTATGATCCTTCATCTTAGGGAAGGCTGCTAAGAGCTCCTTGACTAAATCCTGAATCGGCTTTTCACGTTTAACAACGATTTTTTCCCTCAGGAAATCCTCTGGTGTTCCTTCCAGCGGAAGGTAATTCACGCCGTTATAAGTTATATACTTAGCTTTGGAAATACCGTCGTCACTCTCTGTAGGCACATATTTCGCATTGAAAAGATCTGTTGTGAATTTGTCAGTTAGAGCCGTTGGCAGTTTACCGCTGTAGGCGGAAACTGTCTTTTTGATGATTCCCTCAGGTTGTGTGAATTTGTCAGTAACAAACAAGTCTGGCTGCTTATCAATCACAGCATTCATGACTTTAGCCCATAAGGTCTGTGCTTGTCGTTTTTGTGTATCTCCCGAAAGGGTATTGATTTGTTCTTTATAACCGACCCACATGCCAAGTGTGACATCAGGGGTGTAGCCCATGAACCAGACATCTCCATAGTTCTGAGTGGAACCGGTCTTACCTACAATCGGAATGTCTTTAAAGTGTTTATAATCTCTTCTCACTGTACTTGCAGTACCTTCTGTGATTACTGTCCGCAGCATATCAGTCATTAGATAAGCAGTTTGCTCAGAGAATACTTGTTCAGGGTTAACCTTGTGCTGATAAACGATCTTGCCTTCCGAATCCACAATCTTCTCGATCATGTAAGCATCATTAAATGCTCCCTGATTGCCGATGGCGGAATAGGCATTGGTTAATTCTTCAACGGATGTACCGTATCGAAGACCACCTATTACCCCTGTCTGCGCTCTGTAATCATCTTCGGTAAGGGTAGTAATCCCTAGCTTTTTAGTAAAGGCCCAAGCATCCTCAATTCCGACTTTCTCGTTAAACAGTTTAAGCGCCGGCAGGTTGAGGGATTTATTAAGTGCATATCGAGCCGTAACTAAGCCTTGATAGCGGTTGTTAGCATTTTTAGGGATATGGAAGCCTTTTCCACCATCCTTCAAAATGATTGGAGCATCATCCAAGATGCCGGCAGGTTGAATCAGTCCTGCATCCAAGGCAGGTAAGTAAGCTGAAATCGGCTTCATTGTTGACCCGGGTTGCCGGACCATTTGGGTTGCATAGTTCATTTGCTCGATATTAAAATCGCGACCCTCAATCATGCCGAGAATGGCTCCGGTCTTGTTGTCGATCATTATGCCAGCCGTCTGTTCGATACCTTTTGTTTTGCTGTCCTTGGTGAAATTACTACTATCTTCGGAAATACTGTGCATTGCACTGTATACTTTCTTGTCAATCGTGGTATAGACTCGGTAACCACCAGTCATTAACTGTTGTCGTGCTTCCTCAAGAAGTACGGCATTATCACTAGAGCTAGCAGTATCAGTTGTACCGTTTTTCTCTTCATTTAGTGACAAAAGAATCTCAGCTGCTTTACGCTCCGTTTCCATCATCAGGTATGGATATGTAGCATAGGCTTTCTTAGTGTGAGGAGCGAGAGAGCTTTTAATATCAAATTTGAGTGCTTCATCATATTGGGAGGTAGTGATCTTGTTCTCCTCAAGCATACGACGCAGTACAAGCTGTTGACGGTCTATAGCTCTCTTGAATGCCTTTTCATTGAATTCTCCAATGCCATTGAATGCCGAATAAGCGGATGGAAGCTGTGGAAGGCCGGCCAAATACGCCGCTTGGGCAATATTCAACTTGTCTAGATCATCTAGACCGAATATACCTTTGGATGCAGCTTTAATCCCAAATACGTTGTAGCCATTCGAGCCATTACCAAACGGAACCTTGTTCAGATAAGCTGTTAGGATCTCTTGCTTGGTCAAGAAGCGCTCCAGTCTTAGTGAGAGCAGAATTTCTTTTGCTTTGCGATCTTCCGTTCGATCCAGATTGAGGAATACACGTCTTGCGAGCTGTTGAGTAAGTGTACTGCCTCCGGTTTGAACGGATTCATTTAATAGCTTTTGCTTGACGGCACGTAAGGTGCCTTTGAAATCCACGCCGTTATGCTCATTGAAATTATTGTCCTCTATAGCGAGAACTGCATCAATAATAATCTGGGGGATGTCGTTGTATTGAATGAGCCTTCGGTCTTCTTCAGTACGAAGCTGGCCGATTGGTGCGCCGTCACGGAAGTATGCGAATCCGGTGATAGCATTTTGTCCGACTTGCTGTTGAATCATTTCCTCGGAGCGAACAGGTTCATCCTTCACCATGGAAGTTACATACCCTGCTGCTGCACCACCGACGAACAGAATGCCTATTATGCCAAGAATAAACATCCACTTTACTACAGAACCAAACCTGCTGAGCCCGGATCTGCGGGGTGAAGGCTTCTTTACGTTTTTTTTCTTGTTCTCTTGAACCATCGACGATAATTCCTCCTTTTAACGGAATTATTATAGCACAAATTGACGATTTTGAATGCAGTCGGAGTGTTCATTACCTATTAGAATAACAAAAAGCCTCCGGATAAATCCGGAGGCTTTGGTCATACTCGCTATAAGCGAGATATTAACGGTTGTAGAACTCGACGATTTGTTTCTCATCGATATCCTGGGAAAGCTCGGAACGTTCTGGCAAACGAATATATTTACCTTCGAAAGATCCTTCAGCATATTCCAGGTAAGCTGGAAGGTGGGAACGGTTAGCAAGAGCTTCTTTGATGGAAGCCATGCTTTGGCTTCTTTCGCGAAGACCGATAACGTCGCCCAAGCTTACACGGTAAGAAGCGATGTCGACTTTTTTGCCGTTAACAGTTACGTGTCCGTGGGATACCAACTGACGTGCACCAGCACGGGAGTTAGCAAATCCAAGACGGTAAACTAGGTTGTCCAAGCGGCTTTCAAGCAAGAACATGAAGTTTTCGCCCGCAAGACCTGGAAGCTTTTGTGCTTTAGTGAAGAGAGTTTTGAATTGTTTCTCTCCCAAACCATACATGTGACGCAGTTTTTGTTTTTCCAAAAGCTGCATTCCGTAGTTACTTACTTTTCTGCGTTGGTTAGCTCCGTGTTGTCCTGGAGGAAAAGGGCGTTTCAAGTCTTTTCCTGTACCGCTAAGGGAAATGCCCAGACGGCGGCTGAGTTTGAATTTAGGTCCGGTGTAACGTGCCATGTTATAGTAGACTCCTTTATAATTGAAATTTCAGGGTAGGGCCTATTTGCGCCGCATTTCGTATCCGTGATTAGCATTAATGGCTTCCACACTGCCAGGGAAGTTCAGCCGCTGCCCTGGCAGTAACGAAATGCGTGAGGGTGACACAACGTTACGCCCAAGTAAGACTTGTTACAGTCTTGTTCAACAATAAATATTATATGAATACAATATATAAAGTCAAGCGATTATTAAAAGATTTTTTGTCAATCTTTGTCGATAGTTCTTTGGTCCTAAAAAAAAGTCCCGGAAATGATGAAAATATAATGCAATACACAAAGAAAGAGAGTAAAATATAGTTAATTAGTAGTTACTAGGGAAGATAGTTTTCTTAATCGAGATGCAAAGGGGATCTTCGTTATGTCAGAGCAGAAAGCATACGTCCATAAAGACAGCCGTATGCTGTTACAGGACAACATAAACGTTAGTAGAGATTCCGAAGATCCCACCGCCTGGCTTAGGGAAACGGAAATAGTAACGCATGACTTCCCTTATCTAGCAAATCTGATTGCAGACAGTTTCAATGAATGGTTTGGTGAGCTCGATGTCCTTCCATTCTCCAGATCCTGGGAATGGTCTGTGCTTAATTTTGAAGGTAAGTATTTAAGCAGCATACGCGATCAACAAGAACTATGGAGACAAAAGTGGGAACAGGCAGCAGCTTCTAGCTTGTTTTCAAGAACAATCTCTGCTGTTGAGTTGACCGTAGAAGGTAAGGATCTGAGCTTTTTTACCATACCGCTATTCACTCGCGTCGACAATGAACTCTTTGCATTTTTGGGCTGTTCTATGCCTACGCAACAATATGAAATGGGTGGACGAGATACCGCAGAAGCAATGTCGCTGCATTACCGTACCTGTTTCTATCATAAGTTTGAACATATATTTGTTGCAGATCTTGCAAGCACCCATATTCATGCTGAACGTGAAAGCAATCGTCGTTCTTTGTTATTTCAGATTGTCCAGCGGATGCATGACAACATAGATGTGAATGCCGTACTTTCGGAAGTCATTGATAGCATCTCTGCGATGTATCCGGGAGCGAGGCTTGAGCTGTTTATGTCTCAAGACCACCGCAGCACGCATCCGCAGGTCAAACCCTTACCATTCCACATGTCCAGTGATGATGTCTGTGCTAGGGCGTTTAAGGATGGACGCGTTGCACTGCACACAAGTGACGAGGATCACCGTAATGTAGAGATTGGTCTTCCGTTAGGTGGCAAGCAGGGGGTTTATGGAGTTTTCCATATGGTAATGGATAATCCAATCTTTCCAGATGTTGATTTGCGGTTTCTTTCAATGGTGGCCGATACAGCAGGAACTGCTTTTGAGAATGCCAAGCTATATGAGCGCTCTAATCAGCTGATCCGTGAGCTCCGCATGAGTAATGAGCTTACCCAACGTCTGAATCAAAGCTTGCGTTTAGGTGATATTTTTCAATTTGCATTTGAAGAGCTGCTTGAAATGTTTGGTGCAGATTACTGCTGTATCTTACATATGAATGAGGAGAAGGGCGGGTTAGAGGTTATTGCCTGCAACCATCCCTCTTTACAGAACGAAATTTTAGAAGTAGGGGCAGGCTTAGGTGGTAAGGTATATTCCACTGGAGAATCACTCATCATGTCTGACTACATAGATAATCCTAAGACAACTTCCCGACTAATGAATGCTACCGGTTCGCAGTCGCTGATCGCTACACCTCTTAGTGTGGGTGGTGAAATACGGGGTGCAATTATGTTAGCACATCGTGATGCACATTATTTTTCATATGATAATTATAGACTGCTGCAAGCGATGGCGGGGCATATTGGTCTAGCGGTAGGTAATGCCAGGCTGCACGCTGAAGTCAGACGACTTGCGAACAGAGACAGCCTAACTGGACTTTATGCTCGACATTATTTGGACGAAGAGATAAAAGAAAGACAGTCTACAGACTTCTGCGGTAGTTTAATAGTTGTGGATATTGACCAGTTCAAGATTGTGAATGATACCTACGGTCATCAAAAAGGAGATAAGATTCTAAAAGAGGTCAGTGAAATCGTGAAATCCTCTATCCGTCAAGGTGATATTGCTGCTAGATGGGGAGGAGAGGAGCTATCCGTTTATTTACCGTTAATGGGAGTGGAACAGGCGGGTTATGTAGCCGAACGTATACGCAAACGCGTCATGGAAGAAACTGAACCTAGTGTAACTGTATCCTGCGGAATAGCGGAATGGAGTTGGATGGACGATCGAGTAAGCGTCGAGTCATTGTTTTATCGAGCGGATATGGCGCTGTATAAAGCTAAGCATAATGGTCGTAACCAAGTTGTCTTTGATATTAAAGAGAATGATAACCATACTAAGAACCCTTGAGGCTCACCTCAGGGGTTCTTTTTTATATACCGGTTATTCAGGCTCTAATAGCGGTATAAGGCTTGCAGGAAGAGAGAACCCTATACGTGGGTTGCAAAAGCAAAATACTCCGAGAAAGGCCTGAGGACCGTGAGAAAGCTATTATTACTTAAGGGTGGAGTCCCTCTAATTCTTACTCTGTACTGTATTTTATGCAGCGGCTGCAGCGTCATAAGAGACAAACCAGCGAAAGAAGATTTAAGTTTGGCATTGGCCGGGATGGCTGGAAGTGATGAGGTAGCTTTTGAAGGGGCGAATATGCTTACAAGAGGGGGAACGACGGTTCCTGAATCCTTATTGTTCTACGGAGGCACAGTGGAGGATCATAAAAAAGTAAAGCTATATACACTTCTTCCAGATAAATCCGCTTCTCAAAAAACAGCTGCTAAAGGTGTTAAAGATTTAAAAAGTAGTACGTATGCTTTGAAACCTTACTACAGTCAGCTGGAGAAAAAAGATGGCAGATGGGAGCTTCTGACTACTGAGAATTCTTCGGAAGAGGGAAACCCATTACCTGCGCTTAATCCGCTGAAACAACTCGAAGAGCTTGACGCCATGGAGAAAAATGTAACCGAAGAGGCTGGGGCAGGCAGAGGGACAAGTGTGCTGAGAATCGAATTGACGCCTTCAGAGGCTAGAAAGCAGTTGTCTGTAGAACTGGAGAAAGAAATGCAGAACCTTCGACCTAAAGGTCTTGAATCTGCTGAGAACAGTACAGCAGCTGATCAGGCAGTGGCGAAAGCTTTGGAGAAGCTGTGGCAAAAGAAAAATAATGAATTACAGGAAAAGCTCAAACAGGCTAATGTAGAAACGGTCTACCACCTAACAATCGATAAGAAGCATAATCTGCCCAGAAGGCTTACCTTGAATCGAAAAGTAAGCTATTCCGGTGAAACGACGAATAAATCTGACAATGAAACATATGTGTCTAAGGTCGATTTTACAGGCTACCGTTGATCTTTACATTGTTTTGCAGGTCTTGCGCTCGATAAAGGGCGTGCTACAATAGAACGGCATGCTTATTTTCAGACAGAGGAAGGAAGAGTACACAATGAAGGATCCCAGAATTCAAAAACTGGCGGCAAATCTTGTAGGTTATTCCGTAGATGTCCAGCCAGGCGAGAACGTGCTTGTAGAAATGATTGGAAACGAAAGAGATTTAATTAAAGCTGTTGTAGAGGAAATCGGCAAGGCCGGCGGTCATGCTTTTGTGCAGTTGACAGATCGTACAGTCCTACGCAGCATGCTTAAATATGCAACACGTGAGAGTCTTCAGACATGGGCTGAAATTGACTTGAACCGGATGAAACAAATGGATTGTTATATCGGCATCCGTGCAGGCGAGAATGTAAATGACCTGTCCGATGTTCCAGAAGAAAATATGAAATTGTATAATTCTTTGTATTCCCATCCAGTGCATAGTGAACAACGCGTGAAGCATACGAAGTGGGTAGTTTTACGTTATCCCAATGCGAGTATGGCTCAGCTTGCAAATATTAGTACAGAAGCATTTGAGGACTTTTATTTCGAAGTATGTAATTTAGATTATGCCAAAATGGACAAGGCTCAGGATGCATTGGCCGATCTTATGCGCAGAACAGATAAGGTACATATTTCGGGTCCTGGAACAGATCTTAAGTTCTCTATCAAAGGAATCGGTGCAGAGAAATGTTCTGGTCAAAAAAATATCCCGGATGGCGAGGTTTACAGCGCCCCTGTTCGTGATTCTGTAAATGGAACGATCAGCTATAATGCACCATCTGTATACAACGGAGTAACCTTCGAAAATATCAAATTCAAATTCGAGAACGGGAAAATTGTTGAAGCAATCAGCAACGACTCCGCTCGCTTGAACGAAATCCTGAATTCAGATGACGGCGCACGTCACATCGGTGAATTTGCCATAGGCTTTAACCCGTACATCTTGCACCCTATGAATGATATTCTGTTCGATGAGAAAATTGCAGGCAGCCTGCACTTTACACCGGGGCAAGCTTATGATGTTACAGATAACGGAAATCGTTCCTCCATTCACTGGGATCTTGTATTAATCCAACGTCCAGATTATGGCGGAGGAGAGATTTATTTTGACGATATATTGATCCGTAAGGATGGAATCTTCGTGTTACCAGAACTAGAAGGTCTGAATCCTGAAAACTTGAAATAAAAATGTAAAAGTACGAAAACACCTTGCACAAGTAAGCGGATTCAAGGTATCATAAGAATGGATTACAAAGACTTATGTTTCATAATCAAGTTGCGGAGGGATTTCTATGTCCAGTAACAATGCGGCAATCGTTGATATTGCTCAAACGGCAGGTCAGTTCAACTCTTCAATCGTTCTTCAAGCGGACAACAAGTACATTGATGTTAAGAGTATCCTTGGTTTGTTCACGACTTTGGTATCAAGCCAAAGCTACGAGCTTCATGTTCACGGAACAGATGCAGAAGAAGCTAAGAAGGCAATGAGTGAAGTTTTTGCTAAACACGGTTTGAACTTTACAGTTGTAGCTGAGTAATAGTTGTATGTAAAGACGTCCTACCGATTTACGGTGGGGCGTTTTTTCTAGAAATAGATGCGGAATTAACTCCGTCCCATATAAATAACTTAGCTGCTTCTTTCAAATAAATGGTTAGTATAAACAGAATTGTTGTATTGATATCCGATTTCGACTAATATTAAGTAAAATAGTAAAAGCAGCTTAACTTTTGGACATGGGGGGGAAGAGGCATGACTTCGTCGGAATTACAGGAACAGTTTAATCTTAAAGCGATCAATCTTCTACAAGAAGATGCCGATAAAATTCAGCAACTTATTGAAGTGCAGATGGAAAATCTGGCAACACGCTACTGCCCTCTCTATGAGGAAGTGCTGGATACCCAAATGTACGGTTTCTCAAGAGAGGTCGATTTTGCGGTTAGAGCAGGTTTGGTGCCAGAGATTACCGGTAAAATGGTGCTGAGTAAGCTGGAGCGGAATTTAGCAGTACTCTATGAGGCTTTGAATAACAAAGCAAAAGAAGAATAATTTCGATTTTAAAGTATTCATAGAAACGCACATGAGGACAGATCGTCTCTCATGTGCGTTTTTTTTGAAAAGATTAAGATGTTTAGGGAAGTATTTATACTAGATAAAAGGAGACGCCCAGAATGAGGTAGACCGTTAACAGTAAGAGACCCTCATACCAGTTGGTCGAACCATCCTGAGTTATCGATTTGGCAATGAATACGGCGACACCAATGGCGACAATTTCGATCGTTGTAAACACAATATCCATAGTATCACCCATGAAATAACTGGCGAAGATAAGTACAGGTGCAACGAATAGTGCTATTTGAAGACTGCTACCGACAGCTATTTCTACTGCTGCACCGATTTTGTTCTTCATGGCCAGCATAATGGCTGCGCTATGTTCTGCGGCATTACCGATGATTGCCACTAGAAAGGCACCTACAAACAGTTCGCTAAATCCAAAGCGCTCAGTTAATGTTTCTAGCGTTCCTACCAGCCACTCACTAACAAAGGCTACCATCACGGTTGCAACCAGCAGATATAGGATGGATCTGTTTCTAGACCAAGCAGGCGCATGTTCAGTTGCTGATTCATCCTTACCGGCTTCTGTAACGTCCTCTAAATGTTTCTTGTGCGTTATCATGGAGAAGATTAGCCAAGCCATGTAAGAGGCGATGAGCAGCCCGGCAACGATTAAACTGAGTACGTCTGTATCTTTTTCAGTTATGGAATGAGTATTGAAGAACATAGCCGGAACAAATAAGGCGATAACCGCTACGATCATTAGGGAACCGTTCATACCAGCAAGGGTTACGTTGAAATTCTGCACTTTGAACTTCATACCGCCAGCGAAAATACTTAAACCTAGGACGAGCAGCAAATTGCCTATAATGGAACCGGTAAGACTGGCTTTTACCATGTCGAACAGTCCTTCCTTAACCAGGAAAAAGGCAATGATTAGCTCTGCGGCATTACCGAAGGTAGCGTTTAGGAAGCCGCCTAACCGTTGTCCGGCATAATGAGCCACACTTTCTGTGGCGCGGCCCAGAAAGCCAGCCACAAACACAACGGCTACTGCAGAGAGAACGAACTGAAGCGTGTGGTCCCAATCTGCATAATGTCCTATGGCACTAAGGATAAAGGTGATAGCCAGCAAAGCTGGTGAAATCCATTTTTTCAATGTAAAGTACACTCCAATCTATGTATTCAGGATCAATTCATAATCAATATACCCAAATTATTCCTAAGTGTAAACGAGAAAGCGAGAAACTGATTTGCTTTTTAGCCTGTTTAGGAATTACAATAATTGATAATGAGTTAAGGGGGGATATGGCATGGCAGAACAACTTCAATTGGAAATGGGAAATATACGAATTTCAAATGACGTCGTCTCGAAAATTGCCGGATTGGCTGCCTTGGAGACTCCAGGTATTGCAGCCATGTCAGGTGGCCTATCAGAGGGCTGGGCGAAGCGTCTTAGTGGTAAGAACGTCCAAAAGGGCGTTACCGTTGAAGTGGGACAGCTAGAAGCAGCAGTAGACCTGCGTATTATAGTTCTCTATGAAACTCCGATACATGAAGTGTGCCGGATGCTTCAACAGAACGTACGCGAAGCTGTGGAGAGCATGACTGGACTTCATATTGTTGAAGTGAATGTCAAAGTTGAAGGCGTAGCCTTTAAGAACGATGAAATTGCTTAATGCAAAAAAGCTTGTACACAAAAAAGCAGTCCAAGATATTTAACTTGGACTGCTTTTTTATATATTCCATCACATCCGGATTTATGAATCTCACCGGGAACGAACTTGTCTAACTGTAGTTACAGATTTCGTTACTTCCTCTTTAGCTGGAAGATTAGTTTCTCTGGAAATACTCAGGATAATTCCCATGGACAGCATGCTCACGAGAAGTGAAGAGCCGCCATAGCTGATAAATGGTAAAGTTACTCCGGTAAGCGGAATCGTCTTCGTTACACCGCCAATATTGACAAAGGCCTGAATGGCTATGAGACCCATAATCCCAATGCCGACAAGTGTGCCAAAGGGGTCTTTGCACCTTAATGAGATTAAAATCCCTCGCCAGATAAAATACAGGTATAACATCAGAAATAATGCTGTGCCTACAAAGCCGAACTCTTCACCAATCACGGGGAAAATAAAGTCCGTATACGGGTATTTAAGATAATCCAGCTTTTGAATGCTTTTGCCAAACCCAGAGCCGCTGACTCCACCTTGTCCGAGAGCGGTCAAAGACTGAATAATATTATACCCTTCACCCTCAGCATCCTGATAGGGATCTATGAAAGCTTGAATACGACCTTTTCTGTAGTCCTGATTGGCGGCTACTTTGTCAGTTGCAGGGGAAAGGGAATCAATCGCTGCCTTAGCCCCCATAACAATTCCTACTCCGAGCACCAAGAGTGCAATAGAGCCTAGGATATGCTTCATGCTGGCACCGCCTGCATAAATGACAAGTCCACTGGTAGCTACTAGAATAAGGCATGAGCCCAAATCTGGCTGCATCATAATAAGTCCGGCAACGATACCCACAATGACCATTACAGGGATATATCCTGTGCGGAAATCTCTAAACCGTTCACCTTTTTTGGTAATCAGCGCGGAGAGATACAGGATAATCGATATTTTGGCTAGTTCGGTAGGCTGGATCCCTAGCTTCCCGATACTTAACCAGCTCTTGGCGCCATTGATTCTTTCAGAGAAGGCTACAATTAGCAGGAGAATAACGGTGATGATGAAGATAGGGACATACCACTTCTTGAATTTACTGTAGGGAATATTCATGGCTGTAAACATAACAACAATTCCAAGTACGATCCAGATCATTTGGCGTTTCATGAAATATAGAGGGTCATTACCGAACTTCGAGCTCGCTAAAGTCAAACTGGAGCTAGCACTGAAGACCATGACTAGACCGAAACCCACAAGTAGTAGTGTTAAGATAAGTAGTTGGAAATCGGGTGTTCCTCTTTTGGGCAGGCTGACATTTTGTTTCGTCTTTCCCTTTCTGTTACTCAAGCCTCCAACAGCTGCTTTAATTCGAGAATCCGAGTAGCAGCAGTGTCCAATACTGGTTTAGGGACCGGAGAGTCATACTCCAGACCATGGGGGAATGTTGCTTTCCCTAAGTATACGGCTTCAATTGCAAGTACGGCATCAGCCTTCTCTAGCTTCCCCTCGATTGCGCGAGTGTTGATGCGTAGAAAGTATTCGCCACCATCCTGTGGGTCTTCAATTTTGCAGTCGTAAGTGGCACGATAGTATTCCCATTGCCAGCGGATAAAGCCAGCCTTTGTAGCACTCTCGTCCAGATAGAGAAGATCACTCTTCAATCCTACGAGGCCCGTGTTCTCAAAAATCATAGCACGCATATCCCCCTTATGAAGTATAATGATGAATTCATGATCCGTTTGCTGATGTTCTACCTCATGATAGTATGTTTCTAAACGTTGTGCAAGAGTAGGTACCTCCTAACGATACCCAGTTTTTTGCGTTTCTGCTACAATAAAAGAATTATAGACGTGTGATGCTAGATCAAAGTGAACAGGACTGCTGTCGCATGCTATTGATGCGGGTTTATGAAGAAGGGGATGGAAAACGTATGAAGAGCTTAGCGGTTGATTCGCTCATGCCGGAGATCGTGGAATGGAGACGCCATTTACACCGTCATCCGGAGTTGTCTTTTCATGAAAAGGAAACATCGGCATTTATAGCAAACAAGTTAGCAGAATTCGGTATTGAAGTTAGAAGAAGCACATCAGGGTATGGTGTAACAGGTATATTGCGAGGACAACGGCCGGGGAAAACGGTAGTCCTTCGCGCGGATATGGATGCACTACCTATTAAAGAGGAAAACAAGAATGACTACGTTTCGCAAAATGAAGGGGTTATGCATGCCTGTGGGCATGATGGACATACTTCAATCCTACTGGGTGTAGCCTCTTACTATAGCAGCCGCCTTGATGAGATCGAAGGGGAGCTGCGTTTTCTTTTTCAACCTGCGGAGGAAGTCTGTCCTGGCGGTGCACAGGGGATGATTGCTGAAGGCGTATTGGAAGGGGCGGATGCAATATATGGTCTACATTTGTGGACCCCGCTGCCAATGGGAACTGTCGGCAGTGCACCAGGACCGCTTATGGCATCTGCGGATGAATTTTTTATTGATATCATCGGTAAAGGTGGTCACGGCGGCATGCCTAACCGCACGATTGACAGCATTGTGGCAGGGGCGGCACTTGTGACTCAGCTCCAGAGCATCGTAAGCCGCTCTGTGAACCCGCTGGAGCCCGCTGTTCTCAGTGTAGGAACCATTCAAGGGGGATTCGCCCAGAATGTCATTGCTGAGCATTGCCGGATTACAGGAACCGTGCGGGCATTCGACGAGGAGACCCGCCATCTGATCCGCAGCAGGATCGAAGAAATGACAGTTTCAATTGCTGGTGCATACGGTGCAGAAGCTAAGATAGACTATGTCATGGGTTATCCACCACTCGTAAATCATGAAGGTGAATACCAGCGTTTTTCTGAGGTGGCACCAGGAGCATTTGGGGAGCCCGTTCAGGTGATTGTGATGGAAAAGCTGATGCCAGCCGAGGATTTTGCCTATTATGTTAAAGAGATTCCTGGCTGCTTTATGTTCGTAGGTGCTGGGAATCCAGATAAAGATGCAGTCTACCCGCATCATCATAGTAAATTTGATTTTGACGAAGATGCTATGCTGCATGGGATGAAATTGTTGATCGCTATGGCTAATTCCTGTTTGGAAGAGAAGATAATCGTATAATTTCGTTTCATAGAGGAGAACCTATTCCATAACATGGAGATCATGATTAGGAGGGTTCGTTCTTGAAGACAGTGAAAGAAGTTATGACGATGGAGCCTGTAACAGTCACATTACAGGATAATGTGTATGAAGTCGCTGTTAAGATGAGAGACAATGACACCGGATTTATTCCTGTAATCAATAATGAAGTAGATAAGACTCTGCTCGGAGTAATTACAGATCGTGATCTTGTGATTAGAGGTTATGCGGCTAAGCACCCTGGATCAACTTCTGTAGAAAAGGTGATGAGTAGAGAAATTCAGACCGTCTCAGAAGATACTTCTGTAGATGAGGCTGCAGAACTGATGTCGAACTGGCAAATTCGCAGATTAGCCGTGACCAGTGGCCAGAAGCTGATTGGTGTTGTTTCCATCGGCGACTTGGCGGTGCGCAACATTTTTGCGGATGAGGCTGGAGAAGCTCTTCATGATATTTCGCAGCAGCATTTACATTAAATAGTTTGATAGGGAAGCTCATGACCGTTATACGGGGATGAGCTTTTTCCTGTTCAAATATAAGAGAATGTAGATTTCACGCTATACATTATCCTTATATTTCTCGCATCAACGCTTACCGCCCTTTAGGGAGGCTGAAGGCGTTTTTGCTTATATGAATGTAAGCAGATTACATAGCGCAAACTTAAATGAAATGAATGATTGCGGAGGTGACGTTATGAACGAAACAGGGGCTTGCATTGTGCGCAGGGATCGGACGATTCTACTGGAATGCGCACATCCTGGTTTTGAGAAGGCGAGGAAGGAGCTAGGAACCTTTGCAGAGCTTGTAAAGAGTCCTCCGGCTTACCACACCTATAGAATCACTCCATTATCACTATGGAATGCTGCAGCGCTTAATTATACAGCTGAGGCAATTATCTCAAGTCTGCATCATCTCGCACGCTGGGGTGTTCCTGCAGGGCTGGAGGAAGAGATCGGAACGCTTCTCTCTAGGTATGGGAAGCTGACTCTTCACGGACAGAAGACTTCGAATGAGATCATTACGCTTAAGGCTGACTCAGCTGAAATACTGGATGAACTAGGGAATGAATCTGTTCTAAAGGCATTAGGTTTACAGAGGATAAATCCACTAGAAAGCACATGCCGTGCAAAGAACAGAGGGCTTTTAAAGCAAGAGCTGATGAGACTAGGCTATCCTGTACTGGATTATGCGGGTTACCATGTCGGACAAGAGCTAAACTTGGCATGGAAGGAGAACGGAAATAACGCAAAGGATGGAGCGAAAGGTGAAGCTTTTGGACTGCGTGAATATCAGCAGGAGGCCGTTCAGATGTTTCAAGGCATAGAAGGGCAGGGAGGCAGCGGGGTAGTTGTATTGCCTTGCGGAGCGGGTAAGACGTTAGTCGGATTAGCCGTTCTTGAAAGTCTACAATGCGAAACACTGATCTTAACTTCAAATACGACTTCTGTAAGACAATGGGTAGATGAGCTGCTTGAGCGAACCGATTTGGATGATGAGTCTATTGGTGAATATTCCGGTGAAAAAAGAGAAGTGCGGCCTGTTACTATAGCTACCTATCAGATACTAACGCACCGTCAATCCAAAGGCGGTCCTTTTCTCCATATGAAGCTGTTCAACGAACGCAACTGGGGTTTGATTATTTATGATGAGGTCCATCTGCTTCCAGCCCCAGTCTTCCGGGCTACAGCAGATATTCAGGCTACTAGAAGACTAGGTCTCACTGCAACTCTGGTTAGAGAAGACGGGAAGGAAGGGGACGTATTCTCATTGATCGGGCCTAAGCGTTACGACATGCCTTGGAAGGAGCTGGAGCAGCAGGGCTGGATTGCAGAGGTTGAATGTGTCGAGATGATCGTACCGATGTGTTCTGAGTTAAGGCAGAAATACTTGTATGCGGAAGCGAAAGAGAAATTTCGTATGGCCTCATGCAATCCTGCCAAAGTTGAGGTTGTAATTGAGCTTTTAAAAGCCCATCAGGGATCATCAGTTCTGGTTATCGGACAGTATCTTGATCAATTAACGGAATTAGCGGATAAGTTAGATGCACCGTTGATTACTGGCAAAACGAAGCAGCGAGAAAGAGATGAGTTGTATGCAGCTTTTAACGAGGGAATAATACAGGTGCTTGTTGTCTCTAAAGTAGCGAATTTTGCGGTTAATTTGCCAGATGCGTCGATAGCTATTGAGGTTTCAGGAGCTTTTGGATCCAGACAGGAGGAGGCTCAGCGTTTAGGACGAATCTTGCGTCCGAAAGCTGGTGAGAATAAAGCGTACTTCTATTCGCTGGTATCTGAAGATAGTCGGGAGCAGGATTTCGCTATGCGCCGCCGGATGTTTTTGACAGAACAGGGCTATGAATATGTCGTTAAAATGGTGCCGAGCGGAAAGGAGCGAACGATCCATTGAACCAGCTATCAGCAGAAGCATTAGAGGTCTTAAAGCGATTATGTGCTGCTTATGCAGCCCAACCCTTTGACGAAGGGAAAGAAGAGCGTTTGCGCCCAACGAAGCTCTGCCGTGCCGAACAAAAGCTTGCAATGAATGAACTGCGACGTGCGGGGCTGTTAACTGCGAGGCATAAAATATTGGGTGAGAAGCTGTACCAGATACCGGTTGAACAACTATTAGCGCTAGAACAAGAATTCTTCCCACACCAACCAAAGTTTATAGAGGGGCATTCAGTGAATCTATCCATGGAGGCAGGCGCTGGACTGGCAGTAGATCTGTTTCGGGCATTGCAGTTCATTACACGTGAAGGCCTACCACTGACCGCTAAGGGAATCATTCATAAAAAAAATCTAAACCGCTTAGCGGCTCAGCTTTCTTTTCACGATAAACATTTACTGGGGCTCACTATGGGCACTCCTTCGGATGAATTGAATGTTCTGTCAGCCACTCTAGTAGTAGACATCATGTTGTGTCTTGGGCTTATTACCAGACTGAAAACAGGTTATAGACTTAACCAGGATATGCTGGAGCGTTGGTTGCAGCTTCCTGAGACAAGGATGACAGACATCCTGTATGGGATTGTTATTCATCGTTGTGGAAGCATTGGGCCTGCTGATCAGCATTTTCGTTATTTGATATCCGGCAAAGCTTTTGTACCAGAGAAATGGACAGCGCTGCCTGAGCTACTGGACTGGATGACTGATATGAATCTAACCGGAACGGTCACCCGAGATGAGCTGGAACAATCAAGCTTGCGCTGGCTTCAATGTTTAACAGGCTTTGGATGGTGTGAATTGGGGTGCACATCTGAGGGTATCCAGTGTTTTCGCTGGACTGCTGTAAAACCGATGTTGATGACGGGTAACGAGTCCGTCCCTGATTCTGAGACAGATATTTCGAATGAGATGTTTATTGTACAGCCCGATTTTGAAGTCCTGATTCCACCGGAGGTGTCCTATACCGTTCGCTGGATTTTAGCTGGATGCGCAGAACTGCTGCAAACGGATACGATGTGGAGTTTTCGGCTGACCCGAGAGATGCTTGTACATGCATCAGAGAGACGGATGCCTCCAGAAGAAGCAATTGCTTGGATAAGAAATCATGCACGGGGCGGTCTGCCATCTGTGGTGGAGCTGTCTTTAGAGCAATGGGGAAAAAGCATTGGCCGAACATCACTCTCGGAGGTCATCCTGTTGACTTGCCAGACGGAAGAGGATGGAGCGGCAATCGCAGCCCATCCGCGACTACAAGATAGCCTTAAGCGTATCGGTCCGCTTCATTTCCTAGTATCTCCAGAGTCTGTAGAGCAGATGCGTAAGGAATTGTTTTTAGCAGGATTGGCTCCTTCCAGGATGATTGGAGGACGTGAGGAGGAGGACACGAACACTGTTTGGACTTCGTTTAATCAAGAAGCAGAAACCGAGCAAGAGTTGTATTCACTTCCAGTACTAACTTCTGAACTAAGGCTACTCCACCGCGGTAATCCCTTTTTAAACCTACCTGTTATTTCTCCTGAGCAGGAGGAGAATATCTTATTAGATGGGGATAATGTACCCCAGATCTGGAGCAAGGAATGGCGACATTATCATAGCTCAACCGCTCAGAAAGTAATGGAGCAGGGATTGAAGTGGGGAATTAAGGTGCGTTTTTCCTTGAAGGATCAAATGTTAGATTTCATCCCCTCCAGAATAAAAGGGAATCCTTGGAAAGTGGAGGGGCATCTCTTATATAACGATGGTGAAACGGTTGAAGAAATAGAGCTGACCCCTGAGGACTGGAAGGAAATGAAGTTAGTTATTCCCAAAAGGCGAAGAAATTCCTCTTCTGCTGAAGCGAGTGATTATGTTATGATAGAAAAGTCTACTGAATTCGGTAGAACATTAACGTAGAAAAGAGCTGAGTTCATGAGCGTAGCGGAATTAAATACGGTCGATATGGCTGAAGTGCTGACATACGCCTATGAATTAGGCGATATGATTAATCAATCCGCCGAGGTGTCGGATTACTTATACTGGAAAGGACGGGTTGATACGAACCCGGAAATTCAGGCCATGGTCAAACGACTTCAAGCTAAGAAGGAGTTGTTTGAAGAAACACAACGATTCGGACATTTTCATCCGAACTATCATTCAGCGAAGGATGAGGTTTCAGCAGTAGAAGCGGAACTGGAGCAGTTCGAGGAGGTTGTTCGTTTCAAACTGGCAGAGAAGACACTTGACGACATTCTGCACTCCATGTCGGAAGCGATTGCTTTTTCAGTATCGGATAGCATTAAAGTACCAAGTAATGATCCTTCCCCTAAAGGTGGATGCGGCAGCGGGGGAAAATGCTCCTGCGGATAAGCTTCCTTTAGGATTTAGAGAGAGAAAGGCGGTTAAGCTTATGTTTGCGGAACGGACAGGATACATCATTTGGGTAAGTGACGTTAAAGCGGCACGTAACCTTGAGAAATACGGAACATTACATTATGTTTCTCGGAAAATGCATTACGCAGTGATGTATGTAAATGCAGAACGTGCCGAGGAAGTTATGAAGAATGTCCGCAGACTCTCCTACGTTCGTAAGATCGAAAGATCCTATCGTAACGAAATTAAGACAGAGTATACCAGTAATGGGCCGGACAAGTCCCGTAATTACGGTATGTAATTTTTGGAGATGAACAGGCGCTTAAGCAGCGCCTGTTTTTTTATGCGCAGATCTAGAGTAAACGGCTTCTCCTGTGGTCTGAACTTGTACAACTTTCAGCAATGAGGTAAGATGACAACATTAAGTACATACAAAGACCCTTATGGTGGAGTGTGATGATGATGCGCAACAAAGGGACGGATTGGCCCAGCACTTACGAGCCCTTCCACATCATGCTGAACGACTACAGGGTCGCTGACATCGTTATAACAAATCATGCGAAGAGTCGTTATTTGGACCGGATCAGTAAAGGTGTAAGCAATGACGAAGAGGTCGCCGCATGGATGTGGCAGTGCCTGATGCAGAATCGGCTCAAGCCTTTTTCAGACAGTGATTTTAACGCGTATTTAATTGACGATGACTCTGTAGTAATCGCTGAGTTCACGGAATTGACAGGAGAAAAAGATATTTCAGGTCAGCCATTATATTCTATGATCATCGTTTCGTTTCTTGGGAGAATCTCTTCAACACCACAATTGAGAGATTTAAAGACTTACTTTTCGCTGCTGCGCAATTCCCGCCGCACTAAGCTAACGAAGAAGAAGCGTAAACGCAAATAGTGTATAAAGTTCGGACTGAAGGCATGCAGCGGTGGCTGCATGTCCTTTTTAAAAATATAAGAAAGCATAAGTTTCATACCATACATAATCCTTAAGTTTCTTCTAAAGATAGCACAAGGAGTTGCAGCACATGAACTTTCATCAGTTACATATCTTTTATACGGTCTCAGAACGAGGGAGCTTCTCAGCGGCGGCGCAGACACTACATATGACTCAACCAGCAGTGACCATGCAAGTGCAGGCGCTAGAGGATTATTTTGGAACCAAGCTTTTTAATCGTTCTACCAAAAAAATCATGCTCTCCGAAGCAGGGCATACCCTTATGCCATACGCGCTGCGCAGCATTCAATTGATGCGTGAGACAGATCAAGCGATGTCGGCGTTTACACATATGCTGGAGGGACGTCTGCAGCTTGGGGCAAGCCTTACCATTGGGGAGTATGTGCTGCCGCGGCTGTTAGGTCCTTTTGGAAAGCAATATCCGAACATTTCAATTATGATGAAAGTCATGAATACCTCGCAAATTATGGAGGAAATCCTAAAGCATCAGTTGAATTTCGGTTTAATTGAAGCACCGGTGACACATCCTGATATGGTGATTGAGCCGGTGATGGGGGATGAGCTGAAATTGATTGTACCCCATGGTCATCCACTTGCAGAGCAGCAGGAGGTTTCTCTGGAAGATGTGCTTCAGCACCCTTTCGTATTGCGTGAACAGGGTTCAGGAACGCGGCGTGTGATGGAAGAGCAGCTGTTCTCGAAGGGACTTGATCCGGGAGCCATGAAAATAGTGATGGAGCTTGGTAGCACGGGTGCTGTGAAGTCGGCAGTGGAGGCTGGGCTTGGAATTACAATTATCTCAACTTCTTCTGTTAAGCATGAGGTGGCGCTTGGACTTCTGAAAATCGTGAATATCTCGGATGCCTCTTTTAAAAGACAGTTCTACGCTATTCATTTAAAATCGACACTGCTGCCGATTTCTGCAGTGACATTCTTGACTTTTTTACGTGAGCATTCGAATGATAACTAAAGCTTGAATGGCTAAAAGACAGAAACTTAGAAACTAGCGTTAGAGGTGATAGAAATAGAGAATGAAACTAGACTGGATGAACTGAAGGGCGACAGATCGGAGCATGTTAACGTCGATCGATGCGATCTCCACACGCATACTCAAGCCTCGGATGGCATGCAGCCACCGGATGAAAATGTACGTCTCGCTAAAGAGAAAGGCTTAACCGCTGTTGCCATTACGGATCATGACACGGTGGCCGGTGTGAAGGAAGCCTGCGAAGCTGGAGAGAAGTACGGAATTACTGTTGTACCGGGTGTAGAGATCAGCACTCGTGCTGGAGGTAAAGATATTCATGTTCTTGGTTACTACGTAGATCCAACAAATGAATTGTTTCTATCCCGATTGGAAGGGCTAAGGGATACTAGGGCACTAAGGAATGAAGCGATAATCTCTAAGCTACGTGGGCTAGGAATTAAGATAACACTGGAGTCAGTGGTCGCTGGGATTGGGCGGGAACTGAAGCCTGATGAGAGTATTGGCCGGCCACATATTGCTGATGAGCTGGTTCGTCTTGGAGTCGCTACAGATATGAGAGATGCCTTTAACAAATTTTTAGCCGAAGGTGCAGCAGCCTACGTGTCCCCTCCACGAATCACGCCCGAGGAAGCCTGTGATTGGATTATCGAGGCCGGTGGCTCTCCAGTATTGGCGCATCCAGTACTATACGGTGACGACCAGTTGGTGCGTGAGATATTGAAGCAGGGTGCTTTTAAAGGGATTGAGGCCTATCATTCGGATCACAAGTCCGCTGATTCAGAGCGTTACCTAACCATGGCTGAAGAATATGGCTTGATTGTAACCGGTGGCTCGGATTTTCATGGTGCCCGTCAAGGTTTTATATTTCATGGAGATATCGGTAGTGTTACGGTTCCTGTAAGTGTGCTGGAACAGTTGAAGAACTTAATAAGTAATTAGAGGTCATGCACTCTTGCAAAATAAAAAAATCGGCTGTCATCCATACAAGGACGACAACCGGTTTTTTTATGATTTAGCTTCTTAACGTATTAGGGAGACTTTTAATACGATCCTCATCCGGTGTGACAAACAACGTCTTCTGATGATCATAGATCACAAATCCGGGTTTGGAACCACTCGGTTTACGTACATGGCGGATCAGTGTGCAGTCGACAGGAACACTGCTTGATTGCTTCGCTTGACTGAAATAAGCGGCAAGCTGGGCGGCTTCTTCTAATGTGGCATCTCCAAACTCCTCACTTCGGATGACCACATGAGAACCAGGGATATCCTTGGTATGCAGCCAAGTGTCATTAGGCGAAGCTAGTCGATTGGTGACGTATTCGTTCTGTAAATTGTTTTTTCCGACATAAATGTCGATGCCTTCTGAAGAGGTGAAGACTTGCAATGTAGGTCTGGTTGCTTTTTTCTTCTTTTTACCCTTTTTGCTTCGGTCACGTAGGTATCCTTGGCTTACAAGTTCATCACGGATTTCCTCTATGTCATTCAATGAAGCATGGGCAAGCTGCTGGAGTAAACTTTCCATGTAGGAAATTTCCTCATGTGTCTTAATCAACTGCTCATTAATAACAAGAAGGCTGTTCTTATACTTGTTGTACTTTTTAAAATAACGTTGTGCGTTATCTGATGGGCTTAATAAAGGGTCAAGCGGGATGACCATTTCAGCCTGATTTTCGTCATAATAATTGACCAAAGAGGCTTCTTTATCTCCTTTGGACACGGCATGTAACGATGCGAATAACAATTCACCCCAAATGCGATAACGATCTGCGTCTTGGGCTTCGTCTAGATCCTTCTGAAGATTGGCGAGCTTCTTTACGTTTTTGCTTCGTTCGTTGCTTAGGAAACGGATCAAATCACTTACCCGTTGCTTCACCGTATCACGTTCAGCTTTATCCCCGTAATAATCCTCCATACACTCGCTTATCGAGTTATATTGCTTCGCGTGTTCACCTAATAGGGTTAACGGAATCGCGGAAAAAATCATTTTCCCTTTTGCATTCGCACCTGAAACAGGTGAGAATTCGCAATTATACACAGGTCCCATTACAGACTGGAAGGCGTCCCATAATTTTATTGGAAATTCTGCTGCAGACCCCTGTGTATCACCTATCGCAAGGTTATTTCTGAGACGAAGAGCGATCTCTCCTGCAACAAGTGGACTCATTCCACTGAAGGCATGCACCATCCAGCCAACGGGATCAGCAGATGGAGAGGGACCACCTGATCCGTCTGGTTTCTGCTCAACTTCTTCTTTTGTAATCAGATTAGCGAGCTCACCTTCTATGATTTCTTCTGGTTTGGTCTCCTTCTCATCTTCTTTCAGTAGAGCGGCTTCTTCAGCTGCTGAGATCAAATGTAGAAATTGCTCTTTGTCGATTTCCAGAGGGTTGAGCTTGTGTTGCTGAGGAGGCTCTGTGTAAGCGACTCCGGGCATTACGATCCGGTAGCTACTGATTGATGGAGTAACGTGATGAATGCCGTCTATGATCGTTCCAGTGCTGAGATCTGTAAGGATGATATTACTATGACGTCCCATGAGCTCTATGATGATCTTTTTGGCAGAGACGTCTCCAAGCTCATCTCTAGTCCTAACATTTATGTGAATAATTCGTTCCATGCCTACCTGAGCGATACTCTCGATCGTCCCACCTTCACAATGCTTACGCATGAGCATGCAGAACATAGGTGCTTCTGAAGGATTTATGCTGTTTCTTTCTGTAAGATGCAGACGGGGATATGTTGGATTAGCGGAGAGTAATAGCTTGCCACCGCCGCCGGCGCCCCGTAGGTTGAAGATAAGATCGTGGTTGTTCGGTTGATATATTTTGCCTATGCGTGCACCGATGAATGATTGCAGTTCGTGCACGATAGCTCGGGTAACAATGCCGTCTAATGCCATGATAAAGCTCTCCTGTCGACGTGAAATGAATTTCTGAAAATATAAGAAAGTATAAGTTGTACACCATACTTTAGGTCTTATATTCTTCGCTTAAACGCTTACCGCCCTTATTAGAACACCGAAGACGTTAAAGCTTACCTCTCTATGATGCCATACTTTGGGACATTCGCGCAAAAGGGGAATTAGATAGGCGGTGATATTATTGGACGACCTTGAATACACTTGGTCATGAACAGGTGGAAAAGCTGTGCGCCGCCGGAAGTCAAGAAACGACCGGGAGGGAAAGAAAAGTCATGGAACAAAACAGTTGGCACCGGCTCGGTGCAGAAGAGCTGCAGAAAATGTTCAATGTCCATCCGAGGACGGGCCTCAGTGGAGAGGATGCCGCGGAGCGACGGAAGCAAAATGGGTATAACGAGCTTTCCGAAGGAAAGACCGTATCCCCGTTTACCCTGCTGTTGAACCAGTTTAAGGATTTCATGGTGCTTGTGCTTATGGGTGCGACGCTCGTATCCGGTTTGCTTGGCGAATATTTGGATGCCATCACGATCATCGCGATTATCCTTTTAAACGGAGCCCTTGGGTTTGTTCAAGAGTTCCGCGCCGAACGTTCGCTAAGAGCTTTAAAGCAGCTCTCCGCACCTTCTGCCAAAGTTCTGCGTGGGGGGAACAGCGAGGTTATTCCAGCAAAGATGTTAGTACCAGGTGATATTGTCTTGCTGGAGAGTGGTGATCGAATACCCGCGGATATACGATGGCTGGATTGCAGTTCTCTATATGTGGAGGAATCCGCGCTAACTGGGGAATCGCTGCCTGTCTCGAAGCATTCGGATGTGATCCGCGCGGAGGAGATTCCGCTCGGTGATCAGAAGAATCTTGGATTCATGGGCACAATGGTAACCAGAGGTACTGGTAAAGCTATCGTAATTCGAACGGGTATGGACACAGAGATGGGTAAGATTGCAGACCTGATCCAGAATACAGAATCTCAGGAAACTCCGCTTCAGCATCGTCTCGAGCAGTTAGGGAAAATTTTAATCTATGTATCACTAGGTTTAACTATTGTAGTTGTAGCAGCCGGTATTTTACATGGACAGCCTGCCACAGCAATGTTCTTGGCCGGGGTAAGCTTGGCGGTCGCTGCGATTCCGGAAGGGCTTCCGGCCATTGTGACCATCGCACTTGCGCTGGGCGTGCAGAGGATGATCAAACGAAAGGCCATCGTTCGTAAATTACCTTCAGTGGAAACCTTGGGCTGCGCATCCGTCATCTGTTCGGACAAGACGGGTACATTGACTCAGAATAAAATGACGGTGACCAGATTATGGACGGGCGGACGTGGCCTTGAAGTAACAGGTGAAGGTTATGCTCCGAACGGACAGGTTCTGGAGAAAGGTAAACCGGTAGATCTCAAAAATGATCAAAGTTTAAGACGGATGCTACAGGTGGGTGCCTTGTGCAGTAATGCGGAGATCATCGAGACCTTTCCGACTGAAGTACGGGGTAAGCGTAAAGGGAAGGATAAGGACATCGTAGTTGATAAGTCATCTGACAGCTCATCCATCTGGGAGCTTAAAGGAGATCCGACCGAAGGAGCCCTCGTGGCACTTTCAGGGAAGATGGGTTTGACTGCCCAGACACTAGCAGTAACATATGCCCGTGAGAAGGAATTTCCATTCGATTCTGAGCGGAAGTTAATGTCAGTTATCATTGGTCATCCCGGAGGACGGATGGTATGTACGAAAGGTGCGCCTGATATTCTGCTTAATCGCTGTTCATATATGCTCTGGGAGGGCGGTGTTGTGCCTTTAACGCCAACATTGCGGCAGAAAGTTCTCGATGCTAATGAGCAAATGGCATCAGGTGCTCTTCGTGTCCTAGGTATGGCTTATCGTGATATTCGTCCAAGTGAAAATATGGACAGTGAAAAGGATGCGGAATCCCAGCTCGTCTTTATCGGATTGGCGGGGATGATTGATCCGCCAAGACGTGAAGTCCGCGATGCCATTAGCGTCACACGTAGAGCAGGAATTAAGACTGTAATGATTACTGGGGACCACGGAACGACTGCAGAGGCCATTGCGCATCAATTAGGAATTCTGCAACGTGGAGGCACGGTACTAACAGGGGCTCAACTAACTCGGATGGATGATGATGAGCTGGATAAAGTATCGGACAATGTGTATGTATTCGCCCGCGTATCTCCTGAGCATAAGCTTCGTATCGTGAAATCCTTGCAGCGCCGTGGTCATGTAGTGGCTATGACCGGGGACGGAGTCAATGACGCTCCAGCCATTAAAGCGGCAGATATAGGAATATCTATGGGGATCACTGGTACAGATGTGACCAAGGAAGCCTCTTCTCTAGTCCTAGGGGACGACAATTTCTCAACCATTGTTGCTGCCATTGAAGAGGGTAGAAACATTTATGAGAACATTCGTAAATTCATTCGTTACCTACTAGCATCAAATGTGGGAGAGATCTTGACCATGTTCTTCGCTATGATGCTTGGTCTGCCTCTGCCACTCGTGCCTATCCAAATCTTATGGGTGAATCTGGTGACAGACGGACTGCCAGCGATGGCGCTTGGTGTTGACCAACCCGAAAAGGATTTGATGGAGCATAAACCGCGTGGGGCGAAGGAAAATATTTTTGCCCGCCGTTTAGGGTGGAAGATCATAAGCCGTGGATTTTTAATCGGTTTATGTACGTTAGGTGCATTTTGGCTAACCTTACGTGTGGCACCAGAGAATCCAGCGCAGCTGATTCGAGCTCAGTCCGTAGCTTTTGCGACACTCGTTATGGCTCAGTTGATTCATGTCTTCGATTGCCGCAGTTCACGTTCGGTGTTCCATCGAAATCCGTTTCAGAATAAGTACCTAGTTCTTGCTGTATTGTCATCCGTGATTCTGATGCTGGCTGTTATGTATATTCCGTTTCTACAACCTGTCTTCAAAACAGTGCCGCTTAATTTCCGTGAGTGGTGCCTTGTATTTGTAACAGCGGGGATTCCGACCTTCCTGATGGGCGCTGGCAGTGTTTGGGGTGGAAAACGTAATCGTGGTCGTAGCGGAAGCAATTCGATGATAAAAAGTACAAAAATTTCGGCATAAAGTTAATAGTATTGCTCCATTCCTAAAGGTATACTTGTTGCAGTTAACAGCTCGTATACTTGTGAAGGGCTACATTACACAGAATATTAAGCTTAAGCGATTGCTAACATAACATAACCTTTAGGAGTGGACTTTCAATGGAATTCACAAAAATGCACGGGCTCGGCAATGACTTTATCGTAGTTTTTGGCGAGCAAGAACTACCAAGCAATGCAGCAGAGCTTGCTGTAACCCTATGCAATCGGTTCTTCGGTATTGGCGCGGACGGACTTGTATACATCCTACCGTCTGAACGTGGTGATTACATGATGCGAATTATGAATTCTGATGGTTCGGAGGCGGAGCAGTGCGGAAATGCTATTCGCTGTGTATCTAAATATGTATATGATCATGGCCTGGTAAACTCCGAGCAGATTGTAATTGAAACGATTGGTGCCGGAGAGCAAAGGGTTACCTTGAATGTGAAAGACGGTGTGGTGGAAACTGTAACGGTTGATATGGGCGAACCTATATTGTCCGGTCTTCAAATTCCGGTAGCTATTGATGCAGAACCAGTACTCTCAGAGTCGATTGAATCGGACGGAACCGAATTTAAGTTTACAGCAGTATCAATGGGTAATCCTCATTGCGTTATTTATGTAGACGATGCCGTATCTTTTGATCTTGCGACATGGGGACCTAAGTTAGAAGTACATCCGTTGTTCCCAAGAAAGGTAAACGTCGAGTTCGCAACGGTTCTGGATCGAGGTAGAGTAGATATGCGGGTATGGGAACGTGGGGCTGGACCCACACTTGCTTGTGGGACTGGAGCTTGCGCAACCTTAGTGTCTTCAGTGCTGAATGGCCTGACAGATCGAGCGGCTTGGATTAGTCTAAAGGGTGGCAATCTCTTCATTGAATGGAATGAAGATGATAACCACGTGTATATGACAGGTCCTGCTGAGGTTGCATTCACAGGTAGTGTAGTGCTATAAAAAATAATGATTCGAATCGTATTACTGAATAAAGGGCAATTCAAGAGCTCATTCTTGGATTGCTTTTTTTTGTTTCGATGTCGTGCTGCATTTCAATCCGAATAATGGAAGACCTAACCGAAAATAATAGTCTTAATTATGAGAAAGAGGTGAACTTGCTGAACATGAAAGGATGGAATAAAAGAAATAAGTCCGGCAATGGCCTGCAAGGGAATCCTTCACAGTCAGGCAGACTAACAATAAATCTTACGCAGTCGATAGAACATATAATTACTGAGCTAGGTGATAGTCCTGATCTCAAAATAAGACAGGTAAAGCTAGGTGAACACAGTCCTGTCCATGCAGCGGCTCTTCATCTTAGCGGTTTGGTTCAACCGGAGGCCGTTGACGAATTTATTGTCGGTTCTTTGCTCGGTGTTACTAATGAGATGTTAAACGAGCAAATCCCTGCCACAGGAAATGTGATGGATTTTATACTGAATCGTACCCTAGAAATTGGTGATGCTAAGGTACAGGACGAATGGAAAGAAATTCTGCTGGCAATCCTTTCGGGAGATACGGTGATTTTAATTGAGGGATATGCCAGTGCGATTGTATGTGATACCCAAGGCGGGGAGACACGTTCGGTCACTGAGCCTACTTCTCAGCTTGTTGTTCGGGGACCCAAGGACAGCTTTGTGGAATCGCTTGCCACGAATATTTCCTTAATCCGTCGAAGACTAAAAACTCCTAATTTAAGATTGGAGTATATGAGAATTGGTGAGGTATCTCAGACGATTGTGGCGTTGATGTTCATTAAAGGCATTGTTGACGAAAAGCTGGTCGATGAAGTGAGGAAACGGCTGGGAGAGATTAAGATCGATGCGATTCTGGAATCCGGTTATATCGAAGAGCTGATTCAGGATAAAACCTTCACTCCATTTCCAACAATCAATAACAGTGAGCGACCAGATGTCGCGGCGTCAAATCTTTTAGAGGGAAGAATAGTACTTGTTGTAGATGGAACTCCCTTTATTTTGATTTTGCCGGCCGTTTTCACACTTTTTTTTCAATCCTCATCGGATTATGCTGAAAGGTTCGATATCTCATTTTTTATGCTGCTTATCCGGTATATCAGCTTTATAGTTCTAATCTTGGGACCTTCTATCTATATAGCATTAACCACGTTTCACTATGAAATGATCCCAACAACCTTATTAATCAACCTGTTATCGCAACGAGAAAATGTTCCATTTCCGGCTTTTGTGGAGGCGATATTAATGGAGGGGGCGTTTGAAATTATCAGAGAAGCTGGAGTGCGAATGCCCCGTGCGGTGGGGCAAACCGTATCCGTTGTGGGTGCTTTGATTCTGGGGCAGGCTGTGGTAGAGGCTGGGATCATCACGCCGGTTATGGTTATTGTTGTGGCACTAACAGGTATTGCGAGTTTTGCAATTCCCTCCTATAACATGGCAATTTCAGGGCGGATTATTCGATTTGCTTTTTTGATACTTGCAGGTATGTTTGGATTTTACGGCATTACACTTGGCTTAATCGTACTGGTTGCACATATGAACAGTCTGCGTTCATTTGGTATCCCTTACTTGTCACCCGTAGTTCCTCTATCGGTCAAGAGGCAAAAAGATACCTTTTTAAGGTTACCTGTATGGATTCATAATAAGGGACGTTCTACTTCTCCCGGTGAACACGGGGATAGTCCGGCGGGTGAGAAAATTAACACTGGACATGAAGCTAACCTTTCACCTGTCATCAATGGGATAGACGATGGTGGGGGTTCTAATAAGAAAGGAGCTTCTGATGAAAGTTAAAGGGAATGTTCTAATTCGTTCTGCGTGGCCTCTTATACTGCTTCTCGTGCTCACTGGCTGCTGGGACAGCGTTGAATTAAACAGAAGAGCGATTGTTACAGGTGTGGCCGTTGATAGAGGCTCTACGGAGGAGGAAAAATATGTCCTTACCTTTCAAGTCATTATTGCAGACGAAATTTCAGGAGAAAATGCCAGAGGGACCTCACCTGTTGCAGTTTATACAGGAAAAGGTCGCAGCATGTTTGAAGCATTGGCTGACGGCTCCCGTCAGACCGCCCGCTTTTTGTCACTTGGTCATATTCGAGTAGTCGTAATTTCGGAAAAATTTGCCCGTGAAGGAATCAAGGACATTATGGATGTATTGGAAAGAGAAAGTGAAACGAGATTAACCAGTCTTCTCTTTATATCTAAGAGACAACCAGCAAGCGACAGTATGACTACGATGACTGTTTTCGGAAGAATTCCTGCGAATGATTTGGTGGAAAAGCTTGAGACGACCTCCAAACAGTTTGGCTACAATTACCGAATGGAGGTAGATGATGTCGTACGCGGGATTCAAATTCCTAGTGGGGGGCCGATGATTAATGGGGTCGAAGTTACTGGTGATGTGGAGCGAAGAGACTCGAATGAAAATATTAAAACGATCAAACCGAAGGCTGCGCTGCGGGTTACAGAGCTGGCTGTTTTTAAAAATGACAAGCTGATCGGGTGGCTACACGGAGATCAAGCCATTGGGTCCGCCCTGTTAAAAAATAAAATCACACAAATGCCTGCAGTGGTTGCTATCGGTAAGAACGAATATGTGTCTTTTAATGTGTATCTCTCGCAGGTTCAAGTCAAGGTGAACGCAAAAGATGCAGAGAATCCAATATTTACCATAAGTATTACTCAACAAGCGGGTTTAAAAGAGTCGCCCAATAATTTGAATCTGAGGGACCCCAATGTGTTAAATGATCTGTCCAGGCTTATGGAGAAGCATACACGAGATCAAGTATGGGAAGCGATAAATGAATCAAGAGCGCTAAAGAGTGACTATTTGGGTTTTGGAGAAGTGGTAGAACGTGAGAATCCTCGTGGATGGAAAAAAGTCAAAGATCATTGGGAGGATATATTTGCGACCTGTGAGATTAAGATTGATGAGGATGTCGTGATTAGGCATACCGATATGCGAAGCGATTCTTTTCAGGTCAATAAGAAATAACGTTTAAGGAGGAGCGGGTATGAATAAAGGCAGTATAAAAATTGGTGTACTCCAAATCTTCTCCTTAACATTGTTGTTCGAACTTGGGACAGCTTTGGTGGTGAATCTAGGGATGGAAGCGGGAAAAGATGCATGGATTTCCATTATGATCGGTGATTTTATTGGAGTAGCTGTTTTCGCGGGATATACCTTTCTCTATCGAAAGTTTCCTGATTTACCGCTAACGGCTTATGTCCGAAAGGTACTAGGCAGATATTTGGGATCGGTAATAGCGTTAGGTTACATCATCCTATTTCTGAATTTAGCGGGAAGGGATTTGCGAGATGGCAGCACCATGCTTGTTATGGCAACCATGCATCGGACTCCGTTATTCATTATAGCCATGCTGATGGTCTTATCAAGCGCTTATGTATTGCATAAGGGAATAGAGGTATTAGCCAGAACTTCGATGGTTTTCTTAACGCTTGTATTAATGATAGGTCTTTTTAGCTCGATGATGCTGATGTTTTCGGGTTCAATTAATCTCCATTTTCTTCAGCCCGTTTTCGAGAATGGATTCGAGCCCATCCTCGCCTCTGTAGTCAAACAAAATTATATGTTTCCTTTTGGTGAAATGGTCTGTTTTACTATGCTGATGCCTTATCTTGATAACGCAAAAAAAGGGCCCTGGATCATTGCAACGGGTATATTTGTATCAGGCATACTATTGAGTCTGACTATGGTCTTAAACATATCTGTTCTTGGATCTGATATTGTTAAAAGATCGCTACTTCCACTGATGCCTACGATTAGCAAAATTTCTATTTCTGATTTTGTTCAACGGCTAGATATTTTAGTTGTTATGGTGCTTATCATTGGTGTTTTTTTTAAAATGGCAGTTTTTTTTGCAGCAGCCCTGATCGGTATATCAGAGTTATTTAAAATTCCTTATCGGAGGATGGTCTATCCGACAGCTTTGATTATCTTGTTTAGTTCTATGCTGGATGCACGAAGCTTCACCGAGCATATAGATGAGGGTGGAAAACTGCTGTATACGGTGTATCCCTTCTTTATGGTGTTAATCCCGCTGATCCTTATCCTTGTTACAGCGTTAAAGAGTCACTTTTCAGCTCCGCGTTCAGGTTGACGTCCGGTCTTCCAGGCCAGAATATCAGGACCAAGCAGACATAACAGCAAGATGATGGCCGCGGTTTTCTCAGAGGCAGTGTATAGTAAGTAATTTAGAATGTACTGGATGTTGCCCACTCCATAACCAAATAGCCAATCCCCCAAATACAGATATGATAAACACAAAATGCTTAAGAGTAGGATAATTGCGTATTTTCGGATCAGAAGTTTTCTAGTTTTTTTCTTCACTGGATTTGCTCCTTTTCGCTAATTTAACGTTAGTATGAAGCTTTTAATACCCGATCATGCATACCCGGACCGGGTGTCTGATTGCTTTTCTTTTGAAAGCTTATCATCCATACCGATTTATGATACATTAGTATGAAACTAATGAGTCAGGGGAGGATTTTGCAGTGAAGCCGGATCTACGTTCCGCATGGGGAAACAAAGTATTGGTCGGAGACGGAGCGATGGGTACCTATTTATATCAGAAGGGTTTCCCTGTCGGCATTTCCTACGAAGAATTAAATTTGACCTCTCCAGGGGTTATCGAAGATGTACATCGCAGCTATATAGATGCAGGGGCAGTGCTGCTAGAAAGCAACACCTTCTCAGCGAATTTTGACAGGCTGTCCAAATATGGTTTGGAGTCCAAGGTTGAAGAAATTAATCGTGCCGGAGTAAGAATCGCTCGTAAAGCTGCTGGAGATACTGGTTATGTATTAGGTGCTGTAGGCTCCATTCGCGCCGGTAAGCGTGCAAATCTCTCATCAACAGAGTTGAAGAAGTATTTTACGCAGCAGATCACAGCATTGTTAGAAGAAGAAGTAGACGGCATTATGCTAGAAACCTTCTACGATGTCGAGGAACTTCACCTTGCACTAAGAACTGTACGTAAACATAGTACTCTCCCAGTCATTTGCCAATTTGCTGTCGATGAATCAGCTCGTACGTTGGATGGACTGACGCTGCCAGAGGCTTTTCGCATTCTTGAAGGTGACGGAGCAGATATCATCGGATTTAACTGTAATACGGGTCCAAATGGAATTAAGAGAGCGCTGAAAGCTGTACAGGGTAATCTGGTTCTACCGACCTCGGTCTATCCGAATGCAGGTGTTGCCGATTATGTAGACGGAGAATACCGGTATGGGGCTTCACCGGAATATTTCGGGCAGATGGCAGTAACTTTTGCAGAAATGGGTTGCAGAATTATCGGCGGCTGCTGTGGTACTACACCGCAGCATATTGCTGAAATTTCTTCCGCATTAAAAGGTTACGAACCTCAGCCACTTCCAAAACCGTCGCTTGTGACGGTGGAACGTGTATCGCTGCAAGAGCATTTTGGCGAAGATGAGGGAAGAGATGGCAGAGAGCCGAACCTGGTTGATCTAGTAAAAGAACGCCATACGGTTATCGTTGAGCTGGATCCTCCCCGTGATTTGGATATCGCCAAGTTTATGCAGGGTGCAGAAGCGCTGAGAAGAGCGGGTGCGGATGCGTTGACACTCGCCGATAACTCACTGGCTGTTACACGGATGAGCAATATGGCTTTAGGCCATTTGGTGCACGCTAAAACTGGACTTCGTCCGCTGGTGCATGTTGCTTGTCGGGACCGTAATCTGATCGGTACTCAATCGCATTTGATGGGTTTTGATGCGCTTGGCATTGATCATGTGTTGGCGGTGACTGGAGACCCCGCAAAATTCGGAGATCTTCCTGGCTCAAGTTCGGTTTATGATTTAACCTCTTTTGAGATTATTCGAATGATTAAGCAATTGAATGATGGCATTTCCTTCTCGGGTAAACCTTTGAAGCAGAAAGCGAATTTTGTAATCGGTGCTGCCTTTAACCCGAATGTTAAACATTTAGATAAGGCTGTACAGCGACTGGAGAAGAAAATTGCCTCTGGTGCGGATTATATTATGACCCAGCCTGTCTATGATCAGGAACTTATCGTGAAGATCGCAGAGGCCACTGCACATCTGGAAATCCCCGTGTTTATTGGTGTGATGCCACTGGCTAGTGGACGTAATGCAGAGTTCCTTCATAATGAGGTTCCAGGCATCCAGCTTACCGATGAAGTCCGGAATCGTATGAAAGGACTTGAAGGGGAAGCAGGAAGAGCTGAAGGTGTCGCCATCGCTAAGGAGCTGTTAGATGTTGCTACAGCTCATTTCAATGGGATCTATTTGATGACGCCGTTCATGTTCTATGATATGAGTGCACAGCTGATGGAGTATGTATGGGAGAAATCAGGACGTAAATTATCCCCCTTGTTTCGCTAGTAATAATCAATTACAATAGTGTAATGGATGTGATTCCGTTGTCATTTAGCATGACCGGATACGGTCAATCGTCCCTGCAATTCGGCGGCTACAAGATTATGTTCGAAGTGAAATCGGTGAATCACCGGTACTGCGAAGTTGTACTGCGGATGCCCCGGGATTGGACGGGTTATGAGGATGTGCTGAGAAGAAAGGTTCAACAGCACGTCAAACGGGGAAGGATAGATGTTACCATCAATAGAGAGCATGATGAGTCGTCTTCCGGACCGGTTCTGAATCGCTCTGCTGTCATGACTTATCTTAAGGCAGCAGATCAGCTTAAGAACGAGTATGGTTTGTCCGGTGAGTTGACTCTTCGTGATATACTTTCTATACCCGGTATTATGGAAAGCAAAGATGAGGCTGCGGGTGCCGTGTCCGCGGCCTTAGAAGACTACTCTGAAATGTTGGAGACGGGACTTGAGCAGAGTTTGCAGTCTCTGCTGGAGATGCGCGCCCGTGAAGGCAGTTTTCTAGTCGCTGATCTTGAACAGCGTCTCACCTATCTTGAGACCATGCATGCTGAAATGGTTGAACTTGCTCCTGTTGTAGTCATTGAATATCGTGACAAGCTACGTCATCGATTGAATGAGCTGAATGATGGGACGTTCGCTTTTGATGAGCATAAATTCGGGATGGAAATCGCTATTTTTGCTGATCGCTGTAATATTGATGAAGAGTTGACCCGGTTGTATAGTCATTTCGAACAATGCAGAACCCTCCTGAAGGGGAAAGGGCCGGTAGGACGCAAGCTGGATTTTCTCATTCAGGAGATGAACCGGGAGACGAATACAATCGGGTCGAAATGCAATCATTTAACTCTCGTGGGTCTTGTGCTAGACATGAAAGCAGAGCTAGAGAAGATTCGCGAACAAGCGGCAAACATAGAGTAACCGGGAACAGGTAATAGCATAGAACTTTATGGGGGGAACTACCGGAACATGGCAATTAAACTTATCAACATTGGCTTTGGGAATATTGTGTCCGCCAATCGCATTATTTCCATCGTCAGTCCGGAATCTGCACCAATCAAACGTATTATCCAGGAGGCTCGTGATCGACATATGTTGATCGACGCCACCTATGGCCGACGGACTCGTGCCGTAATCATTACAGATAGTGATCATGTCATTTTGTCGGCTGTACAGCCGGAGACTGTGGCGCATCGCTTATCCAGTAAAGATGACGACAACGACGAATAACAACTAAATGGAGTGTATTATGTCAAAAGGATTGCTCATCATATTATCCGGACCTTCCGGCGTAGGTAAAGGTACTGTATGTACTGCGCTACGTCCGAAGATGCCCGAACTTGTCTACTCAGTATCAGCTACTACTCGTAGTCCGCGTGCGGGTGAGGAAGACGGTGTGAACTATTTTTTCAAAAGCAAAGAGCAGTTTGCGGCTATGATAGAAGCCGATCAACTGCTTGAATATGCGGAGTACGTAGGTAATTTTTACGGTACTCCACGTGATTTTGTAGAGAGAACTCTCAATAGCGGCAAAGACATTATTCTCGAAATTGAGGTTCAGGGAGCTCTCAAAGTCAAAGAGAAATTTCCTGAAGGTATTTTTGTGTTCCTTCTTCCACCTTCTATGGACGAGTTGAAGGACCGCATACGCGGACGGGGTACGGAACATCCAGATGTGATCGATCACCGCATGACCGTAGCGGAGGATGAGATAAATCTAATGCAGCATTATGATTATGCTGTTGTGAATGATGAGATTGATCTGGCTTGTAAGAGAATAGAAAGCATCATTATCGCCGAACATTGTAAAGTCAGATAATGTATGCTGAAAGATTGAATGTATTACCAGTAAACTATGAAGAGGTGTCCCTGTGCTATATCCATCCATTGATGAAATGATGACCAAGGTTGACAGTAAGTATTCGCTCGTTGTAGCCGCAGCACGTCGTGCTAGACAATTGCGTGAGGGTGGTAAGACAGATGTGAAGAACCCTAGATCGCATAAATTCGTTGGTGTTGCTCTTGAAGAAATTTACGAAGATCGCATTACGCTTACCCGCGGTGAAGAGTAGTCGCAAGCCTATTTAGATATTCCCTTTTGTAGAAACGGATACCGCCTAGTTGTAATTAGGCGATGCCGTTTCTTCTTGGGTTATGGAGCATTTATGGATCTTTAATGAATGATGATAGCCCAAAACCGGGCTGTTTCTGACAACCGGAAGGTTGTTATTTTTTTCTCAAAATATAAGAAGTAAAGTAATAGATCATTCGTTGTAAGAGTAGGGAACAGGGGGGAGATCATGTTGAAGAGCTTGAAGGGGAAGACTATTTTACTTGGGATTACAGGAGGTATTGCGGCCTACAAAGCAGCGTCCCTGACCAGTAAGCTTGTCCAAAAAGGAGCCGAGGTTCATGTCATTATGACAGCATCGGCAAAGCAGTTCATTACAGAATTAACTCTACAGTCACTGTCGAAGCAACGAGTTTATAGTGATACATTTCAGGAACGTGACCCATCTTCCATCTCGCATATTGATTTGGCCGATTCAGCGGATCTTGTAATAGTAGCGCCAGCAACTGCGAATATGATTGCCAAGATGGCGCATGGAATTGCGGATGATATGTTATCTACTACGTTACTCGCTACTACTGCACCTGTAATGGTGGCACCAGCTATGAATGTCCATATGTATCAGCATCCCGCTGTACTTAGCAATTTGGATACCCTGGCTAAACGTGGTATTCAGTTTATTGAACCTGGGGAAGGTCTGCTGGCATGCGGTTACGTAGGTAAAGGCCGTTTAGAGGAGCCTGAGACAATCGTAAGTTATGTGGAGGATTTTTTTGCAATGCAAGAAAGTGCGAAGTCTAGTGCACTCAAGGGTAAAAAGATTGTCATCACAGCTGGCGGTACAGTTGAACGGATTGATCCGGTACGCTATATCTCCAATGATTCCTCTGGTAAAATGGGGTTTGCTGTGGCACGTGCTGCACGTGCTATGGGGGCAGATGTTACCTTGATTGCTGCGCGAACAGATGAAGCGCCTCCGCAGGACCCGGATATTTCTGTTATTCGTGTTCAATCCGCACAAGAAATGTATGAAGCAGTTACTGCCCATTGGGATAGCTGCGATATCATGATTAAGGCAGCGGCTGTATCGGATTACCGTCCGAAGCATAGCGAGCAATCCAAAATTAAAAAAAGTGGAGATACGCTGACTCTTGAGCTTATAAAAACAACGGATATCCTCGAAACGCTAGGTAAGAACAAGGATAAGCAGTTCTTGATCGGTTTTGCAGCGGAGACGGGAAACACAGAATTTTATGCAAAGGACAAGCTGGTCCGAAAAAACTGCGATCTCATCGTTGCTAACAACGTAGCGGCTGCAGGAGCCGGATTTGGATCGGATACGAATATTGTATCGATTTATGATGCAGATGGATTGGTGCTTGAATTGCCACAATTGTCTAAGGATGAGGTCGCACGCCGTTTGCTGACACTTGTGGCAGAGCGCATTTCTGGAGCTTCATTATAATGGATATTGCCAAGGTCATTGTGGATGTGCCTGTACGCAGCACTGACCGGCCATTTGATTATAGTATTCCAGAATCACTGAAATTATGGATTGAAGTGGGCAGCCGAGTAGCAGTCCCGTTTGGACACCGTACGGTGCAAGGGTTTGTTGTTTCGTTAGAGTCAGGAGAAACAGTAGTGAATCCTGCACTTAAGCCTATTCAAGAAGTACTTGATCTGCTTCCACCGTTATCCCCTGAATTAGTTGAGTTAGCAGACTGGATGAGTAAAAGATATGCCTGCAGACGAATTTCTGCCCTTCAAGCGATGCTGCCCACCGCTCTTAAGGGGAAGGCAGAACGACTGATTTCATTAGGAGTTGTGGAAGAAGAGACAGCATTCCCTGATGATGAATTATTCCCTATGTTTGCTGAGACAGAGAATGAGGAACGACTAATCACTGAATTTATTGGACGTAATGGCGAAGTTTCCATGAAGCAACTTACCCGTGCGTTTCCGGAGGCTGCGGAAACGGTGAAGTTCATGCTGCGGCGCGGAGTTCTTGTAGAGAGCCAATCAATCAAAGATAAAATGGGCAAGAAAAAGCTGAAAGCGGTAGATCTGGCGATAGGCATTACGGCTGCGCGTGAGGCGTTGAGTAAGTTTCCTAAAAAATCTGCGCGACAGAAGGAAGTGCTAAGCTTTCTAATCGAAAGAGAAGCTACACTCCCTATGGCGCTTAAGGAAGTCTTGTCAGCCCTTCAAGTCACGGCAAGTACGGTAAAGGGTTTAGAGGAAAAAGGCTTCATCGAAATCAGCGAGATTGAAGTCTATCGCGACCCTTATCAAGGACGTGACTTTAAGCCTACTACGCCTCTGCCACTTACTGCAGAGCAAGAGATTGTATACACTCGAATTTCACGAACACTAGAAGAGCAACTACATGAAGTATTTCTGGTACATGGCGTTACGGGGAGCGGCAAGACAGAAATCTACTTGCAATGTATCAAACGTTGCTTGGATCAGGGCAGACAGGCCGTAGTGCTCGTTCCAGAAATTGCATTAACACCGCAGATGGTGGAACGTTTTAAAGGACGTTTTGGAAGTGGTGTTGCGGTAATGCATAGCCGATTGTCTGTAGGTGAGCGTTACGATGAGTGGCGCAAAATCCGCGAAGGAAAGGCTACGGTTGCCGTTGGTGCCCGATCAGCAGTGTTTGCTCCGTTCTCTAACCTGGGTTTGATTATTATGGATGAAGAACATGAGACCTCATATAAGCAGGAGGAAAATCCGAAATATCATGCCCGTGATGCTGCGATTCGCAGAGCCGAGCAGTGTGGGGCAGCTGTGATTTTAGGCTCCGCCACGCCTTCGTTAGAAAGCTATCATGCTGCCAGAGCACAGAGTGATATTCATTTTTCACCAGTACTTTTAGAAATGCCTACTCGCGCACTTGGCAACGAGCTTCCCAAGGTGAATGTAGTGGATATGCGGGAAGAGCTTAAAGAAGGTAATCGCTCCATGTTTAGTCGGAAGCTGCATTCTGCACTAGCTGAAAGACTGGAACGTGGAGAACAGACGGTTTTATTGCTTAACCGCAGAGGGTTCTCAACGTTTGTCATGTGCCGAAGTTGCGGATATGTGGCAGGTTGCCCGGAGTGTGATATTTCGTTAACGTATCATAGCCGTAGTGACAATTTGCGATGTCATTATTGTGGTCATGCCGAGCCAGCACCTAAGCTTTGTCCAGAGTGCGCAAGTGAGCATATCCGATTCTTCGGAACAGGAACTCAGCGAGTGGAAGAAGAGCTTGGCAAGTTGTTTCCTGGTATACGGGTGATACGTATGGATGTTGATACAACGACAGAAAAGGGTTCACACGAGAAATTACTCAACCAATTCAGAGACAAAAAAGCGGATGTTCTGCTAGGCACACAGATGGTAGCGAAGGGATTGGATTTTCCCGACGTAACTCTTGTTGGCGTAATAACTGCAGATTCAGCGTTGAACTTGCCCGATTTTCGTGCAGCTGAAAAGACCTTCCAATTGCTTACACAAGTTGCTGGAAGAGCAGGCCGGCATCAGCTTCCGGGTGAGGTAGTTGTTCAGTCCTATACACCGGAGCATTATTCTATTGTTCATGCTAGCGGGCATGACTATCTCTCTTTTGTAAGGGAGGAGTTAAAGCATCGTAGAGGGTTACATTATCCACCTTATTGCAGATTGATACTCGTTACATTATCCCATGAGCAATTACCGCTATTACTCCGGATGGCAGAGAATTACGCTATGAATCTTCAGGGGAAGGCCAGACAGCTTAGATGGTATGGGAGTCTGGATAAGTTAACTAACGATGTACTCGATCTGTTAGGTCCAGTAGCTTCACCAATCCCTCGCTTGAAGGGTAGATATAGATTCCAGTGTATGATAAAATGGCGCGGCGCCATCGATGTGATTGGGCTTGTTCGGCAAGTGGCTGAGGAGTTGGAGGATTCTGTTCGGGATACAGGGCTCCAAATCAGCATTGATGTAGATCCGCAAATGTTGATGTAAATCGTTATCATGTTACAATGTAAAAAAAGAGCTAGATCAATAAACTCTAAATATAGAGATGTACAGAACGGGAAGGTGTTTGTAATGGCGATACGTATGATCGTTAAGGAACCGGATGAAGTGTTGCACAAAATAGCAAAAGAAGTAACTGTAGTTACACCTAATGTCAAAAAATTGTTAGATGATATGGCTGATACGATGTATGACGCTGAAGGTGTAGGGCTGGCAGCTCCACAAGTTGGTATTTTGAAGCGCCTAATTGTGGTGGATGCAGATGAAGAGCACGGGCTGATCAAAATGATTAATCCGGAAATCATCGGTACAGAAGGGGAGCAGCTAGGACCTGAAGGATGTCTTAGTATTCCCGGATTGAATGGTGATGTACGCCGTGCAGAGACAGTAACCGTACGTGGTCTTAACCGTGAGGGAAAAGAAATTACCATTACCGGCAGTGGTTTACTTGCTCGGGCTTTTCAACATGAGATTGACCATCTGAACGGAGTACTGTTTACCGATATCGCTGAAAAAGTATACGAGATGACAGCTGAACGCAATGAGACTGAGGAGTGAAGATATGAAGATTGTATTCATGGGAACCCCGGCCTTTGCGGTACCAAGCTTGCAAATGCTGATGGATGAAGGCTATGAAGTTGTAGCAGTCGTCACCCAACCAGATCGACCGCAAGGACGTAAAAAGATCTTGGCTCCTTCACCAGTTAAAGAAGCCGCATTATCTCTCGGTTTACCTGTGCTCCAGCCTGAACGGATGCGCAAACCTGAGGCTGTTGCAGAGTTAGCTGCATATGAGCCTGACCTGATTGTTACAGCTGCTTATGGTCAAATTTTGCCTAAAGCTGTATTGGATTTGCCGCGTAATGGTTGTGTGAATGTTCATGGTTCATTACTTCCTAAATACCGGGGGGGTGCACCGATTCAACGTAGTATCATTAACGGTGAGAAGGTTACCGGCGTTACTTTGATGTATATGGCTGAAGGACTTGACACTGGAGATATGATCTCGCGCGTCGAGGTGGCTATCGAGGATGAGGATACTTCCGGCACGATGTTCGAGAAGCTGAGCCTTGCTGGACGTGATCTCTTGAAGTCTGAAATGCCGCGATTAGTAAACGGTCGTGTTCAAGCTACCCCGCAAGACGATAGTCAAGCAACCTTCGCACCCAACCTAAATCGTGAGGATGAGCGTTTGGATTGGAACGCTGGTTCTCGTGATAGCTATAATAGAATCCGTGGGCTGGTTCCTTTTTCAGGTGCGTTTACACTCTGGAATGGAGAGACCTTTAAAGTTTGGTCTTCAAAAATTCCCGCTGAACAGAAATCAACTGACAGTGCGCCAGGAACGGTGCTTTCGGTTACTGAACAAGGTGTCGAGGTTAAGACTGGAGACGGAAGTCTGCTGCTAACTACTGTTCAGCCTTCTGGTAAGAAAGCTATGAGTGCTGCGGACTTTAGCCGTGGCGGTGTCATGAAACCAGGGACGGTGCTAGGTTGAGCGCGGGCGGTAAAAAGGGCGGTGCCGGAAACAAAGGTAAAGCTAATACAGCCTCTGCCCGGGATATCGCACTCGATATTCTGGTAAAGGTCGAACAGCAAGGTGCATACAGCAACCTACTCTTGAACAGCAGTCTGCAGAAGTCTGCTCTTAGCAGAGAAGATGCTGGACTAGTTACTGAGCTTGTCTATGGCACCATCTCTCGTATGAACACACTTGATTATGTGCTAGAGGAATTTGTTAGCAAAGGGATCGCTAAATTGCAGCCCTGGGTGCGTAATTTATTGCGACTAAGCTTATATCAAATTATGTATCTGGACCGCATACCGTCTCATGCAGCTGTGAACGAGGCTGTTAATATAGCTAAGAAAAAGGGCCATCAAGGAATCTCGGGTATGGTTAATGGCGTGCTTCGTAGTGTGCTTCGCGCTGGAGATCTACCGGTTATACCTGATGAATTGAGCCCGGCGAAACGGATATCCATTCAGTATTCCCATCCTTTATGGTTAGTGGAGCGCTGGATTACCGAGTATGGTGTTGACACTGCGGAAGCTATCTGCACCGCTAATAATGAGCCACCTGCTGTCAGTGTACGTGTAAATACAACAATGATTAGCCGTGAAGCGCTACTGAGTCAGATGGTTGAACAAGGTTTGCAAGCTTCTGCTTCTGAAGTTAGTCCATATGGTATTGTTGTAAAAGGCGGCGGTAATCTCGCTCTTTCTTCTTGGTATCGGGATGGATTTATATCTGTTCAGGATGAAAGCTCCATGCTTGTAGCTGAAGCTGTTGCACCTGAGCCTGGAATGCGAGTTCTTGATTGCTGTGCCGCACCTGGGGGCAAAACAGCGCATATGGGCGAGCTGATGAAAGATGAAGGGTCTATTCTTGCTAACGATCTGCATCCGCATAAAGCTAAGCTTATCTCGGATCAAGCTGCGCGACTAGGTCTCGAAAGTGTAGTAACAGGCAGTGCAGATGCGCTGGAGCTAGAGCATACCTTAGAGCATCATTCCTTCGATAGAATTCTATTGGACGCTCCTTGCTCTGGGCTTGGGGTAATCCGCCGTAAGCCAGATCTCAAATGGCGTAAGCAGCCTGAGGACGTTACAAGCGTAGCGTCACTACAAGGTCAGCTCCTGCAGTCGGTCTCCAAACTGTTGAAGCCGGGTGGGGTTCTGGTTTATAGTACCTGTACGACTGAACAAGCGGAAAACCGTGAAGTTGTAGCTGCCTTTTTGAAGCAGAATCCTGATTTCACTTCTATAACGTTTGCTTCCCCGTTATGGGATAGATTGGAAGGTACTGCACTGGCTGAAGGTGAGGGAATTCAATTATTGCCGCATCACTATGGCAGCGACGGATTCTATATCTCTAAGCTTCAAAGAGTCTTGTAATATAGTAAATTTACTGACAATTGTTGTATCTTTTGCCCGCCGGGCTACCGTACGGCGGGCTATTTCTTTTACCGTCTCTGAAATTTGTGTTAAAATAGGAAGAATGAGAAATAATACGCATATCCTTATGAAAGAACAGGTGCTAATAATAATGAAACCTTTAATATATGATTTTTCTTTAGAAGAGTTACAGCAGTGGGCGAAAGATAACGGTGAGCCTGCTTTTCGTGGTGGACAGATTTTTGATTGGTTGTATGTAAAACGTGTAAGTGACTTCGAAGCCATGAGCAATTTGTCTAAAGGACTTCGTCAGAAGCTTAATGATCAATTCTCCATTGCAGCGCTCACTGAGATTACTAAAATGGAATCGAAAGATGGAACAGTAAAATTCCTGTTTGGATTGCATGATGATCATGCGATTGAGACAGTTATCATGAAACATAATTACGGTAATAGCGTCTGTGTAACTACCCAAGTAGGCTGCCGAATCGGTTGTACATTCTGCGCCTCTACGCTTGGTGGGTTGAAGAGAGATTTGACTGCGGGTGAAATTGTAGCCCAAGTGGTACGTTCCCAACAGATCTTGGATGCGCGCGGTGAACGTGTCAGCAGTATTGTTATCATGGGTACTGGCGAGCCGTTTGAGAACTATGATGCAACCATGAGATTCTTGCGTCTTATGATTCATGAGAAAGGCTTGAATATCGGACAACGGCATATTACTGTTTCCACTAGCGGTATTGTGCCGAGCATTTATAAATTTGCAGAAGAAGATACACAGATAAATTTGGCGATTTCGATTCATGCACCTAACGATAAACTTCGTTCAAAGCTAATGCCGGTTAACCGCCGCTTTCCTTTTGATGATGTGATTGAATCTTTACGCTATTATCAAGCTAAGACGGGACGACGTGTCAGCTTTGAGTATGCTTTGATCGGTGGGGTGAATGATCAGCCGGAGCATGCTGAGGAATTAGCAGGTGTGCTTAAAAACATGCTGTGCCACGTCAATTTGATTCCAGTAAACCACGTGCCAGAGCGGAAATATGTACGTACTTCACGCAATGATATCTTTGAGTTTCAACGTATTTTGGCTGACAACGGTGTGAATGTTACCATTCGCCGTGAGCAAGGCCATGATATCGCGGCCGCATGCGGACAGCTGCGTGCCAAACATATGGAGTTGGGGTGAGGATATTTGATCAGAACAGTTCATGCCAGCGATATTGGCCGAGTGCGCTCTGTCAATGAGGATTCGGTCTGGATCGGCACGACGCGCCACGGTTATACACTCGGCATAATTGCCGATGGGATGGGTGGACATCAGGCTGGTGAAACCGCGAGCAGGCTCGCTTTGGAGACGATGAGGAATACCCTGGAGGGGCTCCTGCCTGAGCTTCAAGACGAAGCCCTGCGTGATGCGTTATCAGCTGCTATTTTGGAAGCTAACAGCACTGTTTTTAAGGAGGCTTCCAGCGACGATAAGTATCACAATATGGGTACCACTGTCGTTGCTGCCTTGATGAATGGCTCAAGTGGTTATATTGGCCATATCGGGGACAGCAGAGCCTATTTAATAAAGGACAGTGCAGCAGTTCAATTAACCGAGGATCACACGCTAGTCAATGAGCTGTTCAAGAACGGTCAGATCAGTGTGGAGGAATTAGATAATCATCCGCGACGTAATGTGCTGACGAGAGCACTTGGAACAGATGCGGAGGTGGTAGCTGATTTAACTCCTGTTACTCTGCTACCCGGGGAACTTTTGCTTCTGTGCAGTGATGGTTTAAGTAATTTTGTTACCAATGAGCATTTGGGCAAGGTAGCGGGTATACATGAGATACCGTTAGAGGAAAGAGCGGACCGCTTACTTCAGTTGGCACTGCTTGCTGGCGGCGGCGATAATATTAGCGTCGCTTTGTTAGAACATCATGGAGAGGCCGCTGTGCCCGAAACAAAGGAGTGGGATTGATGATCGGTCACGAACTGGGCGGCCGTTACCAAGTCATCGAACGGATCGGCGGAGGTGGAATGGCGCTCGTCTATAGAGCACATGACATTCTTTTAAACCGAAACGTCGCCATTAAAGTATTGCGCAATCAATTTGTACATGATGAGGAATTTATCCGCCGTTTTAGGCGGGAGGCGCAATCAGCTGCATCTTTGTCTCATCCGAATGTAGTTAGTATTTACGATGTAGGACAAGAAGACGAAATTCATTATATTGTCATGGAATATATTGAGGGCAAGAATCTTAATGAAATTATTAAAGAACGAGCGCCATTACAAGTTGACGAATCCGTACGGATCGCTTCACAAATCTGTGATGCCCTCGATCACGCTCATCAGAATCAAATTATTCATCGGGATATTAAACCACATAATATATTGATTGGGCGCAATGGCCGGGTGAAGGTAACGGATTTCGGTATTGCTCGTGCGGTTACATCTACAACCATTACTCAGACAGGATCTGTAGTGGGCTCCGTGCATTATTTCTCACCAGAGCATGCAAAAGGTGTCTCTACAGGAGAGAAGTCCGATCTCTATTCATTAGGGATTGTACTCTATCAAATGCTTACAGGGAGTCTTCCATTCTTAGGGGAGAGTCCGATTAGCGTAGCTCTAAAGCATCTTCAAGAAGAGTTTGAAGAGCCAAGGCTCTTGAATCCACTTATCCCGCAAAGTGTCGAGAATGTAATTCTGAGATCGATGCGTAAGAATCCGGAGGAGCGCTATCAGTCTGCAAAGCAAATGCTGCAGGATTTAGAAACCTGCTTGTTGCCTGAGCGGCGTAGTGAAGCCAAGGTTCTTTTTAACGATGAAGAAGACGAGGATCGAACGCGGGTGATACCGGCGATTAAACCGATCCAAAGAAGCAATGGAAATCGTAATCATCGCCACGACCGGATGGATAATGATGAAGATGATGATGACGATCCGGTGCCTGTGAAAAAAGGTAAGAAACAATGGACAAAACCTGCATTATGGATTGGTTTAACTTTAGTGTTACTGCTGGCTATGGCCAGTCTCGTGTGGTACGTTAAATCCCAATTAGTTGTTCCTGAAGTATCGGTTCCATACGTGGTCGGTAAACAGCTGGAACAAGCGAAGACTGAACTTGAGGATTTGGGGCTTGAGGTTGCTGATCCTATACTGTATGACTACAGTCCGAATTTCGAAGAGAATGTGGTCATGAAGCAAAGTAGGGAAAAGGACGCCAAAGTGAAAAAGGGCGCCTCCCTAATTCTAACTGTGAATACGGCGAAACCTTTAACTAAGATGCCAGATGTAACGAATTACACTTTCGACGAAGCGGTTAAAATGCTGATGGCAAAGGGTGTACCCCAGACTCAAATTAAGAATGAACCTCTCTTCGATGAAAATACGGCGGTGGGTAAGGTTGTAAAATCAGACCCAGCCCTTGACAGCGAGTTTGATCCTGAGACGGTTTCAATCATCCTCTACGTCAGCAAAGGGGAAGAAAGTGTCACGATGCCAGATCTCATCGGTATGACGGAGAGTGAAGCAAAGGCAGCCCTCGAAGCCGCTAAGCTGGTACTTGGTGATGTGAAAGAAGAATCCAGCTTCACGGTTGAAGAAGGTAAAGTAACGAAGACTTGGGCTTATGAAAAAGGTATCCCTGTTCCTCCTGGAACTGCGATTACGATTTACTTAAGTACAGGTTATCCACCTGAAGCCCTGAATTATACCTTTAATGTGCCGGTAGCTCCTGCACAGGACGGGAAAAAGAGCAAAATTCGGATTGAGTATGTAGATGCGCGGAATAATGGAGAGAAACAGGATTGGGGAACGCGTACCATTGGAAAGAGTCAAGTATTGTCCGTTAATTTGGTGCTTGCTCCGAATAAAGATGGTTCTGTTATTGTTACCCGGGACGGTGTGCTTTTAGACACTTATGTGATTCCATATATTGATGCGAAGAATGGCACGGTGCAAGAACCTGAACCACCAACGGTTCCCACTCCGCAGCCGACTGAGACACCAATAGAACCGACTCCTACTGCTGAACCGACCATTGAACCAGAGATCCTGCCTCCAAGTTCAGACAACGAAGGTTCTACTAATACTGGATCAGCCAACCAGACGGGATTCCTTACAAACAGTTCACTGAATAATGAATCGACCAATAATGGCAACAACAAGAACAATAATAAAAATAATGATAAGCACAATAATAAAAACAACAATAAATCTAAAGATAAAAGCGATAACTAATCAGGGGAGAAGTGCTTGAACAGTTGTAGCAGCGAAGTGACCCGGGGATTTCAAACTTGGGTCATTTTCGCAAAATCAGGAGAGGAAGGCTCACTATGTATGCCTGAAGGAATAATAGTAAAGGCGTTAAGCGGGTATTATTACGTAAAACCGCTTCGTGAAGGATTAATAGCGGCAGAGGAAGATTCTGTCCAATGCAGAGGAAGAGGCATACTTAAGAAAAAGGGGATCGCTCCCCTTGTGGGTGATCGCGTAATCTATATGCTGACTGAGCATGGAGAAGGGATGGTGGATGAGCTTCTTCCAAGAGAATCTGAGCTAATCCGTCCACCTGTAGCGAATGTAAGTCTTGCCGTTCTGCTATTTTCTGTGCGGGAGCCTGATATGAACCTGAACCTATTGGACAAGTTTCTGGTTCATATTGAGCATTCAGGACTAGAACCCTTAATTGTTCTGACCAAACAGGATTTGGCTAATGATGATGGTGAAGCTACTAAGTATGTTAAAGAGCTCTATGAGGACATTGGTTATGAAGTGATGGTTACAAGCTCGCTTACAGGAGCAGGCAGTGATGAACTAAGAAAGCGACTTACGGGCGGCATCAGTGTATTTGCGGGTCAATCTGGGGTAGGAAAGTCGACCTTATTGAATCGTATTGTTCCAGGTCTTAAGCTGGAGACAGGCGAGATCAGTCTACGGCTAGGCCGTGGCCGTCATACTACTCGCCATGTAGAATTGATGGATATTGGCGGGGGCGGCTTTGTGGCGGATACCCCTGGGTTTAGTCAGCTTGATTTTCTTGAGCTTGGTGTTGAAGAGCTCTCTACTTGTTTCCGTGAATTTTCCAACTACGCAGGAGATTGTAAATTCCGTGGTTGTAGTCATCAGCATGAACCAGGCTGTAGAGTCATCGAGGCATGGAAAGCTGGGAAAATCGCCGATAGCCGGTACGAGCATTACAAATTATTTTTTAATGAAATGAAAGATAAAAAGCGGAGGTACTAAGTCATGATACGAATAGCACCATCTATATTGTCAGCCGATTTCGCAAGTTTAGGCTCAGAGGTTGCAGAAGCTGAGATCAGTGGTGGAGATTGGATCCACGTGGATGTAATGGACGGTCATTTTGTTCCGAATATAACGCTTGGTCCACCCATCGTAAAAGCGGTCTCGGTACATACCAAGCTTCCACTTGATGTTCATTTGATGATTGAGTCTCCAGAACGATATATTTCTGATTTTGCTGCCGCAGGCGCTAGTGTAATCACTGTACATGCTGAGGCATGCGTTCATTTACACCGTGTGGTGCATCAGATCAAGGAATTGGGTCTTAAGGCAGGAGTAGCTATTAATCCTGGCACTCCGGCATCAGCGGTGCGTGAGGTGCTTGAGGATGTGGATATGGTTCTCGTGATGACCGTCAATCCAGGCTTTGGAGGTCAAGCATTCATTCCTAACACTTTGCGCAAAATCACTCAAATTAGAGAATGGGCAAATGAAGTCAATCCGAATTTGCTTATTGAAGTTGACGGTGGCGTTTCGGAAGCTACAGCGCCATTGGTTGTCAGTGCAGGGGCAGATGTTTTGGTTGCAGGAAATGCAGTTTTTGGCCGGAGTGATCGTGCTGCAGCCATCCTTGAAATTCGTGAAGCAGCGGAAGCGGCACTTCGTTAAAAAAAATAGGCTGTTACGACTAAAGGTATAGGCCAAGTCCTTGACGCATAAATATGGTTACATGAGCAGAAATCTCATGTAGCCTTTTTTTGTTTTGGCAGGGAGGACTGCAGTACGTTAACGATAGAACAAGAAGAAAGTCTCCTGCGTACGGCATGAATTGATGGGAGGGTAAACCATGAAATTTTACACGTTTAAGCTGCCTAGGTTTTTAGGAGGTTTTGTTAAAGCGATTTTGAACACATTTCAGAAGAGTTGAGCTTGAAACAGAACAGCAAACATGAAAAAAAGCACCTTACAAATGTAAAGGGTGCTTTTTGCTTCATATGAGTGATCGCTCGGTCTTTAAAATTGCAAAAGACTAAACGCGTTCAACTTTACCGGCTTTCAAAGCACGGGTGCTGACGTACACGCGTTTTGGTTTACCGTTCACGAGGATACGGACCTTCTGAACGTTAACTCCCCAAGAACGACGGTTGCGGTTATTGGCGTGAGACACGTGGTTGCCGCTGCTCGGTTTCTTGCCTGTTACTGCACATTTGCGGGACATAGATTACACCTCCTTATTCCTAACACCTGCATAAACAATACTTATCTATAATATCACAGCAAATTTTGCTACGTCAACCGATTCAAAAACATTTATTTCTTTTAATACTTATAGTACAATGTAAATTAGTGCATTATGTCCTGTTAATCATAGAATGATTAGGCATGAAGTTAGGAAGGGGAATTCTCAATTGAGTAAGCGTTCTATAAACGGAACAGATTTTACCGCTATGGTATTGGCTGGAGCGGATAAGCTGCAACAGCATGCAGAACACGTCAATTCCCTAAATGTTTTTCCGGTTCCAGACGGAGATACCGGAACAAACATGAATTTGACGATGACCGCAGGTGCGAATGAATTGAAGAAAAATAATACTACGTCTGTTGGTCAATGTGCAGGTGTACTCTCTAAGGGCTTATTAATGGGCGCTCGGGGGAACTCCGGTGTTATTTTGTCCCAGTTGTTCAGAGGTTTTAGCAGATCTGCAGCTCAACATGATGAGCTGAACACACAGCAATTCGCTGCTGCACTGCAAAACGGAGTGGACGCAGCCTATAAAGCGGTTGTGAAGCCTGTAGAGGGAACTATTCTTACAGTGGCTAAAGAGGCTGCAAGACATGCTGTCTACTTTGCTCGCCGAACCACGGATGTTACAGAGCTTATGACAGAGGTATTGGCCAAAGCAAAAGAAGCCTTAGCCTATACACCTGAACAATTGCCTGTCTTGAAGCAAGTCGGTGTAGTAGATTCAGGCGGTCAAGGTCTGGTCTACATTTATGAAGGGTTTCATCAGCATCTAACGAGCGGAAGCTCCAGTGTGTCTGAACCTGTAAAAGGACAACCTCAGGCACCAGTTGTGCCAGCATCTATACCGGTGTTAAAGAAACCTGAAAGTGAACTGTCTTCTGTACAGTCTTCTGCGCAATCTCAGCTTTCTACAGAGGACATAGAATTTCTATATGATATGGAGTTCTTCATTAATCGTCAGTTAGGCGGCAACGTGAGAACGGATTTTGATGAGGAAACCTTTAGGAAAGCGTTGTCAGTAAATGGTGATTCCATCATTGTAATTTCGGACGATGAAACGATTAAAGTGCATGTGCATTCCAAGTCTCCAGGTGAAGTCTTGAATCTGGCACTCCTCTATGGGGAGATTACGCAGATTCACATTCTTAACATGCGTGAGCAACACCGTGACTTGCTAACCGCAGGCATGGATATTGCACCTATGCCCGATGTTTTTGCTGATATGCCGGATGAGAAGAGTCGAGTGCATTCATCTCCAGCTGAACCACCAGCAGATGATTTAGCCCCTTACGGCTTCATCGCAGTATCATCAGGCGCTGGGATTGCCGATATTTTCAAGAGCCTCGGTGTGGACGTTGTCCTTGCTGGAGGTCAGACTATGAATCCTAGTACAGAGGATTTCGTGAACGCGATCTCTTCTATATCTGCAAAGCATGTTTACATTCTTCCGAATAACTCCAACATTGTGCTTGCCGCTCAGCAAGCTAAAGATCTCTTGGAGGGCGAACGTGAGATTACAGTTATTCCAAGTAAAAGCATTCCTCAAGGCATTGCTGCAGCCTTCGCATTCCAAGAAGAGGATTCCGTGGAGACTAATTCAGGGAATATGCTAGAAGCAATTACTCATGTTAAATCTGGACAAGTAACGAATGCTGTCCGTGACACAAGCTTCGATGATCTGGAGATTAAATCCGGACAATTTATCGGGATTTCTAACTCCAAAATTGTCGCGGCCGCAGATGATCTCTTGGCTGCAAGTCAGGCACTGCTGTCCAATATGCTTGAGAATGGTGATGAAATTGTTACGATCCTTATTGGAGCTGAGACCGATTCTGAGGTCACAGATTCATTAAGTGAGTGGCTGGAAGAGACTTACCCTAATGTGGAAGTAGAGATTCATGAGGGTGGCCAACCCCTTTATTATTATCTTTTCTCCGTAGAGCCATAGATAGTTACTGAGGGCTCTATAATTGATCAAGGGCAATCTGTTAATTACGTAGTTGGCAAAATTATAGTATGGGGGAGATAATCCATGAATCGTACCATCATCGTCACCGACAGCACATCTGATATCCCGCCAGCAATGGCGGAAACGTATGGCATTGAGGTCGTCCCTTTGACCTTAATGTTCGGCGAAGAGGCTTTCCGGGACAATCTGGATATGACTCCGGAGCAGTTCTATGAGCGCCTTCCCCGCTCGTCACAGTTGCCGACTACTTCTCAACCTTCACCGGTTGAATACATGAATGTGTACCGTGATATTCTGGTACGTTATCCGGGAAGTCCTATTCTTTCGTTTCATATTTCTTCAGGACTGAGCGGTACGTACCAATCTGCACTTTTAGCTAAATCGATGTTGGAGGAAGAGGGAGAAGGAATCACAGTGGTTGATTCTCTCTCCGCTTCTTATGGTTTTGGATTTATGGTGGTGGAAGCCGCCAGATTGGCTGCAGAGGACAAGAGTCCAGAAGAGATTCTTGAAGCTGTAGAGAGTTTACGCCAATCGCGCAAGCTTTACTTCTTGGTAGATACACTTGAATATTTACAAAAAGGCGGGAGAATTGGAAAAGCCTCGGCCATTCTGGGAACGCTTCTTAATATTAAACCGATCCTGTCTATTGATGCAGAAGGAATAATTTATGCAGTCGAGAAAGTTAGAGGCCGTAAGAAAGCAATTGCCCGTATGATTGAACTGTTCAAGAAGGATATTCAAGGCGTAGACAAAATCAATGTGGCCGTGGGTCATACGGCTGAACCGGCTTCCGGTGAAGAGTTCTTGCAAGAGCTGTCAGGACACTTCACATTAGAAGAGAAAGTGCTGACGAACGTTGGCCCTGTCGTGGGTAGTCATGTCGGAAACGGTACGTTAGCTGTATTCATTTGGCCTGCAAAATGAGGGATGGATATGACACTGTCATTAAATCAAATTGAAGTAAAAAACATAACTGGCGTGAGTGCTCAAAAGCAAAGCGAGCTTCACGCCTTTGGCGTCTTTACGGTAAAGGATTTGTTAGAATATTATCCGTTCCGTTATGAGGATTATCGACCACGATCGCTGAGTGAAACCAAACATGGGGATAAAGTGACTACAGAGGCTAAAGTGATCGGTATCCCTGTGCTGCAGCGTTTTGGAGGCAAATCACGACTAAGTTGTAAAATGGTTGCGGAGCCTTGGATGTTCACAGCAACATGGTTTAATCGTCATTACGTGCGAGAGCAGCTTACTGTGGGGAGAGAAATTGTACTCACAGGTAAATGGGACCAGAAGCGAAATCAAATTACAGTGACGGATTATGAATTCCCCGATCGCGGGGAAGGGAAGACAGGAACACTGCAACCTGTTTATTCTGTCGGTGGCAAGATCACGCAGTCTTGGATCCGGAAAAGCATTAATCAGGCACTTCAGCAATATGGAGACCTAATTCCCGAAATATTACCGCATTCTATTATGAGACAATATGATTTTATGCCCCGTAAACGGGCGATTGCTACCATTCATAGGCCAGAGGACACACGTGAAGGCCAGCAGGGACGCCGCAGGATGGTGTATGAGGAGTTATTTCTGTTCCAGTTGAAGATGCAGGCATTCCGGGTACTCAATCGCGGTAGGATGGATGGTGTAGTTCATACTGTGGATAACGCAACCGTTCGTCAGTTTGTTCGCAGCTTACCTTTTGAGCTTACAGATGCTCAGAAACGTGTGGAGCTGGAGATTTTACATGACCTGCGATCGCCATATTGTATGAATCGACTGCTTCAAGGTGATGTGGGTTCTGGTAAAACGGTGCTAGCGGCCGTGGCGCTTTTTGCTACCGTACGATCCGGATTTCAGGGGGCGCTTATGGTGCCTACTGAGATATTAGCGGAACAGCATATGCGCTCTCTCACAAAGATGTTTGAGCCGTTTGGCATTACGGTTGGGCTCTTGACGGGTAGTGTAACTGGACGGAAACGTAAAGAATTGCTAGCTTCTCTTCAAATGGGGATGCTCGATATCGTTGTAGGTACGCATGCTTTGATTCAGGAGGATGTATTTTTCCGTGATCTGGGTCTCGTAGTAACGGACGAGCAGCATCGGTTTGGTGTAAACCAGCGAGGTGTATTGCGGCGTAAAGGATATAATCCGGATGTACTTACGATGACTGCAACGCCTATTCCGCGTACACTTGCGATTTCAGTTTTTGGAGATATGGATGTTTCTACTCTATCGGAAAGACCGAAAGGCCGAGTGCCAATAACCAGTTATTGGGTCAAGCATGATCTCATGGATCGTGTCTTGAATCTGATTAAGCGTGAAATAGAGCTGGGACGCCAAGCTTATCTAATCTGTCCGCTCATTGAAGAATCGGAAAAACTGGATGTGCAAAATGCGATTGATTTGCATATTCAGATGAGCCAAGCTTTTCCTAACTATAAAGTTGGTCTCTTGCATGGGAAAATGTCTCCTGCTGAAAAAGATGAAGTGATGAGAGCATTCTATAACAATGAATTGCAGCTCCTAGTGTCCACAACAGTTGTAGAGGTGGGCGTAGACGTTCCTAATGCCACGCTGATGATTATTATGGATGCAGACCGGTTCGGATTATCTCAGCTACACCAGCTGCGTGGACGGGTTGGAAGAGGGCAGCATGCCTCTTATTGCGTACTGGTAGCTGATCCGAAATCTGAAATCGGGCGTGAACGAATGACAGCGATGACCGATACAGATGATGGATTTGAGATTTCTCGGAGAGATTTGGAGCTGCGAGGTCCTGGTGACTTCTTCGGAACCAAGCAGAGTGGATTACCGGAATTCCGCCTGGCGGATATGACGGCTGACTTTGAAGTGCTGGAGCAGGCGCGTGATGATGTGGCTGAACTGCTTAAGGATGAGAAGTTCTGGACATCTCCTGAATATGCTCCGCTACGGCTTTATTTACAAGGTGAGCAAATATTCCAAGGGGAATTAATTGACTAAGTAGGCACATCTAGCACCTCAGCCTCATATACTGTGAAAGATTGGATATGACGGGAGGTGCTACACTTGGGTTATCAACAATTCGGAATTAGCCCTCAGCTCGTGGAACGCATCAAGCTGAAGATGAAAAATTCGACTGTCAAAGATCGTATCAAAAATATGATTAACGGCATCTCGAAACAGGAGTTACAGGACCCGGCGGTTGTCCGCAGGCTGGTACGGAATGCGTCAGGTGTACTGAGCGAGAAATTGACCTCGACGCAGGAAGACCAAATTGTGAAATTTATAATCGCTCAGAAAATTGATCCGAACAACACCTTCCATTTGATCCGTTTGTGGGGAATGTTCCGTTAGGAAAGTCACTAACGAGTATAGGGTAGATTTGAGGTTGATCCCCAGCGTACTAAAGGAGGAGAAACTGTCTCAAAAGTAGTGAATGCTACTTATGGGCAGTTTCTTTTTTTGCTGCTAAAGTCTTGAGAGTAATTAGGGAAAAGCTCTCTGAAAATAACCGATAATTACTCAAAATGAATTAAATCAGGGAATTCCTCCCTATAAATCGGAGTAATATCTATATTTACCACCAAATCAGGTGAATTATAGGGAGGAATTCTCTAATTATTGATCTGGTGAGCAATAATGACTGAATTATAAGGAGATTTTCCCTAATTGTTTATGAGAGCCCGATCCGGTATCCAAACCCAGCCTAGAACATAAAAAGAAGCGCTTCTCAGGTTATTGGGAAGCGCTTCTTCACTTACGCGGCTCTTAGAATAATAAAGGCTGTCTTCGAACAAAGAAGATAAACTTATAGAATAGCTCTATATGTTATTAGTGCTGGTTAACCTGTCTTTGATCAACAGTAGCTGATTTGAACACAATTTGGCTGTCGGGATCACAATCAAGGACGATCGTCCGCAGCTGATGTTCTTCCATTCTGTTGATCAGACAGAATAATGTACTAAGCTCTCCATTTTCCCCTGAGCCTTCAGCAAGCCCAACTTCTCGACCTAGTGAAGTTTCGAGCGCTTCTTGGATATCCATACAACGACTGCTGGTAATCCATGCAGCGCGAGAAGCGGATAATCCTCGGAGTGAGAATCTCACACCTTCGAAGGCTAATAAGTAAGCCAGAATGGAATACATTGCTTGCTCCCAGCCAAATAACGTGCCTGCAATAAGCAAGATAGCACAGTTCAGAATCATGATGACGATTTCAGTTGACTTTGGCGGTCCGCCACTCAGAAGTGAATATCCTTGGTCACTGGCATGTTTGTTCAAACCACCGAATCGGACAGATATTCCGATACCAAGCCCTAAACAGATCCCGCCTGCCATTGCAGCAGGTAAAGGATCGCTAATGACTGCAGGAAAACGGTGAAGAGCAAGTGAAGCAATGGTCAAGCAAGTTAATCCTAGTACGGTATACAGCGCAAAGCGAACATTCACTTGCTTTCGAGACATAAATATAAAAGGGAGATTGAATAGAAACAGAAACAATCCAAGCCGCATTTCAGTGGTATGAGCGAATAATGCTGATAAACCTGTGATTCCTCCAACCACAAGCCCATGTGGTATAAGAAATAATTCTAATCCTACAGCGGCAAGTAGTGCTCCCGCAATAACAGTGAGAACTCGTAATATAGAATTGTTACGTAGCTGTTGATGTTGCTTTGTCTTGATTTTCAATTTTTTCCCTCCTTTAACAGGGGAAACAACTTTATTCATGTATGCATGCTACGTCAGTCTTTTTGGACATTTTTGCAGCATATCGTTTCTCGAATTTGAATATTATATCCAATATTTTATAATCCATATAGATTCCTTCGTTAGAAGGGGTCCGAAGATAGCAAGAATAAGTACATATATAGCTCAAATGGCTGTAGGATAGCCGGTAGTCCGCCTGCTTTATCCAAATTGGCCATAGTAATCGAGAAATATCCATGTGAGACTATACTTAAACTGATAAAAGGTGAAGCACGCGGGCTGAGACCGGCACTGCGCCCGGCTAACAAGCCTGCGACAAAGTTCCTGATTAGTGTATCAAAGACTGCTGCGAGAGAGAAACAGAGCGCCTCAATACCCAAGGTGAGTGGATCTATTGTCAGTCCGAAGCTAAAGAAGATAGCCCCAGAGAAATCACAATAAATGTAGTCGTTTAATATTCACGAAATGAGAAGTGAATTTTAGCACGTACAGCCGCAGTCGAAGCATGAATTTATAAATTACCGGACGAAATATAATTGAAAGTAAAGGGAGCATTGCGGTTAATGCTATGGAGCGCTGTCCCCACTGTTCAATTATTTTGATAGCTCCAATTTGTGGAATGATTTTGGGAGCTGTCCGCACAGGAGGTATAGATTTGCGTTCATAGTGTTCAATTTCGGGAGTTGTATGTTCTTGTTTTGTAGTCGTTAAGCTTCCAGACCAAGTGATTGGAAATGAGGAAATCAAACCCAAAACTAAAAAGATCCGAAGAAGCCAAAGTAAGAACATACGCGCTATATATTGCACTAAAATAACACCTCCCAACTGCATATAGTATAAAAAGCATAACATACCTTTTTACATGAATCCAAATTTTTTTGTGAAAAATCTTCTTTAAAAGGTAAAGAAAATAAGAAACTGACGGGGATAATTGAAGTAATTCGCAGTAAATATATCTTTTATTATCAAGTTTAAGTCAGCAGGGATAAATTTGAGCAAATCGCGGGATTTTAACGGTTTTTTCTAGCGCAGTCCTATATGATCATTCTATTCGAAAAATGCATCGATTTGTGAGCAGCGACCAGTTATTTTGTTACGTTCCAGATTGATGAAGGTAATCGTTTGGAACTACATGTAATAGAGCTTGAAGTCTGAACAACCGAATTTCTAAAAATGTACATAACGTTCTAGAATCACCATGCCTTTTTTGGGTAAGACTCATATGAGAGGTTTTACCAGAATCTCAATCCCGGAAGGAGGCAATGGTCTTGAATTCAAATGAAACAAAATCGCAGGGTCAGGTTCCTTTTCATACACTGAGCGAGGAAGAAGTGCTCAAAAGGCTGGAAACTCGGAAAGATGGCTTGTCTTCCGGTGAAGCCGCTAAACTTCAGGAGAAGTATGGGAAGAACGTACTTCAAGAGGCAAAGACCAAATCACTGTTAGGAAAATTTATTGAGCAATTTAAAAATGTCATGATCTTTATTTTGCTCGTGGCAGCTGTATTGTCTGGGATTTTAGGAGAATGGACAGATACAATCATTATTTTGTTAGTAGTAGTCCTGAATGCGGTGCTTGGCGTTATTCAGGAAAATAAAGCAGAGCAAGCTTTAGATGCCCTAAAAAGTATGTCCTCTCCGCATGCCAGGGTGCGGCGTGGAGGTCAGGTTTCTGAGATTAAAAGTGAGGACCTCGTGCCAGGGGATATTGTGTTGCTGGAAGCTGGAAACGTGGTTCCGGCAGATATTAGGCTGTTAGAAGCTGCTTCTTTGAAAACAGAGGAGGCCGCATTAACCGGAGAATCATTACCTTCAGAAAAAAAGGTAGGTGTGCTTGAGGGAAGCGATATTGTTATCGGGGATCGTACCAATATGGCTTATATGAGCAGTAATGTAACTTACGGTAGAGCGGTTGGTGTAGTCACATCTACAGGAATGCAGACTGAAGTCGGCAGGATCGCCGGATTTATCTCGGAAGAAGAGAATGATGTCACACCGCTGCAAAAGAAACTGGACGAACTAGGAAAATATTTTACTTTTATTATTCTTGGTGTTTGTGTAGTCATCTTTGCCGTCGGCATATTTGAGGGTAGAGAACTGCTGGATATGCTTCTCACCTCAATCTCACTTGCAGTAGCGGCGATTCCTGAAGGGCTGCCAGCCATTGTTACCATTATCTTAGCACTCGGAGTGCAGCGGATGGCTAAACGTAAAGCGATCATTCGCAAGCTCCCCGCTGTAGAGACGCTTGGAAGCACCGAAATTATATGCTCTGACAAGACCGGTACATTGACACTGAACAAGATGACTGTCGAAAAAGTGCATGTCAATGGAACTACGAAAGAAGCTGTAGAAGGGCTTGAGGGGACGCCAGGCGGCGAACTTCTGCTTCAGGCCATGACGCTTTGTAATGATTCCAGTATTGACGAAGGGAAGTCTCCTAAGGATTCTGGAGGGAATGAAGGAGCCAAGGACCCGCAAACCAAGAGTGGTAAAGCGATTATTGGCGATCCCACGGAAACTGCATTAGTGGACTACGCACTCAGTATTGGTACTGACAAAAGGGATTTAGAAAAGAAATTCCCGCGTAAAAACGAACTGCCATTTGACTCCGATCGCAAGTTGATGACGACGATTCATGAAGTTGAAAATGGGCGTTATCGTGTACTAACGAAAGGTGCTCCAGATGTACTTTTATCCAAATGCAGCCATATCTTTGTGGATGGAGAAATCGTCCCTTTTAAAGAGGAACATTCACGACAAATCATGGAAAGTAATAAAATGCTTGCGAACGATGCACTCCGGGTTTTGGCATTTGCTTACAGAGATGAAGAGCAGCTACCGTCCAATATCTCACCGGATACTACAGAGAAAGAACTAGTATTTATCGGTTTAGTCGGTATGATTGATCCGCCGCGTGAGGAAGTGCGGGATGCGGTAGCCATCTGTCGAAAAGCAGGGATAAGACCTGTAATGATTACAGGAGATCATCGAGATACAGCAGCGGCCATAGCCAAAAGATTAGGGATTATCGAAGATGAAACAGGTGTATTAACTGGGAGTGAGCTGGATAAATTTAGTGAAGAGGAATTTGCTGAGAAAGTCATTGATTATTCGGTTTATGCTCGGGTATCTCCTGAACATAAAGTTCGGATTGTGAAGGCGTGGAGGAAAAAAGGAAAGATTGTTGCCATGACTGGTGATGGAGTGAATGATGCTCCTGCGCTTAAGTCATCAGATATCGGTGTGGGAATGGGAATCACAGGAACAGATGTGGCTAAGGGCGTATCTGACATGGTGCTCGCAGATGATAACTTCACGACCATAGTTGTTGCTGTTGAAGAAGGACGGAAAGTATATAGCAATATCCGTAAGGCAATCCAGTTCCTGCTCTCTGCCAATCTTGGTGAGGTTCTTACGCTATTCATTGCGACAATGATCGGTTGGCGTATTCTTGAGCCGATTCATATCCTGTGGATTAATCTTGTTACTGACACCCTACCTGCGCTTGCCCTAGGGCTTGAAAAAGCGGGGGACGATCTGATGTCGAAAAAACCACGAAAAGCCAGCAGCAGTATCTTTGCTGGTGGTGTGGGAATCGGGATCATCTACCAGGGTATATTAGAGGCTGCGCTTACACTGTTCGTATACCAATGGGCACATACGCATTACAATGAGGGAATTGCGGTTACGATGGCATTCGCCACATTAGGATTACTGCAAATCTCTCATGCGTTTAACGTCAGATCCAATACGAAATCGTTGTTTCAGATTGGCTGGTTCAGCAACCGGTATATGCTGTGGGCATCACTGATCTCTACATTAATGTTGGTGCTGGTAATCATCATCCCTGGACTGAATGATTGGTTTGGTGTCTCGCATTTAAGCGGATCACAGTGGGGAATCGTCGTTGCTGCAGCATTGGCGATTATATTGATCGTAGAGCTTGTAAAACTGTTTGTACGTTTAAGCGGTAGAGGCAAGAACTGGGACTAAAAATCCCACTTTTTGTAGCAACAAAAAAAGCCTGAACCCTCCAGAACGGAGGATTCAGGCTTTCTCAATATGTGGCCTTTTGACTGTAAATGCGGATTACAGAATGCGCTGCATATGCAGGATTACGTTGCTCCAATACCCTGAGTCGAGCTCACTGATCTGAACCCCGGGATCTCCCCATGTGTGAATGAATTTCCCATCCCCAATGTAAATACCGACATGTCCAGGGATAGCGTCACTTTCAAAGCGACCTGGGACAGTGAAGAAGATCAGATCGCCCACATCTAGTGCACTGCGTTGAACGCGATTACCTAAATTATCTTGATCCTTGGCTAGGCGTGGTAAGTTTACTCCGAATTTTTTGAATACATGCCTTGTAAAAGAAGAGCAATCAAATTTCTTGGTTTCTTCATAAGGTCCGGTGCCGAATTCATAAGGCACACCCAAAAATTTTTTGGCAAAAGAAACTAATTCCTTCTTGTCAGCTTCAGAAATACTTTGGATGCGAATGGGTTTAGATCCATTCTTTGTTTTAGCAGATGGTGATTTTATAATACTTTCATGATCGGTCGGTGTGGCAATGTTGATTTCCCCAGACTGTGGATTCCAACCCACTTCTGTTTGAAGAAATTTAGATAATGCTAAAGGTGTGATATAGATTTGTCCTTCTTGTCGTCTAGGTGCCTGCGGTAGCGTGATTTTTTCACCTAAGGAGAAGACCTGAGTAGAGCCAGGACGTAGCATATACATAACATCACTGTAGCCAATCTTGGTGTATCCTCCATGAGTAGCATCATCTTTCATTCGATATCCGAGTGAAGCAATTGCAGGTTTGAGTGGAATCCAGTACTTTCCTTGAGCATCTGTGATGGAGGACTTTTCATAATAACTAGAGGCTTGCATGCCATCAGGTGTTACAGCGTTTATCTTGGGTTTTTGTGATTGTGATGAGTAACTACACGCAGTACTTGATAAAACAACAGCAAGCAATACAGTAGCAGTGGACAGTATTTTTTTGTGGTTACCAGGCATATGACACGCTCCATATTCAAACTGTAGGTTAAGTTTGTGCAGGGGACTTTTTTTTATGTAATGCGGCTCAAGGCAATCACTGTAAGACACAACCAAGTCCTTCCTATATTGGTGAGTAATGCGCTATGAAATTTGTAATCTATGGAAGTTGGATAAGTGATTGACGGATAAACAACCTCCATATAATATAGGTTTAATAGATTTCTATCATTATTGTGAGGTACGTGTAAGCTTATGCTTTAATGCTTTTATCAATAAAAGTGATAATGCTGAGTCGCTCACTTTGATGCACGCGTTAATAATCTAATGAAATGGGGTACTTTAATGAAAAAGAGAAACATTTTGGCGGGTTTAAGCTTATGCTTCATGCTGGTAGCTGCTGGCTGTGGTAACAATAATGCTGCAGTAGACTCAGGCAATGCAACAAACACCGGAAATAAGTCAACAAATGCTGGAACCGCAGATTCTAAAACTTACAAAATCGCAATTTCGCAATATGTAGAACATCCGTCACTTGATGCTACACGCGAAGGAATTCTCGCTGCTTTGAAGGATGCAGGACTTGTTGAAGGAGAGAACTTGAAGGTTGATCTTGAGAATGCTCAAGCTGACCAAGCGAATAACTTGTCAATTGCTCAAAAGATTGCCGCAGACACGAATGATTTGGTATTGGCGATTGCGACACCTTCCGCTCAATCCGTTGTTCAAGCGCTTAGCAAATCAAGTAAGGATACTCCGATTCTGTTCGCAGCGGTGACTGATCCTATCGATGCAAAAATCGTTACTGATCTTGAGCATCCTGGTGGCAATGTCTCTGGTGTATCTGATACGAATCCTGAAGCTATCAATAGATTAATGCAATTCATCGCTACTCAATTTCCTAATGTGAAGAAGCTCGGCATTGTTATCAATGAAGGTGAACCGAATGCTGTAATTATGGCGGATATTGCCAAGAAAGAGCTGGATAAACATGGTATTGAACTTGTGAAGGCAGCTATCACGAATACTTCTGAAGTTAAGCAAGCTGCTGAGTCACTTGCTGGTCGTGTAGATGCATTCTACATCACTTTGGATAACACTGTAGTGAGTGCTGTGGATACCATTATTCAAACGGCTAATGATAAGAAAATTCCGTTCTTCTCCAGTGATCGAGATACCGTTGAAAAAGGCGCATTTGCTACCGTGGGCTTCAAATACTTCGATCATGGTTACCAAGTTGGACAAATGGCAGTGGATATTCTGAAAAATGGTAAAAAACCAGGAGATATGAAAGTTACAATGCAAGAAAAACTCGATCTTATCCTAAACCTCAAAGCTGCTGCTGCACAAGGCATAGAAGTAACAGATGCAATGAAAGCAGAAGTAGCCGATCAAGCTAACAATATTATTCAATAAGACATTATATTGGGGCGATTCCGTAAGGACGCCCCTTGCCGCTTGAAGGAGGAAAACTTCTATGTATGATTCAATGCTTGGGGCCGTGGAAATGGGTCTGCTTTACGCATTTATGGCTTTAGGGGTATATATTACTTTTCGCATTTTGGATTTTCCTGATTTGACTGTGGATGGTAGCTTTACTACAGGCGGTGCCATTGCCGCTGTTATGATTACTAATGGCTATGCACCGTGGTTGGCCACACTCGCTGCTATTGCTGGTGGGATGTTGGCAGGAATGTGTACGGGTCTACTACATACGAAAGGCAAGATTAATGGATTGTTATCCGGGATTCTAATGATGATTGCACTTTATTCCATTAATTTGCGAATATTTGGCGGTAAGCCTAACTGGTCACTTATGGGTGATACTACGTTGTTCTCGTCCATTAATCCACTTCTTGTTCTTCCTTTTGTTGTTTTATTTGTGAAAATCCTAATGGATTTATTCTTGCGTACAGATCTTGGGCTTGCTTTGAGGGCTACCGGAGATAATGCAAGAATGATCCGCAGTCTGGGTGTAAACACGGATAATACAACCATTCTCGGTGTCAGTCTATCTAATGGAATGGTGGCACTCTCGGGTGCGCTGATTACTCAGTATTCTACTTTTGCGGATTCCTCAATGGGCATAGGGATGATTGTTATCGGCTTAGCTTCGGTAATCATAGGTGAAGCTATTTTCGGGGCTGGAAATGTATTCCGTGCAACTTTGGCAGTTGTTCTGGGATCTATTGTTTACCGAATCGTAGTTGCACTTGCTTTGTATGTTCCTTGGTTGAGACCTTCGGATCTTAAACTGATCACAGCAATTATCGTTATTTTCGCACTTGTATTCCCATCGATTCAGCGTTTCTTGAAGCAGAAGAATTTAGCGCGCAAGCGTTCAGTGGAATTAGCTGAACAAGCGCTTAGCAGCAAGAGAGGAGGCACTATCGATGCTTAAGCTTGATAACGTATCTAAGCTGTTCAATCCTGGCACTCCGGATGAGAAGATTGCGCTGCTCGGTATTGATTTGGAGCTTCGCCCCGGCGATTTTGTCACCATTATTGGCAGCAACGGCGCAGGTAAATCTACACTGATGAATATCATTTCTGGTGTAATGAAGCCGGATCTCGGTTCAGTTAGCATTGAAGGGAATTCTATAAGCCATTTAGCAGAGTATCAGCGCAGTCGCTGGATCGGACGGGTCTTCCAGGACCCTATGGCAGGTACGGCTCCACGGATGACGATTGAAGAGAATTTAGCGATGGCATATAAAAGAGGAAAGAACAGAGGATTATCCTTCGGTGTAAATACAGTGAGACGGGCGAAGTTTCGCGAGGAGTTAAGCCGGCTCGGGATCGGATTGGAAAACCGTCTACGGGCTAAGGTGGGGTTATTATCTGGCGGGGAAAGACAAGCGTTGAGTTTGCTAATGGCAACCTTCACCCAACCGCAGATTTTGCTACTAGATGAACATACAGCTGCACTTGATCCGTCACGTGCGGAGCTGATAACTAAACTGACAGAGTCAATCGTCCGCGAGATGAAGCTGACTACACTTATGGTTACCCATAACATGGAGCAGGCAATTCGCCTTGGGAATCGTCTTATCATGATGGATAAGGGACGTATTATCCTTGATATTGACGAAACACGCAAACAGGATCTTACGGTAGAACGCTTACTGGGAGAATTTGAGGCCATCAGTGGTCATAAACTGGCAGATGATCGAATGGTGCTTGGTTAGTCTTTTGTAAATGTGACATAGGCTCATGATAAGGGCTTAAAGTGAAGTCTGACTTTGGATTTCACTTTAAGTCCTTTTTGTTGCAGTTTTTCCCAAATGCTTCAATATCATTTATGATAGGATAGAGTGATGATAAATATTACTTCCCATAATAAGGGTTTGGAGTGAATTGGAGGATGCTTATGTTTTGGAAAAATGTCAGCGCTTACAGAAGTTCGGGTATTTTTAATAAAATGATATTGATCATTTCCTTTTTACTGCTGTTGTCCTTTCTATTCTCTTTAACCGTCCTGCAGTATGTTTATCGAATTTATGACAAGCAAATCTATGAAAAGGCATCCGAAGTGCTGGGGATGTCATCGATCAGTATAGAAAGTACTTTAAGAGAGTTGGAACAACTTTCTTTTAACGTGGTCTCTGATGAGCAAATACAGGAATGCCTTCGTCAGTTGCAGGATGATCCTCAGCCGTATGAAAGACAGGTTCTACATAACAAGATCATTAACAGGTTAGTTGCCTTTGCAGGAGCTGAGAAATATGTCTATTCTATGATGCTGTTGGATACGAATGGCGGTGCTATGACCGCAGGAAATCGTGAGGGTGTATCACAGGATCTTCAGGATCAATTAAAACCTCTGGCTAAGGAAGCTGGGGGTAGCATAGTGTGGTATCCCCAAGGAAATAAAAATTCACTCTTGGCTGTTCGGCAGATTAAATCTTATACAGGGTCAACCTTTACGCTGGCCGATCTAGGGACGTTAGTTATCCGTATTCGAATTGATCGCATTATAGCCGATAGCACAAGTAATACTTCGGATGGCGATCAGTTGATTGTTGTTGATGCGATGTCAGGGCAGGCGGTTTATCCTCAAGCTCCAATATTACTGCCAACGGAGCTTAAAGAGGAAACGGAACGTTCTGAGCTCTATCGGACAGCCAAGTATGAAGAAGGAACTTATTTTATCACGAAGACTAAATCATCTTATATGGAATGGATGTATATCAATGCGACCCCATTCAATGAGATGTTCAAACATATTACTTTTGTTAAAAAACTGGTCGTCATCATTTTCGCGCTCATACTATTAATTGGACTGCTCTTAGGTTATCGATTAGCTCGAAGTATTGTACGTCCGATTTCAAAGCTGACCAAAAAAATGAAACAAATCGAAAAGGGAGATCTGGATAATCTGGAGGAACAATCTCTAGGTGTAGTTTCGCAAACTGCGCAGGACGAGGTAAGTCAGCTTAACCGTACCTTTAAAATGATGATCCGCAGAATTAGAGAACTCATCGATGAGAATTACGCGAAGCAGCTCATTATTAGAGAGACCGAGCTTAAAGCGCTGCAGGCACAGATTAATCCGCATTTTTTATACAATACCCTTGAATCGATCAATTGGTTAGCGAAGATGAACAAGCAAGCGAAAATCTCTGAAATGGTTGAGGCTCTTGGGTACTTGTTCCGCAGTTCGATCGGTCTTAAAGACCCTTTGATTACGATTGAAAAAGAGCTTACTATCGTGCGTAATTATGTCATTATCCAAAAAACACGGTTTGACGATAGACTTGATTTCCGGATGGATTTTCCTGAGCATTTACATGACGCTTTAATCCCGAAGCTGACACTCCAACCATTGATCGAGAATGCGATCCGATATGCATTAGAACCTAATATTGAACCCTGTACTATTTCTATAACCGTGAGTGAGGAGGAGCATGGACTTGATATTCGTGTTAGTGATAATGGGCCGGGAATGAGTGCGGAGTTCATCAAAGATTTGCAGCAGGGTAGAGTCAAGACACGTGGCGAAGGGATCGGGTTAGCGAACATCGCAGAGCGTATTCAAATCGTGTTTGGTTCAGAATGGGGTACAGTGATTGAAAGTGAGCCAGGCCAAGGAACGATAATACATGTACGTATACCCTATTTAAAAGGAGTGCTAGAGAATGTATAAGTTACTGCTGGTTGATGATGAACGGTTGATACTAGAAGGCATATCGCAGGTAGTAGACTGGGCACAGGCAGGAACTGAGCTGGTGGGTACGGCGCGAAACGGGATAGAAGCCTTGGAGAAAATAGAGGAGCTTCGTCCTGACATAGTGATCACTGATATTTCTATGCCCGGTTTGGATGGATTAGGCTTGGTACAGAAATGTAGTGAACGATTTCCTGATTTGAAGTTCGTTATGTTGACGGGGTATAAAGATTTTGACTACGCCTGTATCGCTATGCAGCACGGCGTTAAACATTACTTGCTAAAGCCTTGCAACGAAAATCAAATTCATGATGCACTAATTGAACTGGTAGCAGAGCTCGATGAACTAAAGGGCCGGACAGATTTTGTAAATGACATGAAACAACGGTTTACCAAAGTTCTACCCCATGTGAAGGAACAATTTTTGAAGGAATGGATCTCTAACAAAACATACGGAAGTCAAGATCTTGAGTACTATCAGGAGCTGCTAGGCATCGAATTAAATGACAAAATGGTGCGTTTGATCTTGTTCAGACTGGAAGGTTCTTATGAATATGAACAACTTTTTGCTTTGCAAAATATTGCACAGGATATGCTTCAAGAAACGCTACTTAGTACAAGGATCGGCGGATTTATTCTGATCCTAATGGAAGTCGAAGGAGAGACCGCGCTGAATAATACAATGCTTGAGCGAATTTCAGAAGTAAGGAAAATGTTCTACAAGTTTTACAAAGTGGATGTAACCATTGCGATTAGTGACGCGGACTTCATGATACATTCACGGCGATTGTATCGTCAGACCCTGCAGTACATTAACCACTGTTTTTATATGGAAGAGGGAGGTCTGATCACAGGTAGTGATCTACCTAGTGATGAACTAAGCGGAAGAAATGATATCGAACTAGACGAAGAGCAAATCTGTCTGCTGATTAAGGCGGGCGAACAAAGTGCAGTAGAGTTAGAATTAGAGCGCTTATTTAACCTGCTTGCTGAACAGCGTGTGGATATAAATGTAACGCGATCTTATGTTTTGCAATTGTATTCTGCGATGATAAGGTTAGCCGTCCCTGAAGAAAGAAATAACTTTACTTCAAGTATGGCAGAATTAGCGGAGATCAGGACCTTAGGTGGCCTTAAAGCCTATGTAAAAGATGCGGCGGTTCGTCTGACAGCGATGTACGATCGTCATTTCCGCTGTCGCCAATCCTTAATCGTAGATAAAATGTTCAAAATTATTGCGGATGATTACAAGAATGCGGAGCTGTCACTTAGCTCAGTCGCTGCTGAGATGTTATATATGAATCCTGATTATCTTGGAAAAATATTTAAGAAAATCACTGGGGAGAAGTTCTCTAATTACGTTACCAATTACCGGATTACTAAAGCATCGGAACACATTTTGCATAGTGGTGATGTAAGAGTATTTGAACTCGCTGAAATGTTCGGCTTTGGTGGGAATGCACAGTATTTCAGTCAAGTGTTCAAAAAAGTAACTGGGCAGACACCCACTGAATTTATGAAACCCTCACAAGGGAACTGATTATTGAACAAACAAGACGGTTTTTTGTATTCATAAATCACTAAATATTTGAGAAAATTTAACCATGAAAGCGCTACCTAAAGGGATCAGAGCCTTTACACTATTATAGGAAAAGGGGACATGAATTTGAAAAAGAGATTCGCTTTACTAGCCGTACCATTGTTGCTGTCATCTATATTAGCGGGTTGTGGTGGAGGTAACAACAATAACAGCGCTGCCGCTACGGACTCAGCTACAAATGCTCCTTCGGAAACGAAGCCTGCAGCTACGACCTCAGCAGAACCTGTAACCCTGCGTATTGCTTGGTGGGGTGGAGATACACGACATTCCTATACACAACAAGTGATTGATATGTATGAAGCCAAATACCCGAATGTAACGATTGAACCAGAATATGCGTCCTTTGATGATTACTGGAAAAAACTTGCTCCGCAAGCAGCAGCAAATAGACTTCCTGATATCGTTCAAATGGATATTTCTTATATTAATCAATATGGATCTAACGGACAGCTCGAAGATTTGAAGCCTTATTTGAACTCTCAGATACAAGTCGGCGATGTGAATGAGAACGTACTTAGTACCGGGGTGATCAATGAGAAGCAATATGGAATTCCACTAGGTGTTAACGTACTTGGTTTTCAATATGATCCAGAATTGCTAAAGAAGGCAGGAGTGGATTCTATTCCAGGGAACTGGACTTGGGATCAATACAAAGAAATCGCTGCGAAAGCTAAATCGGCTGGACTATACATCGACGGTTCCATGGCAGCTGACGTATTCTTCAACTATTATCTTCGCACAAAAGGGCTGGCGTTATATAACAATGATGGTTCAGCGCTTGGATATGAGGACGATGCTTTATTCACTGACTTTTTCGGAATGCTGTCTGGTTTAATTAAAGATGGTGCGGTTCCAACCCAAGATAAACTGAGCCAAAACAAAGGCGTTATCGAAGAGTCGGATATTGTTAAAGGCACAGGTATCGGTGTATGGCAATGGTCGAACCAATATGTTGCTTTGCAAATCGCTGTAAATCGTCCTATGGCACTGGCACAAATGCCTGGTCCAGATATGGAAAAAGGTCTTTACATGCAGCCTAGTATGTACTGGTCGGTTACTTCTAATTCCAAAGTGAAGGAAGAAGCAGCGAAGTTTGTTGATTTCTGGATTAATGATCCTGAAGCCAATAACCTGATCAAAGGTGAACGTGGTGTGCCAATTTCAAGTAAGATTAAGGAATCTGTTTCTTCACAATTAACGGATTCTGGTAAACAAGTATTCAAGTTCGTTGCTGACATGGAGCCTACAACTTCTCCAATGAGTCCGCCAGTGGGATCGCCAGAGGTGGTAGCACTCCTTACAGACCTTGCTGAACAAATGAACTTCGGCAAAATTGACCCAGCAGCTGCAGCAGCGCAGTTCCGAAAAGAAGCGAACGCCATTCTCTCCAGCCGGTAGTAGTAAAGTAACAGATAACTATACTGCGTCTAACATGGGAAACGGCATGCCATTTAGTTAGGCGGCAGCCCGTTTCCCTTATTATTCACATAAAAAGGAGTTGGAGACCCTTGGCATCCACGAATCCCCTTCCTTCGAATCCGCTGGCTTTTAAGAAAAAGAAGCTAACAGGCCGGAGTTTGCGAAGCAACCTTACAGGATATGCCTTCATCAGTCCGTTCGTCATTGGTTTTCTTTGCTTCACACTGATTCCGATGATCATTTCTCTTTATCTTTCTTTTACTAAATATAATTTATTCGCTCCACCTAAATGGATCGGATTTGATAACTACATCAAAATGTTCTCGAATGACCCGAAATATTTACATTCACTTAAGGTGACGCTGCTTTATGTATTTATTGGTGTGCCTTTACGGCTCACCTTTGCATTATTTGTGGCTATGATTCTAAATACAAAATCGCGTATGATCGGAGCCTATCGTACAACTTATTATTTACCTTCTATTATAGGTGGCAGTGTGGCGGTATCCATCATGTGGCGTAATATTTTTAGTGATACTGGAATTATTAATGGCATGCTCGGTTTTTTCGGCCTTGGTCCAGTAAGCTGGTTCGGTAATCCGAGCGCTGCGCTTATTATGTTGATCACCTTATCCGTGTGGCAGTTTGGTTCATCCATGTTGATTTTTCTGGCAGGTCTAAAAAATATTCCTGGTGAAATGTACGAGGCAGCTAGTGTAGATGGAGCAGGTTTTTTCAGAAAGTTTTTTAAGATTACAATGCCCCTCCTAAGCTCAGTTATTCTGTTCAATCTAGTCATGCAGACGATCAGTGCATTTATGACCTTTGTTCCAGCTTATATTATCTCTAAAGGTGAAGGCGGACCAATGGACGGTACGATGTTGTATTCTCTATATCTATTCCGTCAGGCCTTTATGTTTAATAACATGGGTTATGCTTCGGCTATGGCGTGGGTAATGTTGTTGCTAGTTGGCATCATGACCGGAATTTTGTTCAAGACATCCAAATCGTGGGTCTTCTACGAATCGGAAGGAGGAAAATAATCCATGGCGAAAATGAAACTGAAATGGCCGCTGTATCATATTCTTATCGGTGGCCTCGCTATCATTATGCTGTATCCGATTTTGTGGATGATCATGAGCTCTTTTAAAGAGAGCCGGCTTGTATTTGTTACCGCTCAGCAGCTTCTTCCCGATCCTTGGGTATGGGGGAATTATGCTAAAGGCTGGGAAGGGATTGCAGGATACTCCTTTGGTGTCTTTATAAAGAATTCATTAATTATCGTCGTTGTAGCCACTCTAGGAGCGGTGGTTTCTTCTTCACTGGTAGCCTTCGGATTTGCACGTAATAAGTTTGTAGGGCATGGATTATGGTTCGGTATCATGATGATGACACTTATGCTTCCTTCAGATGTAGTGCTTGTCCCGCAATATATTATTTATGCAAAATTGGAATGGCTCGATAGTATCAAGCCGATCGTGGTTCCACAGTTCTTCGGAGTTCCGTTCTTTATTTTCCTAATGCTGCAGTTTATTCGGACAATTCCTGTTGAACTTGACGAAGCGGCTACGATTGATGGTTGCGGGAAATTTGGTCTATACTTCAGAATCATTCTCCCACTCATCCGTCCATCTATGGCTACTGCAGCGATTTTTTCCTTCTATTGGCGCTGGGAAGACCTGCTTGGGCCAGTGTTGTACCTGAACTCTCCATCTAAATATACAGTTTCTATGGGACTAAAAATGTTCCTCGACAGTGAGTCCGTGTCCAACTGGGGACCTATGTTCGCTATGTCCGTTCTTAGCTTGGCACCTGTCATGATTATTTTCTTTATCTTCCAAAAGCAGATTGTTGAAGGAATCAGCACCAGTGGTTTGAAAGGATAATATCTCTAATGAAGAAAGGTGCGGCTGAATTTGGATAGCTATCATTTTGACTTTGGGATTAAAGATACAGAGCCTGGCTACACCAAAATTCGGCCGGATACAAGGTACTCTCCGGAGACGAGATTTGGGTTTACTTCAGACTCGACAGTATTCGGACGTTCCAGAGGAGGAACGGATACATTACGAAGTGATTTCTGCATTCCGCAGAGAGCTGTCCTCCTATTGGATATTCCTGATGGGATTTACCGCATTTCTTTGTTACTCGGTGACGCTTTAGCAGATACCAGTACAGTAATTCGAGCAGGTGATGGTAAGTACGTATTAGATACTTTAAACGTCCCGGCAGGTCAATATGTACGAGAATCATTTGCGATGCGAATCATGGGTGGTCAGCTAAAGCTCACGTTCTCGGGTGCTGCACCTCGAATAAATGCAATGGACATTGAGCCTGATAACGAACCACTCGTCTTATATTTGGCCGGTGATTCTACGGTAACCGATCAAGGAGAAGCGGGTTATCCTTATGCTGGCTGGGGGCAGTTACTGCCACGCTGCTTCAAAGCAGGACTTGTTGTGGATAATCGGGCTATTTCTGGACATAGCTCCAAGAGCTTTATTGAGGAAGGGCATTTGGATAATCTTGCCGCAGCTATCAGACCTAGAGATTATATGTTCATTCAATTTGGACATAACGATTCTAAGGGTGATGATCTAAGACACACCGACCCCTTTACTACATATAAAGAGTATTTACTAAGGATGATTACAGTTGCTAGGGAAGCGGGAGCCTACCCAGTATTGGTGACCGCTGTACATAGGCGGAGATTTGATATTAATGAAGCAATCGTAGACACCCATGGGGATTATTTAGTAGCTATGCGGGAGCTCTCAGAGACTGAGCAGATCCCTCTGATCGATTTGGCAGAGAAGAGTCGTAAGCTTTTTGAAACCTATGGAGTGGAAGGAACGAAGGATTTGTTCATGTGGAGCTATCCCGGAGAATATATCTTGCATCCAGTTGGCGTACAGGACAACACGCATTTTCAGATTCTAGGTGCAAGACTTCTAGCTGAACTCATTATTGAAGGTATTCGTGAAGCCGGATTAAATGATCTCATGATTCATCTTCGGCATGGAGAATAGACACGCCCTTGGGAAAAGTAAATATCTGTCGATTCAACTTCAGTATGCGAGGTTAAGGTTAGGGAAAGAACTTAACTGTAAGGCTTGCATGACAAGAAGGAGGATATTTAGACATGGCAGATAAGAAGCTGGAAGGCAAGGTAGCAATTGTAACAGGAGGAGGTTCCGGTATTGGACGAGCGACCGTGCTTGAGTTCGCCCGAAACGGGGCCAAAGTTGTATTACTAGATAGAACGGTTGAGAACGCAGAAAAGGTTAGAAAACAAGTTGAGAAAGAAGGCGGAGAAGCCCTCGTAATAGAATGCGACGTTGCTGAACCCCCGCAAGTGGAAGCAGCAATAAACAAGGCTGCCGCGAAATGGGGGCGTCTTGATATTGTTTTTGCTAACGCAGGGATCAATGGAGCCATGACGCCCATTGAAACGATGGATATTGAATCTTGGGATCAGACCATTCATATTAATTTGCGTGGAACCTTCGCGACTGTTAAATATGCGATACCGCATCTAAAAGATAGCGGGGGCAGCATCCTGATTAACAGCTCCATTAACGGAAACCGTGTATTTTCCAACGTCGGTTTTTCCGCATACAGTACGACAAAGGCAGGCCAGGTTGCTTTTATGAAAATGGCAGCATTAGAGCTGGCACAATTTCAAATTCGCGTAAATGCGATCTGTCCCGGGGCTATAAAAACCAATATAGATGACAACACTTTTCCATCTGAAGATCTCAAAGAGGTAAAGATCCCTGTTGAATTTCCAGAGGGGGATCAACCGCTGGAGGAAGGACCTGGGCGTCCTGATCAAGTTGCAAAGCTGGCACTATTTCTGGCATCCGAGGATTCAGATCATATTACAGGAACTGAGATCTATTGTGACGGTGCAGAATCGTTGCTCCATGGTTAAATTTTCGTAAATCATCTCTTCCATTAAAACGGATTCTATCCTCTTTGTTATGCGGGATCAAATTGATCTTGAGCGCATATACATTGAGGATAAGAATGCCGTTTTTTTGATGTAAAATAAAGCTAATCATTATCTCTGTTTTCCGTTATAATGGAGTATCTCTGGGAAAGGAGAATAAACGATGGATTTTCATATTGAATCATTAATTAAGCTATTAGTGGCCATGCTGTTCGGGCTGTTCATCGGGATTGACCGACAGATCAAGCAGAAACCGCTGGGGATTCGGACCAGTATGGTCATAAGCATCGCCTCTTGTCTTGTAACAGTAGTGTCTATTCATGCCTTTGATAAGTTTGCAGGACCAGAGCATCCGAATATGGATCCGATGCGACTGGCTGCACAGATTGTCAGTGGGATAGGGTTCTTGGGTGCTGGTGTTATATTACGAAGAGGCGGAGATGCGATATCAGGTCTCACTTCGGCAGCACTTATCTGGACAGCTTCTGGAATTGGTATAGCTGTGGGCGCAGGCTTCTATATTGAAGCAGCCTATGCGGTTATTCTTCTGATGTTTGCGGTGAATTTGGTTCCTCATTTAATTCGCTCCATTGGTCCTGAAGTACTTAATAAGCACGAAGTTTCGGTTAGAATCATCATGGAAGCCAATTTTGTGCTTACTGAAGTGATCCAAAAAATCGAGCGGCCTCAAGTTAGTACTCAACGAAGTACTAGAAGTCCATCTCGGGCAATCCGCAGAATGAAAATTAAGGATTTGGAAGATGGAAGACAAATGATCGATATGGTGATTTCAGCACCGGATAAAGATTATGCAACAGAGATCTATTATGATGTGAAGAAAATTGATCATGTCATGAGCGTTGAAGTGGAACAGCTGTAAAAAAGGACATGTCACGTCATGACCAGATGTGGTAATCTATCAAGTAGAGACAATTATCAGACACTGGAAGGGAGAACACATTATTATGTCTATCACAGCATATGAAGGGCAATATGAAGGAGAAGCAGCCATCTGGTTGAAAGCTGGCCGTTATGAGGCAGCTATACTACCAGGTATCGGCGGCAATTTGATCTGTTTCCGAGATACCGAAAACGGTTACCGGTTCTTGCATGAACCGGGCGCAGAGGAAATGGAAGCCTTCAAGGCAAGTCCAGGCATCCATGGTATTCCTGTATTATTTCCTCCGAATCGTTATGAAGATGGTAAATTTCCATGGAATGGTCAAACTTATCAACTCCCAGTAAATGAAGTCGCAACGGGCAACCATTTACACGGATTTTTACATACGGCAGCTTGGGAAGTGGAAGAGTTTGGTAGCGGGAAGACGGAAAGCTTCGTAACCGTATTCATCAAAGTGGATGAGAATCATCCTTCTTATCAATATTTGCCGTTTAAATACACAATGAAACTACGTTATACCCTTGGTGAAGGTGGCTTATCTCAACAGGTGCAAGTGCACAATGATGGTGATGATGTGATGCCTTGCTTGCTGGCATTCCATACCGCAATTAATGCACCATTCGCACCGGGTAGCACTCCACAAGATTATCTTGTAAAAGCTACCATCGGTAATCGCTGGGAACTGAATGACCGTATGCTTCCGACTGGTAAATTCCAAGAGCTGGAGCCGGGAGAAACTCAGCTTCGTGATGAAGGTGTGAATCCTTATTTTGCTTCGATGGACAACCATTACACGGCTGTTGCTCAGAACGGGCGTAACCGGATGGAGCTTACGGACAGCAAAGCTGGTGTAACTTTAGTTTATGATGTAGGGACTTCGTACAAGCAGTGGATGATCTGGAATAATGGTGCTTCTGAACAGTTCTTCTGCCCTGAACCGCAAATCAACCTGGTGAATGCGCCAATGGTAGATCTGCCAGCAGATGAGATCGGCTTGTTCAGCCTCAAACCAGGCGAATATTGGGAAGAAAGCAGTCGTCTGTATGTGAAATAGGATAATCGTGAATCATCAGATGTGATAAAGAAAGGGCAGTCTAATCGTAGTTTTCTACGAATAGACTGCCCTTTAACCTTTGAATTAGGAGCTGGACTTTATTTTTTGCTAGCTATTTCTTCATTAATCTGCTCGATAATATCTAGTATACTCTTGGAGCCAAGATCTCCTTCGCCGCGTTTTCTTACGGATACATTGCCAGAGTTCTTCTCATTCTCACCAAGTACGAGCATGTAAGGAGCTTTTTCCAGCTGAGCTTCACGAATTTTGTATCCTAGCTTCTCATTTCGGATATCAACCTCTACACGAATCCCAGCTTGTTCTAAAGATTGTTTCACCTGAAATGCATAATCAACGTAGTTCTCAGAGACGGGCAATAACTTCGCTTGAACCGGTGCCAGCCATAGCGGGAATGCTCCTGCATAATGCTCCGTAATAATCCCCATAAAACGATCAATCGACCCATAAACAGCGCGATGAATTACGACCGGGCGGTGCTTAAGATTATCTTCCCCGATGTAAGTAAGATCGAATTTCTCTGGCATTTGCCAATCTAGTTGGATGGTCCCACATTGCCAGCTTCGTTTTAGCGCATCTAAGATATGAAAATCAATCTTAGGTCCGTAGAACGCGCCATCACCTTCATTCACACGATACTCGATCCCGAGATTGTTTAATACATTTTGCAGAGATTGTTCAGCCTGATCCCATAATTCTTCAGATCCCATATAATCTGCCGGACGAGTTGATAATTCAATTCTATACTCAAAGCCAAACACTCCATAAATATGGTCAATCAGTGAGATTACCCGGCTTATTTCATCCTCAATTTGCTCTGGTAAAACGAAGAGGTGGGCATCATCCTGACAGAAAGTACGAACTCTCATCATCCCGTTAAGTGCGCCAGAATATTCGTGGCGATGTACTTGACCGAATTCCGCAATACGGATAGGCAGCTCTCGGTAGGAATGCAGATTATTTTTGTAGATCAACATATGTCCCGGGCAGTTCATCGGTTTAAGGGCAAATGTTGTTTCGTCTACATTTGTGAAGTACATATTGTCTTTGTAGTGATCCCAGTGCCCGGATTGTTCCCAAAGCCGATTGTTCATCATCAGCGGTGTACGAACTTCATCGTACTCTCTCTGTCTTTGTAATTCACGGGCAAAGTTTTCAAGCTCTGTACGGATTGTCATTCCCTTGGGAAGATAGAAGGGCATACCTGGTGCTTCTTCAGAGAACATGAACAATTCCAGTTCCTTGCCGAGCTTACGATGATCACGTTTTTTAGCTTCTTCAAGAAAGAGCAAGTGGTCTTCAAGCTGAGCTTTCTTAGGAAAAGCAGTTCCGTAAATGCGTTGCAGCATTTTATTATTGGAATCTCCACGCCAGTAGGCTCCAGCTACATTTAACAGCTTAAAGGCTTTGATCAAGCCAGTAGAGGGAAGATGTGGACCTCGGCATAGATCCGAGAATTCACCTTGATCATAAATAGATAATACTGTGTCTTCCGGCAGATCACGAATAAGCTCCAGCTTTAAGGGCTCGTTCATCTCTTCAAAAAGCTTGATTGCTTCAGTGCGTGAAACGACACGGCGGACAATCGGGTGATTCTCTTGAATAATTCTCGCCATCTCTTGTTCGATTGCAACAAGGTCATCCGTGGATAAAGGTGACTCAATATCAATGTCATAATAGAAACCGTCTTCGATTACTGGCCCTATGCCAAGCCGGACACCCTTATCTCCATATATACGTTTTATGGCTTGTGCCATGATATGTGCTGTACTGTGTCTATAAATTTCCAGGCCGTCTTTGCTATCCAACGTAACAATTTCGAGCTGGCAATCATGTTCGATCGGTTGGTTTAAGTCAACGGATCTGCCATCAATTTTTCCAGCTACAGCACTTTTTTTCAGACTGGTACTTATGGCACCTGCTGCTTCTTTAATCGTCGTTCCTTGCAGTACCTCTCTAATTGTTCCGTTTTGCAGTGTTACCTTGATCTCCATGATTGTTAGCCTCCATTTCTCAAAAATTGTTAGTGGTGAACGCAAAAAAACGCATCTCTCCCAGAAAGGGACGAGTGCGTTCAGCTCGTGGTTCCACCCTAATTTGACCTATCACAAGGATAGGACCTCATTGGTATCCGATATCGGGGATAAATCGGTGTCACATACTACCGCGAAATTTGGATCAACGGATTCAGCGCCACAGCTACAAAGGGGTAACTTCACAATCGTTTACTGGAGAAGCTTTCAGCCTGGACCTCTCTCTCTGGACAGTTCGTATAGGAAATCATGTCTTTGATCATTGCCATATGATGTTGCTCGTTCATAGTACTCAATTGCACACCATAAAGTCAAGAGGGAAAAACCCAGAAGTAGAGGATCTTTTTATTTATGGTCATCATTTGCGTATTGGCAAAGGAGATGAAGTACTCATTGGCGAAAGTATGATATCAACCCATTTAAGGAGGTTTGATATGCAGATTCTCGCTATGCTGACTATGCTAATCGACCATATTGGCTATATCTTTTTTCCAGAGGATATTGCTTGGAGATATGTAGGGAGAATAGCCTTTCCCATTTACTGTTACGGACTTGTGCAGGGACATATCCATACTTCATCCAGACCAAAATATTTGTTCCGACTGCTCATAATCGCTATTATTGCTCAGATTCCATACAATTTTGCAATTAATCCTGGCGGATGGAATGTTGTATTTACACTTCTGTTATCGGCAATCGTTTTGGTTATTTTGGATAAGCTTCCCACTCTATGGCTTGGTATACCTGTTGTCATTGGGGCTATCGCGTTAATGGATTATTTCCCTATAGACTATAATGCGTATGGTCTCCTATTAGTATTAATCTTCCGTTATACGAAGTCATACTGGCTTGTCGGAGCTCATTTAGCACTGAATGTATTCTATATGTTCTATAATTTTTGGACAGTGCAAATGCTTAGTATTATACCTACGCTGTTGATTGCTTTGACGCCTGCACTATGGGGATATTTAGAGCGTCACCGGGTGCCACGCTGGGTGTGGTGGTCTTTTTATCCAGCACATTTATTGATTTTGGGCATATTCAAGGGTCTGATTTACAATGATTGGCTTTCTATTGAATGGCGAAGTTTGTTGAATTTATAGTATTTTTACAATAATTAATACTTTGATTTACAAATGTTACCTTTGCTGAGATAATGGATTGATTTCAAAAAAATCTTAAAAAAGGAGACTTGCTATGAGGAGAATGAAAGCTAAGGCAAAATGGTTTATTCCTTTTGTCGCACTGCTGCTTGTTCTGGCCGGTTGTCAATCGGTTGGAGGTTTCGATGTTAATAAGGCATTGATCGGGGATGTCGATGTTAAATCATCAGAATCCAGCATGACGTTTTCTATGAACGCTGAGCCTTCAGAAGGAATTAGCGCAGAAGATAAGGAAATGGTCGATCTCATAAATTCTTTTTCCGTGAGTATCAGTAATGCAAAGTTACAAGAGAATGGTAATGTATCTGCAAATGGAACGATCGGCTATAAACAATTGAATATTCCTTTCGCATTGTTTATGGACAAACAAACTTTAGTCTTTACTGTTGAAGGAGCAAAACAACCGTTTTACTTCCCAATTCAAGGCTATGATGAGGTTTTTGCTGAAGTCGGTTTGGATCTGACTAAAGCTGAGGATCTTAGTAAGCTGCTAACGAAGTTTGTGGTGAAGAATCTTCCGAATCCAAGCGCAATTAGCGTAACACCAGTTAGTGAGGCTGTGTATGGTCAGCAAGTGAATATGACGAAGTTACATACCGAAGTGACGGGTGATGAGCTTCCAGCTTTGTTAAAAGGATTCCTGAAATCGATCTCTAAAGATACTGAAGGCTTTACAGAATTGGTTGGTGGTCTGTACGACTATCTGTACCCAGTGATCAAAGCTATGGACGAAAAAGGCTCCGGTGATTTGCGGAATCTTGGTTTTGGAGATATCCCTTTAGATGATAAAGAAGCAGTAGTTACCGTACTTCATGATGCAGCAAAATTGGCTGTCGATGCGGTACTTCTGGTATATGACAATCAACTGGATAGTCTTTACAAATCCACCCCTGAGCTTAAGACAGTGCTGAGTAAGGATACGAAGCTTGCTGTCGACATTTTTGTTGATAGCAGTCTACATGTTCGTAAACAGAATGTTGATCTGAAAGTGGCACTTCCAGGTACTGAAGATATGCCGTTAAAGAGTTTCTCCCTTAAGGCTTCCAGTCAGGTTTGGAACATTGGTGGTGCTGTAACCGCAGATCCAATCAGTACAAAAGGGGCACTTGATGTTTCTTCCGGTAGTTTAACGCCTGCAGAGACTTTGAACAATTTCGACCCGAATTCTAACGTTTATCGTATATTGAAAGACGATCTTGGTATCACCAAGAGAACGATTGTCATCGAGCCTGACGACGAATATTATTATCCGATCGTAGACAATTATACGACCTACATTCCACTGCGATACCTGGCAGAAGATTTAGATGCTACTGTGGAATGGGATACAGTCAATCGTGCCATTATCGTAACGGATGGTGTGTACGGTGATAAGCTGGTATTCAAAATCGGTTCTTCCGAAGCAGTAATTAACGGTGAAAAAGTGAAGCTTGCTGAGCCTGTATTTGTTGACGAATATGGTGATGCCTATGTATCACTGCGTGTGCTTGCTGAAGCACTTCATGCTTCTGTGTATGTAGATGATGAGGGTTGGATTACTATTACTCGGAAATAGTTGTTCGATCTTCATCAATCAAATAACACATCCAAACCCAGCTTCTTATTTCGCAGAAATGCGAGTGGGAGCTGGGTTTTTCCTTATAGTTTTTCCTTATAGAATATGCCATTCTTTTATTGCTTCGTTAAAACCACCTCTAAGTCGACATTACTTAACGCTTTTTCTTCAGCCATACTTTGAACATAACCTCCCAAGAAACCGTCCTGCTGTCCCTCCCAAAGCCTGTAGCCCGGCAACGCTTTAATATCTTTAGCGAATGTACCCGCAGTTCCTGCGAAGTATCGTACATTCAACATGGACATTACCTTCGCCATGGATTCTTTTTCAGCTTCTGTTAAAGGACTTTCCTTAAGACTATCCATAGCTTTGTCATAGGAGTTAGAAGCAAAGGCTTCTTCGGCATATGCTTTGAAGTTTAAGAGATTGTGATCTGTAATCTGGTTAGCTTCAGCCCAACCTTCAACGTTTAAGGCTGCTGTTTTATAATTTACGGCCCGCGTGACGGGATCGAAGGTCATGGCACCATATTGATGTGGATTGACGGCCATTGCACTCGTAGCGATATCAAAGATTGGCATTTGTTCAGTGGATTCTGTGTCTTGATTCGTGTTTGCTGGATCTACTTGAATGTCCTGCATATGAATATGTCCTGAAAGGACTAGATTCAGCCCATTCTTCCGTAGGGATTGTATAGCTTCCTGACTGTTATTAAGCTTAAATCCTGAAACAGACATAGAAGTATGGCTAAGTAAGTTATGGTGCATCACCGTAATCACTGAAGCGTGTTCTTTGGCTGCAAGCTTAACAGATTCGTCCATCCATGAAAGAGTAGAGGAAGCAATACGTCCATCCGTCTGAGGGAATCCGTATTTCAGATTATTAAGATATTGGCTGCTGTCTATCATGAGAATCCATAAGTTGGGGGCGGCCTTGACGATATAGCTTAATGATTCCTTATCACGTGATACAGCCTCTTTGTAGCCGAAATCCGCATACATTTTGACGAAGTCTTTGTCCGTAATTGAATCCGTAAGGAGCTGTTTATCGCCGCTGAAGGATCTAGCCCAAGGATTGAATATGTCGTGATTGCCAGGAATGACATAAACAGAGGTTCCTTGTTGTTCAATTCGTTTTAACTTTTCGGTTAACTTTTGATGGCTGCTGCGTTCCCCATTATTAGTTAAATCACCACTGAGGATGATAAACGCAGGCTTTTTCTGTTCAGCTTCATAGACCATAGCTTCAGCCATTTCATCACTGTAAGGCAGCATTTTCCCGTCACCGCCCGTGACATAGGTCTGAAAAGCCTGACCACCGTCCTGAAGATCCTTATCTAAAAAGTGAGTATCTGTAGCTACCCAGAAAGATACAGGTTTAAGTTCAGTCTGATCAAGTTCTACAGCATTTAAATTAGACGATTTTGTGTCTTTACAGCCAGTAAGCGCCAAGCTAAGGCAAAGGAGCATCATACAAGAGAATATGACCGTTTTTTTATGTAGGATGAGCGCTTTATCTGTTGTGAATTTCATATAAATAACCTTCCTTCTGTACTTTTGCTGCACTATTGTAGCTTATTTTCAGCAGTTATGTATATCGGAAAAGTGAAGAGGAGATGTTACTTACCGGGAGCCTTTTATATCCGACAATATTAGTTGTGAATAAATGTTGTGTTTTTAGAAAAAAGGTGATAAGATGTACAAAAGTAAGTTACTTAAATAAATGGAGGTAGTTATTTTATGTCTAACAATTTTCTAGAAGCGGTTAAAGGAAGACGTTCTATTTATGCTATTAGCAAAGAATCCACGGTAACAGATGCTCAAATTATTGAAATCGTTGAACAAGCGGTTTTGCATAGCCCTACATCATTCAACTCCCAAAGCTCCAGAGCGGTTGTTCTTTTAGGTGAACAGCATGATAAATTATGGGATATCACGACAGAAACTTTGCGCAAAATCGTTCCAGCTGAACAATTTGAAGGAACAGCGCAAAAACTAGCATCTTTCAAAGCAGGATACGGTTCCGTATTGTTCTTTGAAGACCAAGCGGTAGTGAAGAACCTTCAAGAAAACTTTGCATTGTATGCGGAGAACTTCCCAGTTTGGTCCAACCAATCTTCAGGCATTCTGCAATTCGTAGTATGGACTGCACTTTCTGAAGTAGGTTTAGGCGCATCCCTGCAGCACTATAACCCACTGATTGATGACGAAGTGAAAGAAGCATGGGGCATCCCGCAAGAATGGAAGCTGATTGCACAATTGCCGTTTGGTAAGACAGTAACTCCAGCAGGTGAGAAACAATTCCAACCGATTGAAGATCGCGTTAAAGTCTTTAAATAAGCTTAAAAGAGTGTTTAAAACCTTCTTGACCTGGCTAAGTGAAGTATACAGGTTAAGGAGGTTTTTGTATGCCGTGGAACAAAGATGATTATCCAGATTCACTGAAGAACTTCACAGCACCAGTTCGTAATAAAGCGATAGATATTGCTAATGCACTGCTAGAAGATGGATATGAAGAGGGAAGGGCGATCTCTATTGCTACCTCGCAAGCGAAAGAGTGGGGAGAGAACCGTGATAAGCAGATTCGAAAAAAAGGACACTAATCAGTTCGGAAATTGGTACAAAAAAAGCAGGACAGCGTCTTATAACGCTTGTCCTGCTTTTTACTGTCGTATTATTTAGCGGATTCAGTTCCTGCTTCTGCGCTTGCAGATGGTTCAGGAGAAGCTGTTGCTTCTTTTTTGGCATCCGTAAGTGAATTTGTGATTTTAGCTTTTGCAGTTGTATCTGACAACCAAGAAGTGGAAAGGGTGGAAACCTTTTGAGACACAAGCGTCTTTTTGATTTCATCTTTCTTTTCTTCCAAGGTGTAGTTTTTAGCATCTTTGTGGTCGGTTACTTTAATGATGTGATAACCATAATCGGATTTCACAGCATCACTTGTTTCCCCGACTTTAAGCTTAAATGCTACATCAGAGAATTCAGCTACCATATCTCCACGTTTGAAGAAGTCTAGATCTCCGCCATTATCTTTTGAACCAGTGTCCGAAGATTTTTCTTTGGCTAGTTCAGCGAAATCTGCTCCATCTTTCAATTGCTTCAGAATTGCATCAGCTTCTTCTTTAGTCTCAACGAGAATGTGGGAAGCGCGAACTTGTTCTTCTTCGTTAAAAGAAGCTTTATTTGCATCATAATATTCCTTGATTTCTTCATCGGTTACAGTTACTTGCGGCTCAAGAATCTTACGCAGTTTAACTTGCAGTGGCATTTGTTTCTTCAAGTCATCAACGGTCATTGAGCTTTGTTGCAATGCAGCATTAAATGCAGCTTCTCCGCCGAATTGAGCTTTAAGATCTTCTAATTCAGCATTGATGTCTTCATCAGTAACGGTTACGTTAGCTTTTTTAGCTTCTTGATCAACGAGTTCTGTAGTAATCATAGCTTGCAGCGTGCTTTCTCCACCAGCTTCGATCAATTTATCATAAAGTTGTTCTTTAGTAATGTTAGTTCCGTTAACGGTAGCAACAGCTGTGTTGCTGTCGTCCTTTTGGAACGGAGGCTTAATCAGTACAATGATAAGTGCCGCAGCCAGAACCACCGAGGCAATCATCCAGCCCTTGTTACCTTTAGGAGAAGCTGGTGGAGCAGGTGGGGTTGTATTGTTGTTACTGCCGACTTTGTTCATTACCGGAATACTTTCTTGTTTTACTGTATTCACAGGTTCTTCAGCAGCTACGACCTCCACTTCATTTACTTCATTGGTATTCTCGGAAGTGTTCAACTCTTCCTCCGTAGTACCGTTGTTTTCTAAGTTCTCATTTCCATTCAGATCTTTTTTGTCCATTATGAGTAATGACTCCCTTCAATATAGGTGTTGCTTGTCTATTAACAACTTTAACAGAAATCCAGATCCTAAACCTTAAGAAAGTATAAAAAAAGATAGGATCTTTTTAAGTTTCTATTAATAAAAAGCAAAAAGCCGGAATTGGCATCGGTAACATGCCCTTCCGGCTTATGGGAATAAGATGTTTACTTCAGTCCTTTCAATAGATGACGAATACTTTCTTGTTTCCGTCTTGGGACACGAACGTTTTTAGCGAATAGTCCCTTTTCTCCGAAATAAATGCAGTCGTCTTCGATAGAACTGATCTTGTTCAGATTGACATAACAGCCACCGTACACATGATAGTAAGTTGAATTGGATAACAATCGTTTTAATTGCTCGGCAGTCATTCTCTTTTTTATGTTGTAGTTTCTGCCGTGAAAAATGACCAAATCATGGTCTCCGACCTTAAAGAACAGAATGTCTGTTTCCACCTCGAAGTCCTCGTATACATTTCTGGCTTCCAGCAGGATGCTACTCATTCATGTTCCCCCTTTGTACTTAATAAAAGACTAATGTTAGCGCTTTCATTATAACACACTCCCTAATCCTTGGAAAGCCTTATTTTTGAACTATTTGTCACACTTTTTACTTTATAGTTTGTCATTAACGTTTAAAAACTGTAAATTATATAATAGCAATACTTTGAAGGAGGAATATAGTGATGGAAAAGCAGACTAAGTTATTGCTGTTTACGGGTTCTTATGCAAGTGCCACGGAAAGCGGTGTGCAGGTATTTGAATTCGATGGCGAAGCAGGAGGTACGTTAAAATTAATCGACTCGGTTCAGGGCTTAACTAACCCTACCTTTGTTAATGTGGATGCTACAGCGCTGCGTTTATATGCCATAGGAGAAAAGCCGAATGGTGAGGGTGGAAAAGAGGGCGAAGTCGTTACCTTTGCAATCGATGCTAAGAGTGGGAAATTGAGCGAATTGAACCGAATAGCCACAATGCCTGCTTCAGGTAATGGCCAAACGACCACATGTCATATTTCTAGAGACCTAAACAATGAATACGTTGTTGTATGTAGTTATCATGGTGGCACTGTAGGCTTGATTACATTAGATGAAGAAAAAGTTGCTAGTCAACTTTCGGATGTCGCCATTCATTCCGGCCACGGTCAACACCCTGAACGTCAGGATCGCCCGCATCCCCATTCAGCTATCTTCAGTCCGGACGGGCAGTATCTGTTTGTTTCTGATCTTGGTCTGGATATCATTCGGTCCTACAGAATCAACAGAGATTTGAACAAACTAGAAGTTCACGCTGATACGGTGCTTCATCCGGGAGCGGGACCTCGTCATTTTACTTTTCATCCAGATGGAAAGTCAGCTTATGTAATAAACGAAGTGGATTCCACGATAACATCGTTTACATATGACAGTGCTAGAGGTACTCTTCACACTGTAGATACAGTTTCTACTTTGCCTGAGGATTTTAAGGAAGAGAATACTTGTGCCGAAATTGCTACTTCAATAGATGGAAAATATCTTTACGCATCTAACCGTGGAGCAGATAATATCGCAGTATTTGCGGTGGATCCCGCTACTGCCAAGCTTACATTAATTGAATATGTATCCACTCGTGGAGGGCATCCTCGACACTTCTCTTTAACTCCGGATGGGGCTTATCTGATTGTTGCGAATCGTGACGCTAATAACTTGGTTGTATTCTCTATTGAAGCAGCTAGTGGTCGTCTCGTATTTACTGGAAATACAGCCGAGGTATCTAAGCCGGTATGTGTGAAGCCTGTGATTTTCCCTGTATAAAAGAAGCTCATTAACAAGAGTGAATTAGACAATTTAAGAAATAATAAAGGGAACACCGGAAATGTTGTCCGGTGTTCCCTTTATTATTGAAAAGAGGATGAAGAAATGAAATGAGCTTGTGAGCTATTTGAGTGAGACGGGCTTAAGAGGTACAATAGTGGATACTGCAGATTTAAATAGCACATTCTGTCTGCCATCACCTTGACCCTGTAAAGTGATTGTGAATGCATCATACGAGGTTACGACGCCTTGCATTTTCACACCATTCGTTGTGAAAATCGTCACGGGCACCTTTGTGGAAATAAACTGGTTCAACAAACGTTCCTGTAATTTTAGACTCTCCACTTTGGCAGCACTCCATCTTTTTGTATATTTATTTCTCTATAATTATAGCACGGGTTAGAGCTTCACTGGAAATGCGATCGACAGGCACAAAATTAGACACGGAGGTATTTATGCTTTATTATCAGAACTGGTCTAGAGGTTTTCGTTATTTTATAGGGTTTGCTGCTTGTTTCGTCGTTATTGCGATTCTAGTTCATATGAATAAGGTATCATCATTTGATAACTATATGATTCATTTGGTTCAATCCGCTGAATCACCTGGGCTGACCTCATTTGCGAAAGGATTATCTCTGATTGGTTCCTCTAAGGTAGCGATTGGAATATCTATCGGTACGATGGCTCTGCTCTATTTTCTGCTGAAACATCGGCTTGAGCTAATTCTATTCCTATGGGTTGGACTAGGCTCACAGCTATTGAATACACTTATGAAGTTGTGGTTTCAAAGGGAACGCCCGAATTTCCATCGTATTGTCCAAGAGATTGGGTATAGTTTCCCAAGTGGACACTCTATGGCAGCCTTCTCCTTGTATGGGGTAATTGCCTATTTACTGTGGCGGCATTTGCCGCGAAGAAGTGAACGGATCCTGTTAATAATGTTTGCAGTATTCATGATCGTAGGCATTGGCTGGAGTCGTATTTATTTGGGAGTCCATTATCCTAGCGACGTTATTGGAGGTTTTGCTGCGAGTGGCGCATGGCTGATGTTATCCGTCGGTCTATTTGAAGCCTATAAAAAACGGATATCTTCATAAGGAATGGAGATACCCGTCGATTAGTTAAGGATTCAGTGGGATATTTTAAGGGTTCATCACATGATGTTCCGAAGATTTTCGATCCTGGAAATGACCCATTTTACCTATTTTTTTCTTCAGCATAGAAGGAAGTCCAGCCTTTAGCTTTTGGGCTTCTTCTTTCGTGAGCCGTCCCTCGGTGATGGCTTGATCCAGCCGCTTACTTGCGGATTCGCTGAGCTTCTGAATATATTGCTCCTCTGTCCAGCCTTTTTTCTCACGGGCTAGCTCGGGGAGGGTTTTGCCTGATTTAAGGCTATTGATTAGCTCTGTTCGATCCATCTCAAGCAGCTTGGCTGTTTCGAAAATAATGAAATGTCCGCCGGCTCTGAATTTCCCGTCTTTCCCTGGAGGGGGTCTATGACCTTTTTCCAAGGGTCCAGAATCAGGTGCAGCGGAAGTTACATTCTCAGCTGACGCATGCCCAATAGGAGCAAGAGCTGAAGACAGACTGAGGAAAAGAACCGCTGTAATAGTCGCGAATTTTTTGATGTTGTTATTCATTCACTCACCTCGTATGTTATATGTGATAGGTACTTACTTGAATTAGTATTCCCTGAAAGCTGAAAGAATCATGAGTGAGAGCTTAAATGATCTTAAAATTCATCAACTCTAGGCTTGGGTAATTAGAGGAATGAGGGATTAACAGATGTCCATATTGCAGAGTGGGCCAATTTTTAGGGGGGATATTTTTGGCTTTTGGAGCTCGCATATTTAAAACAGGAATGGCAGTCACGCTTGCCTTGTATCTAGCCGAACTGTTACATTTCCCATCTTCTGTGGGCGCTGCAATCGCAGCAATTTTCGCTATGCAGCCATCGATTTATCGCTCTTGGCGTTATTTTCTTGATCAGCTGACAACGACTACTATGGGCGCGATACTCGCTCTTCTGGGAGGAATGCTGTTATCTAATAGTCCAATTGCGGTTGGGTTAGTCTGTATTCTTGTCATAATGATCAGTATGAAAATTAACCGAGCGGATACAATTAGCCTGACGCTAGTCACAGTTATCACAGTGATGGAGGCTTCTGGAGAATGGCAGTTCGCACTGAATCGTTTCTTATTGACATTGACAGGGATTGTTTCTGCATTTCTAATCAATATTATAGTAGTTCCTCCGAAACCACGTAAACAGTACATCAAGCAGATTGAGAACGTCTTTGCCAGCCTATCCTTGCTGCTAAGAACGGCAGTATCTCATGAGATGAAGGAAAGTGTGTTTCGTGATGAAAAGCTTGCACTGGAGTCATCCATTAAATCTTTAGCGGATAAGTATGCTTTGTTTGAAGAGGAGCAGAAACAGCTAAAGCGGGCGAAGTACAGTCAGACTAGACAGATGGTTGTCTATAAGAACCTGTTATCATCTTTACAAAAAGGCTTCGATGTTCTTGAGGCTGTGGACCGGCATTATTTTCAAGCGGATCGAAGCGAAGAGACTGATGCATTGTTTGACAGTCATTTGGAGCAGTTAATCAAATATCATCAACTGATCTTGTTGAAATTTGAAGATAAACTTAAACCGAACACCAATGAATCAGAACCCTTGGGAGACGAGAATGATGGATTTTTGAATTCAACGATCCTAGGGTATAATGCGGAGAAAATAGGTCAACTACGTTTGTATGTTGTAGCCGCAGCTATTTACGATTACGGGTATCAATTAGAACGCCTGGATAAAGTGGCAGATCAAATGAATCGTATAGCGACTGAGGAAAAAGAAACGGATCGTGAAGCATAGAACATAACCTTTTGATGTGCAACATATAAGCTTAAGGATTATGTTCAGAGTGAAACTTATACTTCTTATTTTTATTAACAAATCCGGTCCCAGAGGGGCCGGATTCATCTATTAAGAGTATCCTCACTTGAAATATCAACCTTCCAAAAGGGGATGAAATGTAGTGGAGAATCATGAAATTGAATGGAAAGAAGAACAGCAGCGAGTAGACGGAGTGACCAAGCTTTTGTCTGCCCATATCCGGCGTTTATCTGAGGAGCTCGGACTTCATCGTAGTGATGTGGTAGATATGCGGAAAGACTTCTGGGAAGAGGTTACGGTAAACTTCAGTAGTCCAGATGATTTAGGGGAAACTTCAACAAGTCTTCGCCAACAATCCCAAATCTTGAATGAACGCGAACGCCATCATTTACAGTCAAGCAAGGCACTGAAAAAATATAAAAAGCTGCTCGTCTCTCCATACTTTGGGCGTATTGACTTTACAGAAGCACCAAATGGAGAAACTGAAAAGATATATCTAGGAATTGGATCTTTGATGGAGGATGATGGCACCTTCTTGATCTATGACTGGCGGGCACCCATATCGAGCTTATATTATGACGGAGCACCTGGTCCTGCAGCTTATGAAACGCCTGGTGGACTAGTTTCAGGCACAATGAATCTTAAGCGGCAATTTGTAATAGCTGATGGTGTTATTGAAGTGATGTTTGATACTGGTGTTACGATCGGTGACGAGCTTTTGCAGCAGGTGCTTAGCCATAGTGCCGATGATCGAATGAAGAGTATTGTAGCTACCATTCAGAAAGAGCAAAATGCGATTATCCGTAACGATAAAAGCCGGATGCTGGTTGTACAGGGTGCAGCAGGGAGCGGGAAAACCTCAGCTGCACTGCAACGGGTAGCTTATCTTTTGTATAAATACCGTGAAGTTCTGCAGGCAGATCAAATGCTTTTGTTCTCGCCAAACCCACTGTTTAATAGCTATGTATCTACCGTACTCCCAGAGCTAGGTGAAGAAAATATGCAGCAAACCACCTTCCAGATGTATTTGGAGCACCGTCTGGGACATGAATTTCAGCTTGAAGATGTCTTTAGTCAAACAGAAAGCCTATTGAATGCCCCTGACGGCCCTGAGGTGGCTATACGCAGAGAAGGCATCGCTTATAAATCATCCGTACCTTTTCTCGATGCAATTCGTCGATATGCTACGATGCTTGAGCATGAGGGCATGATGTTCAAACCCTTAATGTTTCAAGGAAGGGCAGTCGTCAGTAAGGAAGAGATGGAACGTCACTTCTATGCTTATGATCCAGCCATTAAGCTAGCGAACCGTGTAGACCTGATGACACGTTGGCTGCTGAAGAAGATCGCTGATTTTAGTCATGAGGAAAGAAATGCTTCATGGGTGGAAGATCAAATTGAGCTATTGGACTCCAGTGATTATCATCGTGCTTATCAGATGTTGCGACGTAAGAAGAAAGCTACGCAGGATAGCTTTGATGATTTTGATACGGAAAAAGAAGTGTTATCCCGGTATGTAGTCAGCCAACGCTTAAAACCACTGCGCGGGTGGACTAAACGAGGCCGTTTTGTGGATGTTAAGGGGTTGTACAGTACGCTGTTTACTGATCGTGAGCTTATGGAACGTCTAAATGGTGTTAATTCTCTACCGGAAATCTGGGATGAGATCTGTGAGCAAACGCTAAAATCTATCGCAGTGAACGAGCTGGCTTATGAAGATGCCACTCCATTCCTGTATTTAAAGGAGCTAAGCCAAGGCTTCCGTACCAACACGTTGATTCGTCATGTGATTGTGGATGAAGTACAAGACTACTCCCCTTTCCAATTAGAGTTCATGCGCCGTTTATTTCCAAGGGCTAAAATGACCGTATTGGGTGATCTGAATCAGGCGATTTATGCACAAGGTGAAGTGCTAGGCGATTTGTCTAGTTTAGTTAGCATCTATGGTGAAGAAAATACAGAAGTGATCTCATTAACCCGTAGCTACCGCTCCACTTATGAGATTGTGGAATTTACCCGGGCAATGATTCCTGGCGGAGAACGTATTGTGCCGTTTAATCGGCGCGGAGAAGAACCTCAATTAAATGTAGTATCTAGCGAGGATGAGCTTCTAAATGCAGTTGAAAAGGATATCCGGAATTTGCAATCAAAGGGGTATCATTATGTGGCTGTCATCTGTAAAACAGCAGAGGAAAGCGCACGGGTTCACGATGAACTACATAGTAAGCTACCGGTAAGGCTCGTTACGAAGGAAACACCGAATTTCCAGAAGGGAACACTGGTGCTACCTGCTTACTTAGCCAAAGGTGTGGAGTTTGATGCTGTTATCATCTACGATGGTTCAGCTGAACGATATGGCAGAGAAAGTGAGCGTAAATTGTTCTATACAGCTTGCACTAGGGCTATGCACTTGCTTCATATTTTTAGTCTGGGGGAACCGAACCGATTCCTTCCAAACGTAAATGCGAAGACCATGATTGCAAATTCGCTGTAAAGCCTAATCTTTTAAACGTAAGATCGTCCTTTCGCTTTGGCGGGGGACGGTCTTTTTGTATGGATGAATAAAGAGGGATGAACAAACCACAATATAGAGAGTCGCAAACAATGCAAAGGTGGTCAGTTCATGAAGGAAAGAAAATGGGATCTGTTTGCACTAGCATCCATTCCACTTATTATGACCCTCGGTAACTCCATGTTGTTGCCTATTTTGCCGCAGATTTCTAAAGAACTCGGCATTAGCTCTTTTCAGGTGAGTATGCTGATTACTGTCTATGGATTGATGGCTATTGTGATGATCCCTATTGCAGGGTACCTGTCTGATACGTATGGACGAAAAAAGGTGATTCTTCCGAGCCTGATCATTGCTGCTATTGGTGGTATCATCTGTGTGGTGGCGGCTTGGCTTATGAAGGGCATTAGTGCTTATTGGGTCATTCTGGCCGGTCGTTTGTTACAAGGCATAGGCGCGGCCGGTGCTTTTCCGATTGTGCTGCCCTTTGTTGGTGATTTGTTCAAGAAAGAAGAGGATGTAAGCAAAAGTCTGGGAATCATTGAGACCTCTAATACGTTTGGTAAAGTACTCAGCCCGATTCTTGGCGCTTATCTCGGTTTATGGCTCTGGTTCGCACCTTTTATCGCAATTCCTGTTCTATGTCTAATCTCATTTGGCTTAGTTTTGTTTCTGGTTCGAAAGCCGGAAGCAAAGGAACAGCCTGAGAAACAGAGTATACGAGAATTTTTAAATGGAATTGTGAGTATTTTGCGTAAAAAGGGACGATGGCTGTATGCTATTTTTGCCATAGGTGGTATCTGTATGTTTGTGACCTTTGGCGTTCAATTCTATTTATCAGAGATACTGGAATCTAAGTATAAAATGCATGGGGCGATGAAGGGGTATGTACTGGGGGTCCCGTTAGCCTTGTTATGTTTGTCCTCGTATGGAACAGGAAAGATTATTGGTCAGAACAAAACGCTAATGAAATGGCTTGGCTTTGGGGGGATGGTATTACTAACTGCAGCAATGATCTTTGCAGGGTTCAATAAAGGCATTTATTTCTTAGTTGGATTTATGGGTTTAGGCTGTGTTGGAATTGGGATTGTTCTGCCTTGCATGGATGCATTGATAACAGAAGGGATTGAAAAGGAGAATAGTGGAACTATAACCTCTCTCTATAGCAGTATGCGGTTCATCGGGGTATCTTTGGGGCCGCCGGTGGTATCGCTGCTGATGAGCAGTGGACATTGGGTATTGTTTGCTTTGATGGCTACAGTTGGCGCTATCGGTGGTTTGCTGACCTTATTTGCAGTTACGCCAAGCAAAGGAAGCAAGGGGGAATCCGGTGTGAAAGAAACAGAGAAGATCAATCCCCGCCTTTTGTCAAAGCGTGTTCGTCAGACTTCGGCGATGTCCATTGATGGAAAAAAGAGCTATCCTTAAGCTACGTTGCCATAGCTTCTGGGATAGCCCTCTTGATAAAAGAATAAAAGACTCTTCTTATGCCTGTGGTACGGATTCCCAATCCTTCAGGAAGCGTTCAATACCGTTATCTGTCAGCGGATGCTTCCAGAGGGTTGGCAGGAGCGAACCTGGGATGGTAGCAATGTGAGCACCAGCAAGCGCTGCTTGCTCTACATGTGCAATGTTACGAATGGATGCTGCAATAATTTCGGAAGTCATGCCGTAGTTGGTCAGGATAGTCTTTAGATCCTTGATCAGCTTCATTCCGTCAACACCGATATCATCCAGACGTCCTACAAAAGGAGAGATATAAGTTGCGCCTGCTTTTGCAGCCATCAAGCCTTGAGCCGCTGAGAAGACAAGCGTTACGTTAGTTTTGATACCTTTTTTAGTAAGCTCATAACAAGCTTCCAAGCCATCTTCAGTCATAGGGAGTTTAATGACAACGTTTGGAGCCCATTCAGCAATTTCGTATGCTTCTTTCAGCATTTCTTCTGCTGTCAAACCGATTACTTCTGCGCTAACAGGACCTGGAACGATGGCTACGATTTCTTTGATAACATCTTTAAACAATCTTCCTTCTTTAGCGATGAGCGACGGGTTAGTCGTTACGCCATCCACTAATCCGAGGCGAGTAATACGTTTGATCTCTTCAATATTTCCGGTGTCCAAGAAAAACTTCATTTTAAGTTTCCTCCCTTGATTTCCATATGGATTGACAAACAATATTCATATTTTCATTATGAGACATGTCAAACGAAGTTTCAACTGTTATTTTGAATATTTCAAAATAACTTTATAGATTGAGGGCCTTTTACACTTGTTAAATCGAAGATAATATAAGATTGGTCTATGCATCTATCCATGATAATATATAATCGGTATTGTTATTATGGCGTATTGGGTGGGACGTGATGAAATGTACTCAGTATTAGTTATTTCGCTTGTGCTCGTGTTGTCAGTTGCCGGATTCTTGGCCTATCAAAACAGCAAATTGGTATCTAATCAGAAGAAATTAGGAACTTTATCACGTAATCCTGCACTAATGTATTCTATTTTTGACCAATCTTGCACTGCTAGTGTGGAAGATCCAGATGTAATTCCTTTAATTCAATACACAGTTTTTGTGGAGTCCAGTGGACAGGTAGTTGTGAATAAGCCTTTGGCTATCATTAATCTATGTAGAGTTAGCGCGGGTAAAGGGGAATTAGTTCTGGCTGATGTCGAACGTAATGTGCTAGAGTACATTAAATCGGCAGCTCCCTCGGATTCATTCATTGCGCATAAAGCTTACTTACATAGGGCTGCTAACCACGCTGAAAAAGAGATGATCCTAAATTTAGAGGATGTAGTGAAATTACAATATACATAAGGCAGAATGAAGATTATTGATTTTTTCGGCTGCAAGAAGGATAATACGAAATTGGATACAAGAAATGAGGGAAATAGAGTGCCGCCCGTTACAGAAGTGAATTTTGAAGTGGTTGACCCAGAGAATGCTGCTTTAAGAGAGCTTATTACGTTTCTGGATGAGGAACTGAAGATGCGTTATCCGCACGAGACGATCTATGTCGTCGATTTCGAGGATCCCAAAGTAAAAGAAATGACTTTTGTAGTAGCCTACTTGAACGGTAAACCAGTGGGTTGCGGCGGGCTTCGTCCATTGGATTATATCGGCACTGAGAAGGCTGCGATGGAGTTGAAGCGTTTTTATGTAGATTCTTGTTATCGCAAAATGGGCATAGCTACTAATATGCTGTTATTCCTTGAGGCACAGGCAATTGCTGCCGGCTTTAGGGAGATCCGATTGGAGACTGGAATCAAACAGCCTGAAGCGATTGCGCTTTACGTCAAACACGGCTACCAACCGATAGATTTGTTTGGACCCTATATCGGTGATCCGGATAGTCTCTGTTACGGCAAAATATTGGATGTCGGTGCTTAACCGGAATCCTACTGATTATGGGAATTTCAAGTTTACTATAAATCTTTATAACGGATAACATGGGGGTATTTATATGAGCATCAATGTTAAACAATTAGCAGCAGAAAAAGCAGTAGAATACGTAGAAGATGGAATGAAGGTAGGTCTGGGTACGGGATCAACTGCTTACTGGGCGATCCGTAAGCTTGGCGAACGCGTCAGTGAAGGTCTAAAGATTACCGCAGTTGCTACTTCACGCGCTTCCGAGGAACAAGCACGAGAGCTAGGGATTCCACTGGTAGCTTTTGGTGATATTGATAGTCTGGACCTGACCATTGACGGAGCGGACGAGCTGGACAACAGCTTGCAACTAATTAAAGGCGGCGGCGGCGCTTTGCTTCGTGAAAAGATTGTAGCTAGTAATAGTACTCGGATGATCGTGATTGCCGATGAGGGTAAAGTTGTAAGCACGCTAGGCAAATTTCCACTGCCAGTGGAAATCGTTCCTTTCGCCTGGGAGTGGACTGTGGCGGAGCTTGCTAAACTGGGTTGCCAACCCGAGTTGCGCCGTAACGGAGAAGAGTTGTACAAGACGGATAATGGCAACTACATAGCGGACTGCCGATTTGAAGAGATAGAATCTGCGCCAAAGCTTGCATTGACCATCCAAAGTATCCCGGGTGTTGTAGATCACGGCCTATTTATTGGAATTGCAGCGATGGCTATTGTCGGTAAACATGACGGAAGCATCGAAATAATAGAAGCTCAATCTAAGAATTGATTAACCGCAGACTTAGAGAAACTAGCCGTTCATGGCCGCTAAAAGGATTGACACGGGTAGTACTAACTCTGTATAGTGCTACTGTTATCTATTGGATGTTTCTCGGATTTGGACGTGAAGTTCACACTGGAGGTCCTCTTCAGTACAATCTGGTTCCATTACGTACGGTGTCACTTTATTTCAACTTGGATAACGGGTTATCACTGATCAACCGGCTAGTGAATCTGCTAGGGAATGTTGTGGTTTTTATTCCATTTGGTTTTCTTTGGCCATTAGTAAAGACACGTTCGATTTCTTGGCTTAGGATCTCGTTATATGCTGTCCCTTGCATACTGCTTTTGGAGTGCTTACAAATGCTGCTGCATGTGGGAAGCTTCGATATTGATGATTTACTATTAAACATGCTAGGTGTGTGGATAGGCTACGGATTGTTTCGAGTGATTAGCTTTAAAAGTAACAAAGAAGGAGAAATGTGAAGAATGTTGATTGATCTTAAACCCCTCATTGGTACACCTGAGGTGAATGAGCTGTTGACCTATGCGGTCATTGATGATCCGAGTGCCCTACAGCAGACCTCGTCTGAGTATAGCGAACAAGCCGGGTTTAAACTATACGGGTGGGAAGAGGAAGAATTACTGCTTGGTCTCGTGGGCTTTGAAGAAACAGAAGATGGCTCTTTGGATATTCGGCATATTGCTGTATTGCCAGAGAACAGAGGAAAAGGTTATGCACGGGGGATGATTCTGGAGCTGCTTACTACGCGGCAGCCGCGTTATCTTGTAGCAGAAACTGAGGATGAGATCGCTGCAGATTTCTACCGTAGTCTTGGTTTCATGGTGTACAGCCTCGGTGAAAATGCAGCAGGTATTGAGACGCTGAGATGTGTCTATGAAGTGGATGAGATCGAGGATGAGGAATAAAAAATATGTAGAAGACATAAAATGGCAGGTCGAGATGAATTCTCGGCCTGTTTTTTTTGTTGTGCAGATCATAAATTATTCAGCAGAATTGTAAGTTGACTTTTGAAAAAAATGGGATTATAGTTTGACAATAAAACTGTTCTACAGTCGAACTATATTTTTGGAGGTAGGAAGCTTTGGAGGATGAGGTTCAGCATTGGATTAACCGTTATATGGATGCATACATGATGGTGACAAGACAAGTAGCGGCAAGAATTAAGGATAGTATTGCTGCGGATACAACGAATGATCAGTATCAAATTCTGCGTCTGATTAATGCTCAGGAACAATGTACGTCTACATATCTAGCAGAAACCTTTTGCGTGGGTAAAAGCTCCATTACAGCGATAATCAACAGACTGGTGCAAGCGGGCATTATCGAGCGAACCCGAGACGAGAATGATCGTCGTCAGGTGTATTTATCGATGTCTGAGCATGGCAAAAGAGTATTTGAAGCAGCAGAGTCGCAAGTACATGAAGTGGTGGCCCCGTATTTGTTTCATTTTGAAAAGAAGGATATTGAAATGTTCATCATGATGTTTGAGAAACTGGCGAATTTAATTCAGAATGATAATGGAGGGAAGAGCCAATGAAGACGATTCTAAAAGCAAGATGGGCGGTCATCGCAATCTGGCTCGCTGTAGCGGTTGTGCTAATGATGACGGCCCCATCGTTCTCAGATCTTGTCCGTGAGAAGGGGCAGGTCACGGTTCCAGAGGGATACCCTTCATCAAGAGCAGCAGAAATCATGAAGAAAGCGGCAAGTGACAAGGGTGGCGAATCACTTCATCAGGTAGCTCTTGTATTCAATAACCCGAAGGGGATCGGAGCAGAAGAAACAGCAAGTATTCAACAGGGCGTTGAGAAGCTGGCTGCGAATAAGGAAGCTCTACAATTAGATTCTATCACCGATCCTTTTTCACAAAGCGAGCTTAAGGATACGCTGATTGCCAAAGATGGCAAGACCATTATGGTGGCGTTGTCCGTAAAAGGTGAAGGAGAGGCTGTTACTGCGCTGCCAGATAAAGTGGATGAATTGCTTACAGATGTTAAAGCAGATCATTATTTGACCAGTGAAGGTCTCATTACAGAAGATATGATCGCAAGCTCAGAAGCAGGGCTAAAGAAGTCGGAGTATATTACAGTTGTATTTATTCTACTTATTCTATTCGTCGTTTTTCGTTCATTTGTAGCGCCTTTTGTACCGCTGCTGACAGTAGGTCTCAGCTATATTGTATCCCAGTCTGTCGTGGCTTTTTTGGTTGATCGTTATGATTTTCCATTATCTACGTTTACTCAAATCTTTATGGTCGCCGTCATGTTCGGGATCGGTACGGATTATTGTATTCTGCTGATCAGCCGTTTTAAGGAAGAAATGATGACCGCAGAAGATACCAAAAGTGCTATTATTGCAACTTATCGTAAAGCTGGAGGAACGGTTTTCTATTCAGGCTTAGCGGTGTTCGTAGGTTTTGTAGCGATTGGATTATCGAAATTCATTCTTTATCGTTCAGCAGTAGCTGTTGCAGTTGGAATTGCCGTTATGCTATTGGCACTTGTGACGATTGTTCCGTTCTTCATGGCGGTGCTTGGCAAAAAGCTATTCTGGCCTTCCCGTGGCAAGCTGGAGCATAGTGAGAGCCGGATTTGGGGATGGGCAGGTTCTTTTTCTTTAAAAAGACCGTGGGCCGCTCTTCTAATTGTTGCAGTAATCGTATCCCCCTTCTTACTCACTTATAGCGGTAAGCTGTCCTTTAACAGCTTGGAGGAAATCGGCTCGGAATATGCTTCGGTAAAAGGGTTCAATATTATTTCGGAGAGCTTCGGACCAGGGGAATCAATGCCTGGCAAGATCGTAATCAAGAATGATGATCGCATGGACAATTCAGAATACCTGGGTCTTGCGGAGAAAATCAGCCGTGAGCTGGAAAAAGTGGATAGCGTAAAATCTGTTCGCAGCATGTCACGTCCAACAGGTGAGCTAATTAGTGATTTCTTGATTCCTAATCAAGTTGGTACACTTTCTGATGGATTGGATCAGAGTAACGATGGACTGACCAAGATCCAAACCGGATTGTCTGAAGCAAGTAAACAGCTTAGCGATAATGCTCCCAAACTGACAGAGGCTGTTGCGGGAAGTGCTAAACTGACAGAGGGCACAGCAGACCTCAAAGACGGAATCGTTGCTTTAGGCACCGGGCTAGCCCGGATTGAGAGCGGGATAAAGAGTGGCTCAGCGGGTGCCGGAGAAATCAAAGCCGGTCTTCAGCAGGCAGCAACAAGTGCTAAACAGTTAGCAGATGCTAATACGAAGTTACTTGAGGGCTATAAAAAAATCGGCGGCGGCTTAACCCAGCTGGATGAAGGACTAGGGCAGCTTCCGAAGCAGCTACAAGGCGCTGCAGAGGCATTAAAAGGACTGGACGGTTCCTTCGCTGGCTTAGAGAGCAGTTATCCGGAAATTGTTCAGGATGTAAATTATTTGACGATCAAAGGCACAGTAGCACAAAGTGGTACGGGTGTAGCGCAGCTAGCAGCCGGTCTTGGTCAGGTTTCAGAACAGCTTAAAGGTGCAGCTACTGGTTTAAATGAAGCGAATGCCGGTTATGCCAAAGCTGCGGCTGGGCAAACCGCGCTCGCGCAAGGTTTAGCTAAGCTTGTAGCTGGAATCGGCCAACTGCAATCTGGGCTCGATCAGGCGGCAGCAGGTCAAGGACAGATCGTAGATAAGATTCCATCTATCACAAGTGGTCTTGATCAATTGCAAGGCGGACAGAAGCAGTTAGCGGACGGCTTTGGTGAATTGACAGGGCAAATTGGAGCCTTAACCACTGGACTAAGCGATAGTGCTGATGGATTGAAGCAAATTACAAGCGGTCTGGGCTCGGCACAAGAATACTTGAATCAGATTCAAGCGGCTAAGGATGAAGAGCTGAGCGGATTCTTTGTACCAGCTGAGGCACTTAAAGCTGAAGGTATAAAGCAGGTATTTGATACTTACTTATCTGATGACCGTAAGGTGATGACATTGGACGTGGTATTCACCGAGAATCCTTACAGCTCAGAGGCTATAGATAGTGTGGGTGATATTCAAGCAGCAGTAGATCGTGCAGTAAAAGGAACGAAGCTTGAAAATGCTGAAACAGCTATTAGCGGGGTTACAAGCAGTCAAAGCGATTTGCGGAATATTTCCAATGAAGACTACTCGCGTACAGTAATCTTAATGTTGAGCGGTATTTTCATCATATTAGTGTTACTGCTTCGTTCAATCGTAATGCCGATATACCTTATTATTTCACTTTTGATCACTTACTTTTCAGCGCTGGGTGTTACGGAGGCTATTTTCGTTAATCTACTGCACTATGAGGGGATTACCTGGACGACGCCATTCTTTAGTTTTGTTATGCTGATTGCACTAGGTGTGGATTATAGCATTTTCTTAATGGCCCGGTTTAACGAAAATAAAACTTGGGATGTAAAAGAAGCGATTCTACACGCCATGCGCAATATGGGTACAGTTATCCTATCTGCTGTAGTTATTTTGGGAGGGACCTTCGCTTCGATGTATCCTTCAGGGGTACTGTCGATGATGCAGATTGCAACAGTAGTGCTCGTGGGATTGGCCCTGTATGCTCTAATATTCTTGCCATTCTTTGTCCCTGTTATGGTACGGATCTTTGGCCGAGGAAATTGGTGGCCATTCTCAGTTAAAGAGAGCGGAGAAGCTAACAAACAGGATTTAAATATGTAAATGGGGACTATATCCCATTTATGAAAATCAGAAGTCATAACAAGTTGTTTTTTGCAGCCAGTCACCGATCAATGAATCGGTGACTGGCTTTTTATTTGAGTAGAATGAATCGCTTCGATGGGGCATTATTAGCGGGGAGAACTACTAATCTGTTCAATTGTCATGGGTCTTTTATCCATTGTTGTCTGGTTCTTTAGGTTATTGTTATTATGTTTTCAGAAAATTATAATAACTCTGGATTCGTTTTCAAAGTCTCCAAATTACAACTAGAAAGCGAGATGATGAATGATGAAAGTAAACATGAAGACCAGCAGTATCGCAAAAAAGGCTGCTCCAATTATAATTACAGCTGGGGTTATTGCCGGAGTTGGACTTATTATCGATACCGATAAAGCATTTGGACACGGTTATGTATCCGAACCTGCAAGTCGTGCGAAGCTTGGTGCAGCGAATAATGTGGGTTCTGTTCAATATGAGCCACAGAGTCTAGAGGCGCCAAAAGGCTTCCCATTGGCGGGTCCTGCGGACGGGAAGATAGCATCAGCGGGTGGCATGTTCGGAGGAATTCTGGATCAACAAACAAGTGATCGCTGGATTAAACATGATATGGTTGGCGGATTAAATGACATCACTTGGTATATTACAGCACAACATAGAACAACAAAATGGCATTACTATATTACGAAAAAAGGTTGGAATCCTAATGCACCGATTAAACGTTCTGACTTAGAGCTTATTGGAACTTTTGAGAATGGCGGTAAACAGCCTGAGCGTTCTGTGACACATAAAGTAAATGTCCCAACTGACCGCAGTGGATATCATGTTATTTTGGCTGTGTGGGATATTGATGATACAGCAAATGCCTTCTACCAAGTGATTGATGTGAATCTAAAAAACGGTGATTTAGGACCTGGGGTACAACCAGATACAGAGAAGCCGTCGACGGTAACAGGGTTACACACGATGAGTGTAGAATCGAGCACTGTAGACCTTATGTGGGATGCTGCAACAGATAACGTAGGCGTAGATCATTACTTGATTTACCGCGGTGAGAACATTGGTAATGCGAAACAAGTTGGTATTTCCTCAACAACGAGCTATAAAGACATAACTGTAGGATCCGGCAAAATCTATACATATTACATCGTAGCTGTGGATCGTGCAGGAAACACGTCAGGCTCAAGTAATATTATTGTTGTTAGCACACCAAACCCGGAAGAGGTTATCCCTCCAGTGGAAACAGCAGATACTGTGAAGCCTTCGATGGTTGAGGGGCTGCATACCATGTCAGTGAAACACAATAGTGTTAATCTAATGTGGAACGTCGCCCGAGATAATGTAGGTGTTGATCATTATGTTGTATATCGGGATGGTGTTAAACTGACCCAAACCAAGGAAACTTCCTATACGGATTTAACGGTACAAGCTTCCACTACGTACAATTATTATGTGAGAGCTGTGGACGCTGCTGGTAATATTTCAGACAAGAGCTCTTTGTATACAGTCACAACCCTTGTGAAACCCGTATTACCAGATGTAGCAGCTTGGAATGCATCCGGGTTGTATATTGTTGGAACAAAAGTTGAATACAAGGGTAACCTTTATGAAGCTCGAGTGACATTTAGAAGTTATGGTGATAATAACTGGAATCCGGAGTCGGCATTATCACTCTGGAAATTAGTAACGAAATAACGAATAACATCAATACACCGTCTAATTTCAAATAGATTATAAAAAAAACGGAAATCATTTCTGGTCATTAGAAATGGTTTCCGTATTTTTAGGTTAAGAAGCCTTTAAAGTTTATTTCATCTTGGCGAAAAAGCTGCGTAACGCCCAACCGCGTTCTTGCCGTTTTTTATATTTCGGCAGTGAACGATAAACAGCGGTGGATTCTTCGAACGCTCGTTTCGCATCTTCTGATCTGCCAAGTGCTTTATACATAGAGCCGGCTAGATAATACGCCTCAGAGGAAGAAGACTGGATTTCTTGATACTGAGTAACGTAATGTAATGCTTTATCATGATCCGTATGGCGAAAAGTTTCAGCTAACCAAAGATAAGGCTGTCCATATCGGGCCTTACTGTTGATCTCCAGACCTCGAAGCATCTGTGCCTCGCCTTCCTCCAAAGCGCCCAGCTTTAGATTCACATGTCCAAGCTCTACCCAATATTCAGCAGATTGTTCATAACGGTCCTCGATTTGGAGTAGGAGATCCTTTGATTCCCTGTATTTTTTACGTTCAGCCAAACTCCGAGCTAAATCAAATTTGGATGAGACATCATTAGGATTCAAAGAAATGGTTGTACGCAGCTTGGAAATTTGACGCATTCTTTTGAAGGGCTTTGTAATACTGGGGAAGATGCCCACATATCGTCGATCCAAGAAATATAAGATAAGAAGCAGGATGAATATAGCCAGAAAAGGGTTGCCCACTAATCTGAAGAGCAGTAAAACACCAATAAATTTAAGCATAACTTCCCTCCATAATCATTTGGTTCCGGTATTGCGATTGAAAAGACTAGATCTAAAGCAGCGTAATTATAACATAAATCAAAGCAATCTGAATCCCGGGATTTAAAAATAATACAACTTTGAACAGCTTTATACCGTCTTAGTGTAAGATGAATAATAATTACAATAATATCATAAGAAGGGAAAAACAAGATGAACTTATTTGCAAGGAAGATACGACTGTTTAGTTTGGTTGTTTGTTCTGCTTTAATGGCTACAGTGTCAGTTCCACAAGCGAATGCAGCTCCATCATCTGCTAAGCTGAGCGGAATTAAGGAAATTGTTGCTGCGCCTGGTTTTTGGGGTGGCAGCTCCTTTGCATTAGGAAAGGACGGAACCGTTTGGGCCTGGGGAAGTAATATGTTTGGACAGTTTGCGAATGGAACAGCAGGACCAGAGGGATGGACGATTACTCCACACAGTATAGCAGCGCTTGAACATACGAAGCAGCTAGAGATCGGTGGGGCTTATTTTGTAGCGTTGAAGGAAGATGGAACGGTTACGGCTTGGGGAGATTATCAGGACAAGAGTGCAGCGGAAGCTGGAAATGGGGCAAGCTCCAAACAACATAGGGTTATGCTGCCTCAGGTGATCTCGGGGATGACGGATGTAGTTAGTGTAACCTCAGGACTATACAATACTTTAGCTTTAAAAAAGGATGGGAGCGTACTCCAGTGGAGTCCTCCAGACGCTTCTAATGTAGGGTACACAGAGCTGCCTGCTGCCACGAAGGTGCAGGGCTTAAGTGAGGTGAAGTGGATCGGGAACAGTATTTATCAGGCCGAGATTCGAACTAACGGTACCCTGTGGACTTGGAGCGCTAACCCGCAAATAGAGAATACACAAGCGGTGAAGAAACCGATCGCAGTTAAGGATTTATACCATGTGAAGTCCGTTTCAATGAGTGATCGCAGCATACTGGCTTTAACCGAAAGTGGAAGCGTCTGGGGAACGATTGACAGCAATAATTATAATGAAATTACGATGAAAAAGATGCCAGGTCTTTCGAATATTGTATCCGTTCAGACGAAAAATGGATTCAATCTTGTTGCTAATAAAAAAGGAGAATACTGGGTATGGGAAGCTGGTACCTTGATGCACGGCCTACAAAAGATCACAACCTTAAAGCAGATATCTAAACTTACGCTGGATTTAGGCGGCTTTGCAGCGGTTAAGAAAGATGGTACCGTGTGGACATGGAGTACTAATAATGTAACCGACAGCAAATGGGTCTTCACTCAGCCAAAGCAAATTAAAGGCTTGAGCAATCCGGTTTCTTTTGTTAGCGGTGAGAATAGTAAGTATGCAGTCTTGAAGGATGGAACTGCCGTGGCTTGGGGGACGAATATGTTTGGACAACTCGGAATAAGCGCTGTTGATTCACGTCCTTTTACTTTATCTCCTATTTTGAAACCTGTTACGGTAATTGTTGATGGGAAGAAAATCGACTCCGTACAGTCTGCTATTTTTATAGATGGAAGTGTAAAAGTACCGATTAGGGAAGTAGCGGAAAGTCTTGGCTACACACTCTCATGGGAGGGAGAAATGACGCTCTCGAAAGAAGGGAAGAAAATCACTTTTAAAGAAGAGGGAGCCATTAAAGTAAGTTATACTTCACTTGTTCCAGCGGCAGCTTTGGCTAAGGCACTAGGTGTTACTGCTGAGTGGAATAGTACACTGTACCAATTAACGTTACATACAAAAAGATGACTTTCATTTAACACTTTATTTAATTTATTGATGTACAATAAGTGAATTAATCTGTATTGAACCATAATAACCAGTCTGGAGTGATAGGTATGGCATTTACAGTATGTGTGTTCGCCGGATCGAATCCAGGTCTTAACTCAGAATATACGGAAATGGCTAGAGAATTGGGTTATCATATAGCTGCACAAGGATGTAGGCTGGTTTACGGAGGTTCAAGAAATGGCCTTATGGGACAGGTGGCGGACGGAGTGTTGGCAAATGGTGGTGAAGTCGTCGGTATCATGCCCGTGGATCTTTTTAAAGATGAAATCAGGCATTCTGGGCTGACGAAATTGATTGAGGTTTCTAGTATGCATGAACGTAAGGCGATAATGAGCGGTATGGCCGATGCATTTATTGCCCTGCCGGGTGGTCTTGGAACCTTTGATGAGTTATTTGAGATCCTATGCTGGATGCAGATTGGGATTCATCAGAAGCCTATTGGACTGCTGAATATTAGAGGTTATTTTAATCCGCTGCTAGCCATGATCTCTCATAGTGTAAGTGAAGGGTTTGCTCCAAAAAATGCGTTGAAAATGTTAGATATGAACTCTGATCCCGAATATTTGCTTGAACTGATGAGAGGTCAAGTTGATCATAGTAATAAAGGGAATGGGAACGCTAGATTTCCTTCACAGCGTTGAGAAAATGAGTAGGAATTTAACAACCTCCAGCTGTTTTATACAGCTTGGAGGTTGTTTTCATATGATCATGTGATAAACTTGTTTCGGTCTATATGTTGCTGGGTAATTAACTTTTAATAAGTAGTAGTGGTTACTCCGAGTAACTCAGGAAATGATTACCTAAGGAGGTTGGAATTCAATGAATGTGATGGTACATAATCTTATGGCTTACAATCATCAGTTTTTTAGACCTCAGCCCGTGGTCAATCCTAAGCAAGAGAGATCTAATAAGAAGAAGCAGAGTTTTCAGGAAGTCTTAGATGAGAAAATGAAAGTGTATGGCAAATACAGAATCATTAAGTAAAAGCTACTACATATGCCTGTTGAAAAAATCCGGAATGCAGTGATCTTAGGGTCACTGCATTCCGGATTTTTTTTTTAGGGTCTAACCTCAAAAAATTGGCAGCTCTTACGGGAGTAGTAAGTCAGATCACTAACTCTGGACTGAATAACGACATCGAAATCAGTGAAGCGGACAACGGTTGCTCCTGAATTCACCAAATGATCGTCCTGAAAGACTCGGACAGGTAATTTTCGGTCAACGGCTTCTTGGAAATCACTGTCTGTAAACAGCGGGCGGTTAATCGGCATAGATATTAAACTCCTTTTGATCATGTAATGAAGTTAGAAATAAAAATAGTATACCTGTGGAAGCAAGAGAAATCCAATATAAGTGATGATAATGAACAATTTATGAGCAACATATTTGGACAAAATTCTATGCGCCCACTGCAGACATAACATAGTTATGACTGTACTAAGGGGGTTTAAATATGCACTGGCTTTCCATCATTATTATTGGTCTGGCTTCAAATTTGGATAACTTAGGAATAGGCGTTTCCTTTGGCGCACGGTCCACAAGAATTACCCCATTTTCAAATCTGATCATTGCTATTCTGTCGATGCTGGCTACATATATCTCAATAACCTCAGGTGAGTATGTTTCAGAATATTTTTCTGAAGCGAACGGAAATGCCATCGGTGGCTGCTTGATTCTGTTTATGGGAATCTGGAGCATTAGAGCGGTGTATAAGAAGCCAACTTCAAGTGTAAGCATGGATATAGAGAGCAACGTCCTCAGCACATCTTCTACAGATACTGGCTATCGTCATGTTTTAAGATGGCAAGAATCGGTGTGGTTGGGTGTGGCGCTGGCTATCAATTGTATTGCTACAGGCTTTGGAGCAGGGATCAGCGGCGTGAACGCAACATTCACAGCGATCTCAGTAGGTGCCTTTTCATTTATTACTGTTGCTGCCGGAATGAAAATCGGGAATCGAATGTCCAAAACTTGGCTAGGCAAACATTCTGATCTTATCGGTGGATTGTTATTAGTAGGCATAGGTCTGTATGAAATATTTATTTAAGGAGGACCTGAGGTCAAAGATACGAAGTAAATGTTAAGACCACATTCTATTGGATGTGGTTTGTTAGCTGTAGCGGACACATTCGTAGTCTCTTAACAATGTCCTACCCTGGTGGGGAAAACAAATTTGATGGTAATGAACTTTGAGTCCTCTTATGAGGGCTTTTTTTATTGAATCAGAAGTATTTCCACCATAAATCGGAAGTTTGCCTCCTCAAAAAAAGAATATAAACCCTGTAGACTAAATCTTGTAAGAGAAACCTTTGAAAGGGGTACAGGGGAATGAATAAAGTAAAACACTTGGCGCTTTCGTTAGTCGCTATCATGCTCGTAGGTTCACTGGCAGCATGCGGAGGCAACAACGCCGAGAACAACGCATCAAGTAAAAATACAGGTAACAACGCAGCAAGCACAAGTGAACCAACAAAAGATGAGGGTACTGAGCCTGCTGAGAAAATCGAACTCTCTTTCTGGACACTCGGAAACGTGAACTATGAGGATCTAGCGAAGGAGTACACGAAGGAACATCCTAACGTTACGATCAAGGTTCAAAATACGGGTGACCAAACGGCTCATCATAATAATTTGACCACTGCATTGTCTGCTGGATCGGGAGCACCTGATATTTTCCAACTTGAAATCGGTTTCATGGAGCGTTTTATCAATGCACAGGATAAATTCTATAACCTGAATGATCTTGGTGCTAAAGATATTCAAGCGAACTATTTGGATTGGAAATGGAAACAAGCCTCTTCCGTAGATGGCAGCTTCCAGTTGGGTTTACCTACAGATATCGGTCCGACCGTTGTTTATTACAGAACAGATTTGGCGGAAGCAGCAGGATTACCAAGTGACCCGGAAGGATTCGGCGGAGCCATTGATACATGGGACAAGTTCGCTGCTGTAGCCAAAACATTTAAAGAAAAGACAGGTAAGCCTTTTGTAGATCTTACAGATCTTACCTTTAACGCATTGCGTGACCAATCCGCGGATGAAATCTACTTCAGCAAAGCGGATGGCAGCTTTATCGGAGACACCAACCTGCAAGTTCGCAAAGCTTATGATTTTACGGTTAAAGGTATCCAAGAAGGTTGGATCAGCAATCTAATGCTTTGGTCTCCAGAATGGGGCCAAGGAATGAACGATGGATCTTTTGCAGTCGTCATGGGACCGGCTTGGATGGCGGGAAATGTTAAGAGTAATGCTCCAGATACTACTGGAAAATGGAAAATCGCCCAGCTTCCTGAAGGTGCCGGTAACTGGGGTGGTTCGTTCCTGACACTGCCTAAAGAGGGCAAACACTCGAAAGAAGCTTATGATTTCATCGCTTGGATGGATAACAAGGATAATCAACTGGAATCTTTCAAGACAAAAGGGCTGATGCCTTCCATTCCTGCCCTGTACGAAGATCCTGCATTCGTAGATTTCAAGGATGAATTCTTCGGTGGTCAACAAACCGCAGTTGAATTTGGTAAAGCGGCTAATCGTGTAAAACCTGTGTACTACGGTCCACTTCATGACCAAACCGATACCTTCTTCAAAAATGCACTGAAAAACGTGTTGGAGAAAAAGGCTGATCCGGCCAAAGAGTGGGGTGAAGCTGTTAAACAAGCGAAGAAACTGGCTGAACGCAGCTAAGACTTCCAACAGAAAGAGTGCAATGCCTGAAAGGTCCGGATTCATGGAGAACAGCATTCTCTGTGAATTCGGACTAAACGTTTACCGTCCTTATAAGGACGCCGAAGACGTTTTTGCTTGATACGTTCGATTACCTGGAGGTGTGACATGGCACAACCTGTTATCTCGAGTCCGCATGCCGAGAGCAAACGCCCGTTTTTAACTGAACAAAGAAGGAGCCGCATCACTGCGTATACTTTCATTTCTCCTTTTTTTATTCTGTTCTTGATATTTGGACTATATCCGATCTTCTTTACGATCTACCTCTCATTCTTTAAATGGGATGCCTTGAACCCTATGAAATTCGTAGGGATGAAAAACTATGAACTGGTCACAAGTGATCCTACCTTTTGGATTTCTTTTAGCAACACCTTAATAATGGGGCTGATCGGAACGGTTCCGCAGATTCTATTGGCGCTTTTGATTGCCGTTTTGTTGAATTCCGGAATGACTCGGTTTAAGAAAACATTCCGGGTACTCTTTTTCATGCCGAATATTACGTCTATCGTTGCAGTTACCCTGGTGTTTAGTACGTTGTTTGGGAACAACGGAATGATCAACTGGATACTTAACGGACTAGGGCTTGATAGTATGGCCTTCAACTCTGGCTGGTGGGGAGTAAAAATTGCGATCTCAACCATGGTGATGTGGCGCTGGACAGGGTACAATGCCATTATTTTTCTATCAGGGCTTCAAAGTATTCCTACAGATTTATATGAAGCGGCTCGAATTGATGGGGCGAACAGAAGACAACAATTCACCTTCATTACAATGCCACTCCTGAAACCTTTTATCGTATTCGTCACTTTACTGTCGACCATAGGTGCGTTGCAGTTGTTTACTGAGCCTTATGTATTCCTGGGCCAATCAGGTACGGGATCTACTCGTCAGGAAGGTATTACTATGGTTACTTATTTGTACAGTGAGGCATTCCGCAATGGATTCTTCGGTACGGCGGCGGCTACGGCAGTTCTGCTGTTTGTGGTCACGATTATATTCTCTGTCCTTAATATGCTGGTTTCAAGCCGCATGGGTGGAGATACAGGAGGGGGTAAAGCGTGAGTACTGTGCGTCTATTAAAAAAAGATCCGGATGATCTTGGGATTTTCGGCAAAGCTTTATTTTATCTCATTCTGATTCTTGGTGCGCTCGTGTCCATCTTTCCTTTTTACTGGATGTTTGTAGTTGGCACAAATGATAGGGGCGCAGTATTCCATGTACCTCCTTTGCTTACGGTTGGGAACCAGTTTTTTGACAATTTCCAGCGGGTACTGGATAAAACAGATTTCTTTCAAGCACTAGGAAACTCATTATTCGTCTCGTCGATGGTAACTATATCGGTCGTGTTTTTCTGTACACTTGCTGGTTATGCTTTTGCTAAATATGAATTCCCGTTTAAAAATATTCTGTTTTACTTTGTAATTGCCACTCTATTTGTACCGCAGCAGCTTGGTGTGTTACCTACTTATGTAATTATGGCCAAGCTCCACTGGATCGACTCTTTCAAGGCGCTGATTGTACCAGCTATGGTTAATGCCTTCGGAATCTTTTGGATGCGGCAGTATATTTCTACAGCTGTACATACGGAACTGATCGAAGCTGGACGGATTGATGGCGGCGGACATTTCCGGATTTTTTGGAACATCGCCATTCCAGTTATCACTCCTGCGATGGCTACACTAGGCATACTGAATTTTATGACCGTATGGAATGACTTCTTCTGGCCTTTGGTCGTGTTGAAGAATCAAGAACACTTTACAATACAAATCGCGCTCCAGCAGTTATTCTCCAATCGCGACGGTCTCGATTATGGAATGATCATGTCAGCTACATTCACGGCAACCTTGCCACTGCTGATCGTATTCCTGTTGTTTAGTCGCTGGGTGATTGCGGGTCTTACTTCAGGAGCTATCAAGAGCTGATCTTACTTTTTGTCTTTACAAGGGAATAGGCGGTTTCGTGAAGAATACTAGAGGACAGAGACAGCTGGGGGAAGGGGAATACCATGAAGCTCCGCCGTAAAATCTTGTTCGCTATTATTCTTCTCGTCTTTATTCCGGTGATACTAATGGGGATCGTAACATACGTTAATTTCTCTAACGCTATGGAGAAAAAATCAAGTAATTTCTACTGGGTTTCATTGCTTGAAACAGATCGAAAGCTCAAATTCGCACTTAGTGAAATCTCCTCGATCACAAATGCTGCGATCACACAACCGGTTATTCAACAATCGCTTAAGCAGACTAACTTTGTGCTCACCTATGACCGCAAACAGGAACTCAACAATTTACTCATTAATCATCCGATGATTACTTCATTTAGTTTATATAGTAAAGATCGGCTGCTTTATCAATACAATGCGCCGATGTCTTTTGAGGAGATGAAGAAGCAGAGTTGGTTTAATGCGATGGAAAGCGCCGAGGGGCGCCCTGTATGGTCTGGCCCCGGTGAGAATGGTTCGGCATTATCCGGTCACCCGGTACTAGTACAAGCCAGAGTGATTAAAGATTATTATTCTCTTGAAGATATAGGCTATTTGGTCGTTAATGTTAAACCTGATTTACTGGATCAGATTTTTTGGGAAGCAGCAACTCTGAAGAAGGGTGATATTTTACTAGTGAACAAGATAGGGAATATCGTTTTTAACAAATCGGGTGAACATATTGGGCAGCGCACCGAGTTCCCTTTTTTAGAAAATGATTATGCCAAGGAACAAAACTATTACATCGACAACTATCAGGGGGAAAAATCACTCATCACTTTCCTTCCTTCACATAATAAAGACTGGTATTTGGCAGCGATTACACCGATGAATCTAATCTCTTCGGAATCTATATCGATTCGTAACATTGCGATTATTTTGGGTACGGTTTCATTGTTATCCGCTATTTTATTTGACCGATATTTTGTAAGAAGACTCGTTTATAGCATTAACAGCGCGGTCAACGGGATGAAGCGGGTGAAGCAGGGGATTTTTACACCTATCACTACACGATACCGTGCGGACGATGAAAGTGATTTGTTGATTGATGGTTTTAACCGGATGAGTACACAGATCAACGAGTTGATTGTGCAGGTGCAGACGGAGCAGGGCCGCAAAAAGGAAGCGGAAATGAAGGCATTAATGGCGCAAATTAATCCTCATTTTATTTATAATTCACTAGAATCGATTAATTCGATGGCCGTGCTGCAAGGTAATAAAGACATTAGTAAAATGGTCATTTCACTCGGCAAGCTGCTGCGAATCAGTATTAGTCAGAATCAAGAGCTGATACCGCTGCAAATGGAGTTCGAGCATGTTCGCCATTATCTGGATATTCAGAAGTTCCGTTTTGAAGATAAATTCTCATACATTATAAATCTTTCGGAAGGTCTTAGAACGTTTATGACTCAAAAGCTGATCGTTCAGCCCATTGTAGAGAATGCATTGTATCATGCGATTGAGCCGATGGAGGACCCTGGAATCATTGAAATCACAGCCTATGAAATGGGTACGGATATGATCATTATCGTAAAAGATAACGGCCCGGGATTCGACTTAGCGAAAATGATGAATCTATGGGATAACGAGGGAAGCGGACATAAAAAATATAGTGATAGCGGTGTAGGGCTTAAGAATGTACATGAACGCCTGAATATCCGATTTGGCAGCCCATACGGCTTACTTGTGTGTTCTTCCCCTGGATTTGGTTCGACGATTCGAATCCGAATTCCAAAAATACTGCCATAATCGATCATCAGATGGAAATAGGGGGAGATTGACATGAAATGGGTGTTGAAGTGGGGCTGGATGTGGATTTATCTAGTGCTGATAACTGGCGCGGTTTTATTTATTACTTTAGTAGATCACGAACCGATTGAAGATAATTCACCAGAAAAAATAACGCTGACTTTCCGTCATTTCTGGATCAAAGAGCATGATCGGCCACTGCTGGCTATCTTTGAAGAGATTGTGGATAAATACCAAATTGCACATCCGAATGTGAAGGTTAATTTTGAAGGACTTGACCAGACGATACACCGTGAGCAAAAGCTGAAAAGCGAGATGGTTACAGGCACGCCACCTGATATGTTTGTCTTATTTGGCGGAGCCGAAATAGAACCATATGTGCGTTCTAATCGCCTGGTTGATCTGACTGATTTTGTCCGAGAGAACGGTCTATCCAATCAATTTAAGGATCTGCATCTTTGGACCTTTAATAACCATATTTATGGATTGCCCATCGAAGGGAATGCTGAACCGCTATACTTCAATAAAACTATATTCAACAAACTTGGTCTCGAGGCGCCTACAACGCTTCAAGAACTCGATAATGTCATACTGAAGCTCAAAGACGGAGGATACATTCCGTTTGCACTCGGGAACGAGGATCGTTGGCCTGCCGGGATTTTTGCACATTATTTAATGGATCGTTATGCTGGCTCCGAATTGATCCAGAAGCTGATCACAGGTGAAGATCAAGCCAGCTTTCAGAATGAGTCCTATTTAAAAGCGTTTGAGCATTTGGATCAATGGATAAAAGAGGGTGCTTTTAGTCCCCTGTCTAATGATCTTTCGACAGAAAATGCAGTCGGTTTGTTTACAAGCGGCAAGGCTGCGATGTATTTAAACGGGAACTGGGATATCAATTTATTTTCTGGTAGTGCGGCTCCAGCTGATTTTCAGAATGAGGTAGGTGTTATTCCATTTCCTGCCTTGAAGCAAGGCGAGGAGCCTTCAATTGCGGGAGGCTACACCATAGGCATTGGTCTTTCGTCCGAATTAAATGGAGCTAAACGGGATGCCGCTTTGGATCTTTTGAAGGCTTTTTACACACAGGAAATTCAGACTCGAATTGTATATGAGGGACTAAGAATTCCGTCTATTCGTATTGCTTTTGATCCGGAGAAGACCGGTCCGGTATTCGCGCAAGTGATGGATATGATGGAAGAGAACCGTAAAAGCTTTGTGCCTTACGATAACGTGTTATCACCTGAGGTTAAGAAAACGTTCCTAAGTGTCATCGAAAAAATGATTAACGAAGAAATGTCTGCGGATCAAGCCTTAAAGCAAGTGCAGGGATCATCGATGCAATACTGGAATCTGATCCAAAGCTCAAATGTTCAATAAGCATGGAGGTGCTGAAATGGATGAGATGCAAGAGAAATATAAAGTACTTCTCGTAGATGATGAGCCGATTATTCTTCGTAGTCTTAAGGTGGCTATTCCATGGGATGATCTGCAGATGGAGATTGTGGGAGAGGCTCGAAATGGAGAATTAGCCCTCCGCCTAATAGATGAAATTACGCCGCATATTATAATCAGTGATATCCGCATGCCTGTGATTGACGGCATCACTTTGATGAAGGAAGTATTACCAAGGAATTCTAAGCTGGTATTTATTTTTATAAGTGGGTATGGGGAGTTCGAATATGCGAGAGAAGCTTTGCGTCAAGGAGCCTTTGATTATTTACTGAAACCCATCGATCATGACGAACTGGTTGAAATGCTGCACCGAGCGAAAACGAGGCTGGATGAGCAAAAAGAGAACGATCAGATGATTCATTCCGTGCAGATGCTGTCTGTGCTCGCTCGTGAACGGATGTTTGCTGAAATCACTTTGGGAAATGCAAGGCCGCTGGAGCACCTGAAATGGCTGGAGAACAGTGAACTTGAGAGCGGATATTTTATGGCGGTTGTTCAATTGGATGATTATTCTGTGCTTACCGGGCAGTGGAGTGTGGAAGAAAAACGACTGTGGCTGTTTGCAATCCGTAATATTGTTGAAGAGTGGTCGCTGGAGCATGGCGTGCTTACGGTCTTCCCTTTTCATAACGGAGAGTGGGTTTTGCTCTTTCCTGGATCTTTAAGTGCGAGTAGAAGAGAACTTGGTGAACAATTGATTTCTGGGATCAAAAGGTACTCCAAGCTAAGCTGCTCTGTAGGAATCAGTCGCTGTACACAAGGTATTGATCAATTAAGTACGGTATATCCTTTGGCTGCGAAGGCTTTGTATCAACGTTTCTATTCTGGTCTTGCCGGGGTGTTTATAGATGAGGAAACAACATTTCCAGGCAATAAAGAAGTAAAGTATCCTAAAGAGCTGGAGACCTCCCTGATAGAGAGCATTCGTACTTTAAATAGAAACCGAATGTCATCTTTGTTCGATGATATGGCACTATATATTGAATCACAAGTCATTCCTAAAGAGATTGCAGAACGTCTTCTTGTGGAGTTGGTTGTTGTGCTATACAGGCATTTTGAACATTTGAATCTAAACTCGGATTGGTCTTTACATGGATTACTAAGCAAGCTGCACCATTTCGGTACCTTGAGTGAAATGATATCTGCTCTGAAGGAAGAATTTGTGGAGCGATTGGATCAAGGAAGTAAACCCGTGAATCGAGATGACACACGCAGCGCCATCGAGAAGACGAAACGTTACATCGAGAGTAATTACCATATGGATTTAAGTATTGAAGAAGTATCGGAGCTTGCCGATCTTAGTGTCAGTCATTTTTGTACTTTATTCAAACAACTCACAGGCTATACCTTCTTGGAGTATGTGACTCACTGTCGAATGGAGAAGGCGAAATATATTTTGCAGAGCAGTAATGTAAAGGTGTATCAAATTGCTCCGCTTGTTGGTTATCAGGACCCAAGATATTTTACTCAGGTCTTTAAGAAAGCTAGTGGTCAGACACCTACGGAATATCGAGAAGAGCATACGAGGCAAGTTAATTAACGAAAAAGCACATGGATATATAGTAAAAGGGGGAAATTCAGGGCATAAGTATGACATTTATCATACTCTTCACTTGATGTTTATGACTTATAGGATGACACTTTATCTTCTATACTGAGATTAGATGAAAAGATCCTTAGCCAGACACATCAAGGAGGAAACGATAAAAGATGACTACAAAACAGACATCACAGCTCTCCAGTCTTAAAAAGAGTGTAGCCCCTTACGAAAAAAACGACCGCAATGCGAGCATAAGACAGCTCATTAATACTTTAGGGCCACTTGTGCTGTTATGGGGCGGAGCTTATTTCTCTTTATCCGTTTCCTACTGGCTTACTCTTTTGTTGGCCATTCCTGCAGCAGGATTTGTAATTCGAACTTTTATTATTTTCCATGACTGTACACATGGTTCGTTCTTTAAGAATCGTAGAGCGAATGACATTATCGGAACGATCACAGGTGTATTAACGCTTGTTCCCTATCGGCAGTGGAAGCATAGTCATTCCATTCATCACGCCAGCTCCAGCAACCTCGATAAAAGAGGGATCGGTGATATATGGATTATGACTGTCGACGAATATGAAGCAGCTTCATTCTGGAAACGCCTGTATTACCGGATTTACCGTAATCCGATCGTGATGTTCGGAATTGGACCTATTGCTGTGTTTATGATTCAGTATCGCTTTAATGCTAAAGGCGCTAGACGTAAAGAACGGATGAATACTTATTTAACAAATGTATCTATTGCAGCGCTCTATGCTTTGCTTATTTGGGCGATCGGCTGGCAAGCCTTTATCATGGTGCAATTGCCAATAGCTTTTGTATCCGGCTTTCTCGGAATATGGTTGTTCTATGTGCAGCATCAGTTCGAGGATTCTTACTTCGAGAATGAATCGGAGTGGAGTTATGTTATGGCTGCAGTAGAGGGAAGCTCATATTACAAGCTACCTAAGCTATTGCAATGGATTACAGGGAACATCGGGTTCCACCATGTCCATCATTTAAGTCCAAAGGTACCCAACTATAATTTAGAAAAAGCACATAATGCTACGCCGCCATTGCAAAAAGCAACGACTATAACACTTAGTTCTAGCCTGAAGGCTCTACACTTCCGTCTTTGGGATGAAGAGAATAAGAGCTTTATCAGCTTTAAACAGATGAAGTCGAGACTAAACAAACCTAAGGTAGCAGCAGAAGTCTTGCAAGTTCATAAGACTAGACTCCAAGGCGAATAATAACTATCGGTTCGAACAAAATAGGAGTACAGAGCAAGGTTAGAGCCGGAGAAATCATTCGTGGCTCTAATCTTTTTCTATTTAGGATAGTGGATCAACAGATTTTCACTGAATTTGTGCTAGAATAAGGAGAGTAATGTATGGTAAAAAGGAGAGCGGTCATGCAAAAGTGGCATCATATTTTTCATAAAAGCACAGGTCTATCCCCTTATGTATGGGTCGTTTTTTACATTCTACCGTTTTATTTTATATTTCGCTCCTCCTCTACCTATCAAGTCGTTTCGGGAATCTTGATGATTGCTGTATTTTTTGTATGTTATGTACTTTCTTTTGTTTCTAAAGGCTGGCTGGTGTATTTCTGGACGAGTGTTCAAATTATAGTATCTATAACGATGACGCTTTTGTTCGGATATATGTATTTTGCGCTTTTCCTAGCCTTTTTTATTGGGAACATACAGAATCGAGTAGGTTTCTTCACGCTGTATTCTATCCATCTGTTAACTACTATCATTACAATCAATTATGAGCTGCTTTCGCGTAATTCAGTGTTTATTAGTCAACTTCCGTTCGTGCTTGTAAGTATGATTGCAGTGATTCTACTTCCAATTAGTACCTATAACCGAAATAATCAAGGTAAGTTACAAGATCAATTGGAAGATGCGAATAAGCGGATCTCCGAACTCGTTAAGATTGAAGAACGCCAACGGATTTCGCGGGATCTTCATGATACTTTAGGTCAGAAGCTCTCTTTAATTGGTCTTAAGAGTGACTTGGCGGGGAAGCTAATTGATTCAAATCCTACGCAAGCTAAAGCTGAGATTGATGATGTACGACAGACAGCGAGAAGTGCGCTGAAAGAGGTTCGGGAAATGGTTACGCGAATGCGAGGCATTCGGCTTGAAGATGAACTTATTCATATTCAGCAGTTTCTTGCAGCTGCTGAGATTGATTTTATTTTGGAGGGGAATCCGAAGCTAACAAACACCTCATTGATTACGGAGAATGTCCTCAGCATGTGTATAAAGGAAGCTGTCACTAATGTTGTGAAGCACAGTGGGGCAAAGTCTTGCTCTATTCTGATTAAACCCTCACGGACGGATCTAGTCATTAAAGTGAAAGATGATGGGACCGGTATACCTGGGAATGATCTTTATTTTAAAGGTCATGGGCTGCAAGGCATGAGAGAGCGTCTTGAATTCGTAAATGGCTGTATGGACATCGTGAGAGATAGCGGGACTACAATTGTAATTAAAGTACCCAATGCATTCAAACATCAGGAACAGGAGGTCATCCTATAATGATTAAAATTGTAATCGCTGAGGATCAACGAATGCTCCTTGGGGCGCTGGCTTCTTTACTCGACTTAGAAGAGGATATGAAGGTCGTAGGCCGAGCAAGCAATGGGGAAGAAGCTGTAGCTATGGTTCAGCAGCTTAAACCGGATATCTGTATTATGGATATTGAGATGCCGGCGATGAGCGGTCTTGACGCTGCAGAAGCCCTGAAGAATAGCGGCTGCAAAACGATGATATTAACGACCTTTGCTCGGGCGGGATATTTCGAACGTGCGCTCAAGGCGGGGGTTCACGCTTATTTACTGAAGGACAGCCCTAGTGAAGAGCTGGCCCTTTCTATCCGGAATGTAATGGCAGGCAGACGTATGTATGCACCAGAGCTGATGGATGAAGCTTACAGCGGTGAAGTGAATCCATTGACTCAGCGGGAGAAGGAAGTGCTCGGACTGATCGCTGATGGTAAAAATACGAAAGAAATTGCCAGCGAGCTGTACATTACCACCGGTACAGTACGGAATTACATTTCGGTTATTCTTGATAAGCTAGACGTTGGGAATCGGATTGAAGCGATCACTCGATTTAAGGAAAAAGGCTGGTTTAAATGAATATCTTAAATTTTTTAATGTTATTTTGATGTTAACACTCGCCAAATGTTCTCCAGCCGTATATCATTAATTATCGGCCTATTATTCACTAATAGGACAGTTAATCAAAAGGAAGTGTATTTTCTGATGTCAAGAAAGCTAAGAGCCGGCATAGTTGGCGGCACAGGAATGGTAGGTCAGCGTTTTATTGCCCTTCTAGAGAATCATCCTTGGTTTGAAGTAACTGCGATTGCTGCCAGTGCGAGATCTGCTGGGAAAACGTATGAAGAATCGGCCAAGGGCAGATGGAAGCTATCTACACCAATGCCTGAGAACGTGAAGAATATTATGGTCCAAGATGCTTCTAAGGTAGAAGAAGTAGCTGCGGACGTGGATTTGATCTTTTGCGCAGTAGACATGAAGAAAGAGGAGATTAAAGCGCTCGAGGAGGCTTATGCTCGTACGGGTACTCCAGTAATCTCTAATAACTCAGCGCATCGCTGGACACCTGACGTGCCTATGGTTATTCCTGAAATTAACCCGGAGCATCTTGAGGTTATAGCGCAGCAAAGAAAACGTTTGGGAACAGAGACCGGGTTCATTGCTGTTAAACCTAACTGCTCCATTCAAAGTTATGTGCCTGCACTACATGCACTTAAAGAATTCAACCCTTCTAAAGTTGTCGTTACAACCTACCAAGCGATTTCCGGTGCAGGTAAGACTTTTGCTGACTGGCCGGAAATGCTGGACAACGTGATTCCTTATATTGGTGGGGAGGAAGAGAAGAGCGAGCAGGAACCTTTACGGATCTGGGGAAGTGTTCAAGAGGAAGGCATCGTAAAAAGTGAAGCGCCAACCATTACTTCGCAGTGTATCCGTGTGCCTGTAGCCGATGGTCATATGGCTGCTGTATTTGTTTCTTTTGAGAAGAAACCATCTAAAGAAGAGATTCTGAACCTCTGGAATAGCTTCAAAGGACGCCCTCAAGAGCTTGAGCTGCCTAGCGCACCTAAACAGTTCATTACCTATTTCGAAGAGGAGAACCGTCCTCAGACCAAACTGGATCGTGATATCGAGAACGGAATGGGCGTATCAACAGGCAGACTTCGGGAAGATGCCATCTATGATTACAAGTTCGTAGGTCTCTCCCATAACACCTTGCGCGGAGCTGCTGGCGGGGCTGTATTGATCGCTGAGCTTCTGAAAGCAGAAGGTTATATTCAGCCTAAATAAGATATACAGGCTCTAAAACGGTTCTGAAATAGACACCTCATCAAAGCTTAGTCTTTGGTGGGGTGTTTTTTATTGAACGCATTTGGTGAAATAAGTTAGGAAGGAGCTGATATATTTGTATAAATATTTATTAGCTTTTATATTATTACCGTTAATACTATTCAATAGCGGATGCACATCATCAACTCAAGAAGTACAAGAGTATGGAGTGTCTTCCATTAATGAGGGGATTCCTATTCCGATAAATGCTAAAGAAATCGAAGTGACGACAACTTCCAATAACCCCAATATAAAAATAGGAGTAAAGTATGAATTGAAAAATATAGGGGGAGAACTAGGTATGTATCCACCTGAAAGCTATTTCAATAAATTAAGGGATTCAGGGTGGGTGGAGTTGAAGGATAAGCGTTTGGGGCATGTGCAATTTTTCGAAAAAGAGGATACCGTAATTGCCATTGAAATACACGAAGATACCTTTAGTATTTATGAAATGAATAAAGATGCTTAAACAGAAACAAGAAGAGTGTGGTAAGATAGGTTAAGTGTATAAACTATACGAATTCTGAATGACTGACGGAGTGATATGATGGGTGCAAAAAGTAAAGGTGGCGGCACGGGCAGAGGTACGGGGAGTAAGGGCTGGACACGCTGGAACAAAACAGCAAAACCAGTTAAACCTGCAAAAGGTGCCCCAACCACGGGTCCAGGCGCTAAAGATGCAAATGGAAGCAAGGGCAATAACGTGAAAAAAAGTGGAAGCACGAAATAGCTCCCTTAAACTAGGTTATTCCTGAAAGTTAACATCTGATTTTGATCGTTAAAATCAGGTGTTTTTTTATGGATATAAGCAAGTGTCAGTATCAGATGGAAAGTAGGATCATTAGTGAGAATTGATAAATATATAAGCGAAACAGGCTTCTGTTCCAGAAGGGAAATTAAACGATTAATTGCTGCAGGCCGGATCAGTGTGAATGGCGTCGTCTGTGAGGCAAATATTCTTATAGAGCCAGAAGACATCGTATGGATTGATGGAGAGCCCATAACAACCAGCAAAGGGGAGCCGGTATATCTCGCTCTGAACAAGCCGATCGGTATCACCTGTACAGCTGCCCCAAATGTAGAAGGGAATATTATAGATTTTGTAGGATATCCTTCAAGGATTTTTGCGATCGGGAGATTAGATAAAAACTCGGAAGGCCTCATTCTGTTAACCAACGATGGAGATATCGTAAACAAAATGATGCGTTCCGAGAATGGACACGAAAAAGAGTATGTAGTTCATGTTGACAAGCCGATAACGCCAGAATTCGTAAATGCAATGTCTAGTGGTGTGGACATTCTTGGCGTTACAACTAAACCTTGCGAGGTCTTTCGGATCGCGGAATGTCAGTTTAGAATTATCCTAACTCAAGGCCTTAATCTGCAAATACGCAGAATGTGCAAGGAGTTAGGATATAGAGTACTTAAACTAGAGCGAATAAGAATTATGAATATAACGATTGATGGTTTGGAGCGAGGACAGTGGCGTCCTTTGAGCGGAGAAGAGCTAAGTGAGCTTATGTCCCGCTTAAATTAACTTCGTGAACAAATCCTCTGGCTGCTAAGGCGATGTCTTCAGCGCCTGCAATCGCTGAGATCACGGAGATACCGTCCGCACCTGCAGCTAATACCGGAGCTGCATTGTGCTCCGTGATGCCTCCTATACCGACCAAAGGAATCGTAATGCCGCTGTTTCTTATTTCCTCAATAACTAATGTGCCTCGAACAGCTTGGGCATCGTCTTTGGAAGAGGTAGGATAAATAGGTCCAATGCCTAGATAATCGGCTCCATCTGCTATGGCCTGCTGCGCTTCGCTGAGCGAATGAGCGGACACACCAATGATCTTATCTTCTCCAAGCAGTTGCCTAATCGCTAGGGCAGGGGTGTCCTCTTGTCCTACATGAATGCCGTCCGCATCAAGGGCGATGGCTAGATCAATATCGTCATTAACGATAAAAGGAACTCCGTTAGTACGACATATTTTTTGGAGCCGTCTTCCTAAATTAAATTTAACTTGAGCAGTTAATGCCCCGGTACCTTTTTCACGAAATTGAAACATCGTTATGCCTCCAGCGACGGCTTCTTTTAGTACTTTGGCTGGGGCTATCTGACAATTCACGCTACCCATAATGAAATAGATTTTTAATAAATCCCGTAGTTGATCACTGTCTATTCGCTTCAAGGTTCATCCCTCGCAATCTATTCTGATAAGCAAAATGATTCGTCGGACCATGTCCAACCCCTATGCCCAGCTCGTCTTCAATCGCTGCTTGTATAAAAGCCTTTGCTATGTTTATAGCTTCAGGAACAGATTTACCCTTAGCAAGCTCGGCAGTAACTGCTGCTGAATAAGTACAGCCTGTACCATGTGTGTGCCTGGTCTGAATTCGTTCACTCTCCATAAAGATGAACTCGTGACCATCATATAGGAGATCTACAACAGCTTTAGTTGCGGTATCATGCCCACCTTTTAGCACTACATAACTAGAGCCCATGGCATGGATGATTGTGGCCGCTTCTTTACGATCGTCGATTGTAGTGATGCTCATGTTAGTAATCATTTCAGCCTCTGGAATATTAGGCGTCGTCACTAAGGCTAGCGGGAGAAGATGTTTGATTAAGGACTGGACAGCTTCTTGTTGTAATAGCGTAGAGCCGCCTTTAGCAACCATGACTGGATCAACTACAAGATTACGCCAGCCGTATTGCTGAACCTTCTCTGCTACGACTCGAATGATGTCACTGTTAAAAAGCATCCCTGTCTTCACAGCATCGGGCTTCAGATCAAGCCCAATGGAATCAAGCTGCTGAGTAATAGCTTGCAGTGATAACGGAAATACGCCTTGAACACCTAATGTGTTCTGGGCTGTCACAGCTGTTAGTGCGGACATACCGTATACAGCAAGTTCTTGAAAGGTTTTTAGATCTGCCTGAATCCCTGCTCCGCCGCCGCTATCCGAGCCGGCTATGGTTAAAGCTTTGGATATCATGATTACGTTCACTCCTTTGTATGTCGTTATCTGAGTTGCTTGATTATTGATTTATCTTTATACGTTTCAGGTGTGACCAAACTCAATTGATTGAGAAACTCCATTTGAAAGCTCCCCGGACCTTTGCCAGTAGTTAGTTCAGCGGAAATCTCAGCAGCTACTCCATAGAATGAGATGGCTTCCACTGAGGCTGCAAGAGATGCCCCTTCACTTACCGCTAGAAATGCCCCGACTACTGCACTGAGCAGACATCCGGTTCCCGTTACTTTCGTTAGAATAGGGTGACCGTTGCTAGTAATGTAGGTGTTAACTCCATTGGTGATAACATCGTCTTTTCCGGTGATGATCACTACACAACCTAACTTCCGCGCGGCAGTCTCAGCTAAGACGACTACATCGCCATCCCCTTCGCCTGCATCCACCCCTTTAATAGACCAGCTTTCACCAATAACATTGGCAACTTCAGCCACATTCCCACGTAGTGCGGTAATTTGCATCTCATTCACTAGCTTTTGAGTGACAGCTGTTCGATATGAAGTTGCTCCCGCACCTACTGGATCAAGAACTAAGGGAACCCCTTGCTTATTCGCAGATTGTCCTGCGAGCACCATGGATTGAATGGCATAGTCATTCAGTGTGCCGATATTTAGTACCACTGCAGCTGAAAATGCGGCGATATCCACCACTTCTTCGTGAGCATCCGCCATAAAGGGGGAGGCACCGAGCGCCAAAAGCCCGTTTGCTGAGAAGTTGGCTACGACGATATTGGTTATATTGTGGACCAGTGGATTGGATTCCCGTACTTTGGATAGATAACTCATGATATTTCCTCCTCAAGTTTAATGAGCAAATAGCTAATGGTTAAAGATTGATAAAAGCATCCTCTGCCTTGATGTCGTTAGACAGTAAATCATTGTCGGATAGCCACTGTCGTACCTTTTCCCAAGACGCTGGCTCTTGATAACCAAAATTTTGGTCACCTGCATTCATTAGAGGCAGAAGAATCTGCAAGCTCTTTTCTTCTATTTCCTTATCTAGTGGAGAGGTCGCATCTTCGTGTGCAAGCAGTAACTTTAACGCGTTTTCCGGATTTTCCTGGACAAATTGTTGTCCTTTTGTAATGGCGCTTAGAAACTTTTTGAAGTAGGACTCGGAATTTTGTACCCCTTGCTCACTGGCGACAAGGACTAGCTCGTAATAATCGGGTACTCCGAAGTCTGTGGGATTAAACGAGTGAACGGGATGCCCTTCTTTTTCGAGAATTAATTGTTCGTGGTTAATGAACCCGCCCATAATGGCATCTACCTGCCCGGTCGCAATTGCTGGAATAAGGTCGAAGCCTACATCAATTAGTTTACTGGCGTTGGGGTCACCCCCGTCGCTCTGGATCATTGTACGAATCATGGCTTCATAAAGTGGGATGGAAGAATACCCAATTTGTTTACCTGTAAGGTCTTTAGGACTTTGGATATCTCCGGAATGAGGCACCATTAAATGATTAAGCGGATGCCTTACAATCGCTGCAATCGAACGTACTGGAATCTTTTCACTACGTGCCATAAGCACCTGAGGCTGATAACTAAGTGCTAAATCAACTTGATTCGCTGCTACAAGCTTTAGTGCATCATTGGTGTCTGCCGGCATTTGGATCTCTACATCCAGACCTTCCTCTTGGAAATAACCATTTTGCTCAGCCGCATATAAAAATGAGTGAACGGCGTTGGGATACCAATCGAGCATGATTGTCAGCTTGTGCGTTTGTTTGTTTTCGCTATTTGAAGCATTACTTACTTTGGATGTATTTCCGCAGCTGCTTAAGATTAGGACAAAACAGATGAGATATAAGGGTAAAAGCCATTTTTTTTGAATGATTAAAGTATTCATCGATTAGATCCTCTTTTCTTTAAAAATAATGCTTCTAGCAGAGCTATCATCAGAAACAGCATTACACCGAGCGCGGACAACAGAAATACTGCGGCGAACATTTCGTCACTTTGCATATTCCCAGCCATTCTTCGGCTAAAGTAACCAAGCCCTTTGCTGCCGCCGAGCCATTCGCCGATGGTTGCTCCAATTACACAGTACACAATGGATAGCTTTAGTCCTGAGAAAAAAGAGGGCAGCGCCAGCGGGATTTGTGTTTTTGTAAGCAGTTGCCAGCGGTTTGCACTAAAGGTTAATAATAGATCCTTATATGCCTGACCACTTGTACGAAGCCCATCATATGTACTCACAACGACTGGAAAAAAAGCAGTTAGAAAAACTACAGCGACTTTGCTCCACAGCGTATATCCGAACCACATAATAAAAATGGGAGATAGCGCAATTAATGGGATCGTCTGACTGATAATAAGGAAAGGATAGATGGCCTTTTCAAGCGGTCGAAATAAGAACATTCCAGTACCCAGCAATGCACCACAGATAACCGAAAGTACAAAACCTACTAATATTTCCTGCAGCGTTGCCAATAAATGCTGTCCGAGTAATTGCCTATGCTCGATCAATGCGATACCTATTGCTGAAGGAGCAGGGAGGATAAAAGCTGGAATCCAGTAAAGACGAACAGCAGATTCCCAGATCGCAACAACGAACAACACTAGTAAAATGAAGGGGCCATAATTGTCTAGTTGTTTTTTAAAAGGTATGGGCTGCATACAGTCTCCGCTCCAACTCTTCCCGCAATGCTATAAAACGGGGTTCATAGTTCATTTTGTAATGTCTTGGCCTCGGCAAATCAACAACGATCTCCTGTAATTCGCTATGTGCGCCTCCAGACATTAAATAAATCCGATCGCTTAGTAATAGTGCTTCTTCGAGATCATGGGTGATGAGCATCACTGTTTGATTCAGTTCATCCCAAAGCTCTAACAACCAGCGGTGTATCTCACGTTTGGTCATAGCGTCGAGCGCTCCAAACGGTTCATCTAGCAGCATAAGACTTCCACCGCCGCCAGACACTAGCGTGCGAAGAAATGCGACCCGCTGTTTCATACCACCGGATAGCTCATGAGGGTATGCCTTCTCAACATCACCTAAACCGAAGCGTGACAGCAGGTCTCGAATGTGTGAAATTGTCTGTTGTTTAGTGGACCTTGGCTTAATTTCCCAGGGTAAAAGGCAGTTGTCGAGCACCGTTCTCCACGGTAATAGCAAATCCTGCTGCGGCATGTATGCGATCTGACCTAAGCGATTAGATGCCGCTGGCCGACCCGAATGAATCATTATTTTTCCATGAGTGGGTTCTAGCAAGCCTGCTATGGTTTTGAAAAGCGTACTTTTTCCGCATCCGCTAGCCCCGATAACAGCGACAAACTCACCTTGCTTAATATCCATGGTTAAGTTTGCAAATACAGGGAGCTGTTTAGACTCAGGAAAAGAGTAGGCTAAGTCTTGAATGGATAGGATTGTCGTGATGATAGAACCTCCTAAAAGTTTTGTATAGCATAGCTTCTTGAGGAACTTCGTACAAAACTTGCTTCGGAAGCATATGCCTAAGTTTTGTATAGCATAGCTACTTGAGGAACTTCGTACAAAACTTGCTTCGGAAGCATATGCCTAAGTTTTGTAATTGAAAGTAAACAAATAAAGACCCATTCATTTCCGGAGGGAAACAAATGGGTCAAAAAGTTCATTCTGCATAGGAACACTAAAAAATGCATGGGATGAAAATTCTGCTCCACTTCCCTCCGCTGGTATGATCCAGATCAGGTTCCAAGGGTCCGAAGCATAAAGCTCCGTCTCAGTCGGCCGACTCCCCTAGTGAAATAACAGGTCCATATTTAATTTGTTTATAAATATACCATAACTTTCTGAGATGTAAAGAGAGGATCTTATGAAGAATTATTATAAGAATGGGCAATATAAGGGTAAAGAGAGGGGATTCTATAATGAAAAAACTCAGTTTAACTATTCTATTGGTGTTAACCGTGGTGTTTGTAGCGGGGTGCGGCAATAATTCGAATACCGATAATACCGATACTTCCAACAACTCTTCAGCTGGAACGAATGGCGGAACTGCTGCAACTGCGAAAAATAGCTTGGAAGCTGTTAAAGCGAGCGGCAAATTACGGATAGGAACCGAAGGAACCTATGCACCCTTTACGTATCACGATGCATCGGGAAAACTGACTGGTTTTGACGTAGAAATTGCTGAGGAAGTAGCAAAGCGTCTCGGTGCTGACCCTGAATTTTCTGAGACACAGTGGGACGGTCTCTTTGCCGGATTGGACGCTAAGCGGTTTGATGTTATTTTTAACGAAGTATCCATTAATGAAGAGCGTAAAGCGAAATATGATTTCTCTGAGCCATACATCGTATCTAAAGCGGTATTGATTGTGAGTGAAAACAATGAGGATATTAAAGCATTTGCGGATCTTAAGGGTAAAAAATCAGGACAATCTCTGACCAGTAATCTATCCGAAATCGCTCGTGAGAACGGCGCTGAAATCGTTGCTGTAGACGGCTTCAATCAAGCGGTGGATTTACTGACCTCAGGCCGCATTGATGCAACGGTAAATGATGGATTGTCTTATCTGGACCTGAAAAAGCAGAAGCCTGATGTGAAAATTAAAGTGGTGGATGAGATTCCTAATGGTTCGGAAAGTGCCGCTGTATTCCTAAAAGGAAACGACGACTTGGTAAAAGCAGTTAGTGATGCAATTATTGAAATGAAGAGCGATGGAACTTATTTAAAGATTTCTGAGAAATACTTTGGTGCTGACGTTTCAAAATAATTCAAGGTTTCAGAAGCTAAACTAGCCTGGAGCTAAAAAGGATGTCTGAAAATGGATGACCGAAAAATACAAATTTTTTTAGATTCACTGCTACCCCTGCTAAAAGCGGGGGTGGCTTTTACCATTCCTTTAGCATTGATATCCTTTGTGCTGGGACTGATAATAGCGATTTTGACTGCACTGGCTCGTCTCTCCCCATGGGTACTACCGATGCTAATCGCTCGTTTTTATGTATGGGTCATTCGCGGAACTCCTTTGTTAGTACAATTATTTATTATTTTCTATGGTTTGCCTGCAGTTGGAATTGTACTAGACCCATTTATAGCCGCGACCATTGGGTTTACACTTAGTGTTGGGGCTTATTCATCTGAAATTGTACGTGCTGCTATCCTGTCGATACATAAAGGTCAGTGGGAAGCGGCCTTCTCCGTTGGGATGACTCGTGCGCAAGCGCTTCGACGCATTATTCTTCCACAAGCTGCCCGTGTCTCTGTACCGCCGTTATCGAATTCCTTTATTAGCTTGGTCAAAGACACTTCTCTGGCAGCGACTATTACTTATACGGAGATGTTCAGAACAGCACAGCAGGTTGCTTCCACCACCTATGAGCCACTGTTGATCTACTGCGAAGCAGGGTTGTTCTACTTACTATTTTGCTCAGTGTTGTCAGCACTTCAAAATTACTTGGAGAAACGACTGAGTCGTTTCTCTGCGAGCTAAAGGAGGGACTATGATGATTGAAATACTTAATTTGCATAAATCCTTCGGTGAGCTGCAGGTATTAAAGGGTCTTGATCTCAGGATGGAACTTGGTAAGGTTCTGGTCATTATAGGCCCATCTGGCTCTGGTAAAACAACGCTTTTACGCTGTTTTAATCTACTTGAAGTCCCTGATCAAGGAAGCTTATCACTCAGCGATATTAAAATTAATTTCTCGGAAAACAAGAAAATCCCGCAGAAGTCCATTTTGGCGTTACGTCAAAAAACAGGCATGGTCTTTCAATCCTATAATCTTTTTCCGCATATGACTGCACTCGGCAATGTGATGGAGGGACAAGTGACTGTCCAGAAACGATCCAAGGATGAAGCACGCGGACGTGCCCTTCAGTTGTTAGGTAAAGTAGGTTTGGCAGACAAAGCGGATGCTTATCCGCACCAACTGTCAGGTGGCCAGCAGCAACGGGTTGCCATCGCTCGTGCTATGGCAGTAGATCCAGAGGTGCTATTGTTCGATGAACCCACCTCGGCGCTCGATCCTGAGTTGGTGGGGGAAGTGCTTAAAGTTATTAAACAGTTGGCAGCAGAAGGAATGACAATGGTGATTGTGACTCATGAAATGAAATTTGCTGCCGATGTGGCTGACCGGATCATTCTGATGGATGGAGGCCATATTCTAGAGCAAGGGACTCCGCAAGAAGTTCTTGAGCACCCGAAACATCCCCGTGCGCTGCAATTTCTGAATAGAATTAGTGGTGAAGAAGGATAGAAGAAGATCAACACGCAAAAAAAAAGCAGTTCAGGTTTATACCTGGGCTGCTTTTTCGTATACATCATTCAGATCAGTGAAGTGCCGCGAATTGATTAGGATTTAATACCGGTCTTAAGAAATTCCAAAGCGTTATAGAGCATAATGGCAGCTTCGGCACGCGTAATTTCGCTCTTCGGATTAAACTTCCCGTTAGCGTCTAAGCTATTGATCTTGTATTTAAGCGATCGTTGAACACTGCCTTGATAGGAAGGGTTGAGCGCAGTATCGTCAGTGATATCTACTGGCACAATATTTATCATTGGCAGATTACCAATGCCTTCGACTCCTTGTACTAAGTAATTAGTGAACTCTTCTTTGGTCATTGTTTTGGTAGGGTCAATATCTTTGGGAAGCTCGACATGGTTGTAGTAAGCATTGATAAAAGCTTCAGCATACCATGCTTTATCTTTGACTTTAGTGAACAAGCCGCTGGCAATAGGAGCTTTGTTGAAATCGATGGCCGCGAGACTAAGCTGGAGACCCCCTGAGATGAATTGAATTCCTTGAGCTGTTGTTACTTTGGAGCTAGGCATGAATTGGGATTCACTAACCCCTTTAATTAAGCCTTGATTCTTTAAAGAAATGATCTTTTCTTTACCGTTTATGTTATCAATATCCTTAAAGGTATTTCCGGCTGCAAATATTTGGCCACCCAAAGAGAAGGAGAGAATGGTAACAGTTGTAATCGCGGCTAACGTTCTTTTTTTCATATTCATGGTCATTTCACCTCGTTGTATGGATAGGCCTCGTGGCCGCTATCAAATAATTAAACGCAGAAAAATATGGAAAGGTTGCGGTCAAACCTATATAATTTCACGAAAAAGTAGAATTTGGCAGAAAAATAGGCAGGAATGAATGAAAGAACTTTGGATAAGAGAGCTAGAATGTTATAATGATGTCAGGCTCTATTCATTCGTGATTATTTTTGATATGATTATATCGTAACGATTACTATTTACGTTTAATATTTTGATGCATAAATGGGTACGTCTCAGTGGATACGGATGTTAAATCATTCCGGGAAGGTAGGAGATCAAATGGATCAAATTTCAAATATCAGTCAGCTGTTTGCGGCGCAAAAGTATAAATTAACGCCCCAGCGTGAAGCTATAGTGAAAATATTGCTCGACAATGAGAAAGATCATCTTAGTGTAGAAGAAGTATATATGCTTGTTAAGAACAGCTATCCGCATTTAGGGCTGGCAACGGTATACCGTACACTCGAGCTCTTATGCGAGCTTCACATTGTTGAAAAGATGAATTTCGGAGATGGAGTTGCTCGATACGATCTGCGCGGGAACGATCATTCCCACATGCATCATCATTTGATATGCAGCGTGTGCGGCAGGTTGGAGGAAATTAAGGATGACTGGCTGGTGGAGCTGGAGAAAAGAGTGGAACGTGAATATGGCTTTAACGTCACGGATCACCGTCTTGATTTCAAAGGTACTTATGGCACATGTAAACGAACAGGCTGCAAAAAAGAAAAAGCAAACAAAGCGGTCTCTTAAGCCGCTATCTAACTAAAAGAAGAAGCTGTCTCAGAAGTAGTAAATACTGCTTAGGGGGCAGCTTCTTTTTCGGAAAGTGATATGAATGGAAATGGGGAAATCCTCCCTATAAATCGGCAAAATATCTATATGTCACAACAAATCAGTTGATTTATAGGGAGATATTCCTTAATTTGCACGCAAACAGCGCTTCTTAAAAAACGGAGAAGCGCTACGTTGCGTTTTAATCAGTTAAGGAGATCCTACTTATGGGAAAGGCTATGTCATTTTTATTAGCTTCGTGTGGGCACGAAGGATTTAATCCATGTTCCAAAGCTTCCAGGGTTACGGCTTTGCACGAGGATCACACCTTCTCCGCGGAATCGGCAGACAAGCGCTTCACCACTGGTTAAACTGTTTAACCAGCCAGAGGCTGCTTTTTCTACCTTGTAGTCCATATAATCTGGCCAAGCGACAAGATGCCCATTGTCGATAATCATCTCTTCACCAGGTGCTAAGTTAATGGCGTGGATGGCTCCGAAGGAGGACAGGAATACAGTTCCTCTACCACTGATTTCTACAATGAAAAAGCCTTCACCAGAGAAGAGACCGCGCGTTAAATTTTGCATTTTGGTATTGACTTGAATGCCTTCCGTTCCGGCTAAGAAACCATCCTTTTGAACTAACAACTTATATGAACCATCTAATTCGATAGCTTGGATATCACCCAATGATCCAGGAGACAGTAGTACCTCACTTTGACCACGGATAGCTCTGAGCTCCTGGAAGAAGAATTTTTCTCCGCTGAGCATTCTTCCCAGACCTCGCATAACTCCGCCATCAGCGGTTCCTTTTAATTCGACGTTGGGAGACATTGCAACCATAGCGCCCATTTCAGCTTTAACGCTTTCGCCTGGATCTAGATATACCTTCAGCATTGCAAATGCACCTTCGTACAAAACATCATATCTCATCACTAAAACCTCCGAATCTATTTAAATAAGTTAGAACACTAGCAGTGATCTCATTGTAACGGAATTCCGGCTGCGCTCATAGTCTGAATTATGTTAAAATATAGTTGTCTTACAGTTCACTAATGAATAGGAGAGTGGTGCCATATGGCACGAACCAAAACACAAAAAGCCTTGTTAAAGGCAGAGCGCTCAGGCACCTGGTGCGCAGCTCAAAGTCGAAGATCCAATGGGGATTATGGCGCCATTTCACAGCATGTACGATTAACGCCGAGCAAGCAACAGCAACTGAATAAGAATAAACACAAGGAGCGGATCTTCCAAGATGATGCTCCTTTTCATTTGGCAATTTGATAAGGTGATGTAACTAAGAATATACTGATAGAAGACATAGATGGATAGGAGATATGTAACTAATGAAACAAAACAAATATGACGATACGAATTTCTTCTCAGCGTATAAGCAAATGCCACGTTCCATTGGGGGACTTGAAGCCGCAGGAGAATGGCATGTACTAAAGTCACTCCTCCCAGATTTACATAATAAAAGTGTTCTTGATTTAGGCTGCGGATTTGGCTGGCACTGTTTGTATGCACGTGAGCAGCAGGCAAGTTCAGTCATTGGCGTAGATATCTCTGAAAAAATGCTTCAAGAAGCGCGTGAAAAAACAAACGACCCAGCAATCTCTTATATCCAGATGCCGATTGAGGATATTGATTTTGCGAGCGAACAATTTGATGTGGTCATTAGTTCACTGGCCTTTCATTATATCGAGTCCTTTGAAGCTATTTGCCGAAAGGTACATACTTACCTAAAGCCAGGCGGCAGTTTTATATTTTCAGTGGAACATCCCATCTTTACTTCTCGAAATGAACAAGACTGGTATGTGGATGACCAAGGAAAACGTCTACATTGGCCTGTCGATCATTATCAGACTGAGGGATTGCGTGAGACCACTTTCTTAACAGAAAATGTGATTAAGTATCACCGCACCATCTCAACCTATTTCAATGACTTGATTGAAGCCGGGTTTGCTATCAAAGCAGTTAGAGAGCCTAAGCCTTCAGAAGAAATGAAAAACGATCCGTGGATGAAGGACGAGGATCGAAGACCAATGTTCCTAATTATTTCAGCTGAAAAACAATAATCTCACCAACCAGAGTTTTGTATGAGTATTGAAGCAAGGGCTATGCCTGAAGTAGTTTATCTACTAAAGGGACAGCCCTGTTTTCATTTATGCGGCGTATCTTTAATCATACTTGTGCTCTGCTGTGTACACGGTACTGTCTAGGAGACATGCCGAATCGACTTCGGAATACGCGGTGAAAATAAGTGTAATTTGCAAAACCACAGGTTTCTGCTACTTGCTCCAGCGGCATTGGACTGAAGGTTATTCGTTCTCTTGCCATCTCTAACCGGACATCATTTACATATTTAATAATGCTGGTACCGAAGGCTTCCTTAAACAAATGAACGGCACGGGAGACAGATATATCTACATGCGCTGCAACATCCTCTAAGAGAAAAGGCAAGGTTGCATGTTCCTCTACATATTGCTTCATGCGGTAAGCTAGGTAACCTTTTGGTGAAATGGCTGGCTGATCTGTAATGAGGCGGTCGATTTCCATACATAGGATTTGTAAATAACAGGCAGATATCGCTGGTGAGAAATCCGAAAGACGTCTATGCTCAAGAATCAGCTGGCGAAACAAGCCGAGAAAATTCTCACTTAAAGGCACACTTAAGAGTGAGGGTCTCTGAGCACGTTCCCACCATTCAGCAATCCATGTTCCTTCACAAAAAATATGATAATCTCCGCTTTCAATCCGCGGCTTACCTACAGGATACTCTTCCTTATCAATGATTAAATAATAAGGATCATTAGGAGCGAAGAGCATGATATCGCCGCTCTCCACTGGAGTCATCACACCGTCGATCATTGCTCTGCTTCGACCCTCTGTTTGCAGACGAATTAAATAGTTCTGATTTCCATGACTGTGAGACATATGAAAAGGTTTGCGGTGAAAAGAAAATCCGGCGGATAATACGTGACAGGTAGTTGATTGAGTCATGGTTCCTCCTTGATGTTCAGAAATGATAATCAGATTGTTCATGTTTTAATCATATTATTCATTTTATTATATACGCTTTCATATTACTATGTACCTAAGCAATAAAGAAAGAAATCGACCATCTACGCTATACGGAGTCGATATTAGCTATGCAAACAAGAATGGCAGTTAAAGGAAACTAATGGGAATCAGATTAGTCAATTCTGCAACAGCATTATTGTTCAAGTGATTGCTGCTATTGATCTCTTTGGGGACGAGCAGCGGAAAGAAGTTTAAACGAATTAGTAAGCTAACCCTAAACCCATTGGAGTGATTAGAACATGCTGAAGATAGGTCTGCAATTGTACACACTTAGAGAAGAACTGGAACAGGATTTCGAAGGAACACTGCGCAAGGTAGCAGCCCTTGGATATAAAGGTGTAGAGTTTTTTCACTTTTTCGGTCGTACTGCAGCAGAAGTTAAACAATTGCTAAATGAGCTTGGATTGGTCGCGCTCGGCGCACATCGTCCTTATGACGCATTGTTGAATGATACAGAAGCAGAGATTTCTTACAATCTTGAGATTGGAAATCCTCATTTGATTGTTCCTTATCTGTCAGAAGAACAACGTAACTATGAAGAAGTTGCCGCGAACCTGAAGATTATTGGAGAAAAATGCAAAGCGGGCGGAGCGGTTCTTCTGTATCACAATCATGATTTCGAATTAACGGATAAATATGGGGATAGTGACCGAACTGCTTTTGATGGATTGTTTGAAGAGGTGCCGGCTGACCTGCTACAAGTGGAAATGGATACTTGCTGGGTACATCATGCGGGCTATGATGCGGTTGAATATATCAACAAGTACGCAGGTCGACTGCCGATCATCCATCTGAAGGATCTGAAGAAACACGAAGACGGTTCACCGGAAACGGTTGTACTAGGTGAAGGTGAAGTGAACCTTACTGCAATTTTAGATGCAGCTGTTCAGGCAAATGTGGAGTGGGCGGTAGTAGAACAGGATTTCTGCAGTCGTTCACCATTAGAAAGTGTAGAAGATAGTTTGAAATGGGTAAAAGCATACGCAAATCAAGGAGGAAAAGTTCATGTCTAATAAGTTGAGAATTGCTATTGTAGGTTGCGGTGGGATCGCAAATGGAAAACATATGCCAAGTTTGTCACGTCAAAAGGATGCTGAAATGGTAGCTTTCTGCGATATCGTTGAAGAACGTGCTCAGGAAGCAGCTAAGACCTATGGTGCTGAGGGTGCTGCTGTTTACACAGATTACACCGAGCTATTGAAAGCTGGCGGTTTTGATATTGTTCATGTTTGCACACCGAATGACAGTCACTCCGTGATTACTATTGCTGCATTGGAAGCAGGTAACCATGTAATGTGCGAGAAACCAATGGCTAAAACCACTGCCCAAGCACAAGAAATGTTGGACGCTGCGAAGCGTACGGGGATGAAGTTGTCTGTCGCTTACCAGAACCGTTATCGTTCGGATAGTGAATACCTTAAAGCACTCTGCGAAAACGGCGAACTAGGTGATATCTATTATGCAAAAGCAATTGCCCTTCGTCGTCGTGCGGTTCCTACTTGGGGCGTGTTCCTGGATGAAGAAAAGCAAGGCGGCGGCCCACTGATCGATATCGGTACGCATGCACTTGATCTTACTTTATGGATGATGGATAATTATAAACCACGCAGTGTTATGGGCTCGTCTTTCCATAAGCTGAGTAACCGAAAGAACGCTGGAAATGCCTTTGGTCCTTGGGATCCTGAGCAATTTAAGGTGGAAGATTCTGCTTTTGGATTTATTACCATGGAAAATGGTGCTACAATTGTACTTGAATCCAGCTGGGCACTAAATGTATCTGAGTATCGAGAAGCTCAAACGCTTCTTGCAGGTACAGAAGGTGGTGCAGATATGAAGGATGGTCTGCGCCTAAACGGTGACCGTGGTGGACGTCTGTATGAGACCAAAGTAGACTTGTCTGCTGGTGGAGTAGCGTTCTTTGATGGAGGACAGGAAAATGAATCTGATCGTGAAGCTCGCTTGTGGCTTGAGGCGGTTAGAGAAGACAAGGAACCTGTAGTTAAACCTGAGCAGGCCCTCGTTGTTACTCAAATCTTGGAAGCTATTTATGAATCTTCACGTACAGGTCGCGCTGTGTATTTTGACGGCACATCAGATAATTAATAGAGAATCAGGAGTGGAAGTCATGAGCTCAAACATACATTCCGTAGTCATCGTTGGCTTTGGAGGAATGGGGAAATATCACGCAGAATTAATTAAGGAGAATAATTCCTTAGAAGTGGTAGGAACATACGACTTGCTTGAAGCACGTCGTACGGACTCCATCAAAGCTGGCTACAAGGTATTTGAAAGTTATGAAGAAGTATTAGCAGATCCTTCAGTTGAGATCGTTCTTATTGCTACACCAAATGATGTGCACAAAGAAATTGCAGTACGTGCGCTCCAAGCCGGAAAACATGTTATTTGTGAGAAGCCGGTGGCTATGTCGAAGGAAGAGCTTCAAGAAATGCTGGCCGCTGCGGATGCAGCAGGACGTGTGTTCATGGTTCACCAGAATAGACGTTGGGATGAAGATTTCTTAACGATCAAGAAAATGTATGATCAAGAGACAATCGGCTCGTTGTTCCAGATTGAATCCCGTGTACATGGAGCGAATGGTATTCCTGGGGACTGGCGTCATGTCAAGGCACAAGGTGGAGGTATGCTGCTGGATTGGGGCGTTCATTTATTGGACCAGCTTTTATTTATGATCGACAGCAAAGTTACCAGTGTGAGCAGCAGCCTGAGCTTTATTCTAGGCAATGATGTAGATGATGGTTTTGAAGCCATCCTACAATTTGAAAATGGGATAAAAGCTATCGTTGAGGTTGGTACAACCAACTTCATCACATTGCCTAGATGGTATGTGAAGGGTATTGAAGGCACGGGCATTATCGAGGATTGGTCTTTAACAGGTCGTTTAGTCACTAGAAACACTGAAGGTGAAAAGATCGAACCTAAGCCTATTCGTGCAGGTGTTGGATTAACTAAAACGATGGCACCTCCTTCTGAAGGGGCTACCATTACAGAAGCTTTACCTCAACCAGCCGATATAGGTTCTAGCTTCTATGACAATTTCGCAGCCGTAATTGAGGGTACAGCCGAACCAATCGTTAAGAATGCCGAAGTAATGCGTGTTCAGAATTTGATTGAGGCTATTTTTGAATCTGCTGAGAAGAATCAAGTGCTGAAAGACTTCGATATGTATGGTGAAGGTAAGTAAACTATTTGCAAAAGAGGTGACTTACATTGAAACTTGGAGTATTTATGGTCTTGTTTGGCGGTCGTAAGCTGGAGGATGCTCTTGATTATGTAGTGTCCAAAGGACTTAAGGCGGTAGAGATTGGTACAGGGGGTAATCCTGGTAACAGTCACTGCAATCCAAAGATGCTTCTCGAGAATGAGACAGCATTGAAAGAATTTAAACATGCTGTGGAATCCCGTGGATTGACGATCAGTGCACTGAGCTGTCACGGAAATCCGCTACACCCACAAAAAGAGCTTGCTCAGAAGGATCATGAGGACTTTGTGAACTCGGTCAAATTGGCGCAGAAACTAGGCATTCCAGTCGTTAATACGTTTTCTGGATGTCCAGGTGATCATGAGGGTGCCAAGTACCCGAACTGGCCGGTAGCTCCATGGCCAAATGATTATCAAGAGATTCTGGATTGGCAATGGGAGAATAAAGTGATTCCTTACTGGACCGAATGGGGAGCTTTTGCCGCAGAGCACGATGTGAAAGTCGGTCTTGAGCTCCATGGCGGATTCTCCGTCCACACACCGGGTACTCTTCTGCGCTTGAGAGAAGCTGCGGGTGAGGTTATCGGAGCTAACCTTGATCCGAGTCATATGTGGTGGCAAGGAATTGATCCGGTACAGGCGATTCATATTTTGGGCCGCCAAGGTGCGATCCATCATTTCCATGCTAAAGATACTGTTATTGATCCGGTTAATGTTAATATGCATGGCTTAACAGATATGCAATCCTATACCAAGATGCTTGACCGTGCATGGCAATTCCGTTCGGTTGGCTTTGGACATGATCTTAAGACTTGGGCTGATATTATAAGTGCTCTTCGTTTAGTCGGTTATGATTATGTAGTTAGTATTGAGCATGAGGATGGACTGATGTCTGTAGAAGAAGGCTTCTCCAAAGCTGTAAGTAATCTTCAACAAGTATTGATTGAGGAGCCACTAACAGAAATGTGGTGGGTTTAAAATCAATTGTATAGACATAAGAAATGACGTGCGCAAGCACGTCATTTTTCCTGTATTAATAATCTGAATTTTAAACCTAAAAATTGGAGGACGAGCATGCAGCCGATAAAAATACAGAGAGAACATAAACTTCAGATTACATCCAGTATTCAGGATTATTTTGATACCGAGCTATCTAGCGAAATTGGTCAATTAGCAAGTGAGAATCTTCTGGATTTTATGCTCAAAGAACTCTCACCTTATATTTACAACCAAGCACTGGCAGACGCCCGTAAAGTGATTGAGCAAAAGATGATTTCTGTAGAAGAAGAATTGTATGCACTTGAGCAACCATTAACACTTGGCAAAAGATAGTCCGAACAAGATGTTGTTTACCGCAGATTGGTAATCGTTACGTCTGGATCAGTCTCTGCTTCGTAATCTACACCTTCAGTCTCGAAACCAAATAACTGGAAGAACTCCTGTTTGTAGCTTTCTAGATCTGTTAATTCATAGATGTTGTCTGTACTGAGTTCATCCCAGATTTGACTCACTTGATGCTGTACAGCCGGAGACAGCTCCCAGTCGTCTATTCGGATACGGCCTTCTTCGTCCACAGGAGTTCCTTCGACTGCGTAGAGACGTTCTGTGAATAAGCGATAGGTTTGTTCAATACAACCTTCATGAAGCCCTTTTTCTTTCATGACTTTGTATAGCGCAGAAGTGTAGAGAGGGACGACAGGAATTGCCGAGCTAGACTGTGTGACAAGACCTTTCGTAACTGCTACATAGGCCCGACCGCCAATACTAGATAGTTCTTCGTTAAGCGTATGTGCTGTGGATTCGAGATGATCTTTTGCACGTCCAATCGTTCCTTTACGATAAACGGATTGGGTGATTTCTGGTCCGATATAAGAGAAAGCGATTGTGGTGGCATGATCGGCCAAAGCGCCGGCTTGCTGGAGTGCTTCAATCCAAAGCTGCCAATCGTCACCACCCATGACACGAATGGTATCATCGATTTCCTTCTCGGCTGCAGGCTCGATAGAAATTTGGCTGACCTCACCCGTATGAAAGTTTACGGTTTTATTCGTGTAGGTATCTCCTATAGGTTTAATTACGGAGTTATAAACTTCACCAGTTACAGGATCTGTTCGGCGAGCTGAAGCAACGCTGTAGATGACGAGATCAACTTGTCCCAACTCACTGCGGATCAGTTGTATAGTTCTTTCCTTCGTCTCCTTGGAGAAGGCATCACCAGTTACACTGAAGGATTGAAGCCCGGCTTTCTCTGCAAGCTCTTCAAAAGCTGCTGAATTGTACCATCCAGCAGACGCTGTACGGGCTCCGTTGCTGCTGCTCTGACGGTAGACGCCTATTGTGCTAGCTCCAGCCCCAAAGGCGGCTGTAATCCGTGAGGCGAGGCCGTATCCTGTAGAGGCACCAATGACAAGCACCTTGCGCGGTCCTTTAATCTCGGGTTGTGTCTGAATATATTCGATTTGCCGCTCTACTTGACGAGCGCATCCTTGCGGATGTGCGGTAGTACAGATAAAGCCGCGTGTTCTAGGTTTGATAATCATGATAATGGTTTCCTCTCTTTCATGAAAAGCAGGCTAATGATACTCGGTAGTTCTAATTTTAACAATTTTCATTCAAATGGAGAAGGCTTGTTTATTGTGTGTAACTTATTTCTTAATGGTGGTGAGACCTTGGAAAGTTTTACTAAAACGAAAATATCAACAGAGCAACAGAATGATCTGGTCGGTGCCGCTTTTGGAAGTCATGTGAGCATTGATCGAAGTACCGAGCTGACGGGAGGTTATTTTAACGCAGCCTATGATCTTCTTTTATCAGACGGAAGAGCTATGATTCTTAAGATAGCGCCATCCGATGAAACAGACACCCTAAGTTATGAGCACGATATTATGGCTGTCGAGGTTGCGGCAATGCGATTGATGAAGTCAAAAGGAACAGTACCTGTGCCTGAGGTATACGCTTATGATAACAGTAAAAAATTGATTTCGAGTGAGTTTTTTTTCATGGAGAAAATAGTTGGTCAGCCCTATAATGAGATTAAGGAAGAACTAAGTCCGCAGCAGAGAATAAGTATTGAGACAGAGTTAGGTCATTATTGTCAGTTAATTAATGAGATTCATGGTGAACGTTTCGGATTATATAGTGCGTCCACACCAGTAAAGGGAACTTCATGGCGGGAAACATTTCAGCTTTTGATAACGAACTTGCTTGAAGATGCACGTCGTTTAAAGGCAGAGATGCCCATTCCGATTGAAACCATTGAGGCAGAGATCATAAGCCGCTTACATGTTATGGATGTAGTCACTGAGCCTCGTCTTGTACACTGGGACTTATGGGATGGCAATGTATTCGTGCGAGAGGGCCGCATTGTTGCATTGATTGATTGGGAACGGGCACTTTGGGGCGATCCGCTTATGGAGTATTATTTTCGCTATATAGAGAATTCAGAGCATTTTTGCAGAGGTTACGGAAATAGCTTCGACAACCCGAATGAATGTGCCCGCAAAAAACTCTACGATTTATATATCGACTTAATTTACTTTATCGAGTGTTATTCGCGTAACTACGATAGCCAAGGTCACTTTAAGTGGGCGCATGAAAATTTGCTGGAGGGCTGGAAGAGATTCATGGCTTAACACAATTTTGACACATTTACAGCGTAGAAGAGAAGGAGGAAGAGCGGGAGGAGAGGGACGCTAGTGTTTGAATGGCTGAGTGTACATATTAATGAAGTGAGTTTGCTGTGGCTGCTGCCGATACTATTTATGTTTCACGATTTTGAAGAAATTTTAGTTATCGAAGCTTGGAGTGCCAAATATGGAACCAGAGTCAAAGCAGCTATACCACCATTTATGCGGAAAATGTATACCTCGATGATGCACATGACTACACGTAACTTTGCTTTGGATGTATTATTCGTGTATATTTTGATAGTGGCTGTAACCTGCATCGCAGTATTCTTTTCATACTATTTATTGTATTTGGCTGTTCTTGCAGTGTTCTTCTTCCATGTATTTACTCATCTAGGACAGACTATTTATTTGAAAATGTATACACCTGGAGTTGTTACAGCAGTACTAGTAGTTCTTCCTTATTCTCTTTATGCGTATTATCGACTGTTGGATGACGGCGTGGTATCTATTGCAGATATCGGGCTGTCCTTGGTAGTTGTACTTCTTTTACTTCCACCTTTGATGTGGTTGCTTGTGAAGAATAGAACACGAAATAAACAGAACTAGTACTAAAGTCTGCTGCTAGACGTATTTTTTTCAGAAAAATCTTGACTAGAACCCTTAAAACTAGATAAAATAATACTTATTGCTTACAACATGCTGAGAATCATTATCATAATTGACGAGGAAATGAGAGGGTGACAAGATGGAGCGCCTTTTAGAGGTAAAAGACTTAGCGATATCATTCAAAACACACGGTGGAGAGGTACAAGCGATCCGTGGTGTTAGCTTCCATGTAGATAAAGGTGAAACTCTAGCGATTGTTGGGGAGTCAGGTTCCGGTAAAAGTGTAACCTCACAAGCGGTTATGAAGCTAGTTCCTACACCACCAGGAGAATATAAACGCGGACAGATTCTGTTTGATGGACAAGATTTGATTGGCAAGACTGAGAAGCAAATGCAGAAAATTCGTGGTAAAGAGATCGGTATGATTTTTCAGGATCCAATGACCTCATTGAATCCAATGATGAAGGTCGGCAGACAAATTACTGAAGTGCTTCTCAAACACGAGAACATCTCCAAGGCTGATGCGAATAAACGTGGGGTTGAGCTTCTCAATCTTGTAGGTATTCCATCACCGGAACGCCGCTTTAATCAATATCCACATGAATTCAGTGGTGGTATGCGTCAACGTGTTGTTATTGCAATGGCACTTGCTGCGAACCCTAAGCTTCTGATTGCGGATGAGCCGACTACAGCGCTTGACGTAACGATTCAAGCACAAATCCTTGATTTGATGAAGGAATTGCAGAAGAAGATTGATACGGCTATTATTTTTATCACCCATGATCTCGGGGTTGTAGCAAGAATGGCAGATCGTGTAGCAGTAATGTATGCTGGACAAATTGTCGAAATGGGAACAGCGGAAGAGATCTTCTACGATCCAAGACACCCATACACTTGGGGCTTGCTGGCTTCCATGCCAAGTCTAGAGAGCAAAGGATCTTTGCTTACAGCGATTCCAGGTACACCACCCGATCTGATCAAACCGCCTAAGGGTGATGCTTTCGCACTACGTAGCACTTACGCTATGCAGATTGACATGGAGAAAGAGCCGCCTATGTATAAAGTTTCAGATACACATATGGTGAAGTCATGGCTAATGCATCCGATGGCTCCTAAGGTAGAGCCGCCGGCAGTTGTTAAGAACAGACAACGTGTGCTTAAGAATGCTTATCCAGAGCCAGTTTTGGTGGAAAATAACGCTTAATAAGCGGTTAACTTATTAGAATTTAAATTAATAACGTCAGGCCATTTCGATGGCTTGGCGTTTTTTTATGTCCAAAAGTTCACTATTATTTAAATAAATATGAATTAATACGTGTTTACTTAAATAAAAGGATTGACTATTGCACGTTTTCGTTTCAAAATGAAAAGGCATACATAGGGGGTATAACGATGAGAAAAGCCATTATGACTACAATGATTAGCGTTTCATTATTAGTAGTAACAGCGTGTAATGACAATTCAGCTAGTTCCAGCAATTCAAATCACTTAACTGACTCTGCCCAGCCTGTCTTTAAAAATGTATCTGTACATGATCCGTCGATCATTATGGCAGATAATAAATACTATGTGTTTGGTTCTCATTTAGCATCTGCTAAATCAAATGATCTGATGTCTTGGTCTCAGTTGTCCTCAGGAGTGGTAGCAGGAAATGTACTCATTCCTAATGTTAAAGAGGAGTTTGCTGAAGCATTAGAATGGGCACAGACGGATACCTTATGGGCACCGGATGTTATCCAATTGGCGGACGGTAAATATTATATGTATTACAATGCTTGTAAAGGGGATTCCCCGTTGTCTGCCCTCGGCATAGCCGTGTCGGATAATATTGAAGGACCCTATAAGAATAAGGGTGTCATTCTGAAGTCAGGTATGATGGGCATGGGTGATGATGGAGAAATATATGATGCCACTCAAAAGCCAAATGTAGTAGACCCGGATGTGTTCTTTGATAAAGAAGGGAAGCTGTGGATGGTCTACGGTTCTTATTCCGGTGGTATTTTCATTATGGAACTAGATGCTAATACAGGCTTCCCGCTGCCGGATCAAGGCTATGGCAAAAAGCTTCTGGGTGCGAATCATGCTCGGATAGAAGCCCCATATATGCTGTATAGTCCGGAAACGGATTACTACTATCTGTTCCTATCATATGGAGGGTTGGCAGCTGATGGTGGCTATAACATCCGTGTAGCTCGCTCAAAGGCGCCTGATGGACCATTCGAGGATTCTCAGGGTCAGGATATGATTCATGCACAAGGATCGCCTACGGTATTGTTCGATGATCCTGCATATGCGCCATACGGAATGAAGCTAATGGGGAATTTCGAATTCCTGAATACGGATGATGAGCTGCCAGTGAGTGGAGAAGGATATGTATCACCAGGTCATAACTCTGCATTTTATGATGAAGAGAATGGCAAGTATTATCTGATCTTCCATACACGGTTACCAAATCGTGGTGAAAAGCATGAGGTGAGAGTTCATCAGATGTTTATGAATAGTGAGGGGTGGCCAGTTGTAGCCCCACACCGTTATGGAGGAGAGACCATTGAGAAATACACGAAAGAGCAAATTTCAGGTGAATACAAATATTTGAACCATAACAAAGAGATAACGGCTGATATCGTGCAGTCAGAACTGATTGAATTGACTAAGAGCGGAAAGATTAAAGGAGCGGTAAAAGGAAAGTGGAAGCTTATCGATGAGCATACGGCTGAACTTACCATTGACGGTGCTACTTATAATGGGGTGTTCCTGAGAGAGTGGAATGAAGCTACTGCCAGTAACGTTATGACGTTTACTGCAGTTTCCAAAGAGGGGATCTCTATTTGGGGGAGCCATGTATCAGCAATGGAATAATAGAATTTAATAAAAAATAGGAAGTGGAAACGGGGTTCCAATTAGTCCTAACGACTAAGCTGGAGCCCCGTTTTGTGGATGAATGGTCAGTCTTCAAACTTACGAATCACAATGACAGCATTATGCCCGCCGAAACCAAAGGAGTTAGACATGCCTATAGTAAGATCGGTTTTTCTAGCCATGTTCGGGACATAATCAAGATCACAAATGGAATCTTTGACCTCCTGATTAATGGTAGGGGGGATGATTCCTTCTTGAATGCTCTTAATTAGGGCTATGGCTTCTAGACCACCGGCCGCGCCTAAGGCATGTCCTGTCATGGACTTATTAGCGGTTACGGGGATCTGGTAGGCTTGATCGCCGAATAACTTCTTTATCGCAAAGGTCTCGGAGCGGTCACCTACTACTGTACTAGTGGCATGGGCGCTGATTACATCCACCTCCTCCGGCTGGAGATTTGCTTCATTCAGTGCCAATTTCATTGCTTGATAAGCACCGATTCCTTCTGGATGCGTGGCGACCATATGGTAAGCATCAGAGCTGGCTCCATAGCCGATAACTTCTCCGTGGATCTTGGCATTTCTACGCTTAGCGTGGGAGAGTGACTCTAGAATAACTATTCCACCGCCTTCACCGATAACAAATCCATCACGCTCCCCATCAAAGGGGCGACTCGCCTTAACCGGCTCCTCATTTCGAGTGGATAAGGAGGTGGCATTGCCGAAACTGGCTAAGGATATTTCAGTAATGGCTGCTTCTGAACCACCAGCAATTACAATGTCGGCACCTCCGTAACGGATCAACCGGAAGGCTTCACCGATCGCCGTATTCCCAATAGAACACGCAGTTACTGGAGACATTGTAGGTCCCATGGCGCCTAATTTAATGCTGATCATCGCTGCAGCCATATTAGAGATCATCATGGGAATTAATGTGGGACTTACCCGATCCGGTCCACGACCTTTAAGCACGCTCCCTTGCTCCATCAAGGTCTGAATTCCACCAACGCCTGATCCTACGTAAACTCCGAGGCGCTCCTTGTCAATCTTATCAAGCTGTAGACCGGAATGTGTCCATGCATCTTCAGCGGCGGCGAGGGCGAACTGACTAAATCTATCCATTCTGCGTGCTTCTTTACGACCGAATCTGCCTTCTGCATCGAAGTCATGCACGATTCCCGCGATTTTGGTCTTAAAGTTAGAAGTATCAAATGAAGTGATTGGGGATATACCCGACTCACCAGAAACTAGACGATCCCAGAATTGCTCTATTGTATTTCCAAGGGGCGAGATTAAGCCCATACCTGTAATAACTACGCGCTCCATAGTGAACCTCCTCAACTAGTGTATATAGGTATTTTTCCACTAATTTTATCCTATTACAAGTTATCGTTTATCCTAGTATAATTTGTACTATACTAATGATTGCAACAGAGAGGAGAGTAAGCGTATGGGTAATCAGACGAGATTACAGGCATTATCAGATTTCTTAAAAGCACGTCGTGCAGCGATCTCACCCAGCTCTGTTGGATTGCCAGAAGGTACACGCAGGAGAACGCCTGGGCTTCGAAGGGAAGAAGTTGCACAGCTAGCGGGGGTAAGCAGTACCTGGTATACATGGCTAGAGCAGGGTAGGGATATTAAAGTATCTTCATCTGTTCTAGATTGTATCGCAACAGCTCTAAAGCTGACTCCTGATGAGCGGAAGTATCTTTTTGCACTGGCATTAGAGACTGGAACAGGAAACGTTCTATTTCAGCAAGAAGAATCCTCTGTAATCAGTCCTTCTCTACAGAAGATTTTACAGGAGCTTAAGACCTGTCCTACGATTATTTCAGACCGACGTTGCGGGATTGTAGGTTGGAATGAGGCGGCAGCACATGTGTTTCTTGATTTCTCCAAGCTGCCCATTGAGGAGAGAAACATGATTCGGTTGTTATTTGTTCGCAAGGAGTTCAGACGTTTAGCTGTAAATTGGGAACAGTTCGTAAGCGGTTATCTATCCATCTTCAGGGCTTATTACGGACAATATGTTGAGGATCGCTGGTACGATGAATTTATAGAGGAATTAAAGGGACTACACCCAGCGTTTAATGAAATGTGGGAACAAAGCCGTGTAAGCTCCGCTCCGGATGTCCTACTGGAGTTCAGACATGCCAAAGCTGGGAAAATGTTATTTCATTTAACCTCGCTACAGGTTCAAGGCAGCACAGATTTACGCTGTAGTATTTATACACCTGCCGCTGATTCGAATACTGAAATCAAGCTGAAGCAGCTTATGGAGCAGCATAAAGAATGACCAAGTTCCAGCCTGCAAGGTTTTCTTAAAGGCTAATACGCTTATTCATAGAAAACGAGAGTGTCCGCCAGCCATTTACGTGGCTATGGACACTCCCGTTTAAACATTGGAAGATTAATTAGTGGTTATATTCTTTTTATTGCCGGTTTTCTTTCCATAGATTCGGAACAATATTAATCCAAACAGCATGCCGATAAATGACATCACGGATATTGTTAAGTAAAGGGCCTTACCGCCGAAGGCTTCATATAAGGCTCCTCCAGCATAAGAAGCGAGAATGCCTGATACCCCGAAGAACAATAGCGCCAGTACTGTTTGACCCGTAGCCCGCCACTCCTCAGGCACAATACTATACAGATACTGAATAGCTGCGGAGTAGAATACTGGAAAGGTAAGGATTTGTAGTATCTGTAGATAAGCTAGCAAATGCGGATCAGTAATCCAAGCGGAAATAAAGAATCGAAGAAAATAAAAGGCTCCGGAAATCGAAATAATGATCAGCTCTTTTCCTTTGCGAAGCCACCAAAAGCTTAAAGCAAAGACAATAATCTCACTCATTGCGGCGATAAAGAACGATTGACCTACTAATTCAGGACTGCCACCAAGCTCACGGATATAAACACCAAGGAAGGTATCGTTCATTCGCGCAGGAACGGAGCTGATAAAGATAAGCACTAGAAACAACAGCGTTTCTTTGTTGCTTAGAAAATGCTTTAAGCTGTCAAGAGTAACCGGTTTACCCGTGACTGGAGCATCAGGCATGAACCAGCTGACGATGAAGCTTGTAAGGCTAATACCAACGAACAGCATGGCCATCCCATGAGAGCCGAAGTAACTCAGCACATAACCTGTGAGCAAGGCCATTACACCGTACCCTAAGGCACCGTATGTGCGTATCGACCCATAGCTAATTCCAGCTGCTTCGGAAACCCGGAAATTCAAGCTTTCAGCTAGCGGATCGATAGGCATCAAGAAGAAATATAGCAGCATAGCAAAAAGAATAAGTCCCACATAGCTATTGGAATCGAATAAAAAGTATCCCGTCACCGCAGAGCATAACAACAGAACTAAAAGTACCTTGCGGATCGTTCTTGTTTTGTCGCTGATCATCCCCCATAAGGGTTGAGCAATAATGGTAACAAAACCTCCAGTACCAATAATGAATCCAATTTGCGCCGGATTTAAACCTTGCTCTCCTAGATAGACTGGCAGAAAAGGAATGAACATCGCCAGCAATGCAAAATACAAAAAGTTAAATCCTCGTAATAGTGTTGGTGCCTTCATAAGTTTCTTTACCTCACGTATTAAATATTATTTAGATAGAGTCAATTTTGTTATTGTAACATGGATGGTGAATGATTAGGATATAAAACTATGATAAACTGAGAATAATTAAAGCAAAATGCAAGGAGAAAAGTCGATGATCAAGCTGGTATCATGGAATGTTAATGGCCTTCGGGCATGTGTCAAAAAAGGGTTTAATGACTATTTCAAAGAAGTAGATGCTGATATCTTTTGTGTTCAAGAGACAAAGCTTCAGGAAGGGCAAATTACACTGGAGCATGGTGAAGAATACGATCAATACTGGAATTACGCAGTGAAGAAGGGCTATTCCGGTACGGCTATATTTACTAAAATCAAGCCGATCTCTGCAAGATATGGAATGGAAGAAGATGAGGAAGCAGAAGGTCGTATCATAACATTAGAGTTTGAACATTTTTATCTGGTCAACGTCTATACGCCTAATGCCAAACGAGATCTGTCTCGATTGGATTACAGAATGGAATGGGAGGACCGTTTCCGAAAATATCTCTTAGAACTGGACAAGAGTAAACCGGTAGTTGTCTGTGGAGACCTAAATGTAGCCCATGAGGATATCGATATCAAGAATGCAAAGGCTAACCGTGGGAACTCTGGTTTTACAGATGAAGAGAGAGGCAAAATGAGTACGCTGCTAGAATCGGGCTTCATTGATACTTTCAGATATCTCCACCCGGAGCTAGAGGGAGTGTATTCATGGTGGTCTTATATGCCGAAGGTGAGAGAGCGGAATGTGGGTTGGCGGATTGATTATTTCTTAGCTTCTTCTAGACTTGCGCCTAATGTACTTGATGCTCAAATTGATTGTCAGATTATGGGCAGTGATCATTGTCCAGTCATTTTGAAGCTTGCAGATTTTTGAGATCAAAATAAATGATTGAAGGCCGCTAAGTTCCTGTGTAAGGGAGAGCGGCCTTTATTTTACGGGTGTGAATACTAAATTCTGCCAATCATATCATCGAATTCAAGCGGACCCATGTTTACATTAATCTTCGATTTAAGCAATAACATGTTCTCTAATATTTTAATCTCAAGAGTGATATAGAAGGGCATTTCAACAAACAGCAAGGACAACTGAAGTTGATCTTCTGCTAACCAAGTAAAGCTGGACATAATCCGGTTCATGGAAGGCTCAAGAATTAGCGCAAAGCTTTCGAGCCATTGTCCTCGGCCTAATCGAATGACATTGCTCTCACCAAGCTTACTTATTAAAGTAACCTCAGCGTCTTCATTGTTGAAGGAGATCGAGAAGGTAGCTAGTGAGAATTGGTTGTTTTCGAGTGTATAGGTCATATCATTTATTTGATCTTCCAGAATGGAGGACTGTTGCAATTGTGGAGGATTTATCGATAAATTCTTTAATTGGTCTACCAAGGCTGCAGATGAAGACTGATCTTCAGGAAGAGGTGCATCCTTCATATTGGGTAGTAGATGCTCCCACACTGCATTTAATATTCCTTCTGTGCTAGATGATGCGCTTGTAATAGCTATTACAGCGTCTTGGCCTGGTAGAACAATACAGAGTTGTCCGAATGCGCCATCTGCCCGGTAGGCTCCATGCTGGCATCTCCAAAATTGAAAACCATATCCATGCGCCCAGTCATGATCGCCTTCGCCATTCGAGATGTGTTTGGAAGTGGCCTCATCTATCCACTCTTCAGGTAAAAGACGCTGATTATTCCAGATGCCTTTCTGTAAGAAGAGCTGGCCGAATTTAGCGATATCCTCTGTGGTTATGTTTAAACCGTATCCGCCAGTGTTAATTCCACGGGGACAGGATTCCCAAGTGGCACTACGGATACCAAGAGGCGTGAAGAGACGTGGTTCTAAGTATTCAAGCAGCGTTTGTCCGGTGACCTTTTGAATAATCGCAGATAGCATGTAAGTAGCGCCGGTATTATAGAGAAAATGCGTTCCAGGTTCTTTTTCTACAGGGACCGTGAAGAAGGCTTTCACCCAATTCCCGTCCGCACTTTGTTTAAGGGGATCCATCGTGTCCACGACTTGTCCTGTACCCATTATCAATAGATGCTTAATGCTCATTTTGGATAAATTGCTTGTAATCTCCTCAGGTGAATCCTCAGGAAAGAACGAAATAACCGAATCATCAAGAGTGATGAGTTTCTCTGTCACAGCAAAACCGATAGCAGTTGAAGTGAAGCTTTTGCTCAGGGAAAAAAGCATATGCGGAAGGTCGGGCTTATAAGGAGACCACCAGCCTTCCGAGATTACATATCCATGACGAAGGAGCATAAAGCTGTGCAGACCTAAGCTTTGCGCCTCTACTGCATCAATAAAGCTGGAAATTGCGGCTGATGAAATGCCCTGCTCTTCTGGAAGACTTCTAGACAACTGCAAGCTACTTGTAGTTTCCATTCATTCATCTCCTAAATTTTGAGAATCCGTACCTTCCTATTTTATAATAAATTCCATGGTATAAATACTAGATATAAGGGAGGATTTTTCAATTCTCTATAGAACTACTGATTGAGGCATCGGTATGCGGTCTTTTCTCTGGCCATGAAATCACATGCGAGGTTCGGCTTAATTTCTCATAGATTAGCTGGTCATCTTTTTTGAATACCTTAATGATTAAATGAATAAAGAAAGCTAAATCGACCAGTAGAACAAAGAGATAAGCTACCGTTCTCAATGGTGAAGATAGAAGCCCCGTCACATCAGAATCGATAACAATAGCGTGAAGTCCAAGGATTACCCAATATAACAGACCATATCGGATCATAAGCGCCCAGAAAGAAGCCCGATTACCACTGTTCGTTACCCGAATCCGTACAATCCATTTGCCTAAGGTCCGCCCACCGGTGAAAGCTGGAATCAGGATGAAGTACATCCCTGTTACAATCCAGAAAGCACTTTTTATATCGAATCCATAAAGTACACCAAACCCAATGATCCACACCATACTATCGATGAAAAAAGCAATCCCTCTGCGGGTATAGGAGACTCTTTTGGCGGAACGATCGATATTCGTATCCAGTTGTTCTATGCGTGGCAGTAACCCGTTTATCCAGATAGCAATTCGGAATCCAAAGATCCCTCCCAGCGTGTTGGTAATAAGATCATCGACATCAAATAGACGGTAGGGATGATCAAAAAAGCCGTAGATGCCTGTAACCTGAGTGACCTCAAAAGATAACGAAAGCATGAAAGACAAGAGAATACACATTCCCCAGCGCGTTCGAAAATAGTAGCCCAGAAACAATCCAAACGGCACTGTCAGAGCGATGTTAAATATCACCTGTAAAAAAGCGGGCTCTCGTAGTAAAGACCAATACGTTGAAATCTGATCAGGTATGATCTTAGAGCCGTCTATAATATCTTGTATGAACTGAAGAGGGATGAGCTGCATGATACTCCCTGAAGGCGTCATATTATGTCTTGAGGAAGGCATCGGAAGCAATACGAGAAAATAAGCGTTCATCAGATAGAGCAAGAGTAAGTATAGGATTAAAGCTCTAAGCTTATGAATGTAGCCGTGTCTACGGTATTGAACGATTAGAAAAGGGAGCGTGAAGATCAATGCCGCTATAGGAAACATCATAAAGGCATAAGAAATTGGGAAAAAGTAAGAATGAAACATAAGTCACCTGCCGAATCATTGTTTTTGTGGAAGAAAAGGAGTCTGCTGCAAACTAGCGTTCCCGGCTCATTATAAAATTTTATGATAGGGAACTCAACTTATTTATTTAGCGCTTCCGGCATACATATGTTTATAGAGGAGCGTGAAGTGATGGAGAAAAAGGTACAGCAGTATTATCGTCTGAAGCAAAAACAAAAGGAAATCGAAAAAGAACTGGGGGAGCTTCGCCAGGAAATTCTAAGCTATTGTAGTGAGCAGGGGGCAACTGAGACTGAAATTGGAAGCTACAAGGTGAAGCTAGTGATGCAGAACCGCAAAGAATATGATGATCTGAAGCTTTATGAAACCTTATCAGACCCTGAAGTGTGGCGTATGCTCTCTAAATCAGACCCAGCGAAGGTAGCAAGTTTGACCAAGCTTAACGTAATCTCTGAAGACAAGATTATGCATACCTATTCTTTAAAGACCGTAACTTTGCTGCAGGTGGATAAAAAATAAGGATTTTTACGTGAGCGGTTCCCTTCATGGGGGCCGCTTTCTTATAACGAATCGCAACTCTTAGCATTTTGCGTTAAAATAAGAAGTGAAGCTGACCGTCTGCTGTTAAGGAGCTCCGGTGCTTTGGTGCGACAGTAAAGCAACCATAGAGATGGAGGAAGAGAATTCATGAAAGATTTTGATGTCATGTTAGAGAAATATGCGAACCTGGTTGTAAAGGTTGGGGTAAATGTACAGCCTGGACAAGTCTTAATGGTGCATGCGCCTATTGAAACTGCTGAGCTTACTCGCTTGATTGTAGGTAAAGCCTATGAAGCAGGTGCTAAATATGTAATTGTTGAATGGGACGATGAAGCGACTACACGGATTCGTTATGAAAAAGCTCCGGAAGATTCCTTTGATTATTATCCACAGTGGCAAGCAGAAATGATGGAGAAGTTTGCGGAAGAGAACGGCGCCATCTTACATATTAAAGTACCTGATCCGGAATTGTTCAATGGTATTGATTCTTCCAAAGTATCAAGAGCAGTTAAAGCGGCAGCTGTTGCTCGCAAAAACTACTCCAAATATACCCGCAATAGCAAAATCAGCTGGTCTCTCGTTAAGGCTCCGACGCGTGCTTGGGCAAACAAAGTGTTTGCCGATCTCCCTGAGGAAGATCGAGTAGAAGCGATGTGGGAAGCCGTATTCCAGATGAATCGTGTAGGTAGCGAGGATCCTGTTGCCGCGTGGAGAGAACATATCGGTCATTTAAAAGAGAGTCAGGATAGAATGAACGCTAAGCGTTATAAAAGCCTGCATTACCGTGCACCGGGAACGGACCTACATGTGGAGCTTCCGGAAGGTCATCTGTGGCGCGGAGGCGGTGGAGAGAATGATAAAGGTGTGTATTTCGTGGCAAATATGCCAACCGAAGAAATCTATTCGATGCCCCATCGTACAGGTGTGAATGGTACAGTTAGAAGTACACTCCCTTTGAATCTGAATGGACGTTTGGTAGAAGGTCTTTCATTCACCTTTAAAGATGGAAAAGTAGTAGCATATGAAGCTGAATCTGGACGTGAGCATCTGACTTCGCTGCTGGCAACGGATGAAGGTGCATCCTATTTAGGAGAAGTGGCTTTAGTGCAGCATGATTCTCCAATCTCTCGCTTGAACCGAATTTTCTACAATACAGGGATTGATGAGAATGCCTCCTGCCATTTCGCGTTGGGAAGTGCCTATCCTGTCAATATTGAAGGCGGCACAAAGCTTACGAATCAAGAGCTTGTCGCACGAGGTGCTAATGTCAGCTTAACACATGTCGATTTTATGATCGGTTCGGCAGAACTGGATATTGATGGAGAACTGGCGGATGGTACGATTGAACCGGTATTCCGTAGGGGAAATTGGGTGCTGTAAGTGAAAATAAGGCCGTAATGATCCCTTTGGGGGAGGGTTACGGCCTTTTCTTTTGAGAATATTTATAAATTTATTACAGCGTTTATTTCGCGCAAAGCGTCTTCCAGATCTTCGCCTCTTTCATTCATGCGGTTTGCTAGCTGCTTACAATCATCAAGTTGTTCCTCTGTTAGCGGTCCTGCAAAATGCAGCGCTTCTATATAGTAATAAATGAAGTAATAATTCTCAATTTCAATGATCTCCAAATCTATTAAGGGATTTAAACGTTGGATGCATTCCTGAGCCAGTGCATTTCCAAGATGCTCCATTTGTATGAACACTTCTAGGTCAGACTTCCCGTAAATATATGGAATCGTGTCACTGTAGCTGCTAAGAACTGCGTCGGTCCAATAATCTAAATATTCAGTGACTGAGAAATGTTGATTCTGCAACATCAGCTCTCGAAATTGTAAATCTTTTGCATGATCAAATGGGAAAATCTTTGCGAATAAAGCAGGTTCGATGGTTTTTGGCATCACAATACTGTAATCTAAGTCATTGTTCCCTGTGGAGGCAAAGGCAATAAAGTCTTCAGTTGTATTTAATGACTGAAGCTCACCCTCAGTGATCAAACGCTGCATTGCTTTTAGCGTCAGCAGATAATACCCCATTTTAATAATCCCTGCTTCAAAGGCGATGATAGGTTGATCCTCCGTGTTAAAGAGAAAATCTTCTTCTGGATAAGTTGTCAGATCTGCTAGTTGGGTAAAATAATTCACGATCTTATCGTCTTCAAGCCATAAGTGGTACCGAAAATCCCCCTGATTATATTTCAACCAGTTTATTGAACGTTCATCTCGATCCTTTGGATTTCTCTCTAAAGCTCGCTGGAAACCTTCAAGGGTATTTAGATAAATGTTGATGTTATAAAACTCATCAGCTTGAAGATTAAAAACATAGACATCTTTATTGTCAGGTCCACTCGCGAAAGAAGAAATGACTGCTTTACTGTTCTTAACGAGAGTATTTACAAAACTTTCAGCTGTAACAATTTCGATATGATTAGGTTTAGTGGGACTAAATTTTGCTCTGTTTCCATCATATAAAAGATAGTAACCTTCTTGGTGGAACGGAGTTCTCTCTTCAAGCACACGTCCAAGCTGTGAATAAAATGTATTCATGTCCATTCTTCTTTCTACTATGATTTAAATGAATGATTCGACAATTTCTTCTTTTTTCCTCTAAGAGCCGCTGTCCAATGTGACGCTGGATCTAAAAAAACGCCGGAGCTCTCTCCAATAGAGAGTCCAGCGTTTTTTTATTGCCCATACGGATCAGATTTATTTTGAAAAATAATTAAGGCCCATGGCCTCGCGTACTTCGGACATCGTTTCTTGAGCAATGTTGCGGGCACGTTTAGTTCCGGATAATAAGATATCCTTAACAACCTTGGGTCTGGCTGCATAATAGGAGCGCCGCTCACGCATCGGTTCAATTAATTGGTCTAGAGCTGTCGTGATAAGCTGCTTACAGGCAGAACAACTTATACAGCCATTTTCGCAGCTCTCGTGAATTTCACTGGCGCCGTGGGAACGAAAAGCGCGATGATAAGCATAAATGGGACAAATATCTGGATGCCCAGGATCATTTTTATGAACACGGGCTGGATCAGTTGTGGCTTTGCGGATTTTGAAGGTGATCTCTTCCTTCGTGGAGTCCAGCTCGATGGCATTACCTAAGCTTTTGCTCATTTTTGCATTGCCGTCTGTTCCCACTAGTCTTGGGGTCTCGCTGATAAGCGCTCTCGGCTCCACAAGGATGGGGCTGTACAGCTCGTTGAATCTACGTACGATTTTGCGGGTCAACTCCAGATGGGGAAGCTGGTCTTCGCCTACAGGAATAATCGTCGCTTTACAAAAGGTTATATCGGCAGTCTGGCTTACTGGATACCCAAGAAAACCATAGTATAGTTCATCTAAGCTGGAATTTTTCGATTCGGCTTTAATGGTAGGATTGTGCCGCAAAGAATTCACAGTGACGAACATGGAGAACAGAACAGTCAGTTCGGCAATCTCTGGAATCATAGATTGAATGAATATAGTGGCTTTATCTGGATCTATACCCGCTGATAAATAGTCGAGTGTGATTTCATTCAAGTTTTGACCCAGTAGTTGAGGCCGATCAAAGTGAGTCGTTAGGGCTTGAATATCTGCTAGAAACACAAAAGTATCATATTGCTCCTGTAGAGCCACTCGGTTCTGCAAGCTGCCCACGTAATGGCCAAGGTGCAGCTTTCCGGTCACTCGATCTCCAGTTAATACACGTTCTTTTATCATTTAAATTCCTCCTGTTTTGTCGCTTTTGATTAACATTGAATCGCCACCACCAGCCATCATCCATGGCCATCACCTCCTTAAATGACAAAAAAACCTCATCCAATAAGGACGAAGTTGTCGTGGTACCACCTTAATTGATCGCGCCACCAAGTTTCGTTAGCATTACGATCTTCTCTTACCTGTACGGAGAGTGTTAAAAACAATCTAGATACAGGTCCCTTGATAACGGCGGGAACCCCGGCTTCTCCTACAGCATCTAGTTAGATGGTTCGGAAGAGCAACTCTAAAGGCCATTCGATCAAACGCTGGACACCGGTTCGCAGCAACCACCGGCTCTCTGAAGTCCATGTTCATTTGTCTACTTACCCTTTTTCAACGTTGTTCATGATATTTGGGTAATTGTAATTCTGATAAGTGAGTTTGTCAATAGGTGGAAATTAGAGGATGATATTCGAAGTATCTAGGTTTTATAATCTAGTAAAAGTATAACTTAAATGTATATAATCATCAGGAATTAAGTCCAATCTATCATTGCGGATTCACAATATACTATTCTATAACCTTGAAATGGAGTGATTAAAAATGGCGACAATTATAAGTTATGGGTCACAGGCAAAAATCCCGTTAGACCCGTTTACTACTGCTATAACGGTTGCAGGGATTCCTGGAGCTGGAGCGGGTCTAGCCACAGCGCAAGTAAATATTAGTCCGGCTAATCCGGCCTCTTTCTCCAGCAGAGTCGAGTTAAATGGTAGTTTTAGTCTTACTGCACTTGCTAACAGCCAATTTCTTGTTTTAATCCGACGTGCTGGAGTCGATATTTATAGATCCTTTTTTCGTTTTACTACAACTACTGATATTCAATTAAATGTTCAGTGGGTTGATGGTCCTTATATTGGAATCCATAACTATGAATTGGTAATTCAAAATGATAGCAACTTGCCTATCAATCTATTTGGACCCATATCATTCACAGCAACTGCTATAGGAGGAGATGGCGTAATTTAAGTTACGGGACAGTTAAATCGATCTGATTTAGCTGTCCTTTTTTTCATGGGCGTATAATTAAAACCTCAACTTTTGCAGCATAAATATCAAGCAAACTCCAACCAATAAGGAAGGGGTTCTTAGAAGATTGAAGTTATGGTTTCTCTCGTTATTTATTTAAAATGTTATCCTCTAAAACAGCATATTTATCACCGTACTGCTTAATGATATGTTGTTCTCCCCAGTTACAGAGCGAAGTTAAAATGTCGCTTAGACTATTACCATATTCACTAAGTTCATATTCCACTTTTGGTGGAACCTGATTGTATACGATCCGGTTGATGATTCCATCGGCTTCCAACTCTCGAAGCTGTTGTGTTAACATCTTTTGAGTAATCCCCGGCATCAATTGTTTTAATTCTGATGTGCGTTTTTTACCATGAGTTAAATGACAGAGAATCACACACTTCCATTTTCCTCCAATAACTTCGAGTGTAGCCTCAACGGAAATATTGTATTTTTTCTTAATCGTTGTCATAATATCCTCCAATGCATAGGTACTTTTTAGTGCCTATGGTACTTTTAAGTGCGTACTATTGATTATGTCCTATTTTATCTATCATAACATTTATCGTTCATTTTTTATAGAATGTTATAATCTTAAAGTGCTCAGCCTCAAAAAAAGTTAATACAAATAAAACCGTTTCGATACGCTCCCCGTCTTAATCTATGAGAGGTTTAGGAGAGGGGGATAAGGAAGGATATGTCAATGACTAATGCAGAAATGAAGAAAGTAACGGTTCTTGATACTCGGAGCGAGACGGATTTCTACGATTCCATATTGGTACATAGAGAACAACTGTACAGTATAGCTTATAGCTATTTACGTAACCGGAATGATGCGCTTGAAGCGATGCAGGAAATGACTTGCCGCGCTTGGATTAAAAGAAAAACATTAAAGGATCCCAAAGCATTCAAATCATGGATCATTCGGATCCTGATTTATGTCTGCATAGATGAACAAAGACGCAGAAAACGTTCCATGCCGCTTGTAGATGAGAGAATGGGAGAGCAAATTACGCATATTGGCTATCATCGAATGGAAATGCTGTGGGCACTCGAACAGGTTAAGCCCAAGTATCGCCATGTGCTGTTACTTAAATACTACAATGATATGACCTTGAGCGAGATTGCGAACATTCTGGATAAACCTGAGGGAACGGTCAAGACGTGGCAGCATAAAGGATTAAAGCAGTTAAGAACGATCATTAAGAATCGGGGTGATTGGAACAATGAGTAGCCAGGAGGAGCTTGCCATGTTAATCGATGCCGAAAGGATCCCGCAGGAGCACAAAATGGAGAGTGCCGCCGCACAAATCTATGCCATACAAGCAGGACTCGAGCTAGGTAAGAAACGCGGTAAAAATTTAATGTTCGCAAAAAGCGCGATGGCTGTTCTGACTGCTGCAATGATGGTCGCAGGATTACTATTCTTCAATCCATCCCAACTGCTGCCTCAACAAGCCTCTACTAGTATTGAATCAAGTGATTGGGGTGTACTGGAACCTTTTAAGAAGTTGGCTGATGCTGATGTTGATGCCCTTACGTTAGAATCTGCTATTCGAAATGATTATGTGCAAATCGTCAATAAAAGCGCTGAGAAAGACGGGTATAAAATCACACTGAATGCTGTGATCGCTGACGAAAATAAAATTATGCTGCTGTATACAGGGACTTCAAGTGGTGGTCAGGAAATTTACAACGTAAATAGTGTGTGGCTGACAGATGCTGCAGGACAAAGTGTTGTGGATAAAAATGGTAATAGAAGTGGGATGGGTTTACATGCTGAGGATAGTATTTATAAATGGCTCGGAAAAACTATCTATCCACTAGATAAGAATAAAGCATTTCCAAAAGAGGTTGTGGCCAATTTTCAGATCGCTTCAGTGGATCCCGGCATGCTAGCAAAACCGAATACGGGAACGAATCTAGCTGATATGCGTTATTCTGATCGTTTAAAGGTGAGCTTCGCTATTGATTCAAAATTCTGGGAGCAGAAGACGGAGACAATAGTTCTTAATCAGCCGTTTATGATTGACGGGAATAAAGTGAATCTTGCACAGGTAGAGCTGTCTCCGTTAAGTATAGTAGTCAAATATACGCTAAGTGAGGATTTAAAAACTAATTGGGAGATCAGAAATGAGTTATTTGGAAAGACTCCTAGTGAGTTGACATCGCGAGTTGGGAAGCGTGAATTGAAAAATAACTCGATTGGCGGAAGTGGCAGTGAGGATGGATTTATAAGCAACTTTAGCAGCAACGTATTGGATCATCCGAAATCCATTCGATTGAAGCTCAATGCGGGACCTGATCGCGAGAAGGATGCGTATATTGATATACTGAAAAAATGAGCAGTAGATATGAGCTAAATGTACAAAAATATGAATTCGCTATACAGACAAAAGGCCGCTAACAGTGGCCTTTTTTTGACCGGTAATATGATTTTAAAGTCCTCTTTTTAAATAGTGCTATAATAGCTCTTTGAGTGTCTTGAGTTGAATTCTGATCTAGATAAACTAGGGGTGGTAGATTTGAGCGTAATCCGTATGGAGAATGTAACTAAGAAATACGAGAATACATTGATTTTTCGAGATATTTATTTTCGAGTTAGCAAGGGCGAACGGATTGGATTAATCGGACGAAATGGTGCGGGGAAGTCAACTGTGTTTAAACTGATGATGGGAAAAGAGGAGCCAACAGCGGGAAAAGTGGAGTTAGATCCTAACGTGAAGATCAGCTACTTCTCTCAATTCTCTGAGCTTTCCGGGTCCTTGTCTGTACAGCAAGAGTTAGAGTTATGCTTCGAGCAGGTAGCGCTCATCGAACAAGAGCTTAACCAAATCGGGGAACAGCTTGGGAAAGTGACAGATGATGATCAGATGAATACTCTTTTAGAGCGACAAGCGGCGCTTTTTGAACAAATGGACCATTTGGATGGCTGGAATGTATCCGTCGAAATCAACACTGTTCTGACTAAATTGGGCTTCAATGAAAGATCACGGCATCAACCTGTTGATGAGCTGTCTGGAGGCTGGAGAAACCGCGCAGCACTGGCTAAAGTCTTAATTGAAATGCCCGATGTCGTATTGCTTGATGAGCCTACTAACTTTTTGGATATCGAAGGGATCGTATGGTTGGAGCAGTGGCTGCACCGTTTTAATGGCGCGATGATTCTAATCTCTCATGACCGGCAATTTATTGACAGAGTAGTTACGCGGACGATAGAAATCGAGAATTATCATTTTCAGGAATATGAAGGCAACTACACCGATTATGTCCGGAAAAAGAAGATGCGTAAAAAGGTGCTTGACCGACAGTTTGAGTGGGAGGAAGAGCTTCTGCTTATGGAGTCGGAGGCTATTGAAACCCGTGGGAACAAAAAGTCCTCTAAGGATCGCCTGTCACGTAAGCTGACAGATATGAAAAAGCGTGTGGAGCCTCATCCAGTGAACGTTTTGATCACCGATATTTACAGCAATTTACGTTTTCCGGACAAGCTTGGTGAAGTCAAAGGAATTGGACAGAGCTATGACGGTCGGACGATATTCCAGAACATAAGCTTTGATATTCAAAAGGAAGATCGGATAGCTATTGTGGGGCCTAACGGCAGCGGGAAGTCGACACTCATAAAGATATTGACTGGGCAAGAGGAGCCTGAGACGGGTGATGTGACTTGGGAACGTGGGGTCAGCTACGCGTATTTTAATCGAATGTGGGATGAACTTGATCCTAAGGATACTGTCAGTCATGCCGTAAATGTATATGGGCTGGGGCTCGATGCTCCCCGAAAAAAAGTGAACAAATTCTTATCGATGCTGCAATTCTCGGAAATGGATTTAAGCAAAACGATCGGCAGTCTGTCGGGAGGGCAGCAGGCCAGAGTAGCGTTAGCGAAATGCCTTCTCTCTGGCGCGGCTGTCATTATTTTGGATGAGCCAACCAATCATTTGGATTTAACAAGTATTCAGGTGATGGAACAGGCACTCATCCATTTTCCTGGAGCTGTTGTTACTGTTAGTCATGACCGCTTTTTCATCGATAAAATAGCAACAAAATTGCTTACTTTCGATCCTCAAATAGGAATCATTGAGCAAGATGTCTAGGATTTTGCTGGGAGTCGGATGATCACAGTCGTTCCTTCTCCTACTTGACTGGTGACTTCAATCCCATACGATTCACCAAAATGAAATTGAATACGATCATGAACATTTTTTATACCAATATGATCTTCATCCAGGGTATCTGATGGTTGAGAGAGACGGAAACGTAACTGTTTAAGTTTCTCTTCATCGATGCCAATTCCGTTATCCTTAACGATAATCAGCATGTCATCCCCCGAAATCATAGAAGACACCTCAAGAAGCCCTGGCTCACTTCGACATTCCAGTCCGTGGACAATAGCATTCTCTACGATAGGTTGAAGGGAAAAGTGCATGACTTTAATTTTTTCGGTATTAGGTTCTAGCTGTTCAACATATTGAATTTTATCCCCGAAACGTAATTGTTGAATCTTTACATACAACCGGACATGCTCAAGTTCTTCTCGCAGGGTTACGGTTATCTTTCCGGTCTGGATATGAATCCGAAATAATCTTCCTACAATTCCCACCATTTCGCCAATCTCACGCTGCCCATTGATGATGGCTTTCATTTGAATAGATTCAAGTACATTCGCTAGGAAATGTGGATTGATTTGGCTTTTGAGAGCGCCGTACTGGGCTACTTTTTGTTGTGCTTTGGCCATAGAAGACCGCTCAATATAATTTTGCAGATCTTTCACCATTTTACGGATTCCATTATAGAGAACCCCAAACTCATCTTGACGCTCACTATACAAATCCACATCGAAGTTCCCCATCCCCACCAGCTTGACCTTTCGGCTTAAGAGAATAATAGGCTTAGTGACTCGCTCCGATAGGATATACATGAATAAGATTGCGGTGACAAGCGACAAGAGCGCTAATGTTAAAATGATTTTCCCGAGAAAAGCAGCCTGCTTAGTCATCTCTTTCTCATCAATGTACTGAATGACCTTCCAGTTGGAATAGGGAGACGTTACAAAGTTAATGTACGAATCCTTTTCATCAAAAGTACCATAAAAGCTCCCCGTATCATTGTTCATAAACGTATTAAGCGCTTGAGTTCCTATAGGGATAGGTTGTAAAGGTGAGGTTTCCATGTTATCAGAGCTATATACACTGCCACCCTTATCGTCTAAAATAATGAATTTTCGTTTACTATTCTCAGAAAGCTTTAAGATTTCACGTAATGAGTCCAATCGGATGTCGATTAACATAACACCTATGGGCTGCTTGCTGCCTTTTTTATTTATGACGCGGGCGATAGAAATGACGGATTGTTTGGAATTGGTGCGATAGAAGGGGGTATGGCTCCCAAATAGGATCACTCCGCCTTTTTTCTGTTGGGTCTGCAAATACCAATCCTCATGGGTATAATCCTTCACATCATAATCCGCACGATTGAAATTCGCAGAGTAGAACACACGTGATCCCGCAAAAATCTGCACACTATCAACATTTTTAATTGTCATCTCAATTCCGCTGATGAAATGTTCAATTGTGTTCCCATACTGAATATTCTGGTCATTCCCGATGTCGTCTTTATGGATCGTCCAGTGTTCAAGTGCGGCTTGGAGCTGGCTATCTACTTGAGCGTTGAGTGTGCCTTTATCAATGCTTTGAAGATATTGGTCAATATTGAACGAGAGGTTATTAAGGATCAGATTAGAGCTGCTCTGGTATTCATTTTTGACGGCTTGGTTTGAAAAGATATAGATGATTGCCGATATGATTAGAAGTGGAATGGTAATAGTCAGGATCATCAGCACGAAAATCTGACGATTGACATGTCTCATTCGGTATCGTTTTTTTGGTTGCTCTATCTGCATCATTTTGGGTCACCAGCCTGACTGTTTTCTGTAGTCCGATGGAGTCATGTTTGTGATGCTTCGGAATGTTTTAACGAAATGCTTATAGCTTTTGTAACCACACATCGTACAGACATCGGTCACTAGAAACTCTGGTTTTTTTAAGCATTCCTGCGCATATTCCATCCGAATTTCGGTTACAAATCGCATGTAGTTCTTATCAAGTTTTCGCTTAAATAATCGACTTAAATAAGACGGATTATAGAAGAATCGATCTGCTACCATCTGTAGAGTCACATCTTGATCAATATTCTCTTTTATGAAGGATTTAATATGCTCGAATATGATCACATCCTGTTGGTTGTTGTGGGTCAGCCCTTCGGAATAAACAGTTCCTAAATGAACCATCCATCTGCCAAGCCAGTCAAAAAGGTTCTCAATTGAATCAAATTCATCTACAAAGGTTAGATTCAGGAGCTTTTCGCTGTACACGCCTTCGATATGGATGTGGTTCTTATTAGCGAAGCGGAGAATGGTACTTATAATTTCCTGAAGAAATGCAAGCCAAAAATCTGGAGAAGAGACATCAGCTTTACTCAAAATATCTTGAGACAGCCGGTGCATCAGCTGGAGCGTCTCTATTTCGTTAGCACTTTCGATGCAGGAGATCATCCGTTTCTTATCATTTTCATCGAGTTGAATTAGGGATGGTTTAATAGAATTGGAGCCTTCTATCCATTGTGGCACGTAGATAAACCTACAATCTCTCTTGTAGAAGCGTTGATATAACATTCTATCGTTCTCATGCAGCAATGAATTTATTTGTGTAGGATTCTCCGTCGTCTTACCTATAACTAAATAGAGGCCTAGGTGATGTTCTAGCGTAAGCAGCTTCAGATATTGATCGATTCGTGTCTGAACTTTAGTCTGAAGAGGAAAATTATCAATAGAAGCTGGAGATCCCAATACAATAAGTCCATAGAGCTTAGTTTTAGATGAATATGTAAAAACAGTGTGCGGTGTAGAGGCATCGAGATACTCGTCTACAGCATCATGAATGAACTTCTCCGCATATTCTCTCATCCAGAGCGTAGATTGAGCGCGCTTTCCTCTCATAGGAATTCCTGTCAAAACAAAGGGCAGATAAAGATAGTAGTTACTGTTGAAATTACATAGTTCACGGACAATTGAATCATCTATTACAGGTTGTTCTTCCTCCAGTAATAGCTTTACAAGCTGTGCCCCCTCCAAATTAGAACGTTTCAATCGATCTTGCCGCTTAAGATGAAGCTTGTTCATACATTCTTGTATCACAAGGAGACTTTCCTCGTATTCCAAAGGCTTGAGCAAAAACGCATGTACATTCCCTAGTTTTATAGCCTTCTGAGCATATTCGAAATCGTTGAATCCAGTCAAAATGATAAATAATGTATCAGGAAGCAGATTGCGAATCTGCTCAATCATTTGTAGACCATCCATTTGGGGCATCCGGATATCAGTGATCACCAAATCGGGCTTCTCACGCAGTGCAGTGGCCATTCCTTCTTTTCCATTCTCTGCTTCAATAATGTTGTGAACCCCAAGCTCTTCCCAAGCAAAGTAATGTTTTAAGCCCGTTCTTATTAATGGTTCATCCTCTACAATCATTAGTTTGTACATGAAATCCCTCCGGAAGACTAGAATTATAGTGGATCGTTCGTAAGGAAATACCATTAGATGTAAGATTAAAAGGGTTACATTAAGGCGGAAAAGTGAAGAAATATAAATTTAATTGTTAATAGGTGGAATATGTAATGTATTATAACATTGAAGAGGGGTGGATTGAAGGGATATGTCAGAAAAGAGCCCTAAAAGTAAAAGGAGTGGGATTCTCCTAAATTTACAATTGATTTATGATTAGCGCAAGGAATGAGAGCAGTACTTATTCCACAAAAAAATAATTGGGGGTAGCACATGAAAGCAATGAAAAAAGGGCTAATGAGTATTGTTGGTGTCGCACTTTTAGGTACACAGTTAGTTGCATGTGGAAATACGAACACGGCGAATTCAGCAGTTACACCAAGTAATAACGCTGACAAGACTGAGCCCGCAGCAACTGAGGCTGCTGCTAAGCCAGTAGAGATTACATGGTGGAATTTTCCGAGCTTTCAAGCTTTAGATGGTGAAGTTGGCAAATATGAAAAGGAAATCATTGCAGCTTTTAATGAGAAGAATCCTGAAATTAAAGTCAACCTTGAGATGATCACCTTTGAAGGCGGCCCTGAAAAACTGAATGTCGCAATAGCTTCTAATACTGCGCCTGATGTGATCTATGATGCACCTGGACGGATTATCGATTGGGGTAAAAAGGATTTGCTTGCACCGCTTAACGACATGGTAACTGATGAAGTGAAGAATGATATTTCAGAAGCTTTTTGGAAGCAGTCAAGTGTAGGCGACAACATCTTTATGTACCCGATCAATACAGCACCATTTATGATGGCGGTTAATAAGACTATTTTTGAAAAGATAGGCGCTCTAGATTTACTTCCTCTGGATAAGGAAGATAGAACTTGGACGTTTGAAGAATATAAAAAGGCATTGGAAGCTGTGAAAGAAAAGGCTCCGGATGTTATTCCAACAGGGTTCTTCGCGAAGAGCCAAGCCGGAGACCAAGGCACTCGTGCTTATCTTGCTAACTTAGGCGTTTCAAGATTCCTAAATGAAGACAATTCCGCAGTCGCTATCAATACAGATAATGCTGCAAAAGCGCTGGATTGGATTGTCCAAGCTACGAAAGATAAACTCAGTGTCTCTGGTGCAGCATCGCTAGCTGCTGCTGATGTGAACGATTTGTTCCTGCAAGGAAAATTGGCCTTTACACTTAACTATTCCGCTGTGCTAAAAGCACAGAACGTATCCAAGAAGATGGTTCAATTCGAAGATATTCTTCTTCCATTCCCTACTTTAGATGGTTCGGAACCGAAGCTTGAACCTTATCTGGGCGGTATGGCTGTATTTAATAATGGTGATGAAGCTAAGATTGCAGCTTCCAAGAAGCTGATTGATTTCATTGCTAATGATCCAGTATGGGGTAAGAAAAACTTGATTCAAACAGGTGGTCTTTCGGTTCGTAATTCGATTACTGGACTATATGACGATCCGGAGTACAAATACGCCGAATATGCTCGTAAATTTACGACAGATGCACCAACAATTGCAGATGGATATGCAGATATCCGTACCTTCTGGTTCCCTGAATTACAACGTGCTTTAACTGGAGGCGCTACCGGCAAGGAAGCTTTGGATAGTTTTGCTACAAAGGCTAACGAAGCTATTACTAAAGCCAAAGCAGCTATGAAATAAAAAGTGAATGGCGTTCAAAAGAATAGAGTGCGGGAAGCACTCTATTCTTTTTAAAAAAATTCAAGCTACACACCTATAAATATCATAATTTTTCTCGCTTAAACGCTCACCGTCCTTATAAGGACGCCAAAGTCGTTTATGCTTGATCATCAGAGAAATGGGGAGAAGGTTGTGGGGACAACGGTACGCAAAATTAAAGGTTATGTGATACGTGACTGGATGATGAGTTATCTTTTCTTATTACCAGCGTTTGGATTCTTTCTTCTGTTTGTAGCCTACCCGATGGTAAAAGGAGTCTATATTAGTTTCTTTGATTACTCTTTGAGAGATTTTAGTTTTATTGGTCTCGATAATTATATTTCATTATTTAAAGACGATAATTTCATAAAGTCCATGGGAAATACTTTATTGCTTGTTGTGATCACCGTACCGATCGTGATTATCTTTTCACTGTTTGTTTCAATGAATATCTATAAGAAAAAAGAGTTTGCTAGATCATTTTTCCGCGGTGTGTTCTACCTGCCAGCCGTATCATCGGTTGTAAGTATCACGGTCGTGTGGGGCTGGATTTACCATCCCAACTACGGAATTCTGAATTATTTGACGGGTTTGTTTGGAATGGAGCCTGTTTCATGGCTAGGGGATACAAGAACAGCATTACTTGCAATTATCGTGGTTTTAATAACGACTTCTGTAGGTCAACCGATCATTTTATATGTGGCCTCTATTGGTAACATTCCTACCTCTTATATTGAAGCCGCAGAGATAGATCGAGCAACCCCTTGGCAAATTTTCCGGAAAATATTATGGCCGATGCTGATGCCAACGAACTTATATATTATCGTGATAACCACGATTAATACCTTTCAGTGTTTCGCACTGATTCAACTCCTTACCTCAGGCGGGCCTGTATATAGCACATCTACCGTTATGTATGGTGTTTATGAACAAGCCTTTATGTTAGGTCATTTCGGATATGCCTCAGCAATGGGCGTCATACTCGCAATAGTAATTGGGATTATTTCTATCATTCAATTCAAATACTTTGGCAGCGATGTTGAGTATTAAGGAGGGGACATCATGAATTCTACGAATCCATTACAACTGAAAGCACCTATAACCCAGTCTAAGAAAGTAAGCGCATGGAAAAAAGAATTAACGATTCCAAAAATAATAGCTACCATTCTATTGATCTTGGCTACATTATTTTTTATCTTTCCTTTTTATTGGGTAGTTTCGGGAGCCTTTAAGCTTCAAACTGTGGCAACGACCATCCCACCGGAGTGGTTTCCGCTAAAGCCGACGCTACAGAACTGGACAGAATTATTTAAGAATCCGGTAGAACGCTGGATGTTTAATAGCTTTATTATTGCTTTTGCAGAGATGGCAGCCATCTGTATTGTCTCCTCCTGTGCCGGTTATGTTCTTGCAAAGAAATCATTTCCCGGACGAGGAATTATCTTCACAATGTTTGTTGCCGCCATGGCATTGCCTAAGCAAGTTATTCTTGTACCGTTGTTTACGATGTTAGCTGACTTTGGTTGGGTCAATACGTATAAAGGGCTTATTTTACCGGCGATTGGCTGGCCTTTTGGAGTCTTTCTGATGAAACAGTTCGCGCAGACGATTCCGGGAGAGTTGATTGAAGCGGCGAAAATTGACGGTAGCTCAGAGATTCGATTGTTTGGAACGATCGTTTTACCGTTATTGAAACCAGCAGTGGGTGCACTGGCTATATTCACCTTCATAACTTCATGGAACGATTATTTCAGCCAGCTAATTATGACGCGATCCACTTCGATGATGACCTTGCCACTTGGGGTAGCGACACTACGCGGCGAATTCACAACCAACTATGGACTGCTTATGGCAGGTGCTGCGTTAGCTTCGATTCCTATGATTGCAATCTTCCTAATGTTTCAAAAGGCATTCACACAAGGGATCACTATGGGTGCTGTTAAGGGTTAAAAATTCATATAACAACGCAAATGAATATATTTGGCTTTAGCGATGGAGGCTATTATCTATGAAATCATATGATCTTGAAGCTTTTAAAGGCATTATTATCGCTTTGTACTCCAGTTATGATGCTGAGGGGAATATAGATAAAGAAGCGGCACAGAAATTAGCTCGTCATTATGCTTCTACTGGTGTGAAAGGTCTTTATGTTGGAGGAAGCTCAGGAGAAGGCATGCTGCAATCTGTAGAGGAACGCAAACAAATGCTCGAAGCCGTTATAGCGGAAGTAGGAGAGGAGCTAACGATCATTGCTCACGTTGGTGCTCCATCTACACGGGATAGTGTTGAGCTTGCGGTACATGCTGAATTCGTAGGCGCACACGCGGTATCGGCTGTTCCAGCAATTTATTACCGTTTGTCTCCGGACAGTGTTGAAAGCCATTGGCAGGCGATCATTGATAGTACATCGCTTCCATTTATTATCTACCATATCCCGCAAACGACTGGTTTTCAATTATCAAAAAGCTTGTTAATTAAGATGGCTGCGCAGGATAAAGTGATTGGCGTGAAGATTTCAGCAGAAAGTACATTTGAGCTTCAGCAGTTTAAGGCAGCAGGTGGAAATGATTTTCTTGTATTGAATGGACCGGATGAGCAGTACTTGGCTGGCCGCAGTATCGGGGCGGATGGTGGGATTGGTGGAACCTATGGGGTTATGCCCGAGCTATTTTTAAAAGTAGAACAATGTTATGGGCAAGGTGATATGGCTGAGGCGCAGAAATGGCAGTTCATTATCAATGATCTCATTGTAGAATTATTATCCTTTCCATCATTATATGGTGCATGTAAAGCAATCCTGAGTCTGCGTGGATTTGAAACGGGTACACCAAGAATGCCACTTCTACCTATCAAAGACTCCGATCAGGATCGGGTGGAAGCTCTCAACAATAGAATATTAGATTATATTCTTGAAGCGAAGGGATAGGGTTAATGATGACTCGAATGAGCGATATCTTTCCGATGAAAGGTCTGATCGTATCATGTCAGGCACTTGAGCATGAGCCGCTTCATGGTGGGGATACAATGGCAAAAATGGCAAGAGCAGCGGTTCAATCAGGGGCAATAGGTATCCGGACGAATGGAGTTCCAGATATTGTAGCGATCAAAGAAGAGGTAAATGTACCGGTTATTGGACTAATTAAACGGGATATTCCCGGATCAGCCATATTTATTACGCCAACTCTTGAAGAAGTGAAAGCAATTATCTCCGCAAAAGCGGATATTGTTGCATTAGATGTTACGAATCGGGAAGGTCGCTTTGAGTCGGTTAAGCCTTTAATCGCATATGCCCACCAAATGGGTGTGCTTGTAATGGCAGATATATCGACTTTGGAGGAAGGATTGGCAGCGGAAGAACTAGGTGTAGATTTCATTGGCACAACACTTTCCGGCTATACACCTTACAGTACACAGCAAGAAGGACCAGATTTTATTTTACTTCAGCAATTATGCGAGTTCGTGAATATTCCCGTTGTTGCAGAAGGGCGGATATGGACACCGGAGGATGCGGCGAGAGCTAAGAAGGCTGGCGCAGCTTATGTTGTGGTAGGAAGTGCGATTACAAGGCCACAGTTAATCACTTCACGATATGTCAAAGCCGTGAGTGATTGCTGAGACTTAAGGAGGAGAGTCCGTGTCAGAAGGTTATGATCCTCATATGGAATATGTTGTTGGAGTAGATATCGGGGGAACGAAAATTAATGCTGGGCTCGTTACATCATATGGGTACGTAGTACATACTGTAAGTCTGAGCACAATGGCTGGGTTCACGAAGACCGTGGACCGAGCTATTCAGGCTATTCAAAAGTTAATGAATGAAGTTACAGCGATACATTCAGGGGTAAAGATTAAGGGGATTGGCGTAGGAACGGCAGGACAAGTCGCTTGGGAGGAAGGGAGTATTCGCTCGGCCTCAGAGCTTATTCCTGGGTATGCTGGGACAGCTTTGAAAGCGTTGCTTCAGACTCAGTTCCAGGTTCCAGTGATCGTTGATAACGACGTGAATGTACTAGCATTAAGCGAGAAATATTTAGGCGCTTGTATAGGTGTAGAAGACTTTATTTGTCTTGCACTTGGAACGGGTGTTGGTGGGGCAATTGTTGTAGAGGGTCACCTTGTCCATGGTTCTTGGGGTGGGGCCGGAGAGTTAGGCCATATGTCTGTAGATTTCAAAGGACCGGAATGCGTTTGTGGCGGGAGAGGTTGTTTAGAACATTATGCTTCGGGTACAAGCATTGCTCGTCGAATGCGGGAACAACTAACTTTAAACAATCTGCCACTGGATAACTTAGACTCGCGAGACGTGATCGCAAGATGGAGAGAAGGAGACCCTCTAGCTACAGAAGTAATGGAAGAAACAATCGCAGCACTTGGATCTGCTATCGCTTCTTTTATTCATATTTTTAACCCTAAAGTTATTGTTATTGGTGGTGGAGTGGCTGAAGCAGGGGAGATATTATTCGAAGGAATAAGAAGAGAAGTAGCAACGAGAACGATGCCCTCGATGTTGGAAGGCGTTCGAATTGAAGCAGCCTATCGTGGCAATTTCTGTGGAATGATCGGTGCGGCATTACAGATCTGGGAGTACGGGGGTCCACCCCTTCCTTCTGGTAATGAAGGCTTTATCTAAATCTCTTGATTAAATAGAATAATTTACCGATAATGTTAAAGGGGATGAGAATGAAGGTCAAATCTTTCGGGAGTCCCTAATCCGTTTATAAGGAGTGATGATGTTTGAGTACGAACAACATCACAATGAAGTCCGAGAGAGGTCAGTATTCGTAAGGGAAGAACACCTCTCAATGACTACGGGAGGCACTATCGGAAATGATGACGTTAATGAACATGGTACGGGGAACAGAGAACGATCTACCTGCCAATGAAATGATCAAGTATTGGAATCATGAGCTTGGATCTATGAAGTTTGTAAGAGCTAGCAGCAATTTTATTTATACGTTTCAATCGAATAATAAGCATTATTATTTAAGGTTTACTAACGAAGAAGATAATACTGCTGAGAATATCCAGGCAGAACTAGATTTTATGATGTACTTATTGGACCAGGGCTATGATACTGTATCACCAGTACGCTCCAAGCAAGGGAATTGGATAGAGACTCTTTTAACTGAAAATGGTAGATATCACGGGGTTGTTTTTGAACAAGCCGCAGGGGATTATGTTCCGCTTGAAGAGATGTCGGAGCTGCAGTTCCAACATTGGGGTCAAACACTCGCGCGATTGCATCATTTATCCGAAACTTATGCTCCGAGCACGCCCTCGCGTAAAAGTTGGGTTGATTCACTTCAGTTTATTTTATCTGTATTAAAAAGACACCCTGAGGAGTATAAAGCGCTTAAGGAATATGAGCGAATTGAAGCGTGGCTAAGTAAGCTCTCTTTTGGCGTAGGACATACGGGACTCATCCATTATGACTTTGAGACAGACAATATTTTTTATATGAAAGAAAAATCACGTTTTAATGCGATTGACTTCGATGACTCTATGTATCACTGGTTTGCGATGGATATCTCATCAGCCTTAAGAGATCTATCCAAGCAGAATGATGAGGAGAGTATGAGGAACATCGATTTTTTTGTTAGTGGTTATAGATCCGTAAAACATTTAGATGATGAATATGTCAAGTTATTACCAGAATTTCAAAGGTTCTCTGACTTATATGGATTCGCCAGGCTGCTTCGGAGTTTAGAGGCGTTTGACGTTTCTACTAGCCCTGAATGGGCACTACAGCTTAAATCTAAATTAGAAGCCGTCTGTGATCGTATTCGGGATGGTTTTCATCCTCATGTCGAGCTGAAGACAATCCATGAGAATAACTGGTATGCCTGTACTCAATTAGAGGTGTCCAATGAGCAAAAGACGGTTTTTCCTGTACCTGTTGTTTATTGGTTGGCAGAATCGGCTTATTGCGGAATGACTCCATTAGCTTTATATGCAGATGAAGAATTGATAGGTTTCTCTGTGTATAGTGTTGATCCTGAGGACGGAAGTTATTGGGTAATGGCTTTTATGATTGATCAGAAGTATCAGAATAGAGGATTCGGTAGAACGGGAATGGATGCCTTGATTCGATATATAAAAGCCGAACATCACTGCGATAAAATCGTTATTGGTCATCGAATTGAGAACGAACGTGCTTCGAATTTGTATGAATCTCTGGGGTTCGTTGAAGTAAGCAGAGATGAGGTTGAAGTTGTACGAGAGTTGGTAGTGTAAAGCAGAGAAGGCCGCTCCAAAAGTAGTTTTTTTAACTACTTGGGAGCGGCTCTCTTCTTGTTATCTTGTAAATCAAGCCCCAATTGATGATCCAAGAGAAGCTTCAATTGAATAATTAGGGAATTTCTCCCTGGAATTATGAGATTATTGGTCAGTAGATTGATAATTAGGGAAAACCTCCCCTAAATTCGTCTGATTTGATGAAAATCAAAGGGATTAGCATGATTTATAGGGAGGAATTCCCTAATTTCATTCATAATCAGCGAATATGGACTATTTATAGGGAGTTTTTCCCTAATTAGTTTTTAACCATCAAATATTAGCCCACTCCTGCTCCAAAGAGGAATAGATAATCTCGTTGCACCATTGTTGATTACAGAATCTAGTCTCCCTAAGAACCCCGTCCTTAATCATTCCCGCTCTAATCATTACTTTCTCTGATTGAAGATTCTCTGCATTGGCATAAGCAACAATTCTATGTGCATTTAGGAATTTAAAGGCGTAATCTATCAGAGACTTCACGGCTTCAGTTGCATATCCCATCTTCCAATATTCCGGTAGTAGGACCCAGCCGATTTCCCATTCTCTGATATCTTCCCAGTTTAACTTTATACTGACATTACCGATGGGCTTCATATCCAGCTTTGTACATATTGCGAGATCATAATTTTCCCGTGGATCGCTGGTTACTTGAGACAAAATCGAAAGGAAGTCATCTTTAATTTGTTTTGCATCAGGTGCGGTGTTTTCATATTTGTAGGACAAAGGATTTTCTTCTAGTTCTTCGTAAAAGGAAGAATCATTGCTTGTATAATCTCTTAAGATTAATCTGTCGGATATTATTTCCACGAATATAACACTCCTAGTCTAAGTCTTTGATTTGTGGCTTATATACAATGATTATTAATGGTTATCTCAGATGATCACTCCCAATTTAAGTTTATAAATGGTAGACTCTGTAATGCTTGCTCTGTAACTTCTTGTAGATTCATCTGATTCCCTTTATTTTTCATAATATTTACACATTATAAAATATAAGCTTAACAACCTTCCATTTTTATCTACTAAAATAGTGAAATTGTGATAAAGTAATATTGGTTTATTTACTAGAGGGGGATTTTGGAAAATGAAAGCTATTAAATGGAGTATTGCAGCAGTGTTAGCAGTATCTATGTATGGTCCAATTCATACAGCGGAGGCAGCAAATGCGAATAGCACAAATGTAGTGAACGAACAGTCGATTTCCAGCACGGATGATTTGATTTTTCAAATGGATTATACGGATATGACCGTTGGAGATAAGGTTCCAGTGCAGATTTTTGCAAAAGGGCCAGATGGCTCATCCGAACGTGTTCCTTTGTCTCAAGCAGATATGGTGATCGAGAAGCCTTACTTATTGCAAAAGCTGCCAGATGGCTCTATGAAAGCATTAGCCGTTGGCGAAACAAATGTAACCGTGCGTTCAGGAGCTGCTTCCAAAACGTTAAAGGTCTCTATTAGTTCTAATAAGGACATCGATCAAGGTGTATTAATCAGTGGCACGATGTATTTGCCTGTACAATCAACGTTTAAGCTCTTGGGTGCTACTGTTCAGGCGAACACAGCCACTAAGACCTTTAGCATTCGTCTGGGAGATTTGCCTATCCAACTTCAGCTAGGCAGTGATATTGCTATGGTGAATGGGAATAAGGTGAAAATGAGTGGTAAAGTACAAACCGTGGATGGAGGAGCTGTATTCCCTGCAACCCTCTTAAAAACTTCATTGGGAGCAGTGTTGGACTTTGGTGCTCATTATGAGTCTTTGAACATCAATTTCGGTAAAGCGGAGTTATTTGCGTATACGAAAAATACGTTAAAAATAGCTAAAAGAGAATCTCAAGGGGATCTCGCTAAGCTAATCGGAAAGACTTATTGGTTCAACCAGTTTGACTCCGACTATAAATTCCAAAAAGCAACGATTGTTGATATTCTAGTGAACGACGATAATGAGTTTGCGATTTCTTTTAAATTGGCATCAGGTAAAGTTGTGGAGACTTATGATATGGAATATGATCAGGTCACTCGCGTTCTAGCAAACAAAGAGTATTTCTTTACGTCTGATCCTACCAAAATCTATAAATGGTCTAATGCGATTTGGGCCAAAATCAAGGCGGGTACAATTTCGACAGGGATGACGAAGCAGCAAGTAGAATTAAGCTGGGGCACTCCAATTGATAAATCAAGTCTATCCGGCAGTGGAATTACAGTTGAGACTTGGCAATATAGAAATTATAATTACGTAACCTTTACAAATGGTGTTGTCTCTATGATTTACACAAATTAAGTAATCAATGTATATTGAATTCTAAACAATAGGACGTCTTCATTCTAGAAGGCGTCTTTTTTATATTCTACAGGAACTTTTGAATGTCATTAATCATACAACCTGTCCTTGCAGCATATCTTTTGGAAGAAGCACTTTCAGAATGAAGTGTTGACTATTGTTGACCGAAATGAGGGGTTCATTCATGGCAAAGTCAAAACGCGGACATGCACTATGGAGTTTACCATCCAGAGGAAGAGGCACTTGTCCGGTCTGTCAGAGCACACGGATTAAGCTGCTTTATCCAAAAAGAAAAACGGACGGAACAGTTGTTAAGGTTTGTAAGCGTTGTGACAAGGCGCCACAGATGAAAGTGGATGCAGTGTTGGTGTAAAAGAGTAACGCAAGGATGCCTAGTTGCAGCTATATGCAAATTGCATGTAGGTACAACTAGGCATCCTTATTTTAAAAATATATAAAAGTACCGGCCTTATAAGGACACCGAAGGCGTTTAGGCTTGTGATAAGATTATTTCAGCGTACGATGAATGACCTGATCACGTCTAGGTCCCACAGAAACAGTAGAAATACGTATTCCAATAGACGTTTCAATAAAGTCTACGTAACTTTTTGCTTGCTCCGGCAGCTCATCGAAGTTAGTGATATGTGAAATATCGCAGTTCCAGCCAGATAAATGCGTTACTATCGGTTTTGCTGTGTAAAGCTTATTTGTGGCTGGAAACTTGTCGGTGATTTCTCCATTTTCAAGCTCATAAGCAACGCAAACCGGAATCTCATCTAAATAACCAAAAACATCCAGATTGGTCAACACAACCTCTGTTGCACCTTGCATCAAGCAACCATAGCGCGTAGCTACGGCATCAAACCAGCCCATACGTCTAGGACGACCGGTCGTTGCTCCAAATTCCCCAGCATCGCCACCTCGTGTGCGAAGTTCATCCGCTACTGGACCTTCCAGTTCAGATACAAAAGGTCCGGCGCCTACACAGCTGGAATAGGCCTTCGTTACAGCAATGACATTCGTGATGGCAGCCGCAGGAAGACCTGCTCCGACAGGTGCGTAACCAGCAAGTGTCGATGAAGAGGTGGAGTAAGGATATATACCGTGATCAGGATCACGCAGAGCGCCTAATTGCCCTTCAAGTAGAATTGTTTCTCCTTTCGTATAAGCTTCTTGCAGTATTTCTGTTGTATTGGCAACGTATGGTGCCAATTGCGCAGCTTCCTTTTGCAACTGAGCCAGTAATTCCGAGACTTGGATAGGGGATTTCTTATATAAATGCTCCAGTAATACATTTTTTGAAGCAAGTAATTGTTTAAGACGTTTCTCCAGTTGTGCTGGATTAAATAGATCCGCAACCTGTATGCCGAGCTTCGCATATTTATCCGCGTAGAATGGCGCTATTCCTCGCTTGGTTGAACCAAACCCTTGTGATCCCAGACGTTCCTCTTCCAGCTCATCAAATAAACGATGAACCGAGAGCACGATTTGAGCACGCTCAGATACGTATAACTTCGGCTTTGGAACTCCTCTTTCTGCTAATGCTTGTAATTCCTTTATTAATACTTCAGTATCAAGGGCTGTTCCTGGTCCAATAATGTTTATTACTGAAGGGTTAAATACACCAGAGGGCAGCATATGGAGTGAGAATTTTCCGTACTGGTTAATGATAGTATGACCAGCATTACTTCCACCTTGAAAACGAACTACATAGGAGGATTGAGCGGCTAGGACATCCGTCATTTTTCCTTTGCCTTCATCTCCCCAGTTAGCTCCTACAATTGCGATTACGGTCACGCGATTACCTCCCAAGCTTGTGATTGCCTACAGGTCTAAGTATAATGCTAGATAGAACATTAGAAAAATTGATATATGTTATATCTATTATAAGGTGAGGTAATGACTTGGGAATGGACATCAACTTGGAATGGTATCGCTCTTTTTATTGGGTAGCACAAACAGGCAGCTTAACTGCGGCAGCAGAACGGCTGAATATCACACAACCAGCGGTGAGTCACACGATTAAGCAATTGGAAGAAAAGATGGGTGGTTCCTTATTTTTTCGCACCTCAAGAGGGGTGGATCTAACGACAGAAGGCAAAGTACTGCTTCGGTTTATTGAACAAGCCTTTCAGAATGTGGAGATGGGTGAGCGAGCGATTGCTGAAATGAACAATTTAAATAGCGGTGAGATTCATATTGGAGCAAGTGATACACTTTGCAAATATTACTTATTGTCTTATCTGGAGCAATATCACGAACAATACCCCAATGTCCGTATTCATATTACGAATCGAACAACACCGGAGACCCTTGCGCTTCTAAAAGAAGGGAAGATTGATTTCGGCATCGTTAGTTTACCGGCATCTGACAAACAGATCGAATTTCGAAAAAGTAAACGGCTTCAAGATTGTCTTGTAGGTGGCAAAGGCTTTCGTCATTTGGCAGACAAGACGATGCCGCTTTCAGATATCAAGCAGTACCCATTGTTGTTCCTAGAGCCGGGAGGCAGCACAAGAAAGTATATAGATGGGTTTCTAGCCTCCAATCATGTGACAATAACACCAGAGTTTGAATTAGGCAGTGTTGATCTTCTTGTTCAATTCGCTTTGCGTGGCTTTGGTCTTGCTTTTGTTATTCGTGATTATGTTACGGAAGAATTAAAGAGTGGAGAACTTGTAGAAATCCCTTTAGACCCACCGTTTCCAGAGCGTAATATTGGAATTGCGACCCTTCGAGGCGTTCCACTCTCTGCTGCGTCAAAGTCTTTTCTAACCTTATTGGACTAAATTAAATCTGGTGCAGAATCTTTCACATGAGGAGGAGGATAGGTTATGAGCGGTATGCTTGGTCGGTTACGTAAAGGGTACGGGAAAAAACTGCGGGCACTTCACACCTGGAACGGCTGGATCGTCGTAATTTTAGCTTTGACGGGACTTGTGCTAGTAGGCGGTTTCTGGCGGGGGTTCCTTGGTGAAGGCAGGGTATGGATTAAAGGCTTGCACATCGTGGTAGGTATCGTCTCGATCCTACCTGTTATATATTATCTTCTGCTGGCAAGTAAACATTGGAAGCAGTTAAAGGAGAAACCTTGGCAGCGATTCAATGTACTTGTCGTACTCTTTCTGTTGCTTGGCTGGTTCGTTTCCGGCGTGTTATTATGGCAATTCCGTAGAGTTGGACCGCAAGTCTCTAATCTTGCTTTGGTCATTCATGATGTACTGACCTGGGTTGGACTGCCTTATATTATCTATCACTCGCTTACTCGTGTGAAATGGCTAAAGGAGCCGAATCGTCGGACCATCAAGAGTGAGAGTATAGGGAGTACCGATTCTACCTCTCAGGATACCCCCCAACCAGTCTATACGCGTAGGGCGTTCATTCGCGGGACGATCGGTGTAGGGCTTGCTCTTACAATCGGCCCCTCATTTGTAAAATGGCTAGGTAGCTCAATTGGAAACATCGGAGGCAGTGAAACGATCGATAAACTAATCGAGAATGATCGCAACCTGCTGTTACCAGCACCGCAGCCACTGGAGGCATCCTCACCACCTCTTGGGGGTGGGTCACAGGGTCAATTCCGTGTTTATACCGTAACCCCAATTCCGGAGTTCACGAACGATAATTGGTCCTTTAAGGTAGATGGTCTTGTGGAGCAGAGCTTTACTTGGAACTGGGAGCAATTCGTTCAATTACAGCGGACGGTTCAAGTAAGTGATTTTCATTGTGTAACAGGTTGGTCCGTCTACAAGAATACCTGGGAAGGCATTAAACTAAAGGATCTTCTACAACAGGCTGGGGTGAAGTCAACTGCAAAGACGGTGAAATTCTACTCCGGGGATGGGGTATATACAGATACGCTTACGCTGGATCAAGCGGATATGGACGATGTTATGGTTGCAGTTATGCATGATGGAAAACCGATTCCAAGCGATCTCGGTGGACCGGTTCGGTTAATTGTCCCCAAAATGTTCGCTTACAAATCAGTGAAATGGCTGAACCGGATTGAACTGATCGAAGGAGAGCATACAGGCTATTGGGAGCAACGTGGATATTCGAATGACGCTTGGGTATAAATGAGATGAATAACCTTAATGGGCTTTAGGCCTGTTAAGGTTTTTTTGTGATTATGGACGTAATCACAGAAATATTTCCATATATATAGAAGTGAATCAACGAGGGTCCAGAGATAATCCGTGGATAATTAGTATTTTTGTAATAAAAAGGAGTTTGATCCGTTATTTTCTGATAAAATGAAGAAAGTAATGGAAAAAGTTACCGGATCAGTTAGGGAGGTGTCTTTGTTGAACGTTGCGAGATCCGCAAAGCTATTAGGGCTTATCGTTGGCGTGGTGTTCTTGAATATTTTTGTATTGTCTCCAGGACTTTTAGGGGTAGAAATCGGCGGAGTAAGTGTCTTTGAGACAGCCTCCGGTGTGACATTAGTAGTGATCAGTCTACTTGTTGTTCTTTATGGAAGTTATAGTTTGCTTTTTAAACCTTCGCTGGTTCCACCTGTCAAAGAGATACAGACGCATGAGGACTACATATCAGCGCTCACACAATACAGAAATGTAAAGGTGCTGAAGAAGGATATTACTCTGGCTTTGGATCAACTAACCCGATTAGAGAAGAAGAAAAATACGTTAGTGGATGTTCTTAGTCAACGTTTTGAGCAATCGGAGTTAAGCTTCAAGAAGTTTAATGCGGTTAGTTTTGAAGTAGAGAAGCTCTTCTATTTGAATATCCGAGGGATCCTTAATAAGTTGAGTGTATTTGACGCTTCGGAATTCTCTCTTTTTTCCGGTCAACAAAGACCAGCGCAGTTCTCAGATAAACTGGTGCAGAAAAAAACGGCTCTGTACAATGAGTATTTGGCTTATGTGACCGGGTATCTCGGAGCAAACGAAGAAATTTTGCTGAAATTAGATCAACTGCTACTCGAAATATCCCTACTAGACAGCACGAATTATAAAGATGTTGAAGATATGCCTTGTATGAAGGAGATCGATGAATTGATCAAACAGACGAAATTCTATAAGCAATGAAAGGAAGATGCGAATGGCTAGGAAAGGGAGAACTTTTGTAGTGCTCGGGGTTATAACAGTGGTCGTTTTTGCACTTGTATACTTTGGAATTACCTTAACAACTAATTTAGGTAAAACCACTAGTGAGGTCTCATCGGAAGATGCAGGCAAACAGCTGGATAAACTTTATAAAAAAATTAATGTGAATACCGCGGAGCAGGTCAAAGGACAAATCGATCTAGATCCTGTAGCTATTGGTGACTCCTTGCCGGATATTTCTAAATTTCCTATATCAGTGACCAATACAACGGATAGCTTTGTTGAAATTTTTTCATCGACAGAGAAATCAGGAACGGGTAATGATGGATGGCTTAATGAAGTGGCGACAGATTTTAATAATGCCAATGTAGAGCTGAATGGGATCCCTGTTTCAGTTAAGATTCGCAATATAGCTTCAGGCACAGCGACGGATTACATAAGGTCTGGAAAGTATATACCTGATGCGTTTACACCATCCAATGAATTATGGGGCGAGATGGTAAAAGCGAACGGGATTAATACGCAGCTTATAACCAATCGTCTGATTGGCAATGTAGCCGGTATTGTTACGAATAAAACGAAATATGATGAGTTAGTCGAGAAGTACGGTTCTTTAAACGTCAAGACGATTACAGATGCGATAGCGAATAATGAATTGTCTATGGGTTACACAGATCCATTTGCCAGTTCAACAGGGTTGAACTTTCTTGTGACTGCACTTGGGACGTTTGACAGCTCTGATTTGCTTGGAGAGCAAGCGGTTCAGGGCTTTGAGAAATTCCAAGCGAATGTTCCATTTATCGCATCAACTACTTTACAAATGCGTGATGCGGCTAAAACTGGGAAGCTGGATGCTTTTGTGTTAGAGCACCAAATTTACGCAAATGCTCCCGAACTAAAGGGCAGCTATGTATTTACTCCTTTTGGTGTAAGACATGATAGTCCGCTTTACGCATTAGGTGATCTACCACAAGAGAAGCTGGACATTATCAAGAAATTTGCAGAGTTTGTAGAACAGGATAAATATCAGCGTTTGGGTGAGAAAAAAGGTTTTAACGGACTGAATGACTATCATTCAGAGGTTAATCCAGTGGATGGCAGTCTTTTATCCTCGGCACAAAAGCTATGGAAGGAGAAGAAAAACGGCAATAAACCCATTGCGGCAGTATTTGTAGCTGATGTCTCAGGTAGTATGAACGGGGAGCCTTTAAATCGCTTAAAGCAATCATTATTAACGGGACAGAAGTACTTGGGCAAGGATAATAGTATTGGTTTTGTTTCCTACTCCGACAACGTTACGATAAATCTTCCAATTGGCAAATACGACACGAATCAGCAGTCGATGTTTGTTGGGGCGATAGATAGTCTTCAGGCGAATGGGGGTACAGCGACTTTTGACGGAATTGTAGTGGCACTCAAAATGCTTCAAGACGAAATGAAGATAAATCCGGAAATCAAACCTTTGATCTTTGTATTAAGTGATGGGGAGACCAATGAAGGTCATTCACTGAATGATATCAGGGGTTTAATTGAAACCTATAAAATTCCGATTTACACCATTGGCTACAACGCAAATATTAAAGCGCTGGAGAGCATTTCAAGTATTAATGAAGCGGCTAACATCAATGCGGATACAGACGACGTAGTCTATAAAATCGGTAATCTGCTCAATGTCCAAATGTAAGCTAAACTTGTTAGGAGGGGTTCTATGTCTTTTACGATGGAAGTGGTAAGTCCGGAGAAATTGAAATCAGCGATTGAAGAACAGGTTAAACCTGAGCCACAGGAAGTAACGCAATTGAAGGAAATGGCAATAACCAATGTCTCGACGATCTTGGAGCTGGATTTAGAATCCTTGGAGAAGCGAAAAGAAGTGCTGCAATCCATAGACAGCTTCGGGATGAGCACCATGAGATCGTCTTCAGATAAGAACTCTCTTTTGCAAGTATCTGTAGGGAATTTATCGAAAACAGGGGATGAAGGCGGGCAAGTAGCTAAAGGTTTAACGGAGCTGAACCTCCAGTTGAAAGATTTAGACCCAAGCGCAGTGGATTTTGCTAAAAGCGGTCTGTTAGGGAAGTTTTTTAACCCATTGCGGAGTTATTTTGCGAAGTATCAAAAAGCAGATGCTGTAATCTCAGATATTATCATTTCTTTAGATAAAGGCAAAACCGTATTGAAAAACGATAACACTACGTTAGAGTTCGAGCAGCAATCGCTTAGGGAGCTTACTAAGAAGCTACAAAAAGAGATTCAACTAGGAATGCTGATGGATCAGGAGATCGAATCTCAACTGGAAGCAGCTAAGCTACGTAATGAGTCCGAAGAAAGAGTAAAGTTCATAACGGAGGAGGTACTATTTCCTCTACGGCAGCGTGTGATGGATTTGCAACAGATGCTGGTTGTGAATCAGCAGGGAATTATGGCGATTGAAGTGGTCATACGAAATAATAAAGAGCTGATCAGGGGGGTGGACAGAGCTAGAAATGTTACGGTTTCGGCCCTGAAAATCTCTGTTACGGTGGCAAGTGCACTCTACAATCAACGAATCGTATTGAAAAAGATTGAACTCCTAAATCAAACGACCAATACGCTAATAAGCGGTACCTCAAAAATGTTAAAAGATCAGGGGGCGGCGATCCATAAGCAATCCCTTGAATCAAGTATTTCTGTAGATACTTTAAAACAAGCCTTCACAGATGTGCTGTCTGCTTTAGATTCGATAAGTACGTATAAGCAGGAAGCTCTTCCTAAAATGCGTGAAACCATTAACCAGTTCAGAGAGCTGGCAGACAGCGGTGAACAGCAGATCGTGCGGCTGGAGAAGGGGAATAAGCTTGGTTTGTAGCTGTTGCAGTCTAAATCCATCCTAGCCTTTAGTCTGGTAAGACTCCGGTCCTAAGACTGTTTTTAGCCTTCTCTTTCTCACGTATAATGAGATTAATTGATAACGTGAGAGGAAGGACATAAGAAATGAACGATAAGTTGTACACAATGCCGATGGGAGCGTTAGATTCCATGCAGATTCCAGCAGAAGCGAAATCACAATCTAAACCCGGCAAACGTCGATCAAGTCCCAAGACCTATCGGAGTATTTTGTATTTTATAATCTCATTACCGATTACGATAGTATATTTCGTATTTATGGTGACAGGGTTAGCATTATCCATTGGATTAACCCCCATTTTCATCGGTATTCCTTTATTTTTTGCAGTAGCCAAAGGATTGGATTACATCGTACGATTTGAGCAAGAGTTAGTAAGATCATTGCTGGATATTCCTAGACCGAATGAAGAGCGTAGAACGGATATGAAGCAAGAAGGAGCAGGCTTCTTGCAACGAATGAAGTTAGGTTTTGATGGTGCAAAGTTCGCGCGTAACATCATGCTAATTATGGGACGGTTTGTATCCAGTATTATCTTCTTTTCATTAACCATAACCGTGGTAGCAGCTGCGCTTGGTCTAATTACACTACCTGTGCTTCATCAGATTTTTCTGCAAACGATGGATTTGAACATTTTGGAGAACAGTGTGTTTGCCTTATTTAATATCGACTGGACATTATCTCAGCAATACATTTCTTATGTTGTAGCGGGACTCGTTGTTGCCGTGATCGCAACATGGGTAATTAAGTCGTTGATGGATGTACAGCGTAGAATGTTGTTTGTATCTTACGAGGAAGAACGTCAGTATTAAACGGAAAGAAGCGTAGCTCTTCAAGAGCTACGCTTTTTATATTTACTATCTCTATCTTAATGAATTAGTTCATCGCTAAACAAGTTATTAAGCTTCTAAACAGTAGGCTTGTAGCTGCTTGCGCTTGTCTGCAGTCATGCCGAATTCCTGTTCGAGAAAAACCTCTACACTTTTATATCGCGCGTCGATGGCAGAGAAAATGGCTTCCATGAATTCTCTGCGTAATATAAGCGCAGCCATAACAGTATCTACTTCCTTCGGTGATAGATGTTGTGAGGCTTGCTTTTTTATTTGTTCATTCATAGGACCGAGTGTCTGATTGGAGAGCAAATAGTCTTCAATAATCGTCTCTCTCGGAACTCCGAGTGCTAGGAAGATGAATGCTGATCCAACGCCAGTACGATCTCTTCCACCGGCACAATGATGCAGGATACTAAATTCATCTGGAAGCATAATGGTTGCCATAAGTCGCTTAAAGGAAGGGTTATTAAAGGCCATGTCCAAATACATATTAACCAAGAAGTCTGTCGTAAAATGTTCAAGGAACCCAGAACGAACCACATCTCTCATGTCTCCAGGAACCTCTTGCTTTAGCGCTGGTACACAAATGTTATTAACTCCTGGAATGACTGGATCTGGCTTTAAACGAACCTCTTCTATCCCTCGATAATCAAATATGGTCTTAATTCCAAGTGATTTAAAGAGCTTTATATCTTGATCGGTCATTCCTGTTAATTCGGCTGATCGAAAAAACAAACCGTATTTGACCTTACGGCCATCCGAGGTGGTGTATCCGCCCATATCTCGGAAATTGAGAACGCCTTTAAAGGGGAGTACACGATGCTTAGAATCTGTTTTTTCTAGTTTCTGGTTCATTTTCGTACCACCTTTGGTTGGTTATTGAATAGGCTATTCTAAAATGTAGAAAGGGTGTCGCTTAATAATAAAAGTGTGCAATTATTACTATATATAGTACCATGTTAAGTGCCAACAATCCGAAAGGATAGTGTGACATTTTACAAACTAATGTTATTACGCTGCATACGGAAAATTTCTAGTAGGAGTGTGTAAAATGAATTTAAAAGAAAAGTTGATATTAATAAAAGAAAATGACTACCAAGCAACTCCCGATACATTCCAGTTGATACAAGAAATGATACATAACATCGGTTCAGTGGATGCCGAGCTACGTGATGAGCTAATTTATACAACCTTATCATACTGGATTCCTGGAAATTCTCTTACTGAAAACGAACTAGAACAACTACTGCCCGTTATTTTGGATAACAACCATTTGCTTTTTAAGCTTGGCGAACTAAATACAGACTCTGTCTTCACTCGTTCTTTCTCCATGCTAGTCATACCCCTCCTTTTTATGAGGCATAAAGAATCGCCATTTCTCTCAAGAGAGCAAATTCATCAGATAAAAGATAAGGTATTTTACAATATACAAAAAGAACGAGATTACCGTGGGTATGACGAAGAAAAAGGCTGGGCTCATGCCATAGCTCATGGAGCAGATGCTTTAGATGATTTGGCTCAATGTTCCGAACTGGATGAAAATGACCTCTTAACCATCCTCGATTTGGTTTACGATAAGGTGACCATAACAGATCGAATATACTCTGATGGGGAAGATGAGAGAATGGTAAGATCCATAATTAGTGTTTTAAATAGAAAAATACTTAGTCAGACTTATGTAGAGCGATGGATTCAAAGTTTTGGTGATGTGGAGAAAAATTCAGAATTTCTTCCTGCCTTTAGGCAAAAAAATAATATAAAGAACTTTTTGAAAAGCTTATACTTTCGAGTTAAGTTTTATAAAGTAGATGCCAATCTCTGCCCAACGATCGAGCAAACTTTATATAAAGTTGAGAAAGTATACTACTCCTAAGTGAACAATCCACTTGTGAAAAAATGTTCATAATCCCATATAAATCCTGTATAATGAGAAGTGTGAAAACGTTTGAACAATAATCAGGAGGGGTTCTATGCATTCAAGTGGATTATTTAAATGGAGCTTTTGGGGATTTGCTGTATTATTTTTGTTAGCGCTTTCGGGATGTTCCAGTAACGGAAATGTAAATGAAAAAGTTGCTACTTCACCAACCCCCACTCCAACGATAAGCAATACTTCTAATGCATCGGATAGCCCAACCAGTGTGGAGGTGGCAAAAGGTACCGTGCACATCGAAAATATAGGTGAGCGGAGAATATTTGTTTATTTGCCTGCAGGATATGAAACTGACAACGAGCGTTATCCCGTTGTGTATATGCACGATGGGCAGAATGTTTTTAATACAAATACCAGCTCTTTAGGCAAAGAATGGAGAGTTGAGGAGATCATTGATCAGCTTGTTGCTGATGGAACTATGGAGAAGGTTATCGTGATAGGAGTCGCTTCAAGTGATGGATCAGAACGGGGAATGGAGTATGTTCCATTTCCGGATGAGTCTATTCCTTCGGATGGAACGAGTGCAGAGAAATTTACCCAATATTTTATCAATACAGTTATTCCTTATGTCGACGATGCTTATCGGACCATTCCCGATCGGGATCACCGTATGATTATGGGATCGTCATTCGGTGCTATTCAGGCATTGTGGATGGGTTATCAACATCCGGAGACCTTCTCAGCGATAGGGGCTTTATCCCCTGCCACTTGGGTAAGCAATGGGCGTATATTGGATGAGCTGGCGAAAGAGACAGGGAAGCCTGCATTGAAGATTTGGCTCGACATGGGTGTAACTGAAGGAATGCCAATTGATCCGCTTGTGAATGTATTAAAGTCGAAGGGATTTGTATTAGGCAAGGACCTATTCTTTCAGATGGACCCTCTGGGTACACATGAAGAGAAGTCATGGAATAGACGTGTACATAGTCCATTGATTATGTTCGCCGGGAAAGAGGCTGTACAAAAGAGCAAGCTTGAAGTAAGCGACTATCTGACATTACTCTCACCGGAAGCACTCGATGTACGCCTTAATTTAATAGCCACTATGGATAATGGGATGGATTATACAATCCTTGACGGAGTTGGATATGAAGTGTTGAATCCTGAAGTGGGGCAAATAGATATGGCAGGTAAGGTGAGCTTCCTGAAACCGGAATCCTTGAAAGTTAATGTTTCATTTCAAGGTGCTACTGAAGAACATTTGGTTAACTATGAGCATTATGTAAAGGTATTTAAAGTTTATGTGAAATCTCTTGATGTTGACGAGAACAGGAATGAGTTCTCCATTAACCTTAAAGCCTCAGCTCGAAAAATTAATTCAACTCCTGAATATATTACAGCGCTAGTGAGGGCCGCTGAAAAAATCGGTATATATAAAATTAAGGAGATTCAGGAGGATGTAATTCGTATAATCTTTAATACGAAGTAGTCATAGAAATTCATATTTAAATTTCATATCATACTAACTAAGGGAAAAGGATTCCCCGGCTGATAATCAAGGAATTTCTCTCTAATTCTTTAAACTAAAAGGAGCTGATCCCATAAGTAGCATTTCCTACTTATGGGGTCAGCTATTTTTATCGTAAAATATACCCTCCATCCGGAAATAGGGTGCTTCCCGTAGTATAGTTATTTGTCATCAAATAAATGGTTGTATGTGCTGCTTCGTCGGCATGGCCAATCCTGCCAAGGATATTCATATTCGTATATTCATCGTAAGCTTTATCTCTAGTTTCCTGCTCTGCACCTTCCCAATTAAAGTTGGTATGAATGGTCCCTGGGGAAATGACATTTACCCGAATCGGAGCTAATTCTACAGCCAATGCTTTTCCCAGACTCTCAATCGCGCCGTTACAAGCTGCATAAGATGCGCCGTCTGCAAGTGGTCTTTGACTGAATGCGCCAGACATGAGAACAATGGAGCCTTTAGGATTAATATATGGGATCGCGTATTTCACAGCATTATATTGAGGCCAGAACTTTGCATTAAAGCAGCTATGAGCAATCTCTAAGCTTGAAGTAATGGGTCCTCTAACATAGGAGGCGCCCGGAGTAAACAAATGATCGAAGTTACCGATTTTTTCGAAAAAAGACTTTAAATCTTTTTCATTTTGATTATCAAGCGAATGAATTTCGGTAGATTCGAGCCCTAGAAATTGTTGAGCGTTAGCTAGTTTATCTTGAGAACGACCGGCGATAATGACCTTTGCACCTTGATCAACAGCTTGTTTGGCGGTAGCTAGACCGATCCCTGAACTTCCACCGATGATGACTACGCGTTGATTTTTTAATGAAATAGTAGACATGTGTATCTTCTCCGTTCATAGTGAAATGGACTTATTAATTTCTGTTTTTTATTATTAGATATAAAAGAGAATCTGCACAGTACGCACTTTGTTCGTACTAGGTACGATTGTTCGTACTAGCTGATTAGAAAATACAGCATATGGCTATCGAAAGAGGGGATCACATGGATTTACTGGAACCGAGATTGACCGGAGTGCTAACAACGCTTGAAAAGATCGGTGGAAAGTGGAAGCCGCTTATTTTGTTTATTTTATTGATAGATGGCACGAAACGATTTGGTGAACTGAGGAGAATCATCCCAGCTGTCTCACAGGGAACATTAACTAAGCAACTTAGGGAGCTTGAAGAGGATCAACTTATCGATCGAGTTAGTTTTCATGAGCTTCCACTGAGAGTGGAGTACAGTATTTCAGAACATGGCAAATCGCTGATTACTGTTTTGGATAGCATGTGCGGCTGGGGAAGGATGCATCAGGAGTATCTAAATAATACAAATAAGTAGGAGGGCGGACCTTATAATAAATACTATTTTGCAGGAACCAACGGGTCAGACCTACAAGACATTGATACAGATTGCTATGGAAGTGTGTGATGAATTTATTTTGGTTAAACGTGATCAGATGGAGTTAGAGCCAGAAGGATATGAACTATTGGAACAGCTTCAACCTTTTCTCAAAAAGATCATTAAAGATGATTATTGGCCGGGGACTCGGCTTATGGGGCATTATGCAGATATTTATTTTTTTCATTGTTCTCCTGAGGCGGTTGATTTTCTACTATCCTATTCCACCAGCTTATATTCATGGGTGCAGACCAGGCTGCCCGATGACCTTTGTTTTCTAAAACAGGGACTGCCTTGGTTAATCAATACAGCCCATGAGAGAGAAAGTCATGTTGTAACTGACGTAGAAGAGGAGCTTAACCGACTAGAAGAAAGCGGACTATTGTTCCGTGATTTATCTGTGTTTTACAATTAAAAAAAGAAATCAAAGAGGCGATGTTTGCAAAGACATGGTCTTTTTGTTGTACTGAAAAATCTTTTATAGACAAAAAAATCTACAAGTTGTAAAATATTTCCAAACGGGAGGTCTAGAAATTGTAGACCGGCGGGAGGAGTATGGATGAAGGATCTCAGGCTGACCGAAATGGAAGGAAAATTTGCGGAATTAATTTGGAAGCATGAACCGATCCCGTCAGGGAATTTGGTGAAGTTATGTGAATCCGAGCTGAACTGGAAGAAATCAACGACATACACAATGTTAAAACGACTTGAAGCAAAAGAGATATTTATTAATGATAATGGTATTGTAGGTTCTCTTATCAAAAAGGATGACTTTTATGCGGAGCAGAGTAAGGAGTTTGTGCAGGAAACCTTCGGCGGTTCGTTACCTAAATTTTTGGCTGCTTTTACAAAGAGTCGGAAATTAAGCGACACCGAAATAGAGGATGTTCTAAGACTAATCCACGAGCATAAGGAGGAGTAACGGTGGATCAGCTGTTTGGACATATTTTAAACATGAGCATTACGGGAAGTTATGTGATTGTGTTTATCATCGTGGCACGGCTGTTCTTAAGAAAAGTTCCCAAGATTTTCTCCTATGCCTTATGGTCTGTAGTTTTGTTCCGACTTCTATGTCCGTTCTCTATTGAGAGTATATTTAGTTTTATCCCATCTGAAGTACAGAACACACCTCTGAATAAGCAATTTACACAAATGCCCCAAATCCAAGAAGTAATAAATACATCTGACCAAGTCGTAAATCATATATCAACCGTACTTGTACCCACTGAACCTGCTACCTCAGCTGTTATAACCCCTGCAAACTCAACAGACGCATGGATTAACATAGGCGACTTTATTTGGTTGATCGGAATTGCACTGCTGTTCATCTACAGCATTGTTGTAACTGTTCGGCTCTCACGAAACATAAGAACGGCAACACTTCTTTTTGAAAATATATACGAGCATAGCGGCATTACCACACCATTTGTATTCGGCTTACTTAAGCCTAGAATTTATCTTCCGAGCGGACTCTCCGCTAATGAAAAAGCTTATATCATCAAACATGAGCAAGTGCATATTCAAAGGTACGATCATATTATAAAACCTGTCGCGTTCGCGGTTCTGTGTTTACATTGGTTTAATCCATTGGTATGGCTTTCTTTTTATCTGATGAGTGATGATATGGAGAAGTCCTGTGATGAAAGCGTCATAAGACAGATGGGCAGTGGTATCAAAAAGGAATATTCGATCTCACTTTTGAACTTATCTACCGGAAAACGATTTATTGGCGGTTCACCGCTCACCTTTGGCGATAGCAACACGAAAGGGCGTATTAAGAATATTTTAAATTACAAAAAGCCTGCTTTTTGGGTTGTTCTAGTCGCAATCATTGTCGTGGCAGCACTGTATGTGGGATTATTAAGCAATCCGAAAAATGATTCATTAACCGTAAAAGACTATGCCAAGCAATTTATGGAGAAGAACATTACGAGTTATGAGAACAATTCAAATATTAAAGTGATTGACAGTAAAATTACTAAGCTTGAAAAAATTGCGTCGTTCGACGATCTGCTTGCCACATCTTTAGAAATTTGGAGTTTAGAATATCGCTTGAAGCCGGATGATCCAAGTAAGCTGACGATGATAGAAAATATGGTCGATGGTTTTATAACCGAAGAAGGAAGCATGGGCAAGCCAATTCTTTTATTCTCCATTCTGAATTCGACACCACATTACTTGGGCGTAATCAAGAGCGGAGAGAATGATATGTCAACACCAGCCGGTCAGGAAATGGCAGTGCGTGTATTTCTTGAAGCAAACAATCAGCTTCCACATGAAACCTATAGAGGAATTCACATCCTAGTGAAATTCCCCTTAACGACAGGTGAAACAAGCCAATTGTTGTTATCCCAGCCTGTTGTTCAAGGAGATTCAGGGATTTGGTGCGTGGAACGTTGGAAGGATACGAATGGGAATGAATATTACTATACCCCCCAAACCGATGGTACGATCGCTGAATATTATGCCCGTCTGCAGGCATTGGCTGATCAAGGGGAGGAGCCAGCTCTTCTTGATCCTTTACAGGTCGCTATGAATTATATAAGCAATGATATTGGAATGGGTCAGCATATAAAGCTGGATCAGCTAGTAGTGGATAATGAGGCTACAGCTGATGATTTTGCGATCACCCCCGAGAGTACGTTAAATGGATATGTTTTAAATCTTAGTTTGGAGAATAATTCCTTCGATTTTGATAACATTGAATGGCTGACGATGAAGGATTCTGCTCGTTTTAAAGGGCTGAATATTAATCCAGACGACGATATGCCTAATGGATTTTATATTCTCAACAAATATACGTTTACCGATCCATTAAAGGTTACAGATGAGACGAAATACTCCATAGTGGATGCTAATGTAGGTGCTCACAAAGAGGTTAGCAAGCAGGAGTTTATTGAATATTTCAAGCGGTATACTGATTTTGTACCACCGTGTGTGATAACTACAAGAGACGGATATGTAACGAGTATCACTGAGAGATATGTACCGTGAAATAGCTATGTATGAAAAAAGTTGAACTTATATTTATAGCGTAGAAGAACCCGCATTTGTTGCGGGTTCTTTTGCATGTTCTTCAGCATGTGTATCGGCACTGGCTCGTTTACGTTGCCTTCGGCACAATGTATTCGGTTTTTCACATACATTTGGCTCGTTTACGTTTCCTTCGGCACATTGTATTCGGTATTTCGCATACATTTGGCTCGTTTACGTTATCTTCGGCACAATGTATTCGGTTTTTCACATACATTTGGCTCGTTTACGTTATCTTCGGCACATTGTATTCGGTATTTCGCATACATTTGGCTCGTTTACGTTATCTTCGGCACAATGTATTCGGTTTTTCACATACATTTGGCTCGTTTACGTTATCTTCGGCACAATGTATTCGGTTTTTCACATACATTTGGCTCGTTTACGTTACCTTCGGCACATTGTATTCGGTTTTTCGCATACATTTGTCCGTAAGCTCGACTAAAACATGTATTCTAAGGATTTATGGTCCGCTCGGTCCGTCATCCCAAAGAGGTGTGTGCTTAATTGAAAACAGGGCTCCCCATGGTCAACAGCTGAATATAGACCCATACCTTGAGTTCATTTCACATTTCTCCGCAATCTAGAAAATTTGAGAATTCTATTATAGCAAGCATAAATACCTTCGATGTTCTTAATAGGACGGTAGAGTATAGGCCATTGCCAGACCCAATATTTACGAAACTTATTCCGAACCACGACAGAGAGTGCATCTAGCTCGACAAGCTCTGCCAGAGCGTACGCCTCTTGAAGACCAACCTGCATTAGATGCAGTACATGTGACACGAATGCACCGCCAGTTCCATTTTCTTTTTTAATAATTACTTCACCTCCGGAAAGTTCTCCCTTTATACTGATCTAACAATTTACAAAATTTCATAGATTTAAAGAAACCTATTGATAATTATTCTCACATGAATTATTATGATAACGATTCTCATTATCATTACTTTGTTGTGAAGAATGATAAATAAAATATAGATAGGGAGAGAGACATGAATCAGAAAAAAGTTTTATTAGCAGGGGTATCAGCAGTTTTAGCTTTGAGTTTAGCCGCTTGCGGTAACAACGAGAAGGATAATGCAGTTTCAGAAAAAAGTGCAAATAATGCTGCAGTAGCAGCAGAGGGAAATGCAAATAGCAAAGGAAATGCGGCTCAGGAAGCAGTTGCCACTGAACAAACTATTACATATTTAGGCAAGGTTTATGTAGTACCTGCAGAGATTCATAATATCGTAGCTGCTAGCCTTGAATCTATGGAAGATGCTGCAATTCTAGGCGTGAAACCAGTAGGGGTACTTGCTATAGCTGATGCCATTCCAGGTTATCTGTCAACGGAGTTAGCTGGCGCATCCTTAGTAGGGGATAAGTTTGCTCCAAGTAATGAAGCGATCCTGCAGTTAGATCCAGATGTTATTTTAGGGTCTTCCAAGTTTGGTGAAGATGTGTCAGGCGCACTTAATAAAATTCAAACGATGATTCCTTATTCACATATTTCAACAAACTGGAAAGATAATTTGCTCTTATTAGGCCAATTATCCGGTAAAACCGCAGATGCGGAAAAGATTATCAGCGATTACGAATCTAAAGCCGCTGGTGCTAAGGCTGAAATTGGAGAAAAGCTGAAGGATCAATCCATTCTAGTGATTCGTATACGTCAGGGCAGTATGTGCGTATATCCCGCGGGCGTTTATCTGAATCCGGTTATATATGAAGATTTGGGCGCTGCCATTCCTGAAGTGATCTCCTCTACAGAGGCTCAAGCGGAGCTTTCTTTAGAAGCTTTGGCGGATATTAATCCGGACTATATTTTCTTGCAGTTTGAGACCAGTGAAAACACTGATAATGCAACAGCACTTGATGAATTGCTCAAGAACCCGATCTTCAAAAGTGTAAATGCAGCCAAAAACAATCATGTCTTTGTAAACGCAATTGATCCGTTGGCACAAGGTGGCACGGCATGGTCTAAAGTTAGATTCCTGGATGCTGCAATTGAAAACCTGTTGAAGTAAACCCGAAGGTGCGATGAATGAGATGAATACGAAAAATTGGAAAGTTATATTGATCCTATCAACTTCTCCATTATTCATCGTATTAGCAATGGTTGTATCCGTCTTATATGGTGTTAAGGATATTAGCATAGTAACAATTTGGCAGGCGATTACACACTTCGATGCGAATAATGTGGACCATAACATTATTATGACATCTAGATTTCCGCGTGTAATCGCTGCTTTATTAATTGGAGCGGCCCTGGCTGTTTCGGGGGCGTTAATGCAAGGCGTAACACGTAATTATCTTGCATCACCATCGATTATGGGAGTAAATGACGGATCGGCATTTGTTATTACGTTGGCTATGGTGTTTTATCCTGGATTATCGAATGTTCAGATGATTCTTTTATCTATGGTGGGTTCAGCCATTGGAGCAGGTTTGGTTTTCGGATTTGGCTCTCTGGTGAAAAACGGCTTATCTCCAGTCAGACTAGCCATTATTGGTACAGTAATTGGCACTTTTTTAAGTAGTATTGCCTCAGCGGTAGCGATGTTTTTTCAAGTTTCACAAAATGTTAGCATTTGGTATAGCTCGAAAATACATACCGTAAATCCAGATATGCTAATGTTATCAATTCCTTTTATTATCGTTGGATTGCTCTTAGCGGTTAGTATTTCTAAATCTGTAACGGTTGCCTCCCTAGGGGATGAAACGGCGGTTAGCTTAGGTCAACGGACAAAATGGGTAAAAATCATCAGTATTCTATCTGTTGTATGTCTAACAGGAACAGCGGTGGCTGTAGTAGGTAAGATTGCCTTTGTAGGTCTAATCATTCCTCATATTACACGTTTTATCGTAGGTATCGACTACCGCTTCATCATTCCTTGCTCGGCAGTGATTGGGGCTGTTTTTTTAGCATTTTGTGATGTCATAAGCCGGTATATTAATTTTCCGTTTGAGACGCCAATTGGCGTTGTAACAGCCTTTATTGGAATCCCGTTCTTCCTTTATTTAATTCGGGTTAAAGGGGGAGAGCAACGTGGATAGAGGAAGGATACAGTTTAGTCGCTATCTATTGACGCTGTTGGCTTTTATCTTGCTAACACTTGTGGCGGGGTATTTTCATCTTACGAATGGTGCTTTTGATATGTCTGTCATGGATGTGATAAAAACACTGCTGCGAATAGATCCCAATCCTAAATTTGACCTCGTTATTTTTCAATTTCGACTACCACGGATCATTATTGCGTCATTAGTAGGCATAGGTCTGGGGATAGCTGGAACGGTCATTCAAGGCATTACCCGAAACGGGCTGGCTGATCCAGGTATCCTCGGAATTAATGCAGGTGCGGGAGCTGCCATCGTTGCGTTTATGTTTTTCTTTCAAATGTCGGGGGTAACTTTTTTTAAAGAAAGCTGGTTCTCGATACTAGCCATGCCGCTCTTTGGTTTTGTGGGGGGGCTTGCTGCAGTTGCTGTGATCTTTATTTTCTCATGGAGAAATGGTGCACTTGATATGCAACGTTTGATATTGACGGGGATTGCGATTAGCAGTGGTTTTGGTGCGTTGTCGTTGTATCTTTCTCTAAAAATGAATGCAAGTGATTATGAAATGGCCGCGGTTTGGAGTGTTGGAAGTATTTACAGCGCGAACTGGACTTATATCATTATGATCGCACCTTGGGTGCTTATTTTAGGATTTGTGATGTATCGAAAAAGCTATTTGCTCAATTATTTTCAATTGGAAGACTCCAGTACAAAAAGCTTGGGAATTTCCGTAGAAAAAGAAAAGCTGATCTTTCTGTTATGCAGTGTGGGGATCGTAAGTGTCTGTGTATCTGTATCCGGTTCTATAGGTTTTATAGGATTGATGGCTCCTCATATCGCCAGAAGATTAGTAGGGAATAATCACCGTTATATTATGTTATCCAGTGCAGTGGTTGGAATGTTTTTGCTGGTGATTTCGGATTATTTTGCCAAAACGTTATTTCAGCCAGCAGAGTTACCTGTGGGGATAGTCGTTTCGATTATTGGTATTCCTTATTTCTTATATTTATTAGCAAAGTCAAGAGTGTAGGGGAGAGTGAGCAGAACAAATGTCAACACAAGTGGAGCTCGAACGCACAGAATCATGGAAACTAGAATCTCAGTATATGGGATACACATATGATATAAAGGTCTCACTTCCGAGGGAAGAAGCTCCCGATAATGGATTTCCCGTCTATTACATGCTCGATGGTAATTCATATTTTCAATTGGGCCGGGATGTCGTGAAATTGCAATCCAGAAATGCTCCAAAAACTTTGATAGCACCGGCAATCGTGATTGGCATTGGACATTATGGTTCAGATGAAGAAGTCTCTAAAAGAAGATTTTATGATTTCACGCCGTCTGCAAAGCAGTATATATATCCAGATCGATTAAAAAATGCTGATATAGGGCCACATGGGGGTGCTGAAAAGTTCCTATCTTTTTTAGAGTTAGAATTAATGCCACGTGTCTATGAAAAATATAATGTCGATCAACAGAAGCAAGCCTTGTTTGGTCACTCACTAAGCGGGTTATTTGTTCTCTGGACGCTATTTACTCGAGCGGAGCTATTTCAATATTATTTGGCTTCCAGCCCTTCGATTTGGTGGAATAATCATGAAATTCTGGCGTATGCGGACCAGTTCTATAACAAGGCTCAATCGATAAGAACCGTGAACCGAAAGCTACTGATCACAGTAGGCAGTGAAGAGGCGTTTATGGTCGATGACGCTAAGATATTATTTTCAAAAATGAGTGAGTTTGCTTTGCCTAATTTACAGGTTGAGCATTACGTAGCGCCAGATGAAAACCACGCGTCAGTAGTGCCGACCATCATGAGCAGAGCGTTCCGTATGTTGAACCGTTAAGGAGGGGGATATGACGAAAATGATGTTAGGAGAACTTACTACTTTCGAACATATAGGGCGACAAATTACCATGTATCTCCCTAAAGCATATCATTTGTTTCCTGAACGAAACTTCCCGGCGGTTTTCTTACAGGATGGAGATTTCTTGTTCAAAGAGTCGATTGCTGATATAGAAAGGGATGTGGAGGAGGGGATTACAGAACCGGTTATTTTTATCGGAATTGATCCTCAGCTTCGTAATGATGAATATACACCTTGGGAAATGCCCGCTCTTTTTAAGGATTGGTCCTTTGGGGGGAAGGGTGATGATTATCTGAATTACGTCTATCAGGATCTTGTACCCTATATAAAAAGTTTATTTCGCATCTCCAATGAGTCGAAGAAATTAGCTTTAGGCGGTGTCTCACTAGGTGGATTAATAAGTCTGTACGCGATGTATAAAAATGAGGATGTTTTTAATAATTTTATACTCATATCTGCATCTGTGTGGTTTAAAGATTTTATACATTACATGGAGAAAGCAAGGCTAGATAGGGAGTTCTGCGTCTATATGTATGTTGGTGAACAGGAAGGTATCCTCAAGACGAATGTGCAGAAGGACATGGTGCCTAATAGCAAACGTGCTTATGATATTATAAAAGGGAAGATAGATGGAGCGGATCAACGGGTGAAGTTTGAGACAGATCCGTTGGGGACACATCATGATACGTTTTTCCTGCAATATTTTCCGAATAGCATCAGGTACTTGTTTCCCGCAAAATGAATAAAGGGAAGAGCATAGGGAGTAACCTTGCGTTCACCTATTTATCTTTTTAATTTACAAAATATATTTTTAATGGCAATATAATCAAGAGAGCGTGTGTGAACGATCCTGTTTCACTATTTCATGAGTACTTAGCGATCTTACTGATATGTTTCGAAAAATGGAGGATGAGCCATGCAGAAGTATAGGTATTGGGTCGCTGGTATTCTGATAATATTGGCAGGTGTGTTTATTATTTATTTTAGTAAAGAAAATGAGATAAAAACAGTAACTGTGAATGAAAATGCTGCTCAGACAACGGAGATTACAGAAGCTTCTACAAATGAACCTAGCATTATTCCTGATGATGACAAGGTAGCTATAACAGATTTATCTGCCAAGTACAAAGAACTGGGTTTAATTGATGCGCATAATCATGATGCCAGTGCTCTGAAATATTTGGGCATGTTGAGGACGTGGAAAGATAAAGGGGTGCAGCAGGTTGTTATGTTTGGAGATGTATCGGAGCCTAGCGCCATCCTTACAGATAAATTTGCATGGAAGGCTTATCAGAAATATCCCAATATAATTATTCCGTATTTTTCGGGGTTTGATTTGCATGATCCGGAAAGTCTAACAGTCGTGAGGAATAATTTAGAAATGGGTTTTTTTGGTCTGGGTGAAGTGGTAGGCGCTTCTACGATGTCTCCGGTGGTATCCAAGGTGGCATGGAAAGCTAATGATCCTATGGATGGTTATCTTCCGCAAATCTATGATATTATCGCTGAATATAAAGCACCGATCTTATTGCATATTGATCCGCCAAACGGTGTTGCTGTCGCCAAACTTGAGCAAGCGTTGGAGGAACATCCGAAGACTATCATTATTTTTGGACATATCAATGCCTATAATACTCCTGAAGAGATTGACCGGTTGTTGTCCAAGCATCCCAATCTTTACGCTGATTTTTTTGCTGGGTTTTCCGTTTACAACGTTGAGGGTGGAAATAATCCCGAGCAATTTATTCCAGTTATGAAGAAGTTTCCGGATCGATTCATGCTCAGCACAGATTCCGGTTATGGGATTGGCAGTGAGAAAACTGCAATTGATGCGATGTACCAAATGCTTGATTTGCTCGATGATCCTGGGCTTGCCCGAAAAATAGCTCATGACAATTTGGATGCGGTCATCAAGGCTCAACCGGCTACGGATACTCAGCTTGAGTTAATCCGGAAGCTAAAACAAGAAACGGGAACGATCTATCATGTAGAGAATTTGTCAAAGGCTGAAGCTGGACAAATTTTAGCAGAAACCAATTAGATGTGAGTATACACAGGGATAAAATAGCAATAGGACGAAGTAGCAATAAGCACTCTGCATCGTCCTATTTTTTACCTATATATTAGATAACCAACTTATTTAAGCTGCTGATGCTCCGTTCATGTCTTCTTTAGTTGCTCTTTTGTAAATTCTCAAGATGTACATCAAGATTATCAAAGGTTTGTGAAATACCCGGTAGCATACCCATATCGATCACTTGTTGTAGCGCTTCTGGAGAGGCGTATTTCCCGGTGTTAACCAACTTCGTTTGACCATCCAGTTCGATAAAATCTAGTTGGACTAGTGTTTCAGGCAGATCTTTTGAAATATTACCTTCTGCATCTGAGAACCAGTCTGTGTAAATAATTTGCTCCGGGATCGTAATTTCCCGATAAAGCGCCTTGCCCCAAGACTCCATGCCGTAGAAATCACCTTGATTCTTATCCTCACATTTCATGCAATAATGCCAAGTGCCTCCTGGACGAAAATCGACATGGCATACAGGAAGCGTCCAACCTTTTGGCCCCCACCAATGCTTCAAATGCTCAGCCTCAGAAAAAGCCTTAAAAACTAGCTCACGCGGAGCTTTGAAAATACGCTCTAATATTAAAGTGCTGCCTTCAACTTTGGATACTAGTTGGTTAGTTGGGTTAGAATTTGTCATTGGATAGATCCTCCTCGTTTATATTTCATTATCTAATTCCTTGCTTTGTAGCTTCTGCAAGTAATCATCCAGTCGATCATAGCGTTCCTCCCACATATGGCGGTAGGATTCTAACCAAGTGTCTAATTCCTTAAAAGGGTCTGGGCGGAGCTTGCAAATGCGCCGATTAGCAACAGCTTGAACTTCAATAAGTCCCGCTTCGCTGAGAACTCGCAAATGCTTGGATGCTTGAGGCTGCCGTAGCTGAAGACTATCCGCGATTTCTCCAACGGTTAAGGGATTGTCGCGTAATAGATCAACGATCTGCATACGATTAGGCTCAGCTAAAGCACTCATTACGTTAGTATTCATAAACAAGTATCACTTCGATTCATTGAATTCATCCGCCAATTTAATATACCATATGGAGAATATTCTCGTAAAGGAATATTTAAAAAATCTATATTTCTATAAGGGATTACGAAGTTTATGTTGTTAGAAATTTGAAATAATACAGTGAATGAGAACTTCAATAGAAGGGCATAGTACAAGCATTACGAAGAAATAAGTTCCATGACAACCATCAAACTTTACAATAAACATAGGAATAGATATAATTAAGTATAACTTATCAGGTTTTGAATTACGTAAGGGGCCTAACGCCAGTAGGCTCCTTTTGTTTTTCTTAGCCTTGTAACAGGAGGGTGAAGGTCATACACAATGAAAAAATCATGGTTTGTGTTCATTATGGTCCGCATGGGGAACGTTTAATCCGGCGTGGTGTCCAATTGTCTGAAATAATAGGGGCGCCATTGTTTGTATTAAATGTCGATAGTTCGGACATTGATGAATATAATCAGAGCAAAGAAATGTATATGACGGTCTGGAAACGTCTTGCCGATGAAGCTGGCGCAGAATTTATCATTCGGAAACGTGAAGGCCGGAAAACAACAGATATTATTGTAGAAGTTGCTGAAATGAATGAGGTTACACAGATCGTCATCGGACAATCTGCTCAAACTCGATGGCAGGAGCTTACCAAACGCAATTTCGTCAATGAACTCATTGGTAAAATGAAAATGATGGATCTGCACGTCGTGGCCGTTCAGCGGATGCGCGCCGGTCTGGAAGAAACCCATGAGGAAGGCGTTATCGCCTACCTGGTCAAAAATGGGGATGAGTATCAGCTCAGTGATGAACCCAAGGGAGAGTATTCGCTTAAAGGGAAGTTCTTTCACGAACTACACACCGAATTTGAGAACGGTTTATTCAGAATTGAGCAAGAAGATGGAAAGGCTAGATATTTGCATATTTGTGATGGCACATTAACCGATACTTTATAATCGGGAGTGCTCTTATCACATGAGGGCCTTTACTTTAGGCCCTTCCAATCATATGATCTTTGGCTTTTGGTAAAAAAGTAAGTACTAAAGTTCACAACTTGATAAGCTCAAGTGGAAAAGGAGGACTGCCTTTGCTGCATGTAATCATACTTGTTCCGTTTCTAATGGCCTTAGTAATCGCACTTTTGACCAAGAGGGCATCCAACCTTCATAGAGGATGGTTTGTTTTCCCCGGTTCGCTCGCATTGTTTATTTATTTTTTAACCCGGATTCCCGTTATTAAGGGTGGGGAATTGGGTTATGAAACGATTTCTTGGATTCCTTCACTAGGAATTGATTTGGTTTTCCATCTGGATGGATTAAGTTTACTGTTTGCTTTGTTAATCACTGGAATGGGTAGCCTTGTAATTATCTATTCAATTTTTTATCTGGACCGACGAAAAGAAGCGTTGACACCTTTTTATATTTATCTAATGTTGTTTATGGGTGCGATGCTTGGCGTTGTACTTTCGGATAACTTGATGGTGTTATACGGTTTTTGGGAATTAACAAGTGTTTCGTCATTTCTGTTAATTGCTTTTTGGCATCGGAGGCAAAAATCGCGGTATGGTGCTCTGAAATCAATGCTGATTACCGTATTCGGTGGTTTAGCGATGTTTGCCGGTTTTTTGATGCTGTATGTAATGACAGGCACCTTTAGTATTCGGGAAATTTGGAGTGAGGTTGGCGATATCAGTGGGCATGCGTTGTTTATTCCAGCGATGCTACTAATTCTGTTAGGCGCATTCACTAAATCAGCTCAGTTCCCGTTCCATATCTGGCTGCCGGATGCCATGGAGGCACCGACACCCGTTAGCGCGTATCTTCACTCGGCAACGATGGTTAAAGCCGGATTGTATCTTGTCGCCCGTTTCAGCCCTATTTTTGCGGGGCAATATGAGTGGTTCTGGATTGTGTCAGGCGTCGGTTTGATCACCTTGATTTATGGTTCTATCCAGGCGATGAAGCAGACGGACCTGAAGGCTCTATTAGCCTATTCAACAATTAGTCAACTTGGACTGATTATGGGATTGCTGGGAATGGGATCGGCAGCGGCATTTTATATAGGAGAAGAAGCTGTCTTTTATACTGCTGCAACAACAGCGGCTATCTTTCATCTTATTAACCATGCCATCTTTAAAGGCTCGTTGTTTATGATGGTCGGTATAGTTGACCATGAGACAGGTACCCGGGACCTGCGAAAGCTAGGCGGACTGATTTCCATTATGCCGGTTACCTTTACGATAGCGATGATCGGCAGTTTCTCCATGGCTGGTTTGCCGCCATTTTCGGGTTTTTTAAGTAAAGAGATGTTTTTTACAGCTGTCCTGAATATCCGTAACTTGGATATATTCTCTATTCCCTCGTTGTTTACGCTCTTCCCGGTTTTGGCCTGGATTGCCAGCGTCTTTACTTTTGCATACAGTATGATTTTGGTATTTCACACCTTTTTCGGAAAATATCAGCCTGAGAAGCTGGACAAAAAACCGCATGAAGCCCCATTTGGACTTCTGCTTGCCCCGTGCCTGCTTGCAGTGCTGTCTATATTTATCGGTTTTTTCCCGAATATATTATCTAAAACTCTTATTATCCCTGCAATGAATGCTATTCACCCCATCTTGCAGACCGGAGAGCCCTTTGTAGTGAATATCCATTTCTGGCACGGCTTTACACCAGAAGTATGGATGACACTTGGCGTTGTGATTCTTGGTATTACTGTATACCGAATCTATGGCCGCTTAAGTCTGGTCGATAAAGAATGGGGCAGTGGCTACACTTTAAATCATGTCTATGACGGAGTAATCCGGCTGGTTGAGAAATTCTCTAGATGGGTGACTGGTTCTTACATGACTGGTTCCATGAGACATTATTTAATGTATATTTTTTCCTTCTTGATCGTAACGATTTGTGGAGTCGTATGGTATTCAGATGGAATCACACTAGGTACGACTGAGTATACTCCGTTTTCTTTGTTTGAAGTTATTGCTGTAATGGTTCTGCTTCTAGGTGCTTTGGCTATTCCATTTGTACGCTCCAGAATAACAGCCATTTTGTTAACAGGAATGGTTGGTTATATGGTTACTTTGCTCTTTGTTCTGTTCCGAGCTCCTGATCTGGCGCTTACGCAGATGATAGTTGAAGTGGTATCTGTTACCTTGTTCCTGCTATGTTTCCGGCATTTGCCTAGGTTGGAAAAAGAGAAGCTCAAACCTCGTGCGCACTTGCTTAAACTAATTATTTCCATCGGGATGGGCGTAACAATGACCTTGGTTGCACTTGCTGCTTTAGGTAGTAGTCCATTTGAATCCATTTCGAAATATTATGTGGAGAATAGCTATACTCTGGGTGGCGGTAAAAATATTGTTAATGTTCTGCTCGTTGATTTCCGCGGCTTTGATACCATGTTTGAAATAACGGTACTAGGCCTCGCCTCACTTGCTATTTATTCCATGATCAAGCTGCAGTTGGATGCAGATTCAGCTGCTGAACAACTGAAGAGAGCTGTTAAATATAATAAGCCACGTTATTCTCGAAGTGATGATGTGTTGCTGCAATCAGTAGCTAAAGTAGCATTCGTTATCATTCTAATATTTTCGCTATATCTGTTTTTTGCCGGTCATAATAATCCGGGAGGCGGATTTATTGGAGCTTTGATGGCTTCTGCTGGTTTGGTACTACTCGCAATTACTTTTGGAATGGATATGGTTGAGAAGGTGCTGCCTATTAATTACCGTAAGTTAATCGCGATCGGGATTTCCATTGCTTTTCTTACCGGTGTAGGCTCATTTATATTCGACGTACCCTTTCTGAGCCAAACCTTTGGATATTTCCAATTGCCGCTTATGGGCAAAACAGAACTAACCACTGCAATGTTCTTTGATCTCGGTGTTTTTCTAGCTGTAATTGGTGTCACAATGAATATCATATTTACGATCGGGAGGGATAGCTAATGGAGCTTATTGTTGCCTTGGCGATCGGCGTATTGTTTTCTGTAGGTGTTTATCTAGTCCTTTCCAAAAGCTTGCTGCGCATCCTACTGGGTACTAACTTAATTACCCATGGTGTTCATTTATTGCTGCTGACGATGTCGGGTCTCAAGACAGGTGCTCCACCATTGCTAGGTGAAAAAGCGGAGGCATATGTAGATCCGTTACCGCAGGCGCTTATTTTGACCTCCATTGTAATTAGTTTTGGAGTAACAGCATTCTTCATTGTTTTGGCATATCGGACTTACCGTTCGACGGGTACGGATGATGTGGAAGGCACCAAGGAGGAGAGACAATGAACAACTTGCTAGTGCTGCCTCTGCTGATTCCGGCCTTTACGGCAGTTATACTGATTTTTCTAAAAGAACGAGTGGATCTGCAACGTATTATCAGTGCGGTTAGTGTATTTATAAATATCTTGGTTGCTGGAATCATTGTGTACCAGGTAAGTACAAAAGGCATCCAGACCCTATATATGGGTGGATGGCTTCCGCCTTATGGCATTGTGTTTGTTGCTGATATGTTTGCAGCACTACTTGTGCTAATTGGTGCCATTGTTGGTGCGGCTTGTCTGTTTTTTTCCTTCGCGAGCATTGGGGAAGAAAGAGAACGGTTTTATTACTATCCGTTTTTCCATTTTCTATTAACTGGGGTGTTCGGCTCGTTTCTCACCGGAGATCTGTTTAACTTATTCGTTTGCTTTGAGGTGCTGTTAGTTGCCTCGTACGCACTAATTGTACTTGGTGGCTCCAAAGGTCAACTGAGAGAGACGTTAAAATATGTGTTAGTAAACGTAATTTCCTCTTCCTTGTTCGTAGCGACGCTTGCTTATTTATATGCCGCGACAGGAACACTGAATATGGCGCATCTATCTATGCGTGTAGCTGAGGCGGGACAAGGCGGAGTAATGAATGTCATTGCGGTCCTGCTGCTGATCGTATTTTCGATAAAGGCAGGGTTGCTGCTCTTTTTCTGGCTTCCGGACTCTTATAGCGCGCCACCTGTGGCTGTTAGGGCACTGTTTGGGGCATTGTTAACGAAAGTGGGATTGTATGCAATTACACGTACCTTTACATTGATTTTTGTTCAAGATCCGGGTCTCACCCATACACTGATTGCCTGGATGGCGGGAGCGACGATGATACTTGGTGCAATCGGTGCATTGGCTTACAATGATCTGAGCCGAATATTTAATTATAATATCATCATCAGTGTTGGATTTATCGCTTTTGGGATTTCTGTTGCGACTCAGGATTCGTTAAATGGTGTAGTGTTTTATTTAATGCATGACATGGTTGCTAAAGCATTATTATTCTTCCTGGGTGGGTTGATTATCTCAGCATCGGGCACCGACCGTTTAAAAGAAATGGGTGGTTTAATCCGACGTTATCCGTGGACCGGCTGGATGTTTTTTGTACTGACTTTGGCGTTGGTTGGTGTTCCACCACTTAGTGGTTTCGCTGGAAAAGTGATGATGGTACGTAGTGGATTTGGACAGAATCACGTAGTTCTGGCGCTTATTGCACTTGCATCCAGCTTTATCGTGTTATATTCCTTGATCAAGGTATTCCAGCAGGTATTTTGGGGTGGAGAGAAAAGGGAAGAACAAGTCAAACCGCTTCATTATAAAGCTATGATGGCACCGGCAGCTGTTCTGTTCGCGATTGTAATTCTGATGGGTGTAGGTGCTGAGACGGTAAACGGATATGTCAGTCAAGCCGGAGCTGTACTGGCTGATCCAGCATTATACATTAACGCTGTCATGAAGGAGTAGATACTATGGCTTTTCAACTATTATTGAATTTCATGATAGCATTCCTGTGGATGTTTCTGCACAATGACTGGACTGGACCGCGTTTCGTCATTGGTTTCCTGCTCGGTATACTCATTCTACTCGGAATGCGGCGCTTCTGGCCCAGGTTATATCTTGGTAAAGTGTGGGCGATTATTAAGCTAATCCTGTTGCTGCTGCGGGAGCTGGTCGTTTCTAGTTATGTAGTGGTAAAAGCCGTTCTAAGACCGGAGCTTAATATACGTCCAGCTATCCTCAAATATACTACAGAGCTGAAATCGGATTGGGAAGTGGCAACGTTAATCACGATGCTCTGCCTGACTCCCGGATCGGTAGTGCTTGAAGTTTCGGATGATAATCGGACTTTGTATATTCATGCTATGGATGTTGATGACCCTGCACAGTTCAGAGCCAATATCCGTGATACCTTTGAGCGTGCGATACAGGAGGTGACCCGCTAATGATCCATTTTATTCTTATGATATCCATTACGATCATGGCTCTAGCTATCGGCGTATGTGCTTGGCGTTTGGTGAAAGGACCTTCTTTACCTGACCGGGTGGCTGCACTGGATACGATCGGAATTAATCTGCTAGCCATGGTAGCCGTTTTATCTGTTTTTCTCGAAACGCAGGCCTTTATAGAAATTATTTTGTTGATTGGAATTCTTTCCTTTATCGGAACGACAGCCTTTGCTAGATATATCGAAAGGGGAGTGGTGCTAGAACATGGAAATGATCAAGACTGCAGGTGAGCTGCTGTTTGCCTTGTTAATTCTAATGGGGGCATTGCTTAGCGCCGTAAGTGCTATTGGTTTGATTCGGCTCCCTGATGTTTATCTAAGATCACATGCTGCCGCCAAAAGTGCGACTCTCGGTGTTTTATGTGTCTTGGTCGGGGCGTTTCTATATTTTGCATTATTTCAGGATCATATTAGTGCAAAGCTATTACTAGGGATTGTCTTCGTATTTATAACTGCACCTTTATCCGCCCACCTAACAGGCAGAGCGGCGTATCGTTCCGGTGTTCCTCATTGGGATCGAAGAATTCAGGATGATTTAAAAGAGGTGCTGGAGAAAGAGGAAGTTATACCAGCAACCCCTGAACAGGATATACCTCAAGAACAAAGGTAGAAGACCTAGGAATGAATCTTGATTTTCAATAACAACAGCAATAACTGTAACAAACCCGCGTTTGCACGCGGGTTTGTTTTTTTATTCATGGAGTATTATTCTTTTGTTAACATCTCAACGTACTGATATTTTACCCTCTCCAGCAAGCCTGCGCAGCACCCTCGGAAGACACTCAATATCTGCTTCAGGAATGTCTAATTGAATACCATAATGGAAACCGTCTTGCTGTTCTCTATTCCATTTCAAGATTCCCTCTAAGTAAATAGATTCATCTGTAAGATCCATTTCCATACCAATCCGAACCAGATTATTTTCTGGATTAATGTTGAGGGGTAACGATAGGTGGCAGCCTGTTCGACTGATGTTAAATAGTACAGCTCTTACAGGCTTAGAAGGAACCTGAATTCCGTTAATACTAAGAATATGAAGATCAAGGGTTACAGGTTCTTTAAGGGTATATCGAAAAGGTTCATTTCTGCGATTAGTGTTCATATGCTCCTCCATACTTTTCCATCTCATTTAAATTATCGACAGAAAAGCAGGATTTGTGAAGAGCTATTAAACATAATTACGTTTAGAAGTTACAGAATTGCCTACCTGATTATTTGATTTTATCGTAATAATGTAAGTATTTCTTTTACAGAATTATCTACAAATGATCTTTCAGGACGAGATTTCATGATTACAGTAAGTCCAATTAAGGATATGACTAGGGTCTGCGCTAAACTCTTTGCATTAATAGTGGGATCAAGCTCACCTGAGCGCAAACCTCGATCAATCGTTTCTTGAAATATTACCGAGAGATACATCTGGTGTTCTCTTGTTAGGACCTCGAATTTCTCATCATGGGGTGAAAGTTCAACCATCGAATTAATGCAAAAGCATCCCCAGTTCGGATTTTGCCCATATTCTTTTTCTACCATATTTTCAAAGAAGGCACGGAAAGCTTCTTTAACAGAAGAACTGTTTTGAAGTTTGTTCCGAATATAGGCTGCATGAGAACTTGTATATTTCCGCAACGCAGCTTCAAATAGTCCTTTTTTGTCTCCGAAGGTTGAGTAGATGCTTGGCCGCTGGATACCCATTCTTGATGTCAGGTCGCTCAAAGAGGTAGCTTCAAACCCTTTTTCCCAAAATACTTGCATAGCTGCATCCAATGCTTTTTCCTCATCAAATTCGCGTGGTCGAGCCATAGTAACTTCCTCTTTTCATATCGAACGGTATGATATGATTTTATGGTGTGAAAACCATTATGTCAATATGAAATGGAAGTATAAACAGTTAAGTTTTAATAAATTCTCTTGCCCTATAAAGTATCTATTGACAGTTATCTTTTTTTAGAGTTATATTTGGCAAACATAATTACGTACCGTTTAGTATGTAATTTAAAAATTTGATAAACGTTAATCAGGAGGCGTTATTTTTGGGGGAATCTGTTGAGGAATCGAAAGCTATTATAGCGGATCAAACAGTCAAAAAAGCTGAAAAAGTACAAGGAGGGTTTAGAGCGTCGGAACAAGTGCCTGTATCAATAATATCTCGTAATGTGGCACTTTTATTTTCCATCGCCTGCGGAATAGTTGTTGCTAACATATATTATGCGCAACCTTTACTGGACGCTATTTCGAACGAGTTTGGTATTTCTCATTCATTCGTTGGACTTGTTATTACAATCACTCAAATTTTTTATGCACTTGGACTGTTATTACTAGTGCCTCTGGGTGATCTATTAAATCGGCGTTGGCTGATCGCTGGACAGATGCTCCTATCCGTATTGGCTTTAATTGTCGTTGGTACTGCCACCAGCAGTATTGTGTTATTCATAGGTATAGCAGCGGTTGGGTTTCTTGCCGTAGTGACACAGACGCTCGTTGCATTCGCGGCAACTTTGGCTGCTCCAGCTGAACGTGGGCGTGTCGTTGGTGTTGTGACAAGTGGAATCGTAATTGGTATTCTACTGGCGCGAACTTTCGCTGGCATATTAATGGATTTAGCAGGTTGGCGTTCTGTCTACCTTGTTTCCGCTGTATTAACACTAATCATGGCATGTGTATTGTTTCGGGTGCTGCCACATTATGAGCACAAAAGAGAATCATTATCTTACCTACAGTTGATTCGTTCAATGTTCACGTTGTTTGCTCAGGAACGAACTTTTAGAATCCGTGCTGCACTAGGCATGATGATTTTTACCGCTTTCAGTATATTATGGACGTCTCTAGTATTACCTCTCAGCGCCCCACCGTTTTCCCTTTCACATACAGCGATTGGAGCGTTTGGTCTCGCAGGTGTTGCAGGCGCTTTAGCAGCAGCGCGAGCAGGTCGTCTCGCCGATCGAGGTTTAGGGCAGAAGACCACCGGTGTAGCCTTGATTCTTTTGCTCATATCATGGTTGCCCATAAGTTATGTTCAACATTCACTTCTTGCATTAATCGTTGGTATTATCCTTCTTGATCTTGCAGTACAAGCCGTACATGTCACCAATCAGAGCATGATTCTTACTCTGCGGCCTGAGGCACGCAGTAGGCTTACTGCCGGCTATATGATTTTCTATTCCATTGGCAGCGCCACTGGGTCGATTGCATCAACCAGTATCTATGTTTACTTTGGCTGGAACGGAGTGAGTTTATTAGGTGCAATTGTGAGTGCTTTGGCTCTTCTATTTTGGTCATTAACAAAGGAGTAACCCGTAGGGATGAATAGTAACGCTGATCTCGCGAGGGTAGTTGGGAAGACTTGATTTATTAATAGGTACAATTTCTAAGCTTAACGCTCCAGCCAAGGCTATACTGGTTCATATCGCCTGGCTGTGGAGCATTCGAAAAGGGCAATTCAACATGAAGAATAAACACAAGCTCAATTAGATCTATTGATGAATGAATTCGTGAATAATCTGACGGAAGTATTCGTGATTATCATAGCTGTTGTACATACGCCAGGCCATTGTTTCTGAATTTCCGAAAAATAACCGTTCAAACTGGGTTTGACGACCGCCGAATGCACCCGCTCCTAGTTCCCATGCGAGCCGGAATAAGGCATTTCGATACCATGCATCCGAGACATTACCCTTCAAATACTGATGGAGATACGAACCGGCATTTGAAGTGAAGTCGGATTCTGAGGTGATCATGATGAGACCGCTTGAACTGAGATTTTGAACCATCTCAATCATCTTTGGATAAAGCTCTGAAAAGTGAATGGTTGAAGCCAGTAGGGGGCCTTTATCAGGTACGAGATATCCAAAACGATCATGGGATGCCCCTAATTCAGAAGCAAGTCTTAATGCTTTGAATGTTTCTAGAAATGTTATTATTCTGGAAATCGGCAGGAGAGTGTAGGGCTCGAGGACAGCATTTTGTTCTTCTGCCAAAGATTCTAGCAGACCGAGAAAGAACTCAGTTTTAGCAATATAGCGGGTGATGATTTGGTGGGCCATATGCGTATGAAAGTGACTCTCGCTAAACAATCGGGCGCAGTAAACCTCATCGCCGTAATAAAATATTCGATCATGAGGGATAAGCACGCGGTCAAATATAACAAGCGTATCCATTTCTTCATATCTTGAACTTACCGGATGGTCGTAGGTAGATGTGGCTGCGTAACTTTCACGGCAAACAAAAGTCATCCCAGGTAAATCATTAGGCACTGCAAAGGCAAACGCAAAGGGATTATCATCATCCACAAGAGATGGTGAAGGGGTGGGGAATACAAGCATTTCATCGCATGTAGCCCCTTGTGTTGCCATCATAAAAGCACCGGTTACAACCATCCCTTCATCATTGATTTCTACAACTTTAGCTGCAATAGAATCCTCAGTAGCATCAATTTGACCGGATATTTTACTCGCTTGAGGCTGGATGAAGGCATGGGATAATGTAATGTCATGATCTCGGCAGTAGGCATAGTATTTCCTGAGGTTCTCAGCGTATTTCGGATTAAGATCCTCAAGGATATCGGCAGCAGTGAACAGAGACATGATCGCCGTGTTCATATAATCTGGGGAACGTCCTAAAAAACCGTGATGTCTGCTCGACCAGAGTTCAATCATTTTTCTTCGACGTTCTAAATCTTCAACACTTTTGGGCGGGAGAAAAGATAGACCAACAAGCTCTCCAGTATCAGGCGAAGGGTAGGTCATCTGTGCTAAATAACGTTCGTCACACTGCATGTTGTACATTTCGGCTTGTGTTTGTATGAGGCCTTGAAATGCAGGATGTTTGGATAAGGGCCCTTCTATACGCGTTCCTTTGTACCAGATATTGATATTTTGCCGATCGATTCGTTCGATGTATTGATTACCATTTTTAATAGGCACACGTTCCACCTCTTTGGAGAGCTGTATTAATATTTTTAATGTACGTAATCATAATTCTTCTTGTACATTGTCCATACACCGAGTCAGTGAAGGGGCCAACCTTAATTTAAACTATAAAAAGAGGATATTCACAATTATTTCCCCTAATATTATGTTCTGCACTATGGATCAAGCGAATCACAGCTGTTCGAACGGGAAGTGTCCCTCTCGTGACTTTTTAAGGTTGACATAAACGAGACTTACTTGTATATTTTTGACATTGGATTACAAGTGTAGTCATACGGTAGAAAGAAAGGCGGATAGGATGATGTCTACGGAAATTCCAAAAATCTCGGATGCCGAGTGGGAAGTAATGAAGGTGCTGTGGACTGGAGCCCCGCGCACAGCAGGAGAGATTGTTGAAGCTTTGGAGGGCAGCCGGGACTGGAACCCAAAAACGGTGCGGACGTTGATAAAGCGTCTGACGGAGAAAGGGGCTATCGGTTACAACCAGACAGGAAGGGTGTATTCGTATTATCCTCTGGTGCGGGAAGAGGAATGTGTCCAATCGGAAACACAATCTTTTCTGAAGCGGATTTACGGTGGAACGCTGCGTCCGATGCTAGTCAACTTTTTACAGGATGAGAAGCTGTCCCGAGAAGATATTGAAGAATTGAAGAGAATTTTGGATGAGCGAAAGGACTGAGTCGCTTGCTGGAAGCTGCATACAATCTGTTCGTTAAGATATTGTCACTATCCGCTATGGCGAGCGTCCTGGTGTTGCTGATCCTGGTAACCCGTTTCTTGTTCAAGAATCGATTGAAACCGACCTGGACGTATCTTCTGTGGATACCGCTGATCGTGAGGTTAGCCGTCCCTTGGACACCGGAAAGTGCATTCAGCATTTTTAATTTGTTGCCGCTGGAGACAGAATCAGCTCAGACTTTCTATATTCCTTCTGTGCAGACGAATGTAGGTGATTTACCTGTGTCCGGGATGAATACTCAAGAGGTGGACTCAACCACGGTCGCTGAAAAAACAGGAACAGGAACTTCAAAGCAAGCTGAGAAATCGGAGAGTATGACACCTGTGACTACGGAAATCTACGCTCCTTCTGAGACATCAAATGCAGGCTGGACGTCGATACATTTACTGGTTCTGATATGGCTTAGCGGAGCCGTGGTAATGATAAGTCTGTCGGTTCGTGAACAGCTGCGATTCACGGCACGGGTTCGAGGGGAACCGGAGATCCGTTCCGCAGATATCCTGCGGTTATTCGAAATGTGCAAACGAGAGATGAAGGTAAGGCGCTCAGTGAAGCTGGTTGAGACAAAGCAGATTGCTGTGCCCACACTACTTGGTGTTATGCGCCCCAAGCTGCTGCTGCCGACAGCTATGTTGAACACGCTGGAGGCAAATGAGCTGCGTCATATATTTCTGCATGAGCTGGCGCATGTGAAACGTCGTGATATTTCGCTGAATCTGCTGACAGGACTGCTGCTGGCCCTACATTGGTTCAATCCGTTGCTTTGGTATGCCGTTAGCCAAATGAAACGAGATCAAGAGGTCGCCTGTGATGCGCTGGCTTTAAAGCATCTTGCATCGGAGCACCACAAAGACTACGCACGGACTCTTCTTAAACTATTGGAAACATTGACCGATCCCATCCGAGTGGCTGGTGCAGCCGGCATTTCAAGCAGCAAAAAGGAAATGAAAAGAAGGATAACCATGATCACCAGGCATAAAAAGATCACAGCACAAAACACGGTGTTAGGGTTAGCAGTAATTATGGTTTTAAGTGGCTGTACCTTGACTGGGGCAAAGCTGAGTTCTACATCAGCCCCGGAGAAGAGTGTTGTTATCCCGTCAGCTTCTCAGGCTAAAGATACAACTGTAATCGATCCCAAAGGAACGCTATTAGCGGAGAAGAACGGAATTACTGTAACTGCAAAGCCCACGGCTGAGCATGCACTTTTGCATGAAGTCACGGTAGATGTACGCGGTGAATTTAACCGAACGTTTTTGTGGAATGCTGGTGAAGATGAAACACGGCCTCCTTCCATTGAAGAAGCCGATCTTAACGGGGATGGTATTAAAGAAATCTTTATTCGTATTACTACCGGCACTGGAACTGGGCTCTCAATGAGTGAGATTCATGTGCTCCAGCCTGTCACTCTGGAAGAGCTTGTGGTAGAGGACCCGGTCGAGACGCTAAATCGGAGGCTGAAATCTTCCATTACACACCGGAATAACCATACCTACGTATCCGCTGAACTAGACGGAAAGCATTTGACTAAAGTGTATGATTACACTGAGGGGGCTTGGGGTGAGAAGATTGGATTTGGTGCCGTAGTTTCGTATGAGCTGGAAGGGGACCGTATTGTAGCTCGTTTGGCAGGTGCAGCATCGATCTCTGAGTTTCCGCTTGAAGTTATTGTCGTTTACGGCAAGGAACTGACCATTGAAAGTGTACAGATGTACTATGGCTCGTTTATTTCTCCTCCGCTCAGTGAACAGGATATTAAGTCCTTGTTGGAAAAAAAGCTTCCAGCTAGCGGCTGGACCTTTGGTAAAAAAGGCGATCAATACACGATTAATTTTATGGATCCACCGAATGGCGTAGGGGAAGGCCTTAGCTATAAAATTAATCCGCTTACCGGTACGGTTCATGATACAACTTCTGGCAGTCCAGTGAGAAGCCTTGTGAATCGAGAAGCGATAGATCTGTGGGACATATCTAACGGTACGGAATACAAAAAGGAGCTGTATAAGTTACTTCATCCAATCTTTGATACAGAAGGCTTCGAGCCAATAGATGACGATTGGATTTCCGGCTTTATTGGAGATGGTTATTTGTTCAGTAATGTTAGGCAAGGCGGCAGGGAGTTCACGATAAAAGTGGATGTCTTCACCGGTCAATGGGAAGAAATTGATGACCCGTATAAATAGTTATGTCGATGTGGAAGAACCTTGTAACAATAAAGAAAGCCCGTGCACAGCGCGGGCTTTCTTTATTGTTACTGACTTAAAGCGAATGCTTTCCACTCACACCAAATCCAGTCTCTGCTACTGTCGTATTTATTTTCAGCAATCCGCTTTTCCTCCTATTTACAATTCAGCTACTCGGTGATACTATATAGTGGTACTAAGCAATACAGAGTAGCATTGGAGGATTTAAATGGATAACCTAACAGAAATGCTGAAAGGAGTTTTGGAAGGCTGCGTACTTGAAATCATCAGCCGGAAAGAAACCTATGGATACGAAATCGTAAAAACGCTAAATGCGCTCGGTTTCGAAGATGTTGTTGAAGGAACGGTATACACCATCTTGATACGGCTAGAAAAAAATAAACTCGTTGATACCGAGAAAAAACCGTCCGAAATAGGACCGCCAAGGAAATTTTATAGTCTGAATGAAGCTGGATTGCGTGAACTGTCCATGTTCTGGGAGAAATGGGGATATGTAACGACAAGACTTACACAACTTAAGGAGGATAGCCGTGTATAAGACCATATTAACTAAGTATAAAGATTTGCGTGATCAAAAAAGAGCGTATAAAGAGTGCGTGAAACGTTCAAAAGCGCTTCCTAACGACTACCGTGAAGTTTACAATATCGCATCGCAATACATGCTGAACTTTTCAACTTCCGATTCCAGCGTTATCAATCTGTTCCCCGAAATACTTGACATGTTTGAGTTGGGAGCTGCCGAAGGCAGAGATGTTCTAGAGATCGTAGGAAATGATGTTATGGCGTTTTGCGATGGTTTGCTCGAAGGCGTTGCTGCTCAGACTTGGACAGGGAAAATGCGAGCTAAAATGAATGAGTCCATTCATAAAAAACTAGGCAGATAGGAGGGAAATAGGATGACATCGAATAATTTGGCAATTGAAGTAATAGGCCTGAAGAAATCCTATAAGAAGGTGGAAGTGCTCCGAGGGGTGGACTTCACTGTGCAGAAAGGTTCAACCTTTGCACTTCTCGGGTCCAACGGTGCGGGTAAAACCACTATGATCAAAATTCTTTCCACTCTGCTCCAGCCAGACAACGGAATTGCGAAGATTAATGGAGACGACGTAACCAAGCAACCAGAGCAAGTACGTAAGGAAATTAGCCTGACAGGACAAAGCGTCACCGCAGATTATATCCTGACTGGCCGCGAGAACTTGCGAATGATGGCTAAACTCCGCCATTTGCCCGACCCTGATAAACAAGCCGAGGAGTTGTTGCGTCGCTTTGACTTGCTTGATGCTGCGGATCGCCGAATCTCCACTTATTCCGGAGGGATGTGTCGGCGCTTGGATTTGGCCATGAGCTTATTGGGTAACCCTTCGGTCATTTTTCTCGATGAACCAACCACCGGACTTGACCCGCAAGCCCGTCTTGCTATGTGGGATATGATCAAGGATCTAGCGAGATCGGGTGTTACTGTTTTTTTAACGACGCAGTATTTAGAGGAAGCCGACCATCTAGCCGATCAAATCGCGATCCTACACGAAGGTCATATCGTGGCAAGCGGCAGTCCGGCGGAACTTAAAAATAGATTGCCTAAGGGTCATATCGAGCTTCGATTTGACAATGAAACAACACTAAATCAAGCACAAGATCTGTTAAAGGAATTTAACGCGACCTCAGATTCGAACAATCTCACGCTCTCCGTCATTACAGACGGAAGTACGAGACAGATGATGCGACTGCTAACGAAAGCGGCGGAAGCTGACATAGAAATTGCTGAGTTTGCCCAGAAGCTGCCCTCGCTTGAGGATGTCTTTCTCGCGATCGTCACTAGCAAAAAGGAGGACTCCCGATGAAATTCATTCATTTTCTAAGCGATACTGCTGTCATGAGTGGGCGTGTCATTCGCCATTCCACACGTAGCATCGACACGATTATTACCGTCATCGCCATGCCGATCATGATCATGCTGCTCTTTGTTTACATCTTTGGCGGAGCGATGAACACTGGTGATGTAAGCTATATCAATTATATTGTGCCCGGAATATTGCTCTTTTGCATTGCCAGTGGCGTGGCTTATTCTTCACTTCGTATCAATAACGATCTCACGAAAGGCATTTTCGAGCGTTTCCACTCCATGCCGATTGCAAAAGCTTCTATTCTAGGCGGACATGTGGTTGCTTCATTAGTTTTTAACGTCATTTCATTGCTTGCCATTTTCCTTGTTGCCTTCGGAATGGGATTTCGGCCAAAAGCGGATGTGCTCGGTTGGGCATTAGCCATTGGTATTTTATTGCTTAGCGTACTTGCGTTTACTTGGATTGCCGTCACCTTCGGCTTGCTTGCTAAATCATTCGAAGGAGCAGGCGTATTTTCTTACATTTTGATGTTGCTTTTATTCGTTAGCTCTGCCTTTGCGCCGACCGACAGCATGCCTTCGGCTATCCGCTTATTCGCGGAATATCAGCCCATGACACCGCTTATCGAGAGCATTCGTTCTCTTTTACTTGGAGGAACGGCAGATAAAACTACGCTTGTGGCGGTATTATGGAGTTTAGCAATACTTGCGTTTTTCTGGGCTACGGCTATGCGAGTGTATAAACGGAGAATGAAATAGACGTAAAAAAGAGCCGGTGGCTTCTCGAAAGAGGGGGATACCGGCTCTTTGTGTGCACAGGCTATTTTTAAAGTGCTGGCTGAATGGTGGGGTGAATATTTCTGTGCTATTCTAGAAATGTGATTTATATAAAATTTTTGTACATAGAATTAGAAGTGCCGGATTTGGTAATTAATTTTAATAGGCGAATGGGGAATGAATGATATTTTTTTAAAATGGGGGAGTAAGTTATAGTGATACCAACCGAAGCACAAAACAAAAAACATTGGAAACGGGATATAATTATCTTTTTAAGTAGTCAGACATTTTCGTTATTCGGTTCTGCTTTAGTTCAATATGCTATTATGTGGTACGTTACGCTTACAACAAAATCAGGTATGATGATGACATTATTTATTATTTGTGGATTCATTCCTACCTTTTTATTATCACCGTTTGCAGGTGTATGGGCGGACCGTTTCAACCGGAAATATCTTATTATGATAGCAGATGCCATGATTGCCTTTGTTACACTGGTTTTAGCCATTACATTTTTGCTTGGTTATGATGAGATATGGTTGTTGTTCGCCATTGCTGCAGTTCGTGCGCTCGGAGCTGGGGTTCAATCGCCTGCGGTTGGGGCAATATTACCTCAAATTGTACCAGAGGATAAGCTGACGAAAGTAAATGGGATTAACGGAAGTCTTCAAGCACTAATGATGTTTGTTGCACCTATCGTTAGCGCGTCATTGCTTTCATTGGCAACCATTGAGGTCATTTTCTTTATCGATGTTATCACAGCAGCGATAGCGATCTTTACATTATTTTTCTTTTTGAAAATACCGTTGCATAAAAAAGCGACGGATAAACAAACGACAAGCTATTTGGACGATTTTAAACAGGGTTTAAGCTATATTAAAAACCATAGCTTTCTCAAAACCTTTTTCATTTTTTTCGCCTTTTTCTTTGTATTGATGGCACCGGCTGCATTTTTAACACCGCTACAAGTGACACGCAGCTTCGGAGATGATTATTGGCGATTAACAGCCATTGAAATTGCTTTTTCTATCGGTATGATGGCTGGCGGAGCAATTATTGCTTCATGGGGCGGATTTCGAAACAAATTATATACGATGACTTTTGCTAGCTTAATTATGGGTGTATGCACGTTAGCTTTAGGTATTGTACCTGTTTTTTGGATCTACTTGGTTATGATGGCTATTTTCGGCGTAGCTATGCCCGTCTTTAATACACCGACAACCGTAATGCTACAAGAGAAGGTAGATCCGGATTACATGGGACGCATATTCGGAGTCTTTGGTATGATATCGACTTCCATGATGCCCATCGGAATGCTGATATTTGGTCCTCTTGCGGATGTAATTGAGATTGAGTGGCTTCTTGTTGGAACAGGATTGTTTATTGTGATATTGTCCGTTTTCTTCATTCGTAACAAGCGTTTGGTAGAAGCAGGGATGCCGATAATAAAGGAAACATCACAATAGCAGGATTTTGCTTAGAATTGTGAACTTGGGACCCATGTGTAGAGAAAAAAGAAGCTCTCCTGAAGTTCAAATGAACTTTGTGGAAGCTTCTCTTAATTTGAAAAAGGAGGTTGGTTATGACTTATTCACAGATCTGGAACAACTCAGGAAATGAAGCTGAAATCGTCTTTTTGGAACAGCAGATTGAGGCTGTCAAAAAAGAAATAAAACGAGCAAAAGCCGCAGAACAACAGGAGATATTGGATCAAGCGAATCGCAGGCTGGCTGAATTGGAAGCAAAGCTGGATGAGCTAGAGGAGTAGCGGCTAACTACCTCTTCGTTGCATCAATATTTTGACAGCTTGAATATCGGCCTCGCAACCGTGCGAAGCCAATAAGCAAATACGGTAGTTCCGGTCCATGAGGTTCGCTTATTCTGCAGGTATTGATCGTTGATAATATAAGTCCGGGTGGAAGCAGGGCTTTTCAGGCCGAACTTTTCCCACTCTGCCGGATCATTTGAACCTCCGAGCTTTTCAAGCATATTTTCCGACGCGATATCTATTTTAGAAGTAATTTGCTCGTAGGCTTCAGTGATTTGCGCATGAAATTCGTCGATTGGATTGCGGCTGGCAAGGCTCTCCAAGTGAATGCCTTCGCGAAGATAAGAAACGTATGCAAGATGGTCAGCCCAGAATTCGTCGATATAAAAAAGCCGTACCCTCTGCTCCGCTGGGCTCAACGGCTGCTCGCCTTTCAAAATTCGGAGCCGCTCCGCGTATAGAATTCGCCTCTGATCCTCCACCATATCCGAATAACAGTTCAGTTCCTTGTGGATATCGAAGTTTTGGCCCATAACAATACGCTGAGTACTTGTGATCTTGCTGCTGAGCCCCGTCTCTTCAAGAGCCTCATCCTGCCTGGGAGCGCGAACTGCTTTATGGATGCCGAAGCGAAGCAGTAACTCGTCCTCCAAGCTTACATAAAAAACGGAAGCTCCCGGGTCGCCTTGGCGACCGGAACGCCCGCGCAACTGGTCGTCGATCCGCACGCTTTCGTTCACATGGGTGGCAATTACGTACAACCCGCCCAGCTTGGCGATTACCTCTGCTTGCGCAGGGTCGCCGCCGCCGAGCCGGATGTCGACCCCGCGTCCCGCCATATTCGTAGACACAGTCACTGCACCGATTTCTCCCGCTTTGGCGATGATGTCGGCTTCTTCTGCGTCGTTTTTCGCATTTAGAACATGGCAAGATACGCCTGCAACCGCTAGCGCCTCGGCCAGCATGGCAGACTCCTCGACGCTTGACGTACCAATGAGAATTGGACGTCCCGTCCTATGGACGGATGAGATTTCTTGTACAAGTGCCTTAAGCTTGGCATCTTTATGGGTGTAAATCCGGTGCAGATGGTCGATTCGAATGTTTGGCCGGTTCGGTGGAATTTGCAGCACCTGGAGCGCATAAATATCTTCGAAGTCCATTGCGGAAGCATGAGCGGTAGCCGTCATTCCGCAAATCTGCGGATACAGGCTAATGAAGTGTTGAATGGTGATCGTCCCGAGAATTTTCCCGCCGGCTATGGAGTACAGCCCTTCTTTTGCCGTAAGCGCGGCTTGCAGCCCGTCCGGCAAATACCGGTTCTCCGCCACCCGGCCGGTATACTCTTCGATCAGCTCGATTTTTCCGTCCCGGACGATGTAATCTATGTCTTTCTTTAATAACGATTCCGCATGCAGCGCGCAATTTAAAGAAGTCAGCAAATGACTGTTATGGCTATCGTATAAATTGCCGCATCCCAGCATCAATTCCGCATGCGCAGCGCCTGTTTCATTTAAGTAAACGTTCCGCTGGAACTCGTCGAAGTCGTAATGTTCATCTCTATTAAGCTGCCGAGCCACTTCTGCGAAACGAAAGCCATCGCTCCTGGAAGAGGGCATATCTCCGCTGATGACCAGCGGCACCCGTGCTTCGTCGAGAAGCAGCGAATCCGCTTCGTCCACGATGACGTAGTGGAAAGGACGATGCACGGTATCGGCTTCGTTTAGTGCAATTGTATCGCGTAAGTAATCGAATCCCGCTTCTTTTGCCGTAACATAGGTTATATCCTTGGCGTATGCTTCCTGTTTCTCGGACAGGCTCATACCCGCTTGAACCGAGTTTACCGTTAATCCGAGGAAACGATAGATCGGGCCCATCCATTCCGCATCGCGCTTGGCTAAATAATCGTTAAAAGTCAGCACATGAATACCTTTGCCAGTCAGTGCATTTAGATATGCAGGCATAACAGCAGAAAGTGTTTTTCCTTCACCGGTATGCTGCTCGATCAAGAATCTCTCGTGCAGAGCGATGGCAGCCATGATCTGGACATCGTAAGGATTTAATCCAAGCTTTCTCTTCGCTGCCTCACATACTAACGCATAAGCAGCGATAAGCAGCTCATCCAAAGGTGTACCTGATTTTGCTTCTTTTTGTAGCCGGAGGGATTCCGCTTGAAGCTTCCCATCGTCCCATGCTTCCAAATTCCGTTTTCTGATGAGCTCCACTTTGTCCTGATAAACTTTCAGCTTATTCTGGGTATCGCGGTCTTTGAATTTTTGCATCAATTTGACGGCTATATTCATAGAAATCTGATCTCCCCTCGATAGCAATACGCTTAGTTTTGCACAATATTTGCGCTGATCAGTCGCTTAACAAGTTCCTGGATTCAATCTACCAAAATGTTCTATTAAAAGCAATTTTGGCAAATGAAAGAGACTATCAAAACGTAAATCGGTTGCTATCGGGTGGATACCTCTAGGTACTCTGTGATCTATTTTTTGCGAGTTCTTGATTGTAGATTGTTGAATAAAGAACCTAAAAAGACTGAATAGGGATCTTACTCATCAACCAGTCCCGTATACTACTTCACATTCTTATATATGGCTTTTCCTAGCGCTAGCACATTAACATTATGGCAAGTACTTACACCTGAACCACAATATACGATAATCTCAACCTCCGGAATATGCTCTAGTCTGTAGGCATAACGCCAGCCTCAGGTTTACCAAGCGTAAACCGGTAACTCCACTATGCTCTGCTCCGGTTCATATAACCTTGCCGGCAGCCAGCGTTTGGAAACGGTAACTCCTATTCAATCCCATCCGTTGCACTGAGATTGAATAGCATCATTATAGAGGTAAAGTACAAGAGGTACATGCAGGCTCCTGAATCCGAGTTAGGGGATTTGACACACGCATAAGCTGCTTTTACAATTGCCTATGAGTTGATAGACAGATGAGAGGAGGCATACGATATGGAAGCTATAGTAAGTCAAGCCTGGCCGGAATGGAGCGGAACGCTGCGGAAGCGGAGCGGGGGGTGGAACAACACCACTTATTTTGTGGAAAATAGCGGTAAATGTGCAGTCCTTCGCATATATGATACACATAAGGACAGAAACAAGATTGAATTCGAGCATGCTGTGCTTCAGCAACTTGGAACACGAGCTTTACCTTTCAAAGTACCTGTTCCTATTCTAACAACTACCGATGAAACTATGATTCAGTTAGGGGAGAATGGTAAATTCGCTTGCTTGTTCCGATATATTGATGGAGAATCACCTGTGGAGGAAGAGGTTTCTTACCTAGAATCCTTTGGAGAGGTAACGGGTGTTTTATCTGAAGTGCTGTCAGCTATTGATCCCGGCCTTACTCCGGTGTACCGGCCATATTATGAATTGCGGTCGTCCTATCCGTTATGCAGTACAGAGGTCATCCGGGAACTGTGCCTGAGTCCGCCGGAACCTTTTAAGGATCTGGGGGCTGAGCTAGTGATGCTCTACAGAGCTTATAGAAATATTACAGGTTCGCTGACTGAACTGGAGGGACTGCCTCACCAACTGGTACACGGTGACTTGAATGCCTCTAATCTTTTGGTAAATATAAAAGACCCGGGGCAGGTATCCTCGATGCTTGATTTTGAGTTCTGTACATATGATTTGCGGGTCATGGAGTTAGCGGTTATTCTATCCGGACTGCTTGGGCATGCGGAGGAGAAGAAGATGATTCGTGATTTCTGCCGGGGCTTCAGCCGTAGTATCCGCCTCACCCCAGCCGAAATTAACGCGATTCCAGTGTTGATGCTGCTGAGAAAAATCGATGTCTTTCTTCATTTTGTCACCCGTTATCTGGAGGGTACCGATGAATCCCGGGTACTTCATGAACAGACAAAACTGCTGTCCGTAGATTTAGTCCAGCTGTCTGCAGGAACAGCAGAAATTCTAGTGATATTGCAAGAAGAGCAGGGAAGCGCATGCAGGCTATAGCTCATTTCCGTGATTAGGATGAACCGCCGCTCCCTTGCTGTTCAGGATTTCTTTATACACCTCAATCGCCAGCGCCCGTGACTGCTTAAGATCAACGATGGCATATGGTCTAGGCAGATGGATAGCTTTATCGGACAAAACTGCCAGCTCCGGCAGCCAGGTGCGTATATAATCTCCGCTCGGGTCATGAGTCTGGGACTGGGTTACCGGATTCATGATCCTGAAGTAAGGGGAGGCATCGAATCCGAGCGAGGAGCTCCACAGCCAGCCGCCACGGTTCAGCGCATTATCATAATCGCCCAGCTTCAGCCTGAAGTAACGCTCTCCGTAAATAAATGGACAGCCCAGATTTTTGGTGAGAAACATTGCGGTAATCATTCGCAGCCGGTTCGGCATCCATCCGGTTGTGTTCAGTTGGGTCATGGCGGCATCGATTACAGGAATGCCAGTTCTGCCCGAAGACCAAGCCTCAAAGTATTTCGTACCCAGCATGCTCAAATCATACACCTTCTCATAGCTGAAGAAATCAGCATCGAGCCGGGCTTGATACAGATAGAAATCCCGCCAGGCCAGCTGTCGCAGCCATTCTTCCCCGCCGGTTTCTTCTTCCGCCAGCCGAGTATACACAGTACGTGCTGAAATGGTACCCGTATTGAGGTACCGGCTGATCTGGCTGGTGCCCTCCTGTGCATACCTGTCACGGTTCACGTGATAATCCCGTAAATGCAAGTCTATAAATTGCTCAAGAGTATCGTTTACATCCATCTTCTTTCTTGAAGGCACTAGCTTTTCAAACTGAAGTTTAATCTCCTCAGGAATCTTGAAATCTTCGGCAATCTTGTCGTCCAGTGTAGCCGTTGACAGATCAGCCAAGGTCGAAGAATAAGGCGGATGAAAGCGCTCTGCCAAGTAGCTGCGCCAGCGGCGGTAGAACGGTGTGAATACCTTGAAGGGCTCTCGACGCCCGCACCAATCCATGAAATCTTCCAGATCACAGAGCATGCTGTCGTGAAAAATTTTGAAACGGATGCCGAGTGCAGCCGATGTATCACGCAGGCTCATGTCTCTTTTTAATGCATAAGGGGTGTAATCGGCATGGACCATCAATTCCTGTATTGGGTAGGTTTCGCTCAGCCTCTTGACAATAATATCAGGCTCGCCATAAAGAATATGTAGCTGCTTGCCCTCAGTGGCGTATTCCTGCTGAAGTCTTGAGACCTGCGTCAGAAAGTTTACCCCGCTATGCTCAAGATAGCGTTGTTTTCGCAGTAGAAAAGGCTCCAAAATCAACAGATGAAGGCTGCGAGAGCCAGAAGAACGTATAGCCTCAAAGACCGGAAGATCGCTAGTCCGCAGATCCTTGCGGTGAATGTAGAGAATCATCAGAAGTATTTCCTTTCTGTAATCTGAGGGAATAACCGCCTGTCCATAATACGATAGATTTGAAGTTTTGGCGATGAGCTGTCTATAGTGAACCAATTGGAGTCAGGAGATTCGGTTCATGGGCAATGCATCCACCATGGAAATTGTAGCAGGAGCTGTTCGAGCAGGGACGGACCAGCAGGATATAACCCAAAATGCGCATATACACCATAACTTAAACACAAAAAGCCTGCGCCAAGCGCAGACTCTTCATGTTTATTCTTAACCAATGGCTATCGGATTCCTGATATACGAAATCCAATCACTCCAGCTTCCTGCGTACAGTCGAACTTTTTTGTACCCGGTCTTCTTGTCGGGGGTCTCATTCTGACCGTGACACATGTCGAGCCTTATAATCGGCTTCGAATCATTTGGGATTTTGCTGCAACTAATGGATGCTTCGGTACTAACGATGTTCAACCGCAGGCGGGGGAAGAAAGTTGTAAAAATCTGATCTAGTAAACTTCGTGCATAGTGAGCATGCAAGGCAAATGAAGCTTCGTTTTGGCAGGCACAATCTCTGATACCCGGCGTTTCGATGCATTTATATGAGCTAAGCAGACTGAACAATAAAGAGTACATGTTCGGGAAGGACTTGCTGCAAGCCAAGTTGAAGAGAAACCATTTATTTTCTAAAAAGATTAAGTGTATACTGATTTATCCTTTTAATGTAGATAAAATGAATTTTTTTATTGTTTAATTTTTTTCTTCTTTATTTAAACTTTTTTCTGGTATATTATGCAATTATGAATTAAGAGTCTAATAAGTCCAAAAAAGGGAGTGGTAGAAGAAATGAAGAAAATTGTAAGTACTGCGATCGCTTTAATCCTATGTTTAAACAGTTCTATTAGCCTTGCGCAAACGGCGGTGAAGACCTCTGCCGATTTTACTGACCTAAAGGATCTGGATGCTGCGACGAAAGCCAAATTCGATGCCATGATTTCGGCAGGTATATTTGACGGCGTAACCGATACGACATTCGGGATAAAAGATGAAATGAACCGTGCACAGTTTGCCAAGGTTGCCGCGTTGATCACGGGTCTTAAAGTCGAGACTTCGTTGAAGACGTCCAGTTTCTCAGACGTTAAAGCTGATGACGCCGCCAATGGATATGCACTACCTTACATAGAAGCACTTAAAAAATCCGGAATTACAGATGGCTATGGAGAAGGTATATTCGATCCGGCCGGCAAGGTGACAAAAGAACAATTAGCTACATTCTTGGTTAGAATGTTAGGAAAAGATACAGAGGCAAAAGCCCTAACAGGAACCGATGTAACGGTATCCAATTGGGCGCAAGGTTATGTCGCAGAGGCATTATTATTGAAATTGTTACCTGCAGGTACTAATGGAACTTTCGGTGGAAAAACGAATGCAACGCGCGATCTGCTCCTTACAGGAGCGTATGAAGCCAAACAACAGTATGTAGCGCTGACAACACCAACAGCAACAGCAACACCAACACCAACACCAACACCAACACCAACACCAACACCAACACCAACACCAACACCAACACCAACACCAACACCAGAACCAACACCAGAACCAACACCAGAACCAACACCAGAACCAACACCAACACCAGCACCAACACAAGAACCAACAGCAACACCGACGACTGAACCAACACAAGGACCAACACAAGAGCCAACACAAGGACCAACACAAGAGCCAACAGAAGAACCAACACCAACACCAGCACCAACACAAGAACCAACAGCAACACCGACGACTGAACCAACACAAGGACCAACACAAGAGCCAACACAAGGACCAACACAAGAGCCAACAGAAGAACCAACACAAGAGCCAACACAAGAACCAACACAAGAACCAACACAAGAACCAATACTAGCGCCTGAACCGACGTTTAACATCGATGCCGTTGTGTTCGGACAATGAGCTATTACCGAATTGTCCTATCTCTTGATCGGGATACACCGAAAGGTCTAAACGAAGCAATGATGCACTAAATAAATTTATCTATATCTTGTCCGTTTGGATTTTTAGATTTTAAAATCTTATTTTATGTATAGGTTTGTTGCCGCCATCCTTTGGCGGCTTTTTTGTACCCATTTTGAGAGGGGTGATTCATAAGCCAAAGACAATAACAACAGACAAACGTCTGACTTTCGCTGCGATCACCATGCAAATTATTAAGAATGATAACCGACATAAATTGAAGTTAGCTCTTTGTTGATTGAGTGAATTTATTAAAAAATCATGGATTTTGTAATGGGTTCAAACATTTAGGGGCACCTTTAAATCTCATAATACAAAAAGGGGACTTTACTAAGAATCTGAAAGTTTTGTACCTCTTACCTCAGATCTGAATTAGAAGTCGAAGTGCATGAATACCCATGGAAAGGGGAGAAAGAGCCTCGCCTTTTCAGCTTACATGGTCATGCGGTAACAAGCCGTACGACTCCTACTCGTCCGTCTTAAGGATCGGCAAAGTCTAAGTCACTCGTACATCTGGCCGAGCAACGGTAGCCATACTTTCCACGATGTAGAATCCTGCGCTATTGGAAATATTCCCATTACTCTGTACTAATCCAACAAAGGTACAATCCCAGCACGAAGAGCCCGTGCAGGACGCGGGCTCTTCGTATTTAGTCTTTCCCAGTAGCCACCGGATTCTCCTCATACGAAATCCAATCACTCCAACTACCCGCGTACAACTTCACATTCCTATACCCAGCTTTTCCGAGCGCGAGCATATTCGGGCAGGCACTAACACCTGAACCACAGTACCCCTCTTACGAGATGAACCGCCAGAATGATGCTATTTGGCAGCTTCTGCTTCTTCATAGATGAGGCACCGAAGAGTCTGATCTGGGTAGCGTAACTCTGCAGTATAACTGCTGCCGTCTTCGAGCAACATTTTGACCGCTACCATGCCGCGCTTATTATTTACGTCAGTGTCTGTCAGGGAAGCCATGGCGATTTTTCGGGTTTCACCTTGTCTGTCTGTAATTATTTTTGTAGCCTCGTTAATCCAGGTGGCATCCTTTTGGACAGCGATGGCAGCTTCATCACTAATCGGGGTTCTTTTCAGAGTGAAATTAGCGGCAGTCGTATCCACTACCGTCCGGGTAGGATAATCAACGATTACGGTATATTGCCAGAATTCCTTACCCTGTGCTCTTAAGGTGTCAGCTTTATAAGGAGCGAATGTAATCATCCAGGATTTTCTACTAAACAATAATATTTCGTTTAAATTGGCGTATACTTCCAGTTTGGAGACGTCAGCACCAAATAGCTTCTTTACACTTGTAGTGGCAAGGGCGACGGCATCGGTCTGACTCAAATCTTTGGAATCCAGCGGAGTTACAATGTTCCGTTTGGACATGGCATAGTCCATCCGGTAGTACCAGTCAGTAGTTTCTAAGAGTTCCTCGTCAGTCAATGTTCGATTTGGATAAACGATCCTGTTTTTGTCCAAGTCCCAATAATGCTCTGCTTGTCCCGGCTTTAGCGGAAGTGGCTGCTTGGGACGGAGACCGTCATACAAATACTGGTCTTGCAATATCAGCCTCCGGTTCATTTCATCCTCGGTCATCGGCCTGCTCTCGGTGATCTCATTATCAGTCTTGTCCGCAAAATCATAAATTTGCTGCAATTCTTCTTGAGTCATCAACTGCTGCAGCTCTTTGTTCAGGTCGGATAACGTAGTTTTTGCTTTTTCTGCTTCCACTTTTAGTACGGATGCCTTGCTGCTAGTCAAGGTTGGATTGCCCGGGGCTTGTACTGCAGAAATGCTCTTGGCGACTGTGGTATTCACAAATCCTGGGACAATCATTGCGCTTACCGCCAGCACGCTTCCTGAGACCAAGAGTACAGCGAGTGTAGCGGAAATCTTGTTGTTCTTCATTTAACTTAACCTCCATTGGGATCGGATGATGATGAATCTTCCTAACCTTAATCCAAGGATGTTATGGAGTAGGAGGGCAGTTGTTATAGAGTTGTAAAAAGAGTCTGATGCTAGTTCCCTCGCCGAGGACAGAGTTTAAGGACAGTCTAGCATTATGCGCTTCAGCAATTTGCCGACATAGGGATAATCCTAGGCCTGCGCCGCCATATTCACGTGAACGAGCCTGATCTCCCCGGTAGAACGGTTCAAACACACGTTTAGCTATCTCTGTTGTGATTCCGGTTCCCGTATCACGGATTTCTAGCACAGCTTCTCCATCCAGCTCATAGGCCAGCATGTGGATTTCGCTGCCTTGCTTGGAGGCGTGAATCGCATTCTCAACCAGATTTACCAATAATGAAGCAAGTAAATCGGGATCTCCCCAGACATTTGAAATCGTATGTTGGATATGAAATCTTATGCCAGCATCCGTCAATTTTGGGTGCTCCGTCTGTTGGATAGCTTGAAATAGTTCTGAAATATCCACCTGCTGAAGTGCCAACGGTTGATGTCGGAGGACAGATAAATCCAGCAACTTGAAGGCCAGATTTTTGAGACGAAGGGTTTCACTAAGAATATAGCCACCCGCAGTTTGCTGTTCTTCCTGTCCAATATTGGCCGTGGTCAGAAACTCGGCGAACCCCTGCATGCTGGTCAGAGGCGTACGCAACTCGTGAGCCAAATTATCCACCATCCTTTGTTTCTCTTCAGCCATGTCCGAGAGTTCGGTAACCCTCTGCTCCACGGCCTCCGCCATCCGGTTGAAGTTCAGGGCCAGCTCACCAAATTCATCTTTGCTGCGAAGCTGCACCCGTTTCGTATAGTCGCCTTCGGCGATCGTTTTGCTGGTCTCTGACAGGAGCTTTAGCGGTTTGCTTAGATGCCGGATTAGAAGATAAAGAAGCAGCAGCAGAACGGGGCCCGCGATCCAATTAATCATTATAAAAAAGCGGTTCAGTTCCTGTTGCTTGTTGAAGAGCTCACTGATATCACGCTGATAGACAAGCAGCAAATGCTGGTAAGGAGCAGGAAGCTGAGTGGAGAGCTGAATAGAGCGTTCGTCTGAGGATTCAGGCTGAGCGCCTTTTCCCAAAATAGATTTCCCGAACTGTCCTTTTTGGGGAGGGTAAATGATTCGGTCATTCTCCCATAGCTGCAAATAGATTCCCTGCTTACGGTAGTAATCGCCATAGGACTCAGAGACGCTGGCTAGTAGAATAGGGGTCAATGCTGTTCCCCGCGCTTGGATAGAATTAAGGTTCTCATAAATATTGTTGGCGATTAACAATTGTTCACTGGATGCTCTCTGCATTTCACTGTCCATGTTTAGCTGCCAGCTTTTTTTCATCACCATAATGACACTTACATCCAGAGCGGCAATAAAGAGAGCGAGTACCGACAGCAGAATCTTATGCCAGAATCTCATGATCAGCTCTGAACTTCCAGGCGGTAGCCTAGCTTGAAAATGGTTTTGATCCGTTCTTCCCAACCCAGCTTTTTACGTAGCTGACGGATGTGGACATCCACGGTGCGGGTGTCGCCTTCAAAATCATAGCCCCATGCCAATTCCAACAGCTTTTCTCTCGACAATGCAATATTCCGGTTACGAATTAATACCTCAAGCAGCTCGAATTCCCTAACGGTCAAATCCACCGGTGTCTGATCTACTAAAACTTGCCGTTCCAGGTAACGCACCTCAACATTATCGCAAATGAAGCTGGATGTGCCTTTTTCACCCCTGCGCAGGACTACATTAATTCTTGCCAGCAATTCAAGGATTTCAAAAGGTTTAATGATATAATCATCCGCGCCCAGCTCGAAGCCTTTAATACGGTCAGCCAAAGAATTCTTGGCGGTGATCAAAATCACTGGAACCTGCATATGTGCAATCCGCTGCATCACCTCAAAACCATCCAGCTCCGGAAGCATAACATCCAGCAGAATCAAATCTGTCTTTTCACGTTCCAGAATTTCGAAAACCTCCGCTCCACGGTAAGCCTTGCTATATGTATGACCAACCAGCTTGAGATTCATTGTAATTAAATCATTGATCGCTCGTTCATCTTCTACTACCAATATATTTGCCATTTCGTATTTCTCCTCCTAGTACCTTGCTAACTAAGTGCCACTTCCGTTATACACTATATACAACTAGAGGAAGGATTGTCCAGAAGGTTGGTAGTTTCATCAGGCGATAATACCTACTAGAATAGATAAGTATGTGCTGAACTGTAACCTTAACAGTACAAACTACTGTTGATTTCGAACCCATCTGAGAAACTCCAGTGTAAGGTATAGGGCCAACTCCAGTGCCGGCAGCACATTCGGGCAGTCGTGACGCACAGGAGCTGGCTCTGTACTCCAATGGTTTACTTGGCACAGACAATGTTAGCGTCATAGAGCGATATCCTCAGGTTGCTGGATTATACGAACATTTGGATTTTAGAGCGTTTGCTTCGGAGGCCGGCGGCGAACGGATTGTACGTAAAAAGCTGCCCAAAATTCCCGGGCAGCCTCTCATATTCTTACGCGTACGTCCTCTGAGATCAAGCCGTTTGCGCCTCATGTTTGCGAGCTGTTACAGTGTCTTCTTTTTCCGTGGATCCGTTGTTCTGACGCTTAACTGCTTCCTCGTCTCGTACCCCATTCAATTCATGTTCGTTCTGATGAAATTCCTTGAGTATGTTCTGGTAAATATGAGCCTCTTGAAGGTTCAGTCCGTCGCGATTTTCTTTCAAAACCCAGTTCTCGACCGTTTTCTTCAAGATTTCGCTCTTCCGTTCCAGCAGTTCTGTATAACTCAATTTACTTCATCCTTTCCGATTCATGGTTTCAAACGCCAGATGGACTTTGTTTACTTGGCATTTCGTGCATTTAACATCACATCCGACGTAACGTTTACCATTATACAGAAAACCCTGGTCGAACCCAACGCGGACCAACCGTCCTCAGATAGGGTGAGCACTACTCAGAATGGAACGGGAGTCCTCAGCGGTCCATTTCGCAGAAGTGCGGCCGGATACTCCAGTATGCTGACAGTTGCTTCTCTTACCTATAATCGTTTAATCAGATATCATGCACGTGCTTTTAACTCTAATCTTCCTCGAGAGCAACCGTAATCCCCATTCGAAACCCGAAACCCAATCACTTAACTTACTGCATACCGTTGTATATCCGTATATCCGGCCTTCTCCAGTCTCCTCCAGCGATAATACCCTCGGGCGGCCAGCTGATGAAAATGAAAAGTAAACCCGAAGGTGGATAAGATGAAATATGCGATATGAAAATGTATGAATAGTGAAATTATTAATTGTTTTGAATGATCCTGCCGAATTCTTATTGTGCATTCTATGGATAATGTGGCACACTATGTATATATAAAACCAAACGAGGCAAAGAATGCCCCGTCTCCTTTCCTTTTGGAATAGAGGCGGGGTTTTGTATGATTTGAAACATATTTCGTTGCAGAGCGAGGGGATAGGTAATGGGTTTCGAGAGGGAGCATAATGAATGGTTATGTAATCATCTTAGACAAAGGAATGGAGAGCGGCTTGATGCACTTAAACGCGGTCATGGTTATGGAAACCGCTTGTTTGTCGAGCGGGTGTGGTGGCCTCTAGCCGGACATTTTCACGGATTACACCCAGAATATGAAGTTAAGGACTGGCGCGGCAGATCCTATTTTGTGGATATTATGTGGGAGATCGGAGCCTCGCGTATTGTATTTGAGATCATGGACTATGGCTCACATGGAACGGATCGTAGCAAATACCGGATGGACTTGAACCGCGGGCTTTTTCTACAGTCTCAAGACTGCACGGTGCTCTATATCTCGCTGGATGAGCTAAAAGAAAATCCATCCTTCATTCTCTCCACGCTGCGGAACATTCTCTTTTCTTATTTGTTAACAGACAAGTCTGCGAAGACAACCGCTGAGAGAGCCTATTCCAGAATCGAGCGCGATCTGATGCGGGCAGCCATTCGGCACCATCGTGTCCTTCGCCCGGCTGATGCCGCAAGAGAGCTGGAATTGCACACGATGACGATCATTAAATACTGCCGTCAGCTGGTGGATAAAGGTAAATTTCGCCCGGTGGCAAGAGGTTCATCTCAGCGGATCACTTACTATGAATATATTGGTACGCTACAAAGTCCAGATTTGGTTTGAAGATGAAGGCCGTCGTGAGAATGTGAATGGAAAATCGAATACAATGTGCCACCGGTAACGAAATGAGTCAAATGTATGCGAAAAACCGAATACAATGTGCCGACGGTAGGTAAACGAGCCAAATGTATGCGAAAAATCGAATACAATGTGCCAGCGGCAAGCTGAAAGAGCCAAATGTATGCGAAGAACCGAACACAAAGTGCCGGCGGTAGGTAAACGAGCCACATGTATGCGAAAAACCGAATACAATGTGCCGACGGTAGATAAACGAGCCAAATGTATGCGAAAAACCGAATACAATGTTCCGATGGTAGGTAAACGAGCCAAATGTATGCGAAAAACCGAATACAATGTGCCGATGGTAGGTAAACGAGCCAAATGTATGCGAAAAACCGAACACAAAGTGCCGACGGTAGGTAAACGAACCAAATATATGCGAAAAACCGAACACAATGTGCCGCCAGTAGGTAAACGAACCAAATGTATGCGAAAAACCGAACACAATGTGCCGCCGGTACCATAGGCGAGCCAAATGTGTGCGAAAAACCGAACACAATGTGCAGCCGGCAAGCTGAACGAGCCAAATGTATGCGAAAAATCGAATACAATGTGCCACCAGTACCATAAACGAGCCAAATATTCGTGAAAAACCGAACACAATATATTTCTAGAGTATGGTAAATCAGGCCTCTGCTCTCCAGGGAATCACAAGAATCTGCGCCGCAGATTCTTTATTCTATTCTTCTCCAGTAGCCACCGGATTCTCCTCATAACTAATCCAGTCGCTCCAACTTCCTGCATACAACTTCACATTCCTATACCCAGCTTTTCCGAGCGCGAGCACATTCGGGCAGGCACTTACACCTGAACCGCAGTACACGATAATCTCTTGCTCAGGATCAATACCCTCATAATGCTTTTTCAGCACCTCAGTTGATTTCCAGCGTCCTTGCTCATCAAGAACATCTTTCCAGAACCTATTGATCGCCCCAGGAATATGACCTGCCTTCGGATCAATCGGTTCTTCAAGCCCTTGATAACGACGAGCTTCACGGGAGTCGATCAACATTGCACCACCGTCACCGTTGTTAACCACATTCAGCACATCTTCCATACTAACAAGCATGTCCTTCTGAACATCTGCTTCATACTGGCTCGGAACACGAACCGCTTGATGATCACTGACGGGGAAGGATGCTTTTTTCCAAGCAGAGTAGCCTTCATCCATTACAAACACACGTTCATGCCCCAAATATTTAAGCATCCACCACAGACGGGAAGCGTAGGCACCGCCTTGATCATCATAAGCTACAACAATACTTTCTCTGTTAATGCCAACCTTGCTAAGAACGGTGGTTAGCTTCGAGATTTCTGGTAGGGGGTGGCGTCCACCGTGTGCGCCTACTGGAGCGGAGAGTTGTTCTTCTAGATGCAAATAGATTGCGCCGGGAATATGATCTTCCGTATAGGCTTTACGCCCAGCTTCCGGATCCGTAAGTAAAAAACGACAATCGACTATAACCAGTTCAGGTTCGTATAACCGAGCAAGCAGCCATCGGGTAGAAACAATTGGTTCCATAAAGTTACCTTCTTTCTATTAATATGTATGGAGTCATTATAGCGGAAAATAATTGAGGACGCATCTTAAGCTTATAGCTTAAACTGCATCCTCAAGTGATTAGATCAAACGATATCCTGAAGGCAAGCTACCAGTTCGTTGTATGGCGCGAACCTGCGCCGGAGTCAGCCGCTGATTGCTTGAAATGAGCGATTCGACATCTCCTCTACGGAGAAAGTCATCCAGTTCGCGAATGCTGCGGTTACCACGCAGAATTACGAAATTGTCACGGAAGCGAGAACGATCGAACAGCACAAGCGTAGCGTTCGGATTCGTGGAGAAAAAGCGTAAGCTTTCTATTCCAGTAAGGACTGCATCAATATCTGCAATGCCCAGGTTTCCGCGATAGGTTCTGCGGAGCCCACGAAAGTTCTCCTCACTATATACTCTTAATCTGGGATAGACTATAGACGCTGCTTTTATGGTTACCATTTTTTATCTCTCTTTGTTGGATTGACTTAGCAGGTAAATCCACTAACTATATGACCTCAGAAGATAACTTGGGAAAAAGGAGTAACCTGGGCTCTAGCTCCAGATTGCTCCTTACTTGTTGAATGGAATTGTTAGATCAAGCGATATCCCGAAGGCAAGTTACCGCTGCTGCGGATATTGCGGATTTGTTCAAGTGTTAATCTTTGATTGCTTGAAATAATGGATTCCACATCATTGCCGGAAATGAAGTCGTCCAAATCACGAATACTGCGGTTTCCACGGAGCACGCGGAAGTTTCCTCTAAACCGAGTTCTAGTGAACAATACCAACGTTGCATTGCTGCTAGTAGAGAAGAATCGAAGACTCTCGATACCATCTAAAATGTTGTCCGTATTACGAATGCCAAGGTTCCCGGTAAAAATAGTGCTGCTCCCTCTAAAGTTTTCTTCATCGTACACGGTCAAGCGCGGGAAAGTCTGAGATACATGAACTTCTTTTTTCATTTGTCATTCCTCCTTTGCTATCTAATCTATGTTCATTTCAATTTTTGGTTTGGCAGATAGTCTAATAGAAAGCCCTTCTTTTTGAAAATTCATAATTTTGGGCTTTACATCAACATTGCATTAGTGTACTATTCAACTATAACACCGACACATTAAAATGAATTCATCAATAATAAAAAGATGGCAGGGAGGATTACCATGAAGCAGGGAAGTAACGAACGCATGCAGGATTCAATCGTGCTGCAAATGAATGGGGTAAGCAAGATCATTAAAGGGAAATCCATTGTGGATAAGCTGACATTTGATATCCGTAAGGGAGAAATTGTTGGGCTATTGGGACCCAATGGTGCAGGGAAGACAACAACGATCCGGATGATGACGGGTCTTATACGGATGAGTGAAGGCGATGTGATCGTTCAAGGACACAGTGTGAAGAATGATTTTAATAAAGCTATTGGACATATTGGAGCGATTATTGAAAATCCAGAGTTCTATCCGTATATGACAGGGCTTGATAATCTAAAGCAATACCAGAGAATGACAGATAATATTGAGGCTGGAAGAATTGATGAGGTTGTGGAATTGGTAGGACTTCAGGAAGCAATGAATAAGAAAGTGAAGGCCTATTCGCTGGGTATGCGTCAACGTCTTGGGATTGCTCAGGCGTTACTGAACCGACCAAAGTTATTGATTCTAGATGAACCTACGAACGGTCTTGACCCAGCAGGCATACGAGAAATGCGTGATTATATGCGTAGGATTGCTGAGGTTGAAGGGATTTCAATTCTAATATCCAGCCACTTACTGACTGAAATTGAACAAATTTGTCACCGAGCCATCGTGATTCAGAACGGCAAGCTGGTGACCGTTACAGCGATTGGTGGGGAGCAGGAAGCTACAGCAGAAGTGAAGCTAACGATTCGCGTAGCCTCTGTTGAATCAGCAATAATTCTCTTGGGTAGGTTAGAATACGCAGAACTATTAACTATGGATAATGCTCGTTCTGAGGTGACGATAAGTCTGCATGACAGTAGAGTGCCGGAGCTAGTCTCTGCTTTTAGTGATAAAGGGGTAGGCATTTTCCGAATTACGGAGAATAAACAAAGCTTAGAGGAAGATTTCTTGAAATGGACTGGAGGGAACCGAATTGCGTAGTTTTAATCATTTGGTGGTTAATGAATGGCTCAAGCTCTCGAAGAAACGTACGTTTTTCGTACCCTATTTAATATTAATCTTTTTGTCCCTACTATTAGGTTACATTGTACATTCCGTGTCACCCGACATGTTCGGATCAGCGTATGAGTTCTCATCCGCAATGTTGCTTTCTCAAGGGATTGGGCAAGTTATAACCATTCTTGCAATCATCGGAACAGCGGGTGTTGTCTCAAAAGAATATAGTCAGGGCACTATCAAATTTCTTCTAATTCGTGCGAGAAGCCGTACAGCAATACTTGCATCCAAATATGTTGTTGTGCTGATTTACGCGTTCTCAGTGGCAGTTATAGGTATGCTGGCGGTTTTTGCAGCAGGTGCTTTATGGTTTGGCTTTAGTGGTGGTGAGGCTGGTATTCGTGAGATGCTAACCAGTTTAATGTATAACTCTGTAAGTACAGTTGTATATTCAACCCTTGCTTTTATGATTGGAATATTGACGACTTCAACGGGCGTAACCATCGGGGTTACAATGTTTATGCTGATGATAGATAAATTGATCATTTTCCGTGAGTTCTATAAATATGTATTATTCCCGAACCTGAATTTAGCTGCTTATGAAGGTGGAGGAGCACCTATGCCTGGAATGACGCTGACCTTTTCCATTGTAATGCTAGTCTTATACTCAGTTGTCTTTCTACTTATAGGCTTTTCCGTCTTTAGACGAAGGGATGTTGCTTAAATATGACAATCGAATTCGATAACAACCTGCCGATTTATATACAGATCATGAATTACATCAAAGGTGAAATCGTCACAGGCAAGCTGAAGCCAGGAGATAAAATTCTCTCGGTCCGTGAACTTGCCAGTGAGTTACAAATTAATCCGAATACGGTACAAAGAACCTTTCAGGAACTGGAGCGTGAAGAAATCGTGGAGACCCGGCGTGGAATGGGAAGATACGTCACTAGTAATGAAGGAACTATTTTGACCATCAAAAAAGAAATGGCAAAAGATGTGCTGGATCGTTTCATTCGTGGTATGCAGGATCTTGGTTTTCAAGGTGAAGATATTTTAGCGGCAGTAGCGGAGAGTATCCGAGACAGGGATGAAGAATAGGGGGATAAGCAAGTTGGAAAATATACTTGAGGTTCATGACGTTACTAAAAAATATAGATCAAAGCATGCTCTCCGTGGTGTATCCTTTAATCTGAGTGCGGGTAAGATCACGGGACTGCTAGGCAGTAACGGCAGCGGCAAAAGCACACTAATGAAAATCATCGCAGGACTTACACAGCCTACCTCTGGTCGTGTATCCATTATCGGGGGTTCTGTAGGCGTAGACAGTAAAGCAGTAGTGTCATTTATGCCGGATAAGCCGCTAACAGAATCCTGGATGAGTGTTACAGATGCTCTGAAGTTCCAAAGTGATTTCTATCCGGATTTTGATCAGACGAAGGCTTCACGAATGTTGGAGTTTATGAAGCTAAGAAGTAAAGATAAGGTAAAGGATCTATCCAAAGGAATGAATGAACGTTTACAGCTTACACTTGCCTTATCACGCCGAGCTAGCCTTTATTTACTGGATGAGCCAATCGGTGGAGTAGATCCAGTAGCTAGAACTAAAATTCTTAACGCGTTAGTAGAGTTTTATGAGGAGGACAGCACCATACTCTTATCAACTCATTTAGTATCCGATATTGAGCGGATCTTTGATGATGTGATTTTTATTAAAGAGGGAGAAATTGTGATGCATACGGCGGTAGAGGATATCCGGCTTCGCCATGGCAAAAGCATAGACGAAATGTTCAGAGAGGTGTACGCAGAATGCTAAAGCTAGTGAAGTATGATTTTAGACGGGATAGGGATAAGTTTCTTGCTGTTTTTGTTATCACCATTCTTGTGCAGCTTGTGATAGGATTTACTGTTCGTTCAGATCAAGAGATGTTCATGATGAACGTCACTTCCTATGCTGTAGCAGGTGTAGTGCTTCTCTTTTTTAGTCTGCGCACCTTCGGTCAGAACCTGAGATTATTCAATCGTAGGCTTGTGCCAGTACCAGTCCTGTACACCGTTCTCTCACCGATAATGCTGTTCTTAGGTTCGTTACTCTGTTTATTTCTAGTTGCTTATATTCATTTAGCAGTTGATATTATGATGTTTTCAACTTCGTTTTTGCCGGAAAAATTTTGGTTGATTTCCGCCTATACAGTGCTGATAGTCTTTTGGGCTTCCGCCTACTCTATGTTACTCGTGATGTTCTCCATGACCGTTGCAATGAGTGTGAGAGTGAAAGGAAGAGTATGGATTGGGATAGCTGTTTTTTTTGTAGTACAGTATATAATTTCTTTATTAGAAACATCGATGTTCGATCATAAAAATATCACTTTGGAAAGAGCCTTTCGATTTGAAGTGACGGATGAGGCTGCTAAATTAAATAATATTGAGACCTCTCAGTATGTTCTTGGTTTACTTCCTACCCTGTTCGAAGCGGTGATTATTGTGATTCTAGTATTTGCTATTGTTAAACTCGTTAAGAAAAGAGTGGAGTTATAGAAGTCTAACTCGTATAGATTTTTAGAACGAAGGCAGAGCGCTTCAGCTTTGTCTTCGTTTTTATGCAAAAAAAAGACGCCTTTCCATGAGAAGGGCATCTGTTATGTAGAATTCTACAGGCCCTCTACATCATTTAGAGAGGCTGTCCATATTTCAAGTTCTTTTAGCAACCGTTCTTCTTCGTCTTCTCTCAATCTAAGCTTAACTCCGTATTGGTACTGGCCGAGTCCAAACATCCAGCCCCAACGGACGCTGCCCACGAGTTGAAGCTTTTCTTCATTTAATTGAAGATGAATCACTAGCTTTGTATTGCCTGCTGTAAATCGAAGATTTAGAGGGGTACGCACTTTGCAGCCAGATCGGCTAAGATCAAGCAACACGGCTTCTGTTAACTTTCCGGCACCCGGACCAATACTACTTGTTGGAACTTCAATCCAGCATTCAAGCGGCTGGTTCATTACATAGCGGAATGGTTCTTTCCTGCTGGACACATCCATAATTTCCCTCCATATCGTTTATTTGCAATTATATCGAAAGAGATTGTTGAGAACAATCTACTAAAGTGCTATTTTTAATAAGAATAAATTTATTTAATCCTAATGAAGGTGATGAGACTCAACATGTACCAATACCTTAATGAAACGTTCCAAAAACACAATTTTGACCAAGGAAGTCTGCAGGACGGGGAACTAAATAACTGTACATTTGAACAGTGTTCCTTCAAAGGAAGCTCTATGGAAGAAATGACGTCCATCGGTTGCCGATTTATAGATTGCGATTTTACTGGAGCCATGCTCAATGCATCACACCATAAAGGTTCAGCTTTTACTAACTGTAAGTTCACTGGTGCGAATCTGTTCGTATCGAAATTTGAAGATTGTAAAATGGTAGGATCTGATTTCTCAAATGCTTATATGGACGGGATCACACTTATCGGCGGGGACTGGTCTTACACGAACCTTAGACATACTAATCTTAGCAGACAGGATCTGCGCGGAATTCGATTTACTGAAGCTGATCTAATGGGCTGTAATTTGCAAAAAAGTGATCTTCGAGGGGCTGATTTGAGCCGTGTACAGTTATCTCAATGCAAGCTTAAAGGGGCTGACCTACGGGACGCTATTGTTGAGGGGATTGATTTAAAAAGTTTGGATCTACAAGGAGTTCGTATGGATATAGATCAGGCCGTACTGTTAGCACGCTCTTTTGGAGCTAAGGTAGGTAACTAGGAATAGGGGCATCAGCTGCTAATGTTGTAGCGGTTGATGCCCCTTTAGTTTGTTATCAAGAAATACATATGCACATTGTATGAAACTTCTTATGTATATTTACTTTCTTAACAGTTAACGCAGTCGTTTTCTGGGCTTAGCCCACCATTTAATCCAAAGAAAACCTTCGTCATCACGGAAAAACTTAATGCCCACCCAGCGCAAGGGTGTCCATAGTTCTCTAAAATAATATGAAGGCATAGTCTATTAGACCCTCCTATATAGTCAATTAATACTATATGTTACGCTAGTTTTAATGAAACTTCAAGATAATTTTACTTATAATTACATATTATGAATCTACGAGAAATAAATTTCTCCTGTGAGCAGGACTAATAGCCCTATGCGAGTTGCATGCTTCATTTATTTCTTTTCAGCTACTTATGTCATATTCGAATTATCAAATACGCACGCGCTCTTTGAGCGCGTGTTTTGACGTTTATTTTGAATGGAATCTAGCAATGACGCTCTATTAGTAGGGATATGCACAAGCATTTCATTATGCTCAGCATTTAATAAAAGGAGAGGAAGTGATGAAATGACGGAGACAGAGTTTATTGCGAAGATCGCAAATTTTGCTGAAAAGGACATGCAGATTAGTAAGGTTCCAGCATCGCTAACGATAGCTCAAGCTGCGCTAGAATCAGGCTGGGGCAGCAGCGGGTTGACTGTTAAGGCCAACAATTTGTTTGGAATCAAAGGCAGCGGACCAGCTGGTAGTATTACTGTGCAAACTACTGAATATGTTAATGGTAAGGCTGTTAAAGTAGAAGCTCCTTTTCGGGCCTATAACAACTGGGGAGAATCTGTCGCGGATCATTCCGCGTTGATTGTGAATGGTGTTTCGTGGAATCGTAACCTTTACAGCAAAGTGCTTGGTGCAAGTGGCAAGGTTGCCGCACAAGAGATTGCTGCCGCTGGCTATGCTACCGACCCAAACTATGCAGCAAAGCTAATCCAAATCATGAATACTTACAATCTGTATAAATATGATGAAGAAGCCAAGGAAGGTGATGACGAAATGTCGGCAGAGGATAAACAAAAGCTGGTTAGTCTGGAAACAGAAATAAAAGAATTGCGTGCGCTTATAGTGAGTCTTACGGATAGCAAGGATACGCTAAAAACAGGTGTGCAGGAGCAAGGTCAATCGATTACTAAGCTTTCGGATCGAGTGACTCTAATTGAAGGTCGAGCAGTGATGAATGTACCCCCATGGGCTGAAGCGGCAGTAAAGGCAGCGAGTGCTGCAGAGCTGCTAGATACACCGTCAGGTGGGAGTTATGACTTCTATCGCATAATAACAGTGTTGAACCGTGCAGGCTTACTTGTTCCTGGTAGTGGAAAATGAAATAAGGAGGGTTAAAAACCATGTATAATGATGCTCTCAACAGTGTGCTTGCCTTTGCTTCCGTGCTGGCTGTTTTCGTAATGGCACTTGTACAACTTGTGAAGAATAGCGTGAAACTTCCGCGCAATATTGTACCGGTTGTTGGATTAGCTATTGGCTTGCTGGTTGGAGCAGTTGCTTATCCGTTCACTGATATGAACCTTATTCTGCGACTATGGGCTGGGGGGCTAGCAGGGCTTTCGGCGACGGGGTTATTTGAGCTTGCTTTTAACAAAAGGGATGGTACGAAAACAGATGATAAATGATTTAGTCGTATTCATTTTTTTGAAAATCAATCCTTTCTCACTGGTAAAATGACTACGCATTCTATCAAGATGACTAATATATTATAGTATGAAAAAAAAAGGAGGTGTAAATATGGGAACTTATCTTGACGCTAGAACATCACAAAATGCCAGTCTCGCCAATTCGATAGCTATTCCGATTACGGTAATAAACACGCCACAGTTGTTTGGACAAATTGGTTTGTTAACCGCAGGAGTGACTACGAACCCACGTGTGCTGCTTAAAGGGACAATTTCCGTTACTCTTCCACTGGCATTGGTAGGTATCACAATTACGATTGTAAGAGGAACTTTACCAACGGATCCTAAAGTATATTCTGCTACTTCAACTTTTGGTCTTAGTATACTGGCCCCGCAAGTAATAACCTTCTCGGCAGCGGACTTCTTACCAGCAATCACACCTCAACTCACTTATACAGCATTTGTTTCTTCTAATCTTCTCGGCACAGTCCGTGTGGGTCCAGAAAGCTTTGACGGCATTTTAGTATCTGATTAGAAATTTTTACACTAACCTCGCGCAGTTGGCGGGGTTATATTTTTTGCCGTTCGCCCAATCTTCCAAGGGGGTTAACACATATCCTGTGGTGTATTCTACAATACGGAGGAGGTCTTCACATGGGAGCTGAATTTGGTCATGTCGGTGGTGCTTTTACTAGTACTGGCGCAATCTTAGTATTATTTATCTTGTTAGTAATTATTACGAGCGCATGCATATTCTAGAGATATAAAAAGTCTGCTTCTGGCATTCATGCTGGAAGCAGACTTTTTAATGGTGTTATACCGATTTATCTAGATGAATTAACAATTAAAAGTGGATTGAAGTACATAGGTTTACAAAACTAGGATTTTGAAGATTCAAATATACATGTTATCTTAGTTTGATAACATAAATGAATACTGTTAAATATTATTTAGGAGAGAGAGTTTTGAAGAATAAAATGCTGATCGGGATTTCTTCCATTATTGTAGTGTTAATCATTATCGTAACGGTTGGAAGCTTTTATTTCTATCATGTCGCCATTGCACGTGCCTCAAAGGACTTTTTAGATGAGAGTCCAGATCTGCAATCAAGTCCGGAAGTGGAACAATCTAAAGATACTTCACAAGCAGATAAAGAGTGGTGGAACAACCAGCACTTCGACAGGTGGGAGATGGATTCTGATGACGGGATTCATCTTAAGGGGTACTACTTAGCAGCTCCTGTGCAATCTGATAAGACGGTAATCATTGCGCATGGTTATGCTGGAAATGCGACTCAGATGAGTGGATATGCCAGAATGTACTATGAAAGACTGGGATATAATATTTTACTGCCAGATGCTAGAGGACATGGAGACAGCGGTGGTAATTACATCGGGTTCGGCTGGCCTGAGCGCAAGGATTATTTAAAGTGGATTCAGCGAGTCTTGGAAGCGAATGGTGAGAAGACACAAGTGGTGCTTCATGGTGTTTCCATGGGGGGAGCTACGGTCATGATGACAAGTGGGGAAGAGCTGCCACCTAATGTGAAGGCAATTGTAGAGGATTGTGGTTATACATCTGTGAAGGACGAGCTTACGTTCCAGCTGAAGAGAATGTACCATTTACCGGCGTTCCCGATTGTGGACACGACCAGTATGCTGACAAAAATTCGCGCAGGCTATTCCTTTAATGAAGCCTCAGCATTAGAACAGGTGAAGAAATCCGTAACCCCGACACTGTTTATTCATGGTGATAGTGATACCTTCGTTCCTACGGAGATGGTACATACTTTGTATGAGAATAGTCCGGTGGAGAAGGAGCTATATATCGTTCCTAAAGCGGGTCACGGTGAAGCTTTCCGTATGGACCCGGTTAAATATGAGAGCGTAGTTACAGGGTTCGTTGGGAAATTTATAGAGTAAGTGTCTGTCAAAGGACTGCCGAAAGGCGGTCCTTTTGTGTTATATCTCCATTAGCAAACTTATTTGTGTATGTTTGGTTTTTATTCACATTTAAATGCAATATATAAATTGCATTATGTAATAAATATATTATAATTCGGAGTATAAGGAGGGATAATAATGAAAACCAGCAAAGTTAATGATGAACGAATTGTATCTCAAAGAAGGAAAATTCAAAGTGATGCTTATCAAATACTAATTTATTGTTTGCTTATTTCAATTCTGATTCAACAATTCATAATGAATGCTCCGTTTGCGCAATTTGCAGTCGAGTTTTTCTGTTTGATTGGTATTGGAATATATATAACTATACGGCACTTATCTGTTGGGGTTGATATTTGGGATTCCCGAAGTCACACCAATAAAAAGCTGCTTATAAACAGCATTATTTCAGGCGGGATTTGTGTTTCATTGCTTATAGTGTTGGCGGGAGAAAGAAATGTATGGAGTATTATTTTAACCTTTGTTACTTTTACAATGGTTTATTTTCTTGTACACCTAGTGTTACGGAATATAAATAAGAAAAGACAAAGGCAAATTGATGATGAATTAAGCACGGATGAAGATATAGAATGCTGAGAAGATTTTTTAGATTTATCCACAACGGAAGCGTAACTATATAAGGAATGGTTTATGATTTCAACCTCATAATATCTATTATAGATAAGGAAGAGGTGAACAAATTGAAATTCAAAATAAAATCAATAATGATTCTGTCGACATTTTTACTCGCTATCAGTGCGGGCCAAATTTGTTCAGCTGTACCAGGAGATCATGTTGAAGATTCAGAAAAAGACATACGAACTTACACATTATCCATCCTGTTTAAAGAAATCAATGGCTCTATATCAGAGCGTTTTGGTTCGGATTGGTTTTTTTCTCTTAAAAAAGTTTGCGAAATAAATGGCAGAAATCTTACTGTTGAGGGGAATCTTATTAAAGATAATCAAACGAAAATAATTAGAATTGATTTGGAGAAGGATATGTCAAGGTATAAGGTTACGCGAGTATCGGAAATTTAGTGAAATATATAATTGATCGCTCGGTAGTACAGCGAAATATCCATAGTTAGGGATTATGAAAAAGCCTCGGTAACCTTAAATGGCAACGGGGCTTTTTTGAGTTGTTACTTAGTCGAAGGAGGCGTTGTGCCAATAAGCATCTGCAATAGCGGGGATGTCATCCGATACAAAATTTTCCCAAACGAGCCACTGTGAGTACTTCTTTCTTGTTATACGAAACTAGTGATTTTGTATTGTATTATATACAATAATAACTTTTAAATGTATTTAAACATAAATTCGGGGCCCTATCTCTAGGGCCCCTTTCATGGGAGAGGAGAAACCGGACGAAGAGCTTATGGGGAAACGTAAGCCTGCTCCGCGGTTGTCTACGACATTTGTGGTGTCGATAATTACATGATGTCCCTGGAAGACCAGTCTTATACATAATGACGACTTATTTATCGGAATCGTCTCTGATTGTTCCATTTTTCATAACTAGACAAACTTTTTATTTCAGTGCGCAAATGTGTTACGATAGGCGTGGACTTATGCCCTTTTGGGTATAACAAACAGAGACATAGAACGGGTGATTGACGGTGAGAGTGGTATCGGGAAGTGCAAAAGGAAGACCACTAAAAAGTGTGCCAGGAAGTGGAACAAGACCTACAACCGACAAGGTGAAGGAAGCTGTATTCAGTATGATCGGTCCATATTTCGAAGGTGGAGCGGTGCTGGATTTATTCGCAGGTACAGGTGGTCTGGGTATCGAAGCTTTAAGCAGAGGAATGGAAAGTGCCGTATTTGTAGATATGGAGCCTAAAAGTATTGACACCATTCGTGCCAATTTGAAAGCGACTAATCTTGAGGCAAAGGCGCAAGTGTACCGAAATGAAGCAGGAAGAGCGCTCAGTGCGTTGGAGAAGCGGGGACGTGTTTTTGATTTAGTCTTTTTAGACCCTCCTTACCGATTGAAGCACGGAGATGAGCTGATGCTGTCTATGGTAGAAAAAGGAATGCTGCAAGAGGACGCAATCATAGTACTGGAGCATGAATCAAATTATGCCTATCCTGAGGATATCCCAGGATTTTATAGGCTGCGCCAAGCCGTATACGGAGAAACGACAATTTCTATTTATCAGTATGAAGCTAATCCTTCAGTGGACGGCGAGACTGGTGAGGAGGTAGAGAATGAGTCTGCAAATTAGAAAAGAGCGTGTTGCCATCTATCCAGGCACCTTTGATCCCGTGACTATGGGACATATGGATATTATCCGGCGCGCATCCAAGCAGTTCGACCGTTTAATTGTAACGGTGCTTAATAATTTGAGTAAGAACCCGTTATTTACTGTAGAAGAGCGAACAGCGCTTTTAAGACAGGCGACAGCTGACATTCCTAATGTGGAAATCGACAGCTTTAGGGATCTGCTAGTTAATTATGTTCGTCAAAAAGATGCTCAAGTCATTGTTCGTGGTATTCGTACCGTAACTGACTTTGAATATGAACTGCAAAATGCATCCATCAACCATAGTCTGGATCCGGATGCGGAAACGATTTTTATGATGACTAATCCGAAATATTCCTACTTAAGTTCCAGTGTTGTAAAAGAAATTGCCCATTTCGGAGGTAATGTATCTGACTTTGTGACCCCTGAAGTGGAACAAGCTATGAAGCTTAAATTTAATCGGGTCGATGGCGAAAAGCACTAACAAGATATATCGCTGCGGATAATGCTAGCAGGATGAGGAGTAAAAGTGATTGCAGACTAAGCAGTTGTGGAAAAGAGCTCCATATGGCTGTTACATTAATGGTTCTGTTTGGTGTGGATTGTGAATCTGCAAGAGCAGGCAAAACAGCAGTTCCTACAGTCAATAGTGGTTTCCATAGTAGTAGTGTCAATAAAAAAGCATAAGCTCCATGCATCAAGCGAACCGCAGCATAGGGGAGAAATCGGACACCTGCCTCTTTAAGCAGTGTCAGTACTTGCAGCTGTGCGCAGAGTCCGCTCCAGCCAAGTGCAGCGGAAAGTAAGGCCAAGCCTAATACTCCTGTTGATCCGGCGCCGATGCTCGTGAGCCCTTTGCTTATGGCGTCGGCTCCTAAATGAACCTCCAGCAAGCCTGCTGGTAGAGCAGCTGGTAATGCAGGAAGTACAGTAGTAATGATATTGATGACTACGGCGAACATAATCATATAACCGCCCACAACCATCAAATTTTGCACCGCAGTAGCTACCGACTCCCCAAGAAGTTTGCCGAAGCTTCGGCCATCTCTTGATCTGGCTTCAGTGGCTGCAAGCTGGATACGACTATATAAAGAAGGTCGTTTAGTATTCGTACTTTCTTTTACAGAAGGTTGCGGATTGTCTATCCGGCCGTTTAACAGTGCATCTGTATAACTGGCTAGAAGTCCTGAAATCCAGTGGATCGCAAGTAGAAAGTAGCCTGCGGTAGGACTATGTAGGAAAGCTACACCAATCACAATGAGCAGGGTTACTGGACTGGCGAAATGTGTAAGGGAAGCAAGACGAGCGGCTTCCTTGTCCGAAATGCTGCCCTGCTTATGAAGCTGCATTACACCTCCGGCCCCGCCGGGGAATCCAGTTGTGATTCCAAGCGCCAAAGTCCAGCCGCTCGCGCCGGGAAGTCGGAAGACCTTTTTCATCAATGGTTCCAGGAGCACTCCGAAGCCATGCACGAAGCCCGAAGCAGTCAGCATCTCAGACAACATAAGGAAGGGTAGAAGTGCAGGAAATACGAGTGTCCACCAGAGCTTTAATCCTTGAAGAGAAGCCTCGAAAGAGCTTTCTGGTGAGATGATGATTGCAATGGCTAACAGGATTGCAATCGCCCCGGATAGAAAAGGTGTGGAGCGACTAGCTAGCCGGCGTATTTTAATATTGTTCATTTCTAGAATCACCTCTTCATAACTTAAGGCATAGCAGATGTGTTATCACTTTATGCAGAGTAGACAACCATCATGCCAAACCAATAGTCGAAGCGGTAATGAAGTTCAAACATTCATATCCTAAATGTGCCGTGGGAAAGAAGGGAAGAGCAGTGAAGCAGTTGAAGCATCGGCCGGGATTCCGCGCCACAGCTTACCTCTTTACGTTTGTAGTTATCGTGTATGTATTTGTATTTATGAACACCCCGTACATTGTCTATCAGCCGGGTAGTGCATCTGAGGTTGCCCCTATGATTAAAGTGGAGAATGCGGATCCGGCTGAAGAAGGAACCTTTATGATGACTACGGTATCTGCTAGTTACGCTAATGTGGCGTTACTGGTCGCCTCTGTTTTTAACTCCAATTCAGAGGTTGTTCGAAAAGAGACCCGGCTGGGAGATAAGTCTGAAGACGAATATGCTGCGGAGCAGGTTTTTTATATGAACAGCTCCCAATCTTACTCCGTTCAGGCGGCTTATCATGCTGCAGGAATTCCGTATGAGGATGTAGTAGATTATTTGTATGTTTTTTCGGTTCCGGTTGAAAGTAATAAGGGTCAATTCCATCCAGGTGACAGAATCATAAGTGTAGAAGGACAGAAGGTACCGGATCCGGAAGCACTTTCTGCTTTACTTTCAGCCAAGAAAATCGGTGATCAGGTCGCTGTTGTTTTACAGAGGAATGGTAAAGAAGTAAAGGAGCAAGTGACACTGGTCGAGATCAAAGATAAAGAAGGTACTGCAGTTCGACCTGGTTTTGGAGTCACAATAGCCGCAGTTCAGAAAGTGAAACCTAAAGAACAAGGAAAAGCGGTCAGCTTTGTAGATACGAATGTTGGCGGACCTTCAGCAGGACTGATGTTCACTATGGAGATTTACAACCGTCTTACACCTGGTGATCTAACCAAAGGTCATAGGGTTGCAGGAACGGGCACGATTAACGCTGAGGGTGTGGTAGGTGCTATCGGTGGAGTGAAACATAAGATCGTGGCTGCGGATCGAGAAGGGGCGGAGATTTTTTTCGTACCTGTTAAGAATTACGACGAAGCCAAAGCAAAAGCTGATAAAATCGGCACATCTATGAAGCTGGTACCCGTATCGACACTGGATGAAGCGCTGAAATATATGGAGGAACTACCGGTCAAACCATGACCGGAGGTTCCAAATAATCGCGATACATATCGATTCTGTGAGGTTCTCGAAAAGCTCCAGCGAAAGCGGACGCGGCTTGAAGATCTCGCTCAAGTTGTGGGTGGGAGTGTAGTGAGGGCCGCATCACGATGGGTAAAGTTGCTTTTTGTTTCATCTCTTTAAGCAGTGCTCGTCCACTTTCTCTAAATCCGAGGATTCGAATATATCCAGGCCCCTCTGCTAATACAGAAGGGGTCATTTCTTCCTTGGTGTGATTTAGTAAAATGTGCAGCAGCAGACGTTGCAGTCGTGTATGTGTGTAACGCTTACTCTTAAGGGCTTGAAGCAAACCCAAAATAGTGAATTGCTCCAGCTCGGGCATAAGACGAAGGATTCTATTCTCCAAGCCTTCATTCATGTCTTGGATTGTTCTTAGCTCTGTAGCGGTACGTGTAGAGAGCAGATGGCGGAGGGGGGCTCGGAAATGCTCTAATTCCAAAGGACCTCTACCGGCTGCATGCTCTCTTTCCAATATGGACACGCTATAATCCGGCATGTAAGCTGCTGGCGATCCACCTTCTTGCAATAGCTTACGAATAGCAGTGGCGCTTGCGATCGATGAGTCGACTTGCAAAGGGTCATGGAATCCGGCTGACGTTCGCGGAACGGTTAGCGGCTCGATCTTGCTATTCAGCCGCTGCAAGGCAATGAGATAATGCAAGCCAAGGCTGTTATTCGGCTGGTGCAGCAGCTTGCCAGCATCGAAGGGACTCTCTTCTTCATGGAGAGTCCCTTCAAAGGCCACCGCCGCCGCTGCGCTGTACGCGGCGGGGAAGCTCGCTCCGAGCGCCATGCGGCGGCGGATCTCGCTCTGAAGTTCGCTGCTTTCCTCTGCCAGATACTTGGCCAGAGGAAGCAGCGAACCCAAAGTGCCGGCTTCGGAGCCGAAGCACAAGCTGTCCACGACCCCGGTCGCTTCCAGCAGTGCAACTGCTCCGAAGGCGAACCATTCTGCCGGCTGTACAGCATAAGCCACCGGCAGCTCAATGACGAGGTCGGCGCCCATTCGTAGCGCCATCTCTGTCCGGGCTTGCTTGCTCACCGCCGCCGGCTCGCCGCGCTGAGTAAAGGGTCCGCTCATGACGACGATGGCGCGCTCAGCGCCTGATAGTCTTTTGGCTTCGGTGAAGTGGTGTACATGACCGTTATGTAATGGATTGTATTCTGCTACTATTCCAACCGTTGTCACTGCTGCTTCCCTCCATAAGTAACCATTATTTAAAATATAAGAAGGTATAAATTATGCACCTATCCTTTATCTCTTATATTTCACGATTAAACGCTTTTCGTCCTTATAGAACGCCAAAGGTGTTTATGCATGTAGAGATTACTAGGATAAATATCCTGAAACTCTATTCGCACAAGCTGTCATTTTGATTTACACTAATAGTTATATCATAATTCTCCCCAATTTCTGAAACAATATAAAGGGAAAATGGTTGACAAAGGTATATAATACTAGGTATAATAAATTTTGTTTGTTTGGGAGTGATAAGTATGCAGATTCACTTTCGCAAATTAGCGAATGCCGACGAACCGTTACATATTCACGATGTTGTGGATGTCAGCGAGGTAGTCAAAGGGCGCAAGGATATTCTAGCTGTTGCTCCGCTCTCAGTGGACCTTAAAGCGCTGCCCGCGGGAACCGATTGTGTGAACGTGGTGGGGAAACTGAGTGGAGATGTGGACATGTTATGTTCACGTTGTCTCACGGAGGTCAAAAGTGATTTGAACATTCCTTTTGCTGAGACTTTCAAGTGGCTTAAGCAGCCAGTTCTTCCAGATGATGACGAAGATGAGGAACTTATTTACGTCAAGGATGAGGTTGTGGATCTTATCCCATATGTGGAAGAAAATTTCGTACTGCACTTACCGGATTCGGTATTGTGCAAGGCAGACTGTCTTGGTCTTTGTCAGAAATGCGGACAGAACTTGAACGAAGGCACCTGCAGTTGCGACAACACAGTGATCGATCCTCGACTCGCTGCGTTGAAAGACTTTTTCAAATGAAACATTACAACAAAACACATCCTGCTCTGAGGAGCAGGCTGACAGAAATATCACGAGGAGGTGGAACACATGGCAGTACCACAACGTAGAACGTCTAAGACACGCCGTGACAAACGTCGCACCCACTTTAAGTTGGTTGTGCCGGGCATGGTGAAATGCGAACAATGCGGAGAGTTGAAATTGGCTCACCACGTATGTAAAGTTTGCGGAACTTACAAAGCAAGAGAAATCATCAAACAATAGTTTTAGAATAAATAGTACTTCACTCTTGGTGAAGTACTATTTTTTTTTGAAATATAAGACTATATAAGTTTCACTCCTCTATAAATTCCTTGTATTTTTCGCACAAACGCTTATCGTCTATTAGGGACGCTGAAGCGTTTATACTTGTCCAAACATAAGCCGCCCAGAAGTCAATGCTTTATTTTTGGTGCGGCATGCTTTATACTACATATTAGTACCTGGTTCTAAATAATGAATATGGTTACTTGACCTAATATAACAGCGGCCATCAAGCGGCCGAATGCTTTCTTTAAAATATAAGAAAGTATAAGTTATACACCTATACTTTTTTGTCTTATATTTCTCGCTTAAACGTTTATCGTCCTTTTAAGGATACCGAAGGCGTTTATGCTTGGCACGTGCCAGGAGGTGAGCCGCAATCGAGCGGATGTCCAAGAAAGAACGTCAGCAACAGCTGCTACATATAATCGCAGGCAATCCTTTTGTAACAGATCGGGAGCTGACTCGTCAGCTGAAAGTTAGCATTCAGACGATTCGGTTAGACCGGATGGAGCTGGGAATACCGGAACTGCGTGAACGAATGAAACAAATGGCAGAGCACTCCTATGATCAGGTGCGCTCTTTGCCTGCGGATGAAGTCATCGGAGACATTGTGGATCTACAGCTGGACAAGAGTGGGATTTCGATATTTGAGATTCGCGAAGATCATGTTTTCTCTAGAAATGGGATCGCTCGAGGTCACTATGTGTTTGCTCAAGCGAACTCACTTGCGGTTGCCGTAATCAACGATGAAATCGCTCTGACCGCTTCAGCCGATATCCGTTTTGTACGCACAGTTCAGCTAGGTGAGAAGTGTATTGCCAAAGCACAGGTGCGGTCACTCGCTGGTAGGGGTGGCAAAGCGGAGGTGGATGTATTCACTTATGTCGGAGAAGAATTAGTGTTTCAGGGCCATTTTATAGTGTATCGGTCCGCAAATGATGAACACAGTGAAGGGGGTAACCATAGTGCTGATCGCCATTGATGCCATGGGCGGGGACAACGCTCCTGAATGTAATGTCGAGGGGGCGTTGTCCGCGGCCGCGGAATGGAAAGATACGCAGATTGTGCTCGTTGGTGACGAAGCCAGATTAGAGCCACTGCTGAGGGACAAACCGTCCAATCTGACAATACGTCATGCAGGAGATGTCATTGGTTCTGATGAAGAGCCAGTTAAGGCGGTTCGTCGTAAAAAAGATTCATCCATGGTTGTAGCTGGAAGAATGGTCCGCGAAGGTGAAGCAGATGCTATGATTTCGTCAGGCAACACGGGTGCGTTAATGACTACAGGACTCCTCGTAGTTGGCCGGATGCAGGGGATTGAACGTCCTGCTCTGGCGCCTATGATTCCGACGCTGGACGATGTTGGCGTATTGGCGCTTGATCTTGGTGCCAACATGGATGCGAAGCCTGAACATCTGGTGCAATATGCACTGATGGGAACCATTTATCGAAACAAAGTGCATGGTATTGCTAAGCCGAGAGTCGGACTTCTGAATGTAGGAACAGAGCCTGGAAAGGGCAATGAACTGACAAAAGTAGCCTATCCACTGCTTGAGAACTTGCCAGGCATTCATTTTATCGGTAATGTTGAGGCACGTGACGTGCTTACAGGGAACTGTGATGTGCTTGTCTGCGATGGATTTGCCGGTAACATTTTACTGAAGTCACTAGAGGGTACGGCGGGTGCATTGTTCTCTTTGCTGAAGGAGCAATTTAGTCGTTCTCTGAAAACTAAGCTTGGCGCGGCTATGCTGATGCCAGAGCTTAGAGCTCTAAAAGGTAAAATGGACTACAAAGAGCACGGTGGTGCACCTCTGCTCGGTCTTAGCGGATTGGTAGTGAAAGGGCACGGATCTTCAGATGGAAATGCGGTTAAAAATGCGGTAAGACAAGCGCGGATTGCTCTGCAAGCTGAGCTTGTGCCAAGTATATCCAAGGAAATTAGCGGGAAGTGAGTGACGAGATGAGACAGTTGCGACCGGTTGGGATTATAGGAACTGGGAAATATGTACCTGAGAAAATATTGACAAATAGTGATCTGGAAAAAATAGTGGAGACTAACGATGAATGGATCGTCAGTCGGACAGGCATCCGTGAAAGACATATTGCTGCGCCTCATGAGGCAACTTCTGATCTAGCGTATGAAGCAGCCCTAAAGGCACTTGATTCCGCGGGAATGAAAGCCGAAGATTTGGATCTTATCATTATTGCAACAGTAACACCTGACAGTGCCTTTCCTTCTACAGCCTGCATTTTGCAGGATAAACTGGGTGCTAAAGGTGCTGCGGCGTTTGACTTGTCGGCTGCCTGCTCTGGTTTTGTATACAGCTTAGCGACAGCGGTTGGATTTATTCAGAACGGAATGTACAATAATGCACTTATTATAGGTGCGGATACTTTGTCCCGCATCACAGATTATACGGATCGTAATACTTGTGTCTTGTTCGGTGATGGAGCAGGTGCAGTTATCATTGGTGAGGTTCCAGAAGGTCGTGGTTTCCAATCCTTTGATCTAGGTGCTGAAGGCTCTGGAGGGAACTTGCTTAAGTTAGAAGCCGGCGGTTCACGCTTGCCTGCATCTCAGCAAACCGTTGAAGATAAGAAACATTTCATTTATATGAATGGCCGTGAAGTCTTTAAGTTTGCAGTTCGTGTGATGGGCTCAGCTACAGAACGTGTGCTTACTAAAGCTGGTCTGGGTAAAGAAGATATTGATTTGTTCGTACCGCATCAAGCGAATATTCGTATCATTCAATCCGCTATGCAGCGTCTTGATTTGCCACCAGAGAAATGTGTGATCAATGTTGATAAGTATGCCAATACTTCGGCTGCCTCTATTCCGTTAGCTCTTGTTGAAGCTGCGGAAGAAGGACGTATGAAAGAAGGCGACACCGTCCTGATGGTTGGTTTCGGCGGTGGCTTAACTTGGGGCGCATCTGTATTGATTTGGTAATAAGCTAAGACCGTTATACGGGAAGGAGTTCATACTTATGGGTAAAATTGCATTTGTCTTTCCCGGTCAGGGAGCGCAAGCAGTTGGAATGGGTAAGGATGTTTATGATGCTCTTCCAAACAGCCGAGCAGTGTTCGAGAAAGGGGATGAAGTTCTCGGATTTCCGCTGAGCAAGCTGATTTTTGAAGGACCGGACAGTGAGCTGAAACAGACTGTGAACACGCAGCCAGCGCTTCTTACAGCTAGCGTTGCTTATCTTGAAGCTCTACGTGAACAAGATTTGAAGCCTGATTATGTTGCCGGTCATAGCCTTGGTGAATACAGCGCGCTAGTAGCAGCGGGTGTATTGTCATATGAAGATGCTGTAACACTTGTACGCTTAAGAGGCCGTTTCATGGAAGAAGCTGTTCCAGGGGGCCAAGGTGCAATGGCGGCAGTGCTTGGTGCGGAACGTGAAGCACTGGCTGTATTATGCCAAAATGTATCTGATGAAAGTGGTGTTGTAGAGCTGGCTAACGTCAACTGTCCGGGTCAGATCGTTGTTTCCGGATCTCAGGAAGGCGTTAATGGTGTTGTGCAGCGTGTTAAAGAAGCAGGTGGTAAGCGTGCGATTCCGCTAGAAGTAAGTGGACCTTTTCACTCTTCTATGATGAGAGCTGCTGCGGATCGTTTGGCAGAAGAGTTGAAGAAAGTAACCTTCAATACTCCAAATGTGCCTGTCATCGTTAATGTCACTGCGTCACCGGTAACAGATCCCGAAGAAATTCGCGAACTGCTTGTTCGTCAGGTGTATTCTCCTGTGCTTTGGCAGGACAGTATTGAATGGTTGATTGCAGATGGTGTAGATACTTTTGTTGAGATTGGTTCTGGCAGTGTTCTGGCTGGTCTAATCCGCAAAATAGACAAAACAGTCAAAGTAATCAACATTAATACACTTGAAAGTGTCCAAACTGTTTTGTAAGAAATGGTTTAACATTTAGCCAACAGCATCATGATTGAAAGGGGATTAAACTATGTTCTCAGCATTGCGGGGCCAGACAGCCCTTGTAACTGGCGGCTCACGTGGCATTGGTCGCAGCATCGCACTTGCTCTTGCAGAACACGGCGTAAAGGTTGCCGTGAACTATGCAGGGAGTGAAGCTGCGGCACACGAGACTGTGGCTCGTATTGCCGAGCTTGGCTCGGAGGGGATTGCGCTCCGTGGAGATGTCGGCAATAGTGAACAGGCCGAGAGCCTTGTGAAAGAGGTTCTTAATACCTGGGGACGTATTGACATTGTTGTCAATAATGCCGGCATTACTAGGGATAACTTGATTATGCGCATGAAAGAGGAAGAGTTCGATCAAGTGATTGAGACGAATCTGAAAGGTGTGTTTAACTGTCTTAAGGCAGCTACACGTCCGATGATGAAACAGCGCTACGGTCGAATCATTAATATTTCCTCGGTTGTGGGTGTAACAGGTAACCCTGGTCAGGCTAATTACTCTGCAGCAAAGGCCGGTGTCATCGGTCTAACCAAAGCTGCCGCTCGTGAGCTCTCTTCACGGGGCATCACTGTTAACTGTATCGCTCCTGGGTTTATTGATACAGATATGACGCGTGAGCTCTCTGATGAGGTTCGCAGTGAGCTAGAGAAGGGCATTCCACTAGCTCGCCTTGGGCGTCCGGAAGAGATAGCTATGGCAGTTGTTTTCCTGGCTTCTGAAGGCGCCGCTTATATGACCGGCCAGACACTACACGTGGATGGCGGGATGTATATGTAACTCTCCGTCAAAAATATAAGAAAGTATAAGTTTCACACTATACTTTATCCTTATATATCTCGCATAAACACTTACAGTTCTTATTAGGACACCGATGAATGTTTATGCTTGGGAGAAATTACACTGTTTTAAAGATGAAATGTGAGGGATCAGGAAAGCGTTTTTTGCGGTCTATGGTATTTTGACCTCATATCTCGTATAATACCAAAAGAGGAGGTGAACCGGATGTCCGATGTATTAGAGCGTGTAAAACGCATTGTCATCGACCGCTTAGGTGCCGATGAAGCTGAGGTAACATTAGAAGCGTCTTTCAAAGATGATTTAGGTGCTGATTCTCTTGATGTAGTAGAATTGGTTATGGAATTGGAAGATGAATTCGACATGGAAATCTCTGATGAAGATGCAGAGACCATTACGACCGTGGGTGAAGTTGTGAAGTACATACAATCTCATACCTAGAGTCATATGATTGAGAGTCCCGTTCCTACTTGGGCGGGACTTCTCCTCATTTATACAGCATTAAAATGTATTAAGGGTTGCCATGTGCAGCTTTATAGGGATTATAACAGAGCCGCAGAAGCGTTAATGAATGCGGTGACCGCTGTTCATATAGTAGTAATAATTCGCAGTATATAAGTTCTGAATATAATGTATACAGCCTATAGATGGGGTGATTGTGTTTGAGTCATAGAGTGGTTGTAACCGGGATGGGCGTAATTACGTCACTGGGGAAAGACTTGGAGACGTTCTGGGATAATCTGATGAGCGGTAAATCAGGTGTATCGATGGTTGAAGCCTTTGATGTCAGTGAATATACTACGCAAATTGCTTCGTCAGTTAAAGACTTTGATCCTGAGGCGCTTTTTGGCCGCAAGGAAGCCCGCAAAATGGACCGTTTTGTACAATTTGCAGTGGCTGCCGGTGAAGATGCGTTGAGAGATAGCGGACTTAAGATCGGTGAAGATATCGATGCTGAACGGATCGGTGTATCTGTAGGTTCGGGTATCGGAGGTCTTGGTACTTGGGAAGACAATCATAATCTGTTGCTTGAAAAAGGGCCGAAACGGGTAAGCCCGTTCTTTATCCCGATGATGATCGCTAACATGGGTTCTGGACAGCTGTCCATCAACCTCGGTGCAAAGGGACCAAATACGACTACAGTGACAGCCTGTGCTACAGGAAGTCATTCCATTGGGGAATCATTCCGTCTGATTCAACGTGGAGACGCAGATGCTATGATCTGCGGTGGTTCGGAAGCGACCATTCGTCCAACAGGAATGGCAGGTTTCTGTGCAATGAGAGCGATGTCCACTCGTAATGACGAGCCTGAGAAGGCTAGCCGGCCATTTGATGTAGATCGCGATGGCTTTGTTATGGGCGAGGGCGCTGGAATCTTGATTCTGGAATCCCTTGAACATGCTGAGAAGCGTGGAGCGAAGATTTATGCTGAGGTTATCGGCTATGGTCTGAGCGCTGATGCTCACCATATGACTGAACCAGATCCAGACGGTGCAGCTCGCTGCATGAAGATGGCAATCCGAGATGCTGGTATCTCTCCTGAAGATATTGATTACATCAATGCACATGGTACTTCAACGCCTGTAGGAGATAGATCAGAAACGGCTGCTGTTAAAAAAGCATTGGGTGAACATGCCTATAAAGTAGCTATTAGTTCAACGAAATCCATGACGGGTCATCTTTTAGGTGCAGCCGGTGGTGTGGAAGCTATTATCTGTGGTCTTTCTTTGCAAAAAGGAATGATTGCGCCAACCATTAATTTGGACAATCCAGACCCAGAATGTGATCTGGATTATGTGCCGAATGTGCCACGTAAAGCAGATCTGGATATCGTAATGTCGAATTCCTTTGGATTTGGTGGACATAACGCAACAGTTATTCTAAAAAAATATAATCAGTAAGGGGACAGCGCGGTGAAAGGAGAACTGAAGCAGTTACAACAGCAACTTCAAATCCAATTTCACGATTCTGTGCTTCTGAAGCAGGCCTTTACCCATGCATCCTATGTGAATGAACACCGTTTCAATCAGCATCAGGACAATGAGCGTCTCGAATTTCTAGGGGATGCTGTACTGGAGCTGACGGTTTCTGAATATTTGTACAATCTGTTGCCAGATCGACCTGAAGGGGAACTGACTAAGCTGCGTGCCGCTATTGTATGCGAGCCTTCGCTGGTTAAGTTCGCTGAGAGTTTAGGTTTTGGCCGATATGTACTATTGGGAAAAGGGGAAGAACTTACGGGCGGACGTACTCGCCCGGCCCTGCTGGCTGATGTGTTCGAATCCTTCGTGGGAGCGCTTTATCTTGACCAAGGACTGGAAACCGTAAGGTCTTTTCTTGATAATCACGTATTTCCACTTGTGGAGACGGATGGGAAACTGCAAATGCAGATGACCGATTACAAGACGGAACTGCAAGAGCTAATTCAGCAGCACAATATGGGTACGTTGGAATATCGGATCATTGAAGAACGGGGACCTGCGCATGAGCGTGAATTCGTCTCTGAAGTGTTAATGACTAACCGTTCACTTGGTAAAGGGAGCGGCCGCTCCAAGAAGGAAGCAGAACAGCAGGCTGCAGCAGCTGCACTGTTGCATCTGAAAGAAGATGGTGCTTGAATTTTGCATCATGTGGACAAGCGGAGGAGAGCAGCAAAGGTCTGAATACCGGCGTTTAGGCGGAGCTCAGACCGTTGCTGCTCTTTTTCGAAAGAATAGTCCAAGCTTCATTTTAGATATAAGATGGAATAATTTTCACACTATACTTATGTCTTGTATTTCTCGTTTTATTCGGAGCTCCCACAAAGTACATGCGTACGCATCGAAGCAAAGCACCACTTTGCGGGGATGTTTTGGGAGCTATTTTAGGCTAATAAACGCTATGGTATAATGGGTCAGAGGTGATAGGCAAGTATGTTTTTGAAACGGATAGAATTAGCTGGTTTTAAATCATTTGCCGACAAAACAGAAATGGAATTTGTGCGCGGTATAACGGCCGTAGTGGGTCCGAACGGAAGCGGCAAGAGCAACATTTCTGACGGCATACGCTGGGTACTCGGCGAACAGAGTGCTAAATCACTGCGTGGCGGCAAGATGGAAGATATTATTTTTGCCGGTAGTGACGCGCGTAAAGCTGTGAATTATGGTGAAGTATCACTAACGCTCGATAATGAGGATCACACGCTGCCATTGGATTTCAGCGAAGTTACAGTGACTCGGCGTGTTCACCGTAGCGGTGAGAGTGAATATTTAATTAATAAGCAATCCTGTAGACTGAAGGATATCACAGAGCTGTTCATGGATACCGGTATCGGGCGTGAGGCTTATTCGATTATCGGACAGGGTCGGATTGAGGAGATTCTGAGTACTCGTTCCGAGGATCGGCGAGGCATCTTTGAAGAGGCATCAGGTATTGTAAAATATAAATCGCGCAAAAAAGATGCAAGCCGTAAGCTTGACGACACGGAGCAAAACTTGCTCCGGATTCACGATTTGATTAGTGAGCTTGAGGATCAGATTGGTCCCCTTAAGGATCAATCGGAGAAGGCCATTCGCTTTAAAGAGCTTCGGGAACAACTGAAGCATCAGGAAATTTCAGTCTATGTTCATCAGATTGAAGGAATTCATACAGCTTGGCAGGAAGGTAACGCTAAGCTAGAAACGTTAAAGGATGAGCAACTGGAGCTATCTACAGTTGTCTCCGCTCATGATGCTAAGCTGGAAAGCGGACGTGCTGAACTACGTGCGTTAGAAGAACAGATCGAGAAGCAGCAAGAGCAATTACTCCGTTATAGTGAAGCTTATGAGAAAAGCGAAGGTTATGGGGAAGTACTGAAAGAGCGCAAACGTAATCTAGAGAGTAACCGTGAACAGTTAATGCTCACATTAGGATCTGTAGGTGAGCGATCTGCGGATCGTCAACGTGAGCTTGGGGATTTAGAAGCTAAGCTCGAAGCATCCCGGCTTAAGCTTGTTGAGCTTCGGAAACAGATCGAAGATGAAGAGGCAAGACTCGAAGGTGTCGCTGACGGGATTAGTCAGAGCCAGGAGGAGAAGCTGAAAAGTGCTCTCCTAGAGTTAATGAACCTTATGGCGAATGCACGTAACGAAATTCGTTACGCGGATCAACAAAAGGAGAACCTGGAGCGTCGTATGAGCCGCAGTGAAGAAGAAAGCGGCAAATGGACAGCACGGCATGAAGAGTTGTCTGCTAGCCAAAAAGGGCTAAAAGACAAGATAGCCCAGCTTGGCAAAGAATTAAGCAATCTTCGTGGTGCTTATATTACGGAAAGTGAACAACTTAGTAAACGTCAGAAGCTGATTGAAGAGACGCAGTCAGGCCTGCGGAAGTGGGAACAGAAGCGGGAAGCGCAAGTCTCCCGTCATGAGACCATGAAAGAAATGCAAGATGATTTTGACGGCTTTATGCTTGGAGTTAAAGAAGTACTTAAAGGGGCTCGTAAAGGACAGCTAAATGGGGTGCATGGTGCAGTTGCTGAACTCATTTCCGTCCCAGAGAAGCTGGAAATGGCTGTCGAGACTGCATTGGGTGCATCGCTTCAACATGTGGTCATGGATAATGAGAGCGTATCGCGTCAAGCGATATCTTTTCTGAAGCAACGTCAACTGGGACGAGCTACTTTCCTTCCTCTCGATGTTATTCGACCACGTCAAATTTCCGGCAGTGACCGTGGAATGGTGGAAGACGCTGAAGGTTTTGTTGGAATTGGTTCCGAACTTGTTGGATACGATGATAAGTATGCTAGTATTGTTGGCAGTTTGCTAGGTAATGTAGTTATTGCTGAGAGCCTGGAGCAGGCAAACCGCATCGCCGCTAGATGCCAATATCGTTATCGCGTGGTTACGCTGGAGGGCGATGTAGTAAATGCCGGAGGCTCCATGACCGGTGGTAGCCAGCATAAGAAGAACAATAGCTTGCTTAGTCGTAAACGCCAGCTGGATCAGCTGAGCAGTGAGATCGAAGAGAGCGAACGTCAGATTGTTAAACTGAAACAAGGCATTGCCAGACTTCGTGAAGAGCAAGAGAACGCTAGTGTGAAGCTAGAGGACCTGCGCCGTGATGGTGATGAGAAAAGACTAGAGGAGCAACGTGTTTCCGGCGATTTGAAGCAGCTTGAACAGGAGCTTCGACATGTGATGGAACAAGTGGAGAGCACAGGTGCGGAACGTAGTGGCTTTGAAAGTGAGGTCCGCACGCTTGAAGAGACTCGGAAGCAAGCCTCTGCTGAGCTTGAACGTCTTGAGAAAGAAGAAAAGGAAGCTCATGAGGGTATCCGTAATGCCGAATCGGCACGTAAAGCGAATGAATCAGCTAAGGAAGAGTTGCAAGGTAAGCTGACCAGTATGAAGGTTTCAGAAGGGAAGCTCGATCAGGAGATCTTCTCCTTGGAGGAACAATTACGCCGTCTCAGACAAGATGTGGGTTCACAGGATAAAGAGCTGCGCCAGAATCGAAATCTGTTACATACGATCGAGCAGGATTTGGCTAGTAATGCTTTAGAAACCGTGAAACAGAAAGAAGATTTGAATAGTTATCGTCTGAAGAAGGAAGAGACAGCCGGTACTTTGGATTTAGCCCGGGCGGAACGCTCAGCGTTGACCCGTAAGCTGGAACTAGAGGAGGGTAAGACGAAGGATCAACGTCAGGCACTTAAAGTCGTGGAGGACAAGCTGCGTTCTACCGAAGTTTCTGTGGGTCGCCTCGATGTTGAACTTGATAATATTCTTCGTAAGCTGAGTGATGACTACGAATTAAGCTATGAACTAGCGAAACAGCGTTATCCTGTGCCCGAAGATGTGCCAGCCGCACAAGCGGATGTACAGCGTCTGAAACGCAGTATTTCTGCACTGGGAGAAGTCAACTTAGGTGCGATCGAAGAATATCAGCGTGTTCATGAGCGTTATACTTTCCTCAGTGGACAAAAAGATGACCTAGTTGAAGCTAAGACTACCCTGTATCAAGTCATCCGTGAGATGGAAGATGAAATGTCGAAACGGTTCAAACAGACCTTTGATGCGATCCGTAAACAATTCGGTACGGTATTCTCGAAGCTGTTCGGGGGTGGACGAGCTGATCTCATGCTGCTAGATCCAGAGCATATGCTTGAAACAGGTATAGATATCGTAGCCCAGCCACCAGGTAAAAAACTTCAAAACCTTCAGCTGCTGTCCGGCGGGGAACGCGCCTTAACTGCGATGGCCCTCTTGTTTGCCATCCTGCAAGTGAAGCCGGTTCCGTTCTGCGTACTGGATGAGGTAGAGGCTGCGCTAGATGAAGCGAATGTCGTACGTTTTGCTCAGTATTTACGTGAGTTCTCGGAACAAACGCAATTTATCGTCGTTACACACCGCAAAGGTACCATGGAAGAGGCGGATGTGCTCTACGGAGTGACGATGGAAGAAGGCGGAGTATCCAAGCTCGTCTCTGTACGTTTAGAGGATGAGGAAGCAGAGATCGCTTAACGGCTTGCTGAATAATGAGTTTTTTAAGTATCAGCTTTCGAAGCGAGTTTTGTACGAAGTTAAATCAATGAAGTGTCGCTCACAAAACTTTTAGGAGGAAACAAATGAGCTTTTTCAGGAAGTTAAAAGAAAGCATTTCCGGCAAAACGGAAAGTGTAACCAAACAATTCCGCGACGGATTAGAGAAAACCCGTAAAGGTTTTGTGGAGAAGGTAGCAGATCTTATTATCCGCCGTAAAAAAATTGACGAAGAGTTCTACGAAGAACTGGAAGAAATCTTGATCGGTGCGGACGTAGGCGTTAATACAGTAATGACACTTGTCGAGGATCTGCGCGCCGAAGTGAAGCAAAAGCGAATTGAAGATGCCGCTGAGCTGCAACCTATTTTGTCCCGTAAGCTCATGGAATTGCTGCGCGGCGATGACGATAACAGCCTGAAGGAAAATCCGGATGGCATTACAGTTATCTTGTTCGTTGGGGTAAATGGAGTAGGCAAAACGACCACGATCGGTAAGCTTGCGCATCGTTACAAACAAGAGGGTAAAAAGGTTCTTTTGGCCGCTGGGGATACGTTCCGTGCCGGAGCGATTGAACAGCTTGAAGTTTGGGGTCAACGTGCTGGCGTAGACGTAATTAAGCAACAAGCAGGCTCTGACCCAGCCGCTGTTATGTTCGATGCTGTTCAAGCGGCTAAGCAGCGGAATGTTGATATCTTGATTTGTGATACCGCAGGAAGACTTCAGAATAAGAGCAATCTAATGGAAGAGCTCAACAAGATTTTCCGCGTTATTCAAAGAGAAATTCCGAGTGCACCGCATGAAGTATTGATGGTGCTAGATGCGACCACAGGTCAAAATGCTCTTACGCAAGCCAAGCTATTCGGTGAGAAGAGTGGCGTTACTGGATTAGTATTGACAAAGCTTGACGGAACGGCTAAGGGCGGAATCGTTGTAGCGATCCGTCAGGAAATGAATTTACCGGTGAAGCTCGTTGGGCTCGGAGAAAAAATGGAAGATTTGCAGCCGTTTGATTCTCAGCAGTTCGTACATGCTCTTTTTGCCGGATTAATTACCGAGGAAGAAGAGATTGAAGAATCGGAAAATCAAGAGTAATTAACTCTGATAACATAATCATTAAGAAGTCATATTTACAAGGAATGTCCTCGAAGCTATATTTAGTTCATGAGGGCATTCCTTTTTTATAAAATGCTTATCGGTCATTATGTTGTAACCCTACGGAACTCTTAGTGCGTACAAATGCATGGCGTAGGGTATCCCTTTAAATAACAACTTTTCCTCACTAATAAGCCTCCAGAAGCGATATTCTATAAATGAGGTACTGATAAATAAATTCCACTGCCCAAAAATTGCACCTACAATAAGTCCTGCATTTACGAAATGATCTCCCTCTTCATTCTTTTGCAGTTGCACAATTAAAGATAGAATGTCTTCGTCATAGTATGTTTCGGGAACATTTGTTAGCTGACCATTAGACCATACTCGAAGCATATCCTCAGTGTTGCTGATTTCTTGCCACTCCAGTTCATACTGTTTTCTCTGCGCGGAGGTAAGGGGTTGCGTATTTTCGGTGTTTTTGATAATAGCTTGCACAGCTTCGTTTGGGAGCTGACCCAGGGACTGGGGAGATAAGCCAATGCTAAATGGTTCAACAATCCCGGGAAGTTCCTCATAAGCCTCGATTGGATTTATAACATAAATAGGTTGCTTCCTCTCACTAAGAACAAAAAGTGCAAACCGTAAACCTGTTTGATCATGGGAGTTGTCTCCGCACCAAATCGTGATTTTTTTGTCCTCGGGAATTTCTTTTAAGGTCTGAACCATGGCTCCCAGTTTATGCTGGGGATTGAGATGATAACCTTGATCCGGAAATCGTTCCTGAAACCATAACTCACGGGCATGACACCCTTGATCATTATGTAATTTGCACAGCGGCCCAGCAGAGAACGTCTCATTAAATGAAAGTACTCTTATTAAATGACGATTACCTACACGACTAAGTGCTACCTTCATTGAACCAGCTTCTGAAAGACCAAATAACAGATAAATGTGATTCCGCCTAGCCTCTTCCTGTTCTATTGACATAGTATATTTGTGCTTCATTTTGCTCACACTCCTATCGTTCCAAATTATACCATACACCATGAAATCATATTCCTTCCAACTATATAAAAAAAACAACATATGAAAAATTCATAATAGTAATGCTTGTCACTACTCCTGCATACAATTCAATGAAGAAATACATTTCAGCTCGGGCAACCTATATATGAGAGAAAGGAAGCGATTCCAAAACAAGGAAATATTCAGAGATCACATTTCTCTGTTATATATATTGACATCGGCAATACGATTTACGTATTATGGGAATACAAAACAATATTTTCATGGATATTTTCAGAAATTAAAGTATAGGTTGTTAGTAAAGATAACATTTATCGAAAGGAGTCGGGCTCATGTCCAAATTAGATCCTCTGCCAGGTCTGTCTCCGTATCCGCTGCAACATTTTTTCGATGAAATGTATGCAGATAAGAGAAATGTCCGGCCGCATTACAGACATGTGAATCGCATGTTTTCCGGAATGAGCTCCGAAGAGCTGCAGGGTAAGCAGAATTTGATGCAGCGCAGGATGATGGAGGAAGGAATTACTTTTACGCTATACAATCCGGCTCAGGATCATCCCATGGAGCGTACGATCCCCTTCGATATGATTCCACGCATTATTCCTAAGAATGAATGGGAGAGGCTAGAGGCTGGAATTATTCAGCGTATCACGGCTTTGAATTTGTTCATTCATGATATCTACCATGAGCAGTACATCGTAAAGGATGGAATAGTCCCAAGGCGTATGATCATCTCCAACTGTTATTTCCGGCCAGAAATGGCGGGTCTAAGGGTGCCTGGTGGAGCCTACATCACTACCTCGGGAATCGATCTGATCCGCCATCATGATGGGCAATATTATGTGCTTGAAGATAATCTACGAACGCCTTCAGGTTTTTCATATCTTTTTAAAGGCAGAACCCTGATGAATCAGTTGTTTCCTGAATTGTCCTTTGCCAGCTCCATCCGAGATGTTGATCATAGCTTGAACCGCTTCTTATCCGTTCTACGTAGTTTATCACCCTCACGAAAGTCAGATCCGGTTATAGCCCTACTTACACCTGGGGAATACAATTCTGCTTATTATGAGCATGCTTTTCTTGCACAACAGATGGGCATACATTTGGTTGAAGGACGAGATTTGGTTGCAAAAGATCACAAAATATATCTAAAAGAAATGAACGGACTTCGCCGCGTAGATGTACTATATCGCCGATTGGATGATGATTTTATTGACCCGTTAGCTTTCCAGCCGGATTCGCTTCTCGGAGTGGCGGGTTTGATGAATGCGTATCGGGCTGGAAATGTAGCGATTGCTAATGCACCCGGGACCGGTGTTGCAGATGATAAAGCAATGTATGTCTATGTACCGGATATGATTCGTTATTATCTGAATGAAGAGCCGATTCTTGGGAATGTCCCGACCTATTTGCTAGGAAGACCTGATGAACGTTTATATGTCCTTGAGAACCTATCAGAAATGGTAGTTAAGGAAACCTCTTTATCCGGGGGATATGGGATGTTGATCGGAAGCGAAGCTACCAAAGAAGAATTGGCTGAATTCCGAATGAAGATTATTGCAGACCCGGAACGTTATATTGCACAGCCGATTATGTCTCTATCCAGAGCACCGGTATTGTCAGGGGGGACTATGGCGCCTAGACATATCGACCTTCGGGCTTTTGTGTTAATGGGCGCTGACCGCAAGCCGCATGTTATCCCTGGAGGATTGACACGGGTGGCTATGAAGGAAGGGTCATTGGTCGTAAACTCCTCGCAAGGTGGCGGCGTAAAGGATACTTGGGTCATGGCATGATACTACTTTATAAGCTTGGTTGTTGAATAATAAAATGCAGCATCAATTTGTAGAATAAGGGAGTGGCTGGATATGCTGAATCGAAATGCTGAAGCTTTGTTCTGGATCGGACGGTATATTGAAAGGGCAGAGAATCATGCGCGGCTAATCAATGTTCATTATCATATCCAGCAGGAAGAGGATTTTCATGAAGAAGGTCATAAATGGTCAAGGTTGATCGATGCGTTAGGTGTTCGGGGTGAATATATGCAGCAGTTCGAAACCTTCTCTGAGCAGGATGTGCTATCTTTCATCACACTTGATTTAGGCAATTCTAATTCATTATTCTCTTGTGTACATCATGCTAGAAATAATTTGCGCACTCTTCGTCAGCAGCTTCCAAGTGAATTATGGGATGTTGTCAACAGCTTCAACCTGTGGCTTGGTGAGCGTTCTGTCGCAGATATTATGAGCGGGCCACATCAGTTCTATCAGCAGGTTAAGGAGCGTACAGCCATGTTTCTCGGAGCAGAACAGTCGGTAATGCTTAGAGGGAATGAGTGGCATTTCATTGAGAGCGGACGGTTTCTAGAGCGGGCAGAGAATACAACACGTATCTTGCAGGCGGTCATTGCCGCATGCCGATTTAAGGAGCTTAACGCGGTTTATACTCAGTTGCAGGCGGTGCTTAAATCCGTTAGCGGGTACCAAGCGTTTCGCCGTTATTATGCAGATGCTATGTCTCCGGAGAGCATTTTAGATTTCTTGATTGCGAATCCCAAATTTCCGCGTTCCATTCGTTTTTCTTTTCATCAGCTGGAAGAGCATTTAGCTAAGCTTGAACTAGATTCCTCTGAAAAAGGCTCAGGGCATGAAAAAGTCATTCGTCAAGCAGGTAAGCTCAAAGCTGAGCTGGATTATATGGAAAAAGAAGAAATGTCCGGTGAGCTGGTGGAAGATGTACTTAAGTCGCTGGTGATATCTTGTCAAAAACTTGGCAAAACAATGGAGGGCGCCTTTTTTCGGCGAGAAGGAGTGTCTGTATGAAGATTCAAATCAATCATACCACCACATACAGCTATCCAGAGCCGGTTACGGACAGTGTCAATGAAATCAGACTCACTCCGCGCACGAATTACCGCCAATCCTGTTATCACCATGAAGTGGATGTTTACCCGCCAGCTAATCTATTAACGTATGAGGATTTCTTCGGAAATCGGGTCCATGCCTATTCGGTCAATAAGCCGCATACGGAAATGGTTATCCATACTAAAGCTACTGTAGTCACGCTGGATAAAGCCCAAGGTGCCGATCTACCACGAACCAGTCTTGAAGAACAAGTTAAATTGTTAAATGATGAGAATTTCCAGAATCGGTATATTGAGTTTATTTTGCCGACTCGTTATACAGAGGTGACGCCTGAATTAGTGGAGTTTGCTTCACAGTATCCTTTTAATGAAACGGAGGATATGTATGAATGGATTCTTAAATTATCGGCGACGATTTATGAACAATTCACCTATGACCCTGAGGCTACAAGCGTAAATACAACGGTAAAAAAGGCACTGAAGCTCAAACGCGGTGTGTGTCAGGATTATGCTCATCTAATGATCGCTGTCTGCCGTAGTGTTGGTCTGCCATCCAGGTATGTAAGTGGATATCATTTTGTCGGTGATCTGCAAGGGAGTAATGCTAATTTTGAGCAAGCCTCACACGCTTGGGTGGAGACTCACATTCCGGGTACTGGTTGGCTTGGATTTGATCCAACCAATAATGTGGAGGTCAATTGGCGTTATATTAAGTTAGGTCACGGACGGGACTACAAAGATATCGTACCTGTAAAAGGTGTGTATCGTGGTGGAGCAGGCACTTTGAGCGTGAAAGTGGATGTGCGGAAGCTGGACAATTAAATGGATCAATTTAGATGAAACTCTCTGTTCAAGCTTTTGAACGGGGAGTTTTTTTGTGAAGATGATTCCAGTGTACATGTATTTGGGTAATCTTGATCCATAGTACATCACTAAGAGATCTTAAGGGAGAGATTACATATGAGTCCAAACATAGCTAAGAAACAAAGATTTATTGGGAAAACTGCAATTATAACTGGAGCGGGCTCAGGAATTGGTCGGGCTACTGCGATTAAGCTGGCTAGGGAAGGGGCTAATGTAGCGCTTTTTGATTTGAATCTGGAACGCACTACATCTTTGGCGGATAAGCTGAACAAGTTTCGCAAAGATTGTGCATTGGCTATAGAGGTAGATACTTCGGATGAAAAAGGGATGGAGGAAGCCGTTCGCAGGACGGTCGAACAATTCGGTGGGTTAGATGTAGTGTTCGCTAACGCGGGAATCAATGGTGCGGTGGGACCTATAGAGGAACTGAGCTTGAGTGATTGGGAACGCACGATGTCGGTGAACTTGACGGGGACGTTTTTGACACTGAAATATACGATCCCTCATCTGAAGGATAAAGGAAAAGGTAGCATTATCATCACTAGCTCCATCAACGGGAATACTAGATTTGCCAGCTTTGGGTGGTCTACGTACAGCACTACCAAAGCTGGACAGGTGGCTTTTGCTAAAATGGCTGCACTTGAGCTAGCTAAGTTTAAAATTCGAGTGAATGTGATCTGCCCTGGGGCAATTGCTACCAATATAGATGAAACCACTGAAATGAACGAGGAGGTAGAAGCGATCGTCATTCCAATTGAATTTCCCGATGGCGCGCAGCCGCTGGCGGATGGGCCGGGTAAGCCGGATAATGTCGCCGATCTAGTTTCATTTTTGGCATCCGATGAGTCTATTCATATTACAGGTGCGCAAATTGTGATTGACGGGGCAGAGTCCTTATTATCCTAGTTTAGAGATCGCTTCGCGGTATTGCTCGTACCGAACATTCCATTCGGCTTTTCGCGAATCCAGCGTGGTCCCATCCAATAGGTGCTGGATCACATCTAGACATACATGCCAGCCGGCTAAGTCACGGGGAGTGTGCGGTGTGAGCGTTCGGATCGTTTCATTTAAGACGAGTAAACAGCCTTCTGAATTTGGATATAGCTCAAAGCGAACAGAGTCTTCAGCCCACGTAAATTCAAGGATCGATTCATGTTGCAGGGCGGTAATCGTCATTTCCTCAAAGGTTCCGTCTTGCATATCAAACTTGATTAATCCACCTTCACGCAGGTCTTCAACACGTAATTCAGTGAACCATAAAGCAAGCTTCTCATTCTCCGTCAAAAAGGACCAGATTTCTGATGCGGAATGTTTTAGTTGACGTTCGAAACAAGCGACAAAATGATCATCTGCTTTTTTGAGGTTAGCTATCATGTTATATTTCTCCTTTGGACTACTACTGTAGTCCTTTTTATATTGAGTTTAGATTCATCAGAAAGAGTATAGCAATTGTTTGTCTTAATTTAAACTATTGCTGGGTTTGGCTAGGCGTTAGTAATATGTTGAGGATAGGGATAAGGATAGGGATAGGGATAGGGATAAGGATAGGGATAGGGATAGGGGGCGGGGGGCGATAGTTTAGCAGAATGGTCTGAATTGTGGAATAAGCGGAAAATACAGAATAAACAGAATATGAAAGGAGGGTACATTAGAGTGAATAGTTGCATCTGAGTCCGAAAGTACAGCAAATAAACAGTTCGCAGCATCGCAAAGTTGTAAGGATGTAATTCGGCAGCTTGATGTAAATCTACAGTTTTTTGTGCTAGAATAAACGCAATTCAGCAAAACAAACTTTTGCTTAGGCAGGATAGATCATAGAGAGTGGCATTGGTGAAGGAGGCTGTGTATATGGGGATGATGTCCTGGCTGGTTGAGCAGCGGATTCAGGAGTCTATGCGTAATGGAGAATTTCGAGATTTATCAGGGCATGGCAAGCCGCTGGAGCTTGAGGATTTATCTGGTGTTCCAGAAGAATTGCGGATGTCCTTCAAAATCATGAAGAATTCCGGGCTGGTGCCCGAGGAAATATCTTTGCGTACGGAATGTGTTACCCTCGAAGGGCTGCTTGCTGCCTGCCACAATAGCGGAGGTTCTGAGAGCAGTGAGGGCAAGGCACTTCGGGCAAAATTGTCTATGAAAAGACTACGGCTGCAAGAGCTGCTGCGTGAACGAGGCTTAGATAGTAACCCAGCCTATATGCAATATAGTGTTCAAATCCACGAACAGATGAGTAGGGAAGAAGAATAGTGCTAATATGCTCCTCTCAATTGGAGATCAGGATAAATAGTGTAGTATAAAAAGGCATCTCTTCGTAGATTTAGACGGTAGAGCTGCCTTTTTGCGTACTGCGCTTCACAAGCGTATTTCATCGTATTTGCTTAAAATATATCCATTCTGGATCGCCATCATCTAAATTTTCAATGATTCCACTTCTTATAAATCCTAGAGAATGACAGACCTGTTGCATGATCGTATTGGATTCATTGGTGGAGGTAAAGAGCTTAGGAGTTGGACAATGTTCTTCCATGTAACGAATAAGTGCGCCGGCAATACCGAGTCGTCTGAAATTGGGATTCACAATTACGAGCTGTATGAAACAGCATTCGAAAAAAGTGGTATCGTAACAGGCGAAACCGACAGGCTCACTGTTAATCGTTGCCACAACACATTGCTCGTTCAAAATATATTGTTCGATCTTAGGTTTACGAACTTCGCTGCCAATGACCATACTATCGATCTTGCAGAGCATAGATAAATCTGAAATCGTGGCTTTAGTTACGAGCATTTTAGACAGTCTCCTTTTTAAAAATATAAGAAAGTATAAGACCAAAAGCGTTAAGACTTGAAATAATAAAATGTATGTACAGTTTGTCTTGATCTTTCAAGTTTTTTCGCACATGATGAAAAGGGTTTAGACCACATCAAAGGAAATCATAACATATTATTACAGCCGATGGAGAGATACAATGAAACAGCTTCCAATTACACAGGTGCTTCCAGACCTGAAAAACATACTTAGATCAACACGGGCAGCTGTTCTCATCGCTGAACCCGGTGCAGGCAAAACAACAGGAACGCCTCCGGCATTTCTGGACGAGCCGTGGATGGCTGGTAAAAGCATCCTTATGCTAGAGCCCAGAAGACTTGCTGCAAGATCTGCCGCAATCTACATGGCGTCTTGTCTTGGAGAAAGTGTTGGACAGACGGTTGGTTATCGCATGCGGAATGACACTAAGGTAGGTAAGAATACACGAATTGTTGTAGTGACTGAAGGTGTCTTAACAAGGATGCTTCAGAGTGATCCATCGCTAGGGGATGTGGGTCTGATTATTTTTGATGAGTTCCATGAGCGTAGTCTTCATGCGGATCTGGGACTTGCTCTCGCACTGGAAGCGCAGGCAGTGCTGCGTGATGATCTTCGGATTCTGATTATGTCAGCTACTTTGGACAGTGAACGTGTCTCTGCTATGTTAGGCGATGCGCTAGTTGTGGATTGTCCGGGACGAACCTATCCGGTGGAAACCATCTATACCCCAACAACAGGGAATCTTCCGATTGAAAAATCGGCTGCGGCCGCAGTGAGACGTGCGCTTGATGAACAGCCGGGAGATATCCTCGTATTCCTACCGGGTGAACGAGAGATTCGCAGAACTCAAAATGAGTTGGAACATGGAAAACTGCCTGACGAAATAGTTCTTCGTCCTTTGTATGGACAATTACCACAGACTGTGCAGGATGCTGCTGTGGCTCCATCCATAAACGGCGAACGCAAAGTCGTGCTGGCGACCTCCATTGCGGAGACAAGCTTGACGATTGAGGGTGTGCGAACGGTAATTGATACAGGACTGCGTCGTACGCAGATCTTCTCACCGCGTACAGGAATGCCGAGTCTTACGACGGTTCCGGTATCGAAAGCCTCTGCCGATCAACGGAGAGGGCGTGCCGGACGGACAGCACCTGGCGTATGCTACAGGCTGTGGAGTCAGGAGGAACATAATCGCCTTCCGGATGACAATGTGCCGGAGATTATGGAGACGGATCTTGCGCAGCTTGCTTTGGAGCTGGCGCTGTGGGGCGTGCGCGACCCTGCCGCGCTAGCTTGGCTTGACGCGCCGCCCGCTGCGCCTTATGCGCAGGGCATCGCGCTGCTGCGCCAGCTCGGCGCGCTGGACGCCGGCGGCGCCATCACGCCGCACGGCCGCAGCATGGCCGCGCTTGGCGCGCACCCGCGAGCCGCGCATATGCTGCTGCGCGCGGCAGAGCTTGATGCAGCACCGCTCGCCTGCCGGCTGGCGGCGCTGCTGCAAGAGCGGGACCTGTTCAAGGGTCCCGCGGCACTAGATTGCGACCTCACGCTCCGCGTAGAGGCGCTGCTTCGGTTTGAGCGCTCCGCCGACACGGGCGGAGCGGACCCGGCGGCTCTGCGCGCGGTGGTGCGCGAGAGCCGCAATTTCCTGGCGCAGCTGCAAGCAGCGCCGGGCGAGACAGTGAACGACATCAGCCTCTGCGGGCTGCTTCTGTCGTTCGCCTATCCCGACCGTATCGGGCAGAAACGCGGCGATGGCGCGTTTCTGCTCTCCGCCGGTCGCGGCGTGGCTCTGCGGGAAGGGCAGCCGCTGGCCCGTTCCGCTTATATTGTGGCTGCTTCCGTTGACGATCGGGCCACACAAGGTGCAATCATGCTGGCAGCAGAGCTAGAAGAGGGACAACTGCTAAAGTATCATGCGGATCGCATCACTGAAGAGGCGGACGTATATTGGGATAAAGAAAGTGGAAGTGTGAAGAAGCGCCGTCGAACGATGCTCGGCGCTCTCGTCTTAAAAGAAACGTCACATGAAAGACCCTCTGCGGAAGAAACAGCAAAAGTACTGCTTAGTGTTATCGCAGAAGAGGGAATTGAAATCTTACCTTGGGAAAAGGGAACTTTGCAGCTTCGTGAGCGGCTGATATTTATGCACGCCTTGCGGCCGGATTGGCCGGATGTCTCAGATGCGGCATTAATTGAATCACTGGATGAATGGTTATTACCATACATTCAAGGAATGCGTAACTTGCGCGATCTCCAGCGGATTCCTTTATCGCGTGCACTTGAGGGGCTGATAGACTGGAATCAGAGGCAGATTCTTGAGCAGGAAGCGCCGACGCATATAACGGTTCCTAGTGGCTCGCGTGTGCCTGTAGACTATGCTAATCCAGCAGCCCCTGTACTAGCAGTACGATTGCAAGAGATGTTTGGACAGTTAGACACTCCTAGAATTGGAGGGGGGAAGGTGCCTGTATTGCTACATCTTTTGTCACCGGCAAGAAGGCCGATGCAGGTGACTTCTGATCTTGCCAGCTTTTGGCGTGGCACTTATTTTGAGGTTAAAAAAGATCTAAAAGGACGCTACCCTAAGCACTATTGGCCAGAGGATCCCTTGCAAGCTATTCCGACCAATCGAACACGCCCCAAGAAGTGAAAGGGTTCCTCGTTCACTTGAAATGGTTCATTTGATGTTTTGTCTTCAGCATACAGGGTAATTAACTAGCGAAGACAATTACTAAGGAGGGCTTCAAGTGACTAAAAAAATCGTAGGTATCTTTGACACCGAACAAGAAGCAACCAGAGCAATTGAAGGACTTCAAAATCAAGGATTCAGTAATGATGAAATATCAGTGATCACACGTGATCGCGATGAGTTAAGACATATTTCGGATGATACAGGCACAATGGCGCCAGAAGGTGTTGCAACAGGTGCAGCTACTGGTGGCGTATTGGGTGGAGTTACTGGACTGCTAGCAGGTATCGGAGCACTCGCTATTCCGGGGATTGGTCCAATTCTGGCAGCGGGACCTATTGTGGCGACGCTAACAGGTGTAGCCGTTGGTGCTGGTGCAGGTGGATTAGTTGGCGGATTGATCGGTCTAGGGATTCCTGAAGATGAGGCGAAAGAGTATGAAGGCTACGTTGAAAGTGGCAAGATCCTTGTGCTTGTAGAGGATAATGGACGAGGATATCAAGCGCATGATGTGTTCCGGGGCAACCGCTCGTTGAATGCTCAGCGATACGATGGTATCTATAACGAAGACACTAGACTAGGCAATTCGATGGCTAACAGAGCAGATCGGAAGGCTGAAGTCTACAACCGCGATAAAATTTAAATGTTAATTGATCGAGTTCTACTATAGACAAACAATTCATTCAAAGACTGCACCTCTTAGCGTTATGCTGTGAGGTGCAGTCTTTATTATGTATGTGGTATGATATGGATAATCATCCAAATTATAATTAGGAATTTGAGAGGTAACTGAAAATGAATAAACTGGACACCATAGCAGTTATTTCTGATATACATAGCAATGTTTATGCTTTAGAGGCTGTATTGCAGGACATCGATTCACGCGGTATAAATAGTATTGTAAATTTAGGGGATTCTCTGTTTGGTGCCATTGAACCTATTCGAACAGCAGAACTGCTGATAAATCGATCTAATGTTACGAACATTATGGGAAATTGTGATCGATATTTACTTCAGAAGGATATGGATTCAATAACTTTTCAATATGTAAAACCGATGCTGACTAACGAAATACATGACTGGATTCGATCCTTTAACCCAACGTGGGTGTTCGAAGATTTATTGTTTTGTCACGGGACGCCATTCTCCGATGATAGCTATATGCTTGAGGATATTTTACCTACGGGAGTTCAAGGAAAATCTGCTGAGGACTTAATGGCTGAGCTTGATTCAGTAGATCAAACAATGATTTTTTGCGGGCATACACATCTTCAAAAATCAGTGCGTCTACCGAATGGCAAGGTTATCGTGAATGCTGGTAGTGTTGGATTACCAGCTTATTACGAAGAATTACCTTATCCTCATTACATGGAATCGATGACTCCTCATGCCAGATATTTAATAATAAGTCGAAGAGATCATTCTTGGATGTTCGATCCAGTTTTACTTCCTTACAATTATGAACTAGCAGCGCAGAGAGCAGATCAGAACTGTCGCGAGGATTATAGCTATGCCATCAGGCATGGTCGAGTTAAAAGGAGGACTTAGATGAAGATATTTGTAGCCGGTGCAGCGGGTGCGATTGGACGACTATTGCTGCCCAAGTTAGTAGAAGCGGGGCATGAGGTTGTTGGACTGACCCATAAGGAAGAAAATAGAGCAATTATAGAGAAGTGTGGAGCACAAGCGGTAATCGCAGATGTCTTCAATCGCGAGGCCATATTTGCTTCCATTCGCACAGTACAGCCAGAAGTGGTTATCCATCAGCTAACTTCAGTAAAGTCAGCGGAATTTCTCAGATAATTCTAGGATAAGAATAGAAGGAACGCGAAATATTGTGGATGCTTCCCTTGCAATTGGCGTGGAACAAATCATAGCACAAAGTATCTCATGGGCATATGAAGCTGGAGAAGAACCTGCTACGGAGGAAATTCCATTAGATCTGAAGGCTTCAGAGCCTCGAAAAAGAACGATTGAAGGTATTTGCTCACTAGAAAAGACAGTTGCAGAGATACCAAACCATGTCATTCTACGCTATGGAATGTTGTACGGCCAAGGGACTTGGTATGATACGGATGGTTATATGACAGAGCAAATTCGTCAAGGAAGAGTAACTGCAACTGATGCGGTTGTGTCATTTCTTCATGTGGAGGATGCAGCTAACGCGGCGGTACTTGCTCTGAACTGGCCTTCAGGCCCAGTGAACATCGTAGACAACGAGCCTGCTAAAGGATTGGAGTGGTTATCAACCTATTCAGAAGCCATAGGTGCTCCTACTCCAATTGTTCAAGAAGGCAGAGCAGGATGGGAACGCGGAGCCTCTAATACGAAAGCTCGAATGGATTATGGGTGGAGCCCGCTGTATCCGTCATGGAGGTCAGGGTTTGCACGGAGCTTGAATGTTCAGATTGAATGAGTTCAGCTACTGAAAGGAAGTGCAGCATGGGTTTGCTTCTTGTGATTTTGTTCTTTATTGGTTTAATTATGATGATTAGCAATCAATATGCGATGATCAAGAAAATGGATGAAATGATTGAGTCGCTAAATGAAATTAATAATAAACTTGGTTAGATAAAGATGAAAAGGAGTGATGAGGTGGGAATCATTAAGAATTTCTCACTAGTAGTAGTGAGTTTAATTACGGATCTATGGTTTGGAATCGTTCGAAAGCCTGAATTTTATGATAATCACTCGGTTACTGCAACAAAGAGAGGGTATGTAATATTTGTTGCCTTGGCAGCTGTAATAGCTGTGGGAACTGCCATATGGCTATGCTCTAGAATATATTAATGAGAAGGCTGCCAATAGGCGGCTTTTTTTACATCATGGACGCCAGCATATTAGAATGTTATGTTATTACTTACCAATGATTAAAAATTAAAATGTTGAAGCCGCCTCATATTTTGGGAAAATTAAGACATACATAAAGGAAGGATCCCATGAATTCTCCCTCTCAACACCAAATAGCGTTAACTTATTCTCAGCATTCGATCATCACCTCACGTGTGACTATCCCAAAGCAAGCACCTTTTTATGTTCAGCGCACTAGATTAATGTCCAGGTTCTTGGATGAGAATCGTGCTAAGGTGACGCTTATTGCTGCTTCTGCAGGCTTTGGCAAAACAACACTTGCGGCTGAATGGGCGCGTATCCATGCTGATGAAGTGGCTTGGCTATCGCTGGATATTTCAGATAATCATCTCGTCCGTTTCTGGTTAAGTGTACATGCTGCTATTCAAAGAATCGCTTCGTCCTTCTTAAGTCGATTAGATTTGTTCCTCCAGTCTGTTCGTGATGGATCTGTAGAGACTGCGATCTCACTTCTACTAAATGAGCTTTATTCCCTTCCCAGTGCAATTACCCTTATTGTAGATGACTATCATACGATTACTAATCAATCGGTTCACGAGAGCATGGGCTTTTTTATCGGACATCTCCCAGATCATGTGAAGCTTGTGATATTAAGTAGAACACGCCCACCGCTCTCATTATCCCGCTTAAGAGTGCAACAGGAATTACTGGAACTGAGCAATGACGACCTGAGGTTTACGTTTGAAGAAATAAATGAACTTCAGTCTCAATCCTTAAGGGATCAGCTTACACCTGAAGAGCTATTATTACTTGAGCAAAAGACAGAAGGCTGGGTAGCGGGTTTGATTCTAGCTTTTCTCTCCTTCTCAGAGAAACTAGATCGCACAGCGTATATGAATACTTTTTCAGGGAACTCACGCAATATTTTCGATTATTTATTGGATGAAGTCCTCTCTAGGCAGTCGACCGAAGTACAAAATTTCTTACTAGTAACGTCTATATTGAATTCCTTTAGTCCTTCTCTAGCAGCGGCTGTGATGGATCAATCGGGTGCGGAGAAGCAATTACAGGAAGTTGAAGAAGCACGTCTTTTCATCGTACCGCTTGACGACACTAGATCGTGGTTCCGTTATCATCATCTATTCGCGGAAATGTTAAAAACTAGACTATCCAAAAAAATGAGTTCAGCAGAGATTGTAAACTTACATAGAAGAGCAGCAATTTGGTACGACCAGGAAGGATTAGCATTAGAAGCTATACAACATGCGTTTGAAGCAAAGGAATATGTGCTTTCAGCATCCTGTATGGACAGACATTTCAATTCGATTATTAAAAATGGCGATGAATCTATATTGCTAGATTTATTGGATATGTTGCCTATCAAGAATATGATCGTGCATCCTGATCTTTTCTATTTTCAAGCAGGGTCGATGGCAGTCTCCGGACGAACAGATGATGCCAAACGCTTTTTACACAAGGTAGAGCGTTTCATGGAAGAGGAATTCTTTATTCCTGATAAAGAACAAGCTGTAGTTCAAATGCGATTGGATCTTTATCGTGCTTCCATTGCCTTTTATCAGGGGGACGTCGATACGTTTGTTGAACTGTTGGATCAGAACAGAGAAGGCATAGAGCGATTTTCTTCTATAGTAAAAGTAGTAAATATGGGGGAAGCTCTTTTATTTCGTGGCCCGATAGGATTCGGTGGAAGATTGAAGAAAATGGCGTATTTATCAGCTAAAGTCTCAACGTCTGAGGAAAGAAGAGCATTGATTCATTTTGCGTTACAAGGGCATGGATTTATATTTTTGTCGGATCTATTTTATGAATGGAACCGTCTTGATGATGCAAGCGTCCAAGTGGAAAAAGCGCTTGTTATGTGTAATTCCTCGGAACAAGTGAGCGTGTGGGTGCCTGGGGTTATTTTACAATCGAAAATATTAACAGCTTTGGGTCACATTGAAGAAGCAGCAGTGGTTTTACGAATGGCTATAAAAGATCTGAAACAACATCTTTCCCCTCGCTGGGAAAGATTGCTAGAGGCTGCACATATTCGAATTTTACTCTCGCAAGGACTTGTAAATAGTGGAGATGAATGGCTTGCGAAAAGTCATATTAGCACAACAGATAAGCCTAATGTCACTAGGGAATATGAACAAATCACACTCGCACGTATACTGATGGCGCGTCAAGCGTTCAACGAAGCGATCCCTTGGCTTAATAAGCTGTTAAGTGAGGCTAGGCGAACGGATCGAATGGGCAGTCAGATCGAGATTTTGTTGCTGCTTGCTGTGTCTTATGAAATTCTAAGTAAGAATAGTCAGGCATTTGAGGCGTTAGAACAGGCCCTTAAGCTTGCTGAGCCGGAGGGTTATATCCGTATTTTTCTTGACGAAGGTGTGCCACTTACCCGATTGCTGCAACGCTATTTATCGGAGCGGAGCACAACTTCTGATGTTGATTATGTTCATCAATTGCTACAGTCATATCAGCTCGAGCCGTTATATAATTTTACTTCTAAGGCTATGAGAACGTCGGATTCTTCTATAGCGTTTCATTTTACAAAAAGAGAGTTAGAGCTCATGTTTTTCATAGTCGAAGGTCTTTCTAATGATGAAATTGCAAGCCGGTTATTCCTTTCTCCAGGCACGGTCAAGAGATACATTCACAATATTTATCAGAAATTAGACGTTAAAAATCGTGTACAAGCCGTTTCTAAGATCAGAGAACATCAATTGCTATAGTTTAATAAATAATTACTATAAGTGTTTATTACCAATCATTTACTTTGAGTCGTGATACTATGGAAGATAGAAGGTGAAGAAGCAGCGAGGAGGAATCGTACATGCAATTAAAGGGATGGTCTGAGGACGAAATATCCTATGAGTTAAGTAATGATTATTCTATACGTAAGGCTGAAACTGATGAATGGGGAATTTACTGTTCCATTTATTATAATATCCAATATATTGGTTTTTTTAGAGAGGAAGGGTTTGATTCTACCCAAAGAAATGCTTTCTGGATCTTTAAAGGTGAGTCGAAAATAGGTGGTGTAAGGATGGATCCTAATCGGATTTATCATTTATTTGTTATTCCACCGTTTAACGATACATTTATGGTGCTGAAACTACTAAAAAAGCTTTTGATATATTGGTCAGATCGAACTAAGCCGATAAAAACCTTTGAGGTTCTACCGGATCAAGTGAATTTATTTGCGCGGGCAGGGTTTTGGCCTGATGAGTTCAGATGTCGCTGGATGCAGCGTCCTACAGATCATTTCGAGGTGGAATGGAACGAAGAATTTAGGATTGAAAGTCCACAGATCGAAGATGATGAGATGGGGGCTAAACGATTTGTTCTTGAAGAACAAATTGCCGAATGCAACTATGCTAGCTTTGCAGGAAGTTTAGAAGCAACCAGAAGAAAGAAATTCTCCTATGAAGATTTTGTACCTAGTGAAGAACCTAATTATACAAATGAAGCATTACTTACGGCGTCAACTCTTGTGTATGATCAGAGATCGGGACAGTTAATTGCAAATTGTCTCTTGGGATTACAAGGAGATTACGCTGCAGTTTACAGCATTGGGGTAATACCCGATTTTAGAGGTAAAGGGTTAGCGACACTCATGTTGAAAAGAGGACTTCATCTCCTTAAAGATAAGTATCCACTCCTAAGATTATATGTCATGGAAGGGAATGACGCAGAGTCTGTTTATACCAATCTAGGATTTGTTCCAGGTGTGCAAGAGATACAGAGTATGTATATTCCTGTGAATGATTAAAATATCCCAGTATTAGTGGATTTTTGCTTCGATGCGTACTTATGTACTTTGTGAGTATCCAAAATATATACTTTCTGCTACGTTAAAAAAAGGGCTGCCGAATGGCAGCCTTCTTCATCCTATCTAGGCATGTGAGGTTATGGGAAACATGAAATGTTTAGGTAGTTCTTTTAAAAGTGGACGCATAAATAACGTATCCTCACTCTGGGGAATTAATTCTGTCTCCAAGTGATCTATTGCACAATCTGGTGTGAAATAAAAATGGATAACCTCAGTTTCAGGAGATATAATGCTATGCAATATGGCGTTGATATCTATACTTGTAGTGCTTAAGATATCAAAAATATGAAGCTGCTGATCCTCATGTCTAAAGATCACTACAACGTCAGCCTCTTCGATATAATAAAAGGAATCATGGAAAGGGAGGATAAAATAAAACAGCAGCTGATGTTTATTCTCTATCACACTGAGTATAGAGGAAACAGGTATTCTTTCTTCTGCGAATTGTTTTAACAAGGTAAAATCATCGGAGTTATTCATAGATAAGCGACGCATAGAGTGGGTTTTAGACGTTTGATTTCTAAAATAAGCAGCCTTTATCGAAAAGCTACTTTCTTGCATACGTTCAAATCCGAATTTAGGATAAAAGTCCAAGGCGCTGTCATTTGCAAATAAGTAAATGAAGTCATATTCATGCTCGTATTTAGCAATAATATGATCTATTAATTTTCTGGATAGTCCTTGCATGCGATAGTCAGGGTGTGTCATTACGGTGCCGATTTGAATGGCTTGATATTCTGTTTGATTTAAAACAATTGTCATTATATTTATGGACGCATTTGCTATCACCTGATCCTGATCAATAAAGGAATAACAAATATATTTGTCATTCCAGCCCCTATGTTCAATCCAAGGTGTAAAATCGATTCCAAAGATCATTTTGGCTAGAGTATTGAAGCTTTCTCTATATTTTTGGTTATGTTTATAATCACTGATCAATGGGTAATCGCTCATAAGTTAACCTCTTTTACAATGTATTTTTTCATAGTTATGTTTATTGGTTATATTTTACTACACTGTTATAAAGTAATGTTTATTTAAAATAAACATTACCGATATTATTTGGAGGCTAGAGTATGAGAGAAATAGATTACAGTAATTATTATTGGAAAGACGAGAAAATTAGATTGCGATCTATTCAAGAAGGGGATTGGGAAGGTTATTACACGAATCGTTTCGACACTCCAGCGAGGCGACTCTTACAGTGTGCTGTTGAATTACCGCCCACAATTGCCGAAGCCAAAAATTTTGCAGAGACTTATGCTGAATTCTCATCTAATAGACTAATGTTTACGATCGAAGATTTGCATGGCGAGAATGTAGGAGGAGTAAATCTTAACAGCATTGACGAGAAAAATGGTACGTTCAGTATTGGCGTGCAAGTGGAAAAAGATCATCGAGGTAAAGGATATGGAACGAGAGCTATAACGATCCTCTTAAAGTATGCTTTTTTCGAACGACGACTAAATAAATTCAATGAATGTGCGCTGGAAGGCAATGAAGGTTCTATAGCGATGTTAAAGAAAGTCGGCTGCGTTCAAGAGGGCGTGCGGCGGAAGGTCATTTACACGAATGGACGATATTATGATTTGATTTTATTTGGATTAACGAAGGATGAGTTTATGGAGAGGAACGGCATGGAATAGAGAGTTTAGACTCTAGTATTGTCTATAGGTAAAGTTAACATATAGACAATGAACTTGGCCAGATGATGTCTGTCTCGATCAAATGCTTAAGCTTTCGGACTCAGACGGCGTTATTTCTGCATTATTAGCTATTTGAACGTTATTTCGGACTCCAGTACAGCTATTCTATAAGAATAGCTGTATTTTTTTTGTTTTTTATGCCAATAGCGTCTGTAGGGTCCGTTGACAATCCAAATGTGGGGAAATGGAGCGCATAGTTAAAAATTCTGTACTTTCATCATATGAAAAATTCACAATAGAAAATCAAAAATATCAGCTCTATCTAGTAACTTCCATAGCAACCATCATTCATCGCTACTAAAATTCTATACCAATCGGAAAAAGTGAACCCACTACCACATTTCAGGTTGTGAAAGTTGGAAAATAGTGCTTATACTAGAGTTATAGCAGGTAAGATTAGCCAATATCAATACAACATGAGGAGGGTTAATATGGCGTTTATGATTGCTCAACGGGCTTTTATCAAGGTGTATCTTATCACAATGGTAGAACAACACCGCGGTTATGGATATCAAATGCTTGAGGATTTACGTCGAGATTTCAAGGCACATGGATATTCCCCCCCACAAAGCGAAATCTATCGTGCCCTGCATGAGCTGGTACAGCAAGGAATTTTATATCGTACTAAACAGCTAAAAGGGAATGATCCGAAGGTGGATTTTCAAGAAATCGTCTTATATCATTTTACTTCTGATGGAGAAGAGAAAGCTAAGCTATATAAGAAGCAGGTGAAGACAGATCTTGATCGCTGTCTAGGTATTTTGAACAAGGCGGTTGCGGATAACTTCTAGAACTGGAACTATAGTTATATTTTCAGGATGCTCTTACCCTGTTATAATGGTTACTGCCGGATCATTGCAGTAAATACTTGGAGGTAACAAATGATGGATGAACATATGAAACGTCGATTGGACAAACAACGCAAGCTCTTCAGCCAACTTGGCATCACTCTTGATGCTCTAACCATACATGAAAAAGAATTCAGTATGAAGCTTCGTGGTTACGATGCGGAAGAAGTAGATACTTTTCTAGATAGCGTAATCAAAGATTATGAGCGTTTTTATGCGACAATCGCTGATCTGATGGATAAATGGCAAGAGCAACAACTGGAGATGCGCGAATTAAAGTCAGAAACCAAAGCTACTGAAGTCATTCAAGTTCCTGTACTTCGAGGCATCGATCCAAAGGAATTAGAAGAAGTCATTTTAAGATTGGAAACCAATGTCCGTCAGCTTAAAGATAAGCTTCCCCAAATCGAAAGCTATTTATAAGTCATGAATTTTGATCACAGGTGCTCCGCTTGACATTTATAAATTTATCATTGACGAGTTAGCAGTTCATGATTTATGATATGTTCATAAATGATCATTTATATTTCAGTGGCGTGTTACCGTTAAGGGCATGAGCCAAGAATTGTCTTCATCTTCACGAGACATTTCTTGGCTTTTTTTGTTCCTAATTGACGATAATATGGGAAAGGAGTGATGAGCTTGTCGCGGGAGATCGAGCAATTTCAAGTACAGCGTGTGATTGGGAACAACGTTGTAATGGTTCAGGGAAGCAAGAACGGCAAGGAATATGTCATCATTGGCAAAGGCATTGGTTTTGCTGTGAAAGGTTCAGGGGTGATTGAAGGGAACGATCCTCGTATTGAGAAATTGTTTCGTCTAGAAGACCGCGAAGCCTGGAGCCAGTATCAAATATTGCTGGAAGACATAGATCCCAAAGTGATGAGAATAACTGATGAAATAATTGCTGATATCCAAAGTCAATTTCCTGACAAATTAAACGACAAGATTTATCTGGCACTCCCGAGCCATATTCAGTTCACCATTTACCGTCTGCGCAACGGGATGGATATTATTAATCCTTTTTTACAAGAAACTAAGATGTCTTTTCCGAAGGAATTTGATATCGCTTACAAGGCATCAGAGAAAATCAATGCTGAATTTCAGGTGCAAATTCCCGAAGACGAGGTTGGATTCCTTACTTATCATGTGTACTCCGCGGTTAGTAATGTATCGGTGGGTCAGTTAGTAAAAGCATCCAATATTGTGAGTGAACTTTTAGACATGATTCAGCAAGAACGTAATATAACTTTTGAACATGGAAGTATGAACCATATTCGGTTAATGATCCATTTACGGTTTTCGCTGGAACGTATTTTGAAAGGATCACTAATAGATAATCCTTTTGTGAAACATATTAAGAAGGAATATAAAGAGGAATACAAGTTATCTCAAAAGCTCGGGAAAGTGATGCAAAGATCACTTGGAGTAGAAATTCCAGAAGAAGAGCTATGTTTCCTGGCGATGCATCTACATCGATTATTTCAAACCTTAGTGAAACAAAATTAACATCTTTAGAGGAGTGGAGCATATGTTTTCCAAATGGAAATCAAAAAAAGAAGAGAAACCTACTGGACATACAATTGAAATCATGGCACCAATCAGCGGAGAAGCCGTTTCATTATCAGAAGTTCCTGAAGAAACCTTTGCTGGTGGTCATATGGGGAGCGGTATTGCAATCAGACCTTCCGAAGGGATCTTAAAAGCTCCTTTTGATGGCACGGTTGCTCATATCGTGAAATCAAGTCATGCAGTTATTTTGGAACATTCCTCCGGTGTGCAATTGTTGTTACATATCGGAATCGATACTGTCAGCCTTAAGGGCAACGGATTTGTCAGTCATATTTCCTCTGGAGATCAAGTGAAGGCAGGTCAAACCCTAATCGAATTTGATCTGGATGTAATTCGCGCAGCAGGTTGTGACACAATTTCGCCTGTAATCGTGACTAGTACGGAAGAAACACCACCTAAAGTGAACGGACATTATGGTCAGGTTACAGCTGGACAGGATCTGGTTCTTACAGTGGCTTCAAAGTAATAAGCGAATAAAGCATTTCTACTATTGAATCGAAAGGATGATTTTGTTATGTTGGCTTTTCTACAAAAACTAGGTAAGTCGCTTATGCTTCCAGTTGCTACTATGCCCGCGGCAGCTATTCTTCAAGGGTTTGGTTTGCTTAACTATGAAAAAGATTTGCATCTAGGAGCCACGGTAGGGGGATTCTTGAACCAATATTTTGCTCCATTCCTAAATGCCGGTGCAAATGCAATCTTCGGAAATCTTGCTTTGATCTTTGCGGTAGGGGTCGCAATTGGATTCGCTAAGGATGCCGTTGCTGCCTTGTCAGCAGTAATTGCATACATGGTGTTAACTAAGATTCTGGCTGTTGTACCTCTTCAGTTCTCCTTCATCAATGATGATGTAGTATTGAATATGGGTGTGCTCGGAGGTATATTTGCCGGTGCATGGGCAGCATTCCTATATAAGAAATATCACAATATCAAGATGCCAGATTGGCTTGGGTTCTTTGCAGGTAAACGATTTGTTCCGATCATTACGGCAGCATCCACGATGGTCCTTGCAGTATTAATTGGGATGATCTGGAGCCCTATACAAGATGTAATTAGTGATTTCGGAAACTGGGTTGTGTCCTTGGGAGCAGTTGGAGCTTTCATCTTCGGTACAGCTAACCGCTTATTGATTCCGATCGGACTTCACCACGTACTGAATACGATTGCTTGGTTCCAAATTGGTGACTTTACAAATGCAGCAGGCGAATTGGTACACGGTGACTTATACCGCTTCTTCGCTGGAGATAAAACGGCTGGGATGTTTATGACTGGATTCTTCCCAATCATGATGTTTGCGCTTCCAGGTGCAGCTCTTGCATTTATTCATACCGCTAAACCAGAAAAACGTAAAATGGTTGCTTCCATCTTTATCGGTTCTGCCATTGCTTCTTTCTTAACAGGGATTACAGAACCACTTGAGTTCTCCTTTATGTTCTTGGCACCACTATTGTACTTGGTGCATGCTTTGTTAACAGGTTTCTCCATGGCTTTAATGTACATTCTAGATGTTAAGCTTGGTTTCGGTTTCTCTGCAGGTTTGATCGATTACCTAGTGAACATGAAGCTATCCACCAATGCATGGGTTCTTATCCCTGTAGGTCTTGCCTTCTTCGTTCTGTACTATGTGTTGTTCCGTTTTATCATCACGAAGTTCAAGCTTAAGACGCCTGGTCGAGAAGATGATGATGATGCGCTTGCACCAACTGGCGGTAACGCAACAGGTTCAGCTGTTTCTTCCAAGGCTGCTCAAATTCTTGAGCACATTGGTGGACCTTCAAATATCGAGAATATCGATGCTTGTATTACACGCCTTCGTCTGATCGTTAAAGACGAGAAAGCAGTTAAAGATTCCGCGCTGAAGCAACTCGGTGCTTCTGGGGTCATGAGACTTGGTCAAGGTGCTGTACAAATTGTATTTGGTCCGAAATCGGAGCAATACAAAGAGGAAATCGAGAAGTTACTATAACTTAACGTACTCCGTTTAAAATTATTAGCAAGGGCTAGTCCGCATACTAGCCCTTGTTTTTTTGTGTATAGAGGGATAAAATGTTGCAATATACACAATACCTAGTATAATACTTGGTATAAACATACAAAGGAGTCGGTACATATGTCAGTCGACGATTATCTGGACCTTTTAAATTATGCCAAAGCAATTAACGATGGACAGTGGCAGGCTGACATCATAGAGAGTTTAAAGAATCTAAACACTGTATCGGAAGAACCCCAGGTTCAAGAAGAAAGTGTGATAGAATTATGGTCGCAGTTTGATTCCGTTAACATATTGATCATGAAGTTGTTTGAGAAGCTGCGCAAGAATGAAGATTCAGATGAAGTGTTACATTGGAATGAGCAGCTGCTGGAGCTTAAGCTGGAGCGGAGTATTTTGTCTAAGAAAATCCTTAACCGGTATATTCGAATTCGATAATTGAGATCACAATAAATAGGTAAGACTAATAATGAAGACAGTAACCTTGTTAATTAGGGGCTGTCTTTTTGCTTGTCTTGAGATAGGTTATGATAATTATGAAGAATTCTGATACAAAAATGCACTGACAGTCGTCTTACTTATAGCTGCAGCTGATAAGGAGGATTTACACGATGGAAATTCCGGAATCTGAAATTTTTAAAGCAATATTTTACGAACATTATCCTGTTGTCCGACGTAAGCTTGCCGCTTTGGTACGCGATGAATCGGCAGCGGATGATTTGGCTCAAGAAGTTTTTCTAAGATTGTACCGTAATCCACCAGATGATCCAGCAGCGCTGGGTGCCTGGCTTCATAGAGTCCTTACCCGTATTGGATATGATTATCTGGACAAAAAAGCGAGGGAACGGCGACTGCAGAATAAACAAGAGCAGCTATATGATGCTAGTGAATCTCCGCCTTCAGGTGAAGAAATCATTCTAAGTAAGCTAGATCAGGAGGATGTACATGTCTGGCTGAATGAATTGCCTGAAAGAGACAGACAGGCGCTTCTCCTACGCTACTCAGGGTACAGCTACGTGGAAATCGCGGGAGAGCTTGGAGTAAGGCCTCCAGTAGTAGGAACCTTGCTCCACCGAGCGACAGAGAAATTAAGACAGAATGCAACGAAGGCGATACCCCAGACAAAGTAGACATTACTCAAAGTGCAGCTACGAAGTAATCTTTTTAATTCAGGAGGTACACTAATGAATAACTATTCAGGAAAGCAAGATAAAGATAAGCAAAGTACAGATGAAGCCTGGGCGAAGCTGCAGAGCAAGTTAGAGAAAGAGCCTTATAATCCTCAATGGGCAAAATGGAGTCAAAATACAGAGACTAATACTGAGGATCCTATTTACTTTAGTCAGCCAGCAAATGTAGAGAGTGTTAACTCAGAGCCAGCACCAACAGTAGAGCAGGACTTACTTGTAGCTACCCATGATAAGCAAGTAAAACGCCCGCGTCGACTGCGTATGAACCGTCGTCGGAAGTTGGGAGCAGTTTTAGCAAGTGTGGCTGTTTTTGCTGTAATACTCGCGACTCCGATAGGAAATACAGCAATGGCATCCATTCTGAATCAGTTCCGTATGGAACAGGTTACGGTTGTACACGAGAATGATCTTCGAAATATTTTCACACAAGTAGCTGAAGACGGTGAGCTTAATCGATCAATTAATCAATTCGGTGAGTTTACCAACACTAACGGTGCTTATATTGGTGAGCTGCCTGCGGATCAACTGAAAGCTACCGTAGGCTATCCAGCGAAAATCGCTGCTTTAGGGGAAGGGCGTAATACAGTTACGGTGGGTGCTTCACAGGATATCACGCTTAATCTGAAAGTTGACGAAGTGAACAAAGCCTTGAAAAAAATCGGGGCAGAACATCTGCTGCCTGAATCGATTGACGGTAAACCAATTACACTTCATATTCCGGAAATTGTGAATTACAATCTCTCATCTGATGAAACGCATTGGGCAAGTCTGTCGCAGATGAATGCGCCTGTACTTAACGTTGATCCTTCTATTAAAGTGGAAGAAGCTTTGGAAGCTGTAGTGAATTTCCCACTGTTGCCGGATTACTTGAAGACTAGCTTAATGCAGAGCAGGGTCTTATCCGGGGAAATCCCAATGCCGTTAATCGCTGGAGAAAATACGGAGCAAATAACTGTGGGTGATACTTTAGTTATTGTTGATAATTATGAATACAGCCGCGGTCCTGTATATCAAGCTACATGGATTCAGGATGGGCAGCTATTCAATTTGTCAGGTGAGATCTATTCGAGTAAAGAGAAGCTTATGACCAAGGTTCAGGAGTTGATTGAATCATGAGTACTGCAGCAATTGAAGCTAAGTCCCTAACCAAGGAATTTGATAACGGGCGCGGTTGTCGAGATGTAAGTATTAGTGTAGGGAAAGGGGAAGCCTTTGGCTTCCTCGGCCCTAATGGTGCAGGTAAAAGCACCTTTGTGAAAATGCTAGTAGGACTTATTCATCCATCAAGCGGTAGTGGGAGCCTATTCGGGCATAAGATTGGTTCCTTGGGAGCAAAAGCACTTATCGGCTATTTGCCAGAATTGTATCGTTATCAGGAATGGCTGACGGGTGAGGAGGTTGTGAGGCTGCATGCAAGATTATGCGGAATGCAACGGTCTGTAGCAGATAAGAGGATTCCACAACTACTGGATGAGGTTGGAATTGGTAAGCGTGGACGAGATCGAGTAAAGCATTATTCTAAGGGAATGCAGCAAAGATTGGGGTTGGCTTGTGCACTTATAAATGAACCGGCTATTGTTTTTTTGGATGAGCCCTCATCGGCACTAGATCCAATTGGACGTCAGGAAGTCCGGCGTATATTACAGAACCTAAAAGAAAAAGGAGTTACGATATTTCTAAACTCTCATTTGTTAGAGGATGTTGAAGTACTTTGTGACCGAATGGCGTTACTGAATAATGGGGTTATTCTCCGGCATGGCAAAGTGTCCGAGATGCTGAACAAGCGTATGAGCTGGCATTTTAAAGTAGGCGGCTATGCGCCTATTTTATTGTCATGGCTAAATGAGAACACAGGCTTGCAGATTCGGGTGTCTTCCCATACCGAAGAAAAGTTGATAAACGGGTTAGAAAATCTGCAATCTCTGCAATCGATAGACAGAAGTACGGTTTGGTTGGAGGCAGAGCTGGAAAGTGAAGAGCAGGTGGGGTGGTTAAATACATTAATTGTAGAACAAGGGATGACCTTATATGAAGTTTCACGCAAGAAAGAACGTCTGGAAGAGTGGTTTATGGATGCTGTATCCGGACTAAGCCACAGAGGTGAACAGGAATGAGAATTATAATGGGGATGACCTGGAAGGAATTGCTGCGTAAAAGAGTAATGGTGCTGACATTACTAATGACCGTGGTCTTTCTTATTGGGTTTTGGTTTATTGCGGGTACAATCGGACAAAGTACTATGTCTCAAGGATCGAGTATTCCTACTGGAGAAGAACTCCTTATGCGTTTTACTAATGGTTTATTTATTTTATCGTTTGGATTTTTTTTCGGGGCCTTTGTAATTGCTTTTTTAGCAATATTTAGTTCATTCTCCGCCATTTCAGGTGAGGCAGAGCAGGGTGTGATGCAAGCCTTGCTTCCAAGACCCATTCCACGCTGGAAATGGTATGCCGGTCGCTGGCTTGGTTATGTAACATTGGGGATAGGGTATGCGCTTATTTTATTTATTTCTATATTGCTAATTACTCAAGTCCATGCCGCAATTCCGAGAGATGGATTAGCGCTATTCAAATCTTTCCTGCTCTTTGCCTCTATCGTACCGTTGCTGATAACTATTTCTATGCTGGGTTCAGGATTCTTTTCGGCACTTGGGAATGGGGTATTTATGACTATGCTTTATGGTGCTGGATGGCTAGGAGGAATGATTGACAAGGTAAGCAGTTCTTTACTATCTGAGCCTGCAGCGCTTAGCACTTTAAATAATATGACAGGTATAATGTCGTTACTAATGCCTGTAGATGGATTACAGCGTAGAATGACTGCTGAATTATTTAGCATTAACGAAATGAGCGGGATGTTTAATGGTTCCAGTAGTTCATTTGGGTTAGTAAATTTCGCCTCAGTCCCATCCAATACATTTATCGTATATGCGATCTTCTATACGCTACTGGCATTCTTAATCGGATTGTATCGTTTTCAACGGAAGGATTTATAGCAGTTCAATAATACATTGAAGAACTTAAAATGCCCTTTTTGTTGCCGAATTTACGGAACAAAAAGGGCTCTTCAAGTTAGTGGAGACCGATTAATTTGTAACACCAAGCTCAATCCAGTCTGTAGACCAATTTCCAATTTCACCAAGTATAGGAGCCAACGCGGTACCTTTTGGAGTAAGGGAGTACTCAATGCGTACGGGCATTTCTGGATATACGGTTCGCTCAATAATACCTTCGATTTCCATTTCTTTTAATCGGTCAGATAACACTTTACCACTTAGATTAGACAGACAGCTTTCAATTTCGCCAAAACGACGTGGACCTGGCATAAGCACGAAAACGATCAGCGCGACCCAACGTTTACTTAGCAAGTCTACCGCTTTTTCAAAGCGAGGACACATGTTGAAATCATTCATAATATCACCTCAACATTCATTATATCATAAACTTACATAAAGTAATTATAAATATTTAAAGATATATTATAACTTGACGAAGTTATATTACAATGATAAACTTACTTACAAATAGTTACTTATATTTTAACTAATATTCGATCCTTATGTATAGCTACAGCTATACTAGATGAACATTGAGGAAGGTGTTACACATGACAAAACCAGATATTATTTCAATCCTACAAAATAAAATTACTCGTATTCCTTTAGCAAACAGTACAAATATATTGGTTGGACCGATTACTTTACCTGTGAATTTAGACGGAGAGACTGTTACTTTTAAATGGTACAACTGGTTGAACACTACAGATGCAGAGCTTCTTAAAGGGGACAGCAATGAAGCAACCGCCGCTTTGATTTCCAAGTTACCATCCATGAGCCTTGCAGATGGACAACAATCCAGTGTGTTAGTATATGGTGATTTCGAGGATTCCGATGAAGCATTAATTCGGATGCACAGCATTTGCCATACCGGAGATATTTTTGGAAGTAAACGTTGTGATTGTGGCTTTCAGTTACATCAGTCCATGAAAATGATCGTAGAGCATGGCTCAGGTGCGTTATTTTATCTGGCTAACCATGAAGGCAGAGGCATTGGACTGTTCAGTAAATCTTTAGCGTATCTTTTACAAGAAGAAGGATACGATACAGTTGAGGCTAATTTGGAGTTGGGTTTTGTTGATGATTCTAGAAATTATGAAGAAGCGATTAGTGTTCTACAACATCTACGTCATAAACCAGTCACACTAATTACGAACAATCCGAAGAAACTGGAAGCTCTTAAGGCAGCTGGAATGAACGCTGTGAAAAGAGTAGCGCTATGGGGAGATGTATCTTCGTTTAATGAGAAATACTTGCGTACCAAAGTGGCTCGTTCAGGACATTTAGAGGCAGTAAAAGATACAAATCCAATCGCAGGAAGACTGGCTAAGTAAAAATCGAGGTAGTGCTTTTGGACTTCTTCTATTATAATGGGTTACTGGAACCCAACTTTAAGCTTAGTGAGGTACAATATGACTGCTATTCAAGTACAAGACTTACGTAAAACATTTAAAGTGCAAAAAAACCGCGAAGGTCTCAAAGGGGCCTTCGCTGATTTGTTTAAAAGGGAGTATACGGAAGTAACTGCGGTGAAGGATATATCCTTTTCCATTCCCGAAGGTGAGATTTGTGGTTATATCGGTGAGAACGGTGCTGGAAAATCAACTACGATCAAGATGCTCACGGGTATTCTCGTACCCACTTCAGGAAATCTTTCGGTGGGTGGTTATGTTCCTTATTTGGAGCGCGAGAAATTCGTGAAGAATATCGGTGTGGTGTTTGGGCAACGCAGCCAGCTATGGTGGGACATTGGGGTCATTGAATCCTTCCAGCTGCTGCGCAAGGTATACCGGGTATCTGAACAAGACTTCAAGAAACGGCTTGATGAATTGGTCGAACGCTTGCAGCTGCAAGAACTACTGAATCGTCCCGTTCGTAAGCTTAGTCTCGGTCAGCGGATGCGTTGTGAATTAGTAGCAGCATTGCTTCATAATCCGTCGATTGTATTTCTGGATGAACCGACCATTGGCTTAGATATTGTGGTGAAATCAGAGATCCGTGAATTTCTTAAAGATATGAACCGTGAGCATGGGACAACCATCCTGCTGACTACACATGATTTGCAAGACATTGAAGCCCTTTGTTCCCGGGTGATTATGCTTGATGATGGCCGTATCATTTATGACGGAGGACTGGAAGACCTGAAGCAACGTTGGGGAACCGGACGTGAAGTTCAATTTCAATTCGGGAATGCAACGAAACGGCAACTGCTTGAGCTTTGGACTGAAGGGATGCCGGTTACTTGGTCTGCAGAGAACGATCTTGGAGCATCGGTTTGGATACCGCTGGATATAAATGTTTCCGATGTTTTGGGACGGGTAGTAGGGAAAGCTGACATTACTGATATCAAAATTATTGAGACGAATACGGACGATATTGTTCGCAGTATTTATCAATCCGGGTCTGCGGATAAACCAGAGAAACAAGCTGCCGCTCTGAAGGATGAAAGAGAGGCTTTACATGTCTGATAAGCTTAATGCTGCAACAGCTATGTCTTCTTCCTCAGGAGGTTCGTCTTCAGGTGGTCCTCCAGAGAATAGTCGGAGATTACTATTTGGGGCGTACATGGATTTTATACGCATCCGGTTCCTTACCATGCTTGCTTATCGGATTAACTACTACTCAGGTATTCTTATCTATTCCTTGAATATCGGGGTTAACTATTTCACATGGATGGCCATCTATGGGAATGGGGATTCACTTGGTGGCTTTACCGCAACGCAAATGACGTCTTATGTTGCTGTTTCTTGGATGGCACGTGCGTTTTATTTTAATAATCTAGATCGTGAGATTTCTACGGATATACGAGACGGAAGCATCGCTATTCAGTTTATAAGGCCTTATAACTATGTCTTAGTCAAAATGATGCAAGGACTCGGAGAGGGCATGTTCCGCTTCCTCTTGTTTATGATTCCCGGTATGGCTATAGCGATGTTGTTGTTCCCGGTTCAATTACCGACAGCACCATCTGCTTGGGCGGGTTTTCTTGTAATGCTCTTTTTCAGCTTTTTGATTAATTCACAGATCAATATTATTACGGGGCTCTCGGCCTTCTTTGTTGAGAATAATGAGGGCATGATGCGAATGAAGCGGGTAATTGTTGATCTGTTCTCCGGTCTGATCGTGCCGATCAGTCTGTTTCCTGACTGGCTATCTTCTATACTTAAGGTGCTGCCGTTTCAGGCGATTACTTACTTGCCGGGCTCAGTGTTTACGGGACGAGTGCAAGGGGTTGGGATTTGGAATGTACTGGGGATCCAGATCGTTTGGTTCCTGGCCTTACTGATTCCAATTGTCTGGTTATATCATGCGGCGCGGCAGCGTCTCTTCGTGCAGGGAGGTTGAGGAAACGTGTATTACCTTGGATTATTAATTGAATACATCAAGAACTATATGAAGTCCCGGCTCACCTATCGTGCAGACTTTTGGGTAGAGGTCATATCAGATTTACTTTTCCAGGCCACCAACTTTATCTTTATTCTGGTGATTTTCATGCATACGGATAGCCTAGGCGGTTGGAATCAGAACGAAGTAGTGTTCGTGTATGGATTCTTTATGGTGCCTTTTGGGGTGTTTAGTTGTTTTGTGAATCTATGGGGATTTAGTGAGCGTTACATCGTTAAAGGTGAGATGGACCGTATTCTGACACGCCCAGCGCATAATTTATTCCAGATCTTTTTGGAAAATGTTGATCCACCAGCACTAATGGGCTCTTTCATAGGTATTATTATTATGGCTATTAGTGGCAGTAATCTGGGTCTTCCCTTTGAATGGTGGACGATACCAGCTCTGATCATTCTTACGTTAAGTGCCGTCGCCATCTATACTGGGATTTATACAACATTGACTTCATTGTCTTTCTATTCGGATGCTCCTACGGGCATTCTTCCGTTAATGTATAACATTCAGACTTATGGCCGTTATCCGGTAACGATCTACAATCGGGCTATTCAGGTACTACTCACGTGGATCATACCGTTTGCATTCGTCGGAGTCTATCCGGCAGCGCTCTTCCTACAGCGAGAAGAGATGACAAACCTTGCTCTCTTGACGCCAGTTGTAGGTGCGATATTCCTTGGAATTGGTCTGTTAGCTTGGAGTTATGGCGTTAGAAGATATAAGGGAGCCGGATCTTAAGTTAAGCTAGTGTCTTGTTATGTTGGAAAGGCTACCTTCGGGTAGTCTTTTTTTCACTCCTAATTCATCAATATGCTAAAATCATTAATGAATACAATAGGGAGGAATCATTAATGAATGTGATAGATACTTTACCAGAACCCGAAAAATTAAAAAAACTTTTGAAAATTCTTTCTTCTCTAAATATTGTCCTATGCACAGAGGAATGGCTTCGCTATCATAGGTTTGTTTCTGAATTCGATAAGAATGTTTCCTTAGCATCGATTGATAATGGATCAGGTGATGATTTGTTTATTATTTTTGCACCTCAAGGAACGATAATTAAAGGATTTGATCATGAGTCAGAAATAAGTCCATATGCGCGCGACGAACATGAAGTTTGGCCAGGAATCTATGAAGAAGTCCCAACCTCACTATTGTCATTTCTTGAAGATGAGGCGATAAATAAGGATGATGTTACTTTTTGCATTTGGCGTGAAAATAATGACTTGACGTGGCAGAAGGGGAAGGTAGAGATTCAAGCGGGGGCAGAAGATGGCTCGGACTTTTTGCTAGGGACTATTTTCGTCACAGCTGAAGATTTTGTGGAATTTGCTGAAGGTTATTTTGAAATCACGCTCCCCTTAGAGATTATTGCAAAGGTTTATGAGGGGGCAGCCATTACGAAAGAGATGATCGAAGCGTTAAATCCTGATGGTGACGTAGAGAAAATCCTTCGGGAGTTAGCGGAGATAGACTCATAGGTGCCTATTGATTTTGAGCATAAGGTGGTGCGAAATGAAACTTTACATGGAAAAGCTGAATGCTGATGCTGCTAGGAATATATTAAGCTGGCGATATGAACAACCTTATGATTTTTACAACAATGAACAAACGCCTGAAGCCATAAGTGAAATGCTTGCTGAATCATATTTTTCCATATTTGATGATAATAAAGAGTTAGTAGGGTTCTTCTGTACAGGAAGCTCAGCGCAGGTTCCAAATAAGTCATATACATATTCTCAGGGGTTTATAGACATTGGATTAGGGATGAGACCAGAATTTACAGGGCAGGGAAATGGGACTCTATTTTTCACAGCTGTTCTAAGTAAAATGGATTCAATGTTCGGGAAAAGCTCAAAACGTCTGACAGTGGCAAAGTTTAATGAAAGAGCGATACGTTTGTATGAGAAATTGGGATTTAGCCGGGAAACTGAATTTTTAAAAGGAAGTACTGTATTTATTGTTATGGTTAAGGTTAAAGCTTGATACCGGACCATTCTATTCTATTTGGGATAACAATTGTCGATTACTGGAAGGTGAAGAATGTTCAATAAATGAAGGGCTGCCGATAGGCAGTCCTTCATTTATTGAACGGAAGTATTTTTTAATGTGGAGCGAAAATAGGAAATAAAAACAGAATACTTTCTCTTTTTCAAAATTTTATTTACATATATCATTTTACTAAAGATACAAGTGAGAGGGATAAAACTTTACTTTACATAATTCAAGCGATCTTAATAACTCTCAAAACAATTTTGTGAGTGTGTGTTAGGTTCAAAAGTAGGGACACTTGGAGTGGAAATGTTAAAATGATACTTTTCAAAGAGGGGAGTTTGTTATATGTTTGGAATTATGGCTATTTCCGGCCTGTCTTTTTTTCTAGTGGCGATGTTTACGCCGCTGTTGATCAGGACGCTACACAGGCTGGGGCTAACGCAGCCGATTCGCTCCGAGCTACCAGCAGATCATCAGGCCAAACGTGGTACACCGCTTATGGCAGGGCTGGTCCTGCTTATCGGGATAGCGATCTCGTTACAGTTTCATCCCGGACCTCTAATGTTACTCTTATGCGTCACGTTTTTGTTGTTCAGCTCAGTCGGATTTCTGGATGATTTCAAAAAGGCTTTTTGGCAAAATCCGTCCGGCATCACCGGTCGCACAAAGCTAGTGTTGCAATTTATTTTTACTGGATCCATTTTGTACGTGTTGTTCCATTCGTTCGGCCTGACGAGCGATATTGGGTTATTTCAAGGGCACTATTTGCAATTGCCTTTGTATCTTTATGTCGGAATCATTTTGCTGTTTGTGGTGGGCTCCGCAAATGCCATCAATTTTACCGACGGTCTTGATGGGCTACTGATCAATGTGGCCATTCCGACGTATTTTTTCTTTTTTATGATTTCGGACAAACCTGAAGTGCAGACATTTTCCCTTGTCATGATCGGCTGTCTGCTTGGGCTTTTCCTTTATAATATTTATCCGGCAAGAGCTTTTATGGGCGATACAGGATCACTGGCGATCGGTGGCTCCCTTTCCATTTTAGCTGTCATTGAGAAGGTCGAGCTCTTGATTCCGATTTTGTTTTTCGTCTATTTTGCAGAGCAGTTGTCGGTCATATTACAAGTTTGGTACTATAAACGAACTAAGCTGCGGCTGTTCCGAATGGCTCCGATTCATTACCATTTCAGCTTAAAATACGGATGGAGCGAAAACAAAATCGTGATGATTTTCGGTTTTATTTCGTGGGTATCCGTACTGCTTTGCTGGTTAATTTGGAAATTTCTCATGCACTAAATAGCTTTTGTATTTACAAATCTATAAAAGTAGATATAATGAAACGCATGGAACCTTTAATGATATTTAAAGCTTTATCTAACGAGACACGTAGTCAAATTATGATGTGGTTAAAAACTCCAGAGGAATTCTTTGATGAAAAGCCTTATTTACAACAAGGCCTGAGTTTTCGAATTGGTATATGCGTGGGAGATATTCAAGCTAAAGCGGGACTTGCACAGTCTGTTATCTCGAGTTACTTGTTGACTATGCAAAAAGCTGGTTTGTTGGAATCTGAGCGAATTGGGAAGTGGACGTATTATCGTCGGAATGAGAAGACAATTCAAGAGTTTTCCGAGTATATTAAACAGAAACTATAAATGAGAGGAGGGAAGACTTTTTTTGATAATACATATCTACAAATCTGTATATGTGAATATAAATGGAGGATTGTTTTAAAAATGAAAAAGATTAACCCGTTGCTTATCATTATTCTGGCTTTAGGTGTATTTGGTATTATCACTACGGAAATGGGGATTATAGGTGTTCTACCACAGATAACTCATAAATTTAATATAACGACTTCACAGACTGGATGGCTTGTAAGTATATTTGCTTTGGTCGTTGCCATTTCTGGTCCATTTCTAACATTACTGGCTTCTGGTATTAATCGTAAAGTTATTCTATTAACGGCTGTACTTATTTTTGCGATTTCAAACATTGTGTATGCTTATACGACCATGTTTGAAGTAATGCTTATTTTCCGTATTATTCCTGCTATATTTCATCCCGTCTTTTTTTCAGTTGCTCTTGTGACCGCTGCTCAACTTGTCCCACCAGACAAGAGTACTAAGGCAGTTACAAAGGTTTTCGCCGGAATCACAGTCGGGTTTGCTTTCGGTGTGCCTTTGACTTCTTATCTCGCGGACAAAATATCGTTAGAAGTTGGTTTTCTGTTTGGTGCTGTTGTAAGTATAATTGCCTTTTTAGGGATACTCGCTTGGCTTCCTTCCATGCCTGTTAAAGAAAAAATGTCTTATGGCAAGCAGCTTGGTATATTACGTAAACCCCTATTATGGTTAAATATAGTGACAGTTATTTTTATATTTGCAGCGATGTTTTCTGTATATAGTTACTTTGCTGAGTATCTTGGTCAAGTAACACATATGAATGGGTCATGGATTAGTATCATGTTAATGACCTTTGGTATAGTCATGATTTTTGGGAATTTTTTATTTGGGGGCCTTTTACATAAAAGCATTCCAAAGACCGTCATCATGTTTCCTCTGCTATATGCGGTAACTTACTTCTACGTTTATTTTCTAGGATCTTATTTCATTCCAATGATTATTATCATAATTATTTGGGGGGTAGTGCATTCCGGCGGACTCATTATCAGTCAAGCATGGTTAACGAGCGAGACGAAAGAAGCTCCCGAATTTGGTAACAGCTTGTTTATTTCATTCTCCAATCTTGGAATTACAATAGGTACTTCTATCGGTGGTTGGTTTATTTCTCGCTCAGGTATACATGAACTCATTTGGATTGGGATTATTTTTTCCCTGCTTGCTTTCTTATCGATCATAATCAAAATAAAAATTTCCAACTTAAACGTAGCAGAAGCTAAGCTGGGTGATTAACGGAGATTATAATTTTAATAAAACAGCGACAGCCATGTATCTTATTTTTCTGGTACATAGTTGTCGTTGTTTTCTATATTAAGTAATACAAACTTGTGTTTTTCACGGTTTTGCTTTATTTTAATTAGACCCCATGAAGCTATTACATATGTTTAAGAAAGAGGTTTATTTATGAGTAAAATGTATCTTATGAAAATCTGCATGGCCATCATCCTCCTACTAGGAACCGTTACCGGTTGCACTATTGTAGAGCAGTCTGCTTCAGATCCTGTTCCAGCAATAACTACGAGTCCTGAGCTTAAATCTGATGCTACCGCAAAGAATACAGTAGAGGACAATAGACGTTTACTAGATGCTAAGGTAACACGGGTAGTTGATGGTGACACCATGAAGCTGACGATCGACGGTAAAAAAGAAACTATTCGATTGTTACTAGTTGATACTCCTGAATCCGTTAATCCGAATATTCCTGAGCCACAACCATTTTCGATAGAAGCCTCTGATTATGCCAAAAAGATGCTTACCAATAAAGATGTGCAAATTGAACTGGATGTAACAGAACGAGATAAATATGGTCGTCTACTCTGTTATCTCTATATCGATGGCAAAATGTTTAATGAGCTTCTGCTAGAGCAGGGTTATGCACGTGTGGCATATGTATTTGCACCTAATACGAAATACGTAGATCAATTTAGAGCTATTCAGGATAAAGCAAGAGAGCAGGGAATCGGCATCTGGAGTATTGAAAATTACGCGCAAAACAATGGTTTTCATGTTCCAAAAACGAAATAAACATCTAGTAATCAAGATTCATAGAGCTACCATGAGGTAGCTTTTTTTATATTAGGTAGAACATGCACGTAATGGATGTATTTGACAAGGTGATTCTTTAAATGTGATACTCTAGTAGTTGGTATTAGTATCAGGTTACAATTCGAGGAGGATTGCCCTTATGAAATACTTCATTATTACAGGAGCTTCAAGAGGAATTGGAGAGTCAATAGCAGAACAACTAGTCTCTCCTGATCACTATCTGTTTTGTATCTCACGTGAAAGAAATGAGAGTTTAGTAAGCAAAAGTAGTAATATAACCTATTATGAATTTGATTTGAATCACATTCATCTGATTGAATCTCTGATGGGGAGTATTTTCAATTCTATTAACGTGTCAAAAGCGGAGGGAATCTACCTTATTAATAACGCTTCAATGATTTCTCCTGTCTCATTTATTGATACAGCAAGGGTTGATGAAATAACGGGAAATATAAATGTGAATTTATTAGCTCCTATTATACTAACCTCAATGTTTATAAAGCATACGAATGGTCATCTAATCGACAAAAGGATCTTAAATATATCATCCTCTTCTGCTAAGAATCATCATCCTGGCATGAGTCTGTATTCAGCAGCAAAAGCTGGGTTAGATGTTTTTTCACAATGTGTGGGACTAGAACAAAATCACTCCAAAACACCAGTTGGAATTGTATCGATCTGGCCAGGAATGATTGATACCAATCTGCAAAGAGAGGCTAGAAGCCAGGATAAATCAACATTTCCATCAGCAGAGATATTTGAGGTAGTTAAGGAAACTGGGATGCTCACAACAGCACAGGAAACAGCACAACAAATCATTGAGTTTTTGTTTAAACCTAATTTTGAACACGGTGCAATTGTGGATATTTATGATTATTCAAAACTTCAACAGCATTTAAGTATATCAACAGACTAAAATAACTACTTTCCGGAGTGTATTATGCGAGATATAGATTACAGCAATTATTATTGGCAGGATGATGATCGGATCTGGACTTACTGAAGATGAATTTCTGGAAAAGAACAAAAAAATATAAGCATTAAGGAGAGGGTGCTGTTTAATGAGTAATTATATTATGGAGCTAAGAAAACATGTGGGTACCAGGCCGCTTATTATGGCAGGAGCCTGTGTTTTGTTGTGTAGCGAACAGCAATTACTCTTACAACGTAGAACGGACAACGGTTGCTGGGGATTGCCAGGTGGCTCAATGGAGCTTGGGGAGACTTTGGAAGAGGTTGCCAAAAGGGAACTTTTTGAGGAGACAGGTTTACAGGCCAGAGGACTTGAATTGTTTGACATGTTCTCTGGACAAGAACTTTATTACAAATATCCAAACGGTGATGAAGTATATAATGTAGTAGCCGCTTATCTAAGTACGGAATTTGACGGTGTGCTTAAAGAAGATGGAATTGAAGTACAAGAAGTCCGTTTTTTTAATTATGGAAAATTGCCTAGCGAGTTGTCACCTCCTGATGTTCCAGTCATTAAGAGATTTATGGATCATTTTATGAAGTAAGACCACATCTCACTTAAAGTGTCACCTTTCCCAGCGGTCAATAATACGATGAATTATGAACCATGACATTAGCCCGGAAAGGTGTGCGATTATGAACGGAACAATCCTCAATTTCTTTGCTGGCGGCAATACGGCTCACGGCTTTTACAATCTCTATGAGTCGTCATTGCAAAGTTTAACACGTCTGTTTGTATTAAAAGGAGGTCCCGGAACGGGGCAGACCAAACTAATTAGAGAAATCGGAGAGCAGTTGAATCAACAAGGCTATGAGATTTGGTTCATCCACACTGCATCAGATAACGATTCACTAGACGGTGTCGTTATTCCCAAATTAAATGTAGGAATCTTTGATGGAGCTGCTCCGCGTGTAATTAACCCTGATCTTCCTGAAGAGACTATCGTGTTCGTAGATTTAGAGCAAGCGGTTGATCTGTTTCAGTTAAGCCAGCACAAGTTGGAAATCGATAAATTAGTTGCTGCAATCAGCCAAGAGCATGATTTTGCTTACGCTGGTTTTGCTGAAGCCCTTCGCATTCATGACGAATGGGAAGCGATATATATCGCGACAATGAATTTTCAAGCAGCTGATGAGCTGACACAAGAGTATATTAAGCTTTTGTATGATGATCAGAAATCTGAACATTCCAGCCGGATAGATCATCGTTTTTTAGGGGCGGCGACGCCTAAGGGGGCAGTGGATTTTGTTCCTAATCTAACCGCAGGATTAAAAAGATATTTGGTTAAAGGACGTGCGGGCTCCGGAAAATCAACACTGTTGAAAAAAATAGCGGCTGAAGGCATCAAGCGTGGCTACGATGTTGAAATTTACCACTGTGGCTTCGATCCAAATAGCCTTGATATGATTATTGTGCGTGAGCTTGGATTTGCTATTTTTGATAGCACGGCTCCACATGAGTATTATCCAGATCGTGTCACTGATGAGATTGTCGATATGTATTCGCGTTGTATACAACCTGGTACAGATGAAGCATTCTCCGAAGCTATAGCCGGCATTAAAGAACGGTACTCCAGCACCATGAAACAGTCCACACAGCATCTGACAGACGCAAAGGTATTCCTTGATGCGTTAAAGCAAATTTATGCTTCTACCGTGAACATTAATCGATTAGATCAGATTAGATCGCAGATCGTACAGGAAATTAACGAGATTGTTGAAAGTCCACTGGAGGTATAAAGCTTCATTAAAGATCGTTCTCTTAGAGGGCGGTCTTTTTTATGAGAAAAGAAATTGGTATGGTACATACGCACCCATGCGGTCATTTCCACTGGATCGGTATCCAAGTATGCTCTCTCTAGGACAACGATAAGGGAGAGAGAAACTTATGAATGATCAGAAAGAACTGTTTAGAACAGGACTTAAAGATTCCGTCGCAATCGTTGCAGGATTTATTCCTGCGTGCTTTACGTTTGGATTGGTCGGTAAGGGGTTAGGTCTCGGTAGTCTGGAGGTATTCTTATTGTCAGCGCTAGTATTTGCGGGGGCTAGTCAATTTATAGGTGTAAAAATGCTTGCCGCAGGAGCAGCCGCTCCAGTAATTTTACTGCTTACGCTGATCATTAACCTAAGATATTTGTTTATCAGCTTATCCTTTGGAGGGCAGTTAAATCGTAATATTAGCTATCTTGCGCGAACCTGGATTGGCTTTAGTTTAACAGAAGAGGTATACGCAGTTAGTATGCTCACTCGAAAGAAAGCAAACCCTAAATCAGTGAATGAAAAATCTAACCAACCCCTAGAACTTCCTTATTTGCTGGGCTTACAAATCCCTCCCTATGTCGCTAACCTGCTAGCTACGGCTTCAGGGATAACCCTTGCTTCCTATATTCCAGCTTTTTATTTACCGGCGCTAAATACTTCATTATACGCCTTGCTGATTGCACTTGTTGTACCTCAATTGAAAGGCAGCTTACGGAATATGGCTATATGGATATCAGCTGCAGGATCATCATGGCTGCTGCACCCCTTGCTGGGAAACTCTTCGATCCTTGTAGCTATGATAATCGGCATGGCAGTGGGCTCCTTGTTTAGAGTGCGAGTTCAAGCGGAGAAAGGGGTATCCCTATGACTATCTTAATCATTGTGGGTATGGCTGTTATTACATTTTTATTTCGTTTTGTGCCTTTGCTACTTACAAATCATTCGAATGGACCCTCCAAAGTTCAAGCGATGCTAGAGTATTTGCCTATAGCGGTTCTTAGTGCGCTAACGGTACCTGGAATCATTCAGGTAGACCCAGATGTTAATCTTGTGGGTATCGCATCAGGGACTGTCGCTGTTATACTGGTATTAATTAGAAAAATTCCGCTGCTCCTCGTGATTCTAGGCTCTGTTTCCGCAGCACTACTCGTAAAAATGCTTACCCTTTATTTTTGAACAAAAGTCGGAACAGAAGGGGAGGACCTCTTATGAAGCATGATTTGCTGATCACAATCGATAAAGAACGACAGATTCCGTTTAGCCGTCAAATTTACGAGCAAGTTCGAAATGCTATCCATTCAGGAGCTTTAAGCGGGGGTGACCCCCTGCCTCCGTCTAGAACTTTAGCTAACCAGCTTGGCGTATCCAGAAGCGTGGTCCTTCAATCCTATGAGCTGCTACAGGCAGAAGGGTATCTGGAGATGAGAAAAGGAGCGGGAACGTTTATTGCGGAGTTGACGTTGGAGGAGAAAGTGACAAAGGTTTATGAGAGCCCTTACAATTTTGTAACGAAGGGACATGATTTCCTTGCACTTAACCCACCGTCTACTAGAGAAGTGGATCATTTGAATCCGGTGTTTTGCGATTTTCGACATGGTGTTCCTGCTTGGGACGCGTTTCCTATGGATCAATGGCAAAAGGCCCTAATGAATGCTTGCCGCCGTGCTTCTCCGGATACGTTAGGTTATGGCCCTGCGGAGGGTTCACTGGGATTGCGTCGAGAGATCGCACGTTTATTACGTTCCACACGGTCTATGCCCGTTGTTCCGGAACAAATCGTGATTACGTCTGGGGCTACGCAAGCGCTCGATATTTTATCGAGGATATTCTTGTTTAAAGGTGATCATGTCATTGTTGAAGATCCATCACATAGCGTTGTACGTGAAATTTTTTCTTTTGCTGGGGTAGAGGTCTTACCTGTTAAGGTAGATCAAGATGGCATCTGCGTAGAACAATTCCAAACAAACAGTGATAACGATCAAGATGGTAATCTTAAAAAAACGCCAAAGCTAGTCTATGTTACTCCTTCTCACCAGTTCCCTTCAGGGACAACGCTGTCTTTGAAGCGAAGAGTTCAGTTGTTGGATTGGGCGAAAGCGAATCATGCTTTTATTATTGAAGACGATTATGACAGTGAATATAGGTACGAGGGTCCGAAATTATCCGCGCTTGCTGGGCTAGATACTGAGGGGCGAGTTATTTATGTAGGCAGTTTTAGTAAAGTATTATTTCCTTCTCTGCGGATAGGTTATGTTGTGTTGCCTCCGGCTTTGCTTCAGCCTTTTTTAGCTGTTAAATGGATTACAGATCGAATGTCTTCTGCTCTGGACCAGGAAGCGTTAGCAGAATTTATTCAGAATGGTCACTATGCAAGGCATGTTACGCAGATGGGAAAGCTGTATGCCTCACGCAGAGCCTGTCTCGTAAACAGTTTGAATACGGAATTTGGAAGTCGTGTGCGATATTATGGCGAGGAAGCTGGACTACATTTATTGATTGAGTTGGAGTCGGATGCCGAGGAGAATCGCATTGCTGAAGTGGCGCTACGTTACGGTGTTCGCGTATATCCTGCATCTTCTTATTTTCTGGAGAGCAAACCTAAGGGTCCAGTGTTTCTACTAGGCTATTCCAATCTCACTGAGAATCAGATTAAGATGGGTGTGAACAGACTGATGTTAGCCGAAATAGAAGCGACAGTTAGTAGAAGTCATTTGTAATAGAAATGTTGGAACTTTATCATATAACTTGTATGTTTACTCTATAGTTTCAGCCTTCAGGCATTCATAATGAAAGGGTAAGTTATTTCTAATTCTGGAGGTTCTTATGAAACGATATATTATTGGGATTGATCTCGGTGGAACGAATATCAAAGCAGGAATGTACGATACCGATTTTATAGCTGTAAAAGAAATATCTACACCTACTGAGGCAGCTAAAGGGCCATCACATGTACTGGGACGGATTAGAGAAGCTGTACGTCTGATTACTGTTGAAGCAAATATTTCATTTGATTTAGTAGTAGGTATGGGAATCGGAGTGCCCGGATTATTAGATCCAGTTGCTGGAGTTTCTTTTTTCTCGCCGAATTTTCCGGATTGGGAGCATGTAAATGTTGTTGACGAGATGAGAGCGTTCTATGACTTTCCTGTTTTTATTGATAATGATGTGAGGGTTAATCTTTATGGAGAATGGCTGCAAGGCGCAGGTAGAGGTTACAACAATCTGGTTCTGATTACCTTGGGAACAGGATTAGGATCGGGTATCGTGAACGACGGAAAAGTAATCTACGGCACGGCCTACAGCGCTGGTGAAATCGGACATATGAATATGTACAGAAACGGACGTCCCTGCAAATGCGGGAGCTCGGGTTGCCTAGGTAGATATGTCTCCGCTATTGGCATGGTGAATACGTTTAAAGAGATGCTAAAGGAAGGCCGAACCAGTATGATTCAGACGTGGACGAATGATCAAGAAGAGCTAATTACCGCGTTAATGATATCTGAAGCTTACGAACTCGGAGACGCCCTCTCCATTGAGGTTATGCAGGAGACCGGCACTATCCTTGGATTTGGATTAGCAAATGTGGTGAATATTCTCAATCCTGATCTAATTATTGTAGGTGGAGGGATGGCTGCTGCGGGCGATAAATTGCTCCAACCTGTAAGAGAAACAGTAAGTCAGCATGCATTGAAGCTATCCAGCAGTAAGTGCAAAATTGTTCAAGCAGAGCTTGGGAATCGGGCGGGTACTATTGGTGCCGCCTCTTATGCCTATAGTAAGCTTCAGTTATTTTGAAATGAATTGGAACCAGACTGAGCCGCCCGGAATACAACAGTAATACAATCCGTGGAGGTGCTGTTATGTTTGCAGTCATGCAATTAATAGGTGGAGTGATCCTGTCTTTAGGTTGGATTCCTCAGATTGTTCAGATCTTGAAATCCAAATCCGTAGCTGATTTGAATTTAAAGTCGTATTTGCTAATGCTGCTTGGGATTAGTCTAATGGAAGCTTACGCGATCAGTTTGGCGGTTACGGGAGTAGGTTTAGCTTTTTTAATTACGAATACGATGTCCCTATGTGTTGTGCTGCTGGTTATTATTCTAGTGATTAAATATCGAACAAGAACATGAATGAAGTTAAGAAGGAAGGAAATGAAATGAATTACAGTTATCGAAAAGCAGTATCTGCAGACTATGCCGCAATATGTGCTTTTCCTAAAGATTCAACGGAAGTGTTCTTTATGTCGCCCAAGCTGGAATATCCACTTACCTCCGAACAATTAGAGCAGGCTGCACAAGGCCGGGATAAGCAAACAGTGATTCTAAATGAACACGACCAAGTCATCGGATACGCCAATTTATATTACCAACAACATCAAGAGTTGTACTGGCTGGGGAATGTTATTATTTCACCCGATTATAGAGGTAAAGGAGCCGCGGAGTATTTGATCCATACCATGCTGGCTGCTGCTAAAGAGGACCTACAGCTTCATGAGTTACATCTGGTTTGTCATAATGTAAATACCAAAGGGATGTTATTATATTCCAGGTTAGGATTTAAGCCATATGAGATTGTCAAAAGAACCGGTCCACAGGAAACAACCATCGCCGGAATCTTTATGAAAATAGAACTAACTTAAATTAGTAAATGCGGAGGTACAGTTGAGCGAAAAAAAATATACATATGAAATTGACGCGGTAAGTTTTCAATTGCAAGAGCCTTATGATTTTGCATGGTTAACAAAGCTAGGTGTGGTGTTTAAAGTGTTTGACCAGCAGGACTCTGGAAATCTTTCTTTTGGTGTGGAGAAGGAGGGGCAGAAGTTTTTTGTGAAATTTGCTGGGGCAAAGCCTTTGACCTTCGACGGGAATCCCTTGGATGCTGTTAGCCGTTTAATTGAAGCTATCCCGTTGTATAACGAACTTGAATCTAAATCGCTGATCAATTTGGTGTCACATTTTGAAGTTGGGACGGGGTATGCAGCGGTATTTGAATGGTTTGCAGGTGAATGTTTACATTCACATTGGCTTTTTGCGGGTGAAGCTAAGCTGAGCCATCCGGAGTCGCCTTTTTACCGCTATAAGCAGTTATCTGTTGAACAACGTTTAGCGTCCTTAGACGTGATCTTTTCGTTTCATGAGCTTGTTGAGTTGCAGGGTTATGTAGCAGTGGATTTTTATGATGGAAGTATTCTGTATGATTTTGCGAACGATGAAACAAGGATTTGTGATATTGATTTTTATAGACTTAAGCCTACTGTAAATGATCTGGGCGAGAACTTCTGGGGCTCATCAAGATTCAAGTCACCGGAAGAATTTATTTTAGATGCACCGATTGATGAAGTTACAAATGTATTCAATATGGGTGCCACTGCATTTGTTCTTTTAGGAGGAGCCTCCGATCGATCGTTTGCAAAATGGGAAGCGAGCAAAGCCCAATACGATGTTGCTTTAAGGGCAGTCAGCTTGGAGCGGGAGGAGCGGTTTCAGAGTGTAGCAGCATTTAAATTAGCTTGGGATGAGGCTGGGAGTATCTGAAGCAGTGGGAAAGTGAGGGATAGAATTGCTGATAAGCTTATTTAATCTTGAAAAGGAAAAAGAAGTTGATTTAGAATACGTTGTTATTATGGTTAAGCATGGTGAAGAATGGATCTTAGCAAGACATCAGGATCGTTCGACGTGGGAGTTTGCCGGAGGTCATATAGAAGTAGGCGAGACACCGGAGCAGGCAGCGGCTAGAGAGTTATTTGAGGAAACGGGAGCGGAGCAATTCTCTATTGTCCCGATAACCATTTATAAGGTAACCATGGATGATGCACCTGGGAGTTATGGAAAACTATTTTTTGCAAATGTGGAACAATTCGCAGAGCTCCCACCATATGAGATGGCGGAAATCAAAGGATTTACTGATATCCCAACGAATCTAACTTATCCATTGATTTATCCCACTCTAATTTTAAAAGTTCAGGATTTCATCAACAGTTCGTCTTCAGCTGCAAGATAAGAATGATAGCCCTGCCGTTGTCACATGATATGATTAATGAATAGAACAAGCAGGAGGGGTTTCATTGAAAAGAGACATTCAGCATGTTCCCTACGGCTATGAGCCACCCGTTGAACAACGTAAAGGGACGTTAGTGTTTTACGATTCTTTTGAGCATATCACCGATCAGGAACTTGAAATCGCAGCAAAGACTGCAGCAGATCGGCGTTTCACTAAGCTAGTGCTGTATCCGCTTCATGAAGAAACGGTGAGACGAATGACAAAAGAGCCGGTGAGCGCTTATTATAAGCGTGAAGACCGGCTGCATGAGTGGAAAAGGGAACAAGGACGTAGCTTCATCACGGTAGAGAGCTTGGAAGGGAAGCGAAAGAAGTATACTCCGCTCGATTCGGCGCTTCGGCATCTTGTTGAAATCTATCCTTCGCCGATTTTTTTGTATTTAACGCCTGAGGTGGCAAATCAGTTTGCGTCATATTCCTCATTTGAAGAGTGGATTGTAAAGATTCGGTTATTGCTGACATCAGCACCACCATCACTTCATCCACGATTGTTAAAGTTTCGTCATCGTTGGGATGTTGTTGGAGAAGAACGGGATTAGGGGTTTTGCGATTTAATTTGTGCTTTGTTTACGTCTGTAATTGTACATTCTCCACTGATAATGGATAAAACATCCGATGCAAAAACCAAAAATCGCAACCGTAGCCGCCACTGCAACGAGCGTTGTGAAAATATAAGCAGCAATCGTCCAGCCAGCGAAGAAGCTGATCAGACCACCTGCTAGGCAGAAGACAGCAATGGTTTGGTTAAACTGTTGTTGTGACCAGTCTTCGAGTACATAGTGCGAACGTTCTTTGGTCAGAAACTTACCAGCAAGCTTAATAATGGGATTGTAACCGAACGAGAGGCCAAGCAATCCGGCGAACAAGGGCAGCGCAAGGATCCAGTGCTGTCCTGTTAGCCATGTTAATATTACTGAAATGACGATAAACGCCTGATTAGTCTTTACTAATGGCCGTGGAATTCCTTTAGGCACGTCCTGCATAAATTCACACCTTTCTCATTGGAATAATTATAATATACGCTGAGGATGAGGGATTGGGAAGTAGATAATTTCGGGCGGATAAAGTGGGCGAGAGGCTAATTATTTTCCCGGTGAGGGTTAACTATCGGACTCCAATGCAGCTAGGTGCTCAAAAATAGATGGAAACTACTCCATTTTAGTGAAGTAGTGTCGCTCAGGTCCGATAATGTATCTTAAAGCCAGTTTTAGCGCAAATAGCTGCATCTGAGTCCGATGGGGTAACATGATGTACTGAGCAGATGGTGGTAACCTGACTACCGTACTTCCACCAAATTACTTTGAATTTAAGTAATTTATATGTTGACATATCTCTTAAAAATATGGTTTTATTATGTAGACCAATTGTTATAATGCAAAGGAAGTGTCAGCTTGTCGAACAAGCCGAATACGCGTGAGGCGATTCTGGACACCGCTTCGAAATTATTTTTTTCTCAGGGATATCATGCAACAGGATTAAATCAGATTATTAAAGACAGCGATTCACCGAAGGGATCTCTTTATTACTACTTCCCTCACGGTAAAGAAGAACTGGCTTTAACATGCATTAACCGGAATAGTCTAACAGTCGCTCAGAAGCTGAACTGTCATATGGAGAGCAGCAATAGTGCAGCTGAAGCAATGGAGGACTTTATTCTAGGAATGGCTATGAAAGCAGTAGAATCTTCATTTGAGGGGATCGTTCCGTTCAGTTTTTGGTTAGCGGCGGAGACCTCTTGTATTAGTGAGGAGCTGCGGGCTGCATGTAAATCTGTGTTTATGGACTTGCAGGATGTGATCAAGAAACGCCTTCTGGAAGAAGGTGTGGAGGGCAACACTGCAGCCGATAAGGCTTCAGTAGTAGTCTCATTATTTGAAGGAGCGCTTCTTCAGACGCTGACTTTACGGGATGAACAGCCGCTTCTCGCGGCGGCGAAGATTATCCCAGCAATACTTGGTTAGAGAGAGACAATAGATAAGAACATCAGGGGGATTAAGAGTGGAAGCAACTATGCAAGGAAAGCAACAAAAGGAAGTAAAGAAGTTTAAAACCATTCCGATTCTAGTCTCATTACTACTTGCAGGATTTATCGGAATGTTCAGTGAAACCGCACTAAATGTAGCTTTAAGTGATCTTATGAATGTCCTTCAAATCACTCCAGCAACAGCACAATGGTTAACGACAGCTTATCTGCTTACACTGGGAATTCTAGTACCGATTTCGGGTATGCTGCTTCAGTGGTTCTCGACTAGACAGTTGTTTGTTGCTGCATTATGTTTTTCAATACTAGGAACGTTTCTAGCTGCAGTATCACCTAGCTTTGAGTTCCTATTAACAGCGCGTGTGGTACAAGCAATGGGTACAGCGCTTCTATTACCGCTTATGTTCAATACGATCCTTATCATCATTGCTCCTGAAAAACGTGGTGCCGCGATGGGGATGATTGGTTTGGTTATCATGGTAGCGCCAGCGATCGGTCCTACTATTGCTGGACTTCTAATTGAAAGTCTTAGCTGGCACTGGATCTTCTGGCTGTCACTGCCCTTCCTGGTGATCGCATTGATATTCGGAATCCTCTTCATGCAGAACGTAACGAAGGTAACGAAGCCGAAGATCGACATCCTCTCCATAGCATTATCATCGATCGGGTTTGGTGGAATCGTGTTTGGTTTCAGCAGCGCCGGTGAAGAAGCCGGTTGGGGAAGTCCAAAAGTAATCATAGCTATCGTAGTAGGTGTGGTATCACTCTTATTGTTCGGCTTGCGCCAAATGAAGATGAAGCAGCCTATGATTAATCTGCGTGCTTTTAAATATCCAATGTTCTCCATTGGTGTGGCTATGGTATTTATTTGTATGATGGTTATCCTATCATCCATGTTGATTCTTCCAATGTATCTTCAACAGGGTCAGGGATATACAGCGTTCAAGGCAGGCTTGCTGCTACTTCCAGGGGGAATTATTAACGGACTGATGTCCCCAATCATGGGTCGTCTGTTCGACAAATACGGTCCTAAATGGCTTGTTATTCCAGGCCTGATTATTGCTGCTACAGCTTTATGGTTCTTCTCCAGTATTACTGTAGCTTCTACAGTCGTATTCGTAATCGTACTTCACAGTACGCTTATGATTGGTGTGTCGATGGTATTTATGCCTGCACAAACCAACGGAATTAACCAGCTGCCGCTAGAATTATATCCTGATGGTACAGCGATCATGAATACATTGCAGCAGGTTGCTGGTGCGATCGGTACTGCATTAGCTGTCAGCATTATGTCTGCAGGTTCTAAGAGTTATTTGAAGACTGTGGCTGATCCAGCCGATCCGGCTAATATGTTGCCTGCGTTCACGCAAGGTGTGCAAAATGCATTTATTTTCGGAATGAGTATGGCAATTGTAGGTCTAATTCTTGCGTTCTTCGTAAAAAGAGTAGTTGTTGATCATAAAATGAATACACCTATGCATTAATCCTTAAGCTTGTAAAATCCCCTTACGGTAGATAGTGGAGAAGGTTCATGTACGTATGAACATACCACTGTTAATCGGAGGGGATTTTTTTACTCATAACAAGAAAGAGGGACCTCTCCCCGGTAGAATACCGAGAAGCGTCCGCCACCTAACTTCTTTTTAAGAAAAATGCTGGGCTATATTAGTCAGATACTCTTGTTCATCTGTATTTTCTTTCATTTGAATGAGCATTTTTGCATCTTCTCCAACAATGTACCGGAATTGACTTGTCCCATCAGTGGCGGCTTGATATATTGTTTCCGCAACAATTTCTGGAGGTGAAGCATAGGAAGGTTGGTTTTCCATCTCACCTAATTTACCCAAGAATGCAGTAGTAAAGGGTTTATAATCCGTTAATGCATCATTAAAAAAGAACTCCATCGATCTTCCACCAAAGTCCGTTTGAATAGCACCTGGTTCAATTAACTTAACTCTAATGTTCTGTGATGCTAATTCATAAGATACGGATTCAGAAAAACCTTCTACGGCGAATTTAGTTGAATGATACAGAGACATCGTAGGAAAGGTTACTTTCCCTCCCATAGAAGAGATATTGATCAGTAAACCCTCTTGATTCGATCTAAAATGTGGCAATATGGCTTTAGTCATACTGATAAGACCAAACACGTTCACTTCAAACTGTCTTCTGATCTGCTCATCTGTAGCTACTTCTATAAGACCCATTGTTCCATAACCAGCATTATTGAGAAGAACGTCAATTTTACCGAACCGCTTAATCGCTTCCGCTAACGCAGGTTGAATTGTGTCTGATTTCTCAACATCAAGCTGTAAAACCAATACATTATCAAGTGTAATAAGTTCACTTTCTTGTTCAGGTGAACGCATCGTGGCTACGACGTTCCATCCTCTTTCAGCAAAATGTTTTGCTGTAGTTCTCCCAATGCCAGACGAAGCACCTGTTATAAAAATTGTTTTCATTAACAATTCCTCCTAAAGTTTTTTGAGCGTTACCTCTTCACTTGGTACGTACAAAACTTACTTTGTAAGCACTAACTGCTCCATGTTTGACAATCCTTCGGCAATGATTTTGAGCTTTGCTTTATATTCTTCTATGCCAATTTGGATACAGATGATCTGTGCTGGATGCATTGTATTTTTATAAAGTGAATACTGCTCAAGTAATTGATCTAACTTCTGTTGTGATTCTTCCTGTGCTTGCTTCAACCAAAGAATCACCTTGTCATACCCAACAAATTCACCAAAGTATAGCCTCATCATAAAATCAGATTTCTTAATACTGTCAGCCTCTAGTGGGGCTAGTAAATAGGCGTTAAAACTATCTCTTCCTTTATCCGTGATGTTTAAAAGATTCTTATTAGGCTTACCTTCCTGCTGCACATTTTCCTTAGTTATCAAACCCTCCTTTTCCATGCGGGCAAGTGTGGGATAAATCGTTCCATAACTAGAACTATAGAAATTAGAGAATACATCCTCCAATAACTGTTTTATTTCGTAACCAGTCTTCGATTCTTTCATAAGCATGCCTAAAATAACATCCTGACTGTTCAAAACAGAACCTCCTTGTTGTTTAGAAATATTTGTATATCACGCTTATAATATATCGGACCAATATATATTGTGTCAACATATATTGGATAAATATATTTTGATTACAAGTAGGAGGATTGATTATTATATAGAGGTATTTAGAAAAACGACGATCACCCATCGGCAGAACACCGTGGAGCGATCGTCGTTTAATTTTTTCTAATGTTGTTTTTTACGTAATATTATACATGTCAGAGTAACCAATAAGCCTGGATTTTACATACATAGATTTACGATGTATAGTTATTCTAGGTATTGAAGGATAATTAATATAACAGGATATTCAAATATTAATCATTGGACTTTAGTAATCAGGAGGCGCAGACCATTGAAAGTAAGTAAAGAAATGCTGAAGGGCAGTACAGGCACGTTGATTCTGACTCTTTTACTGGAGAAGCCGTTATATGGTTATGAACTGATCAAAGCGTTGGAGCAGAGATCACAGGGCATTTTTTCATTAAAAGAAGGAACCTTATATCCGATCCTGCATGCGATGGAAAGTGAACGCTGGGTTGAAGCCTATTGGATGGAGGTAGACGGAAGGAAGCGGAAGTACTATAGAATTCTGGATGAAGGTAAAGAGAAGCTCAAAGAGAAAAGGGCAGAATGGGTTATGTTCAAAGGTGCAGTTGATTCTGTTCTGGGAGAGGGGAATGTATGATGAAAGAAAGGCAGCAGCAATTTTTGGACGAAGTATGTGCAGAGATTAAAGCGAAAAAAACTCATCCAGAAATACGCCAAGAATTAGCCAGTCATTTAGAAGATTTGATCTGTGAAAAAGAAGCGACCGGCATGCTCCGAGATGAAGCAATAGCTTGGGCAATCGCACAAATGGGTAATCCGCAAACGTTAGGGAAGGAACTTCACCAAATACATAAACCACGAGTTCCTTGGGGATTGTTTGGAGCTATTGCTTTGTTGTCCGCGATTAGTTTGATCGGAATGGGCTCTGTGGATGCTGGCTATAGTGATATTGTTAAAGGTTCTTTTTTAGATAATGCGCTTAGACGGCAGTCCATAAATATACTCATAGGAACTGTACTGATGTTTGGATTGTACTTCATTGATTTCAGAAGATTAAAAGGACTTTCTTGGGTGTTATATGCTACTTCTATAATAGGGATATTAGTGAGTATTGGATGGGGAACGCAAGTGAACGGTGTGAATTATGGTCCTAGGATTTTTTTGATTTTACCTGACATGACATCCTATCGTCCTTTTATGCTGATTGTTGCGCTAACAGGTATTCTAGTAAATCGTAGGGAAGCAGCTATCAAGAAAACTTGGCGAAGCGGGCTGTTCGAAGTAGGCATTTTGTTACTCCCCGCGTTGTTGCTTATCTCTTTAAATGCTCTTCCAGAGTTAGTATTGTATCTTGTCTCCTCACTAGTACTGTATTTATGGATTATTCGCAATTGGTTAAAGAGCTTCGTGTTGTTAGGGTTCTTTTCAATAGCTGGACTACTTTTTATATTAAATAGTGAGTACTTGCTGGCTAGATTCATAAATGCTATAGATCCATCTTTAGATCCGGAAGGTTATGGATATATTTATCAAGTCATGCGTGAAGTAATTCGTTCAGCTGGGTGGTGGGGTCACGGATTCGGATCAGTAGAACAAAAGCTGCCGTATGTCTACTCCGATATGTTGCCAGTCTATCTTATTCATTGCTTTGGTTGGGCGGGTGGATTGCTTCTGGTAGCTGTTATAACCTGGCTTTTCATTAAGCTTCTTTTAACGATACGAGCTATTCGTGAACCTTACGGACAGGCACTTGTTGTTGGTTTAGCATTTTTTCTTGCTATAAGATTTGCCTATGGTCTTGCTGTTTTGAGCGGGGGAATGATGCTGACCTCAATTCCATTTCCGTTTCTCAGCTATGGGAGTCATGTGTGGTTTGAATATGCTGCTATTGGACTTTTGATGGGCATTTATCGTAGGAAGGATATTGAAGGCGTCCATAATAATACTGCGTTGGATTAGGTTCAGGATCTTCCCGTATGTCTAAATATTAAGTACAATTACATATATGGCATAAGGAGGTCATTAATTGAACTGGAAAAAAGCAAGCTTGTTAAGTATTGCTATAACCCTTGGTTCAGTGACAGGATTTAGTACTTTGGTTATAGAGCCAGTACTTGCCGCAACGGCAACGGAAACGCTAAAAGTCTATAATCAATTCCAGCAGTATGTACAGAAGCCGACATCTCTTGCTGCCGCACGTAATTATTTAATTAACCACATCAAAGTAGTGGATAACTGGACAGCGACACGGATGACTCTCCAGCTCGAGAATGCACAGAAGGCTCATTTATCTGTATACTCAGAAAAGGTTTTTCCGGATAAGATGCAGAAAGAGATAAATAATGCTTTTTCCAAAAACAAAAATCTCACCTATACCTCACTCCTTAATACGATCAAAGATGCCAACGTACGCAACGTGTTAATTGAAGGCCGGGATAAGGGATATAAGCTGGAGACCAGTGAGGGCATGTACTATCCGGTGATGCATTATGAGGGATTTAAGATTTTTAAGCCGTATGTTACAAAGGACATTGCAGCATATATTGATATTATGGCCACCGAATCTAATCAACCGAGTGTCTCTGATGCAGCGATTGTGATTAGTTGGACCGAGTTAACGAACAGGGCGCTTGCGCTAGAGGATTTTGTGACGAAATATCCTGCTTCTAACCGTTCAACCGCTCTTCAAAAAGAACTTCTCCTTGCAACGTCTCGCTTATTATATGGAACAAGTAATACACCTGCATATGACTATGATGAGCGAGTAATTAAACCAGAAGTAAAAAAGGCATATGAGGATGCACTAAAAGATAGCAAAGTCGATACTAGAATTCTTTCGATTTTAGAAAAGCTGCTGCAATTACTTAATTCTACGAATAATAAATTCACACCTGTAATCGAAAAATTTCTAGTTGAAACCGTAAACTCATAATTATTAGAATATGTGAAGACAACATCTGAGAAGAGGCTGGCTCAATTGAGAATGGGATTAAGAGGAACAAAAATCGCAGTTTTCACACTTGTGCTGTTATTGTGGACAAACACTATGTTTATGGGCAGTACTTATGCTGCTTATGTCGGCTCTTCAACAGACTCCGTGCTGCAGCAGATGCAAATGGAGAAGAAGAATCATTTACCGCAAGGTTTTGTCTATCTGGATGAAGTGATTCCTACCGCAGAATTTGAGATTCGTTATTACGGGGACAACAATTTTGTTGGGAAGCGGATCGATGGCTATAAGGCGCCCTTAGCGATATTTTCGCGGACAGCGGCAACGGCTTTGAAGGCTGTAAGTGATGATTTAGCAAACAAAGGGTATATCCTTAAAATTTATGATGCTTATCGTCCTCAGACGGCAGTGAATCATTTTGTAAGCTGGTCACAGAATGTCGTAGATACTAAAATGAAACAGCAATATTATCCGCGACTGGATAAACGTAATCTATTCAAACTCGGGTTTATAGCTAAAAAATCAGGCCATTCCAGAGGCAGCACCATCGATTTAACGATCGTAAATAAAGAAACGGGAGCTGAGGTAGATATGGGCAGCCCGTTTGATTTTTTCGGAGATATCTCCTATTACGATACGTCCTTAATTAACAAGACTCAGAAAGCAAATCGGGCAATTCTCAAAGAGGCGATGGTAAAACAAGGATTTAAACCTTACAGTAAGGAATGGTGGCATTTTACGTTGATCAAGGAACCTTATCCTAAACAATATTTTGACTTCAAAGTGGAATAACCTAGAACTTGAAAGTCCATGTAAGAAGCAATTCACTTTTTTTGTTAAGCTTGATTACCATTAGGATTAGCAGATGCTGGAAACGCACATAATACTAATAGTCAAAAAAAGGGAGGTTTCGAACGGATGAACAAAATCGCGGTTGTTGTGGTGTTAAGTGTACTATTATTGGTAAATGGATTTGGAGGAACTACCTATTCTACGGCTTGGGCAGATGCTAGTGAAGTGAAGGTGGTTTTAAATGGTCAGGTTCTGAAATCAGATCTGTATTCAGCCTATACAAACGGTTCTACGGTCCTGCTTCCTCTTAGAGAGACATCAAGCGTCTTAAAATATCAGACCACTTATCAAAAAAGCACAGACACCATTACATTAAGTGGAGTCAAACAAAAGATTGAATATAAAGTTGGAGACGACCACATTACCATTAATGATACAGCAAAAAGAGATTTTAAGGATGCAGTTGTGCTTAAGAAGGAACACTTATATGTTCCGCTCTCTTTTTTCACTAGTGCTGGACTGGTAACCTCTTATAATGCAGAAGCTAATCTAGTGGAAGTTTATGCGCCCGAGGTTACAGCTAGTGTGATAGCGGGACTGCTGAGCACTGGACAATTTCAAGAATTAGAGAATCGATTCTTTAGTGATGAAATGAAGCGTTCGCTTTCCGTTACGGGTTTACAGAAATATTGGGCTGATTTCACTGCACGAGCTGGTACTTACCATGGCATAAAGTCTACTGAAAGTAGTCAAAAAGAAGATCAAATGTCCATACAATGTGTACTTGGCTTTGCTGTAACGGAAGCATCCCTTGAGTTTGTTCTCAATAAGTCGGGTAAGATTGTTGAATTAAAGGGAAACCTTCCTTCCATATAATTTGGAGGAAATTATTGATACAGTTTTAGTACAACAGGCTATGCGTACGTTCCTTAAGAAGAAATTTCTAAGGGACTATGCATAGTCTTTTTTTTGTTTCAATAAACTTTCTGAGATGAAAGTAAAAGCAATGTATTTTTATTGTAAAAAAGGGTTTTATTTGTTGACTTTCACATTCATCGAAGGTAAATTAAAATTTGAAATAATCGTTAAAGCATTTAACTAAATTAGAGAAAAGAGTGGAGTACTGGATGACAAAATCAATTACTCAGAGTAGCCCGACAGAAGAACGGCCATTCTCACTAAGAGCTATCCTCCCCCCGCTTCTTGCTATTATCGTCGGAATGATTATGGTTATTCTGGATGGCACCGTCGTGAATGTGGCTATACCCAAACTGGTCGATTATTTTTCTTCAGATCTAAAAACGATTCAGTGGGCGATTACAGGCTACACGTTAGCTTTAGCTGCTGTAATACCGCTCGCAGGCTGGATGACTGATCGCTTCGGGTCTAAACAGGTGTTTCTGGTGACGCTCACGTTGTTCATTCTTGGCTCCATGTTATGTTCCATAGCTCAAACTTCTTCGCAGCTTGTTATTTTTCGAGTAATCCAAGGTCTTGGTGGGGGTATGGTAGCTCCTATTGGGATGGCTATGGTGTTTAAGTTAGCTCCAGCAGAACGAAGAGGGTCGATTATGGGGATGCTTGGGATTCCCATGCTGCTTGCACCTGCACTTGGCCCAATATTGTCCGGATGGCTTGTTGAATATGTTAGCTGGCATTGGATCTTCTTGATTAACGTGCCGATTGGGATTGTTGGTATTATTCTTGGTGTGAAGTATCTACCCAAGACGGAGAAGATCGGTAAAGGCAATCTCGATATACTAGGTATTATACTGGCTCCAATTGCGTTCTCTATGCTGGCATATGGAGTAAATGAAGGTGGAGCGAATAGCTGGTCATCGACTCCTGCAATCCTCGGGTTATCTGTTGGGGGTGTTGCACTGATTCTATTTATAATCGTTGAACTGCGGCATAAGCAGCCTCTGCTTGATCTTCGTGTGTTTCGTTCCTCAGATTTCACCCGCGGTATTATTTTAACTTGGGTCATGCAAGCCGCATTGTTTGGTTCCATGTTGTTTGTACCACTATACTTACAGCAGATCCGGGCTTATACACCATTAGAGACAGGGTTAATTCTGCTTCCACAAGCTTTAGCATGTGTAATCGGCATGCCGCTTGGTGGTAAATTGTTTGATAAGATAGGGGCACGCCCGCTGGCATTTGTGGGTCTGAGCATCATTACAGTTACCTTATTCCTTCTATCGGGGATTACGATAACTACAAGCTTAAATACCATTATGATGTATCTTGCTTTATTAGGATTTGGGATGGGGATAGCGATGATGCCACTCAATACACATGTTCTGAATGCAGCGCCGCGTGATTTGGTGAGCCGGGTCACATCGCTTACAGCGGCTGCACAGCAGGTAGTGGTGGCCTTTGCGGTTGCAGGTTTAACAGGTTATTTGACAAGTCAAATTACTGTACACATGGGAGCACTGAAAGCAGGAAGCAATCCTTTGACAGCTGCAGTACTGGGCTTCGATGATGTATTCTTCCTTTCTGGCTGTATAGCTGTAGTCGGTGTACTCATGAGTATTATCCTGCGCAAACCGAAGCTTTCCGCTAATGATTCCTCCTCCGAAGAGGGTCAAAAGGCGGATGCTGCCATGATGATGGGACATTAATTCATACGATAATCTAAGTTAATATAAAAAGGCGTCGTTCAGCTTGCATAGCTAACGACGCCTTTTGTATTAGATAATCATTTTATAGATGTTCTGGTTTCTTCTGAGTCCACTGAGGACTGACAGTAACTTTACCGAGTAGCTCTGATGCTACAATCCCCAGTAGAACAAGGGCTGCGCCAGCATACCCTTGCATCGATAGCTTTTCGGCGGCGAACCAATAACCAAACAGCGCAGCGAATACCGGCTCAAGGGAGAAAATCAGTCCGGTGCGGGTTGGTGTCGTATATTTTTGAGCTATTGGTTGTAAGATGAATCCGCAGGCACTACAGAGTATCCCAAGTGCGAGGATCGCTATCCATGCCGGTAAAGTTGAAGGCAGCGAAGGCGTCTCGAACAGTGCTGATAACACTATAGCAAACCCTCCGGCAAATCCCAACTGCAAGATCCCAATATTCAGTGAATCACATTCTTTGACTGCCTTTCCAGTAAATAAGATCTGGACCGCATAAAACACCGCTGAGAGAATACAAAGGAAGTCACCGGGTTGGATTTTTAAGGTAGCGTTTAATGTAAGGAGTCCGATTCCAGCTATAGCGAGTACGGAGCCAAAAACTTGCGGAGGTGCGACTCTTTTTTTGAAAAGTACTCGATCTAGTATCGGTACAAAAATGACCGTAAGGGCTACTAAAAATCCGGCATTGGAGGTTGTCGTAGTCTTAAGTCCGAACGTTATACATGTGAACACGCCTAGGAGTAAGAATCCGAGTAAAGCACCATATTTCAATGTTTTGATGTCAGCTTTTCTTAAGCGTTTATGAAAGATCACTGCGGCTAATATAAAAGCAAGTCCGAAGCGGAGTGCAATCAAATTGAATTCACCTAACGTACCTAACCCCATTTTCATAAATATGTAGGAAGAACCCCAAAATAATGTTACAACTAACAGCATCAGCTCAGCTTTGAGCGGTTTCATCTCGTCATCCATCCTTCTTCATTTTCAACTCAATTTAGTATAATACGGCTCTATACATAAGGTAACTGAATGTTTATCATAGGATACATGAGTAAAACTTATGTAATTAAAAAAGGTGAGGGATAGAGGTTGAGCATTAATAAATATGAGATTTTTCTAAAGGTTGTAGAGCTAGGGAGCTTAACAAAAGCAGCAGATGTGCTGGGCTTTACGCAATCTGGAATTAGCCACACGATTAGTAGCTTGGAGATGGAGTTTGGTTTCACGTTATTAATTAGAAATAGATCCGGCGTTAAATTGACGGTAAATGGGGAGCAGGTGCTGCAGCCTATCCGTGAAATTCTAAAGTGGAATGAAAAGTTGAAGCAGGAGGTGGCAGATATACATGGGCTAGAGGTAGGGACCATTACCATCGGTACATTCACCAGTGTATCTGTGCATTGGCTGCCAGGAATGATTAAGCAATTTCGCAGTGAGTACCCCTATATAGAAATCAGGTTGATGGAAGGTGGTTACTTAGAGGTTGAGCAATGGATCGAGGCTGGAGTCGTTGATTGTGGTTTTATTTCTCTGCCTACACGCGATAAGTTCGATGTCATTCCATTAAAAAAGGATAGGATGCTAGGCATCGTGTCCAAAGAAAATCCGCTTAGTGCTGAGCCGTTTCTATCCTTATCCCAAATTGCTAAAGAGGATTTCATCATACCAAAGGCAGGTTCGGATTATGATGTTAGACGTGTACTGGATAAGGCAGGCATCAAACCGAATATTAAGTTCTCAGCAGGTGATGATTATGCCATTATGGCCATGGTGGAGAAGGGGCTTGGAATTAGTATTTTGCCAGAGCTTGTATTAACTCGTCAGAATTATAATGTAACGATGCTTGAATTGGAGGAACGTAGTTTCAGATCACTGGGGATTGCTGTACATTCCATGAAATACGCTTCTCCTGCCACTAAAAAATTCCTAAAGCATGTACAAGCGTGGTTGACGGGCAATGATAAAATCCCCTGATTTATTTCAGGGGATTTATTATTTTTTAATATCCAAAATTAGGGTTGACGAAGGGCATGGTTCATGAGAAAATGTACGCGCGTACATTAATTGAATGCGCTTTCGTAGGAGGGATTTCTATCGCCAGCCGTAAAGAGGTTGCCGAGCTTGCCGGAGTCTCAGAAGCCACAGTCTCTCGTGTGCTAAACAATGTAGGTCCGCTCAAGGAAGAAACGAAGGAACGGGTGTTGGCCGCTGCTCTAAAGCTGGGATATACTCCTAGCTCACTCGCTCAGAGCTTTGCTCGAAGAAGGAGTGGGAATCTCGGTGTAGTCATGCCTTATTTGCCAAAAGCTCGCTTGTTCTCCACTTATTATTTTTCGGAAATATTAAGCGGCATTGGGAGTAAGGCGCGAGAAGAGGGCTATGATCTGTTAATGCTGTTTCGAAACGCTGAAGAACCAATGGACTATAGCGCATTGTTTAAGATGCGGAAGATTGATGCTTGCATTGTACTCGGTGCCAAAGAAGAACCAGGTGAGCTAGCCTCACTTCGCCGATTGAAGGTGGAAGGTCATCCGTTTTGCCTGATTAATCAGCATTTTGAAGGAGAGGCCTTTCATGAGGTGGATGCTGATCATGTCGAAGGAAGCCGGAAAGCGGTCAAACACTTCCTGGATCAGGGCCTGACGAGGATTGCCTTTCTAAACGGCCCGGTATCTTATTCGAACAGCCGAGATCGTTTAACTGGTTATTCGCGTGCGTTGGAGGAGTCGAACCTTCCTTTGGATGATTCACTTTTATTCGAAGGGAATTTCAGTCGTAAAAGCGGTGTTATGGCTGCCAAAGAGATGTTGCCTCTGCTGAATGTGATTGATGCCATTGTAGCCGCAAATGATCGAATGGCTATTGGTTTGCAACAAGGTTTGCAGGAGCTAGGTATCCCAAAGGATCGTATCCCAGCTATGGTGGGCTATGATGATTCGGATGCCGCTGAGCTTACCACCCCCGCCTTAAGCAGTGTGCATGTTCCCTTTTATGAGCTGGGTGAAATCGCTGTAACTAAGGTACTAGAATTGCTGGGGTGTAGCCTCTCAGAAACGGCAGCGTCCTCCCAAATCATCCAGATTAAACTACCGACAGAATTAGTAATACGAGCTTCATCAATAATTATGAATCCTAAGGAGGAATAAGATGAAACAGCTTCGCATTGGAATGATCGGTTATAAATTTATGGGTAAGGCTCATAGTAATGCTTACCGCAGTCTGCCAATGTTTTTCCCGAAAGCGCTTAAGCCAGAGATGTCTGTGATTTGTGGACGGAATGCTGAAGCGCTTGAAGAGGCTGCCACTCAGTTAGGATGGTCGGATTGTGTAACAGATTGGAAAGATCTAATCACTCGTGAGGATATTGATCTTATTGATATAAATGCCCCTAGTAATGCACATAAGGAGATAGCTTTGGCTGCAGCCAAAGCAGGTAAGCATATTTTTTGTGAGAAACCACTCGCGCTGACCTTGGCGGATTCCCGTGAAATGCTGCAAGCCGCTGAAGATGCAGGGGTTACACATATGGTTGGTTTTAATTATCGCTTTTCGCCAGCGGTTAGACTTGCTAAGAAGCTAGTTGAGAGCGGACGGCTTGGAGAAATCTATCATTTTCGGGCATGGTTTCTACAAGATTGGATTATTGATCCGGAGTTCCCGTTAGTGTGGAGATTGCAGAAGGAAATTGCGGGTTCAGGCTCACATGGTGATTTGGGTGCGCATCTCATTGATTTGGCACATTTCTTAGTAGGTGATGTGAAAGAAGTAATCGGCATGAGTGAGACCTTCATTAAAGAACGTCCGCTTGCTGCTGAAATGACCGGATTAAGCGCTAAAGGGGACAAGAATGCACCAAAGGGAAAGGTTACTGTTGATGATGCGACATTGTTTTTAGCCCGTTTTGCAAACGGTGCCTTGGGTAGTTTTGAAGCTACGCGGTTCGCAGCAGGCCATCGCTCTACCAATTCATTTGAGATAAACGGCAGTCTAGGTAGTGTGAAATTCGATTTTGAGCGGATGAATGAACTTGAAGTCTATTTAACCTCAGACGCAGAGGATGTACAGGGCTTTCGGCGTGTGCTGGCTACAGATCCTGCGCATGAATATGCGGAGGCTTGGTGGCCGCCGGGTCATACGATTGGCTTTGAACATACGTTTATCCACGAGATGTTGGAGTTATCCAATGCGATAGAAGAAGAACGTCAGCCTGAACCTAATTTCCATGACGGAGTGAAATGCCAAGCTGTGTTAGAAGCTGTAGAACGCTCTATTGAACAGCGCCGGTGGGTCAATATATCTGAGATGTAATCCACAAAAATGCGTGATCAAAAGCGGACTTTTTGAACAACCTCTAATAGAAGGAGTGCTGAGAATGAGAAAAGCATTGATTGTATGGGGCGGCTGGGATGGCCATGAGCCTGAACTGGTAGCTGATATATTCGCTAAGTTGTTACAAGAGGAACAGTTTGAAGTGGAGGTATCGAATACACTTGAGGCTTTTGGTGATGCGGAGAGGCTTCTTGGATTAGATTTGATCGTTCCGGTATGGACAATGGGGACAATCGATCAGAAGCTAGTGGATAATGTCTCGGCAGCTGTACAGAACGGTACGGGTCTTGCAGGATGTCATGGCGGGATGTGTGATTCTTTCCGAAATAATGTGGATTGGCAGTTTATGACGGGGGGACAATGGGTAGCTCATCCCGGCAATGATGGTGTGAACTACACCGTAGAGATTTGCCAAAGCTCAAGTCCTTTGGTAGAGGGATTAGAAGACTTCACCGTTTGTTCAGAGCAATATTATCTGCATGTTGATCCGGCTGTAGAAGTACTTGCAACGACTCGGTTTCCAGTTGTTGAAGGCCCGCATTCTTTCAACAAAGCCGTGGATATGCCAGTAGCTTGGACCAAACGATGGGGTCATGGCAGAGTGTATTATAATTCACTTGGACATCATGCCGATATTGTAGCTATGCCACAGGTAAAGAAAATGATGCGCAGAGGACTGCTATGGGCTGCCGAGGGAAAAACTCACGCACAATCCCATCTTTCAGCGGTTAGTAGTAGCTATAGCGGAATGGCAGACAGTCAATAATCTCTGGGAGCGATCAACAAATGGATAAAGTCAAAGTAGGAATTATCGGATGCGGTAAAATTAGTAGTATCTATATGGAGAACTGCCAGAAGTTCGAGATTCTAGATCTAGTTGCCTGTGCGGACTTGGACTTGGCGAGAGCACAGGAGCAAGCGGATAAATACAATATTCCGAACGTTTATACCACAGAGCAATTACTGAATGATCCGGGGATAGAGATCGTTATCAACCTGACGATTCCAGCGGTTCATGCGGAAGTATGCCTGAAAGCTATTGAAGCGGGTAAACATGTGTACGTTGAGAAACCACTAGCTGTGACAAGAGAAGAAGGACGCCAAGTTCTGTCTGCGGCACGTGAAAAGGGTGTATTAGTGGGCAGCGCCCCGGAAACATTCTTTGGATCGGGCATTCAAACCGTTTTGAAGCTGATCGAGGAGGGTGTAATTGGCGAACCCGTTGCAGCTACCTCATTTATGATGGGGCGTGGACATGAACATTGGCATCCAGATCCAGAATTCTACTATGCCGCTGGTGGAGGTCCAATGTTCGATATGGGACCATACTATTTGACAGCATTGGTGCAGTTATTGGGTCCAATTCGTACGGTTAGCGGGATGACTGGTAAAGCGCTAGAAGAACGCACGATTACAAGTGAGAAGAAATTGGGTAATAAAATTCCTGTTCAAATTCCAACTCACGTTGCCGGAACATTAAGATTTGAGAATGGAGCCATTGCAACGCTGATTACAAGCTTTGATATTTTTGGCGGCAGTAACCTGCCGCATATAGAAATTTACGGAACACTTGGAACAATTCAAGTGCCGGATCCTAATAACTTTGGCGGTCCGGTGAAATTCCGGCTCATGGGTGAGAATGAATGGACAGAGCAAACGCTGTTATCTGGATATGATCAAAATACGCGCGGAATTGGTCCAGCGGATATGGCTTATGCCATTCGGACGGGAAGAAAGCACCGCGCCAGTGGAGAATTGGCTTATCATGTACTAGAAGCGATGTGGGCATTCCATGATTCTTCAGACGCTCATTCATTCTACGAAATGGAGAGTACTTGCACCCGTCCTGAAGCTCTTCCGATTGGACTCGCTCCTTATACATTAGATTAGAGAATTCATTTTTGAATCTGCAACCTATCACTTCCAATCTCCGTTTGAGAAGGTAAAGAGTGAGGGAGTGACAAGTATGCTTAAGAGGACTGGCGGCTGGATAGTGATATCTGTTGTTATTCTATTCATAAGTGGTTGTTCAGAAGATCAACAATCGTATAAAGAGCCGGCTCCAGCTGCTGCAATTACTGCAAATCCAGATATCTTGGCTACTGCGAGCGCTGAAATAGAAGATCCTGAAGCTGAAAAAGTGCTTTACTCCAGTGATCCAGAGGCGGTTAAAGCTTTCCTGTCGGCTCAGAAGATTCCTAACGGAGATATCTATCTACAGGATAATAAGGTTCATATCAATATCGTGGGTTTGAGCAAGCAGATTGAGCAGCGGTTTGCTCAGACTTTCGCGGCAGGTACTTATGAGCTCCATGATGTAAAATATTCGATGCAAGAGTTATTAGCTGCACAAGAGCTTTTGTATAAACAAGAACTCTACCAGAAGCTTAATCTATACGGTTCCGGTGTGGACACGATTGGTAATAAAGTAACGATTACAATTCCATCTGATTATGCTGAACCTGCCATACTTGAGATAGAAAAGTGGATTGATCCGGATATGTTGACCTACGACATTTCAGAGCTAGGCGAACCACATGTAATAGGTCAAATCGTACAGATCGATACCAAACAGGCGAAGCGGATTCTCATTCTTGAACCTGGTATGGAAGATCCCTCTTACTGGTTCTCATTCAATCAGAAGTCAACAATGTTTAATGAAGCTGGAGAATCGATTAGCTTTAAGGATTTGAAAGTAGGGCAGCAGGTTGAGCTTTGGAGTACCGGTACGGTGAATGAATCTTTTCCCGCGCTTGCAAGTGTGCGGAGGCTAGAGCTTACAGCAATGGAATAATCCTATAACCAGCACCGTTTGCGAGAGGCGAACGGTGCTATTTTTGCGAACAGAGACAGAACCTCCTATTTCCGAACCGCTGAAGGGGTAATGCCTTTATACTGCTTGAATAGCTTGGTAAAGTAATTGGGATTGTCGCAGCCCACTCTCCCGGCAATCTCAGTCACTGTGAAATCTGTCTCGAGCAGCAATCGCTCCGCTTCGTTTACTCGGCAAAGATTAACATAATCGATGAAGGTTCGGCCTGTTAGCTTCTTAAAGGTTTTGCAGAAATGATAAGGATTTAGATTTACAGATCTTGCGGCGCTTTCTACGGTCATTTTGTCATCGAAATGGTTCTCCATGTACTCTAGTAGTGGCTTAAAACGTTCGCGATTAAAGGAATGACGCTCATTTGTTCTACCAGAAACCTGTTCAGGTAGAAAGGTGCGAGAGAGCAGCACAAAGAGTAAATGCAGTTGATTCTTGATGACCAGTTGAAAAGCAGGACCTTTCTGATGTACTTCATCAACGATGGTATCCAGAAGAGAAAAATATGTGGAGCAGGTCGGAACAAGCTCTGCAGGTTTGACCGGCAGCTGATAACGATTCTCTAAATAAGGGACTACAAACTGCTCATGCTGAGGATCCTGCTTCCAATCCTTAAATAAAGAACTATGGAATACGACTGAGATAAAACGAACATGATCATCCCGTAGACTGTACCCAACATGCAATCCTCCAGAGGGAACAAACAGTACCTCTCCGGCATGCAGTTCATAGGGCTTGCTGTCTATGTGAAAAATGGCGCTGCCTTCCTGCATAATGATGATTTCGAAATGCTCATGCCAGTGCAAAAATAGGATATTCTGACCGATCTTTGCGTTCTTGCATTCATTAAAAAATAATCGGAAGGGATACGTTTTTTCTTCTAATTGAGGATATTCTTTAAGATCATTAGGGTAACTCATATTTCACACAACTCCCACAAGATACAACTATATAAACACAAGATAATAAGAGTTTTAAGCTCAGAAGCAGTATATACTCGGGTTATAGCACTTACTATAAACCAATATTGGAGTGGTCACAAGATGAAGGATACAATGCGAATTGGAACATTAGTAGGCGGCGGCGACGCTGTAAGAGTGATTCCGCAAATTGTAGGACATGGATTTGAATCTTTTAGCTTAACCTTCTGGCAAACTACAGGGGAAACAGATCTCGTAGAAACTGGAAAGCGTGTGCAAGAGCTTGCAGCAGAACATGACTTCGTGATCTCATCTGTTGGGATCTTCGGCAATCCTTTGACGAATACTGGTGATAATTCCGATGCAATTGCGAGCTGGGAGCGACTGATTGATCATGCTCATTTGTTCGGAACGGATATGGTATCAGGTTTTACAGGAAGGCTGCCAGGGGTATCCATTGATGAATCCATTCCGAAGTTTACCGAGGTGTTTGGAGAGTTGTCCAAAAGAGCAGCGGATCGCGGTTTGCGAATTGCCTTCGAGAACTGTTCCATGGGTGGAGACTGGGGATCAGGTGACTGGAATATTGCTCACAATCCATTAGCTTGGGAGAAGATGTTCAATGCTGTGCCTGCTGATAATATAGGGCTCGAATGGGAGCCATGTCATCAGATGGTCCAATTGATTGATCCGATTCCGCAGCTTCGTAAATGGACAGATAAGATTTTCCATGTGCATGGTAAGGATGCGACCATCGCTTGGGATATTGTAAAAGAATATGGTATCCACGGGCCAAATCCTTATGTATGGCACCGTACTCCGGGCTTTGGAGATACGAACTGGACCGATGTTATTTCTATTTTGCGTCAGGCAGGTTATAAAGGTACGATTGATATTGAAGGCTGGCATGATCCTGTTTATCGGGATGAGCTGGAAATGATGGGACAAGTACATGCTTTAAATTATTTGAAACAATGCCGGGGCGGTAGCTTTGTACCTAATCCGCTGTAACCGTAGAGGGGGAGAATTATGACAGCTCAGTACCGTGTAGCGGTTGCAGGTTGCGGAGGAATGGCTAACGCCTGGATTGAATACGCTTTATCACGTTCAGATATTCAGATTGTTGCTCTTGTAGATATACGATTGGAGTCAGCACAAGCGATGGCAGCAAAGCATGAGATTTCTTGTCTCACGTTTACTGACATTAAAGAAGCAATTCAGGCGACTGAAGCTAATCTTGTGTTTGACGTTACAGTTCCGGGAAGCCATTACAGCATTTCTAGCACTGCATTAGAACTTGGATGTAACGTGTTTAGTGAGAAACCACTGGCAGAGACTATGGAAGAGTGCACTAAGATTGTTGAGATCTCAGAAAGAACTGGAAATGCCCATGCTGTGATGCAGAATCGCCGTTATGACCCTCGTATTCGTTCTTTGCGCAACTTAATTGAGTCTGATACCATTGGGAGAGTAGGTTACATCAGTGCTAGCTTTTTCCTCGGCGCTCATTTCGGGGGGTTCCGTGATGTCATGGAAAGTCCTCTACTACTGGATATGGCGATTCACACCTTTGATCAGGCCCGATTTATAAGTGGAGCCAATCCGATATCTGTTTACTGCCAGGAGTTTAATCCACCCGGATCATGGTATAAGGGGAATGCGTCGGCAGTCTGTATCTTTGAGATGTCGGATGGGTCTGTATTTACTTATCAGGGGTCTTGGTGTGCAGAAGGTGCCTCTACCTCTTGGGAAGCAGCTTGGCGTCTGAATGGGGAAAAAGGAACTGCGATTTGGGATGGTCATGAAATGCCATATGCAGAAGTAGTCGAAGCAGGAGATCAGAGTGATAAATTTATTCGTGATGTTGAGCGTGTAAATGGAGAGATTGTTAATATGGACAAAACCTTCCATCAAGGATGTTTGGAGGAAATGTTCCTGTCCCTAGCAGAAGAGCGTCCAGCAGAGACGAATTGTAGGGATAATCGGTATAGTATGGCAATGGTATTTGGAGCGCTGGAAAGTGCTAAAACAGGTCAGAAAATTGATCTTATCCAGTTCATGAGTGCTTCAGAGCTGTAAATAGTACTTGTGAAATAGAAGCAATGCCAGCAAGGAGAAAGATGAATGGAAATTAGGGCTTATCAGGAATCGGATATTAGTCAGCTTATCTCATTGTTCTATGAGACGGTTCATGCTGTAAACAAACAAGACTATTCACAAGAACAGCTTGATGCTTGGGCACCTAATGAGGAAAAGGCCCTCAAACTTAATACATGGAGTACTTCTTTACGTCAAAATATTACTTATGTAGCCGAAATGAACGGATACATAGTTGGCTTTTCGGATATGACTATGGAAGGGCACTTGGATCGTCTTTATGTCCACAAAGATTTCCAAGGCCAAGGCGTAGCCTCTGCTCTCGTGAACAAGCTTGAATTGAAAGCGAGAGAGCTTGATCTTCATGAAATGGATACCGAAGCAAGTATTACAGCGAGACCCTTTTTCGAACGACATGGTTACGAGCTTGCTGCAGAACAAAGTGTTGAACGAAAAGGCGTTCTGTTAATTAATTATCGGATGCGTAAAAAGTTAATGTAATACAAAAAGCAGATTGCTCCAATGAGCAGTCTGCTTTTTGTATCTAATGAACGAGGATCAATCAACAAGCTTTATTTGGATGAAGAAAAACGATTTATATAATTAGTGATTCCATTTGGAACGAATTTGTTAACTTCATTATTAAACAAGTCTATATAGTTTGCAGTGATAACTTTACTTGGTACTAATGTTAAATTTGAAAAATATTGCTTATACGCCTTATCATAGGTGGATTTATTCACTTCTTTTTGATTTACATAAAAGCTTGGCGTATCATCCGTTTTATCTTGGTCTGGTATGTCTGCCAAGAAGATCTCTTTATCATTAAATTTGGTTCCTTGAAAATTAATCTCGAAAACCTGCAGATAAGAATTGTACGAGCCACTGCTATCTACAAAAGAAATATAATGTAATGTTCCATCCTTTTTGTTCTTATAGAGATTCAGGCCACGATTTTCATTGCGCGGTAGAAATCCACTCATACCTACATTAAATATGCCCTCTGAATTATCCTTCAGCTTTCCTTGGTAATTGAATGGAATGATTTTTCCATTTTGGACGGTTAGAGCAATGTTGATGGGCTGGATGAAACGAAAAGAATACCCCTGTATAAGTTCGGGAGTACCATCAAAGTTTAAATCTACTAAAGTGAAATAATTGAAGCTATCGTCATAAGACCTGTCTCTAGTAGCATCCATTAATGTTTTCTTGATATACTCAGAGTAAAGTGTCTTCCATGATTTTGCAGTTGCTGCTTTTGCTGACGCAGTAATTGGAACACTCCCCAATAATAAAAGTAATGTTACTATGATCAATGCAGTTCGCTTCATGACTCATTAGCTCCTTATCATATTACTATGTACTGGAAATTAATATTACTATTGTTAGATAATATGTTCCAGTAATAATATGGTATATGAAGGGTGTTTAGTCATAAATCAGTTTCATTAAAGCCTCCGAGTCAAAACGATCTCCTTGCACTAACCATTGACCATCCACATCAAACATAGTCAGTATTCCCTCCAAAGGGACACGTTTACTTTCTTTGTCATCCTTATCCAACAAAACAAGATCACAAGTATATTTTAACTCAACAATATCTTTCTTTTGATCGGAGAGGGTGAACTTTAGGTTATCTGGTTCTAAAGAAAGCTTCTGTTTATTAGCGATTTGGTAAGGGATAGTTGTGATTCGGCTCCCTATAGCCTTTTCGGTATAGTATTCAGTAAAATACGGTTTCATTTCTTCATTCCGCGCTAGAATGGATTCAGTAGAAAACAACTCATCAGAAACCTTGACAGTATATTCAACGTTTTTGTACTTCTCAGCGGCCTTAGTGGCATCATCCACTTCTGAGCTACATCCCATAATTAACGATAGTGATAATAAAATTATACTCAATATCAATGATGATTTACGCATTCGAGCACCTCCATGTATTTGATTCTGTATTATTATACTTATATTACCATACATTGGTCTCATGAATTTAAGAAGGAAATGATTCAATTCCCTAAATATGGTATGGTGTAAATAGTATTATCAATAATCTAAAGGGATGGGATACACTTGAGTTTTTTTCCTATTACATACTCACTCTTGTCAACAGACGCGTTATTATTACATATTAAAGAACATTATGAGATTCCAGAACCAGTACAGCTGCAGTATTTTCTTAGAGGTATGAACGATACATATATCTTAGAAACAGCATTGGAAAAATACATCTTTCGTGTGTATCGCGCGGATAGACGAAATAAATCAGACATAAATTTTGAATTAGAATTATTGAACGATTTGCATGGAAAAGGTGTGAACGTCTCCATTCCTATTTCTCGGGTAGATGGGATGATGATTAATGAGTTTTTGGTGCCTGAGGGTGTGAAGTATGGCGTTATGTTTAGTTTTGCTGTAGGAAATGAAAAGCCTATTCATGCGGTAGAAGACAGCTACTTATTTGGCCAGTCAGTTGCACAAATCCACACAGCTACGGATAACTTTAAGAGTGCACATGTAAGAGGTAAACTTGATTTTGAACATTTAATTGAGAAACCGCTTCATACGATCAAACTGCATATGAAGCATCGACAAGAGGATTATCAATTCCTGTATGACCTTGCCAAACAATTAAAAGCGCAGATTGAAGTACATCTGGAAGCGGGGCTCGACTGGGGCATCTGCCATGGCGATTTGCATGGGAATACGAATGTGACTTTCACGGACGAAGGGAAATTAACTCATTATGATTTCGATATTTGTGGTTACGGATGGAGAGCCTATGATATCGCAGAGTATAGATTAGCAAGAGAGATTCATAGTGGCCATAATAAAGATGAAGTAGAGCGGTTATGGGCAGCATTTTTAAATGGATACAGAAGCTTAAGAAATCTCAGTGACAATGATATTAGTGCTGTTCCTATGTTCGTTGCGCTTAGACAGCTTTGGTTATTTGCTTTATGTTTCAGTGAGGGTGAACTTATTGGTGCCGCTGACTTTGACAATGGATTTATCGATAGTAAAATGGATTATTTCAGAAATTTAGAGGTGATCAAATGAAAAAAAAGCTGGGCAGTGAAGAGATTTTTAAAGAAGTTATAGACTCTGAAGAAGAATTAAGGTCAATGTATGGGTATCCCAGTGAATTGGTAAACAACAAGAGTATAACCCTTATCGATCACCATTGCCGAGATTATATTTCCAAATCACCGTTACTCTTTATAGCAACAAGTGATTCATCAGGTAATTGTGATGTATCTCCGCGTGGGGATGCCCCAGGTTTTGTATATGTGTTAGACGACAAGCATTTAGTAATTCCTGAACGGCCTGGTAATCGACGTTTTGATTCTTTGCGCAACATCCTTTTAAATTCAAAAGTGGGCTTGATATTTATTATTCCCGGATTGGAAGAAACCTTAAGGATCAATGGACAGGCAAGAATTATCAAAGATCAAGAAATAATGGTTCATATGGAGGCTCAAGGTAAACTACCGAAATTGGGCATTGCCGTTGAAGTAGAAGAGTGTTATATGCATTGTGCTAAAGCCTTTAAGAGATCACATCTATGGGATGATACGTACTGGCCCTTGAAAGAAGAGCTGCCTAAACCCTCGGTAATCATAGCCGATCACGCGAAAAAGCTTGGGCTATCTCAAGACGATGTATCTAAGTCTTTAAAGGACAGCTACGAGAATCGCTTATATTAGAGATGAGAGGAATAACAGAGATGAGTAGAGCTCTAAAGCTCACTGTTGGGAATAAAGTAGGACTTATCGCTTGTTCTGATGGCGTGAAGGTAGAGAACCTAACTAAAGTTGAAGAATTAATTAGAATTATGAACTCGTTTGGTCTTGAAGTAGTGATTTCCAACACCTTGTTTAGAAGGAATGGTTATTTCAGTGGGAGTCCTAAGGAAAGAGCAGCGGAGCTGAATCTACTATTTAAAAATAATGAAATTCGTGCGATTTTTGATATTTCAGGTGGGGATTCCGCGAACCAGATCTTGGAGTATTTAGACTACGATAATATTCGATTGCATCCAAAGCCTTTTTTCGGAATGAGTGATTTGTCCGTTATTTTGAATGCTTTATACACGCAAAGTAATGCTAAATCCTATCATTATCAATTGATGACTCTTGTTTCTTCTGATGGGGCGGAGCAGCAAGCTGCTTTTTATCGAACATTTTTCGAAGGGCATAACGATCTTTATGATTTCAAATATCATTGGATTCGTGGGAACCAGATGAGCGGGATTGTTATTGGAGGGAATATTCGATGTTTTCTGAAGCTGGCAGGAACCAATTATTTTCCAGACCCTTCGAACCAGATTTTATTCTTAGAAAGTTTAAGTGGCAGAGCGAACAAAATCGTTTCCTTATTTGCCCAGCTGCAGCAAGTTAGAACCTTTGATAAATGCGCTGGAGTAATTCTTGGGTCGTTTACTGAACTTGAGCGCTATAATGAATTTTCAATCGTTGAAGAGTATCTGAAGGAGATCAGCCGAATTCCTATCGTGAAGACGAACGAGATCGGGCATGGTAGTGATAGTAAGTGTCTTATTATTGGAGAGAATATTACTTTATAAAGAAATGATTTTGATAATCCATTAGATGTGAAAACAGGGAGAGTTGTCGTGGAAACAAACATAATCGAAAATAAAAAAGATTACAAGCCTTTAGGAGTGTCAGGACTCGGGGGATGGTTGATCCTCGTACAAATAGGTCTTTATGGGACGATTATCATTCAGATCATGCAGTTTTTCCAGAACTCTTCCATGATGTTTGACACCGAAGTCTGGACTGCACTAACTTCAAGTGAATCAGAGTTTTATCATCCTTTATGGGGAGCTACCGTTGTTTTTGAAATCGTAATTACCCTAGCGCTATTACTTTTTAGTGTATATATTCTAGTTAATTTCTATAGACGGAAATCGATACTACCTCGATTATTAATTATTTTTTATGTGGTGGTACCCGTAGTTGGAATCATTGATTATGTCCTTCTTTTACAAATTCCACTTGTCAGAGAACTTGAAACGGGACGGTCACTCCGGAATGTTATTAGACCTGTGATGACGAGTGCAATTTGGATTGCGTACTTCATGAAATCTGAACGTGTACATAATACTTTTATAAAGTGATTTAGCAAAGGTCTATAAAGGAGAGTTATGATGTCTACACTCAACTATCCCACTAAAGAAGTATTGAAAAAGGCTATACATACTGCGTATTTGTCTCTTGATAAAGAATTTGATGGCATTGAGAATACTCAAAAAGACATTCGTATAGAAGAGGTTGATCGGACACCAGCAGAAATCATTGCGTATCAATTGGGTTGGTTGAACCTTGTGATGAAATGGGATAGGGATGAAAAAGCAGGAAGAGCCGTCATTACGCCTTCACCGGACTATAAATGGAATCAACTTGGCGGATTATATCAATCGTTTTATCATTCATATGCTACCTGCACATTAGACGAATTAAGATCTTTATTTAAAGAAACGGAACATCAGTGGCAGAAATGGATTGATTCTTTAAGTGATGAAGAGCTTTTTACGCAAGGAGTCCGGAAATGGACAGGAAAGAATCCAAGATGGCCTATGGTCAAATGGATTCATATCAATTCCGTTGCACCGTTCAAGACTTTTCGTTCGAAAATTCGTAAATGGAAAAAGCAAAATGGTATTAGCTCAACTAAATAACAGCAGATCAAGCCCCTGTCTAAGAGAAGAAATCTCTGAAGCAGAGGCTTTTTTATGTGAATACAGATTAGTTTTATGTGGAGGAGATGGGATTAGTGGAAGAGAATGTATATTAGTATGCGAAAAAAAGATATCCCGTACTTCTAGATTAAACAGGAGTATTTTTAATAACCCCAAAGGAGCTACTGGTATGATGAAAAAAAGGAAAAAGAAATTCATCATCGCTGCAATTCTTTTTATCTTTCTTATGTTACTAGTAGGTAGCTACATGTTAAATCCTCAACCTGTTCATGCGATGATGGTCGACTTTTCTAGTATGGAGGAGCGTGTTGAACATGTTTATGTGGAACCTGACATCCCTGTGAATATGGAGGATATGATTTTAAACGATCTCACACAATCTAAAGAGAGAATTTTAGAGGTTTTTGACGGGTTACAAGCTAATCCAACCATTTTATTCGTTCAATCTTCTAAAGCCTTAGAGAAATATGCTCAAAATAATCGAACAGCACAAACTTATTATACGTATTGGGGACATTACATCGTTGTCGGTCCTGATGGATTTAATGAGGATGTGATAGCTCATGAACTGCTGCATAGTGAGCTAAGAACGAGATTAATGAATAAGGATAAGGTGCCTGTATGGTTTGATGAAGGGCTAGCAACCGTAGTTGATCATAGATATTTAAGAGATGAAAGTCTAAATTTAGATCATATTAATGATTTAAGTAGTAGAGATGCTTTTTATGAACCCTCACAAGTAAAAGAAAATTATGAGATCGCCCATTCAGAAGTTGTCAGATGGTTTGGGATCGTAGGAAAGTCAGGCTTAATGGAACTTATTGAGGGATTAAATCAAGGCGGAACGTTTAATGAACTGTATAAAGCAATCGAATCCCGTAGATAAGGTGGGGAAAAGATGAAGAAGTTCATTATTATATTTCTAGCCATTGTTGCTTTGCTACCAATACGCTCTATGAGCGCGGACTGGACCTATTCTTTTGTTGTTTACTCAGGCGATATTTATGAAATATCATCAGAAGAAATCGTCCCTTCGAATGAAATCGATAAGAAGATAGGTCAAGTAACCCGATATTCAGACCATGAAGGAACATACAGCGGCAACTTTTCAAATACTTACCCTAAAGGAACGCCATATTATTCGATTAAGAATACTGATCCAAAAGAAATCATTGCCATTCAGACCAACGAAGCTGAATTTGTCAAAGCCATAAATAAAGGTCAATATGCCAACGGTCAATTGGAAGGTAAAACGATTTGGTTTTTTATAATTGGGTCTTTAGTTATTGTGTTATTAATAATATGGATAATAAAACGAAAATATCGTTAGGAAAACCTGTTACTTTGATTACGACAGTGTATGATTCGGGGTTAACCAAGTTGTAATTAATAATTATTTCCTTAGTATTTTTGCTGGAGTTATGTGTTTTTGTTGTTCTTCTTGTCATTTGGAAGGTAGATTGGAGGATTGGATAACCCATGACAACCAAAAGAATACAAAACATCGAGAAGATTTTTAATAAAACAACAAGTTCTAAACATATTCATGAAGGAGTCATTTTCGTAGAGAACACCAATGGCGACTTCTCTTACAGCAAAGAATATGGAGGCAAGGGTGTTGACTCCCCGTTACTAATGGCCAGCATCACCAAGCTATTTACTACAACCTGTATTTTAGGTTTACTAGAGAAAAATGAACTTTCTTTGGATGATAGGCTTACAAAGTATTTTGATAATGAGCTGTTAAGTAATATCCATGTGTTTGGTGGCAAGGATTATTCATTTGATCTGACCCTATCCGATTTGTTGTTTCAGACCAGTGGGCTGCCGGATGTGTTTGAAGAAGGAGGAAATAGTGCTAAGAGTCGTGCCATAAAGGAGGACTATTACACAACCTTCAGTGAGCAGGTGGCGCTGGTAAAGAACCTGAAACCACATTTTGCACCTCGAACTAAGCGAAAAGCATACTATGCCGATATAAACTTTGACATGCTTGGTGAAATCGTTGAGAGAGTAACAAATACAACATTAGCTGATGCTTATAAGAAATACATATTTGAACCACTAGCATTCGAGAGTACATATCTGCCTGAACATGAAAATGATATTATACCGAATATCTATTATATGGATAAATCTATTTATCGACCCAAAGTGATTAGAAGCAGTCGTGCGAGTGGAGGCTGTATCACCACTGCTCGTGAATTAATGATATTTACGAAGGCCTTCTTTGGAGGCAAGCTGTTTAATAAGGAGTTGTTTGAACAACTATCGGCATCTAATAAACTTCAAGCATCCATGGGACCTATCTACTATGGCAGTGGTTACATGAGAATTCCTTTGAATGGGTTAATTACGCTTTTTATGGGCAAAGGAGAGTTAATGGGGCACTCTGGATCAACAGGATCGTTTGCTTTTTATTATCCGATTAAAGATTTATTTATGGTGGGAGATTTGAACCAGATGGGTAATGCTGCACTGCCTATAAGGCTATCGATGAAGCTTGCTATGACAACGAAATGATGATGAAAAGGCGGATACAATGGAAAGTATATCAAGTTTAATCAAAAAGTTATCATGGGGCACACCCGAAGAGGAAAAAGAAGATGCAATTAAGAAGCTACAATATATAGAGGAAGAGAATCTTCATTTGTTACTGCAGCCTATTTCAAAAGACTATTGGGATGGAGCGGCTGAAACAGTCGTGCGTTTGGGATATCCACGTGTGAAGAGTGTACTGACAGGTTTACTTGAATGGATACAAGATACAAATTGGCCAGGTGCGGGGCAAATATCAGTTTTTTTACGTGAAATAGGGGATCCGATGATTCCATATGTTAAAGAAGTACTAAATCACCACAGCGATGATCAAGAATGGGTGTACAATATTTTTGAAGAATTAATAAATCATTGGAATAAGAAACAAGTGCTACAGATTCAAGAAGAATTAATTAAAATTTCACAGGAAAAAGCTAGTGATCTTACGGCATTAAGAATCCTGTTAACTCATAATGTGTACTCAAAAGAAGGAGTCTGTGAAATCATCCAGCGTAAAAAAGATGCCCTTCTATTTGAACTCAAGGAACTTCATGATACGCATCCTGAAATTGATTGTGAAGCACTTAATTAAGGATTCAGAGAAACAATTTACAAACAACCAAATTTATCTAAAGAGTATCATGAAGACAATATAGAGCAGTTTATTATATGTAATGCTATTTCAAACCTCGAAAATAATTTAAGTGAAATAGAGATTTTTACAGCAGAGTGTCTCACTTAATCAGTCTATATGTATTTTAAAAAAGGAGACTTACCAGTGAACAATGTCAAAGTCCTTCATTATGATGCTTTTTCGCCCTATCCGAACAAAGGAAATCCTGCGGGAGTAGTGTTAGATGCGGCTCATTTAAGTGAAAGTGACATGCAATCTATTGCTCACAAGGTCGGCTTTAACGAAACAGTTTTTGTAGTTTCATCAGATGTAGCTGATTTAAGGCTTAAGTATTTTACGCCAGGCCATGAGATCGATCTTTGTGGACATGCTACAATGGCATCTTTATTTGCTTTGAAAACAAAGGGGATTCTTGGAGAGGTTAGCTCGGTAAATATTGAAACAAATGTAGGAGTGCTACCCATTCGATTTAGCTTCGATAATAACAACCAATTAATGATAAAAATGAAGCAAGATCATCCGAAGTTTATTGAATTTAACGGTGATAGAGCCGAGCTTGCGCACGCCATAGGTTTAACCCTTGATGAGGTAGAAGAGGATCTGCCTATTGTTTATGGTTGTACAGGTGCTTGGACGCTATTAGTCCCTGTTAAGAATAAAGAAAGTTTTAATAAAATGAAACCGATAAACCGGTTGTTTCCAGATATTTTAACGCAGCTTCCAAAAGCATCGGTGCACCCATTCGCAATTCTAAATGATAATCCGCACGCACTCATGCACGCTAGACATTTCTCATCGCCTTATTCGGGAACCGTTGAAGATCCAGTAACAGGTACAGCGTCAGGTGTTATGGGGGCCTATTTTTTGAATTATATTGATACGCATCTGGATTCGATTCAATTTAATGTAGAACAAGGGCATGAGATTGGTAGAGATGGAAAAGTGAGTGTTGACGTATATCGAAATGAATCCGGTGAAATGGATGTATTTATTTCTGGAACCGCAGTGTTTGTTAAGGAGTTTGACATATGGAGCTGATAAAACATACTCATCTTGGAGTATATGGTGTCTTAGTTATTAACGATAGAGTATTACTAATTAAGAAAGCAAGAGGCCCTCATACGGGGAAGTGGGACTTTCCAGGTGGATCTATTGAGTTTGGAGAGGAACCGTATGAGACTCTTAAGAGGGAGTTTTGGGAAGAGACAGGAATTACAAGTTTAAAAGGGGAACTTCAAGATTCTATTTCCTATACTTTAATTTATCCATACAGTGATACTCAGCTAGAAGAATTACACCATATCGGGATCATATATGAGGTGGAATTACTAGATTTGAATTATGAACTAAAGACTGATGGGGATGAACAAGACTCTCTAGGCGCCCAGTGGATAGACATTGAACAATTAAACACCCTTGAATTAACACCTTTCGTTAAAAAAATACTGCTGGGTTCTTATTAATAATAGGGTTTCAGAACTTGTCACTAAGTTTTGAAACCCTATTATTTGTTCTTAAGACCACCTGCTTACATATTTACAAGTGTCCCCTTATTCAATACTGATATAGCTGCTGCAATAAGGATCATACCCATAAAAGCGGGTGCGGCGTGACCAAGTGATACATAGATTTGTCCTCCAATGATAGGCCCAATCATTCTAGCTAAAGCCTGGATAGATTGGCTACCTCCCTGAATCCTTCCTTGTTCACTAGAATCGACAGACTTGGAGAGCATCCCATTGAAGGAAGGCCCAAAAATCGAATCACCAAAACCGAATATAAACATTCCAGCGATAAAAAGAGGATAGAATGCGAACAAAGCGGATGCTGCAATAAGACTGTAGCCTATAATCTCCGAAAACATTCCAAGAGTTGCTATCTGTTTATCACTAAGTTTCTTCAAAAGCTTTGGCATTAAGAAACCTTGTGAAATGATGTCTTGAAGGCCCATTATTGAAAACATAAGTCCGATTAGTGCAGGCTTCCAACTGAAAGTATCCATAGTGAATTGTGAAAAAACTGCCTGCAAAGATCCGTTAGGTATCCAAAGTAAGAACGCTGAGACAAGTAGCCTATTTAAGTTTTTCATAGAAAGTAAGTTCGCAAGCTGTGAAAATGGATTCAGTCTTACAAAGGTAATCTCTTTCAGTCTATTCTTCTTATCAAGGCTCTCAGGCATAAAAAAGAATCCATAAACAACGTTCAATAAAGTTATTATTGCTCCAAAGTACAAGGGTATAGAATAACCAAACTTAGCCAGTAATCCGCCTATAGTTGGGCCGATGACGGTGCCTACACCTACAACCGCACTCACCCATCCGAAGTATTTGGTTCTCTGTTCTGAAGGAATAATGTCTGCAAAATATGCGAAGATCGTGCTTATACTCCCGCCTGTTATACCTTCGATTATGCGTCCAGCAAAAAGTACCCATAGAGCACCTCCAATACCAAAAACGAAATACCCGATTGCGGAACCCAAGAGGCAAACTAAGAGCAATGGACGACGACCATATTTGTCGCTCAAAGCTCCAAGTATGGGGGCTGCAAAAAACACGCAGATTGCATAAACAGAGGTCAGCAGCGTAACAATTATAGCTTGTTCTCCCGGATTGCTTGTATAAGGCTGCACTAAGAATGGGACGACAGGCATTATGATACTGAAGCCGATTCCGCAAAGAAACACAGAGATAAGACCGAATATTAAAGCGTGTTTATCTATGGATTGTTCTGTGTTCTGTTTATTGTGTGATCTAAATAAGGACATATAAATTCGCTCCTCAAACGTTATTATTTTGATTCCTAGGAAACATATTCATCTTAATGAAATTATGTTTCCTTGTCAACAAAATAATAAAAATAAAAAATGCAGCTCGTTCTCAATAGAGCCCGGCTGCCTGTGGTTTCATATCATTATTTAAATTTAATCCGACTTAATATCTATACCCATTTTCTTTATTTCTTTATCCAAATGCCTATTATACTTCTCGACAAAACTAAGCATACTTTCAAATTGTTCCTCGGTTATTTGCTCAAATACAGCTTTATCCCGCTCTTGAAACTCTTTGTGCAGATCCTCATGGATTTTATAAATTACTTTTCCTTGCTCAGTAAGCCTAAAATAGATTTCTTTCTTGTTATCCGACTTCTGGTAGCTTTCGATAAGGCCTTTTTCTATGAGCTTCTTAGTTAATTTACTGATGGCACCGCGAGTCATATAAAAGGACTCCGCAAGTTTTGTCACGTTGGAATCTACATTTTTTTCAATGTATTCAATACAATGTACTTCGGAAGATGTATACCCCTTAAGACTTTCTTCCATCTTATCTTTATTAAGCCAAACGATCTTATTATATAGGTCCCTGACACCCATTAGGATCTGTTCTTCCTTGTTCATGACCTATCCTCCTACCCGTAAGTGCATTAGCAATATTATATTAAATTTTTGTTTCTGTTTCAACAATATTAAAGATGAGTAAACATTCTACTGATTGCAGGATTCAAGGTATAATTCGATTGCTAAACGATGAAAAGCGCTGGTGATTTCCAATAAAAGTAATATCGGACGAGCAATTACAAGACAGTGTCAAAGTATCAATAATAGTTGTTTTGTCATATACCTTTGAAAGCGCTTAGATATTAAGATTGGTTCATAAGGTCGCAGATCAACGGAAGGAGAGTAGAGGAGAACCAAGGCTGCAAAAAGAGAGAAGGCCATGCAAGCTGATTTAATTATAAGAATCTAGGTTTAGGAGGACTTACATATGGCGAACGCAAGCGTCGCACCAGACAAGACATCAAGACCGAATCTGGGCAAGCATCGGACCAGCGGGATAAGACGCTTTTTTAAGCAAATAGATCTACAGCTTATGGTATTGCCGGCACTCGTTCTAGTTTTTATTTTTGCTTATATCCCCATGTACGGTATTCTAATCGCTTTTCAAGATTACAAGTTAGGTAATAGTTTTATTAGCAGTGATTGGGTTGGATTAAAGCATTTTATTTACTTCTTTAATGCTCCTGAATTTGAAGTAGTTATGAAAAATACAATCATAATCAGCTTACTGAAGTTCTGTTTTGGATTTCCTGCACCGATTATTTTGGCGTTAATGCTGAACGAAGTTCGTAAAATGTTCTTTAAACGGGTTATTCAGACCGTTACATACTTGCCTCACTTTTTATCTTGGGTGGTTATCGGCTCAATGGTTACCTCGATGCTATCCGTAGATAATGGCAGTATAAATATGCTGCTTGAGAAATTGAGATTTATTGATGAACCGATTAACTTCCTATCTATGACCGAATATTTCTGGGGCATTTTAGTTACAACCAATGTATGGAAGGAAATTGGATTTGCCTCGATCGTTTACTTAGCTGCCATTGCTGGTATTGATCCGCACTTATACGAAGCTGCTTCGATGGATGGTGCGAGTCGCTTTAAACAGATATATTTAATTACGTTGCCTTCCATTATGCCAGTTGTGATCATCTTTATGATTCTGGCTATCGGTAATTTGGTGAATGCAGGATTTGAAGATATTTTGATCCTTGCTTCCAATCCGGCTCTACGAGAGGTATCAGATTCAGTTGATGTGTATGTTGTACGTGTTGGTATAGATAACTTCAGGTACTCCTATGCGACTGCTATCGGATTGTTCAAGGCCGTTATCAGTGTGACATTACTTACCTTTGCAAATTTCATTGCCAGAAGAGCAGGAAACAGCTTGTGGTAATGAATTACTCAATATAGGGGGACTGAACTATGAAACGTACTAACATAGGAGACCGATTGTTCATTGGATTCATATATGTATTCTTGACCTTACTGGCATTCTCCGCGTTTTATCCATTTTGGAATTCACTTGTGATTTCTTTTAACGAGGGGATGGATACCTCCAAAGGCGGAATTACTTTCTGGGTCCGCGAGTTCACGCTAGAGAATTATAAGATCGTATTTGAAGATTCTCGTTTAATGGGTGGATTCGTCATTGCTACATTAAGAACGGTAATTGGTACTGTAACAGCGATATTGGCCACTTCGATATTTGCTTATGGGATGTCAAAGCGTGAACTTATGGGTCGAAAATATTACATGATTATGTGTATCATTACAATGTATTTCGGTGGGGGACTCATTCCGTCATACATGCTAATCAGAAGTTTAGGTCTCTTCAACTCATTTTGGGTGTTTATTATTCCTGCACTTGTCAGTGTATGGAATATGATCATATTCCGGACCTTCTTTCAAGGTCTACCGCAAGGCTTGGAGGAGTCAGCAAAGATTGATGGCTGCGGATACTGGGGAACTTTTCTCCGAATCGTACTTCCCTTGTCAGGGCCTGTTATCGCAACATTATCGTTGTTCACAGCAGTTAATCACTGGAATGAGTGGTTCGTAGCGAGTATTTACATTACGAAAGAGGAGTTAATGCCGATTCAGACTATCTTGAGACAGATATTGTTCTCTAATATTGCTTCAGAACAGCTGTCTAATGTAGATGCAAGTTCCATTGCTCATATTAACTCAGCCAAGAAAATAACGTCGAAGTCATTAACGATGGCAACGATCATGGTTGCAACCATTCCGATTGTATGTGTATACCCATTCCTACAAAGATTCTTCGTTAAAGGGGTCTTAGTCGGATCATTGAAAGAGTAGGATGATAGAATGAGATGGGGTTTAGAGCATATTGCTTTGAACATAGATTACAAATTGAAAGGGGAAAATACATTGAAGACTAAGAGAAAGATGCTTCTCGGAACGTTGTCTACCTTGCTATTATCGACTGTGGTGGCGGGTTGTAGTGGCAACAATTCAAGCGCTCCAGCTGCAACTGCTGAACCAGCGAAAGAAGGAGGAACAGCGGTTAACACAGCAACTGAAGCTCCAGCGGCTGATTTGTATGAGTTAGGGAAAGAACCGCTTGAAGTATCCTTCTACGGAAACTACGGCTGGTATCAAATGCCGAAATGGGGCAAGGATGCCGCTTCTAAATGGATTTTAGATAATTTGAAAATCAATGTCACTGGTATTAGCTCCGGTGGTAATAATGCTCAAAAACTGCAAACAATGATTGTGGGTAACGAGCTGCCGGATATTGTGTGGACTGAGAAAGGTGCTGACGTAGAACGTCTTCGTCAAGCAGATATGCTAGTTCCTTTGGATGAATACATTGATAAATATCCAAACTTTAAAAAATACTTAACAGCTGGACATTTGGAATTGCTTCGTTCTCCTGATGGAAAAATCTATCAGCTGCCGAATTATTATACAACACAGCCTAACGGAAATGCCGGTTATGCGATCAATAAGAAAATTTACAAAGAACTCGGTTCTCCTAAGCTAGAGACTACGGATGATTTGTATGCTTACTTAAATGCTGTTAAAGCGAAGTTCCCAGATGTTATTCCGTTTGAGACTGGCTTAGCGAAAGATGGTAACGGTATTGACCAGTTGTTCTCCTCGTTTAAAGAGAATAACCTTTCGTATACTAGAATATACGCTGTACCTGATGGCGACAAAATGGCTTCCATTTACAAAGATGAAGGGTTCCGTGAGTCCGTTGTCTTTGGTGCTAAATTAATGCGTGAGAAGCTTATGACACAGGATGCGAATACCCAAACAGAAGACCAAATTAGAGAGAAAGCGATGAATGGCAAGTTCGCTGTGATTGCGACATTCGATCCGATGAAGTTGCTCGCTACTGCTGATGAAGAGATGAAGAAGAAAAATCCGGAAGATGGTTATATGTTTATTAAACCAATCTACAAACCGGGCTTGGATCAAAGTAAGATTACTCCGGGAACGTACAATCAGCTAGGCTGGAACGTTGCTACAATTACTAAAAACGCTAAAAATCCAGAAGCTGTATTCGCTATGCTTGACTGGATGACAGGTCCAGAAGGTTCTATGGTTCTGAACTGGGGTCCTCCAGGACCAGACGCTTACTGGGATGGCTTTGAAGCAGATGGACTTACTCCTAAATTTAATAAAGATAAATATCTAAATGAGCCAGAAGAATTATCTGAAATTAGCGGTAAGGCTGGTGACTTGGTTTGGGTAGGAAACACAGTTTTCTTGGATAATACGAAGAAAATGATGTTGCAAACCCTTCCAGCTGATAAAATCGACTTTAGTAACCGTTGGCAGATGGAAGTAACGTGGGCTTCACAAGGCGACTTTACGGAGTTCCTAAATTGGGATCCGGCTCCCGACAGTGAAGAAGGTATTATCAGACAAAGTGTCAGAGATATCTGGTTAACTGCTAGAGCGAAATCAATGTATGCGAAAACTGATGCAGAAGCATTAGCAATTCTTGATAAAGCGCACGATGATTCCATGAAGGTTGGTTATGAGAAATTCCTTGATTATGTTACAAAAGTATGGACTGAAAACAAGAAAGCTTTAGGAAAATAATCATTAGTAATGCGAAGGTTTGCTACTAGGCAAGCCTTCGTTTTTACGTTCGATTCTGATGACTCCTTGTTTATGAGCTGATAGACAAATTAATGAATGGTATACTGGAAAAGAGTAATGGTAGAATTTACAGGATTTTCAGGGATAGATTTAAGGCATTTCAAAGGGGGACTTGTTGATGTACAACGTATTATTAGTAGATGATGAGATGCTTGATTTAGAAGGTATGAGACAATTCATTCCTTGGGATGAGCTTGGTATGGAAGTTGTGGAGGCAGCAAATAACGCGTTTACCGCATGCGATATTTTAGATCAGCATGTGATTGATATTATCGTTAGTGATGTGAATATGCCGAATATGTCGGGTCTAGAGCTGGCCCGGATTGCCATAGAGAAGAAAAAGGATATACGCGTGATATTTGTAAGCGGTTACCAAGATTTCAGCTATGTGAAGCAAGCATTGTCACTAAAGGCGTATAGCTACGTCCTTAAGCCAATGGATGACAGCGAACTCATTGCTGCACTTCAGAAAGTAAGGCAAGATTTAGACGATGAACGAAAACGTCGTGACGTCGAAGAAGCCTATCAGCATATGATTCCAATGGCCAAAAATGATTTGTTGATACGCTTGTTTGAAGGAGAATGGGAAGGGGATGAGAAGAGCCAGGCCGGAATGTTGTCACTTGTAAAGTCATACGGTCTGGATCAGCTGAATTGGCCTGTTCGTGTAGCTGTCCTGGAGCTGGACTATTTTAATTGGCTTCAAGGACAGGATAATCTAACTAAACATCAAATGGCCAAGGACTTCCTTTATGAAGTAAATAGAATAGGTCAGAAGCATGGTATGCCACATTGCTACAAGGTATCGTCTTACCGGATTGCATTATTGATTAACGAACAGGAAATGGGAAATTTCACTGAGGATATTTTCGCCTCGATTCGTGCGAAGTTTCCAGTCACAATGACTGTGGGTGTTGGGAAACCAACATTTTCTATGGAACAGGTCCACATCTCCTATCGACAAGCTATGGAGGCTGTGGACGGAAAAATGTTCATTGGCAAAGGCAAACTTATTATGTATGAAACGGTTAGCAGCGAACCTGGGATGATTGACGCTCGTATGTTAGATACCCGCATGGATACGCTGTTTAAAGCAATGAAAGAGTATGAGTTAGTTCTTATTTATGATGAGATTGACAAACTGTTCCGCTCAGTAAGTAGTTTGAGATCCAAATTCACTATTCATAATCTGGCCATGTATATCATATGGAAGCTGGATCAGCAATTAAAGGATGTTAACGAGGATTTATTTGAAATATTAGGGATGGAGATACATAGCTTAGATGTTCTACACCAATTCGATACGATCAGTGATATTCGCTCCTGGCTCGTACTTAAAACATTTGAAATCTCAGAGTATCTCCGTAGCAAATCTGATTCTGTGAACCATAAACTCATTAGAGAGATTATCCAATTGATGCAGGACAGAATGAGCGATAACTTTACGCTTAAAGATATAGCGCAGCAGTTCTCTTTCTCGCCTAACTATTTGGGTTATCTATTCAAAGAGGAAACTGGGAAAACGTTTAGTGAAGTACTCACACAGCTTCGAATGGATCAAGCCGGCAAGCTTTTAAAAGATCCAACGTGTAAAATCTATGAAATCGCTAGCAAAGTAGGCTATCGTTATCTCCCTTATTTCAGCAGACAGTTCAAAGAGGCTTATGGTATGACACCTATGGAGTATCGTAAGCGCGACAAGTGATGGGGGATGATGTTCTGTGAAAAAGCGAAGTAAACATAAGTATGTGCCGATTGGCTATAAGTTAATGCTGACGTATATGTTTTTTATTATTATTCCTATTTCCCTAATCGGGTTCGTCTCGCACTCCATGTATAATGATTCATTACGCGAGCATATCAATACGAATATTAAAGGAACGTTATTACAGATTCGTGACAACATTGATTATAAAATGGACGAAGTCACTCGAATATCAACACAATTATACAGTGATTTTGATTTCTATCGAAATCTTCGGAGTTATGAGGAAGGCTGGGAAAATTACGACCGGATGTCTAAGAAGGTATTGCCGAAGCTTGACGTAGCTATTCAATCTACAGGTGTGAAGATTGGGATGTCGCTATTCTTAAAGAATGAATCGATCCCTGAGATCTATTCGAATTCACTTGAGGGCTATCTTGATAATAGCAGCTTTTATCATCTCTACCACATGAAACGGATTGAAGGGAAATCGTGGTATTATGATTTTCCAGCTGAAAAATACGCTGAAACTATGAAATGGTGGCAGATCGAGAGCGATGTAGAGAATAATCGCATCTCGTTGCTCCGCAGACTAATTGATACATACGAACCTCTTAAGCCTAAAGAGATTGGATTCCTACGGATTAATGTAAGGATTCCTGATCTATTTGACAGTGTCAATTATACGAAGATTGGAAAAGGAAGTAATTTAATTATTAAGAACGAGTTTGGAAGAACAATGTATCAATCGGGTGAATTACCGGAGAACTATACCAATGAAGCCGAGCTGAATAAGGATTACCTGACGATTAAAGAAACCATTATGGTTGCTAACCAAGCATGGCAATTAATCGCACTTGTTCCAATTGCTATCCTTGAAAAGGATGCAATGAAGGTACGTTTGTTTATTATTTTAATGTGTCTCATATGTTGTGTGGTCTTTAGCTTCGTGGGCATATTTATCTCCCGTTATTTTTCAATACGGATTAATAAGTTTGTATATGTGCTTAATGCCTATCGGGAAGGTGATCTTCACAAACGTATTAAATATCGAGGGAAGGACGAATTCTCTCAGATAGCAACTGCGTTAAATGATATGGGTGAAAATATTGATATGTTGATTAAAGAGGTGTATCTGACGCAGCTCCAGAAGAAGGAAGCAGAGCTTGAGATTCTGCAATCGCAAATCAATCCGCACTTCTTGTATAATACTTTATCATCTATTGTTCAGTTAGCTAAATTTGGTCAAAATGAGAAGCTACAGAAGATGGTACTGGAATTAGCGAAGTTTTACCGCCTAACGCTTAATGAAGGTCGTACGATGATTCCGGTTCCAACGGAAATTGAGCAGGCGAATGCCTACTTAGAAATTCAGAAAATTAAATACGGTGACCGCTTAGAGGTCATGTTTGATTTTGATACAGAGATTTGGCCTTATGAGACCATTAAACTGATTCTACAACCCTTTATAGAGAACGTGCTCAAGCATGCTTGGTGTGGCGATCACATTCATATACGAATTGTTGGTCGGAAGGAAGGCGATCATATCCTGTTCCGCATCATTGACGATGGGATAGGCATCAGACAGGAACGTATCGATCAGATTTTTGATTCGAAGGGTCACACGAACACAGGTTACGGGGTTCGTAATGTGGATCAACGCATTAAACTGCAATATGGACCAGAGTATGGCGTTACAATTTTTAGTCGTGTTGGAATTGGCACTTCAGTTCAGATTCGGATTCCTGCTAAAAAAAGAAAGTAAGCAGTATTGCAGTTATGATATAGAGAAGGGGTCATTAAGCTAGTTATCGCTAGCTTAATGACCCCTTTGATTGTTCAAGTGAAAGTTAGAAACCTTTGTATTGAGGTTCTTCTGACTCTAATTCGGTTACCCGATTTTCAACCTGTGTAACGATTTGTTGCGTTTGCTCAGCTGCATTTGTGAATAAAGTCTTTGCACTTTCGTTTTGTGTTTCAAGTGCAAATTGCTCCAAGCTCGCTTGAGCGCCTTTTAAAGAAGATAAACATGTTTTAACTTGTGAGGCTACTGTCATTAGGTTTCTCTCCTCTGTTTTAAGTTTCTAGCATAACGTTTCCTATTGTCCTCAACCGTTACTTTAGTTATGCAGGCAAAAAATAGAAGCTTAATACGTTAACCGATTTCCATAAATAAGTAGTCTAATTCAGGATTGAATGGACCTTTTTTGACAAATAATGAGTGTTACTAAACAAGTGTTGATTTAAAAAAGGAGGAAAATTGTGATGCCGGAGTGGTTGGAGGTTGTAGTACGAACACTCTTTGCTGTGGTTGTGCTTTTCTTTTTAACTAAATTACTGGGGAAGAGACAAGTATCGCAGCTTTCGTTCTTCGAGTATATTACGGGGATAACCGTCGGCAGCTTAGCCGCCTATATTTCTTTGGATACGGATAAGTATTGGCATTTAGGACTCATTGCATTGATTGTATGGGTCGCTTGTTCTTTAGGAATTGAATGGCTTCAGATGAAGAGTAAAAAAGCAAGAGACTTCATTGACTTTAAGTCCACAGTTCTTATAAAGGACGGAAAAATACTCGAAGATCATATGAAAAAGGAACGTTTAACAACAGATGAATTATTGGAAGAGTTACGAAAAAAGGATGTATTCAATATATCTGAAGTGGAATTTGCGATTATGGAGTCTGATGGAGCGATTAATGTTCTGCTTAAGAAGGAGTATCTCCCTCTATCGGCAAAAGACCTGGGTGTGAAGGTTGCCCCACAAAAAGAGTCACAAGCCGTCATTATGGATGGAAAGGTATTAGATAAACCGTTAGATACCTTAAATCTGACTCGCAGCTGGCTTGATGGAGCGCTAGAGAAAATGGGGCTAACCGTCGAGAATGTATTTCTCGCTCAAGTTGATTCTTATGGAGAGCTGACGGTCGATTTGTATGCCGACAACTTTAAAGTTCCACAGCCGCAAGATAAACCACAATTATATGCTTTGCTAAAAAAATGTGAAGCGGATCTGGAAATGTTTAGTTTGTCGACAGACAATGAAAAAGCTAAAAAAATGTACGAACAATGCTCACAGCAATTGCAAGCATCTTTGAAAGTGCTAAAGCCTTTAATCCAAAGTTGATGTGCTAACAAACCTCATACCTAAAAGCAAAAAAGAACCGGTTATTCGCATCGGTTCTTTTTTTCGTATCCAGCTAAATGATGTAAAGAGTATAAATCTCGTATACCATTGGCAAACTAAGTCAGATTCGCAAGTCACAACCTAGGAGGTATACAGCCTATGTCAGGAATTTTAGAAACCATTAAAGATCAACTGGAGGGATGCAGTGATGCGGTGTATCAGTCCATTTCTGTTCATGGGCAAACCTGTCTTTTGATTTTTTTACCCTCCATTATCGATTCCAAGACACTTCATGATAGTATTGCTTTGCCGCTGAAAACAGAAGCAGAAGCGAAGCTGGAATGGACAGATTTTTTAGAACGGTTAGATCAAGGTGTTGTTTTTCCTATCCCATACCTCAAGGCATTTGATTTACAGAAGATCGTAGATCTGATCGTTGCTGGAAAAGTAGTGCTTTGTATAGAGGATATCCCTTATGTTTATTATTTTGAAATTACTCAATATCAAAAAAGATCAGTGACCGAATCACAAAATGAACTTGTTGTTATTGGTCCCCAAGAAGCATTCATTGAAGATATAGAAACGAATCTCTCTATGCTTCGACATAAAATTAAACATCCGGATCTAAAAACCGTTCATTATTCGATTGGAAAATATACAAAAACTGATGTGTATGTGGTCTATATTGAAGGACTTTGCAAAAAAGAAATTCTAGCTGAGATTAAACAAAAACTAGGCGAAATAGATATTGACGGGATACTAGGCATTAGTTATATATCAGAATACTTAAGAGATGGTAACCTCACACCATTTCCGGTATTTCAATATACAGAACGGCCTGATTCGGTGGCAGCATCTTTAATGGAAGGCCGGATCGGAATCATACAAGATGGCACACCTACTGCAATGCTTGCTCCGACATCTTTTTTTACTATGCTGCAATCCTCTGAAGATTATTATCAAAGCTTTTATGCAGCAAGCTGGATTCGTTTAGTTCGATTTCTATTCTCAATCATATCCATGATTCTTCCATCCCTTTATGTAGCAATTACAACCTTTCACCCGCAGATCATTCCACCAAACCTGTTAATTACGATTGCTTCAGCTAGAGAGAACATTCCCTTCTCAGCTCTTACTGAAGCTTTAATTATGGAGCTTACCTTTGAAGCACTTAGAGAAGCTGGGACGAGAATTCCAAAGCCTGTAGGGCAGACGGTATCCATTATTGGAGGTATCGTTATTGGTCAGGCAGCAGTCCAAGCAGGAATTGTATCAGCTCCAATGGTTATTGTTGTTTCTATTACCGGAATCGCCACCTATATCATTCCTCATTATGAGCTGGGTCTGACTTTCCGGCTTCTTCGATTCCCGTTACTTGTTATGGGTGGAACAATGGGACTGCTCGGGGTATATATTACAGCTTTTTTGATTTACGGACATTTAGCCAATTTAAGACCGTTAGGTGCTCCATATTTGCAACCCGTTGCCCCTCTTGTGTTACGAGACTGGAAGGATACATTAGCTCGCTTCCCCTCGAACTTTATGACGAAGCGCAGTAACCTCTTTACAGATAGAAATAAAAGGAGACAGAAAGAGAAATGAGAATCCTGAAGCTAGGAGTTATTGTGATTTTGCTCCTAAATATAACAGGTTGTAGGTCGTCGAAGGTAGAACTGGATGAACTAACATTTGTATACGGAATGTTTATCGATGAGGGCAAAGAACCAGGTACTGTTGAAGTTACAATTAACTCACCTTTGCCCAACCGTCTTAACGCAGCGGGCCAGCCTTCAAGTGGCGGTGGAGGAGACGGTAATACTTATTCTACCGTTTCTAAGACAGCAGGATCGATTGCGGATGCCATGCTGTTAATTCAAAAAGACTTAACACGTCAACTAAGTCTTTCTCAATTGAAAGTTATTGTCTTAGGGAAGACCTATGCTGAAAAAGGAATCAGCGAATTATTCCTATGGATTGAAAGAGAACCAAGTCTGCCTTTAGGTGCGTATGTTATGGCTAGCCCCACAAGTGCAAAAGAGATGAATACTTTAACACCTATTTACGAGCAATTGCCTTCGGATGTACTAAGGAACTTTGGATCAGAGAGGTATTTGTTTTCAACTACGATTAAAGATTGCCTGTTTGCAGAGGCATCAGGTGTAGGATTTGCAATAAACAATCTTTCATTTGGTAAAAAAGAAGAAACGTCGAAAGAGGGAAAGCCGGAGTACTGGGCCGGAATTCAAGGGGCGATGCTGTTTCATAGAGATAAAATGAAAGGAACACTTAAGCTTAAAGAGGGAAGGGCATTAGCTTGGGCGGTAGGTAGTCTTAAGCTGGCAGTTTACACCGTCGAATGGGATGAGGGGAAAAGTGCCGCAAGTGTTGTATTTGTAAGCACAAAAGCATCAAAGAAGCTAAAACATACAGATAATGGACCGGTGTTCACTGTGAATTTAAAAGGGAAAGCTAGTGTGATTTATTTAAGGGATCCAAAAAATAGGGATGCAGAGGAACTCGGTCAAATTATCATTGCGAAGCTTAAAGAAAAAGTCTCTGATAATCTTGCCGAAGCCATTCGTAATACTCAAAAATCAGGTGCTGATGTTTTGCAACTCGGCTTGTTATTGGAATGGAATGATCCAAAGCAATGGAAGCAGCTTAGTAAGAGGTGGGAGAATTATTATGCCCATGAGGCTGATATTAAGGTGAAGACAGATTTTAGTATTGTAGATTTTGGAACGGCAAAATAGCAAAATAAAGAAATTTAGAGGGAGAAGTTATGCAAACATCAAAATGGCAGCTGTTCCGTTTTTTTATTATATTCTTCAGCTCCCAAACCACTATATTTTTGATTCCGACTCTAATTGCTACTTCATCCTATCAAGGCTGGATTGCATTATTAGTGGGGTCTTTATTAGGGTTGATATTATTGTGGTTTACTTTCCACGTCGGTATGCTGCGGCCTAATCAAGCATGGGTAAGCTTTGGAAAAGATATCTTAGGTAAATGGCCGCACAAGTTCATGCTTCTTTTGCTCTTAAGCTGGTGTGTTTACTATGCATCCTATGATATTGAGAACTTTGTACTGTTCTTTGGTTCAAATTATTTGAGAGGAACTCCGCCTCTGTTTATTCAGTGTATCATTGGGTTAGTGATTATGTATACGGCCAGTTTAGGCTTTAAAACGATAGCTTATATGGCAGATGGACTTTTTCTTATTTTTTTCATAACAATGATCATTTTATTTAATTTATTTCTCCCGAATGCGGACTTCAATATGCTGCCAGCCTTTATTCATTATCACGATCCCGGGATTGCTTTAAAGGACTCTATTGTAGTCATGTCATGGTTTGGAGAATGGATCGTCCTCTTGTTTGTTGTACCCGATCTGAAGCTTGAAGCGAAGATGCTGAAAAGATTAGTACTTACGGGGATATGTGTCTTAGTAACCGTCTTAATTGGTTGGGCGTTGACGATGATGAGTTTTGGTCCACATTTGGGGAAGGAACTGCAATATCCTTTCCTTGAATTGGTGCGTAGCGCCAAACAAGATAATCTGCTAGGTAATTCAGATCCGCTCTTAATTGGAATATGGTCGTCTTCTATGTTCATTCACAGCTCATTTCTTATCTACGTAGCCTCCAGATGTGTATCCAGCTTGCTGAATACCAAAACTAAAAAGATATATATTCCTTTATTAACAACAGTTTCAATTACGATAGCTTTTTTGTACTCACGACATATAGGCAGTTATTATAAACACTATAATAGCTATGCTATTGTTATCATTTGGCTAATCGTTGAAAGCATCCCGGTCTATTACACCATCACAGCTTTCTTTCGATTTCGGAATAAAACTGCGAAGTGAATGAAATTAGGAAGGGAAATCTAGGTTCTGTCTTTTAATGGACAGGGCCTTTTCTTGTGAATTATATATTGGATACACTTTCTGTTATGATGAAAGGACTTATTACATTAATTTCCCAGATTGGACGGTGTATTTACATGAACCTTCAAGAAGTCACTGAACTCATCAAATCTATTAGAACCAATCTAGCTAAAGTCATTGTAGGAAAAGAGGATGGAGTAGACCTGTTACTGACTGCATTGCTTGCGAATGGCCATGTTCTTCTCGAGGATGTTCCGGGTACAGGTAAAACTTTATTAGCAAAAGTCCTTGCTAAATCTCTGGATTGTTCATTTAAGCGTATTCAGTTTACGCCAGACTTACTGCCTTCTGATTTAAGCGGGATTAATTTCTACAATCAAAAGACAGGTGAATTTCAGTTTAGACCTGGTCCGGTTTTTGCGAATATTTTGTTGGCTGATGAAATAAATCGTGCAACCCCGAGAACACAATCCAGTCTGCTGGAATGTATGGAGGAGCGGCAAATTACGATCGATGGTGTGACTCATAGTCTAGAAGCCCCGTTTCTGGTAATTGCTACTCAGAATCCGATTGACAACCAAGGGACCTTTCCGTTACCTGAAGCTCAATTAGATAGATTTTTGATGCGGATTACTACGGGCTATCCGTCCTTTGACGAAGGAATTCATATTTTACAGCGCTTCCGTGAGAATAACCCGCTGGAAGAGACTTTTTCAGTGGCTACCGCTCAAGATATTCAAGCAGCACAGCGTTTAACCGCTTCCGTTAGTATAAGCGATGATTTGCTGGCTTATATTGTTCGAATTACAGAAGCTACACGGAAATCAACGGCAGTTAAACTAGGTGCGAGTCCCCGTGCTAGTGGGGCTTTGCTTAAATCTGCTCAAGGATATGCACTTATTCAAGGGAGATCTTACGTAACACCGGATGATATTAAGGCCGTAGCCGTTCCGGTGCTTGCCCATCGTCTACTTCTTCATCGAGGATTGGGTTCAAAAGAAGGACAGGCAGCGGATATTGTGCTACAAGTGCTTCGTGAGGTAGAGGTGCCGACTGAACTCGTTACGTCCATTAGAGGCGGAAAGGTGGAATGAGCTATGGCTTTGCCTTGGTTCATTTTCATTACTGTAGTTCTATTGTTCCTTCTTGCCGCTATCTATGAACGAAATGGTCTGAAAGCGCTTAGCTATACTCGTTATTTTTCAACAAAAGTTGCTTATGAAGGGGATCATCTTGAGATGATCGAGGAGATCGTTAATGCTAAGCTTTTGCCATTACCATGGCTTCGGCTGGAATCTAGTATTTCTAGAGGTTTGGATTTTAGTAGTCAGGATAATCTCGGAATTAGCACGGGGGAAATCTATCAGAATCATATCAGCTTGTTCTACCTGAAATCATACCGTCATATTAAACGGCGTCATCAAGTAACTTGCGAGCGACGGGGGATATACCGTTTAGAGACGGTCACAATGACCACTGGAGATCCCTTTGGTTTAATTCGGAAAAACAAAACGTATCCACTTGAATTAGAGTTATTGGTCTATCCTAATCTGCTGAGCTTAGATGATCTACCACTGCCGATACATAGCTGGCTGGGTGAACTTCCGGTGAAAAGGTGGATCGTAGAAGATCCTTTCCTGACTGCAGGTATTCGCGAGTATAACTCAGGAGATTCTATGGGACTTATAAACTGGAAGGCTACAGCACGCACAGGTACTATGCAGGTGCATAAGAAAGACTACACCGCAGATTCCAGACTCGTCATTTGCTTGAATATAGAGGACAGTCATTCCATGTGGAGAGCGGTAACGGATGTTGAACGTATCGAGCAAGGGATAAGGTATGCGGCCACTATCGCCGAATACGCCATGCGCCATGGAATTGAGACGGGGTTTATCTGTAACGGTAGACTGGACAACAGGGGCGAAAGAGATCCTGTAGAAGCAGAACCAATGGCTCAATTGGAAGACTTACTTGAGCTGTTAGCTAAGCTGGAGCTTGACAGAACGCTTCCTATGAGCCGATTGCTGGACCTGCAAGCCGAGAGTGGAATAAGTGATACTGACTTTCTGATCATTAGCTGTCATAGAGGAACAGAATTACAAGCGTCCGCAGACCTTCTATACCAGTTAGGAAACGGTGTGGAGTGGCTGGATATTCCGGAACAGGGGGGAGAGAGTGCATGAAGCTTACGTCATCTGGTTACGTATGGAGTACAATCAAACTCTGGATATTCTCTATTCTAGAACTATTATTAGTTCTACCTGTATGGATTCTGTTTCAGGTTTATGTACTGCCCAAGCAAATTGACCCTTTGTGGTTATCTGTCATGCCGCTAGTATCATTACTGGGCATTCTGCTGCGGCGACAGTGTAGTGTCAGATGGAAACAGTTGCTGGCTGCATTAATCCTTGGGGCAACGACTGGTATTTTGTCATCAGGAAGTCTGTCTATCGAAAGTCTGCCTTTAGGTATCGCAGGTTTTATATGCGCATATCTAGGGATGACTGCTGACTCTCGTGATCAGACCAGTAGGAAGTATTGGCTGGGGATTGTGATTTATTTTGTTGCGACCATTGTCTTTCATAGAATTCCTGATTTGGAGGCAACCGTTACCCTTCTGACCTGGTGTGGCAGCTTATGTTTATTGCTCACTCTACTTATATCTAATAGCAGTTATTTACAATATAGTACGCTCTCAAATGAGGGCAAAGCTTTGCCAAAAGGATTACAAAGAAATAACCGTATTTATGTTATTGGTATAGGAATTGTTGCGGCCGTGTTAGCGGCAGGGGTCGGAAAAGCCATAGGAACACTGCTATGGAATATGGTGCGTTCGTTCTTCGGATGGATTAGTAAACTATTCTCTGGATCGAGTGAGCCGCTGCCACCGTCAGTAGAACAGCCGCAAGCGAGTCCGGAGCTGCCTTTTGTAGGAGAGCAAAAACCAGGCCTGCTAGCTGCTATCTTAGATGTCGCTTTTTATGTAGCTGGAACTGTGCTAGTAGGAGTGGCAATCTACTTTGCAGTTCGGTGGTTGTATAGAAATGCCGGAGGGAAATTGAAGAGATTCATGGATGCCTTGCTATCCATGCTGCGCAGGGAGCATACGCCTAAAGACAATACCTCTTATCTTGATGAGGAGAAAAGTGTATTTACATGGGAACAAACGCTTCAAGGACTGAGGAACTTCTGGAGTACCCGTCTTACGTCAAGACATCGAAAAGATCGCTGGGAGCAGATGCAGAGTGAACGGGAACGTGTTCGCTGGTTGTATCGGCGTTGGCTTCATATGAAAGAGGATCAAGGTTATGTAGTTAAAAAATATCTTACACCGAAAGAAACGGAAGACGATATTTTTAAATGGACAGCTCTTAACCACTCTAAACGTAAGGGCGATGAAAGTTCTGTTAACACGTCGAATTCATTGATTAAAATATATGAAAAAGTTAGATACGGAGAGGAAAATCCTTCTGCTAATGATGTGGCTGCATTGAAAGATGAATTGAAATTATAGAATAGAGTATTCATCAAAAATCATGCAAATAGAACAAATAGGTTACAATCAGCCCAAAAGTGTTACAACATGGATACAATTGGTTTTGCGCTTGCCACTATAATAATTCTAGCAAAATATTCGTGGAGGGAAGTAAATGAGAAAGCATAGCAGTACATATGTTGTTTTACTATTAAGTACCTTTGTCATCAGTCAACTGACTGGACATACCGCTTCAGCGGCATCCGCTAATGCTGTTAATACAAATCCAGCTGTGGCTGCGGCGGCCGTTACAGCAACTAGTAATCTAGGTTCCATTTCTTTAGGAGCAAATATTAAAGCCACACTTGAAGATGTCAATATTTGGTCACAAACAGGTGGGAATATTTTAACCTATACGCTGAATTATTCGAATGGCAGCAGTAAAAATGCAAACCTAATGTACTATTTTTCGAGAGTTACGACGCCAGGGGGAGCTGTCATTCCGGGTAACCCTCTGAGTGCTGACGCGCTTAAGAAGAAGATTGGTGCAAAAGAAAGCTTGCGCGTTACATATTACGTCAACATAGGCAAGGCTAATTCGTTAAAAGGGATCAAGATTCCTATGTATGTGTGGGATTCCAAAACCAAAGGTTATTTAAAGCACGCAGGAAGTTTTACAGTGCCAGCTAATTATTCTCCAACCGCTGTAAATGGAAAAAATGTTAGCACTACAATGAATGATATTCCTGTCATCGCCAAAAGTGAGTCCTTGGAGCTCTATAAATATAATGGAAAGGTCTATGCCAAGGTTGGAATAAGCCTGACCAATAAAGGTAGCAAGGTACTCAGTGATCCAGGTTATGCGGCTTATTTGCTCTCTGCAGGTGGTAGTTCTTATGAATTAGCACTTGATCGATCTCAGATTAGTTACAAGATCCAACCGCAAGAGAAGAAGACAATTTATTATCTTGCCGAGATTCCTCCATATATGAAAACGGATAATATGAAGCTGCAATTTACACAAAAGGATGAAGCGCTGAAGCTTGAAATCGCTAAATCCTCGTACAAGCTACCGGCAGCTACAACACCTAATTTGGTGGTAGGTAAAGGTGTGACTAAGAAAATCACCATTAATAATAATCCGATAGAAACTCAGTTAAACAACGCAAACGTATACGCTGAGAATAATAAGGGAATCTGGACCTTCCAGCTACGAGTGAAAAATGTAGGAAAGACAGCCGTGACATTGCCTACTTATGAGCTTGCTGTCAAATCTTCAACAGGGACAACCTTTCCGATCAATGCGAAAGGATTGAGCGGATTAACCATAAAGCCTTTGGAAGAAAAAATCATTCCTCTTACCGCACAGGTTCCGCTTGAGGTTGAACAGAATTCACTGCAATTGCAAATGATAGAGGCTGTTTCAGCTCCAGCCAGTACAGATACTGGAAGTGTGGGGGAGGGAACAGGATCTGAAGGGAATAATGTAAGTACGGGCAATACTGCCAAGCTGACAGTACCGGTTGCCTACTACGCAATTTCTTATACATTACGACCTGAGATTCAAAAAGGCGTGGAGTATAGCGCATCGAATGAATATGGCTCTTTCACTTATAACTTGTTGTCATTACAGCGTTTTCCTTGGAAAGCTGATGATATCGTTGTTGCTAGAATAAATATCAAGAATCCCCAGTCGGTGGCATTGATGCTTCCAGAATTAAAAGGGTCTGTCCAAGTAGACAATGATGATGTGTCTGCTTCTACAGAACTCTTCATGGACAAGGAAACCTCGACAATTGCGCCAGGAAAAAATGCTGAGATCTATGTATTTGCTAAAATTCCATACACGCAAGAGTTCGATAAATTAAAAGTGAACCTCTTTTCCACGGTCAAAGAAGAAAAGAGCTCGTTCTTGTCGTTAAGCACAAACAGCACGATGAATGCAGTATCCACTATCGAACGTGGGGGAAGTTATACAATCACCGGTAAAGGCAAGAATGCCCAGGTACAAGAGAACAAAACGATCATTTATGAAGGTCTCAACTCTAATATCGTATATACAGAGCTACTGCTGAGCAGCGAAGAAAAAAGACAAAGCAAAATGGCTCGCCTTCAAGCGTACTTTAAAACGGCTGATGGTCAGCTATTTGAAGCCACAGCGAATCAACCGGATTCTTCAGCCACTCCTGGTGGTAAGCAATTAATTACGTACTGGGCAAAATTACCGAAGTCAGTTATACCTTCTGATGTGAGTATGTATCTAGGTCCGGGAATAACCGGGAATAAGTTGACTGAACCTGGTCAAGAAGCCACAGGATTTATAAATATTGCTTCCTTGACTCTGAATCCAGTTTCCACACCACCGGAGAATAACTTGACGAAGGTTGCGCTATATCCATACACGATGTCTGTCCTAAGTTCGGAAGGGCGAACACTGAAAGGAAGTAACACTTTAGACATCGTTATGAATTACAACCTGCTTCGTGACAGTACCTACGATATGGGAACCTTCACCCATAAACTAGTACTCAAAATGACAGATCCATATGGCTTATCACAGGAACGAAGCTTGAACATCGGTACCGAACTACTTGAAGGGAATAACAACTCGTATACTGCAACCTTTACGAATAATATGTACAAGAATTTGGAGGGTGGTTCGTACCGGATCACGCTGTATGATGAGTTTCAGGGAGAACGGATCGAGCTGGCTAATCAGGCATATAGCATAAAGATTGATAGACTAGTAACAGAAAAGTAAGCATTCATATCTATTAATGTACGCGAAGGAGCAGCTCCAATGTTGCGAGTGGAAAATGTAACGCATTCTTTTAAGAATGGTAATGAAACGACGGCAGTCCTTCATCAAATAGACTTTTCTGTGAAAAAGGGGGAAATGGTTGCTCTGCTGGGGAGCTCGGGTTCCGGTAAGTCAACCATGCTAAACCTGATGGCAGGTCTGATGAAGCCTACGGAAGGTCACATATACATTGCTGACCAAGATATCGTGAAAATGAGCGAGAATAAGCTATCCGAATTTCGAAGAAAGCATATCGGGTTTATCTTTCAAGCTTATGAACTGATTACTAGCTTGACTGTCCGTGAAAATGTGGAATTGCCGTTAGTCTTTCAATCCGTCTCTCCATCAATACGTAAGCAAAAAGCTCTAGCTTTGCTGGAAGGGGTCGGCATACCGGATAAAGCCGACCTGTTCCCTTCTCAGTTGTCTGGTGGACAGCAGCAGCGGGTCAGTATTGCTCGTTCCTTGATTACGGAGCCTTCTGTTATTTTCGCAGATGAACCGACTGGAAACCTGGACTCGAAGACAGAAGAGGAAATTATTAATATCCTGCTTAACCTGAATAAGAAGATGAAGACGACCTTCATAGTCGTAACACACGAGCTCAAAGTTGCGGAACAAATGCAACGGATTTTCACGCTTCAGGATGGATATATGATTACTGAGAAACAAACTTCTTCGGAGACAGAACTCGAAGGGGGTAAATTAATTGAGGATTAGTGATATTTCACGTTTGGCTTGGGAGCAGGTCAAACGACGGAAAGTTGTCACAGGTCTTTGTATGGCTGGTATATCGATTGGCTGTGCTGCTATTATTGTTGCTTTAAGTATAGGAGATTCCGCACAAAGCTATACGGAGCGGGAAATTAATCGGAATTTCAAAATGGATGAAATTACAGTGACTCCGAACAGCGGTATCCCTTCACAAGGGGGCGGCGAAGGAAGTGGAGCTTCTGCTTCTGATGCTAAGCTCGATCCCGGCAGGTTAACAGCTCAGAAGCTTGAAATTGTTCAAAGCCTGAAGCATGTTACAGCAGCTGCACCTTTTCAAGAGCTTGGCTACATACAAATGACTACTATCGATAATAAAATTACGGATGTACAGCTTATCGGAACGGATCTTCGGTTGCTAACGAAATACGACAAGACGTTTAAGCAAGGCGGTCCTTCTGATTTGATCGGAATGGCAGTGCTTAACTATGGAGCAACTGTAGGATTGATAGATGTCGAGACACGGCAGCGTCTTTTTGAACAGCTAAATTCAGATCCGTACAATAATAAAATAATGGAACAGTACAATAGTTTAAGCATGCTTCCATCGGAAATGTACAAACAACAGGTTCAATTACAATCGTATGACCCTGCTTCGCAGACTGGACAGTCCCTAGTCAGTTCACCCATTCAAATTGTTGGGATATTGGATAGTGGGGGGAACCCTGATATGGCGATGTACGACAAGAAGATTTACGTATCGCTAGAAACGGGTGAGCGTCTGGTTGAACAATTGAAACTAATGAACGGAACCGCTGGGCAGAAGGGTGTCTACAACTCAGCCATTGTAAAAGTTGACAGTACCGACAACATCGTGCAAGTGGAGAAGCTTGTACAGAAGCTCACACTAAACACTAGCACGAATCTGTATCAAAAAGAGGCGATGGCTTCCACCTTCAGTATGCTCAAGAAAGCAGCGCTTGGTATCGGTGTGTTTATCCTTATTATTGCCTCGATCTCGATTATCGTTGCAATGACCATGTCTACCCATCAGCGACGACGCCAGATTGGTATTATGAAAGTGCTAGGCGCTAATATGGGGCAGATCCGAAATATGTTCATTACAGAGGCGGCATTGCTTGGTATGCTCGGCGGTATGCTCGGCATTGTCTTTTCATACTTAATTGTATTCGGCATAAATAAGCTCATTGGTACTGCTGGAGGAATGGGGATGGGTGAACCCTTGGTTATCACTATACCTCTAATGACACTTCCAGTAGGAATTGCATTTGCAGTGATGACAGGAGTACTATCAGGGATTTATCCCGCGATCAGCGCGTCCAGAACGAATGCGCTCACGGCGATAAAACGGGATTAGCTATTTTCAAGTTGAAAGGAAGCAGAAGTGATGAAGAGGAGAATCAAGTGGATTGTATTGGTATTGATCATTATTGCAGCAGGTTATTTTGTATACAACAAGATGTATAAACCTGAGGCACAGCTAGAGCCTGTTGAACCGCCGCAAGCGATAACCTTTGAAGTGACAAAGGAAACAATGACGAATTCCGTTCAGGTTAAAGGGAACTCACACTATGAGCAGGAAACGCTTGTATATGCACCTTATGCTTCAAAGGTAACAAAGTGGAAGGTTGAGAACGGTGGGCAAGTAAAAAAGGGGGATTTACTGTTTACCCTTGATCAGGAACCCTTAAAGAATGAGATTGCTACACAGGAGGCGACCATCCGAAAGGCCCAGCTGGAAGCGGAATTAAATGAATTTGTTAGTCAGCAGGACCAGGAGAATGCAGCTCTTGGTGCAACAGAAGCCGAACGTATAAAAGCTCTTGCAGCCCAAGAAACGGCACGGCTAGGGGATGAGCTTAACCAAGTAAATGCTGAAATACAAGCTCGTGAATTAAAAGAAAAGAAGGCAAAGCTCTCAACAGCCCTCTACCATGCTCCGGCATCTGGTGTTTTTCTATTCGATAGCGCCAGCGAAATTCCACAAACGGTGACAGACAATCAATACATCGGCAAAATTGTTGATATGAACAAGCTTGAATTCATAGCTCTTGTTGGGGAACAGGATGTATTCCGTATTAAGACGGGAATGAAAGTGGATGTTAAAATGACAGCTTTAAAAGATTTGAAGCTATCTGGAGAAGTTACTAAGGTATCTAAATTTGCTAAGACTGCATCGGGTCAAAACACTTCTGCTACATCAGTTCCACAATTTGAAGTGGTAATCTCATTACAGCCTGACGAGCACTTGATTGGTGGACTAAGCTTAAGTGGAGAAATTGAGACAGTCCGCAAAGAAAATGCCATCGTAGTATCCAGCATCGCTGTAATGCACGAAGGAGATCTTTCGTACGTGATGCTGGATAAAGGCAATGGGGAGTATGAACGAAGAGATATCGAAGTGGGCATGGAGACGGCGGACAAAACTGAGGCCATCTCCGGGTTGAACGTAGGCGATGTTGTAGTCCTTCAGTAAGGATTAAATTCGACCTAAGCCTATTTCTCAATCGTTAGCTTCCAAGATTTAATATCTTTGTTTAGATCGGTAAGGTCAGGAACCGGAACTGGCTCATCGGATAGATTATATTTAGCTTTCAATGCTAAAATCCGATAGACGCTCTCATCAATCCGTGTTTCCTGTATCTTACCTTTTTTTACATTGTCCAGAAGGGTTTCCAGTACTCGTTTCTCATTATCATAGCCGTGAGCGATAAGTAGAATGTCACTGCCTGCATTAATTGTATCTACCGCCGCTGCGGCAAGGTCATAATTCTTCATGATAGCACCCATAGTAAGATCATCTGTGATTACTAAACCTTGATAGTTCATTTCTCCACGTAGTAGCTCACCAATGATTTTACTTGATAAAGATGCAGGCTTATCAGGATCAAGATTCGGAAATAATATATGAGCGACCATTACGGCGTCCGTTCCCTCTTTAATCGCTGCTTGAAATGGGAGCCATTCTAATTTAGCCAGCTCTTCGGCAGTCTTATTCACAATCGGCAGATCAAGGTGAGAGTCGACAGAAGTGTCGCCATGGCCAGGAAAATGTTTAACAACCGGCACAACACCTTCACTCGCAATACCCTTCATTTCGGCGATCCCTAGTGTACTGACTAGTTCGGCGGAGTTGCCGAAGGAGCGATCTCCAATCACAGGATTATCTGGATTGCTATTGATATCAAGGACGGGAGCGAAGTTCATATTAAATCCGGCTGAATTCACTTCTCTTGCGAGAAGCTTGCCCATCATTTCGGCAGCGTTAGCATCATTAGAAGAACCAACCTTTGCATTAGAGGGGATGGAAGCATACTCTTTCGGCATTCTGTTGACTTTTCCACCCTCCTGATCGACACTCATGAATAATGGAGTAGGGTTACCGCTGTTACTCTCTTTCATCGAATTTACAAGGCTAACCATACTTTTTAAGTCTTGAATATTGTTCTTATAAAGAATGATTCCACCGACTTTGTCTTCGGAAATCATCTTTTTTGCTTGATCATCTAGAACGGTTCCATCAATACCAACAAGGAGCATTTGTCCGATTTTCTCTTCAAGGCTCATATTGGAAACCTGAAGAGCAATCGGATCACTTTCTGAGGTGGGAACAGATGTGGCACTGATAACAGGTGATGGTGTGGAATCAGCAGTCGTCGAATTTGTAGCGATAGGTTGGGAAGTGTTACTGCTATTGGAACAACTTGTTATTAGAAGCATAGATAACATAGCTGAAGCCATTAGAAGGTTACCGGAGATTTTAGGTCTTAAGAGTTTACGTGTGAAACTGGTCATCAGAAAAGTCGTCCCTTCGTAGCTTATTTAGATGTCAGAAGGATGAATCCTTGCTGACTTAGATACACGGTGATAAGATGAACTTAAATCTTTACATATTAAATTTGAATTATGAGGTGACGGTCAGATGAAAGATGGATTAGTAAACGCACTAAATGAACAGATGAATTTCGAGTTTTATTCCGCTCATGTTTATCTAGCTATGGCTGCTTATTGTTCCGGTGAAAGTCTGGATGGTTTTGCAAACTTTTTCTTGATTCAAGCGGAAGAAGAACGATTCCATGCCATGAAAATCTATAAGTTCCTTAATGATCGCGATAATCGGGCGACACTTGAAGCACTCCCAGAGCCGAAGAACGAATACTCCTCGATGCTTGATGCTTTTGAACATGCTTTTGCACATGAACAACAAAACACGAAACGGTTCTATCATTTGGCTGACTTAGCACTGGATGAGCGTGAACATGCAACGATCTATTTCTTGAAATGGTTTATTGATGAGCAAGTAGAAGAGGAAGCACTCTTTAGCAACATCATTAGCAAACTGAAACGAATAGATAAAGATAGCAACGCCTTCTATATGCTGGATGCTGAATTTGCAGCACGTACTTTTACAGCTCCTGCTGAATAAGTTGAGTTGTGAAGCCAGAAGCCTGAGAAATCAGGCTTTTTTTTATTTTATGGATGTAGGCAGTTTAATGGCAAGCAGTTTATTATCTGTTCGGATCATCAGCATGCTTCCGGTTTTAAGCGAAGGAGCAAAGTTTCGAGAGCCGGTATTCACAGTGAAAATAGGCTTCAAAGTCAAAATGTCATAAGCGTGAAATAGGCCATCGGATTGTCCGCTATAAACCACATTTCCGAAAAGATCCGTCTGAACTACGGGATTCTCACCAATATTAAGATCGACGAGTTGTCCTGTTCCTAGTTTAAGTGCGGATATCGTACCTTTATCATAATTTTGAAATAACATTCTTTGCTGATAGACTTGGTTCAACGGTATGTCCTTTTCTCTGATCATCGAGGCCCAGGATTGAACCGGTTTGCCGTCGGCTGAATAATTCCAGAAATCATATTTCACAAACTTACTGCCCTGAAAGATATAGAAGTCGTTTCCATCCAAGAATGCAGTCCCATTTACGCCACCATAACTAAATACCCCATCTTTATTCTCGGTATCTGTCCATTTATATAAACGTTCTCCCTTTAATTCACCAGTCTTTATGTTGAACACGGATACTTTGACATTACGATTTACAGCATCATCATCCATCATTAACGTATTGGTAATAGAGTAGAGAAGCCCATCCTTTACTGCCAGTGGCCACCATTGACGGGTATGGTCCCATAGCTTTTTGCCTGTGAGACTGTCATAAGCGGCAAGTCCGGCAGTTGTTAAGGCACCTTGAGAGAGATAACTTCGAATAATAACCCCGTCGGTTTCCATAAGATTCGATAAGCCTGTAAAGTTATTACTCTCCACCGCAGCCTTCCATTTGATCTTTCCGTTGACGGCATCAACGGCTGCAAGTTGACTCTCCTGTGTAACATAAATAGTGGTGCCTAAACGTTGTATACTAGTTGCTTTAGGTAATGCTACAGCTGCTGACCATGCTTTTTTGCCTGCCTCATTAACGGCATATAAGGAGCCACTTTGGGTCAGTCCGTAGATAAATCCATTACTGTAAGTGAATAACGGGGCTAATGCATTTCCGAATTCCCACATTTTTTTACCTGTTGCAGCATTCAATGCGACTAATTTTTCATTCCGCTGCAAAGCAAAGACCTTCCCATTCTCCGCTAGTGCTGTAACATTCTGCTCAGTGACTCTACCTTCTTTTAGGATGGCTAACGGTGCTGACCATACCGGTGCAAGAATAGGCGCTTTGATCTCATTGTAAAAGGGATTGCTTGTACTAATGACTGCTTGTTCCGCAGAAATGACGGATAATGTTCCATTGTAAGCTAATGGCGATGCAATACTAGCAACAGCTAAAACTTTAATCATGGTCTTGTGCAAAGACTGAATCATCGTTCCACGCCCCTCAAAATTAGTGTTTACTATAATTAGACATTTCAAATGGCAAAAAGTTACTATACCAATAGAACAAGCTTAATCGACTTCGGCAACTTATACTTTCTTATAATTTGGAAGTAAAGTTGATCAAAGGCAAACTATGTTACACTCCGCAAAACAGTTATGACCTAGCAACTCTATTTGACGGAGGGAACTATTACGCCTCTTAGCAACACTGTTTCTCTAGACCCACCCGAATCTTGGAGTGTAGTATAGAACAATACTATTCTTTGGGGGTTCTTTTTTTTGGAAAATTACAACGACATCAAACAAGGTGAAAAAGGAGCTTGGCTAAGCATAGTTGCTTATATCTTCTTATCCGCCATCAAATTGTTCATTGGTACGGTCTCGGGATCTCAAGCGCTGCTTGCGGACGGTCTGAACAACAGCACGGATATTATCGCTTCTATCGCCGTACTAATCGGCCTCAAGATCTCCAGAAGACCGCCGGATTCCAATCACAGCTACGGGCATTTCAGAGCGGAGACCGTGGCATCCTTAATTGCTTCGTTCATTATGATTGTGGTAGGACTTCAAGTGTTGTACCAGGGTGTGAATAAATTTATCCAACCGGAACTGGAAAGTCCAGATCTTATGGCAGCGTGGACGGCAGTCTTTTGTGCTGTAATCATGATGGGCGTGTATATGTATAACATTAGACTGGCCCGCTCCATTAATAGTAACGCTATGCGAGCCGTTGCACTAGATAATCGATCGGATGCTTTAGTTAGTATTGGCGCATTTGTCGGAATTGTGGCTTCTGGATTTGGGATACCATGGCTTGATCCACTTACAGCGATTATTGTCGGCCTGATCATCTGCAAGACGGCATGGGATATCTTTAGTAAAGCAACACATGACTTAACGGACGGTTTTGATGCGGAAGAGCTTGAACTGATGAAAGAAACCGTTGCTGAAGTGGACGGCGTTCAATCTATTAAAGATATCAAAGCCCGCATCCATGGGAATAACGTGCTAGTGGATACAACTGTATTAGTAGACTCTGAGCTTAGTGTGGTGCAGAGCCATGATATTACGGAAGAAATTGAAGAACAATTGAAGGACCGACACCAAGTTTCGAATGTGCTTGTCCACATAGAACCGGTAATGAAGTAGAAGTAGACTCAGAAGTGTGACTTTCCTTGGATGAATATGGGATTTCCTCTGTGATGTTGTTAATAGATCTTTTGTGCAGAAAGGTGGAAAATTAGTTGTATTTATCGATATGTAAATTTCAGGAAATGGAATGGTGATTTCGTGATTGAGTGGAAGGATTCATATGATATCGGTGTAGAGAAAATAGACTGTCAGCACAGACAGTTGCTAGCGAAATTGAACGAATTTTTTGATGCTTGCAGTAAGCAGCAGGGGAAAGAAAAGATCGAAGAAACGCTGAAATTCTTGAAGGAATATACCATTGAGCATTTTAGCAATGAAGAACAATTGATGGAAGAGATCGATTTTCCTGAATTGGCGGAACATCGTCAGACGCATGCTGATTTTGTAAAAGCCGTTCTTGAATTGGAAGAAACCATTAAAACTAAGGGAGTTTCCGTTCTCTCGACAATTAAGCTTAACCGTACGTTGACCGATTGGCTTCTGAATCACATTAATAAATGCGATAAGCTAATTGGTGAGTGTATGGCCACACGGGATAGAGCGGTATAACTTAAACCCCCAAAGAAAATGCCGACGGGCATTTTCTTTTTTTTTGACAGGGAATGTGATAAGAAATTGTGGTATGTTATTTGCTCCGTTTTCCGAAGACAGCACCGGAATTTATACTGGGTTAACGGTTTGTGTTATGATTTGAGATAAGACATATAGAGTTAGTATAGTAAAGGGAGTGGAATGATGAAAACATTACGAATGTTAGTTTCAGGGTTTGCTATGCTGCTTATTCTGGGCCTTGTTAATTTTTACATTGGGTATCATGGATGGTTGCTGGTTCATGAATGGTTTTCAGGTGCTTCCTTAGCTTTGTTCTGGACAGTATTCCTGCTTGTGGCCTTTGCGTATGTCGTTGGAATGATACCGTGGCCTACACTTGTGAAGCCGTTAGCTAGATTCTTTAAAGTGATTGGATCGTATTATCTAGCCTGTATGGAATTTGCTATTATCATGTTGCCGTTAGCTGATCTGTTGTATGTACTGCTGGGCTGGATGGGTGTTGATCGAACGCACTACATCTCAGAAGCGGGAGTTACGCTACTGATATTACTCATAGTTTTTCTAGTCTGGGGTTCGATTAATGCTTGGAGTACAGTAATCCGTACGCATCCCATTCCCATCGATAAATCCATAGGAACCAGTACACCATTAACCATCGCGGTTGCATCCGATCTGCATTTAGGAAATATCGTCGGTAATCGCCATCTCAAAAAAATGGTTGCACAAATGAACGCTATGAAGCCTGATGTGATTTTGCTGGCTGGGGATGTACTTGACGATAGTATAGAGCCTTTTATTCGCAACGGTATGAGTGAACAGCTCAAGCAATTAAAAGCACGTCATGGTGTCTACGCAGTGCTGGGCAATCACGAATATTACGGTGGTTCGATTAAAGAATATACCGATTTAATGAGTAGCATAGGCATTAAAGTCTTACAGGATGAGGTTGAAGAAGTAGCTGGAACGTATATTGTGGGTCGAAAAGATAAAACTGCCGAAACAATGGAAGCCGGTGGCAGAATGAGTGTAAGCTCTTTATTGAATGGTCTCGATCTTACACGTCCTGTAATCATGATGGATCATCAGCCTACCGGTTTTGATGTCGCTGCCCAAGAAGGGGTAGATATTTTGCTCTCCGGTCATACGCATCGTGGACAGATTGCGCCTAATCACTGGATCACTAAACGGTTATTCGAACTGGACTGGGGTTATCTTCGTAAAGATAACTTGCATGTGGTTGTTTCCTCTGGTTATGGGACATGGGGACCTCCAATCCGATTAGCCAGCCGTTCGGAGATCATTAAACTTGAAGTAGTCTTAGAAGGGACTAAACAATATAGTGAAGAAGCCGTGTCTACAAAGACGGTATTAATCTAACTGAGAAATTAAATGATAAGAAGCTGTCTTAACCCGTGGAATTATTCTGCGAGATGAGGCAGCTTCTTTTTTTGACAATTAGATGAGCGTGTAGTATTGTTTGTTTGTGATAGTTAAGCACTTAACTAAATTGGAGTTGGAAAATCTATGAATGAACATTTGCAACCGTTCGTTTTGAAGCAGCCGCTGCATACTCAGGTTTTTTTTACTTTAGTTCATACTACTGCAAGCTTGGTTTCTGTCTCTGATAAATATTGGCAGTCTAAAGGATTAAATGGCGCAAGAATTCGTATCTTGGTAGAAATATCTAAACAGGGTGGAACAATTCTGCCTTCTACATTGGCTCACAATATTGGTGTCACAAAAGCTAATATTAGTCTTTTGCTGACCCCCCTAGAGAAAGATGGTTGGATCACCCGTTCGAATCATACACAGGATGGTCGAAAAAGCGTTATTTCGATCACGGGTGAAGGTCAGCGATTACTCCTAGAACATCTTCCCGGAAATCGTGAAGTGATCGCTGAACGTATGCAGGGACTGGATGAACAAGAGCTTCGACAACTCATCGTTTTATTAGATAAGCTTAATAATAGCTAGCTATAATGTTGCGGTCTCGAATTCAAGGAAAGGGAAGGGTGGAGTGTAATGTCAATTATGGTTACTGGGGCTACGGGGCAATTAGGGAGTTTGATTATGGAGAATCTTCTACAGTTTGTTTCGTCCAGTCAGATTATCGCATGTGTTCGTGATCCAGAGAAAGCAAAGGAACTTTTGGAAAAAGGGGTTGAGATTCGCTTTGGCGATTATGACCAGCCTGATTCCCTGGTGGAAGCTTTTTCAGGAGTTGCAAATTTGTTGTTCATCTCTAGTTCACATCCCGATGATAACGTCAGATTGATTCAACATTCTGAGGTCGTTAATGTTGCATTAAAGGCCGGGGTAAAGCATTTGCTGTATACAGGCTTTGCATTTCCACCAAAAGGACAAATTCCAGCGAATCATGTTCACCTACTTACAGAGCAGATGATTCTTAAATCAGGGATTGACTATACATTTCTCCGCAACGCTTTGTATATGGATTTTATAAATGTACTAGGTCTGAAAGAGGCGATCCAAAACGGTGAGCTAATCACCTATCCAGGGAACTGGTTATTTAATTCGGTGACACGAAAGGATCTCGCTTTAGCAACAGCAGTCGTGCTTACCACTACAGGGCATCATAATCAGATTTATGAATTAGCTGCACCACGCTCTTGGGATTTCGACGAACTTGCGGAGATATTATCAGAGCTATCGGGAACAAGGATTGTTCATCGGCAGGATTCAAACATTCAGCACTGGATTTATTCATTTCTTGCGAAGTTAGATACAGCTTCTACTTCAAATGATATGGAGAGACTAATGGGACGGCCTGTTACCACATTGAAGGAGAGCATAGTCACTTTCCTTCAGAATGAATAGCGATATTGAATAATTCAATTATATAGTGGTTCGATCTAAAGTGAGTAAATAATTATATTTACTGGCATGTTTTAATTCATCTAAAATAATCCCATATACAGTATCGCGATAAACTCCAACAGGCAGACCAAACCATATTTCGCGGTACTTTTCTACAGCAGCCAGTTCACCTTGGAGTGCTTTCTCTAATCCTTCTTCATAGGAACTGATCCGTTGATATTGTTCACTACTAATTCCAGTGATATCTTGACCAGTAATTTCTTTGAACATCCCGCGGAACATGGAGTTGTGACCCCGTTCGTCATCTCGTATTGAGGTGATGATGGAGGCTTGCTCGGAATTTGGGGCCAGTTTGATAAGTTCATCATAGAAAAGCTCATCATTTCGTTCACCTTGCACAGCTTCTTTGATTAAATTTAATGCTTGAGGAAGAGAGGTTGCCCAGATAGGTTTGAAATCAGATCTATTCTGAGATAAGGGTGTCCAATACATTTTTTTATTAACCTCCTGATTTGCACATTATAATTAGGAGTAGTATATGAGCGAATGCCCGGTATGTTCACTTTTTTTCTTTAGTTGTTCTAACCCTTTAAAGTTGATACTATGGGTTCATCCGTAATTCAGGGAGTGTAAATGATGAAGAAGATTTTAATAGCAGATGACGATAGCAATATTCGGACTTTATTGAAGCATGTATTGACCAGAGAAGGTTATCAAGTCATGGAGGCCGTCGATGGTCGGGATGCGATACATAAACTGCAAGAAAGTATTGCCGATTTAGCCATAGTGGATGTAATGATGCCGCATGTGGATGGATTAGAGCTATGCCAGCATATAAGAGAAACGTATGATATACCGATCATTTTGCTGACAGCTAGGCAGCAGCTTAGTGATAAAGAGCAAGGCTATTTACGGGGAACAGATGATTATGTAACGAAGCCATTCGAGCCTGAAGAATTGTTGTTTCGGATTAAAGCTTTATTTCGGCGGTATTCCATCGCTTCGGATGATCGGATTCGCTTGAATTCACTTGTGATCGATCGTAAAAATTATGAGATCACGGATGGCGATGAAGTTCTCCTGCTGCCGGTAAAGGAATTTGAACTACTAGCGCAACTGGCACAATATCCAGGCAGACTATATTCACGCAGTGAGTTGATTGAATTAGTATGGGGAATGGATTATGAAGGTGATGAACGTACGGTGGATGTGCACATCAAGCGATTACGTCAGCGGTTTCTGGATTATCAGGATGATTTTGTGATTCGGACGGTAAGGGGAATCGGATATAAATTGGAGATGGTGAATTCGTGAAGTCCTTGTATGTGAGGATGTGCATTCTTTTTTGTTCGGCCATTGTTGTGAGCAGTCTTCTTGGTTTCTTGGTATCTAATATTTATTATCAAGCTCAGATTAAATCTCAGAACGATGCCAAGCTTACGGGGATGGCTATTGAAATCCAGCAGTTTGCGGAGACTCACCCGGATTCTATGGAGGATTATCTGCAAAGTGTAGCCAAGCTGGGTTATAAAATCTATCTAACCGATGCAGAAGGTCAATCCCGATTCTACGGCAAGCCTTTTCGGAAAGAGGATCTAGATAAGCAACAGTTAGAAAAAGTACTGAATGGACAAGTGTATCATGGTGTAGAAGAGTTTCCTGATAGTGCATTTATTACAGGGTTTTTTGATAACCAATTAAGCAATACGATAGGTGTGCCAATCGAAGTCAATAATGAGACCTTCGCGTTATTCATGCGTCCGGATGCAGAGGTTCAATTCGGTGAGCTGCGCGTATTTTTTGCTGTTATTATCGGGTTTACCGTATTGTTCAGTCTGGGATTCGTAATGATCAGCGTATTACATGTGGTCAGACCTATTACACGTTTAACAACGGCAACTAAGCGGATTTCAAAAGGTAGATATGATATTAAACTAAATACTTGGCGAAGGGATGAGATTGGTCAGTTAGCCTCACACTTTATGATTATGAGCCGTGAGCTGGAACGGACCAATCGTGCGCGTCAAGAGTTTGTTGCGAATGTGTCGCATGAAATCGAATCGCCATTAACTTCTATTCAAGGCTTTGCCCAAACCCTTAAAGATCCTACATTACCAGAGGATGAACGCATAGAGTACCTTAATATTATTGATCAAGAAAGCCATCGTCTATCGATGCTTAGTAAACAGCTGCTAACGTTATCTTCCCTCGATTATGATCCGGATTCCTTGCAGAAGAAGCCTATAGATTTGCGTGCACAGCTTCGGCAGGTTGTACAAATCATGGAGTGGAGATTAACAGAGAAGCAATTAGCCGTTCGTTTAAGTCTTGCGGACATTCGCGTATATGGCGATTCCAATCTGTTGTATCAGGTGTGGATGAACCTCATTACTAATGCTATCAAATATACACCTGCTGAGGGATCCATTATGATTTCCGCAAAACTTGACGAAGGGAATTGTGTTGTAACCTTTTCGGATACTGGGGAAGGTATTCCTGCTGAGGAATTACCACTCATCTTTGACCGTTTTTATAAAGTTGACCGGGCACGGACACGAGAAACACATAGTAGCGGACTTGGACTTGCGATTACGCAAAAGATTGTAGAGACACATAACGGAACCATAGAAGTATCCAGTACAGTTGGCAAAGGCACGACCTTTACTGTTACTCTTCCTCTTTTGTAACTGGTTATTCATACTCCGTTCATTTTCATCTTCTAAACTGTGACTATACAGATTAGAAGGAGTGGTAATATGTTTCTAGCCTTAAGAGAAATGCGACATTCTAAAGCCAGATACCTGTTGATAATGGTAATCATGTTATTGGTTTCCTTTCTTGTACTTTTCGTAACGGGACTGGCCAGAGGATTAGCGTATGCTAATATCTCAGCAATAGAGAATATGCCGGCAAACTATTACGTGGTGCAGAAGGATGCGGATCAGACGTTTAGACGTTCTCAGTTAACGGATACGGAGCTGGGTAGTGTTCGAGCAGTAGTAGGAGATAATAATGCTTCATCACTTGCTTTACAGATGAGTACAGTGACTACGAACGATACGGATACTAAAGCAGACGTAACTTTTTTCGCAGTTGATATGAACGGTTTACTGGCTCCAAAAGTGATTGAAGGTGACAAGATTACGAATGATACGCAGGGAAGTGTCATCGTTGATCGTGACTTGGAACAGTCGGGCATTAAGATTGGTAGTACGATCCAAGATCAGGCGACTGGGAAGGAATTTAAAGTTACAGGATATGTTGAGAATAGCTCATACAGCCATACCCCAGTAGTCTATATTAACAATAAAGATTGGCAGGAAATGAGACAAGGTGTTAATCAAGGTAGTGAGGCTACATCAGGAGCGCCTTTTAATGTAATTGCGCTTAATGCAAACGCAGGGCAAGTGGATAAGATCTCTGCTAGTACGAAAAATGTGGAAGTGATTACGCAAAAAGAAGCGATTTCTAATATTCCGGGTTATTCATCAGAACAAGGTTCACTGCTTATGATGATTGCCTTCCTGTTCGTAATCGCCGGGTTTGTTCTGGCTGTATTCTTCTATGTCATTACCATTCAGAAAACAAGCCAGTTTGGAATTCTGAAAGCCATGGGTACAAAAATGTCTTACTTGGCTTGGAGCGTTGTAGGGCAGGTCATGATATTGGCTATTGCAAGTCTAAGCATTAGCTTGCTGCTTACCTTTGGAATGAATCAGGTACTACCAGACACTATGCCGTTCCAACTGGAACCTTCTACGATTCTATTAACCAGCGGTTTGTTCGTTGGGATGTCTCTTTTAGGATCACTCATTTCTGTCGCTAAAGTGGCAAAAGTTGATGCATTAGAAGCAATTGGGAGGGCTGGGGCATGAGTACTACTAAACTATTGATGAAGCAAGTGACCAAGACGTATGGAGACGGCGATACAACGGTATCTGTTCTGAACAATTTGAATCTTATAGTCAATGAAGGGGAATTCGTCGCCGTCCTTGGGCCTTCGGGAACAGGGAAGAGTACATTCCTTTCAGCAGCGGGAGCACTTCTTACCCCTACCAGTGGTGAGATTTTCATAGATGGAGAATCGCTTACTGACAAAAGTAAAAGCGAGCTGACTGAGCTTCGTTTAGAGAAGATAGGCTTTATGTTCCAAAGCGCACAGCTACTGCCTTATTTGAAAGTTGAGGAGCAACTTCTCTTTGTAGCTAAACAAGCGAAGATGAGTGCTAAAGAAGCTAAAGAACGGGCAGCAGATTTGATGAAGCGTCTGGATATCTGGAAACGTCGGAACCATTATCCTGAGCAGTTATCTGGCGGCGAGAAGCAGCGTGTAGCCATTGCAAGAGCATGGATGAATAAACCTGCGATCTTGTTTGCAGATGAACCGACAGCAAGTTTAGATTTCAAACGGGGCAGAGAAGTCGTGCGAATGATTGCTGACGAAGTTAAGAGTGAAGGCAAGGCTGCTGTAATGGTCACTCATGATGAACGGATGCTTGAATGGTGCGACCGCGTGTTGCATCTGGAAGATGGACATTTGGTTGAACATGAGTTAAGCAAAATTTAGTAGAAAAAAGATTCATGCCTTGAATGGCATGAATCTTTTTTTGTGTGTGAGTAATAGACTGTCCTTATTTGTCAGCTATGGTAACTTGGCCTGAGCCATATGTGTCAAACCAGCCTTTAATTGTGTTGAAATCGCTACTGAATGACAGTGCCAGTTCTAGTAGAATTCGGGCATGTGCTGCGTTCAGGTTGTCTCCGGCAATTATGCCGTCACTTGATGTATAGTTAGAACCGGAACCCGTACGAGTGGTAGCTACGAAGATCACTCCGTTTTCCTTAATAGCCTTTGTACGAGCTTCTCCCATCGCTTTGGATACGCCACCGGCCCCTGTGCCTGAAGTAACGATACCTTTTGCTCCGTCTTGGACGAAACCTTTAATTGCTCCTGCACCCGCATCTTGGTAGGCATAAGCAATTTCAACCTTCGGCATATCGCTGCTCTTAATCTTAGTTAGATCGAATGGTGTTGCCCATTTGTCAGCGGTCAATAGCGCTCTGGAGTTCGCACGATATATTCTAATATTATTTTCATCGATATATCCGAGGATACCTAGTTGCGGACTTTCAAAAGTGTCAGTACGATAGGCATTCGTCTTGGTAACCTCTCTAGCTGTATGAATCTCGTCATTTAACATGAGTACAGTACCGTAATATTTCGTTTTTCCACTAGCAGCTAGTTTAATAGCATTGAATAGATTAGCCTGAGCGTCACTTCCGATAACAGTCCATGGACGCATAGAACCAGTTACCACGACAGGTTTGGAGCTGCGAACAGTAAGATCAAGGAAATAAGCAATTTCCTCCATCGTATCTGTACCTGTAGTAACAACGATACCGTCTTGGGTTTCTAGTGCTTTATCTACATTTAAGGAGAGATCATATAGTTGTTGCATGGTATACGAGCCAGAGCCTGCATTCCCAAATTGATAGCTAGTTACATCGGCGAACTTTTTAAGGTTAGGCAGCGCCTTGACCATATCCTCCATTAACAAAGTCCCGGCTTTATAATTCTGAAAGCTGGTCTCATCCACAGATTTACCGGCAATCGTACCACCGGTTGCTATGACTTGGACCTTTGGAAGCTTAACTGTTCCTTCAATCGTTTGGGTAACCTCTGCAGCGTAAGTGGTAGAAACGGGAAGCATTGTTGAAGCGGAGAAGAGTAGTGTGAAAGTGAGTCCTGCGGCAACAGTAGTTTTGGCGAGCTTTGATTGAAATCCATTCATAGATGTAGCCTCCCATTTGAGTATGTACTTTCACTTATATGTTATTTTATATTACATATAGGTGGTTCGTGATTGGATTATATCTATGAATATATTATTACGACAAGTTTACTTACATGCTGATAAAACGCTTAAATCTACTATTTATGCCGATTTTCTATCTATTGCTTATATATTATATGAATTTTATTAATCAACTTTTGAAGTAAAATATAATAGTTATGTTATATTTTATAACACTAAACTTGCGAGGTTTATGAATCTAATAAATAACAAAATGCCGGACTATCTTTGTGAGATTGTCCGGCGTTGCTAATCTATAAATTTGCTGCCGAAACTTTCTCGGCGGCCTGACTACATGTCTTTTCTAGAGACTAGTAGTTTTTGTATAAACACATTGGTGGCCATGGAGGAGGAACTTTCTTTATGGCGGATGATAGAAAATTGTCTTTCAAGATGGTGATGTCTGATGGGAAGTTCATAGATTTCACCACATGCTAATTCCTTACGCACAATCCATCTGGAGAGCATAGCGATTCCCAAACCGGAGGAGACCGCTTCTTTAACTCCTTGACTACTGTTGAAAACATATGATCTTTTGACAAATATCTCTTCTTCTTGAATGAAATGATCACTAAAAGCACGCGTTCCAGAGCCAGGCTCTCTCAGTACCCAAACCTGATTTTGCAGCATGCTTTGCTCGACAGCCCCCCTTTTTGACAAAGGGTGATCGGCAGGGGAGACGATAATCATCTCATCCTTCATGTAAGGTGTGACGATCAGATCATTCTCATGGGCTTCTCCTTCGATAAAGCCTATGTCCAATTCATTAGATCTTACACCACCAATAATTTCTTCGGTATTACCGATTGTCACTTGAAGCTTAACTTGCGGGTACTGATTTGCAAATTCCGCAAGTCTTGAGGGTAATATATATTCTCCAATTGTAAAGCTCGCTCCAATATGTATACTGCCAGTTACCTCATCCTGTAGCATTTGTATTTCCTGATGAGCTTCTTCAAAGTGGGCCAATATTTGCTTGGCGTGTTTATAAAGAATTGCACCTGCTTCGGTTAATCTCACTTGTTTCGGAGACCGGTGCAGAAGCTTTGCGCCTAGTTCATTCTCAAGATTCCGGATATGTAGACTGACACCGGGTTGAGAAAGATTTAGTAATTCTCCTGCTTTAGAGAAATGGCTTTGCTCAGCTACAGTAACGAATACCCGTAATGTATCAACAATCATAAAAATCCCTCTCTGAAAGTCCCAAATGTATTAAATTTTCTTATCAAGTACGAACTGAGCCTTCTTTTGTGAGAATCCAATTCGTGTGTAAAAACGTACGGCATCTTCCCTAGTTTGGTTTGTACGAACTCTTAATTTGTTCACTCCAATTTGTGCTGCCCAGCGTTCACAGGCTTCAACAAGTTGTTTACCGGTCCCTACTCCGCGATGTTGCTGATCGACCACTAAACCACCAATCTCAACAAAGGGTGGAGATTCAATTAACAATCGCACACTGGCATGAATCCATCCTATTAATTGCCTATCCGACTCTGCTACATAAATAACATGATCTTTACGATTACTTATCTCTGGAATTCTTTCTTCTAGTTGCTCGATATTTAAAGGATAACCGAGTTCACTGGATACTCTTGCAATCTCTTGCGTATCGTCTATTGTTGCTGTTCTAATAAGTATGTTCATTCACCGCCTTAAAATGAAGTAAGTCTTTATTATATTTCATCTTGTACAGAGGAACACCTCTAATAAGCTACTTTGTACTATTACGATAAGCGGATGGGGAAAGACCCATTGTCTTTTTAAAATACTTAGAGAAATGAGCTAATTCCATGCCGACTTGCTCCGCAATATCCGAAATGCTGAAATCTGTGTAAGAAAGCTGTCTTTTGGCATGCTCCATACGTTTCAATTGAACATAGTGCATAGGAGTCACCCCCATGAATCTTTTGAAATAAGGAATGAAATAGTTCGGGTGGAGGTGGACAAGCTCTGCTAAGTCATCAATCTCTATGGGCTTATTCAGATATTTATCGATGTAATGGAGCACATGAGCCAGCTTGCCTTGGTCACCGGTGTGTATGAATTGAGTCATAAAGTCTGTATCACTACTATCGCTCGATTCTAGACAAGTGGCTATGAGATTGAGCAAACACGCTTGCGTGCGCAGGATAGATAGAACGTCGTCCTTTTGAAATTGTTCGATCATCTCTATGAAGATTGCCCTTATTGAATCTGGATTAGGTGAATCGCAGATGTATAATTTTTTCTCTGCATGGAATAAGGGCCACTCCCCAATATCAGCATCAAAGTGGCAGTAATAACGGATATATGGATCATCAATAGAAGTTTCGGTAGTTTGTGTGCTCCCCGCAGGCATGATCATAAGCTGACCCGGTTTCGGATAATAGGTAATCCCGTTAATAATAACTTTTCCCATGCCCCCGTCTATATAATATAGCCGATTAAAAGCGGGTGTTTCCAGCGTGCGGTTCCATCCGGGATATCTGTTACTCAGTTGGGCATGGGTCACAGTAACCTTGAGATTCTGCAGGAGACGTCCTGATAAGTTACCTGGGTTGTTCATCATCTAACTCCTTTAACGCTCGTATATCCTCATTATAACGGTTCTATTTAACTAAAACATCTTACTTAAATGCAAATAAACCTTAATTTCAATCATGTTCATGTCCATAAATTAAGTATATCCTCTAAGCATAACCACTAATAAGGAAGTGACCAGAGATGAGTACAGTTCGTTATGGAATTATTGGCATTGGAAATATGGGAACGGCACATGCGCAGAGTCTGCTGAGTGATATTAAGGGGGCTGAACTTACTGCCGTATGTGATATAAGAGAAGAACGTTTGAAATGGGCTGAAGAGCAATTACCTGAGAACGTCAGGAAGTATTCAACTCCGAAAGAATTATTCGAGTCACGTATCATGGATGCGGTATTAATCTGTACTCCGCATTATGATCATCCTACACTTGCAATCGAAGCTTTTCAGCATGGTTATCATGTACTAGTGGAGAAGCCTGCAGGTGTTTATACGAAAGCTGTTCAACAGATGAATGATGCTGCAGCACAGTCTGACCGCAAATTTGGAATCATGTACAATCAGCGTACAAATCCTTTGTATCAGAAGCTGAGAGATCTTATTCAGTCTGGTGAGTTAGGTGAGATCCGCCGGACGAATTGGATTATTACCGACTGGTATAGATCGCAGAACTACTATAATTCTGGTGGCTGGCGGGCGACATGGGCGGGTGAAGGTGGTGGGGTATTGCTTAATCAAGATCCTCATCAGTTAGATTTATGGCAGTGGACAACAGGCATGATGCCGAAGCGGATAAGAGCATTTTGCCACTTTGGAAAATATCGCAACATTGAGGTTGAAGATGATGTAACCGCTTATGTGGAATATGAGAATGGAGCTACGGGTTTGTTTATTACTACAACTGGAGAGGCACCGGGGACCAATCGTTTTGAAATCAATGGCGATAATGGGAAAATCGTAGTGGAAGACGGGAAGCTGACCTTTTGGCGTTTACGTACACCTGAGCCTCAGTTCAACGCAGAATTCACAGGAGGATTCGGTAGTCCAGAGTGTTGGAAATGTGAGATTCCTGTAGAAAATGGCGGAGGGGAGCAACATAAAGGGATTCTACGGAACTTTACGAATGCCATTTTACATGATGAGGTATTACTTGCTCCTGGAGAGGAAGGGATTAAAGGGCTAACGCTTTCGAATGCTATGTATTTATCGGCTTGGACGGACAATTGGGTGGAGCTTCCGATAGATTCAGATTTATTCTATGAGAAACTAATGGAAAAAGTAAAAAATTCGACTTTCCAAAAGGAAACCTCAGAATCTAAAACATTGAATGTTAAAGGAACTCATTAAATCGAAGGAGAGAGGTTAAAGCCTATGAAACGTTCAACGATTGCGGCACAAATGTACACATTGCGTGATTTTACTCAAACGGCGGAGGATTTAAGAACAACTTTTCAAAAGGTATCAGCAATGGGTTATGAGAGTATTCAGATTTCATCCATCGGACCGATTGATCCGAAACTAGTCAAAAAATATGCTGATGAAGCAGGGCTGGCCATATGTGCGACTCATGTGTCATGGGAGCGGTTAGTGAATGATCTGGACGCTCTTGCCGCAGAGCATAAGCTGTGGAATTGCAAATACATTGGACTTGGAAGTTTACCGGAAGAATTTCGTACTGGAATTGAAAGCTACCGAAAATTCGCAAAATTGATATCTGAAATTGCGTTAACACTCAAAGAACAATACGGTCTGCAATTTGTTTATCATAATCATGATTTTGAATTTGAACGTTTTGACGGTATTACTGGAATGGAAGTATTGCTCAATGAGACGGACCCTGCAGTTGGTTTCATTCTTGATCTATATTGGGTTCAGGCAGGCGGGGCAAGTCCAGTGGAATGGATACGTAAAGTTGAAGGCAGAATGCAGGTCGTGCATTTAAAGGATATGGAGATTATAGACAGACAGCAAGTCTTTGCTGAGATCGGTGAAGGAAATATGAACTACGGTGAGATTATTACAGCTTGCCGTGGAACAGGTGTTGAATGGTATGTAGTGGAGCAAGATGTTTGCCGTCGTGATCCTTTTGAGAGTCTGGAGATTAGTCTGCGCTATCTGCTTAATCTTTTATAGTATCACTTAGAAGCCATTAGGAGGATTCTGATGAATAGAAAAGATGGAATGAACTATGCCCCCACGTATGAAGCTAAACCAATAGTAAAGCCAGGTGAATTCATCTTCGCTGCGATTGCACTAGATCACGGTCATATTTACGGAATGTGTAACGGGCTCGTTGAGGCAGGGGCAGAGTTGAAATGGGTATATGATCCGGATGTTGAGAAAGTTAGAGCTTTCATAGCCAAATATCCTGGAGCTAGGGCTGCTGATTCTATGGATGAAATATTGGAGGATCCAGAGGTTCGCTTAATTGCAGCGGCAGCTGTTCCTTCAGAGAGAGGACCTTTAGGAAATAAGGTTATGGCTCATGGGAAGGATTATTTTACGGATAAGACCCCTTTTACAACACTTGAACAACTGGATGATGCTAGAGCTATGGTCGCAGCAACCAATCAGAAGTATATGGTTTACTATAGTGAGCGTCTTCATGTTGAAAGCGCAATCTATGCGGGACAGTTGATCCGTCAGGGGGCGATTGGTCGTGTTCTTCAAGTCATTGGATTAGGACCGCATCGTTTAAATGCTTCTAGTCGACCGGAATGGTTCTTTGAGCGGGATAAATATGGCGGAATCCTAAGTGATATTGGCAGCCATCAAATCGAACAATTTTTGTATTATGCAGATTGTCAGGATGCTTCAATTGTTCACAGTAAGGTAGCTAATTATAATCATCCATCTTACCCTGAATTGGAGGACTTTGGTGATGCGACGCTTGTCGGGGACAATGGCGCAACCCAGTATTTTCGAGTAGATTGGTTTACACCTGATGGGCTCGGAACCTGGGGAGATGGACGTACAATGATCATGGGGACTGAAGGCTATATTGAATTGCGAAAATATACTGATGTCGGGCGTTCTAATACAACAGATCATGTGTACTGGGTGAACGGAGAAGGGGAGCATTATGAACATGTGGCTGGAAAAGTTGGTTTTCCGTTCTTTGGTGAGCTTATCCTCGATTGTCTGAACCGGACGGAGCAGGCGATGACACAGGCACATGTCTTTAAGGCTGCTGAACTATGTCTGATGGCTCAAGCTCAAGCGATGAATCTAACCCCTGATCAACTAAAATAGCGAATGGAACGATTATAGGAGGGTGGAATAGATGACTACACTTGGAGCAGCGATTATTGGCTGCGGGGCGATTTATCCTCTCCATGCTAAAGCAATATCAGCTATAACAGATGTAAATCTCCTTACTGTTGTAGATATTGATGCTGATAAAGCTAAACAAGCGGGAATAGAATACGCCTGCCATGTCACTGATGATTATAGGGAAATACTCAATGATAATCGTATTGACGTTGTACATCTCTGTACACCTCATTATCTTCATGCTGAAATGGCTGTAGAGCTATTGCATGCAGGGAAGCATGTATTAACTGAAAAACCAATCGCAGTTGATCTTCCTTCAGCCAAGCTTATGTTGGATGCAGCGGAAAAGAGTTCAGGCCAGCTTGGTGTGGTGTTCCAGAACCGTTATAATGATGCATCGATCTATATTAAGAAGACGATTGATTCTGGCGCTTTAGGAAAACTGCTTTGTATGAAGGGGATCGTAACCTGGCACCGAAACGAAAGTTATTACAGAGATAGTAACTGGAGAGGAAGATGGTCCACGGAAGGCGGAGGGGTTCTAATTAATCAGACCATTCATACCTTGGACTTACTCCAGTGGTTTGGAGGGGAGATAACCTCTGTGAAAGGCAGTATTACCACGGATGTGCTGGATGATGTCATTGAAGTAGAAGATACCGCACATGCTTGCATCGACTTCGCCACTAATGTTCGCGGGTTATTTTATGGTACGAATACCTATCTTGAGAACTCTCCGGTGGAGTTGGAGCTAGTCTTTGAAGAGGGAACGCTTACCCTTCGTAGAGACTACTTGTATCTTTGGAAAGATGGGAAGGAAAGCTTGGTTTGTCAGCCTATTTTCAGTCCTACCGAAGGAAAGTCGTATTGGGGGACTGGGCATAAAAGACTGATTGAGGACTTCTATGACCATATTTTTAGTGGACGAAAGTTTTGGCTTGATGGTTCTGAAGGGATAAAGGCACTGGAGCTTGTGAAGGCTATTTACAGCTCATCGCAGAGGAATAAATAATCATCAATATAGTAAAGCTGTTCCAAAAGTAGATTTATCTACAAATGAGACAGCTTTTTCGTGTTTAGGGACTTCCCACATTTGGTTAAACACTAAGAAGACTACGACTTGCAGAGGAAGATAGATTTGATTAATTCTCCTTAGTGGAATAATCTAAAGTAAGTATAGGTTATTAACAGCAAGATATCTGGAGGGTGCATACAATATGGAGAAAATACTACAGAACATTAGAACGAACACCAAACTAATTTCCATTGTGCAGACCATTGTTTTTATCTTTGTCATATTATACGTACTGATGTTTCTTTCTGGAGGATTATTCACCACCTTTTTTATTATGCTCATTGCTTGTTTTGTTAGTGTGATCGCTGCTTTACTCATGCTAATTCGAAAAAGCTTCTTATGGGCAATTGTTGATCTTGCTGCTGCGGGCAGTATGTTCATTTATTTTATTTATAATGCTTAACTGTTATTAATCCTTGCAAGAAGCGGGTTTATGGCTGTAGCTTAAGTTCCTTAACCTGGAGGACTTATTTCTCTCTTTTTTGCAAGCTTTTAAATAATTTATTTTTTTCATATAATAGTAGATATTAAATTTATAAATAATTGTAATACACTCGGATAAGGGTATAATTGAGACAGAAAAGGTGTGACGCCTAAGAAGGAGCGCCCACATCCTTTCTGCAAAATTCAGGGGATAAGGATGGTAATAATGGGCAAAAGTGCAACTGAAACAGACGTCATTTTAATTGGTGCTGGAATCATGAGTGCGACTTTAGGAACACTTTTAAAAGAATTAGTGCCGGATTGGAAGATTAAAGTGTTTGAAAAGCTCGAAAATGCAGGTGAGGAAAGCTCGAATGAATGGAATAATGCAGGAACTGGACATGCGGCGCTCTGCGAGCTTAACTACACTGTCGAAAAATCCGATGGAACCGTAGATATAAGTAAAGCTATCCAAATTAATGAACAGTTTCGGCTTTCATTGCAATTTTGGTCTTATTTGGTAAATCGTAAGCTGATACATAATCCGCAGGACTTTATCATGCCATTGCCCCATATGAGTTTGGTATTAGGTGAGAAAAATGTTGCTTTTTTGAAGAGAAGATTTGAAGCGCTATCAAAAAATCCTTTGTTTCAGGGAATGGAATTCTCTGATGATTACAGTAAATTAATGGAATGGATACCACTTATTATTAAAGACCGTCCATCGAATGAACCTATAGCAGCAACAAAAATTGACACTGGCACGGATGTTAACTTTGGTGCTTTAACGCGCATTTTATTTGACCATTTAAAGAGTAAGAATGTTGACCTTCATTATAAACATAGTGTGGATGGAATTACACGTACTAGCGATGGCTCGTGGGATTTGAAAGTGAAAAACGACAGCGGAACCATCGAACACCATACTGCAAAATTTGTCTTTGTCGGTGGTGGCGGAGGAAGCCTGCATATCCTGCAAAAGTCCGGAATTCCTGAAGGGAGACATATTGGAGGATTCCCGATTAGCGGAATATTTATGGTGTGTAATAAACCAGAAGTTATCGAGCAGCATCATGCAAAAGTTTACGGAAAAGCTAAGGTTGGAGCGCCTCCGATGTCTGTTCCGCATCTGGACACCAGATTTATAGACAACAAAAAATCATTGCTTTTTGGACCGTTTGCCGGCTTTTCACCAAAATTTCTAAAAACCGGTTCAATGTTTGATTTGATAACTTCCGTAAAACCGGATAATCTCCTAACAATGCTGTCGGCAGGTGCAAAGAACATGTCCTTGACCAAATACCTGATCGAGCAAGTGTTGTTATCGAAAGAAAAGCGTATGGAAGAATTACGAGAGTTTATTCCGAATGCTAAAATCGAAGATTGGGATTTAGTCGTAGCAGGCCAACGCGTGCAGGTTATCAAAGATACAGATGACGGCAAAGGAATCCTTCAGTTTGGTACAGAGGTAATTAGCGCAGAAGACGGTTCGATTGCAGCATTACTAGGAGCTTCTCCAGGTGCTTCTACGGCTGTTCACGTGATGCTTGAAGTACTTAATAAATGTTTCCCTCAACATATAAAAGAGTGGGAACCGAAAATTAAAGAAATGATTCCTTCTTATGGCTTATCACTACTGGAAAATCCAGAGCTTTTGCAAGAAGTGCACACATTAACGGCAACTACATTGGGGCTAGGTGGAAAAGAGCGAGTGCATAGTTAAGCAATGATCAATCGCTCGAAAGTATGATAATTGACAGATATTTTCTTCAAGAAAGCCTATGGATTTCATTCATAGGTTTTTTGTTTAGGGAATTCGAAAAAAAGAAGGGGGAGTGCACATGAAACGAGGCATCATTTTTAAGATTCCTAATGAATACGGGAAAATACTTGGAGATCTATTAAAGCCATTTAATATCGAATCATTCAATTGGTATATAGGTGGCGAGGAGTCTTATTTTATCCAAAACGATACATTAGGGGAGCTCATGTTCCATGAAGACATATATGGTATGGACGGCAGAGTCCTGAAAGAACTGTTGGAGAATAACGAATACTATATCATTTTTGCGAATTTCAAGGCTTTTCTACGAGAGAAGGATGTAATTGATGTTCAGACCTATGAGGAGTTCTTAAATAGTGATTGCCAGCTTGTACTTTTAGTCGTCGATTGTGAATATGCTACAGTTTATTGTAAAGACCAAGGGAAGCTTGAAGCACTGTACCATAACGCGATTTCAAATGGATATGAAGATGTTCAGTACATTACGAATGAGAATGACTTCAGAACAAGATTATCAATATGGTAGATGGAAACCGTAAGGTTGATTTGACGAACAAATCAATCGTTTGTTACAATGGCCCCATCAATTAGGAAAAGGATGAGGACGATGGTTCGTCGTTTGAAACGGTTTAAGAATGTCGCTACTGTATCAAGCTTCTAAGTATAAATGCTATAAATTACTTAGAAGCGAGGGAAAAGAATGAAACAACAGTTGTTTAACCACTGGTCAGAAACGAAGTATTTAAAGGATATTGTCACCAACCCAATGATTGAGGTAGGGGATTACTCGTACTACTCTGGGTATTACGATAATCATCATTTTGAAGACGGGTGCGTCAGATATCTTTGGGGAGACGAAACGTCAAGAAAGTTATTTAACCCGATCGAAGATTTTGGGTGGCATTTAGATAAATTGATTATAGGAAATTATGTTTGTATTGCAAGTGGTGTAATTATTTTAATGGGTGGTAATCACAATCATCATCCTGAATGGATTACCGTGTATCCTTTTGTGGACCAGATTGAAACCTCTTACGAACCCAAAGGGGATACGATCATAGAAAGTGATGCTTGGATTGGGATGAATGCAATGATTATGCCAGGTGTGAAAATAGGTGAAGGTGCTATTGTTGCGGCAGGCTCGGTTGTTGTAAAAGACGTTCCACCATATACAATAGTAGGTGGCAATCCTGCTAAAGAGATTAGAAAAAGATTTACAGATCGTGAAATCGAAAAGTTAAAGGAAATGCGTTGGTTTGATTGGAAACGTGAGAAAATAGAACAAGCTACGTCTATCTTTTCAAGTTCATCGATTGATCAATTATATGAGTTTTATCTAAGGGAAATAATTTCATAACACAATCAGAACAGGCTGCCGCAATTATTCGGCAGCCTGTTCTTTTATCAGTTAAGGCAGTTTAACAATAATTGTTCTTTACCAGATTAATCCTAATTAGTATGATAATACGAATGGGCTCATCTAATCTCTTGGGAGGAAAGTGTGCTAGATATATGAAATATATTGAATTTGGTCTAGGCAATAGATGGTTTATTAGAACCGAAACGGAGTTAGAGGATGGAAATGAATTTGAAGAAAAAGGAATTGTGAAACCGGTAAGGTTCCATTCTCTATATTTCAGGATTTGGATTGGTAAAACTGTAGTAGTCCTAGACTTAAAACAAGGTTTTAAAATAAGTAAGAAAAGTTATAACGCGTTTAAGATTATTTTTGGTATAACAAGTCTCTAGAATAAAGGAGCATACATATAACGACAAGATGGAGGAAACTATGGATAAAATATTAAATGAAATAGCCAATTTGATAAGCAGTGAGGAAAAAAGAGTTACTATTGGGATTTCGGGTCATGGTGCATCTGGAAAGACAACATTTGCCTATAATCTTTTAAAGCGTCTGGGTCATGAGAAGGTGAATTATATGAATACTGATCCCTATATTATCGGCTCACATCTTAGAAAGTACACTGTAATCGATTATGAATATAGCAATGAACGTCATCGTAATAAAATGACAGCTTGTCATCCTTCTGCTCATAATATATCTGCTCTAGAGAGAGACATCCGAATGATGCGAGATGGTTTAGATTTTTATACAATAGACACCAATTATTTAAAGAGTACAATGATAACTTCACAAAACAGAGTGAATATTGTAGAGGGCATGAGCGTTGCTTTTGCAGACCCGAATTTGTTTGATCTGAAGGTTTACTTATATACGGATGGAGACACTGAATTGATGAGAAGGAGTACACGTGATGTCTCTGAAAGAGGAACAGACATCAAATATTTAAGGAAATCACATGAAGACCGTAGAATTCAATATGAGTTATTTATGCATCCTTTTCATCGAAACTTTGATATCATTATAAAAAATTCCAATGAAGGTTATATTCTTGAAAATGAATGTAGGAGGGAAAAGCCACCGACAAACTAGATGGGTATATTGCAAGGAAGTATAATCAGGTTACGAACCTTGGAAAGTTACTTGATCCATTAGCGGATAAGTTGCCCATTTCTGCTGCGTTGATTCTACTGGTAAGTCAGCAGATGTTATACGCATGGGTTGCTTTAGTTATTGTAGCGAGGGAAGTGATTACGAATATACCTATCAATCAAATCCTAATCTATATTTCACTGGTCATAACTATCTATTCAGGATTTAACTACATAAGAAATAACTATCGTTTTTTAAAATTAGAAGCATGAGCTCGATAAAAAGGTTGCCGAGTAACGCAACCAAATAGATAAAGGCGAATTCTCACTCCATTTCGAGTAAGAATTCGCCTTTTTTCACTGTAAATAAACCCATTGCCCTTGCGTGTGTATGCCAAGTCTAACCTCAAATCCGAACTATTGACACAAAAGTGTATTACACATATAGTACATAAGTAAGATGTATGAACCACTTAGTACACACACTTAGTATATGGAGTTGGTTGTATGACAGAAGAACAAAAATCAGGTGTCAGCTTTAATATTCGTGAACCGGTATATATTCAAGTTGTCCGTTACTTTAAAGAACAGATTGCTACAGGGCAAATCGGAGCAGGAGACAAGATTCCTTCACGGCGTGAACTGGCATCAGTAATGAAGATTAATGCGAACACGGCACAGAAGGCATATAAGGAAATGGAGGAACAGGGTTTGATCGTAACAGAAGGGAATTCCCCAAGTAGAATTACACAGGATCAGCAAATACTAAGCTCGATTCGTGCTGAATTAATCGAAAGTGCAGTGGATATATTCATCGGTTCCATTCGAAATATTCAAATTCCAGTTGAAGAACTGGTAGACATCATAAAGACAAAATATACAATAGAGCGATCTCCAGAGGGTGGTGACACAAGATGATCCAAGTGAATCAGATGGTGAAGAATTATGGATTCAAGAAGGTACTAAATGGCGTTAGCTTTACTGCTGCCAAGGGAGAGATCACCTGCCTGATCGGAATCAATGGTGCCGGAAAGTCAACGGTGCTGAAGTCCATCATGGGACTGACACCATACAAAGGTGAAGTCTTAATCGATAATGCATCACTAACACCTGCGATGTATGAGAAAATGACTTTTATTCCAGATTCGTTAACGATGCCCTCCAATATGCGAATTGCTGATTGCTTCAGCTTTATGGCTGACTTTTATCGGAATTGGAACGCTGAACGTGCAGAGGAATTGCTTAAGTTCTTCCAACTGAGCTCTTCGGATCGCGTATCCTCATTGTCAAAGGGGATGGCTGCGAAGTTAAATTTGTTGCTCGGACTTGCCTTGGATTGTGATTACATCCTAATGGACGAACCGTTCTCGGGGATTGATATGTTCAGCCGCGAGCAAATTACTGATGTGTTCACGAGTGAATTGATCGAGGATCGTGGTGTGATTATTACAACTCATGAAATTAACGATATTGAGCATTTAATTGATAAAGCGGTCTTGCTACAGCACGGGAAGGTAGAACGTGAATTCTACTGTGAAGAAGTTCGCGAGCAAGAAGGTAAGTCCATTACGGACGTAATGAGAGAGGTGTACATAAAATGAGAGCTTTTGTAAAGCTATTGAATTTTGAAATGAACCGATTTGCCAAAATATATATTGGACTCATGTTGCTGACAGTCGCCTTGCAACTTGTAGCAGTCACCCTCGGTGCTATTCATTGGCTGGATTCTGCGAATGAGGCAATGAGAGTGAATCAATGGACCCTTGAGCAATATCACAATGTGACTGGAAATATTCAGCTAAACAGTATGATGTATGCTCGCTATAATGGACTTCTATATTTCGGACCCATATTTTTGAGCATCACAGTGTTGCTGATATATAGCTGCTTCATTTGGTACCGCGACTGGAGAGGTAAAAATACGGTAGTATATCGCCTGCTCACGTTGCCCTCCAATCGGGCGAATTTGTATTTTGCCAAGCTGGTTACGATCTTGCTATTCGCATTTGGACTTGTCGCCCTGCAAATTATCCTTGTTCCACTGGAGCGTTTGATAGCACAGTCGATTCTCCCTGCTGAATTATATCGGAACATCTCGGTATTTGATTTTTTGAAGTATCCTACTGTGCTTAAAGTTTTGGTTCCGCCCTACTTTTCTGAGTTTGTACTATACTATGGACTGGGCATTATTGGCTTGATCGTCTTGTTCACAGTGATTCTAATCGAGCGGAGCTACAGACTGAAAGGGATTGGCTTTATCGTACTATATTTAGCGGTTCTGGCTGGACTAGCCTCAATACCATTTCTTATGGGTTATAGCAGTTACGATAGCTATTTCTATCCAGGTGAAATCATAGGCGCTTGTCTCGGATTAATAGTGATCATTGTTGGAGGTTCGCTTTGGTACAGCTTGTATCTATTGCGTAAGAAAATATCGGTATAATTGAAGGGGTATGGAGGTTAAGGAATGAGAAAATATATGGTTACCGCCGTTCTTTTAGTGTTTGCGGTTGTTACAATTGGGACGTATTATGTACAAGCTTCACAAGAGACACCACCTAATTATAAGCTGACGACGGTTAAAGGGGATGCTTCCCTCGTTGAAGGTATAGCGGTATACGGAAACTACGTGATTAAGGATAGTACTTTTGGCATCAAACGAGCTTATATCACGACAAATGGTACAGATTATCCAGATGAAAAGTCGGCGATTAGCCAAAGCTTAAATCGAAGACCGATGAAAACGCAATTGGATCAGTGGATAGAAGAGCATCGTCAGTTCATGCGCGGTAAGACAAACACATCTGGTTTCTATGAGAATGAGGAAATGCTTGCTTATGTTAAAGCGACAGTAGATACGAAGCGATCAAATGATTCATCAGCGAAGAAATATGCAAAGCTTAGTATTTCTGTACTCAACAAGCAGAAGAACAATACGCTTGAAATCACATCCGATATCAATGTAGATCAAGATATTTCAGATATGTATGTACAAAATGTACAGCTTATTGATCAGCAGCTTGTTGCTATGGTGTTTATGAATCACAGTGCCAAAGGTTATGTTTCTGAACCGCAGATCCTCCGTGTCAATCTAGCCACAAAAGAGATTAAGAATGAGCCGCTCGCGTTACCAGGCGGTAAATCTGTAGCAGTAGACGGGGATACTCAATATGCATGGCTAGCCAATCAAAATCTGGAGCACACTGAGCAATGGATTTTAAGGATTAGTAGAGATAATCATAGAAAGGCATATCAAGTGGATGTTAAGACAGGTCAAATCTCTCCACTCACATTCCAAGGGCATGAAATGTTATTGAATAATATTATGTATGCCTATGGACAGAAAATTTATTTCCTGCAAAAGGCTGTATCGAGTAAGGAAAATATAGGATTCACTGTTATTTCTTACGATCTCGTGAGTAAAGAATATGAGACTATTCTGAAGAATACAACTATAGATTTAAGTGAAAACATTACCTATGCTTTTAAACAAGACCATCTCTATATTATGGGTTATAAGAATTTCAAAGGTAATCGTCTATATGTATTCAATTTGACAAGCGGTAACCTTGAGTACGAAGGAAAAGTAATATCAACAGAGGCCGCAAATCAGGCTGAAGATGAAGCTAACATGGATTTGAATTTTATCGATCTCGGTCAGTTCTAGCATTGTTTTTAGAATAAAAAATTAAATATAAAGAGACATAAAGAGATATGAAAAGGTGACAAAGGCCGGGCTAATGACTTTTAATAGTCAATCAGCTCGGCCTTTTAGTCGTGAAATTTATAACAGTCATTAAACACTATTTTTCGATTAAAATATATTGTAAAACGATAAACTATATGTTAGATTCAATTTTGAAAATAACTTTGTGAGGTGTGTTTTATGAAACTTGGATCAACGCTTTTTTTAAAGATAGCAGTTGTTCTTATTGGACTTCCAGTTCTTGCGTTGTGTATAATTTTCGTGCCTGCGATTTCGAATTATGCAGCAGAATTATACCCTGATCAAACCTATATTAAATATCTCTTGTACATTGATTTATATGCATCGGCGATACCTTTTTACTTTGCATTGTATCAAGCGATCAAACTGTTAGGGTATATTGACAACAACAACGCTTTCTCAGAATTATCTGTAAAGGTATTAAAAAATATCAGGAACTGTGCAATTGCAATCAGTGGAATTTATGTTGTGGGATTGCCACTTTTCTATCTCGTCGCGGAGAGAGATGATGCCCCGGGGTTCATTGTCATTGGGGTGGTTGTGATTTTTGCTTCCATGGTGATTGCAGTGTTTGCTGCGGTGCTCCAAAAGCTTTTGAAGGAAGCTATTGATATAAAATCAGAAAATGACTTAACAGTCTGAGGAGAAAACAATGGCGATTATTATTAATATTGACGTGATGCTGGCTAAAAGAAAAATGAGCGTGACCGAGCTTTCGGAGCGGGTTGGAATAACAATGGCTAACCTGTCTATATTGAAAAATGGAAAGGCGAAAGCGGTTCGATTATCAACATTAGAGGCGATCTGCAAAGCTTTAGATTGTCAGCCTGGCGATATTTTAGAATATAAAAGTGACGAGGAGACTTAAGAAATAAATGAATAGTAGAGGCGTGGCTCTTTTCTCAATCTTTATGAGAAGGGGGCCTTTTTGATGTGCAATAATTAGAGGTGAAAAATAATAGGGGATGTATTAATGATAAATAATAATTGTTATACAATCAAAAAATATTGAATTACGATAAATTATATGATAAATTGAATCCAGATTATTAACTTTGTGAGGTGCAGCTTATGAAACGAGAAACACTCTTTTTAAAGATGGTTGTAATTCTTATTGGACTTCCGGTTCTTGCTTTGTGTATTTTTTGGTTACCTACGATACCTAACAAAGCAGCTGGAGATTATCCGGTGTATTTGGTTTATCCCGTTCTTATAGGGGTGTATGTAACGGTGATAGCCTATTTTGTAGCTTTATATCAGGCGTTAAGACTTCTAAGCTTCATAGACAAGAACAAAGCGTTCTCAGAATTATCCATTAAGGCTTTAAAAAATATAATTTACTGTGCAATCATCATCAGTATCTTATATGCGGCGGGTATGCCACTTATTTACGAAATGGCACAGGAAGCTGATGCACCAGGCTTAATAGTACTCGGACTTGTCATGACTTGTGCTCCAATTGTAATTGCGGTCTTTGCTGCTGTTCTTCAAAAGCTTTTGAAAAATGCCATAGAAATAAAATCAGAAAATGACCTAACCGTCTGAGGAGAAAACAATGGCGATTATAGTGAATATTGATGTGATGTTAGCTAAAAGGAAAATGAGCGTTACAGAGCTTACTGAAAGGGTTGGCATTACAATGGCTAATCTTTCTATATTGAAAAATGGAAAAGCAAAAGCGATCCGATTATCGACGTTTGATGCGATTTGTAAAGCTTTAGAATGTCAGCCTGGAGATATTTTAGAATACCGAAAAGAGTAGCATGACTGGAAAGGAGAGAGCATCATTGAAATCAATAACGCAGCTTCTGCATTTTGGCTACCATCAGGCGATGAGTTGCATATTTCCTATTGCGATCTTTGGGACTTTAGCGCTCTCTAACGTAATAGATCTGCCTTACATTTACCGATATGATGCCATTCTTATTATATTGCTTACCGTTCAATATCTTATGTACCGTACTGGATTAGAGACGCTAGATGAAATTAAAGTCATTTGTGTATTTCACATTATTGGTTTATTGCTGGAAATTTATAAGATAAGAATGGGGTCATGGTCATATCCTGAACCCGGGCTAACCAAGGTGTTTGGAGTGCCACTGTATAGCGGGTTTATGTACGCGAGCGTAGCGAGCTATATGTGTCAAATTTGGCGTAGACTGAAGATGGATATGACCGGTTGGCCGGGACTTGCTGCTGCTGGGTCGCTCGGAGCAGCTATCTATCTGAACTTTTTCACGCATCACTTCATTCCTGATTTTCGCTGGTGGCTAAAGGGGCTTGTACTCATTGTTTTTTGGAAAACTTGGATCATTTATCGGGTACGAACCACTACTTATCGGATGCCCTTGACACTGGCATTTTTCTTAGTAGGTTTTTTCATCTGGTTAGCTGAGAACATCGCTACATTCTTTAATGCTTGGAAATATCCTGATCAGAATCAGGTATGGCATGTGGTTAGTGTCAGTAAGATCAGTTCATGGTTCCTTCTGGTTATTATTAGTGTCATTATAGTTGCTCAACTCAAGCATGTAAAAGCTAACCGTAAAGTGAAAGAGTAGCGTATCAGCTTCAAAAGAAATCGTAGAACATGGCATGAGAATAAATTAGTGATGAGGAGGCGATGAGATGAATTATACAGATTTAAAAGAATTGCAGGATGTGTTTTTCTTTGGTCTAATAGAGCCAGAGGTAAATCAACTAAGGCTATCTTTTTGTAAAAGCAAAGCTAGTGATATCACTGAGCCACTTATGGTTAACGAAAAGAGCTCTCCAATAATACAAGTGGATTTTCACTCCTATATTGCATATTCGGTTAGAAATGAATTCTTTACTTCTAGGGATGATTATGAGGAATTTGACGGAAAAACATTTAGGATTTATAAGAAATCAAGGTATCTTGATTTTATTTCTTATGGAATATTCGCATCAAAGGATTTTGTAAGACCGTATAAGCATTATGGGATCTGTTGTATTGACCATGTCGTTGATATTATTTCAACATCGGAGCCTATTGTAAGGGAAACTAAATAGAGTCGTATGAACTTGAGAGATGGAGGGGAAAAGATGAAAGAAGTAATAAGCATTACTAGGCTTACCACAATCGAAGAAGCTGAAATCCTAGATTTTAAATTTGCTGAACACTTTGGATGGTATCAACGCGGAGATTACTATCGTCAATGTCTAAAAGAGAATCAAACGAATAAAAGGGTAACCTTAATTGCGCATTACAATGATTCCGTAGCAGGATGTTGCCATTTACTCTATGAATCAAAATATCCTTTTTTTCGTGAGGATCACATCCCGGAAATTAACGATCTGAATATCTTTCCCGAGTATAGAAGAAAGCAGATTGCGAGCAAATTGTTTGATGAATTAGAACGTATTGCGGCTAAGGACTTTAGATTTATTGGGTTAGGGGTAGGCCTCTATAAGGATTACGGTAATGCGCAAAGAATGTATACTGCTCGCGGTTACATTTTAGACGGTAGAGGAATGATGTATAATAATGTTCCTGTCATACCAGGACAACCCGTCATGGTCGATGATGATCTATTACTTTATTTAACTAAAGATTTACAGAGCAAATTGTAAGTTATACTAATACAGTTTGGGTAACTGATAGCACACATTGTATATGCTTGTCTTTTTTAATGATTAGAGTTATTATGGATTTTCAAAGTCGTTAATGGAGGTGCTTAATGAAATATTCCCAAGCGACAGACTATGCGCTTCATGCAATGCTGTATCTGGTGACGGCAGCGTCCGATAAGCCCGTAGGTGTTCAATTGCTTGCTGAGAAGCTGGGTGTTTCACAAACCTATCTGTCCAAAATGATGACCAAGCTAGTGAAGGCTGGATTGATTCAATCTGCACCCGGCGCAAACGGTGGCTATCGTCTCAGAAGGAAGTCCGAAGAGATCTCTTTTCTGGATATTATCCATGCGATCGAAGGGACTGCATCTTTATTCGAATGTAGCCTGGATCACGGTAGCGAGTGCCTGATTCAACAGGTTGTGATTGACGCTGAAAGACAGATGGAGCAGTACTTGGAGAACAAGAAAATTGCAGATTTGGCGAAAACAATGAAGACGGAGTAATGATCCGTTCTTTTTTGGAAACAATTAAAGATAATATAAGTCCGTAATAACTTTAATATAAAGGAGAATGAAATATGACGGAATTCTGGGAATCAAGCTTTATCGAAAAACAAACGATGTGGGGATTTGAACCTGCAGACTCCGCAATCGCCACTAAAGACTTTTACCTTGAAAAGAACATTAAGGACATATTGGTACCGGGTATTGGATATGGTAGAAATGCAAAGGTTTTTGTTGAGAGTGGAATAAAAGTTACAGGTATTGAGATTTCACAAACCGCGATTGATTTGGCGAGAGAAAATGGGCTTGATATTAGCATTTATCATGGTTCAGTGACTGACATGCCTTTTGATAACAAACGTTATGAGGGTATATTTTGCCATGGTCTTATTCATTTGTTGAATAAAAGTGAAAGAGAAAAGTTCATTAAGGATTGCTACAACCAGCTAAAGCCAGGTGGTTATATGATTTTTACAACGGTTTCGAAAAAAGCTCCTATGTTTGGAAAAGGTACTCTATTGGATAAAAATTATTACGAGACAGATTATGGCGTAAAAATATTTTTTTATGATGCTGAATCCATTACACAAGAGTTTGAAACCTATGGACTAGTTGAGTTCTCTGAAATTGACGAGCCGCACAAGGACATGATCAATAAACCTTCAATCAATTTTTTAATGGTAAAATGTAAGAAAGATCTATAGTATAAATTTGGTATATCGGAGATAATAGTTTTCAAAAGAAGGCAGGTGTTATATTGATGAGCAATATTATTGATTATTACTCTAGCTTTGATGAGTGGGGCAGGCTGGATAGAGAACCCTTAGAGTTCATTATTAATCTCCATTATATCAAGAAATATATGCCGTCAGCTGGAAAGGTGCTGGATAATGGCGCAGGACCCGGTAAATATGCGATGGAACTGGCTAAGCTCGGATATACAGTAACCCTTTCAGATATCACACCTAAATTAGTTGAAGTAGCAATGGAAAAGGCAGCTGAACTAGAATTAACTGAGCAATTTGACGGGTTTCATAACTTAAATGCTATTGATTTAGAAGGAATACCTAATGAGAATTATGATGTTTCATTGATGCTTGGTCCTTTGTATCATTTGCAGAAGGAAGAGGAACGAATTTCAGCTGTAAAAGAGTTGCATCGCGTGACCAAACAGGACGGTCTAGTATTTGTGGCTTTTCAAAGTCGAATGAGAATGACCATTAATTCCTTACAATCCCCGCAGCAGTGGAAACCGAACGACAATATGAACACCATTAATGAATTCTTTGAGAATGGAATCTTTAATCATAGTGACAAGGGCCGGTTTACAGGTGCTTATTATTTTAATATTGATGAGATTCAGCCTTTCATGGAAACGAATGGATTTGAATCTATAGAATTAATTGGATCATCAAGCATTGCAGCCATGTTAACTGCTGAACAGCAGCAGTATTGGACTCACCAAGAGGGGGAAGAGAGCTTGATTAACTTTCTCATATCTAAAGCAAATGATCCCTCAATCTTAGGTATATCATCACATTTGTTATACATCGGTAAAAGAAAATAAAAAAAGAGCGTCAGTTTCTTAACTGACGCTCTTAATTTTATAAATGACTGATTACTTTACAAATGTAGTGTGTAGCGGTTCGCTTTACTCAACCCGCGGATCGTTTCGATTTCCTCTGAAGTTAGAGGGGGAGACTTAACAGCCGTTACATTATTCTTCAATTGCTCCATGTTACTCGCTCCTGGGATAATAACTGCCACAGATGGATGATCTAATGGATAATGCAGTGCCGTTTGTGCTAGGGTTCGAGAGTCACTCTTTTGTTGCGAAAGCTGATCATGCAATTGTAGAAGCTCATCACTACTGTAATCTAAGTACTTTTTCTCTGCTTTGCTGCGGCCATTTTCGGAAAGAATGCCACCCGCCAAAGGACCTCGGGCAATTAGACTGATTCCATGCCCGGCCAGCAGAGGGAGAATTTCTTCCTCAGGCCGTCGATCTAAGATGCTGTATTGGCTCATTACACTGACTATGTTTGATCTTTTTACATATTCTCTAATGACATTAGGACGAATAGAAGAGATTCCATAATATCGAATTAGACCCTCTTGTTTAAGTTCTTCAAAGGCTTCAATGGTCTCATCCATCGGATCATCAATCGTTCCGCCATGCAGCTGATACAGATCGATATAATCTGTTTGGAGGCGTCTTAAACTGTCTTTGACTGCAGATTTGATATAGGATTTCGATGCATCCCAGCTCCAGCCTTCTTGACCTGGAATTCTGCGGTTGCCCACTTTTGTACTTAATATTACCTCTTCGCGGCGGTGACGAATCGCCTTACCAATGATCTCTTCATTACGACCCTCATCATACAGATCGGCTGTATCTAAAAAGTTAATGCCTTGATCGAGCGCTTCATGGACGATGGAAATGGCCTTTGCCTCGTCCGTACCTAAGGACATGCACCCGAGTCCTACTTCACTTACATACAAATCGGACTGACCCAAGCGATTTTTATTCATAGGTTATTCCTTTCTAATTCCGTTGATGATCATATTATAACGTTTTAATGCATTGAATTCGAATATTAATGGTTATTTCCTTTGACTTTATAACCTATAAGGATTATCGTCATAGCATATGTTATTTACTAGATGATGATGGATAGGGAGAGACTTGAACATATGGAACAAGCAATGTTTGCAGGTGGTTGTTTTTGGTGCATGGTTACACCGTTTGAGGAGTTACCAGGTATCCAAGGGATTGTATCGGGATATGCTGGAGGATTAACCGAGAACCCAACTTACGAAGAAGTCAAAACAGGAACAACAGGACATTACGAGGTGGTACAAATTACGTTTGATCCGGCGCTTTTTTCATACGAGAGGCTGCTTGAATTATATTGGCCTCAGATTGATCCCACGGATGATGGTGGACAATTTCAGGATAGAGGAACACAATACCGGACAGCCATTTTTTACTATAACGAAGAACAACGTTTAGCAGCCCTTGCCTCGAAGGAGCAGGTGGCTGTCAGTGGCAGATTCTCAGGACCCGTCGTGACGGAAATCCTTCCTGCGCCAACCTTTTATCGAGCGGAAGAGTATCATCAGGACTATCATCACAAGAACCCCAAGCATTATAAAGAGGATCGTGAGCAATCCGGACGGGATACCTTTATCGCTAAACACTGGTAATCACTTAAATAGTGTTTCTAAAGTAAAAAGAGCATCTTAAGTCGTTTGTGACTTACGGATGCTCTTTTTGCATCAATATACAAATTTTATATATTTTAAATTCTACATACTTTCTACACATTTATAGACTAAACTACTCTAAATCAAGCGAGAAAATCAAAATGGAGGGTTTAGAATGAAAAAAATCATACCCATAGTTGCTGTTACAATGCTACTAAGTGCAGTGTTAGCTGGCTGTCAATCGAGCGATAAAGCCAATTCTGGTTCAGATAAGCAAGCTGTTACTTCAACCCTGGATCAACCCTGGATAGCAACAAAAAACACTACACGTATTAACACTTCTGACCCTATAGAGGCAGCCGTTATAGTCTCTCAAACGTTATGGACGGCACAGACCAAGAACAATAGTCCTTCAAGTGTAGTATTAACGGATATGAGCAATTGGCAGATTGCCGCGGTCAGCGCGGATTTGATTCATCATCCGAACAATGGTCCTATTCTTTTTACAACGAAAGAGGGTGTCCCCGAGGCAACGTTAGCAGAGCTTAAGCGATTGAATCCTTTAGGCGCTGAAGGTAATAATGGTGTACAAGTAGTGCTCGTCGGACCCATGGCTTCCAATGTGGAACAACAATTAAAGACACTGGATCTGAAAGTAGACCGAATTGAAGGGGACGAGCCGGCAGCTGTAGCGCAAACCATTGATACTTATTATGCAAAAGCTTCCGGTGAGCTTCCAAAGTCAGTCATTGTAGGTTCTATGGATAGTCCTGAGTACACACTGCCTGCAGTGAACTGGATCGCCCATATGCCGGAGCCGCTTCTCTATGTAACAAAAGATGAAATTCCCGCCCCTACAGTTGATGCTTTGAAAGAGCGTGGTGGTTCGGCTACGATTTATATCTTAGGACCTGAAAAAGTTGTATCTACAGCAGTAGAAAAGCAATTACAGGAATTCGGCACAGTAACCCGTATAGCTGGAAAAGACATTTATGAGAATGCCATTGCTTTTGCTACTTTTAAGGATGCCAGCAACGGTTTCGGTTGGGGCATAACGACACCTGGACATAACTTGTCTTTGTTGACTACCGATTCAACGATGTTGGCGATCGCCGCTGCACCTTTTTCACATTTAGGGAAACACGCACCGCTTATTTTTACGGAAAAAGACGGGCTGCCAGATGCAGTGATGGAATATATGATGACCCTTCAACCCAAATTTCAAGATTCACCAGCAGAAGGACCCTATAACCATGCATGGATAACTGGAGACAGCAATGTAATAAAAGAAAATGCCCAAAGCGAAATCGATGATATGCTGGAAATTTCACCGGCTGCAGGAGGCAATCCGCATTCCGGTCACTAAGAGTACGACAGGCTGGCATCAATAGCGACGATGTCGGCTTGTTCTGTGTTATTTTGTATAATAAGAAGAACTAGGCCACGAAGAGGGTGAACGACTTGAATAAGCTTCAGGTATTGATCGTTGATGATGAATGGAACATGCGGAATTTAATACGGATTTATTTAACGAAAGAAGGAATGACGACTAAAGAAGCGTCAACGGGGCATGAGTCACTCGCTTTGTTGAAACAACAAAACTTTGATTTAATCCTTTTGGATGTGATGATGCCAGATATGGACGGATGGCAGGTTTGTAAAGCCGTCAGAGAGGTAAGTTCTGTCCCTATTCTAATGCTTACAGCCCGCTCGGAAACCAAGGACAAGGTACACGGCCTCGGCATAGGCGCGGATGACTATCTCACCAAACCATTTGAGCCAGAGGAATTAGTGGCAAGAATTTATTCTTTAGTAAGGCGTTCAATGCTAACATCGACCCAACAACCTTTAAAAAAGGTTCTGACCTATCCGGGGCTAGCGATTTACCCGGACGCTCGTGAGGTACATATTCTGGATACAGCTGTTGAATTCACACTCAAGGAATTTGATCTGCTAACAGCCTTGGCGCAAAATGCTCATCGTGTCTTTACGAGAGAAGAACTAGTGGAGCGTTTATGGGGCAATGATTATGAGGGGGAGAATCGTGTCATCGACACACATATTAAGAATATTCGCGAGAAACTACATAAGGCCGGACTGTCCTATAATCCTGTTCAAACGGTATGGGGCTTAGGCTATAAATTTGAGATCCCAGGTAATCACATATGAAGAACAATATTATCGGACTGAAGCTCGGGTCGGTCATCATGTCTGTTTTTTTAGTTGTTTTGCTTATTCTTGGGATCACAATAGACCGAATGTTTACCAGCTTTTATTACAACGAGATGCAAAAAGAAACGGAGGAGCTGACCTCACACTTTATCGGGATGGCTGAATCGCCGGATAGTTCAAACGAGCAGATGATGAGTACTTTTGCAGAGTTTTCGGACGTGAGTATATTTAATATTTCAAAAGACGGTAGTGTTATTCTACATTCGGGTGTTCATGACCGCGCAGATCGTTCATTCATCCATGCTTCGGATCTTAATCGGATTTTTGCCGGAAAAAGTGTGAGTTTTGAGTATAAAGATCCTACAGGCCATAGATATTTCATCACTGGAAAACCTATTTCAGAGGATCACACCATTCAGTCCGCACTTTATGTCATGTCCTCTACAGAGAACATGAAGCAATCATTGGCTTCAATTCGTAACCTACTGCTGCTCGCAGGAATCGGGGCTTTTATATTGGCATTAGGGATCACAGGAATAATTAGCTTGCTATTATCAAGGCCGCTGATCAAGATGCAGAAAGCGACTCGAAAAATCGCTGCCGGTGAATTGGAAACGAGACTTTCCATACGGAGCAACGATGAAATTGGATTTTTGGCAGGAGCGATTAACGACCTTGCTGTAGATCTGCAAAGATACCGGGATACGCGTCAGGAATTTCTAGCCAATATTTCTCATGAGCTTCGAACACCCATCACATATTTGAAAGGGTATACCAAGGTCATAAAGGGTGGACTTTATGAGACTGAAGGGGAAAGAGATCTGTATTTGGATATTATTCACGAGGAAGCGAATCGGCTTGAACATCTGGTAGAAGATTTATTTGAACTGGCAAAGATGGAGGAAGGTAAAGTCACGCTTACGTTGGAGTGGCTAGATCTTAAGTATATGGCAGAACAAGCGGTACGCAGAGTCGAGCTGAAAGCCAAAGAGAAGGGAATTCAGCTGAAGATTGCTTATCATGGAGATTCGTATAGGGTTCGTGGAGATGAAAAGCGGATGGAACAGATTATGATGAATCTTCTGGAGAATGCGATCCGTTATTCGGATGAAGGTGAGATTAAGGTCCATGTGAACGAGAAGGCTGACGAGGATGCTGTTGAATTTATTGTAGAAGATACCGGAATCGGGATTCCTGAGGAAGAACTCCCCTTTGTCTTTGAGCGATTCTACAGAGTTGAGAAATCACGCTCAAGGCAATATGGGGGTACAGGACTTGGACTATCCATTGTTAAAAAGCTTGTAGAATTACACGGCGGTAAGATTCGAATTACAAGTCAGCCTGGAGTTGGAACCCGTTGCGAGGTACAGTTGCCTAGATTAGCAGAAACCGAAAAGTAAGAACCAAAAGAGACTTTGCGTATTTACGCGAAGTCTCTTTTTACATGCAATCAACTAAGCGATTCTGTTGGCTCAAGCTCTTTAAGCGCCCATTCGCAAAACTGTATAGAGCTCTCCATATCCAGCACACGCTTCTGAATGAGTAAATAACGTCCAAAAGTCGTTGCTTTTAATTCGCGAGTCTCACCTCGTTCATCACGTAAAACTTCGTTGGCTTTCAGCAAGACCTTGTAGCGCTCTAGTTCGCTTTTACAAAACTCTGCACGTTTTTGCAGAAGGTCCTTTGCCTCCTCAGGTTTGGAGAGCCATAAGCTATACAGCTTGAAATGCAGCTCGTCCCGAAGAACTGGAGGCTCCGCTGGGGTTTCCACCCATTTCCGCAATTGCTCAAGTCCTGCTTCCGTAATGGAGTATTCCTTTTTATCCGGCTTATCCGATTGCTGAATGAGCTGATATGAAATGAAACCTTGCTGCTCCATGCTCATTAGAAGCGGATAGATTTGACTATGTCCGGCTCGCCATAACGGTTTGATATTTTGTGTTAGTTCATATCCAGACAACGAGTTAGCACTAAGTAAAGTCAGAAGACCATAAGACAGTGTATTCATTACTCTGAAGCCCTCCAGTTATTATTATTCCGTTAATATTGTGATTTTTGGGCATATGTCATGATTGACATATCGTCTATACGATTATAACATTGTTTAAGTTAAATTATATATGTAAAAGTAGACATATAAAAAAGATAAGGAGGGGTAGCATGGATGTTAAACAAGAAAGTAAAATTCATTTTTGGCCTATAATGATTGCCATATTCTTTGGAAATTTCGTCTCTGTCTTAAGTACAACGACCATCAACATAGCTGTTCCTCTTTTAATGAATCATTTTCATTCGAACCTGAACACTATGCAATGGATGGTTACAGGTTTTATGCTAGCAACAGGAGTGACTGCACCACTTGCCGGATATCTGGGTGGCAGATTCAGCTATAAGCGACTGTATCTGTTCGCTTTGATGGGATTCACCATGTTCTCCTTACTCTGTGCAATAGCTTGGAATCCAACCTCTCTGATTGTATTTCGAATGCTTCAAGGCTCTTGCAGCGGATTGATTATGGCTTGTACCATGACGATTATTTTCCAAGTGATTCCGTCTGAACGCAGACCTTTCGCTGTTAGCCTGTGGTCACTGTCCGCGATGGTTGCCCCAGCCATTGGTCCGACATTTAGCGGATGGTTACTTCAGTATGCAAGCTGGCACTGGTTATTCTTAATTAACATTCCCATTGGGATCATTGCTATTATTCTGACTGTAGCGTTAATTCCATACTATCGAATGAATGTTCCGAAGTCCTTTGATATTCCTGGATTTCTTACCGTAGTACTGGGGAGTTTATCATTGCTAACTGCATTTAGCCAAGGCAACAGCTGGGGGTGGAGTTCATGGAAGACCTTATCCTTAATACTTGTGGGTATCGTTCTTCTAGTTTACTTTGTCTTGCACGAGCTGAAGGCGGAAGTACCACTGCTGAATCTGCGCGTCTTCCGAAATCGCCGCTTTACTGCCATGCTTAGTATCTATAGCCTGGTGACGATAGCGATGTATGCTGGAACTTACTTAACACCATTGTTCTTGCAAACAGTAGAAGGAGCAACAACGCTTAAAACGGGGCTTATCTTATTGCCATCTTCGATTCTTCTGGCTTTACTTAGTCCAATCGTGGGTAAGATGTATCCAAAGTTTGGGCCTGTGAAGTTAATTTCTGCTGGTATTTTATTTATTTTCATCGGTTTATTCATGATGAGTCGGCTGCATACGAACGTTTCTTACAGCTTCATTATGTGGGCGATGGTCGTTCGGAATCTAGGCATTGGATTAGCCAACGTCCCAAGCAGCACAGCCTCTATGGAGGAAATTCCAGTCGAATGGTCAGGTCACGCCACATCAATCAACAACTGGGTTCGGAATGTCTTAAGCTCTCTCGGTATTGCGGTTTTCACCTCTATTTTGTCAACAAGATCCTTGCTTCACTCTAAGGAGTTAATTAACTCAGGTGCAGGTAATACTGATTCGATAAGATTACTATCGTTCACGATGGGTGTGAATGATGTATTCGTAGTCGGCTCAATCATCGTGTTGTTTGGATTACCGCTTATGTTATTATTGCGCAAGAAACGAAGTGTGATCTCCGTTCAAAGCACAGGATAACCTTCGTGTCCTATTAGATTAGAAAAGCAGACCAAGGGTTTAGCCTTGATCTGCTTTTTTATATGTTAAGTTAGTGCATCATGTCGCCCATTCCACCCATGCTGCCCACAATTTCCGGATTGATCATCCCAAAGATCATCGCGATATGCGCTACAACCAAGAACCCGCTGATGAGTATGAAATGAAGCTTCATTTTCTCTTCTTCAGTCCGTTTACGAGCGATCAGACCAAGATCTAACAAAGCTAACGGTAATAAGAAGAGCACTCCACTCAAATAGAAACCTACGGCTACCACATCCACCCACGTATGCCACTCGCCATTTACTGACAAAGGGATGAATGCAGTAGGGAACAAGTAGAGAAATACCCCTGTGAAGTACAATCCGGCTAGAATGCTGCAGATTTTGTTGAAGGTTCGTAACGAGCCTTTTAGATTCTTGGTGAATAAGATAATAAACTCTGTAACGGTGATCGTCTCAGCAAAAATCACGGGGATCGCCATGAATAAAATCAAGTTCCATGGCTGATTGTCCGCTAGCAAAGACATATAATGCGTCATGTTCATAAAATACTCCTCCGTTATATAAAAATAACTTTCGTACTGATCGTATTCGAGAAGTATGTGGAAAGTATGTAGAAACGAATGTATTATAAATACATCCATTAATTACAATCGAGGGGAGCAAGACGAGCGTGGGAAGAGGACTACGAAGTATTTTATTTGATTTGGATGGGACATTAACGGACCCAAAAGTAGGCATTACAAAAAGCGTAGAATACGCATTGAACAAATTTGATATTCAGATCGAGCATTTGGATATGCTTCTTCCTTACATAGGTCCACCTCTTTACGATTCATTTATTGAACTGCATCAGTTCTCAGAGGAACAAGCGCGTCAAGCGGTTATTTTCTACCGTGAGCGTTACAGCACCGTTGGGCTATTTGAGAATATGGTGATTGATGGTATACCGCAATTGCTGGAAGGTCTTAAGATTAATGGATTTTCATTGTATGTAGCCACCTCCAAGCCTACTGTTTTTGCAGAACAAATTCTTGAACGTTACAAACTAGATCATTATTTTGAGCATATCGGTGGTAGTAATCTAGACGGAACCCGATCTAAAAAGAAAGAAGTGATACAGTACGTCCTCGATCAGAATGCTATTCATCCAGAGGAAGCTGTGATGATTGGAGACCGCGAGCATGATATCATCGGAGCTAAAGGCTGTGGAGTGGAATCGATCGGTGTGACGTTTGGTTATGGGCCTAAAGAAGAACTGGAGCATGCCGGGGCAGATCATATCGCTTATCAAGTAGAAGAAATTGCGGATATCATCCAACATATATCATTAAGAGAGCGGTGTGCAAAATGAACCAACCTCGTCATTCAATCTTGGAGGGCACAACAATCAAGCTAGTTCCTATGGATGAAAGTCATGTAGAAGGGCTAGCGAGAGTATTAAGAAATCCGAATATCTGGGAATTTACTTGGCGAAAAATAACGTCGGACGAGCAGGTGCGGGATTTAATTACAACCGCATTCGCGAATCAAACCAATGGATCGCAAATTCCCTTTGTTATTATTGAACAAGCTTCTGGACAAATCGTCGGTACTACTCGAATCATGCATCCGGATATGGTTCATCGTAATGCTGAAATCGGATGTACGTGGATCTCGCCGGAATATTGGAGAACTAGTGTAAATACTGAGGCTAAATCATTACTGCTTCACTATTGCTTTGAAGAGCTTAAGCTGGTTCGTGTAGAGTTTACAGTGGTGGCGAGTAACTTGAGGTCACAAAGAGCAGTGGAACGATTAGGGGCTGTAAGAGAAGGAGTTCTGCGCCAGCATAGAATCAGATCTGACGGTTCGATTCATGATAATGTGGTCTTTAGTATTTTGGATAAAGAATGGCCATCGGTAAAAGAGAATCTACACTATTTATTAAATGAGAAGTACTCATAATTCTATAAAAGAGCAAAGAGTCCCTCTCTTATCGAGAAGGACTCTTCTTCTATAGATCAGCCACAGGGCTGCTTATGGTTATTGTTTAGGACTTACAAGGATTTTCACTTGATTTTTTTCTTTCAGTAACGCTTCGAACCCGTGTTCAATCACTTCGTTCAACTTGATTCTCTTAGTAACCAGTTTGTCCGCAGGGAAGTAACCTTGTTCCATCAGGCTAATTACTGCTGGGAATACATCACGGTATCCGATGATACCAGTTAAATTACGTTCTTTAAGTACGATGTTGTTTGGAGTAATCGTAGCATCTTTTTCAAAAATACTGACGATCATGATTTGACCACTCAATTTAGTGGAATTAATTGCCTGTGTTAGGACGGGAGGGACACCTGTGACTTCAAAAGCAACATCCACGCCACCATCGGTACGTTTTTGAATTTCTTCAACCACATCATATTGCTTAGGATCGATTACTATACCGCCTAGTTCTTCAGCTTTACTCTTACGTTCTTCGGAAAGTTCTACGACATAAATTTCAGCAGCACCGGAAGCTTTCAACGCTTCAATCACAAGCAAACCGATTGGACCCGCGCCGAAGACTACAGCTTTGTCCCCAACCTTTAATTGACTGGAACGAACAGCATGGAGAGCAACTGCAGAGGGTTCTACTAAAGCGCCTTGCTCATAGGACAAGCTATCAGGGATTTTGTGTACCATATGTTGGTCTGCTGCGACGTATTCTGAGAATCCACCGCCACCACCAGCCAAACCTAGGAAGCCCATTTTTTCGCAAAGATTGTATTTACCTTGTCGACAAGCTGCACATTCACCACATGCAAAGACAGGCTCGACAACGACTCGATCACCAACATTAAACTTGCTAACGCCTTGACCTACTTCCACGATTTGTCCAGAGAATTCATGTCCCATTACGACTGGAGCTTTTTCACCAGTAAGGGGATGATCTGTACCTTGGGGAATGAAAATAGGGCCGGCTACATATTCGTGAAGATCGCTGCCACAAATCCCGCACCATTCAATTTTGATTTTCACTTTTCCTTCAAGGGCTGCTGGTTCTTCAATCGTTTCTAACCGTAGATCTTTGACGTTATGCCATCTTAATGCTTGCATATCATTCATCTCCTAGATTAATTAATTGATAATAAATAGTGTTTTTCTTCTGTGAAAGAGGAAACGTTTCCGAGAACAAATATGTCACATAATTTTCATATTGTCAAATTTAAATAATAAAAAATTAATATCGAAAATTAGTGAAAAATTTCACCTAAACGTAGTGTTTATAGGCATAAATTGATTACTTGTACTTACTATAAGTGCTTTTATTAGCACATTTATGTTACAATAAACACATTGGAAAAGCGGCTTGGATGAGCCGGATGGATATAATAATAGCTATGATAACGGAAACGATTCCGAAAATGAGGGGACTATCAACTTGGCTAATAAAAACAAAGTAACCATAGAGGATGTAGCGAAACGAGCGGGAGTAGGTATTGCTACCGTTTCAAGGGCGATCAATAATTCAGAGGGAATCAGTTCCAAGACTAAAGCATTAGTGCTGCAAGTGATTGAGGAAATGGGTTTTACACCTAATACTTCTGCACAAAGTCTGAAAATTCGCCAAACGAAGCAAATTGCTCTGGCTGTGCCTGATATTCGAAATGCTATTATTCCAGATATTGCTTGGTCCGTGGAGCAAGCCGCTAAACAGGACGGTTATCGCGTGATTCAGATTAATACTTCCGGAAATCCGCGGACAGAGCTTGAAACAATCCGTGAGATCAAGAAATTACATGTCGATGGCCTCATTATCATGCCCCTTGCTTATCCCAAAACTATGGTAGAGCTAATCAATAAATCGAGCGTTCCAGTCTCCATCATTAATTACGGGAAGCGGATCACAGAAAACGTAAAAGCCGATATCGTTAGCCTGTCACGGTTTGAAGGTCAGCTTATAATGGAGCATCTAATCAGTATTGGTCGAACTAGAATCGCATACGCAGGTGCGCAGAAAGATCTCATTGAGGATCGTTATCTCGCTTATCAACAAGCTTTAAATCAAGTGGATATTTCTTTGGTTTATTTTGGAGAAGATTTCTCCCTGCAAACTGGGGTACAAGCCGCAGATTATTTTTATAGCCTGACCCATATGCCAGATGCTATTTATGCAGTCAATGACATGGTCGCTATAGGAATCGTAAACCGATTTAAAGAATTAGGGGTTCATGTTCCTGAAGATGTGGCAGTGGTAGGAGTAGACAATAACTCATGGACAACTATTACAACTCCACAGATTAGTTCAGTTTCGATCATGGGAAATGAAGTAGCTCGATTAGCTACTCAGCTTCTTTTGCAACGGATCCAAGATAATGTTACGGGTGACTACCAAAGGGTGCAGCTTGATCCGCGTTTAATCGTGCGAGAGTCCAGCGTTTCGGTTAGACGAAATACAACAAGTTGATAATATACTCTAAATCCTGTTAGACTTAATGCTAAGTAAGCTGATGGGTTAATAAGAAATGAGGAGAATATTATGGCTAATATATATAAAAGCGTAACTGATTTGATTGGCAATACACCGTTATTGGAAATCTCGAAATATAGTAAATCTCAAAACGTTGAAGCAAAAATCCTTGCCAAGCTAGAGTCTTTTAATCCTGGAGGTAGCGTCAAGGATCGTATAGGTTATGCGATGATCAAAGATGCTGAGGATAAAGGCTTAATTCATAAAGATTCTGTAATTATAGAGCCAACAAGTGGCAATACCGGCATTGGCCTTGCAATGGCTGCAACCAGCCTTGGGTACCCGTTGATTATCGTTCTTCCGGATACATTCAGTATTGAACGCCGTAAGGTGATGGCTGCGCTTGGTGCTAAGCTTGTATTAACACCTGGAGCTGAAGGGATGAGCGGTGCTTTGAGAAAGGCGGAGGAATTGGCAGCGGAAATTCCACATGCATTCATTCCACAACAATTCAGCAACCCAGCTAACCCGGAAATTCACAGAACGACTACAGCGGAAGAAATTTGGCGAGATACTGATGGAAATGTAGATATTTTTATCGCAGGTGTTGGTTCTGGAGGCACCATATCAGGGGTTGGGGAAGCTTTGAAGGCTAAGAACCCTTTGGTACAAATCGTTGCTATTGAACCGTTTGATTCACCAGTATTATCTGGTGGCCGGCCTAGTGCGCATGGAATTCAAGGAATTGGGGCTAACTTCATTCCGGAGATTTACAATAAAGAGGTTGTTGATGAGATTTTTCAGGTGAAGAATAAAGACGCATTTAACGTAGCGCGTGAAATTGCCAAGACCGAGGGGTTACTGGTAGGGATCTCGTCTGGCGCCGCGGTATATACAGCTACACAAATTGCTAAACGTCCAGAAAATAAAGGGAAGACGATTGTGGTGATTTTGCCGGATACTGGTGAACGATATTTAACGACTACTCTGTTTGATTTTAACGAATAGATTGAACCAACTTATGACTTGAATGTAAGCCATCGGATGGGTGCAGATCCGGAGTATTTCAATTTCTAGCACTGAGGTTAATACCAACAAGGAGGCTCAGCAGAATGCTGAGTCTTTTTGTGCATTTTGTAATTAAAGAGTGATAAACTCAGCCCCTTATTTTACCAACGGCTATGGTACAATATAGCATAAATCGTAGTAGTTCTAAAAAAGGAGTATGAAACGTGTGAATGTGTTCAAAAAAGTTAGAAATAATTATGTGATTTGGCATGCAAATCGTATTCAGTTACTGGATCTTCCTTCAAGTCCTGTCGTTAGAAAGCAAGTGGTTTTCTCAGGTAGAGTTCAAAATGTAGGATTCCGCTTGGAAATATATACGATTGCTGAAAGAATGAGATTAACGGGTAGGGTACGAAATTTAAACGACGGAAGTGTAGAGCTAGAAGTGCAAGGAGAAGAGCAACAAATCTCTTTTTTAGTTCATTGCATGCAATCATTGAAACGGGCATCTGTAAAGAAAGTAACTATGAGTGATCTGCCTCTTAATGAGAGTGAGAAAGATTTTACGATAGTGAAATAAGTACATATGGATTAGTGGAATTCTGAAGTTATCTTCATTAACTGTAAAATTTACAGATTAGAAATAAATGGAACTATTGCTTAAGCCATCCGTAACCGATAAATAAAAGAGATTATGATAGCGCAGGAGGTACATATGAACTACAGAATGTTTAGAAAAATGCTTCTTACCACACTTGCCACACTGATGTTAAGTGTTTTGCTTCTTCCGGTTTTAACTTCAGCCAAGACTGCAGTACCAAAGCATACGGGATCATTTTATGTAAATGATTTTGCGAATGTGATCGACGAGAAAGCTGAGAATTACATGGTGAACTATGGGATTCGATTACATCAGGATACGGGTGCTCAAGTCGTAGTAGTGACAGTTGATTCTACAAATGGAGTTTCGATGGAAGAGTATGCCACTTCGTTATTCAATAGCTGGGGTGTAGGTTCCGCGGACAAGAATAACGGGCTTCTATTGCTGTTATCTATAAAAGATGATGATTACTGGGCGGTACAAGGAAAGGGTATTGAGGATACGTTGCCTAACAGTAAGATTAAAGAAATTCTTTCTCAATACCTTGAACCTGATTTTGCAGCAAAAACATATAGTAATGGCGCACGCAAGACGTATGGTGCTTTTATTCAGGCCATGGGTGGGACTTGGGTGGAAACTGTCGGCACGAAAAACTATGTATCCGATAATGCCGGTGTACTCAAAAAAGTGACAAAGGATTATCTGAACGAATCTAGCAATAGATATAAAACCACAACTGGCAGTGGCATTTATGTGGTTACTGTAAAGAATGCAGGAGATAAGACACTTCAGGATTATACCTACATGAAGTTTGCCTCCGTTGCAGCAGGCCCTAAGGATGTTATGCTCGTACTAGATATTGATGGAGACAACTATCATGTTCTTCAAGGGAAGGACATCGATAAGATTCTAACTAACGATGCGATTAGTAATATTTTGGATACCGTACTTGAGCCTCAATTTGTAAAAAAAGATTACGGGACAGGTGCTACGGCAACTGTCAATGCTTTGTACAGTTTTTTGCTAGCAAGAGCGGATCAGGTCGTTGGAACAACAGGGACGGCAGGAAATAATGGGGGCACAACTGGTTCAACTTCGCCCTCAACAACCACTTCAGCAAAGGAGGCTAGTGTTAGTGTAGGCAAAGGTCTCCTAATTTACTTATTGATATTTGCTCCGCTCATATTGTTCGGATATGGTCTTTCACGACGCAATAAATATATTGAAATGTACGGTTTGCCATTTAATCCGTATAGCCCAAGAAATATTCGGCGGTATGGGAATTGGTACGGTCAAGCGGATTACGGTTATGGTAGACGTTGGCACAGACGTTATAATAATCACTATAATAATCACCATCATCATCATCATAGAAACACACCATCAAATAACTCACAGTCAAGCTTCTGGGGAAACAGCGGTGGAGGCGGCTCTACTAGAGGTGGAGGAGCAGGACGATATTCCTCAAGCAACGAGAATCGTGGGGGCGGAGGTTCGAGTAGTGGCGGAGGTGCAGGTAGACATTCTTCTAGCTCTTCCAGCTCTTCCAGCAGCAGCTACTCTAACAATGATAGTGGCTCTTCCGGTGGAGGAGGTTATTCCGGCGGTGGTGGATCATCAGGTGGTGGAGGTAGCGCCAGCAGTGGTGGTGGAGCGGGTAGACACTAAATAAATCATGCAATTAATAAGAGGTGCAAAGGAGCTGTCTCACAAGTAGAAATTCTACTACTGAGACAGCTATTTTAATTGGAAGGAGGGAGCTTATGTACCCCACTCAGTTTCTAGTATAAAACCATCTGAATAATGAAGACACGACTAACAGGACCACAAGAACACTTGCCAATGTGAAAAAGATAACCTGGTTGAAGAAAGATGAGATAATACTTCCAAATGAAAGCAACCAAATCATTAAATTTATAGTGGAGTTGTAACCTTTTAATTTGATGCTTTGATTTCTTTCATCTTCTTCAGAAATTACCATTTCTTCAAGCGCATTCTCGTCTTTAAGCAGCTTTCTAAGCTGTATTATGTTCATTACACAGACGCCTTCAATACCAAAGAAAAATCCTGTGATATACGCATCAATAGAAGCAAAATCTGCCGTGGTATTTAGCAATTTAATAATATAGGTGCCTATTACAGCAAGTCCACCAATAACAGCGATAACTATTTTGGTACGTAAACGTTTTTGAATCCTCGCTTTATATTTTTGATTCATCATTTTCCTCCACCTCAGAGAAATCAAATACTTCCTCAATCGTTAATCCAAAATACTTAGCTATTTTATAAGCAAGGATTAAAGAAGCTGTGTATTTTTCATTCTCAATTGAAATAATGGTTAACCGAGTGACACGAACCGCTTTTGCTAATTCCTCTTGAGATATTTTTCGCTCTTTTCGCAATTCTCTTATTCTTGTTTTCATGTCCTGCTCCCATGTATTAAATAATATCGAAAATTGCTTTCATGATGAAAACCGAAAACGACAACGTCGTACTTTCTTATTATATCAATAAAAAAATTTATCACAATCAAAATAAGTATAGTTAACTATACAATCTATGTATAGTCTGCTATACTTATTTTGGGTTTATTAAGGAGGATTGTGCGATGCGGAAAATTGAACTGAAAGATGTAAAAAAGACATTCGGGCGTGTAAATGCTATTAATGGATTGAGCCTTTCCATACAGGCGGGAGATGTTTACGCCTTATTGGGACATAATGGAGCTGGGAAAACAACTACTCTTCGTTTCTTATTAGGACTTTTAGAGCCTGATGAGGGAGAGGTATCTGTATTTGGTTGTAATCCTAATTTAGAGGGTGACACTGTTCGTAAAATGTGTGGTGTTTTATCAGAAGACGTTGGGTTATATGAGCCTTTGAGTGTATATGATAACTTAAGTTATTTTGCTCAAATATATGGTATGAAACGTAGTGATTACGACAAACGAATAGACGAGCTATTGAGTGGTTTTGAAATACTAGATAAGAAGCATTTGCCTGTTAAGGGCTTTTCTACAGGGATGAAGAAGAAGGTTGCTTTAACTAGAGCCTTACTTCACAAACCCAAAATCCTTCTATTAGATGAGCCCACGAATGGACTAGATCCAGTAAGCATTGATCATTTAAGAGTAATGCTGCATGATTTAGCACAGAAGTACGGGACCACCATTATTTTGACCACACACAATTTAGAAGAGGTAAAAAAGATCTGTAATAAGATCACAATAATGCGACATGGGAAAAACGTATATACTAACACAATGGCAGCATTGAAAGAGCAAGCCAATAGTAAAGTCCGTATTATCTGCAACCAAGATTTGTCCGCTGATTTGGAACGTCTTCATAAGGCGTTGTCTAGTCTTGAAATAAATATTGAATACAAGGTACAGCAAAACACGATTATCGTTGAACTAACAGAAAATATTGCGATTTCGAAGTTGATTAAAGTGTTAGCTACATTAGAGATAGATGTGAAGAATATTGAAACAAAGGGATTTGACCTCGAAGAGCTGTATATGCAGGTAGAAAATGGTGAGAAACCAAATGAATGAAATAGAAACCGTCTTTAGGATGCAGATAAAAGAGTATTTCAAGGATAAAGGTGCTCTGATCTTTCATTTATGTGCTGTAGTTCTCATAGGGATCGTTGCTCCTGTGCTTCGAATGAACGATACTGTTTTGTTGAGCGGATCAATCTTATTTCCACTTACTCTGTTAAAGCAATGGACAGCCAACAGCTTTGCGGGTGAGAAAGAAATGAAAACGATAGAAACATTATTATCCTCACCAATTAAGAGCAGAAGCCTATTTTATGGAAAATGTATGTTTTGCATCGTTAGCAGTGGAGTTTGTTATTTATCAATATTCGTTTTAATGCTATTAGTGAAGGGTTTCACAAATGAGCCTTTTCAAATCAATTTTTGGGAATGGGTAGGTATGTTGATTCTATTTTTTCATATTTTATTAGCCGTCACTTTAATAGGAGTAGATCGATCCAGTACTTCTGACGATATCCAGAAGGCGAATAGTAAGCTAAGCATAGTTTTTTATCCGATTTATATTTATATTGTTATTCTTTTTAATTTATTTACTCAGCATTTGATGGTGGCTACTTATTTACTATCAGCAGTATTTTTAGTCGTTTTGGTAGGGGTTAACTCTTATTTTATCTTTATAAAAGTTAAGAAAATGGATCGTTCGTATTTTTTGTAGAGTCATATAAGAAGGTAGGTGTTTTTGATGAAATCACAAATGTCTAGTGTTCTTCATCATGAATGGAAATATTTCGTAGCTTTAAAGCAATTTCGGTTTAGCATGCTTTTCTTAATCGTTGCACCAGCCATCTTTACGATGCTTGCCTATATTTATTTTGGCGAATTGAACTTTTATTATCCAATCATCATTATGGCTCTAGGTGTGCCTCGAATAACAGTAAATATGATCTCATATTCGATTGGAGGAGAAAAAGTATATAAAACCTTTGAATCTTTATTGTCAACGCCAATACGAACAGAGTCAATGTTCATTGGAAAGAGTATGATTGCAATCCTGATTTCACTAGTAATGCTGGTAGTGTCGTCATTGTTTACTTGGCTGACAGCAAACTTCATCCAATTTGTTTTTATGCATGAAACCAGCCTCATTTGGTTCTCAACAGCTCAAAGTATATTAATCTTTGATAATCTTCTGATTTGTATATTCATGATCTTTATAACTGGAATATTATCCATGGTAATGCAAAAGCCACGCCAAGGATTACATATTGCTTCAGCATTAAGCTTCTTGACGATGGTACCTTCTTTACTGGTTACATTTGGTGTAAAGCATCCATTAGAATGGTCAGCAGGGATTATGATTATTTTGCTGGGAATAAATCTATTCTTGATTTATTATGTGTTGCAGCGAATAAAGAGACCGCAAATAATGGCGAAATTATAAAGGAAAACTAACAAACAATCGCCGTATGATGAGAATCGTACGGCGATATTTTTGTGTATGCTTAGAAACTAATTATAACTAGTAATTTCCTTAACAGAAACTTTTTATGGAATTTATCGTCTATGATAAAGTTAGATCGTTATTTTCAAATTCCGAAATAGTCAGGGAGGAAAAAGAAGTGAGCACTTCATCATTACCTCAACGTTCCACCGTACGCAAAAAGAAACCAACCAAAAAACGTAAGAAACGGAGTTTTTTTCGTACACTATCTAAAGTGTTTTTATTTTGTTTAATTTTGTTGATTGCTGGAGGCGGCTGGTTTTACTTTGCACCTTCGGCTAAAAATCTGCGCTATTCAATCGCTGATACACTGATTACAACACAGCACCGCTACATGGCTAAATATATAATTGGCGAGGACGGATTAAAGGACAGAGTGACTGAATATAGCTCCCTATTTGAAGAGATGGGGGTCGAAAAGGACACACACACCATCACTCCTGAACCAGAAGTAAAAGAGAAACCACTAGTCGAGATAGAAAATGTATCAGGTACTGGGTATTCCGGATATGTCATGATCGTTAATGATCCTACAAAAGTCCGTTTGGGAATTCCAGATAAGGTAGGGTCAGGTGAGAAAGTAACTAGCATGGTGAAGCGCACAGGTGCTATTGCTGGAGTTAACGGTGGTGGATTTGCCGATCCTAACTGGAAAGGTAATGGATTTAAACCTATTGGTATTGTGATTTCACAAGGTAAGTTATATTACAACGGTCTCGGTGGCAAAAAATCCACCCAAATCGTAGGACTTGATAAACAAGGGAAAATGGTTGCTGGGAATTATTCTTTAGACGAGATTAGTAAAATGGGTGTTCAGGAGGCCGTTACTTTTAGCCCTCGTCTGATCGTTAATGGAAAAGGATTGATTAAGAACGCGGCTGAAGGGTGGGGGATTGCACCTAGAACAGCGATGGGTCAGCGTGCAGACGGAGCGATCATCTTTGTTGTCATCGATGGAAGACAACCTACTTATAGTATTGGAGCAAATCTATACGATGTGCAGCAAATCCTTCTTAAGCATGGAGCCGTGATTGCTGCCAATTTGGATGGAGGTTCTTCTACCGTGCTGGTAAAAGACAACGAGATTATGAACAAGCCATCCTCTCAATATGGGGAACGATATTTACCTACGGCTTTTCTAGTATTTGAGCACCCGGAGCAGGTTGATATGCCGAACATTTGGAAGGGACTTGACCCCTCCAAAATTGATGCTGCTAAGAAGCGTACACGCTAAAGCACGCTTAATACGTAAATATGATAAGGATTATCTTGGATTGCTATATGAAAATATGCTACGATATCACCTAGCATGAAACAGAATACAGAACTAACAGGTCTGGAACAGGGGGAATAGGAGTGACGTTGCAACAACTCCGCTACGCTATCGAAATTGCAAATAGTGGCTCCATGAATGAGGCGGCAAAGAAGCTTTTTGTCTCTCAACCGAGCCTGTCCAATGCCATTAAAGAGTTAGAAAGTGAACTGGGAATTACGATTTTTGAGCGGACCAACCGTGGGATCAGTATTTCCGTAGAGGGGATGGAATTCCTAGGTTATGCTCGCCAAATTATTGAACAGACGGAGCTTATGGAGAATCGTTATACTGGGAAAAAGCGTAGTCCGATCTATTTTTCCATCTCTACGCAGCACTACGCCTTTGTGGTTGACGCCTTTGTAAATCTCATGAAGCAGAATGACGTCTCGGAATACAATTTTAGCTTGAGAGAGACGCAAACCTACGAGATTATCGAGGATGTACGTACATTGCGCAGTGATTTAGGAATTCTTTATATTAACGAGAGTAACTATAAGCATATGAATAAACTGTTTAGTGACGGCAATCTGAAATTCACACCGCTTTTTAATACGGATCCGCATCTTTATGTTCGAACCGGACATCCGCTGGCTCGTAAGGAAGTTATTACTCAGGATGATATTGTACCGTTCCCTTATATCACTTTTGAACAGGGTGAGAACAATTCACTGCATTTCTCAGAGGAAATGTTAAGCTTTTCACAAATTGAGAAGAATATTAAGGTGAATGACCGAGCGACACTGACCAATTTATTAATGGGTACGGATTGCTATACGGTTGGCACAGGAATTCTGGCGTCTGATCTAAATGGTGATGGCCTGAAGACGATTCCTTTTGAGAGCAATGAAGTATTTACGGTTGGCTGGATAGCGCATAAAGATCGTAGACCGAGTGTAATGGCATCTAAGTATATCGAGATTTTGAATGACCTGGTTTCAGGAAGTTATTTTGATCTAAATCATTTTTTACTATAGCAGTAGGAGGATCGGTATGATTAGACCCGTAATTGGCACCCAGAGAAATGCTCCACCCTTTCGCTACGATATCGTTGGCAGCTTCTTACGCACGGATGAGATAAAAGCAGCCCGCCTCCAATATGACAATGGTGAAATCACGGGCAGTCAGCTTCATGAAATTGAGAATATTGAAATCGCCAAACTTCTGGAACAAGAAAAAGAAGTGGGTTTATTGGCGGTCACAGATGGGGAATTCCGCCGTTCCTGGTGGCATCTTGATTTTTTTGTAGGGATTAAAGGGACAGAAAAGATTAACTTGAATCAAGGAAGAGCGGAAGCGGCTCAGCGCGCGGAATCTTTTCGAATTGTGGACCGAATTGCCTTTGAAAATCATCCGATGATCGAGCAATTTATCGCTTTGAAGCAAATGGCTGGAGACCGAATTCCGAAAATGACGATACCTTCACCCGCTTTATTTCATTTTGTGGAGGAGTTTAACGGGAATGAGGTTTATCCGGATCAGGAAACGTTATTTCAAGATATTATTGCTGTTTACCGATCTGCAATCCAAGCGTTCTATGATGCTGGCTGCCGTTACCTCCAGTTAGACGATACAACTTGGGGAACGCTGTGTAGTGGCAGACATCGGGCGCATTTACGCAGCAGAGGTACAGATCCAGATCAATTAGCTAAGGATTATGTTAGGCTGATTAACGAGAGCATTGCCAATCGTCCACAGGACATGACAATTGCGCTTCACGTATGCCGAGGCAATTTTCGTTCTACATGGTTCGCTGCTGGTGGTTATGAGCCTGTGGCTGAAGAGCTTTTTTCGAATACTAAAGTGGATGCCTTTTTCTTGGAATATGATAATGAGCGGGCGGGTGATTTTGAGCCCTTACGCTTTATTAAAGATCAATTTGTAGTGTTGGGACTAGTAACTACGAAACATGGGGGTCTTGAGAGCAAAGAACAGCTCAAAGCGCGTATTGAAGAAGCGGCACAATATGTTGATATTGAGAAGCTTTGCCTAAGTACTCAATGTGGATTTGCTTCAACCGAGGAAGGGAATATTCTAACCGAAGAAGAGCAGTGGGATAAAATACGTCTCGTAATCGAAACCGCCCAAGAAATTTGGGTTTAAGTAAAAATACGTAAATCTGATGGCCTGCTATAGCGTAAGCTTATGGTAGGCCATAGTTTTTAGGAGTTACCAGCCCTTGATGATGAAGTGCTATAGTGAATGCAACAGAACAAGCACAGAGAATCAAGGAGGTCGGCCCCATGAGTACCATTCAAACAGGAACGCAAAGAACGGAAGTACCCTTCAGAGTTGATATAGTAGGTAGCTTCTTACGCCCGGAAACTATTAAGAGGGCTCGCGTTCAATTTCAAAACAATGAAATCACGGCAGACGAATTGCGCAAGGTTGAAGATACGGAGATTGCCAGAGTCGTGAAAAAGCAAAAAGATGTAGGTTTAAAAGGAGTAACGGACGGTGAATTCCGCCGTTCTTGGTGGCATTTAGACTTCATGTGGGGTCTGGAAGGCGTAGCTAAGAAAGTCAGCAAAGAAGGCTATTTATTCAATGGCATGGAGACAAGAGCGGAAACGGCAATCCTATCTGGCAAGATTCGCGGTACGAATCATCCAATGATCGCAGATTACAGACAACTGGCTAGCGTTGCCGGTAACGATGTAGTTGCGCGTCAAACGATTCCCTCTCCTGCACAATTTCTTGCTGAGCTTCAACGGAATCACCAGACCACTGTAGCTGTTTACGATAACCAAGATGAACTAGTTGCTGATATTGCCGCAGCATATCGTGAAGTGATTCGCGACTTCTATGAGGCGGGTTGTCGAAATCTTCAGTTGGACGATTGCACATGGGGGATGCTCTGTGACAAAGGATATTGGGAAGCGCGACAAAAAGAGGGTGTAAATGTTAACGAAATTGCTAAGTTGTATGCATTCGTAAATAATGAAGCGATTAAGGATCATCCTGCTGATATGGTCATTACCATGCATGTATGCCGTGGAAACTATGCTTCTACATGGGCAGCTTCCGGTGGATACGAGCCAATCGCAGAAGTGTTATTCGGAACTGTGGATGTTGATGGGTTCTATCTGGAGTTTGATACGGATCGGGCAGGTGATTTCGCACCATTAAGATTTATCAAGGATCAACAGGTTGTTCTAGGATTGTTCAGCTCGAAGACCGGTGAGCTTGAGAATAAAGAAGAAATCGTGGAGCGTATTAAAGAAGCGTCACAGTATGTTAACATCAATCAGCTATGTCTAAGCCCACAATGCGGTTTTGCTTCTACAGAAGAAGGAAACCATTTGACAGATCAGCAACAGTGGGACAAACTGCAATTTATTAAAGAGATTGCGGATGAAATTTGGCATTGATTTGATAAATAGTAGCAGGCTCCTGATCGATTCAGGGGCCTTTTTTATGAGTGTATTGTGACAGCTTAGAGGATTAACCTAGCAGCGCACTTTACTAGAGCTATTAATCAAGGGTATAATAAGTAACAATTGTTTTTAATTCATGTTGAAAGAGAGCGGGAACAATATGGGTCGTAAGTGGAATAATATTAAGGAAAAGAAAGCCTCCAAAGACGCCAACACAAGTCGCGTTTATGCTAAGTTTGGTGTTGAGATTTATGTAGCAGCCAAGAAAGGTGAACCCGATCCAGAAGCAAACCGGGCACTGAAGGTTGTATTAGAACGTGCAAAAACTTACAATGTACCAAAAGCGATTATCGACCGCGCAATGGATAAAGCCAAAGGCAGCGGTGATGAGAATTATGAAGACCTTCGTTACGAAGGGTTTGGACCTAACGGTTCGATGATTATCGTCGATGCGCTTACGAATAACGTTAATCGTACAGCACCTTTGATTCGTTCTACATTTAGTAAGAATGGCGGAAATATGGGTGTCAGCGGATCAGTAGCCTATATGTTTGACTCAACGGCTGTTATCGGTGTGGAAGGTAAAACCGCTGATGAAGTGATTGAGATGATGTTCGAAGCAGAGCTTGATGTACGTGATGTACTGGAAGAGGACGAAGCAGTTATCGTATATGCTGAGCCTGATCAGTTCCATGCCGTACAAGAAGTATTCAGAAATGCTGGAATTACCGAATTTACTGTAGCAGAATTAAACATGCTTCCACAGAACTATGTAACACTTCCTGAAGATGCACAAGCTCAATTTGAAAAACTGATTGATGCTTTAGAAGATTTGGAAGATGTGCAACAGGTGTATCATAACGTGGAGTTTGAAGACTAAGAATAATATCTAACAAGGCGATGGAGTTCGCCTCAACCGTCTCATGAGACTAATGACTCCTACCAGTGTGAGCTTCACTGGTAGGAGTCTGTTTTGTTGTTGGGACTGCTTTATACTGATTTTGGAGGCTGTCGTAATGAATCAATGGTCTGCACGATGGGTTGAATTCGCTAAGAAAAGAAGTCATTTTGCACTATGGAGTACGTTTATCAAATGGATTGTACTCGGAAGTGTGGTTGGACTTTTATCGGGAACTGCCTCGGCATTCTTTCTGAAAAGCTTAGATTATGTAACAGATGTACGTCTAGAGCATCCGTGGCTGCTTTATTTGCTGCCTCTTGGAGGAGTCCTTGTTAGTTTCTTATATATGCGTTATGGAAAAAACAGCGCTAAAGGAAATAATCTTATCATAGAACAAATTCAGGATGGTACAGAGACCATTCCTTTACGCATGGCACCCTTAGTATTGTTCGGAACACTGGTAACTCATTTGTTTGGTGGATCTGCCGGACGTGAGGGAACCGCAGTACAAATGGGAGGAAGCCTCGCGGAGTGGTTTGGGAAATTAATCAAAATCAGTCCGCTGGATCGCAAAATATTGTTAATGTGCGGGATTAGCGGAGGCTTTGGCTCTATTTTCGGAACACCACTAGCTGGAACCTTATTTGGTCTAGAAGTGGTAACGATTGGACTTATTAGCCAACAAGCGTTACTTCCATGTTTTGTGGCCAGCTTTGTTGGTGATCTGGTCACCACTCAATTGTGGGGCGTTCATCATACTCACTATGTAGTGAATGAGTTTCCTGCCTTAAGTGTAATGATTATTCTAAAAGTGGTATTGGCTTCTGTTATTTTTGGTCTTGTGAGTATGCTTTTCAGTGAACTGACTCATTTTCTAAAAAGAACCTTCACCGCCATGATTAGCAATCCGATGATAAAAGCAGCAGTAGGTGGTTTAATTATCATAGCGTTGGTATTCGTTGTAGGGTCACGCGACTATCTGGGACTTGGTATCCCTTTAATCAAGGATTCTTTTGAGGGAGATGTAACGCCGTTCGCTTTTTTATGGAAGCTGATTTTCACCGCTTTTACCCTGGGAACAGGATTTCAGGGTGGTGAAGTGACTCCGTTGTTTGCGATGGGAGCCACATTAGGCAATGCTTTGGCTGGAATATTACATGTGTATGGTCCCTTTTTAGCTGCGCTCGGATTCATTGCTGTTTTCTGCGGAGCTACGAGCACACCCATCGCATGCTTTTTAATGGGAATTGAGCTGTTCGGTTCGGAAGGTGCAATTTATATGTTCATCGCTTGTGTGGTGAGTTATTTATTCTCCGGACATTCGAGTATTTATACTTCTCAGCTTATCGGTGTATCAAAGAGTCAGCTCATTTCAATCCCTCAAGGGACTAGGATAAATGGTGTTAAAAAAAGAAAATGATTTTTCGGAAATATTTTTCATCTGTCAGAGGATGGTTAGTTCATGAGATGAGCTAACCTCCTTTTTTTGTTTCAAAAAACAAACCCTCCAATAAACCACCAGCCTTTACTTCATTTGATATAGTGTAAACCTAATATCTGAAATGAGGTGGGGATTATGATTTTGTCCGTGAAAAATCTCTATGTACGATACGGAGATAAAGTTGCTGTCCAGGATTTAAACTTTCATTTAGGTGAAGGAGAAGTAATTGGTTTGCTAGGAGCTAATGGTGCGGGTAAATCCTCGAGTATTGCTGCAATTCTAGGGATCGAGAAAAGCGAATTTCAAATGCTCGAAGTACTTGGGAAATCGCCATTCACAGAACGAAAAGAAGTGTTCCAAAACGTTGGCGTACAATTCCAAGATACGAATTTTCAAGATCGCCTAACCGTAGAAGAGGCTTGTATCCAATGGCGTGCTTTATACAAAAAACCACAAGCTATCGATCCTTTACTTATAACCTTTGGACTGCATGAAAAGAAAAAGCAGCTAGTAAGATCGCTATCTGGCGGTGAAAAGCAGCGATTAGCAGTTTTGTTAGCCCTCTTGCCTAATCCTCAGCTCGTTTTTTTAGATGAATTAACAACGGGGCTTGATACAAAAGCGCGTAAGATGTTATGGAAACAGCTTTTAACTATGAAAGAAAACGGACTATCGATTGTACTCACCTCTCATTACATGGACGAAGTAGAAGCTCTCTGCGATCAACTAATCATTTTAAGAGACGGTAAAACGGTCGCCTTTGGTTCCATTCAAGAAATTATTACACTTAGTGGACAACCAACATTAGAGGATGCCTATTTATATTTTGCAGGTGAGGAGGAATGGGTATGAAATTATTTTGGACGCTACTAAAAATAGAGGGCAAACTTGTTTGGAAAGGTATGGATATACTTATATTTGGGATCCTACTCCCGATCATTTTGGCGACTCTTTTTGGATATGTCATGAGTAAAGATGTGTCTGCCAGCGGAGCATCCATGTTTGAAATCTCTTACCCTGCAGTTATTTGTATTGGGGTACTCGCCACTGGCGTAATGGGTGTACCGCTTACCATTGCTGACTATCGTCATCGAGGAATTCTAAAAAGATTCCAAGTAACACCCGTATCCCCAGTACATATATTGTTTGCTCAAGTTGTTATTCAATTATCCTCAGCACTAGTTTCATTTATTGGCGTAACTACTGTATATACTTTATTATTTGATTATGAAATGAGAGGCTCATGGGGAGTCTTTCTGATAACTTATGCATTTGTTGTGTGTGCGATGTACAGTGTTGGGATTGCTATCGGCAGTGTCGTGCCTGATCAAAAGTCTGCAAATTTATGGAGTTCAGTGGTCTACTTCACAATGCTTCTATTCTCTGGCGCTACGATTCCATATGAAATTATGCCACGTTTTCTCCAATGGATAATGGATATTCTTCCGCTTTCACATGGTATTCATTTACTTAAACAAGTTTCGATTGGAGAGTCAATTCAGCACTTATTCTTTAGTATTATCATTCTTGTCTTATGTATATTGATTGGTTTGGGCAGCGCCATCAAATTCTTTAAATGGAAGTGAGGGAGGCGAAGGGATGTATAGCACCAAAGAAATAGCGAGTCTTGTTAACGTACATCCGAATACTGTTCGCATTTATGAAGAGTGGAAGTATATCTCTCCAGTGCCTCGTGCAGACAATGGATATCGATTATTTTCGGAGCTTCATTTATTTCAGCTTCAAGTAGCTAGAACCGCTTTTCATTGTGAGATTATTCAAGGTCATAGTCGAGCTAAAGCACGAGCTATTGCAGAAGCCAGTGGGAAGGGTGATTTCAAGCTGGCTTTTAAACTAGCCCAGGTCTATTTGGCTCATCTTGAACAAGAATACCGACTAGCTTTAGAAGCCATTCAATTGGTTGAACAATGGCTCAGTGGCAATGAGTCATTGTCTAATCAGACTTATAATCGAAATGAAGTCACACAATTATTGGAATTAACACCTGAAATCCTAAGGAACTGGGAAAGAAATGGCTTAATAACCGTTCCCAGACTACCAAATGGTTATCGCTTTTATACAGAACGAGAATTAAATAGAATGAAGATTATTCGTACATTGCGAGCAGCACACTATTCTATGAATGCTATTCTAAGATTAATAAATACAGCAGAACAATCAAAGGAACTAAGCATCAAAGAAATATTAGACACACCTGGAGAGTTCGAAGATATTGTCACAGTAACAGATCGTTTAATTTATTCTCTAGAAGAAGCGATACAAAAGGCAAAAGAAGTTATTCAACTGTTAGAGACTAAAAATAATTATGATTTCCCGCTCTAGGTTGACAAGTTTAGGCATGCGTTTTAAACTGTTACCAAACGAAGGGATGGTTTAACATGATTCATGTAGAAACTGTAAAGTTATATACCAGAGGCTGCTCCGAACAAACGGATACAAACGATGAAACGTTGTCCGGAGCTTAATCAAAAGCGTATTGCTTTTATATCATCGAATGATAGCTAGTCCGATTTAGCGTGAAATTTCATGCTTATTTGGTTATGCTATCTTTCGATGTTAATGATTAAGAGGCTGTAGACAATTTTCGTCTACAGCCTTTTGTGTTTATAATGCTCAGTTTCTAGACTGTCATTTATATGTTTGTGCCGTCTATTCGTGTACAGATAAGCAGAAGGCTTGTGCCCAAAGGGTGCAGTGTCTTCTGCTTTTTTTGCGTTCTTAATTAATTTCAGAAAAGAGGAAAAGGAAATGAGTTTACTTGAGGTTTCTAATTTGACACATGCTTTTGGCGATAAGGTCCTATACAAAAATGTCTCTATGGATTTGTACAAGGGAGAGCATGTAGGAGTGGTTGGACAGAACGGAACGGAACGGGTAAGAGTACGTTGATTAGCATCTTGACGGGGGAAGTGATCCCGGATGATGGAATGATAAAGTGGCAGCCCAATATTACAATCGGTCATCTCGATCAATATGCTGTCATGGATGGAAACTGTACGGTTCATAATTATTTAAAACAGGCGTTCTCAGAATTATACGAACTAGAACGAAAAATAAATGAGCTCTATGAAGAGTGCTCTGTAACCGGCAACGAAACGTTATTACAAAAGGCAGCAGACTACCAGGAACGATTAGAAGCGCTAGACTATTATTCGATGGAGAGCAATATCAGTAAGATGGTTATGGGTCTGGGGATCAACGCGATTGGAATCGACCGTCCCATCGAGCAGTTAAGCGGGGGGCAACGGACTAAAGTTATACTGGCCAAGCTTTTACTTGAACAACCTGATGTGCTATTACTCGACGAACCAACCAATTATCTAGATACCGAACATGTTAACTGGCTCGCTGAGTATTTGATTGCCTTTAATCAAGCGTTCATTGTTGTATCTCATAACTATGCCTTTCTCGATAAAATATCCACTAGCATTTGCGATATAGAGGGGGAAACGATAAAAAAATACCACGGTAAATACTCGGATTTTGTGAAGCAGAAGGAACATTTGCGAGAGAGTTATATCCGGCAATATCATGCACAGCAGAAAAAAATAGAAACTACAGAGCAATTCATTCGAAAAAACGGTGCGGGTGTTAATTCCAAAATAGCCCGTGGTCGCCAGAAACAGCTGGATAGGCTGGAACGAATCGCAGCTCCAACATTTGTATCCAAAGCGTCTATTCGCTTTAAAGAGCTCCCATGCACGTCACAAGTAGCGCTTAAAGTGGATCAATTAGTGGTTGGTTACGATAAACCTTTGTTGCCTAAATTGAAGTTCTCCATCCGTGGCGAACAAAAGCTGGTGATTACGGGGTTCAATGGAATCGGGAAATCAACATTGCTTAAAACATTGGTTGGTGAAATCAAAGGGATAACCGGTAGGTTTCAGTTTGCAGAACAAGTTAAAGTCGGTTACTTCGAGCAGGATTTAACTTGGGAAGATGATATGATGACACCTATTCAGGTGATTTCAGCTTATGATCCAAAACTGACTGTAAAGGAAATACGTCGTCATCTGGCACAGTGTGTGGTTAAAGATAACCTTGTAACACAGTCTATCCGTACGCTCAGCGGCGGAGAACAGTCTAAGGTTAAGTTGTGCCGATTACTGCTCTCACCATACAACTTCCTAATTATGGATGAGCCGACCAATCACTTAGATGCTGAAACGAAAGACGCATTGAAGAAAGCTCTAATTCAATTTAGCGGTACTGTTATTCTTGTTTCTCATGAAGAAGAGTTTTATCAAGGGTGGGTCGATCGTGTGCTTAACATAGGAGATGAAACCAGAAGTAAAGGAAGTAAGTACTAATGCAAACCATGAATGACAATTGGAAAAGAAAAATAACCCTATTTCTAACGGCTCAAACCATATCTTTATTTGGTTCCTCGCTGGTTCAATATGCGATTATTTGGTATATCACTCTAACTACCTCTTCAGGGGTGATGATGACGATATCAACCGTCTGCGGCTTTCTCCCGCAGATGGCGATATCGCTGTTTGCTGGGGTATGGATCGACCGTTATAGTCGTAAAAAAATGATCATGCTAGCGGATGGTATGATTGCGATCGCTACTCTTATCCTCGCTGTGATGTTTTTGATGGGCTATAAATATATTGGGTTGCTATATGTAATTTTGCTGATCCGAGCGGCAGGTACGGGGATACAGGTTCCTGCTGTGAACGCACTTATCCCTCAAATTGTTCCAAAAGATCAGCTTATGAAGGTGAATGGAGTAAATAGTAGTATTTCATCCTTGATGATGTTTCTAGCTCCAGCAGCAGGGGGCGTGATTCTATCGATTAGTACCATAGAAACTGCCTTTTTTATTGATGTGATTACTGCAATTATTGGAATTGGTATGATGTGTATAATCGTTATTCCAGTTCATGCTAAGTTGGAGGAGGTTCAGAAATCGAATGTACAAGATATTAAGGAAGGATTTAAGTACCTAAAGGATCATGTCTTTATTAAGCAATTACTAATCTATTTATTTGTCGTAATGATACTGATCAGTCCAGCAGCCTTCTTAACCCCTCTAATGGTGAGTCGATCCTTTGGTTCAGAAGTATGGAGATTGACCGCAAGTGAGATGACTTTTAGCGTAGGGGCGTTAGTTGGAGGGCTTCTGATAGCGTCATGGGGCGGCTTTAAGTCTCGTATGCATACCAACATTATAGCATGTGCTCTCTACGGTTTGCTGATGGTTGGACTTGGCTTCGCTCCTATGTTTGCAATGTATTTATTGTTTAATTTGTTGATAGGCGTAACGATGCCTTGCTTTAACGCTCCTTTGACAGTGATGTTGCAGCAGAATGTGGAGCCGAAGATGCAAGGTAGGGTGTTTAGTCTTGTTCAAGTGACGAACTCATGTGCTTTGCCACTCGGGATGGCGCTGTTTGGTCCGCTAGCTGATAGAGTCCAAGTGGAGAATATTCTTTTATTCGCTGGTTTTGCAGTGATTATGTGCGCCTTCTATGCAGTGATTAAACTTCTTGCCTTAGCAAAGAACTACGATTAACATGAAGATATTCCAAATAAATACAATCATAGAGCAGAGGGATCTTAGTTTAGTAATTTGTGAAGGGGGTTAGGTATGTATATCCATACATCTTCTTTAACGCAGTTCCATCAAGGATTAGAGCCAAATGATTCATCACTCGAGCTATTCCTTAATCAGCATTTAGATCGTTATGATAAGTTAGAGCCTCACATCCATGCTTTTGTATCGGAAGAGAAAAGAACAGATAGAATCATGAGTGAAGTAGCGCAGCTAAGACAAACCTATCATGAGCTCCCAAAACCATCATTATACGGAGTTCCAGTAGGAGTTAAGGATCTAATTCATATAGACGGTTTGCCCACTCGTGCCGGTTCAAATCTTCCTCCACAGGAATTAACACGTTCAGAAGGTAGTTTTATTAAAAAGCTGCGGCAAAAAGGAGTATGGTTCACAGGCAAAACGGTGACCGAAGAGTTCGCATATGCCGGGCATCTCCCAACTCGTAATCCTCATCATTTGGATCATACACCAGGCGGCTCTAGTGCAGGGTCTGCAGCGGCAGTTGCCACAGGTATGTGTCCATTTGCGATAGGTACACAAAGTTTGCGTTCTGTTATGGCTCCTGCTTCTTTCTGTGGTGTTGTTGGATTTAAGCCAAGCTATGGACGTATCCCTTTGGATGGTGTTCAGTTGATGTCCCCTTCATTTGATACGATGGGATTTTTCACACAGGATATGGTTAGCATGGAGTGGGTCTCTTCAGAACTCATCTCGGAATGGAGGCCTTTCGAAGCTAACCGTAAACCCGTGCTTGGTATTCCAGAAGGGGTATTCATGACTTTATTGGAAGAGGACGCTAAACATACTTTTTGGAGCCAGATTAAGAAGTTGGAAGAGGCAGGCTTCGTCATAAAAAATGTTAAGATGCCATGGGAAGATAGTTTCATCTATGGGGATGGAATGTTGAGGTTAGTACAAGGGGAAATGGCTCAAGTGCATGCCGTACGATTTGAAAAATACAAAGATTGCTATGGTACTGCGATGCGTGATGGTATTGAATCAGGTCAAACCATCAAAGAGGAGGAACTGGAGCGATATCGTAGAGGACAAATCAAATTGAGATATGATCTACTGGATGTTCAAAAGACAGAGGGGATTGATATTTGGGTCTCGCCCGCTCAAGCAGGAACTGCTCCATTGTGGGGAACACGGACAGGATGGGCTGGAATGACCGCCATATGGTCATACGCAGGAGCGCCAACTGTGAGCATTCCTTCAGCCACTATTCGCAACATGCCTTTAGGATTTCAATGTATTGGGGCTTACGGGCAGGATGAAAAGCTTATATATTGGAGTAGACTTGTATCACTAGCACTGGGGTGAGCCAATTTGGGCTACAGATGGGGCAAGTTCGAGGTTAGATAACAGAGTGGGTCTTCAATACAATTGAAGATCTACTTTTTTTGTATAAAGTGAGAGTTTTTCTGATAGGGATCGTCTATACAGTATCGTGCTTCAAGGAGGCTTAAGGGTGAAGGGACATGTACCGAAAGTTGAAAAAGAGGATGAGAGGCAATGGATTCAAAATGTTCTGCATGGACATAAAGAAGATTATTCGTTTCTTGTGAATCGATATAAGAATAAAATTTATGGACTTTTGAGAGGGATGGGAGCCGATCACCAAGATGCTCAAGACATCACTCAGGAGACGTTTATTAAAGCTTATCGTAAGCTGGCCTCACATGATTTAGATAAAAACTTTGCGGCTTGGCTGTATACCATCGCGACTAATTTATTGAAGGATCTTTGGAAAAAAACTCGTCCTACAGCAAGCCTACCAGACGATCTTGTTGAACTTTCCCTTTCAAATAATCCAGAGGAAGAATTCATTCGATCAGAGTATCGCACAGAGCTGCTTCACCTAATGCAGAAGCTGCCGCCTAATTATCGGATGGCTTTGCTGCTTCGTTACACCAATGATTTAAGCTATGAAGAAATGTGTACGCTCTTAGAGGTCCCTATAAGTAAAATTCAAAATGACCTTTATCGTGCGAAACATCGATTGAAGCAAATCATGACACTCCAGGAGGTGAAGAGCGATGAAGTGCTTAAGCCCATATGAGATCGAGCAATACATCCTAAGTACACCTACCTCCCGACCTTTTGAAAATGTAGATCATATCGCTGCTTGTACCCATTGCAACTTAATCTATCATATGCTATTGGAAGAACAAGAGGAGTGGTCGCAAGCGTTGTTTGAGGAGAAACTGCCAGAGTCTTTTACGGATCAAGTTATGGCTTCAATAGAATCAGTAGTACTAGAGAAAGTAACGGTACCTGACATAAAGCGAAAGAATCCGAAGATTCTTAAGTTACTTAGATTAGCCATGGCAGCAGCTTTGCTACTGGTTGTTCTGAGTGCCGTGATTTTATATTCTGTACCCACATTGGCAGAGACTTTACGTTCTCTTTTTGTGAAAGATAATGTTGACATTGGCCTTTTGCGAGCGCAAGAATTTGGGTTGGTAGATCATCCTAATATAAAAGTGAAGGATAAAGGCTATACGATTAAAATTGACGAAGCCGTAGCAGATCCTACTCGTGTGATTGTCGCTCTACAGTTGTTCGGACCGGATGGTAAACATGACAGACATCGCTTGGGTTTTGGTGAAGGTAATAAGATTGAAGTTAAAGATGATCATGGAAAAGTCGTTGGAGAATTATACGATATGGGATTTACCAACGATTTTTACTATATGATCGCTAATTTTTCGGAGCCATTGCAAGCCGATCAAATTACAGTCGAAGGTCATATAACTGAGTTGGGAAGCAAGGGAAGAAATATTCCTATTTTACAAGGAGATTGGAATTTCAGTTTTTCGATGGATATGACAAAAGCGAATCAACAAACAACCTCAGCTCCCCTAACGGGTAGCTATACTTCTCCGGACGGTTTAACAGTGACTTTGAAAAGACTAACTCATATGGTTCAAGGTGTTCGTTTTGAATTTGACACTCAATTAAGTGAAGAGGCATTGAGTCGTTCTCCAGGTGAATTATGGAAGCAGCAGGGGCTGAAGTTCCATTTTGAAGATAGCACGGGAGAAGAGATTCACAGTGTTAATGCGAGGAAATTACCGAGTAAGGATAGTGTAATGTCACGATCTTCGGCACCCGGTGATAAACCTGGATTAATGCATTGGAGCTATACATTTAAATATTTACCCCAGGATACGCCATATACTTTTGTGTTCGATGGATATTTTGTTCCTGAGAAGGATGGTTCGAGCGTGCAATTTGAGCCTTCTAAGTTGAAGGAACATCCGATTCCCTTTGATTTTGATGGAGATGAGCTCATGTTAAATGATTTTACTGTGGAGTCGCCACCCAATACCAATGGATCTGCGAAGGAAGGTTCGCTACATTTTAGCGGAAGATTGAGAAATGAATTTATGAACAGTGAGTGGATATTTAAAGACCTTGAGGGTAAAGAGTATCCCCTGTCAGGGCGAGGAGGATATTCTACTGATGGGTCCGGATGGAAAGATGGTTATATCGTAATCGTTGAATCACAGTCAAATAACAAAAAGAATTTTTTTCAGTTCCGTGCTGCTGGCCTTACTAAAATCCCTAATCAGCTTCAATTAATACGTACAGTAGTTAACCGTTTGTACACCAATGTCGATTGGACCGTTCCTATCATGGAAGTTAGCAAAAAATAATAAAATCAATCTTTATGCTTCCAAATTGTACAAGCAAGAACTAGAGAATTCGCATCTCATATACTATCACAATCGAAAAGAGGTGGTAGTTTATGACTGCTGCAGAGAAGAGAAAAATTCAAAGAGCTTTAAATGCTTTGCGTAAGCAGAGAGTGATTCTGAAAGAAAGTCTTAGAAGAATTGAAGCATTACTTTGCAGGTTGCCTATTGGCAGTCGTGAAAGATTTGAATTGTTAGCAGTAAGAGACTCAATTGTCGAAGCGCTTCGACTGAATGCAATTGCTATAAGAAACTTAAAAGATGTTTCTTGTGCATGTTAAGTCCGCAAGATGCTATAGAAGCGGGTGTCGTTCATTTAAGGACGACACCCGTTTTTCTTGGTGTAGTTTGTCTTTGAAATCCGTTATGATACTATAAGCTTAATGTGCCATAAACGTATAAAAGAGAGGGATACATACATGATCAACAAACTATATTACAATTCTACATATCTGACTGACTGGCAAACCCGTATTACGGAAACGATAGAACGAGAAGATGGGCTCTATGTTACTTTGGAGGAAACTGCTTTTTATCCGCATGGCGGTGGGCAACCCTGTGATCTAGGGACTATACAGGATATCCCTGTACTTGATGTAATCAGTGAGGAAGATCTTGTCCTACATAAGCTGGAACGTCTGCCTGATGATTTAGCTGTCAATTGTCAGATCGATTGGACGAGAAGATTCGACCATATGCAGCAGCATAGTGGGCAACATTTGCTGTCAGCAGTCTGTCTTGATCTTTTACAGTTTATGACTCTAAGCTTTCATTTAGGTGAAGATTATTGCACCATCGACATAGAAGCTTCAGAACTGTCGCCTAACCAGCTTCATTCCATTGAGTGGGAGGTTAATCGGCAGATTTACCGGAACCATTCCATTCTTAGCTATTTTGTAACAGGGGAAGAAGCTTCCCTGCTTAAACTGGTCAAACAGCCAAAAGTGACGGAGAACATCCGGATTGTAGAGATCAAAGATGTTGAATATAACTCTTGCGGAGGTACGCATGTATCTTCAACTGGTGAAATTGGTATGATTAAGCTTCTGAAAGCGGAGAAACAAAAAGGGAATACGCGGATTTATTTTAAATGTGGATACCGTGCTTTGAAGGAATTTAATAACAGTCTGCAAATCCTTGGAGCACTATCTTCCAAGTTCAATACGGGAAAAGATGGAATTATCGATCGAATTGAAAAGTGGGAGAATGAACAAAAGCAGCTGCAAGCGGAAATTACACTACTAAAAGATAAGAATGATGATTATATCGAACAGGAGCTTTTAGCACAACAAGAAGGAAAACTGATCGCAAAAGTATTCGAGGATAAATCACTGAAAGATTTACAAAGTTTAGCTAACAAGCTTACTGCGAAATGTGATGTTCCAGTTTTATTGGCTAGTTCTGCTGAGAATAAGGTTGTGTTTGCGCAGAACGGCAGTGCAGAGATCTCCTGTGGAGCTTTTTTCAAAACGCATCTTAGTACCTACAATGGAAAAGGCGGAGGCAGCGATAAATTAGCGCAAGCTGGATTCCCAACTTGGGAGGACGCTTTGGCGTTTTATGAGTTTGCTAGAAGTTAAGATTACAATATAAAAGACAGATGACCTGACTGCGGTAGTCTCCGTGGATCAGGTCTTTTTTGCATGATGAAAGGGAAGAATAAGAAACTTTTTCCAAAAAATGTCGTCTAATTACATATGACTATAAAGTCGAGGGAGAAGAATAGAAATGAATAAATGGAAGGTTACGCTAGGAATCATAGCTGTTTTGATTTTTAGTACGGGGTTTGGATCTGTATCTGCGCAAGCAGAAAGCCAAATTCAATTCAACTTTAAAGAAATCGGAATCAGCAGTAAACAGGTCATCACAGAGAATACAACTTTTGTGCCTCTGAAATCACTCGCAGATGCTATGGGGTACACATTATCCTGGGATCAACAAACCAAAACGGCCAAACTTGTTCGTCCTGAAAGGGAGGTTATTTTCACAACTGGTACTGTAAAGTCAAAAGTAAATGAAGCAGTGGTGAATTTAACGAAATCCCCACGTATTATTAAAGGTTCAGTGTATGTGCCATTGGTCTCAGCGGTCAGTGCACTTGGAGGTAAAACGGGGCTTAATAAAACGGATGGGGTTATCCAGATCGTAGATGAAGCTAGATTGGTTTCTGCTTCTGTAGATGGTAGATCCTATTGGATATCTCAGAAAAACGGAGATTTGTATTACCGTGCTACCTCAGCTGGGAAACCGGTAATTATTGGTCGACTACCGTTCAAGGAATCAGCCTACAACTACGCTTTTGAGGTCAAGAAAATTGTCAATGGCACGGATCTTCTCCGGTTAACAGACAATCACTATGCCATGTTCACCGATTTCAATAGCAGCTATCAAGTATTGGTCAAAGCAGGCACTATTCTCAAACAAATGAATTATCAATATATGAATTCTGCTTATCCACATGCGCCGCAAGTGCCTTCTACTCAGTTGTATATGACAGATGGGAAGAACGTGCAGTATATTACTAAGGATGGCGATCTAGGGAAGTTATTTGAGATGGAGAAGCTAACCGGGGCAACAGGAGATTTCATCGTGGAATATGCATCGGAGGATGTGGCGCTCATACGTTTATTAGATACGACACACTTATATTTGGTTTATAGCAGCTCTGGGGAAATCATCAATCTCAGCGAACAACTGATAACAAGTGAGGATCGTAAGGAATGGGATAGAGTGAATGATGGCAGAGATCCATATGTTTTGACCAGAATGTTAGTATTGAAGGGTCGCAAAGGGAATGTGCTGACATTTACCTATACTCCAATCCTTGAGGAAAAAGCAAAAACAGTGACATTTACACTTCAATCCAAATAATTGCAGTTACTTTTATGTAACGAGAAAAAAGAGCGATGTTATGAATCGCTCTTTTTGTGTTCGGGATTATTTCAGCATCATCGTACTTCCACCCTTAATCTGAACAGGTTGATCATTTACAGATACCCAGACATCAATAGCAGAGTTGTTACGGATGATCTTTTTGTCAGCACTCATTTTCAGTGAATACAGCGCAGTGACATAATCATAAATCTCTATATTGGTTGCGTACCAAACATCCGGATGTCCACCAGCTTGTTGGCAAAAGTTCTCGATAAGCTCCCAATTGTTCTGCTCAGCAAATTCATAACTATGACCCCAAACATAACAGAGTCTTAGTTTTTGGGATGGACCCTCCGTTGTAAATCGCTCCCATACGTGATGGAGATCTTCATTATGTTGGCATGTTGGATGCCATTCCATGAAATTCAGAGGCATATCAAACTGTTTGGTAGAGTGGACAGTACGACTGTATTCAATCCCAACAGACTGAAGTGGCGCTATGATTTCTTGAGAGTATGTACCGTAAGGATAGGACATTCCACGTACCGGATAATCCACTAGTTTCTCAAGTCGCTTACGGTCTTCAAACAGCTCATCGATCACCATAGGTAAAGGAAGACGTTCTAGATGTGGATGAGTAACAGAATGGGCAGACACCTCGTGGTTTCTGAGTGAATGTTTAACATCAGCAGAAGATAAAAATCCGGGTGCGTTTATCATAGCGCTATTTAGATGGAAAGTACCTTTAATCCCATATTGATCAAAAATCTCCGCCAAGCGAATATCGTGTTTTTGTCCATCATCATAGCTCATAGTAAGCGCCTTGGGCAATCCGCCCGGGAATAAATTAAATTGAAGCTTCATGAATTCACACTCCTATTCATATGTTCATTTCGAAAATTACCTCATCCAATTATAGACCTTATAATCGGATTCCCGTCTTAACAATGAAAGTGTTTGCAGAAAGAAATAAACTGATAAGAAGAGGGGCTGCCTGTCTGACTTTCTCTATGTTGTAAAACTATTATATGTGATAGACAGAAGAAACTCACTCTCATATTTTAGCACTAAGTTACTGATTGCCCCAATCTTTTTAATCAGTAGAAGGAAGTAGGCAGCTATCAGGCTGTCAGTGGTAAAAGCTAGTGATGCGCGCGCATTATACAATAATGCGGAGCTTATAGTATTCGATGAACCTACATCTGCTATTGATCCAAAAGTCAAGATAAAGTGGCTATTTTATTTCACATCGGTTGGGCTCGGCTAAGAATGTGGATACGGTCTATGTTATGTATAATAGAGAGATCGCTGAAGTAGGGGACTATCAAGATTTAGTGCTTCACAAAGGGATTAATGCAAACATGTACGCTTTACAATCATCTTGGTATAAGTGGAGAGGAGAAAGACATCATGACTGAGAAAGAAAAAATGTTAGCCGGGAAGCTATATAAAGCATTTGGAGAGGAATTGCTAGGGGAACGTCAGCATGCTAAAGAGATTTTGTTTGAATTTAATGCTTTACGACCTAGCGAAATTGATCAACGAAATGCATTAATAAAACCATTATTGGGACGTACAGGAGCTAAGTTTTTCATAGAACCGCCATTTCGTTGTGATTACGGCTATAATATCTCAATTGGTGAGAACTTTTATTCGAATTACAACTTTACAGTCTTGGATTGCAACACAGTAACGATAGGGGATAATGTGTTGATCGGGCCTAATGTAAGTATATTTGCAGCAGGTCATCCCGCTCATTATGAACTGAGAGTTGAGGAATATGAGTATGCTTACCCCGTTACTATCGGAAATAATGTATGGATCGGCGGTGGAGCAATTATAAATCCCGGGGTCACTATCGGAGATAATACCATCATCGGATCGGGCAGTGCTGTTACTAAAGATATCCCTGCAAATGTGATTGCAGTGGGTAACCCTTGCAGAGTCATACGGGAGATAACTGAAGATGATAAGGGTCAATATGATCATAAATAAGAAGTTAATCATACTGCCATGTAAGCTATCCTTTTCTTATCTTCGCTGCATATATGATTTGCCCTGTGTGTTACCCTCATGTCCAAAAAGTTAAAACTGACGTTGCATAAATGTGTTAGTTCAGTTGTATGATATAATTGTTGAAAAAAAGGCATAGGGAGAACTATATGACTACAATCATTGATAAAATCGCTTGGATTCATATCGAGAACGGACAAGTTTTATGTACACGTTCCAAAGGGAAAGATACCTATTATTTGCCTGGAGGAAAAAGAGAAGCGGGGGAAACAGACGAGGAGACGCTTTTGCGCGAAATTGAGGAAGAAATCTCTGTTCAGATTAAGGATGATACCGTCTCTTATTTTGGAACCTTTGAAGCAGAGGCTCATGGCAAAGCAGAAGGTGTTACAGTAAAAATGACCTGTTATATTGCGGATTATGAAGGGACATTAACGCCAGCGTCCGAAATCGAGGAATTGACTTGGTTAAGCTATAAAGATCGAAATCGTGTATCTGTAGTTACCCAAATTATTTTTGATCAATTGCATGAGAAGAATTTGCTCTTATAAATCAACTAGAGAAAAGTTTTTGAAGTCCGTTTTAAGCCCGTACGAAGGCTTGAGACGGTCTTTTTATTTCTATGAGCAACAGCAGCCGCTTGGGCAATAACAACGTTTCTTCTCATTTAGGACAGATGTCCTTTTTTAAACCCTTGAATTGCTTTTTAATATGTAAGAGATCGAAGTTGAGGAGAGAGAGAAATGAGAGGGATTATATTTGCATTTTTAGCGGGGGCTTGTATTACGTTACAGGGTGTATCAAATGCTCGAATTAGTCAAGATATCGGGACTTGGCAGGCGGCGACAATTACACAGTTAACGGGGTTTATCATGTCCTTCCTAATTCTTTTGTTCGTTAGAGATGGGAAATGGGGAGGAATAAAGCAAGTAAAACCCTTATATTTGATCGGCGGCGCTTTTGCAGCTGTAATTATTTTCAGTGAAGTAACGGCCATTCAGCAAATCGGTGTTACATTTACAATATCCTCGTTGTTGATTGCTCAGCTATGTCTGACCTTCTTGATTGATATTAAAGGCTGGTTTGGAATGGAAAAACGAAAGATGAGATTACCGCAGTTCATCGGCATCGGGTTGATGATATCTGGCGTTGTGATACTAAAATTCTAACAACCTTGAGTATAGTCGATAAATGGAGGAATTAAGTTATGGTTATTGGGTTGATATTAGCGCTTATTGCGGGATCACTCGTGAGTCTGCAAAATATATTTAATACGAAAGTTAACGAAAAGGTTGGTTCTTGGGCAACGACAACTTTAGTGTTAGGGATGGGATTCTTAGCTTCATTTATTATGAGTCTTATCGTTGAGGGAAACCGTATATTTACTTTGAGAAATATGGAGCCTTGGTATTGGATCAGTGGTTTGATCGGAGTCGGGGTGGTATTATGCCTTGTGCAAGGTACTAAACGACTGGGCCCAACGTATGCGATTTCGATCGTATTGATCTCTCAGCTTGGGTTCGCACTACTCTGGGATTCACTAGGCTGGTTAGGGCTTGAAAAGGTTCCTTTTACTTGGAAACAGTTGCTTGGAGTACTGGTTATTATTGGGGGTATCCTCGTATTTAAGCTAGGTGGCGAACGGGAGACGCAGAAGGCAGCTTGATTTATTCTCAGACTCATGTCTGTCAATATAAAAGTGATGGCAGTCACACGAGGCTGGAACTAATTCAAATTATACTTTGGGAAAGTACTCGCTCAAATATAAATAAGGAGTGGATCATCCTATGTTCATACAATTGAACTCCCAAACTATTGAAAAGTTAGAAAAAAACCTTGGTGAACGACTCGGATATTTTAAATTATTTTTCGACACAGAGGGTTGTGGTTGTAATGGTGTGATCGTAATTCAGATCATTAGTGAACCCCATCCTACAGATATTGAAGTTCAGAAAGAGCCTTTTACTTTTTTTGTTGACCGACAGCAGGAATCTTTATTTGATGAACAGATGCGGCTTGAAGCAGATGAGAATTACCCGTCGTTCAGATTAAGAAGTGATTCGAGTCTGTTAGGAAGTAATATTCGAGTAAAAGATATTCGATAGGCGGGTCGGAGCAGTTGAATGTAGAGTGTGTAGAGTGGCTGATGAAGCGATTCTGCACACTTTTTTTATTGCTTACTATGTCACGTCGTGATATAGTCACGTTGAGACATATTTAATTGTGACGTATAAATGCTGTTACGTAATAAGGGAGCTGGGCATGTTGAACCCTGAGAAAGTGTTAAAAAAATATGTACCCATGACTGAAACAGCTTTCTATATTCTTTTATCCTTAGATGAACCACGTCATGGATATGGAATAGTGAAGCATGTAGAGAAAATCACGAAAGCACGCCTTTTGTTAGGCTCAGGTACTGTTTATGGCACGTTAACGAAGATGCAAAAAGATGGGATGATTACTGTTTTTGCTGATGAAGAGAGAAAAACGGTTTATGAAAGAACAGACTTAGGGATGCTAATTCTTGCTACTGAGATCAAAAGGCTTAAAGAGCTGCATGAGAATGCTATAAAATATGGGGGTGATGTAGATGATCATCAAAATATTTAAACCCTTTTGGAGTTATGATGTTCAGAAAACCGAAGATTGGTTGGCTTCTATGGCGCAAAAAGGTTATGAACTTATCCGAATCAACCGTTTAACTAGATATTTTTACTTTCAACAGGTTGAATCGAACGTAGCTAACTATCGGATCGTATTTGATAAAGTTCGAAATCCATCCCTTTCTAAAGGATTATTAAATTTTGGATGGACGAAGGTGTTACAGAGCGGCAAATGGGTTGTGACGATGAATAGGCTGCCTTTAGAACAGATAAGAACATTTCCTGATCGAGAAGGGATCGTAAAGCATAACAAGAAGATCATGTATATTTTTACGGGGATATTGATTTATTTAATGGTTGCATTCCTCAATGTAATTTTAATAAGTGCAATAGCAATGAGTGTATCCAAATTTAATCATTTTAATGTTTTCAGTGGACCGTATGGTTTTATTCCCGCTACTGCATTGGGGCTTAGCGTGATCTTGTGTATTTTCACAGTGTATTCGTTGATCACATTAAACAAGACTAACAAAAGAATAACAGAAGAATTCTTACAGCCAAGCAAGTCAAATGGTCAAGTGACACCCCTTCAGCAAATCATACTAAGTAAAAATGAAGAAAAGCGTTTGAAAAATTCAGGTCAACTTGTAATGAAGTGGAAGCCTGGATGGATGTATGCGCCAGATCGGCTTGAGGCATGGCTAGAGGGAATGGAAGAAAAGGGATATAATCTGTACAAAGTTGGCAAAACAGGTGCTGCCTTTTATTTTATAAAAGGGAAACCTCGTAAGGTGTGTTATTGTGCGGACTTACAAAATACTGCAGACACCAATTACTTCAACATTCACATGGAATCTGGCTGGGCATGTCTGTATAAATCGAGTTCATGGACTCAAAGATGGGTTGTATGGGGCCAAGAATATGTACCGGGTGAAGCAAAACCGCAAATATACAGCGATAAGTTAAATCAACTGAAACTAGCTAGACGTATAGCCTTAACTTATTCTGCTATGTTCTTGCCCCTTATAATTGTATATACGTATACCATAGTAATTAACATTAAATTATTGACTTACTCAAATCTGGATCGATTGCAGCTCATAAATTTGATTTTGTTCGCCATATTAATTCTCATGTTTGGCTCGTATGTAAGTCGAACTTGGCTATATTACAACCGTCTTCGTAAACATCATCTATAGTATCGTGGAGGTGTATGATACAACAGAACATTTATGACAACCCTGAGTTTTTTCAAATGTATAAGAACTTAAGGGAATCAAGAATTACATACAATGACTTTATTGAACAACCTGCAATAAGAGGGTTACTTCCAGACCTACAGGATTTAAACGTTCTCGACCTTGGCTGCGGTTTTGGTGAAATGGCAAACTATATGATTGATAACAAAGCGTCACACGTAACAGGAGTAGATATATCAGAGAAAATGTTAGCTATGGCAGGGAAGCGACCTGAGATCCTTTATATACAGGGTTCTATGGAGGAAATCAATTTTAATAGTAATGAATTTGATTTGGTAGTAAGTTCGTTAGCTTTTCATTATATTGAGGATTACAAAGCACTCATTAGTAGGATTTCAGAATGGATTAAACCCTATGGGCATCTGGTATTTTCAACAGAGCATCCGGTTGTTTTATCAAATAAGAGCCAAAGTGGGTGGGTTAAAGATCCTGATCATAATATCCTACATTGGCCTATTGATAATTATGGAGAAGAAGGTCTCAGAAGCCAGTTTTGGGGAATTGACGGCGTCATAAAATATCACAGGAAACTTTCAACATTACTTAATACGTTGATCCAAAATGGACTAACTGTTGAAGAAATTGTTGAACCCGAATCCATAGCTGAGGGACTAGAAAAGATGCCCAAATTATTAAATGAGAGAAGGAGACCTTCATTTCTATTAATTAAGGCTAGGAAAACGCTTATCCATGGAAAGTAATCTTCAGTTATTAATGAACTTTACCATCCGATTGAGGACGATTCCTTTATACTTATGTATACAGATCTACAAGGAAACTAAGGGGAGTGTTTGTATGCATGAAATACCTCATGAGGATTATTATAAAGTGAAGCCGCTACTTCAAGGAGAGCATATCCATCCCGAAATTCTCTCTGTGATTGAAGGCAATAATCCAGGTTGGATCTTTGTGGATCAAATTACAGCACCAAAGAGTGCGTTAGTATGGAGTCAGGGGATTGAAGGGTTTTATCTTATCGGCGATCACACCAATCAAGCCTTTATCCATGCATTGGATGGTTATGTAACGAGTTATATAGTACCTAGAATGAAGGAACTCGGGATGGAACATTTCGAAGTTTCTGGTCAACATGAGGAATGGAATCTTGAATTGATATTTCCTTCTAGGAAGCTATATCCTTTTGAACAGATGGTGTTCAAGTTACTTCACAAGCCGCCTACGACGCAGACTAATGGGATTAGAACTATAAATCTTAAAATGCTGGATTGGGAAAACTTAGATCTAAAGAATATAGAATTTGTACATGAAAATATTGATTTATTCTGGTCATCGAAAGAAGACTTTGCGGAAAAAGGCTACGGATATGCTGCAGTTGAGGGATCTGAAATTATGGGGGTGTGTTATTCTAGTTTTGTTACACAGGATACACACGCAATTGGAATTGAAACCCTTCCTAAATATCAGAAACAAGGAGTGGGGACACATTTAGCAACGCTAGTAGTTGAAGATGTGCTTGCCAATGGCTTTATTCCTTACTGGGATTGTTCACTGGATAATGAAGCTTCGAAAAAATCGGCACTACGACTAGGTTTTCAGCAGATACATCAATATAAGTGTAGTGCTTTTTCGATATGATCATTTATGAGACGTCAACTCTTCGGAGCAGACGTCTTTATTATATTTACTGTGAAGTTGTAAATACTTTAATATGATATGTAATTTGGTATAACTCGATAATTATGAGAGAATGATCATCGGAACGAGTTGAACTTTTGAATATATTATTAGGTTAGGATGATCTTCCATGAAAATTATGCTTGTCGAGGACGATAGAACAATTGCGTCAGGGCTCGAATACTCATTACAACAGGATCACTTTGAAACCGTCCTATGTTATGATGCCACTACTGCAAAAGCGGTGTTATCTGAGCAGTTGTCAGAGCTCACCTTATGCATATTTGACCTCTCACTTCCGGATGGAAGCGGTTATGAATTATGCAAACTCGTGAAAGCGCAAAGTGATATACCTGTAATTTTTTTAACGGCGATTGATGATGAGGTCAATGTGGTGATGGGACTCGATATGGGGGCAGATGATTACATAACCAAGCCTTTTCGGATTCGGGAGCTGCTTTCGCGGATTAAATCGGTGTTAAGGAGATATAACAAGCAAGCACAGACCCAATCCATGATTGAATTAGACAATATACGTATTAACACACTGGAAGGTAAGGTTTATAAGAACAGCGATGAAGTGCTACTGACCGCATTAGAATATCGGTTGCTACTGATCTTTGCTAATCATGTGGGGCAAGTTCTCTCGCGAAATCAATTGCTAGAGCGGATCTGGGATGTAGCTGGAGAATTCGTGAACGATAATACATTGTCTGTTTACATAAAAAGACTTAGGGAAAAGTTAGAAGATAACCCCCAAGAACCTACACTGATCAAAACAGTGCGTGGGTTGGGTTATAAGGTTGGTGATTAGGTGCTTCGTAATAAAGAAATCAGATGGTTATTGTTGACGATGTGCTTGATCAGTCTTGTGGCCGCAGCCGTAGCAGCATTTATATCACTGGAGGCGTTGGGAATCACAGCTGTGACTTCGGCTTTGCTGATAGGCTGCAGTTTAGTATTTACTCGCTGGAGATACGGTGAAATTGAAAAGCTCTCTGGATATCTGCGTCAAATCAGTAGTGGGAATTATACGCTTGATGTTCGTGATAATCAGGAAGGTGAGCTTAGTATCCTGAAGAATGACATTTACAAAGTGACGTTAATGTTATCCGAGCAGAGCGCGCAATTACAAGAAGATAAACTGAAACTCACGAATGCGATTTCGGATATCTCTCATCAGCTCAAAACCCCGCTTACCTCCATGACTGTGATGGCCGATTTATTAAGTGACCCGGAGCTGCATGTGGAGAAAAGAATGGAATTCACACGGAAGATTACTGTTCAACTCGAACGAATTGGATGGTTAGTTTCCTCATTATTAAAGTTCTCCAAGATCGATGCTGGAACTATTCATTTTAAAAAAGATCAAGTTCAAGTGAAGAAGCTAGTTCAAAAATCTTTGGAGCCCATGTTAATTCCAATGGATATTAAAGAACAACGGATCCTGATTGATGGAGAAGATAGCATCACATATGCGGGCGATCTCAATTGGACAACTGAGGCGATCATTAATATTCTGAAAAACTGTGTAGAGCACACACCTGCTGGGGGAGAAATTTCGATTTCTTTTGCAGAAAATGCACTGTTTACGGAAATTATCATTACAGATAACGGCAAAGGAATCCCAAAGGCAGAGCTCCCCTATATCTTCAAACGATTCTATAAAGGTAAGAATGCAAGCGAAGATAGTATAGGGATAGGACTTGCCCTAGCACAAAGCATTATCACAGGCCAAAACGGAACGATCGATGTGAAGAGTGAAGTAGGAAAAGGTACACAATTTCAGATTAAATTTTATAAGCAAGTTATTTAGCACTTATGGCTTAGTGACTAGAATGTCACTTTAGAGTCACTGGATAGTCATTGTAGACAGATATACTGATCTCATCAACAAATGGAGGTCTAACAATGGACATTTTAAAGATTGAACATCTGTCTAAAACATATGGAAAAGGCGAAACAGCGGTAAAAGCACTGGATGATGTATCTTTTTCGATTAAAAAAGGGGAATTCGTAGCGATTATCGGGCCTTCAGGCTCCGGGAAATCGACCATTCTGCACTTATTAGGCGGAGTGGATAGACCGACAAGCGGCAAAGTATTCGTAGATAACACGGATATTTATGAATTGAATGAAACACAGCTGGCGATTTTTAGACGCAGACAAATTGGGCTGATTTATCAATTCTATAATCTTATACCGGTGCTAACGGTCGAAGAGAACATCACACTCCCTTTACTGCTTGATCAGCACAAGGTAGATAAGAAACAATTTGCGGATACCGTAAAGGCGTTAAATTTGGAAAATCGCTTAAACCATCTCCCGAATCAGCTCTCAGGTGGGCAACAACAGCGGGTTTCGATAGGCAGAGCGTTAATTAGTAATCCTGCAATCATGTTAGCGGATGAGCCAACCGGTAATCTGGATAGTAAGAACAGTGGTGAAATTATAGATTTATTAAAAATGTTTAATAAAACCTATAATCAAACACTGATTGTCATTACTCATGATGAACGGATTGCATTACAAGCGGATAGAGTAATTACCATTGAAGATGGAAGGATCGCCAAAGATGAGGTGATTCGTCCGTGAATATCGTAAATAAATTAACACTTAGACATTTGAAGCAGAATAAGCGAAGAACATTAGTTACTATCATTGGAGTCATCATTTCTGTGGCTATGGTGACGGCGGTGGCAACACTTGGTTTTTCATTTATGGAATTAATGAGGAAGCAGAGTATCTCGACTAATGGAGAATGGCATGTCCAATACAGAAATGTTACTAAAGCTCAGCTTAAAGCGATAGAAGCGGATGATGCAACGAAAACACTTGTCATCTCAAATGATCGTGGGTATGCCCCTTTAGAGGGGGGACAGAATGAGAACAAGCCCTATTGGTATATCAAGGAATATAATGCAGCTGGTTTTAAACAATTTCCGGTTGAGCTTCTGGAAGGAAGACTCCCGAAGACTAACTATGAAGTAGTCATTTCTGAGGAAATCGCAAAAAATGCTAAAGTAACATACAAGATAGGTGAAGCTCTAACGCTCGATGTCGGAGAGCGAGTTACTAGGGATGATAAAAATAGTGGTCAACCCTTATCCCAAAACGAACGATTACGGACTGAAGATGACACCCTGAATGAAGAGATCATTCATAAAAAACCAATGAACTACACAATTGTGGGAGTGATAAAGCGCCCCACTTGGGAACCAACATGGTCTCCGGGTTATACTGCCCTAAGTTATGTGGATGAAAGCTTGATTGGAGCAGCCGAAAAAACTACAGCTACAGTTGTATTAAATAAGGTGGATAGCTCCATATACAAGCATGCAGAGGAATTGGCAAAAGAAAACAATATAGAGTCGATTTCTTATAATAATAGTCTGCTGCGTTATTATGGTGTGACGAATAGCGATGGTTTACGTAATACACTTCTTTCATTGTCAGTCATCGTTATGACTGTAATTATCATTGGCTCTGTTTCTTTAATCTATAATGCATTCGCGATTTCTGTCTCGGAACGTGCACGCCATTTAGGAATGCTCTCCAGCGTAGGTGCTACAAAGAGGCAGAAGCAGAATTCGGTGTTTTTTGAAGGAATGATCATCGGTTTAATTAGCATCCCTATTGGAATCCTTTGCGGAATTGCAGGAATTGGGATCACCTTTATGTTTATTAATTCGATGATTCAAGATGTACTGGGGATAACGGAAAAATTAACATTGGTTGTTACACCTCTGTCCCTATTCACCGCTTGTGTAGTTTCGATACTTACGATTTTTATATCCACTTATCTTCCAGCCAGAAAAGCTTCCAAGATTTCGGCGATTGATGCGATCAGACAAACAACCGATGTTAAGCTCTCAGGTAAAGCAGTGAAAACTTCCAAGTTCGTTCGCAAGCTGTTTGGAATCGAAGCAGAAATTGGTTTGAAGAATTTAAAGAGAAATAAACGCAGGTACCAAGCAACCGTGTTCTCACTTGTCATTAGTATTGTTCTGTTTTTATCCGTATCTTCGTTCACTACTAATATGAGAAAGTCGGTAGAACTCTCACAGGATGGTTTGAACTACGATATTCAAGTTTATATGGGGACTGAGGACGCTCAAAAAGTAGATCGGTTGACGAAATCGATATCTGCCTTACCTAATATAACGGAATATAATGTGATCAGGGAACTAAGCTTGAGTTCATGGATTGATGAAAAAGATATGGCAAAAGAATTGCAAGAGATCGTGGAGAAGGATAGCAGTATTTTAAAGAATGGGAAATATCCTTACTACATTCAGATCCATGCCCTAAATGAACAGAGTTTGAGAACCTATGCAGAATCGGTCGGTGTAAGTTATGAACAATTAACGGATCTCAATCAGATGTCAGCTATTGTGAATGATACCGTCACCTTTGAGGATGAGAGCGCCAAAAAGATTATTGAGACCAAAGCTCTTCATTCGGAAATCGGTCAGAAGCTTGATTTAATTTATACGGATTGGAACACAGAGAAAGAGACGAAATTACCACCAGTAGAAATTGTCGCATTAACTGATAAACGCCCTATGGGTGTTCATTCAGCACTAGTTGGTGGATTAAACATCATTGTCTCTGAACAAGTCTTTGATCAATTAACAAATGATACGATGAGTAACGATATACAAAGCCGACTAAACCTGAACAGCTCTGATCCATTAGCGACACAACAGGCCATTGAGGAAATGAAAGAGCGGAATGTCTATGTCCAAAATGTGTTTCAAAATAGACAAAATAGTGAGCAGATGATTATGTTAATGTCTATTTTCACCTATGGTTTTATTGCTTTGATTACATTAATATCGATTGCGAATATTTTCAATACGATATCAACTAGCATATCACTTCGTAAAAGAGAGTTTGCGATGTTGAAGTCTGTAGGGATGACGCCAAACGGTTTTAATAAAATGATTAATTATGAAAGTATCTTCTATGGGATAAAATCACTACTTTTCGGGCTTCCGATTAGCATAATCGTGATGTACTTGATCTATAGATCCATGATGAGTAGTTTCTCCTATGGATTCGCACTTCCGTGGATGAGTATCTTGTATGTCATAGTCGCTGTCTTTATCATCGTTAGCTCAGCTATGCTGTACTCCAGTTCAAAAGTGAAGAAGGAAAATATTATTGATGCTTTAAAACAGGAGAATATATAAAGATTGGCCTTTCATTGCCGCGTTTAACGCGGCTTTTTTGTGTCATATCTGACACGAACGGTATGTTATTACATATAAATCCCTATGATATAATGTATTCAATTGAATTTAACAGATAATAACTTTAGAGGCAGGTGTCAACGCTTGAGAACGGTCGTCGTGATTGGCGGGGGAATTACTGGATTGTCTACCGCTTACTATTTACAGAAATCTATAGAGCATAACAAGCTAGATGTAAAAATCATTTTGGTTGAAGCCAGCGATAGACTGGGCGGAAAAATCAGAACACTGCGACAGGAAGATTTCATTATGGAATCAGGTGCAGATTCTATTGTTACTCGCAAAACGAATGTTGCCCCATTAATTGAAGAACTTGGCATGCAAGATGAGGTCGTATATAACGCGACAGGAATATCATATATCTATACAGAAGGAAAGCTTAAGCAAATTCCTAAGGATGCAGTCTTTGGCATCCCTCTAAGTATTGAATCGCTTGCTACAACAGATCTGGTCTCTGCTGAAGGTAAAGTTGAAGCACTTAAAGATTTCTACACTCCGAATGATAAGTTTACGAAAAATGATTCCGTGGGTGAATTTCTAGAAGCTTTCCTAGGAAAAGAGCTGGTCGAAAAGCAAATATCACCTGTCCTTTCAGGTGTATATTCCGGGAAATTGAGTGAACTTACCATTGCCTCGACCCTTCCTTATTTGATTGATTATAAAAATGAATATGGAAGTATTATTCAGGGATTGTCCGCGAATAAGGCTAAATTCCAGGGGAACGGCGATAAGAAGTTTATGTCTTTTAAGGGTGGCGTATCTGCTCTGATCGATGCCATGGAAGAACAGCTGTCCGATGTAGAGATCATCAAAGGGATTCGTGCCGAGCGCATTGCAAAGGATGGAGAACGGTACCGTGTAACACTGGCAGATGGACGAATCTTGGACAGCGATTTTGCCGTACTTGGAACAATGCATTCTACTGCACAAGCATTACTTCAAGATGAAGTGCTGGATGAAGATTTTAATCAGTTGTTTAACAGCTCTATGATTAGTGTGTATCTAGGATTTGATATCCCTGATAGTCAGCTGCCAGCGAACGGTACAGGGTTTATTACCGCCAACAGTGATGATGTTCTATGTAATGCTTGTACATGGACAAGTCGCAAGTGGGAGCACACATCTGGACAACAACGTCTGCTCGTCAGACTGTTTTATAAGAGCTCAGGACCGCATTATGAGTCCTTGATTAAGCTCTCAGAAGAGGAATTATTACAGGTGGCGTTGAAAGATATACAGACCAGTCTTGGGATTACTGGACAGCCAGTAACCTACGACGTGACCAAATGGCATGATGTTATGCCAAATTACCACATGCGCCATCATGAGATTGTAGTATCCTTAGAGAAGAAGATTGCAGATCATTATCCTAACGTAATCCTTGCCGGATGCTCTTATTATGGTGTGGGTATTCCAGATTGTATTGCTAATGGAGAGAAGACAGCCAAGCGCATTTTGGAGGAACTGACTTCAAATTGATGAAAGGGAGGGTGTACAATCGTGAAAAGATTAGCGATAAGCTCTATGCAAAGTCTAGACTATAAACAACGGCGGTTGTTTGTATAGAGCGAATAAAATTTGATTTACCGCCAGTGCATTGTGCATTGTTGTTTTTAGAATAGACTTTGCTACCTTCAAACTCATAAAAAGTTTAAGGAGCAGAGCGATTATGAAATATGTAAATGCTGATACGATTTTTCCAAAAGAATTATTAGAGGAAATTCAGAAATATATTAACGGTGGTTTAGTGTATATCCCAAAGCCTGAAGAAGCACATGTAAAATGGGGCGAGAAGTCAGGGAGCAGAAAATACTTAAGATCTAGAAACATTGAAATCTGTCTAAGGTTTGCTGTTGGTGCAACGGTTGATCAGCTTTCGGATGAATATTGCCTATCAAGAGACAGTATTAAGAAGATTGTTTACACAAAAAAATAGCTATAATCCTAAAAATCCACGTTAGAGGAAGCTCTGACGTGGATTTTTGGGATTTAATTATCATTCAATCTTAAATACCATACTTCTTTCGATATTTATCGATCCCATCTACAAACTGTCCTTCATATTTCTCGACTTCATCCATCTCTTTATTTGCTGCTTTAAAAGCAGTGCTGGAAGTTTTTGTTTTGTATAAGGCCTCTTTTAAATAGATTTCATGTAATACCTTCAATTCTGCAATGGGTGCTTTAATCTTTTTCGTCTCTATTACCAATTTAGTGTAATTAGGGATTATCACATTATTAAATGCTGTATAGCGTTGTTTTCTATTGTTTCCTGTATCTATTCTGTTCTTTACATATGCCTCAGAGGCAATTTCGTCATATTTAATACTACTTCTGCAGAACCTTCTTGAACGCCTGTAACAATATAATCTGAATATCCATCTGATTCAAAGGTAAGTATAGATTCATTAGATACTTCAGGTGTCAATTATGCATATGTAAGACTGGTCATTTCAGCTAGTAAGCGAACTTTTATTTTAATCGTTCAACCACTGATCTTGTATTCCATAAAATTCCTGATTTCTTCTGAGTTTACTATAAATTGTTTCTTCGCAAATACTAACTATTTTTTAAGTTCATTACCTACGAGGTGGAAGATTCATGGCAGACAAAACATACTTAGATTTACGGATACGAAAAACAAGAAAAGCAATTCGGAATGCCTTTATAGATTTATTAGCAGAGAAAGAACTGAATAAGATTTCGATCAACGCTATTACGCAAAAGGCTGAAATCAATCGAGCTACATTTTATTTACATTACAAAGATATTAATGATTTGATTGATAGTATCTTGGATGACTTATTAGCAGATTTAAAGAAAATACTCATAGATAAATTTGAAGAATCCTATAAACCAGGGGATGAACTTACCTCGCTGATTTTATTGCTAGAGCATATTGCAGAGAATTCTCATATGTACAAGGTGTTGCTTGTAACCAAAAACATTCCTTATTTCACACCAAAATTGATGGATCTTTTATATGAATTGATATTAATAACAACAGAACAACAATCGATTCAAAAAACAGAAGATTTCTTAACCGTAGATACTCCTTCTGATATCGCAGCTTGGTATGGAACATCTGCAATCATTGGTACAATTTCCATGTGGCTTGGCAATGATATGCCCTATACCCCTAAATATTTAGCAGAGCGAATTATACAGTTAAATCCATTTATCCCTGCAAATAATAAAAAGAAATAGTGAAACATTTCACTTTTAAAATTTTAATTAACACAAGCTTATTAACTGTCGTTTTATTAACGCTTTCAGTTTTATTGTAGATTGCTAAGCTCCACAATAACTACTACCATTTAGTAATAGATAGTAATAAGGAGTGTGTTAAGAATGATGAAGGTCGGTATTTATCACGGTAAAAATAGTGTGAGGATAGAAGAGCGGCCAATACCTGAAGTAGGGCCAAAAGATGCTTTGGTTCGTATTTTAGCCGGTGGAATTTGTGGGACAGATATTAATATCGTAAAAGCAGGCTCTGAAATGGGTATCCGTTTCGGTTCGGAATTTGGTCACGAAATGTTCGGTGAGATCGTCAAGTTTGGTTCTGAAGTGGAAAAGAATTTAAACGTGGGTATGCGTGTAGGTGTGAATCCAATTACTGCAAAACGTGCAGGTCGTCGTTATTCGTTGGAGGTAGGAGCCTTTTCACAATATGTCTTAATTGAAGATGCAGCACTAAATTATAATCTTTATGAATTTAATGATTCCGTTTCGGCAACAGAGGCTGTATTAATGGAACCTATGAGTGTGGGCTTTCATGGAGCCTTTAGTGTACAACCCAAACAAGGTGAAAAAATCGTAATTCTCGGAGCGGGTCCTATTGGTTTATCTGCTGCTGCAGGATTAATAGGGGAAGGCATTAAAGAGGTTTGTGTTGTGGATATTGATCCATGGCGTTTGGATAAAGCCAAAGAATTAGGAGCTTTAACAGTTAATACGACGACTGAATCATTAGCAGAGGGCTTAATTAAACACTTCGGGGAAGTAAATGTTTACGGCGTTAACATGCCAAACGTAGATGCTTTTGTAGACGCAGCGGGTGCTCCGATATTATTTGAACAAGTGATGCAGATTGTAAAGCCACAAGCAAGAATTGCAATCATTGCCGTTTATAAAAATGAAGTACCTATTAGCCTTGCTCAAGTGATGAGTAAAGAAGTTAACATAGTTGGAGCTAGTGGATACACACATGAAGATATTGTAAAGGTTATTGAACATATTAACGACAAGAAAACGAATATCTCTACAATGGTGACACAGTCCTTTAAATTAGAGGATATCCAAGCAGCCTTTGACAAAGCCATTGAAGCTATAGAAACCATTAAAGTCATCGTAGATTTAACTTGATTGTTAGACTGAAAAAAGTTCATGTGGGCGTAAAAGCTCATATGAGCTTTTTTTATTCTAGATGAATAATGACTTTATATAAAATTCAATTCAAATCAAATATGGCATATAACTAGAGTGACGTCGTGATTATACTAAGTACAGAAGTAACAATAATGAAGCAAACGTGGGGGTATGATGGAAATTAAACTTGTTCCAGTAACGTTTGAAGATAAAGCGGTACTGTCTAATCTATATCAACTTTACTATTATGATTTCAGTTTATTTACGGATCAAGATGTGAATCAGCATGGAGAATTCGAGGTGGATATTGATTATTTTTGGGAAGGGGATCATCGATGGAATCCTTATCTGATCGAGATTTCAGGAAACTTAGCTGGATTTGTGGTTGTACTTTTTGAAAACTTAGATAAAGACCCAGATCCAACTCATGTGGTCTATGACTTTATGATTTTGCAGAAATACAGAAGAAATGGAATAGGTACTGCTGCCGCAATAAAAACACTTGATCTATTTAAAGAAGCCAAATGGAAACTAGCTCAAATGGAAAATAATAAACCTGCTATAGCTTTCTGGCGAAAAGTGCTTAAGGATTATACAAAAGATAACTACACAGAACGTTATTTAAGTGATCGCCATAAATACATCCAAGCATTCGATGGGAGGGAGTGAATGAAATGAAGATCACCGTAACATTAACTGACAGCACAACGAAGTTTATGATTAATAATCTCTACCCACTATACTTACACGATCTATCAGAGATATGGGGGAACCTTCCTAATCAATACGGGGTATACGAGGATAATGAAACACAAACGCTGAATGAACAGAATAAAGTCTTCGACATCTGGTGGGAGAAGCCGGGGATTTTATATCCATATTTAATAAAGGAGGATGGAATTCCTGCTGGCTTTGCATTAGTAGCCACACCACCTCATACACCACCAGGGTGTGAATTTTATTTAAACGAATTCTGTATCCTGCGGCCCTTCCGAGGCACGGGAATCGCTGAACATGCGGCTAAGGAGGTTTTTAATCTTCATATTGGAAAATGGGAGCTACAGACGAACCTCACGACTACAAATAGGAGAGCCCAGCATTTTTGGAGAAAGACACTAAAAGAATATACTGGTAATAGCTTTCAAGAAGAATGTAAGAAGTCTTTTGATGATGAATTAAAGATGATTTTTAATTTTAGTAATGGATAAAGCTAATCAAATCGAAATGCGGGAATTATTTCTTCTATTGACTTATAGTGGATTAGGGCTTACAATTAGAAAAAATTATATAACAAAACAAATGCTTTGATGGAGAAAAGTAGTTCAATACCTCTTTACAGGGAGGAAACGCCGGAGATTGAGAGCGTTTCTAGAGAAAAGGGTTGATCGAAGTTCACTCCGGAGCAGTCCCTTGAAACCATTGTTGACAAGTAGAGGTGTACCGGTGTTAACCGTTAAATATTTAAGTGAGAACATTTCTGCTAGTTGTACAGAATAGTTCTAATTTAGGGTGGTACCGCGGCTCCTCGTCCCTTTTCGGACGAGGGGTCTTTTTGTTTCCATTTAGAAGAAATAATTGTATCCATGTAAGGCTCGGTAGCTCAGTCGGTAGAGCATAGGACTGAAAATCCTGGTGTCGGCGGTTCGATCCCGTCCCGAGCCATCTTAATTTTAATAGCAAGGCTCGGTAGCTCAGTTGGTAGAGCATAGGACTGAAAATCCTAGTGTCGGCGGTTCAATCCCGTCCCGAGCCATCTTAATTTTGATAGTAAGCTTTCTATAAAAACAGCCTGTCCGACCATTATGGTTAGACAGGTTGTTTGTTATTTCATCTTAATTTGAGAGGTTTAAGGAGAAGATTAATTATGAAATATGTAAATGCAGATACAGTCTTCCCTATAGAGTTACTACAAGAAATACAGAAATATATAAACGGTGGTATGGTCTACGTTCCAAAGCCTGAAGAATTACATGTAAAATGGGGTGAGAAGTCAGGGAGTAGAAAATATTTGGAATCAAGAAATATTGAGATCTGCCTGAGGTTTGCTGCTGGTGCAACCGTCGACCAGCTCTCAGGTGAATACTGTCTTTCTAAAGATAGTATTAAGAAAATTGTTTATACTAAAAAATAGCCGGTCAACCGAAGGGTTGACCGGCTATTACATTTATTTGAGACGTTAACTCGCAAATATATGCTTACCAATTTTTAAGTTCTGAGGACGAGTCCAGATCCATGCACTAGTAGCTGTATCTGGATTGAAATAATAGATCGAATTGTTTGTTGGGTCCCAACCTCGGACAGCATCAAGAGCAGCTAAATAGGCAGTCCGGTTTGGAGTAAGCCAGTATTGACCGTCAGATACGGCTGTAAATGCGCCTTTTTGAAATACAACGTTTTTAATATTGTCTGGGAATTGACTAGATTGTATGCGATTCATAACTACAGCACCAACTGCGACTTGTCCTTTATAAGGCTCACCACGCGATTCACTGTAGATTACTTTCGCCAAAATATCCATTTCCTCAATATTAAGCGTGTATTTTTTTAGAGCATTCCAAGTTTTTGTACCAGTAACTCCATCGGCACTTAATCCGTAGGCCTTTTGAAATTTAGCAACGGCAGCTTTCGTTTGTGATCCATATACACCATCTAAAGGATGAGTATAGAAATTCAGAGTTTTTAATCGATACTGAAGATCCCACACATCTCCAGAAGAGCTCCCTACGGTTAATATCGGAGCAGCACTAGCAGAACCGATCATAGTAGCCATACTTACCAGACCCAAAAGAAGCAATAAAGTGAATATTTTAGTCTTCATTGTAGTAGCCTCCTTTCAGAAAACATTATAAATAACCTTCAATAACTGAAACAACACTCATTTATTGGTAATCTAATAATCCATTGTACATTTTCGAAAATACTTCATTAGGTTTGTGATCCTATGAAATGGGTAAATAAATAATCAGAGGCACATCAACTTCGGAGGTTTTATATATGAAAAAGCAATTATATCTATTCATAATCGTAGCCGCACTCACTCTAAGCGCATGTGGTAATGATAATAGTTATGGCAATAAGATAATGGAAAATTCCTCACACTCTAGTTCAAGTGACATACCCGAAAATTTGAAGGTGTCAGAGAATCCTACTTTTAAAATAGGAAGTAAAGCGATTCTCCAAGCGGACCATATGGAAGGTATGAAGGGGGCTACTGCAACAATAGTTGGAGCTTTTGACACCACAGCGTATATCGTTTCTTATAGACCTACAACAGGCGGATTTCCAGTTACAAATCACAAGTGGATTATTCATGAAGAAATCAGAAAAGCAGCTGACAAACCCTATGAATCAGGCTCAGAAGTCGTAATGGAAGCTGACCATATGAAAGATATGAAAGGTGCAACGGCTCAAATTAACTCAGCTGAACATACTACGGTATATATGATTGATTACACACCTACTACGGGTGGAGATAAAGTGAAAAATCATAAATGGGTAACGGAAGATGAGCTTTCAGCAATAAAGTAACTAATAGAAATTAAGCTCTAAAGTAATGAAAAATGATCAAGGTAGGAACAGTCATGGACTTTGTTAAAGTTCTAGGCTGCTCCTACCTTTTTGATTGCTTCTTTTATTGGTAGTGAAGTGTTAAAATATCTTTATAAAGCACTGCTATACAAAATATACCATTTTAATTGATATTTTCTTAGAAGGTAGGAGCGTGATTGAAATGCCTAACTGGCAGGTGAAATTCGATGAAGAAATGCTTAAACAAGCTGCACAACAGATTCAAGTCGATTGGACAACGATTAAGTATATTGGTGGTTTTGAAAATGTTGTCTATAGCTTTCCAAAAGATGATCATGAATATATTTTACGTGTAACACATCAGTCTCATCAGGAGCAGGAGATGGTCATCTCTGAACTTGACTTTATGGACCATCTTGCAAAACATGGCGTGCAACTGGCTCGCCCCATTCCCTTTCAGGATGGCAGCTTGGTACAAACGCTATTCAAAGATGAGGAAAGATTTATGATCTGTGTAATGGAGAAAGCACCAGGTGGTCATGTTAATGCTTCCGATCCCAATTGGGGAACGGAGCTTTTTGAGCAATGGGGTGAGGTAACAGGAAGAATGCATGCTTTAACTCTGCAATACAATCCGGAGACTGTTCTGGCAAGACCACATCAGGGTAAGCTAGATTTTGACTTTGCTAACTTTGGTACTGTTGAACAGCAGCTTTTTGAAAAGTTGCTTCAAATAAATGATCGGATTAACCAGTTGCCGCGGAATCGAGAAGGCTATGGACTATGTCACCGTGATTTGCATCAGGGTAATTTCTTCGTGCATGAGGGGCAGATCACCGTGTTTGATTTTGATGATTGCGGATACGACTATATGGTGCATGATATTGCCATTGCCGTTTATTATTCGACCATCTTTGGAGATTGGCGAAAACCGGAGGTAGAGCAGAGTAGAACTTCTAGTCTTGCGGCAGCCATGCTGACGTCTTTTATGAAAGGGTATAATCGAGAGTATGCACTCGACAATAAATGGCTAGAAGAGCTCCCGCTCTTTATTGAGAAGCGCCGACTGGAATTAGTGCTTTTGTTATTTCAAGAGTTTTCGGAGTCACAGCGTGAGCAGGATAGAGAGTGGCTTGCCCGTAATATTCAGGATGCCCTAAATGACAAAGCTTGTTTAGAGCTTTAATAAATCCCTTTGAGTAGTTTTTAATATATTTAGAATAGATAATGAGGATATATCATATAAAAAAGGAGCATTTATTTGAACCTAGCAACTCCTGTAACACCTATTCAACTTATGCAAGTACTTCTAAACGTTTCTGTGATCCGCCCTGTTTTTATTTGGGGGGCACCTGGTATTGGAAAGTCTTCTCTTGTAGAAGCTTTTGCTGATCAGGTGGGTCTTCCATGTGTTTCTCTTCTGGGTTCTCAACTAGCACCGGAAGACATCATTGGGGTACCTCAAATCGTTAACGGCAAGAGCCAATTTTGTCCTCCGAAAATGATTGCTCGGGACGAACCGTATTGCTTGTTCTTAGACGAGCTTAATGCCTGTTCTCAAGAGGTGCAAAAAGCTTTTTATAGTCTTATCCACGAACGCCGCATCGGCGATTATCACCTACCTGAGGGCTCTATAGTAATAGGAGCTGGTAACCGTGCACAAGATAGTGCAATTGTTAAACCTATGTCTTCCGCGCTTATCAATCGGATGTTCCATATACAGCTAAATGTATCTTTTCAGAATTGGATCTCTTGGGCATATGATAATAGCATTCATCCTATGGTTATTGAATATCTGGAATTGCGTCCCGATCATCTGTGGAGTGCACCTCCAAAGACTGAAGAGCCTTTCTCCACGCCACGCTCTTGGCATATGCTTAGTGATGCACTACATGAGTTTGGGGATGATATAAATGTGGATACCGTGGGGATTTTAGCGAATGGTTCACTGACAACTTCTCACGCCACACAATTCAGGGCTTTTTATAAAAATCTAACTGGAAAATATGAACTTAATCAAATTATTGATGGTAAATCCTCATTTCCAACGGCTCCAGAAGATCGGGATCTCCTGTATTTCCTAGCGCAATCCTTGCGAGCCCAGATTATTAAAGAACTCCCTCCGATTAAAGATAACGTACGAGATGGACATCGCCAATTTGCACACACTGTTAAAAAACTGATTAAAGACCTGTCAGTAATTAGCTTTGAAATTGCACAGCTAGTAGTTGCTAAGCAGGAGCAAAGTGATAATATTCCAGATTGGTTAATGGTTGAAATTGTGCGTGATTTACCACGTCTTGCAATAAAAGATAGGGGGTAAATATGGCTAAAAAGACAACTCCAGAAAACCCCGCTTTGAAAAATTTTAATGAGGCATGTTCGTTAATCGCGGATCATCCTATTTTTGCACCGTTATCTGTTCGAGCTTCGATTATCCATAATGAAAATAGTCCCTATCCTGAAAACGGCTGGGCAATTGTCACTAATAACGGTTATATTTACACTCATCCTAAACGGCGTGGTGAGGTTGCTGAATGGATGTACGTTTTGGCACATTGTTTTCTTCATTTAGGACTTGGGCATTTAAAGATTAAAGAGAATCAAGTGGCGTGGAACGTTGCATGTGATGTGTACATAGCAAAGTTTTTAAATGACTTGAAGTTTGGGAAAGTACCCGCAGATATGGAGTCGCGAATTAATCTTACAATTAAAGATGAACAACAGCTTTACGAGCAATTTATGATAAAAGGAATTCCGGACAACTCCAGATATTTTGGCACTGCGGGTGTTTCAAAGCTGGACATGAATGTTCGAGATACCACCAAAAGATACTGGGGAAAAGCACCAGATTGGGAAGCCTATCTTGCTTATGGGTTATCGAATGCTGTGACGAATGCAGTAAGTGTTGCTGGAGGACACGCTAATACTATTAGTGACCCTGCACTTTCATTAACAGCTCCACAACGTGCAAAACGATGGTTCATGGACAGATATCCTTTATTAGGTGCGCTTGCCGCCGGCTTTGAGATTATAGAAGATCCAGCGATATGTCGGCGATTAGATATTTCCATAGCTGCCATTGACGTTGTTGATCGCAAAATATTTATGAACCCTGCAGCCGGACTAAACGATGAGGAGTGTATTTTCGTGATGGCGCATGAGCTTCTGCATGCGGGGCTTCAGCATCACGAGCGATGTCTTGGTCGAGATCATTATCTTTGGAATGTGGCTTGTGACTACGTAATAAATCTTTGGCTAATAGAAATGAGTGTAGGGGAGTATCCGCGAATTGGACTCTTATTAGATCCTGAGCTTAAAGGTTTATCTGCTGAAACGATTTATGATCGTATGGTCGGAGATATCCGCACTTATAAGAAACTGGCAACCTTGAGAGGCAACGGACTCGGTGATATTTTAGATAACGGTTCATCTAGTTTTTGGGATGTGAGAGAAGGACAAACGCTTGATGATTTTTGTAAGAATGCTATGCAACAAGGACTTATGTATCATGAAGAGCAAAGCCGCGGTCTTTTGCCATCAGGACTAGTTGAAGAGATTAGAGCGCTGGGCCAGCCACCTATTAAATGGGATGTAGAGCTTGCTCGTTGGTTTGATCATTATTTCTCACCGCTTGAGAAGACCAGATCTTATTCACGAATTAGCAGACGTCAATCTTCTACGCCTGATATCCCTCGACCACAGTGGGTTCATAGCGGCGCTGCAGATGATGGCCGTACTTTTGGAGTTATTTTAGATACCTCAGGCTCAATGGATAAAAAGCTTCTGGCCAAAGCATTAGGGGCCATTTCAAGTTATGCGCAGGCTCGTGATGTTCCTTTTGCACGGATTATATTTTGTGATGCTTGTCCTTATGATGCAGGTTTCATGCCCCCCGAGGCTATCGCAGATCGAGTACAAGTGAAGGGAAGAGGGGGAACGATCTTACAACCAGCTATTGATTTGATTCAACAAGCTGAGGATTTTCCGAAAAAAGGACCGCTTCTAATTATTACAGATGGTTATTGTGACAAGCTGACCATTAAAAGAGACCATGCTTATATTTTGCCAAAGGGAAATGACTTACCTTTCTCACCCAAAGGACCTGTATTCAGAATTAACTAAGGTAGAAGATCTTAGAAATGATTAGAGGGAGTAACCGATATGACAACCCCAAAACATATTCTTTCCGCAGCTACCGTTGTATTCAATGATCAGGGAGGCCAAAGAAGAATCGGGTATTGATATAGAGATTAATAAGTTCTGCGGCGTCTTTAAAAATGTAGATCGATCTATTTGCGCTACATTATTTCTGGGTAAAGCTATCGGTGGTGAGCCTGCTACTAGTTCCGAAAGCTTGGATGTGGGTTTTTTTTCAATAGAACAAGCGATGGATATGCTCACATGGAAAAACCTCAGATTGCGGCTAGAGTATTGTTTAAATGATGATGCGCAGCCGTTTTACGTAGAATTACGGGGCACAGAAGTTGAAAAAATTATTATTACACATCTGAGTTAATGTAGGGAGCACAATGGACAAGTGTTTCGATCAACAAAGATTCATTTTTTTTATTTTATAACATTTTCAGTTGATTACAGAACTTTTCATACGTTTACAGCGTCTTACTTATGAACGATAAATCGACGGTAAGGACTGAAACATTATGAAAGACAACACGAAGCTTTTCAGAAATAATATGAGGAGCCAGTCTTCTATACAATCTGTAGGCGGCAGGCGTTATGTGCCAGGAATTGATGGTCTAAGGGCTTTATCAGTACTCGCTGTAATCGCATATCATTTGAATCTGAATTGGGCTGAGGGTGGACTTCTCGGCGTTGGAATATTTTTTGTAATCTCCGGATATCTCATTACTGACCAAATCATTAGCCAGTGGGAGCGGCACCGAAGGCTGAACCTTGTAGACTTTTGGGTTCGTAGGGCGCGGAGGCTGTTGCCTGCGATGGCCGTTATGCTTTTTGTGGTTGCCATATGGCTTTTAATTATAGAACCATCAAGATTGTTTGGGCTCAAGGGTGACTTTATGTCTTCCTTATTTTATTTCAATAACTGGTGGCTAATATTTCATAATGTTTCCTATTTTGAAAGCTTTGGCCCACCATCTCCTATCGGACATTTATGGTCGCTTTCTATTGAAGGACAGTTTTATATTCTATGGCCATTAGTTCTCATCATCGTGATGAAAATCGCTCGTCGGCGAGGTAAGCTTATTGCATGGATTATGGCTTGCGCAGCAGTCTCGGCATTAGCAATGGCATTGATCTACGTACCGGGGACTGACCCAAGTAGAGTGTATTATGGAACGGATACCCGCTTATTTGCGCTTCTCATTGGAGCAGCACTTGCAGTTGCTTGGCCAAGTCAGAAACTTAATGATAACGTCTCAGAACCGGCTCGGTGTGCGCTTGATATTGTAGGGGGATTAGGACTCATTCTATTGTTGGTACTTTTTAATCAGGTTAATGAGTTCGATGATTTACTTTACCGTGGTGGGTTTTTAGTGATTTCTTTGATTGCAGCTGTAGTTATTGCCGTTCTAGCTCATCCTGCTAGCCGTCTGGGATCGATCGTAGGCTGTAAACCTTTGCGTTGGATCGGGCTGCGATCATATAGCTTGTACATATGGCATTTTCCAGTCATTATCCTTAGCAGTCCGAATGTGAGTACTGAAGAAAGCAGCATGCTTCGGATCATCATTCAGGTAACAGTAAGTTTTCTTCTAGCTGCATTGTCATATAAGTATGTGGAGGAGCCCATTCGTCGAGGTTCACTTAAAGAAACATGGAAGAACATCAGTGTAAAACGAAGGGGTGGTCTTCGTCCAGGCTTCTTAATGGCTATTATTGCTGTGATTCTTATCCCAATCGCATGCAAAGGTTATTTGTTAAACGCTGGATCGGATACGTCTGCGATCGAATTGGCAGATTTGCAGTATGAACAACAACAACTGCAGCAGCAAGAACAACGACTGCAGCAGCAAGAACAACGACTGCAGCAGCAAGAACAACAAGATATGGGAAGAAAGAATGATCCCGCAGATCATAAAGCGATAGACGAAAATGTAACTGATAAACCATCAATACCAGCCTTGGCAACAGCTACAACTGAACCTGAAGTGAAAAAAGCTGATACCAAGGTGGGAACTACAAATACAGAAATAGCAAAGCCTGAATCAGAAGTGAAAAAATCTGTTCCTGAAGAAAAGAAACCCGTGGCTGAGAAGAGTCAAGCTGGAACGGATGTTACGGCCATTGGAGATTCTGTCATTTTGGATGCAGCACCATACCTTTCAGAGGAATTACCTGGCATTTTCATCGAGGGAAAGATCGGTCGGCAGATGGCTAAAGCTCAGGAGGTAGTGGATCAGCTTAAAGCTCAAGGCCGGCTGGGTAAAAAGGTTATTATCGAGCTTGGGACTAACGGATCCTTTAGTTCAAAGCAATTACGTAATTTACTGGATTCATTAAGTGATGCAGAGCAGATTTTTTTGGTCAATACACGGGTCCCAAGAAAATGGGAGAATAATGTGAATCACAATATTTCAAAAGTTTCCAGTGAATATAGTAATACGACCGTAGTAGACTGGTACTCTGCAAGTGAAGGAAAAGACGATTATTTCTACCAAGATGGTGTACATCTTAAACCAGAGGGCTCCAAGTGTTACGCCTCACTTCTTGCGAAAGCCTTGGAAAGTAAGAATTAATTGAATCTCCAAACTTTTTGATATTATATTTTAATAGACCGGCAAGAGAGTTCTCTCTTTGCCGGTCTTTTTTTCGTAAACGAATGATCATTGAAAAGCTAATCAATTCCTAGTCGTAGATAAAATGCTCCACCACAGCCACAGTCTTCGTTATGTCAGGATTAGAATTGTCGATCACCTTCACATTAGAACTTGGAAGCGGCCACTTCACACTACGATTTCCAAATGATTTGCGAAATTCATCCCAATGCTGGAACTTCCATTCATCTAATGGTGATTGTCTATCTTGAATTCGTCTCCGGTACAATTCCTCATTGGCTAATTCGACCAACACAACCTTCACCTCAACATCTTGCAGAGAACGTCCGATTCGAGATAATTCACTGCTGATCCAGTCAGGGTTGGCAGCCTCTTGAGTAAAGGGTCCAACCACAAATGCATCCACATCTAGACCAATATTATCTAGCGCCGCGTCCATCGTAATCCGGTAACCCAAATCTCGGCATAAGCGTTTGTACTCGGCAGAGTCTCTGTCCGATGGGTCTAATCCGTGTAAGGTCATGATCGCGTCAGCCGCTGGCCGTAAAAGAATATCCATATCAAAAAATGGGACTTTACGCGCTGAAGCGATCGCTTTAGCTAATGTCGTTTTGCCTGCCCCGGCGGGTCCCAGAAAAAATACAAGTTTGTTCATTACTGACTCTCCTTAGAACATCAATTCAACGTTATTGTCTAGCTCTGAATACTATCATATAGAAGATGGTGAGCAATCGCCAGCGCAAAATCGTCATCTGACAGATCGGATCTGAGAACATTTTTTTGCTTCTCCATTGAGTTTTTGTGTAATCCTGCTTATAATATAGCGAGAAAAATAAGAAAAAGGTGTCCATAAATGAGCATATTAAATGTAGAAGGATTAAGTCATGGCTTTGGAGATCGTGCGATCTTCAAGGATGTTTCATTCCGTCTTCTAAAAGGCGAGCATATCGGATTATTCGGCGCTAACGGCGAAGGTAAATCCACTTTTATGAATATTGTTACAGGCAAGCTACAGCCAGATGAAGGTAAAGTGGAATGGTCCAAACGGGTGCGTGTTGGCTACCTTGATCAGCATGCAGTGTTGACCAAAGGCATGACCATTCAAGATGTACTCAGAGGCGCTTTTCAATACCTCTTTGATCTTGAGCAAGAGATGAATGATATGTACGGCAGAATGGGTGACGTGTCGCCTGAAGAGCTGGAAAAGCTGCTTGAAGAAGTGGGTACGATTCAAGATACACTTACAAACCAAGATTTCTACATGATCGATGCGAAGATTCAAGAAACAGCGCGCGGTCTAGGAATCACAGATATTGGATTGGATCGTGACGTAGCTGATCTTAGTGGTGGCCAGCGTACCAAAATCCTGCTTGCGAAGCTGTTGCTTGAAAAACCAGATATTTTGCTCCTAGATGAGCCTACGAACTATCTGGATGAGCAGCATATTGAATGGCTGAGACGTTATCTGCAAGAGTATGATAATGCATTTATTCTGATCTCACATGATATGCCTTTCTTGAACAGCGTTATCAACCTGATCTACCATATGGAAAATCAAAAGCTAACCCGTTATGTGGGTGATTATGAGCAATTCCAACAGGTCTACGAAATGAGAAAGCAACAGCTTGAATCTGCTTATAACCGTCAGAAACAAGAAATTGCAGAGCTGAAAGACTTCGTTGCGCGTAACAAAGCCAGCGTTGCTACTCGTAACATGGCGATGTCCAGACAGAAGAAGCTCGACAAGATGGAAATTATCGAGATTGCAAAAGAGAAGCCAAAACCACAGTTTAACTTTAAAGAAGGGAAAACTGCGGGCAAGATGATTTTCGAAGCTAAAGAATTGGTTATCGGATATGACACACCGTTGTCCAGACCCCTGAATTTGTTGATGGAGCGTGGACAAAAAATCGCGTTGGTCGGTGCGAACGGGATCGGTAAAACCACCTTGCTTCGCAGCATCTTAGGCGAAATCCAAGCATTGTCAGGTTCGGTAGAACGTGGATACCATCAAGAGATTGGATACTTTGAGCAAGAAATGAAAGAAGGCAATTACAAGACTTGTATCGAGGAGATCTGGGATACATTCCCATCCCTGTCACAGTTCGAAGTACGTGCTGCCCTTGCCAAATGCGGACTTACTACGAAACATATCGAAAGTAAGATTGCAGTTCTAAGTGGTGGAGAAAAAGCAAAAGTGCGTCTATGTAAGCTCATCAACAGTGAGACTAACATTATCGTACTGGATGAGCCGACAAACCACTTGGATATCGATGCTAAAGATGAGCTGAAACGCGCGCTGAAAGCATACAAAGGAAGCATTCTCATGATCTCTCACGAACCGGATTTTTATCAAGACATCGTGACCGATATCTGGAATTGCGAAGATTGGACAACAAAAGTATTCTAATAAGCAATGTTTTATTGAACAAGCCTATGAGGTGTTAACGAATCAGTTACGCTTTGTAGGCTTTTTTTTACGGATCGTGAGGAGGATCTATGTGTTAGAGAATAAAATGGATCAGCTTAACATTTGTGTTCAACGATTTTTTGGAGAACAAAGAGTAGAATTAATCAGTTTCTCTTGCGAAGATTTAAATTATCAAACGCCTAACTTTACTACATCAGGTATCTTTTCTATTCACGGTCTGGCAATAGTTAATCAAGAGCAGGTTCCATGGTCAATCATATTAAAAATCATCAAGTCGGATAGTGTAGAAAAAGAGGATCCAGCCCATCACAATTACTGGCGCCGCGAAGCGCTAGTCTTTGAATCTAAGATTCTGGATGAGCTTCCCGGCTCTATCCAAGCCCCAAAGTGTTATCTTGTTGAAGAGCAAGCAGAAGGGACCATATGGTTATGGTTGGAGCGAATAGACGGGGAATATGCACGTACGGAGCAGCAGTTTGATTTTATCGCTGAGCGGTTAGGTCAATTCAATGGAGCTTATCTTACCGGAAAGAAAATACCTGATGAGGATTGGATATGCAGGGGCTGGCTAAAATCGTGGACTACATCTAGTAGAATGTATGCGCCTAATCTGGATACTTACATAAATCATTTACACAGAGATAAAGCGCTAAACATTTGGACATGGTTCAACAGCTTTACTAATCAGATAGAAAGTAACTTGAATGCTCTCAATAGCTTGCCGCGAGTACTTGCCCATCAGGACCTCAGTCAGATGAATATGCTGCTGAATCAGGGTGAAATGGAAGAGAAACGTTTAGTTCTGATTGACTGGCAATTCATGAGCATATCCGGCATTGGTGAAGACCTTGGCAAAATGTTTGGCGTAAATATGAGCTTAGGAGTCATTCCTGTTCACCGTTACGAGGAATACAAAGAGTCCTTGTTCCATGCCTACATCAAAGGATTAAAGGATACGGGCTGGTATGGGGATGAGCGTCTTGCTCGATATGGCTACTGTTTAAGCACTGCTTTACGTAGTATCTGGGAAGTACCTCAATACATTTCTCTGAATGCTCAGCTACAATCTGACCCGTTAAACACTAGTCTTCAGGAGCGGGTTATTCGTTTGGAGCAAATTATTATTATTCATCAAAAAATGGCGCTAGAAGCTGACGCATTAAAATTATGTATAACATAGTTAACTTTATTTCTCACCAGATATAAAAAAAGAGCCCATTCTACATGAGCTCCTTTTTGCTACACCTCAATAATGATGGGGAGAATCATCGGACGTCGTTTCGTTTTTTCGTACAGGAATCTACTCAGGGTCTCCTTAATAGTCTGTTTGATGATATTCCATTGCCCTAGATCAGGCTCACTCATCTTTTGAAGGGTAGAAGTTACAAGCTGGTTAATTTCCTCCATTAAAGATTCTGAGTTTCGGACATAGATGAACCCTCTGGAGATAGTATCCGGTTCGTTTAATAGACGTCCATCTGTTTGACTTAGAGTAATTACTGTAATCAAAATCCCGTCTGCCGATAGCTGGCGACGATCACGAAGCACGACATTCCCGATATCCCCAATGCCAAGGCCATCCACTAGGATCTGTCCAGCAGTCACTTTGCCCGATTGACGGACAACACCTGACGAAGACTCGACGAGGTCACCATTCTTTAGAATAAAGATATTATCGGGGTTAACACCAACTGCCTCCGCCAACAAGCTGTGATGATGAAGCATACGGTATTCACCATGAATCGGTATGAAATATTCAGGTTTCATTAAGGTTAACATTAATTTAAGCTCTTCTTGGCTTGCATGCCCAGACACGTGAAGCTCGCTGCGTGATCCATAGATGACTTTAGCACCAAGTACATATAAATTATCGACAATTCTAGATACATTGCGTTCATTCCCGGGAATGGGATTAGCTGCAATCAGAACAGTATCTCCAGCCTGGATTTCCATCTGCCTATGACTTGCATTAGCCAGTCGCGATAACGCGGCCATGGGCTCACCTTGACTGCCTGTACATAATACAGTTACTTGCTCCGGGGGGAGTTTGGCAGCTTCTGTAGGCTCAATCAGCATGTTATCGGGAATGCTCAGGTATCCGAGTTCTTGGGCAACCCGGACCACATTCACCATACTTCTGCCAAGTAAGGTTAATCTACGGTCTGTTAGATGAGCAGCCTCAATGATCTGTTGTAGACGGTGTACATTTGAAGCAAAGGTAGAGACAAAAATTCTGCGATCTGCTTTCATGAATGCTTCTTCTATATGAGCGCCTACGAGCTTCTCGGAGGGAGTGAAACCCGGGCGTTCTGCATTGGTACTCTCAGATAGAAGAAATCTTACACCGTTCTTCCCGATGTCGGCCATTTTATGTATATCGGGATACTGCTTATTCACAGGGGTCATGTCAAATTTGAAATCCCCTGTATGAACAACGGTCCCTTCTGGGGTATCGAACACAACACCAAGGCAATCCGGAATACTATGATTGGTATTAAAAAACGTTATAGTAAACGCACCTAGCTTTAAAGTGGAGTCAGAATCAATGACATGAAGCTTGGTTTGACGTAATAATCCATGTTCCCTCAGTTTATTTTCAATTAGGCCTAAGGTTAACCGGGATGCATAAATCGGAAGATTTAATTGTTTGAGCAGATACGGAATTCCTCCAATATGATCCTCATGTCCATGTGTAACTACTAATGCTCGAACCTTATCAAGATTGCTTAATAAATACGTAACATCAGGAATAATGAGGTCAATTCCCAGTAGACTCTCGTCCGGAAATTTAGAGCCGCAATCAATGACAACAATATCATCAGCATATTGCAGCAAATACATATTCTTACCAATTTCATTCACACCGCCTAATGCTGCTATCCAGAGCTGCTTTGCTGACGCTTTCATTAAAGTCCCTCCCTTAATAAATTCACCTATATTATGTATGAAACCCCTTATAATTATCCTTTCATTTAAGTGGTACAATAGATTGATACTCGAAGGTTAGGGGACCGATTAATCATGAACATCAGACGAATACAAATGAAGGATAATTATGCTATCGAACTAATTATTAGGGAGTGCCTAATGGAGTTCGGAGGGAATAGAGCAGGTTTAGCGTGGGAAGATGACAGCTTGCATCATTTATATCAGTACTATACTAATGATGAGAATCGAGCATACTGGATTGTTGAGGAGGAAGGAACTGTGTTAGGAGGTTGCGGAATTGCACCTTTCGGGAAGGAAGAGGACATATGTGAATTACAAAAAATGTATTTAACTTCTACTACTAGAGGTACTGGAGTAGCCACCGAACTATTGAATATCGCACTGGATTTTGCCAAACTTCATTACAACAAATGTTATCTGGAGACGTTGCAGAATATGCAGGGAGCTAACCGCTTTTATACAAAAAGCGGATTTGAACGTATAAACGAGCCACTTGCAGGTTCGGAGCATTTTGCTTGTGATGCTTGGTATATAAAAGACTTAACTCGATAGATTAAAAAATGTGAGCCTGGATTACCGGGCTTTTTTATATGTTACTAGATATTTTTATTTGACAACAAAACCGTCCAGACGGTATAGTAAATAGCAGAGGTGATTAACGTGAACAGTAATTCTAAACGGAAAGCTATTCTTCTGGCTGCTTCCGCGGTTGTTAAAAATAATGGCGTGGAGAAGCTGACGCTTGAAGCTGTTGCTAAAGAGGCTGGTGTCAGTAAAGGCGGACTGCTGCACCATTTTCCAAATAAAGAGGCTTTGATCATGGGGATGGTGGAAGAGTTAACGAACGATTTTTTTACTAATGTTCAAGAAAGGGCAATGAGCGCAACCGTTGAGAAAGGAAAGTGGAGTCGGGCTTTTGCTGAAGCTATTGATGAAGATCTTAAAGAAGGCAAAGAGATCGGTACCGCACTTTCGGCTGCTCTTTTTACCAATCCGGATATTCTTAGTAAATTTCAAAATCAATATGCAATGTGGCAAAAAAATATAGAGAACGACGGCATTGATCCTGTCCGTTCTACTATCGTTAGGTTGGCTGCAGACGGGTTATGGTATTCTGAGATGTTCGGATTAGGTGTGTTAGAAGATGAATTACGGACTAAAGTCATTCAAGATTTAATAAATATGACGAAGTAAGGAGGCGCTAAATTTGAATTCATATGTATTATTGGCAACAGCGATTATCTTTGAGGTATTTGGCAGTTCAATGCTAAAAGTATCTAACGGGTTTAAAAAGCTATTACCTTCCATTGGAGTGATCCTTGGGATGGGTTTTGCCTTTTATAGTCTTTCTTTAGCACTTAAAACAATTCCATTAGGGACGGCTTATGCGATTTGGTCAGGGGTGGGTACAGCATTGACAGCCTTAATAGGTGTACTCATTTATAAAGAGAGCTTTAACCGTAAGAAGTTATTAGGTCTGCTGCTCATTATTGGTGGGGTAATTATTATGAAGCTCTCTGGTGGGGCTCATTAGAATTTGGAGGCTGTAGCATGAAAAGAAATGTTGGATATATAGCTCTAGGTATAGCGATTGCTAGCGAAGTCGTAGGCACTACTATGCTGAAAATGTCGGAAGGATTCACGCAATTACTCCCATCAATAGGGGTTATTATTGGTTTTATAATCGCTTTTTATAGTTTATCTATAAGCCTTAGAGAATTACCGTTAAGCTTAGCATATGCGATCTGGTCGGGTGTAGGTACAGTTCTAACCGCACTTGTGGGTATGGTTGTATGGGGAGATCCATTTGGTATTCTTACGTTTGCCGGAATAGTATTAATAGTAGGCGGGGTAGTATTATTAAACGCACCTTCTGCAGATCAAGAGAGAGCTCGTTAAATCGGGCTCTTTTTTTGTTTGAATAGATGTCATAGATTCCGTAAATCGCATAGTTTCGTAATAATGGTATCACTTACCTTTTCCGTAGAATTACATCTTATAGTTTGAGCTGCTATTTATCTATAATGAGTGTGTCTGAAAGTGGAGGGAGGGTGTGGTTCTTTTAAATGTGCTCTAAGGTGACTATATTTGTAAACGCTATCATTCGAGCACTTTGATAGGTTCATTATTTAGAGAATCTAACACAATTGAGGAGGATTAAAAATTAAAATGCGTAACAAGTATGTTGTATGGTCGTTGGTAGTATCCATGTTGATTTCAAGCTTATTCTTGGCTGCGGGCCCGTTTAATTTTGTTTCAGCCTCCGGAGGACCAAACCTGACACTCGGTAAAAATGTAACGGCAAGCGGTCAATCTCAAACTTATAGTCCGAACAATGTTAAAGACAGTAATCAAAATACGTATTGGGAAAGTACGAATAATGCATTCCCGCAATGGATTCAAGTCGATTTAGGTACAATTACGAATGTTGATCAAGTCGTTCTTAAGCTACCTTCTGGTTGGGAAACAAGGACGCAAACCCTGGCCGTTCAAGGCAGCACGAACGGTTCTACGTTCACAGACATTGTAGCGTCTACGAATTATGTTTTTAACCCATCAGTAGCAGGAAACAGCGTTACGATCGATTTTGCCTCAACCAGTACGCGTTATGTTCGTCTGAATGTAACGAGCAATACAGGCTGGCCAGCAGCTCAGCTTTCTGAATTCGAGATTTACGGTGCAAGCGGTCCTATTCCTACACCAACAGCAACTCCAACGTCTTCCGGTACTTACGAAGCTGAATCGGCTTCACTATCTGGAGGAGCTAAAGTAAATACGGACCATGCCGGTTATTCCGGTACGGGGTTCGTGGATGGATACTTGACGCAAGGTGCAACAACTACTTTCACGGTTAACGTACCAGCAGCAGGCAGCCGTGAGGTGACGTTGAAATACGCTAATGCAAGTGGCAGTACAAAGACAATAAGTATCTACGTCAATGGTACCAGAATTGGCCAGACCTCATTACCTAACTTGGCAAACTGGGATTCATGGAGCACTAAAGTTGAAGTACTAAATCTGAATGCAGGTAACAACACAATTGCATATAAATATGATGCTGGTGATTCTGGTAACGTTAACCTGGATCTAATCACTGTAGCGTCGACAACAACTACACCTTCTGAAACACCAACACCAACACCAACACCAACACCAACACCAACACCAACACCAACACCAACACCAACACCAACACCAACACCAACGCCAACATCAACACCAACGGTCACACCAACACCTGCTCCGGGGAGCAATTTTGCTGTTGGCAAGTCGATTACCGCATCTTCCAGCACACAAACGTTCGTAGCCACAAATGCGAACGATAACGACACAAGCACATACTGGGAAGGCGGCAGCAATCCAAGTACTTTGACGCTCGACTTAGGTGCGAACCATAACATTACTTCAATCGTATTGAAGCTGAATCCAGCCACTGCTTGGAGTACTCGTACTCAAACGATTCAGGTGCTTGGTCACAACCAAGACACAACTAGCTTCAGTAATTTGGTGGCGGCTCAATCGTATACATTTAATCCAGCTTCGAGCAACACAGTAACCATACCGGTCTCGGCAACGGTTAAACGTCTTCAGTTGAATATTACTTCGAACTCCGGTGCGCCGGCTGGGCAAATCGCAGAGTTTCAAGTATTTGGTACTCCCGGAGCAAATCCTGATCTAATGATAACGGGTATGTCCTGGTCTCCTACTACTCCGGTCGAGACAAGTGCAATTACATTAAATGCAGTTGTTAAGAACAATGGAAATTCTAGCTCCCCAGCAACAACTGTTAACTTCTACTTAAACAATGAACTAGTTGGATCTGCACCAGTAGGTTTACTAACTGCCGGGGCTTCCACAACAGCCTCAATGACATTAAATGCTGGAGCCAAAATCGCAGCGGCCTATACTCTAAGCGCTAAGGTAGATGAAAGCAATGTGATTTTTGAGCACAATGAAGGGAACAACAGCTATACGAACGGGGCACCGCTTGTTATCGCTCCGGTCTCCAGCTCTGACTTAGTGGGCGCGGCTTCATGGACACCAAGTAATCCAGTTGCCAATAGTTCTGTAGCTTTTACCGTGAATCTCAAGAATCAAGGGACCATTGCTTCTGCAAGCGGTTCTCATGGTATTACAGTAGCATTAAAGAACTCAGTGGGCTCCACTATTCAGACATTTACTGGATCCTATAACGGAACCATAGCTGCAGGAGCTTCCATTAACGTCACAATTCCAGGGACATGGACAGCAGTCAACGGCAATTACACTGTCACCACTAGTGTTGAAGTGGATGCGAACGAAGTAACAGCCAAGCAATCAAACAATGTTAGCACGGCTAATCTAGTTGTGTATGCTTTACGTGGTGCAAGCATGCCTTATAGTCGGTACGATACTGAAGATGCTACTCTCGGTGGTGGTGCAACATTGAAATCTGCTCCTACGTTTGATCAAGCACTAATCGCTTCAGAAGCATCAGGTCAGCGTTATGTAGCCCTTCCTTCGAATGGTTCGAACGTAGGATGGACAGTAAGACAGGGGCAAGGTGGCGCGGGTGTGACGATGAGATTTACTATGCCTGACTCTTCGGATGGTATGGGACTTAATGGCTCACTTGACGTGTATGTGAATGGAGTAAAAGTCAAAACCGTATCGTTAACCTCCTATTACAGCTGGCAGTATTTCTCGGGTGATATGCCTGGTGATACTCCTAGTGCTGGGCGTCCGCTCTTCCGATTTGATGAAATACACTGGAAATTAGACACCCCTCTCCAGCCTGGAGACACCATCCGGATTCAGAAGAACAATGGAGATAGCTTGGAATATGGAGTTGATTTCCTCGAAATCGAACCCGTTCCTACTGTAGTCGCTCGTCCGGCGAACTCCGTGTCAGTGACAGATTATGGTGCTGTAGCAAATGACGGTCAGGATGATCTTGCAGCCTTTAAAGCAACGGTGAATGCTGCTGTTGCAGGCGGTAAGAGTATGTATATTCCTGCCGGAACGTTTAACCTTAGCAGCATGTGGGAAATTGGTTCTGCCAGCAATATGATTAACAACTTTACGGTTACGGGTGCTGGGATCTGGCATACCAACCTCCAATTTACTAATCCTAATGCAGCGGGTGGTGGGATTTCACTCCGTATTAGCGGCAAGCTGGATTTTAGCAATGTTTATATGAATTCGAATTTGCGATCCCGTTATGGACAAAATGCAATTTATAAAGGATTTATGGATAACTTCGGAACCAATTCAATCATCCATGATGTCTGGGTAGAACATTTTGAATGTGGTATGTGGGTAGGTGACTATGCGCATACGCCTGCTATTTATGCCAGTGGGCTTGTTGTTGAGAACAGCCGGATTCGGAACAATCTTGCTGACGGCATCAACTACTCCCAAGGAACTAGCAATTCAATTGTTCGAAACACAAATGTACGTAATAACGGTGACGATGGTCTTGCTGTATGGACTAGTAATACCAATGGTGCTCCGGCGGGTGTAAATAACACATTCTCGTACAACACTATTGAGAATAACTGGCGTGCAGCAGCCATAGCATTCTTTGGAGGCGGTGGTCATAAAGCTGATCACAACTACATCATCGACACTGTAGGCGGTTCCGGTATTAGAATGAATACTGTGTTCCCGGGATACCATTTCCAAAATAATACCGGAATTGTTTTTTCGGATACAACGATTATTACAAGTGGCACCAGTAAAGACCTATACGGTGGAGAACGCGGAGCCATCGACTTGGAGGCATCGAATGATGCCATTAAGAATGTGACCTTTACCAACATCGATATCATCAATACACAACGCGATGCAATCCAGTTTGGTTATGGTGGCGGATTTGAGAATATCGTATTCAACAACATTAACATTAATGGCACAGGACTTGATGGTATTACTACTTCACGGTTCTCAGGGCCACATCAAGGTTCGGCAATCTATACCTACACAGGCAATGGTTCAGCAACGTTTAACAACCTCACGACTACGAATATCGCAAACCCCAACCTGAATTATATTCAGAGCGGATTTAATCTGACGATCCATTAAGTGAAAGCGTGTGGGAGGAGTTCTTCGGAACTCTTCTTTTTATTTGGTGAGTGGTAAAAAATTAAAGATGCGAAGGAGGATATTGGCTTGGAGAACAAGAAATAAATGGGGTGATCAACTTTTTAAGTTTATATTATGATTTTTTCATAATCATGTGAAGGAATTGAGATAGAGATGAAAACTGACAAATTAGATAAACGGAAAGCTCGGAGGCTGAAACGAAGGGCTGCCACTAAGGAACGGATTTTCAATTTAGGGTATGGGCTCTACACGACCGAAAGTGATCTCACGGAATTAGTTGAGGCTACATTATGTGCGCTAGAAGAGTATCGAAATCAGCCTCGTGTTCTGCGGTGTACCATTAGCCGAGATCAAGGACAAACTTGGACGGAAGAGTATATAGACGTGGCTATTACTGACCCCAAATTGTCGACCTTGAATATAGGAGACCTAGTTAAGTATGAGGAAGAGGAAACGATTTGTGCCATAGTAGCCAATGAAGGCGAAAACAAAGTAAATGCTTCTTATTTCGTTCCGGAGGGGCACTTATATTGGAAGGCTTGACCTTTGTTATTATTATAAATTTTGGTTTTGTGTAGGCGTTTCAAGCATGCTACAGAATTTTAATAGTTAATTAATTAAAGGAGCGATGAAGAATGAACCAGGAAGTAATTGATTTTATTGAAACGTTAAAAGAACCATGGCAGGTGGAATTATCCAATACTCTTCGTGAAGTTGTACACCAGGCGATCCCAGATGTGCAGGAACGAATTCAGTACAAGAAGCCACATTTTTTGAAAAATGGGAAATATGCCGCAGCCATCTCAACATCAAAAGATGCGGTAAGTTTTGTTATTTTTAATACGAGCGAGCTTGAGTTACCGGAAGGGATGTTTGAGGGCCCTCCGGAGAGAAAAACACTAAAACTGCGTAAAGGGAATACAGTTGATGTGGCTCAATTAGTGACTTGGGTCAGCCAAGCCTCAGCTTCACTTTAATTGCTAGATTCAGAATACAGGGCGGTATCTTAAAGTCATTTGACTTCATGAGATATCGTCTTTTTTATGGGCGAATTTGGCTATGTCGATACATAATCATTCAATAAATTGTGAAAAATAAATCAAGTGCTAGCAATGAAGGGAATGAAACCCATGAAGAAATTAAAGATAACTTGTTTGTTACTGCTTACGATCTTTGCACTAAGTGCATGCTCAAGACCAGTAGCAGATAAATCCCAGCTACCACCTCCAACGGTTGTGCCAAGTGGAGCTGAGGAAAGATTTAGCCTTGAGGAACTTGCCACTTTGATTGGAAAAGAGGATGCTCAAGTTGTCCAAGCTCTCGGCAAAGGCGCACCTAATCGTAATGAAGGTACGAATTCTACTCTTTTATCCCGCGAATATAACGAGAAGATTGTGAATCACAAAGCAAATCTTCAGGTCTCCTATGATCACACTGGAAAAGTGATTGGAGAGACGATTCATTTTGAAGAAGCTACCAAGGAAAAATTAACGCAAGAGATAACGCAACAGCTTGGAGAGCTTACGACTAAAAGTGAAGGTAGCACAGCAGATATAGAAAAAGAAGGCGAAGGTACAAACTTTCGTAAGGAATGGCAGACGGATAACGCCAAAATTTCTTTAGTTGAATCCAATGGAAAGCTGACTATTTCCATAGATACGAAGTAACAGTCGAATAATTTTAGAAAAAAAGGACGATACCCATTGTGATTAGACTATGGGTATCGTCCTTTTTTGATGATTAATTAAGGATTAAGTAGACGCATTATTGTTTGTCGAGGAGCTGAGACGATGAATCTGCTCTTCCAGGATCGTACTTGCTTTTCCTAAAAATTGTGTAATAAGTTCAAGCTCTTCATCCGAGTAGGTGGAAGCTAGTTTAAGCATCTCAGCATGCAGTGGAAGGTAAGCATTTCCGACCTCATTATTTTCATACAAAGGGACAATAATGACCTTTCGACGGTCACAGGGGTCATTTTGTCTGCGAACAAAACCGTTATTTTCAAGGCGATCAACTAATGCCGTAACACTACCTGTAGCCAGTCCGGTTAGTTTGGACAGTTCACCAGCGGTGATGGGACCTCTTTCGTGGAGAATATCTATGGATAGAAAATCATTATTATATAACCCAAGTGAGGCTGCCACATTTTGCTGATATAGTATCGTTCGACTTCCTAGGCCCCGCATACGCAATGTGAGGTCTTCCTGCTGATTTTTCGCTTGATTGTGTAGATCTCTTGACAAAAGAGAGCCCTCCTTTTAAAATATTAATATCTTGATTATCGAGATATTAGACAATAGAGATACTCGATAAACGTGCGATTAATTGAACTCATTTTATCGGAATTATTAAAGTTTTGCAAAAGGTAATGCATCAAGAAGTTTAGAGAGAGGCTGGTGTGCGATCTATAACGATAAGATTAAAATCGAAATTAAGGAAGAGCGGAGGGAACAAAAGAGAATGGTTAAGAAATTGGAAAAGAAAAATAATGTAGGCATTATTATAGCGGCTCTATTGCTGGCCACACTTATGGCATCCATGGATAACACTATATTAGCAACTGCAATGGGAACAATCGTAGGGGATCTTGGTGGTTTTGACAAACTGATGTGGGTGACTTCTGCTTATATGATAGCTGAGATGGCGGGCATGCCGATTTTCGGAAAATTATCGGATATGTATGGTCGCAAGCGTTTCTTTATTTTCGGAATTATTGTATTTATGATCGGATCTGCTTTATGTGGTACCGCAAACTCTATAGTTCAGCTGAGTATTTATCGTGCGATTCAAGGTATTGGTGGAGGGGCACTCGTTCCGATCGCATTCACTATCATGTTCGATGTGGTAGCTCCGGAAAAACGGGGGAAGATCGGCGGATTATTTGGAGCGGCTTATGGGATATCAAGTATTTTCGGACCTCTTATTGGCGCTTATATAGCGGATTATATCCATTGGTCTTGGGTCTTTTACATCAACTTACCTATAGGTGTTGTCGCATTCTTTTTAATAGCTTTCTTCTATAAAGAGTCTGTTGAGCATTCCAAGGAAAAGATCGATTACCTTGGTGCGTTTACACTTGTAGCTTCTATCCTGTGTCTCATGTTTGCGATTGAGCTTGGTGGAAAAAAATATGCTTGGGACTCTGCTATGATTGTGGGATTGTTCTTAGCTTTTGTAGTGTTTATCGTGGGATTTATTTTTATCGAACGTCGTGCAGAAGAACCCATCATTACATTCGGCATGTTCAAGAATCGTCTTTATTCTACGAGTAATGTTATGGCTATATTTAGCGGAGCAGCATTTATTACAGCCTCGGTGTACATTCCAATCTACATTCAAGGGGTTCTTGGCGGCTCGGCAACGAATTCGGGACTTGTTCTACTTCCTATGATGCTCGGCTCCGTTATCACTGCAGCAGGGGGCGGATTCCTGCTCTCGAAGTTCAACTATCGCACCATCATGATATCGACGTTAATACTGCTTGTTTTAGGTATCGCTTTGCTAACCACATTAACACCAGATTCTTCACGGTTCATGGTCACCATATTTATGTTTCTAGTAGGTCTTGGAATAGGTTCTTCATTCTCTGTTCTAAGCAACGCAGCCATTCATGGATTTACAGCAAGGCAGCGTGGTTCCGCAAGTTCGACACTTAGTTTTACAAGGGAGCTGGGAATGACACTCGGCATAACAGTATTCGGTATTATCCAAAGTCATGTGTTTTCGAATAAATTAGCATCCATGTTCAGTAGCGGTGGTGCGGCACCTATAGGGGTGAATTTAAGCGATCCAAGTACTATTTTGACCCCGGATACTCGTGAAAAAATCCCTACTGAAGTTCTTGATAAGATTACAGAGGGATTGTCCTCATCGCTTGTTCATACTTTTGCTTGGGCAATTATTCCGTCTGTTATAGCTCTATTGGCAGCATTTGTGATGAGTAAGGAGAAGTTTGATCTGGCTTCTGAATTGGGAGAGTATACGGCTTCGCATTAAGGATGTAATGTTTAAACAGACTGAATTCTCTATAAAATGGGATTCAGCCTGTTTTTATTATTGTTAAGTAAGGGATCGCGTTCAGCTTATATCTCTATAATATTGTAGCGTGAATGTAAATACCAAATAAGCTCTCTGCGGCTGCTGACACCTGACTTACTAAAAATGGACTTTAAATGATCCTGAACGGTGTAAGCAGAAATATGTAGAGAAGAAGCCAACTCTTTAGTGGATAATCCTCGAATTACACCGTGTAATATCTGCTGTTCACGCTCTGTTAAACCATACGCTTCAGCAATGATGGGAAGCATGTCCGCTGGACGTGCGGGCTCGAAAGAAATAGCTACCTGAATCTGGCTGTCAGAAGAGCGAAGACGACTTGCTCGGACGAGTAAATAAGGCCCCTCATTCATACGAATGCATACCTTAGCAATTCCGGCAGATTCGGAGGGGCTGTTGAACGCTTGCGTGCTTACTGCACGGATTGGCCGTGGTAAGACATGTGCATTCATCATTTCCAATGATCTAAGCTTTTCTAACCAGCGATCTGCAGCGGGATTGGAGGACAGAAGAGCCAAATGATCAGATAGAACTGCAATACCGGAACCATAAAGATCATCATCCCAAGTCTCCTCTCTCTCTGGAAGCTCAAGACTGAACGCACGCATTCTGGCTGCAATCAGAGGGATGAGCGAGGTGATCCAATCACATTCCTCTTGTAAGAATTCCGATTGATCCGCATTTCTGTACAGCGTCAAATAGCCCCAACAAGATTCTCCTAGAATAAGCACTGCCCTTAGTTCATCCCCAAAACCTGCTGGAGTCAAAACCTTTCGATATCGCGCACTCCGCTCTGGTTGCTGCTCGGTTGCTTCGTATATTGTAGCAACGAGGCGTTTGTTATGGACCATTTGCTCATAGCTGTTAACATCATCCTCCCCGTATTCGATCTGGAACAAGTAGGGATGAATTCGCTCTACATTGTCTTCAGTAACTGCACCGGTAGAAAGCAGTGTCTGTGGATCCACATGAGTACAGCAGGCAGCATCAAAGGGAACAGCTTCACGTAAGAGAGAGAGCAAAGAAGTACGGTAATTGTGAGATGAATCAGTAACCATACCTAGCTTATTGATTTGTTTCTTTATTTGAATGAATTGTTTATTGGTATTCATTGAGTAGCCCTCTAGTCCTTAATGGATTATAATGAACCCCCACATTTGTGGGATAGTGAACGGAAGTGAAATCCGTATAATTGAGAATGATTCTTAATCAACTCTATTATATAGGATGCGGTGATAAAAATGCAGGAAAAAGAAGATATTGTTGTTGTTGGTGGTTATGGACATGTAGGGCGTACTATATGTGAAATATTAGAGAAGAAGTATCCAGGTAAAGTATTTGCAGCAGGGAGAAGTCTTGAAAAAGCAGAGCGGTTCAGTCAATCTACACACGGCAAAGTCAAGCCGTTACAGTTGGATATCAGTAAGCCTGTACCTTCACATTTACTTGAACAAGTGAAGCTAGTCATCATGTGTTTGGATCAAACCCGTACGGATTATGTAAAAGCCTGCTTTCACAGTGGTACGCATTATGTGGATGTATCAGCGAGCGGTCCGTTTTTATCTCAAATGGAGGCGTATAGTGAAGAGGCTGCACGACACGGCTCTAAAGCCGTTCTTAGTGTAGGGCTTGCACCAGGTATAACGAATCTAATGGCTCTTGAAGCGGAAAGACAGCTAGAACAGACGGAAGAAATTGAAATAGCGATAATGCTCGGACTTGGTGATTCTCATGGGAAAGCAGCGATCGAATGGACAGTGAATAGTATAGGTGAAAAGTTTGAAATCAAGCAAAAGAATCGACAGGTAGAGGTGGACAGCTTCACCGATAGAAAGCTGTATCACTTTGGTGACGATTTAGGGAGTCGCTATGCTTATCGTTTCCCCTTTTCAGATCAACAGACGCTTGCCCGAACGCTCAAAGCATCGACTATTTCCACACGGTTTTGTCTGGATTCAGTCTTTGTAACCAAAATATTGGCCATAGCCAAAAAAACAGGGATCGTTCGATTGTTGAAGACAGGCTGGGTGAACAGAGGGATTGTTCGTGCTATGGAGCGGCTGCATTTAGGGAGTGACCAGTTCGCTATCAAGGTTGAGGCTCGAGGAAGAAATCGAGAGGGGAAGCCCACGCGTGCTGATTTAATATTGCAAGGAAAGAATCAATCCGTCGTCACAGCAAAAGTGACAGCAGCAGTATCAAAGCTCCTCTATGATTCACCATTTCCAGGCGGCGTATATCATATTGAGGAGATCACAGATCTAGCATATATTCAAAAAGAATTAGGGTCGACCCTAAGCATGGAGATCCAAGTAAAGGAGCATAATGCAGATAAATCAAAATAGAATAATTTGTGTATAGTTATTATAAGAAGCTTGATTCGTCAGGCTTCTTTTTCGTAACCCAAAAGCGTTTTGACCGTATTAACTGATGAACATTTCATTCAGGAAGAAATTCTGTTCTTTCCTAATGGGTCATGTTAACAAAAAGAGAAGTTGAGGTCATCACCTATGAATGAAAAATTTACAGATAGCGACGATACAGGATATCCGATCGCTGAGCAGAAAGCGGCTCAGTATTTTGCAGCTCTTCGGGAACAGTTCAAAGAAAAAACTTACGTGTCTACCTTAACTGAAGATTTTCGGTTGTGGAAGAAGAATCACATTCATCGCCGTTCATGGTTGTCCTTTTTATCGAGAGGGAGAAGGAAACCTGATTCTCAGGATTATCATAGATATCTAGGATGGCTGAATCAAACCGGAAAATTGGATGATTATTTGGATCGAAGCGTTTCCTATCTTTATATGAGAGATCTGGGGCAAGCGTTGGATTCACCTAATACACAGATTAGAATTAAACGTATGGTTGCTGACATTAGAAATCAGATGATTCATCCAGGCTCGACAAAGGCGGAAGATCAGTCGGATTTTATGAGTTTCACTGGGATTTATCGTTGGGCTCAGAAGGAAGGCGTTGAAACCGCCACGATTTGGGTGATAGACAAACTTAAACAGGTGTCAGACCATCTTCCGAAGGAAATGAATCCCGAACAAGCGCAGCGTAAATTGATCAAGATCATTATTGGGGTGATTCTCCATGTGATGGAAGAGATGGACGATGAAGTAACGCCAGTGGATCGTAGCAAAAGAATTGATGAAGCGATTAGGCTTGGTTATTCATATGGACTTACTTATCCATTCATTGACGATCTCCTTGATTCTAGCGTCTTAACCGAACAAGAGAAAGAACAGTACTCTCATATGATACGTACTGCGATCCTTGATAGAGTTGTGCCGGAGATCGGAGAATGGTCCGGGGAGAACATGCCGTTCATTCGATTTGTACATTCGGAGCTTAAGGAGGCTTTTGAGTATATTAAGAGGTATCAGCGGGAAGACATGCAGGATGCATTTTTCGAGCAGTCCTTTGTGTTTTTTCATTCCCAGGAGTTAGATCGAATGAAGGATCTATCTAACATGGAATACAGTAATGAAGAGCTTTTTATACCCATTATTTTAAAATCCTCATCTTCCCGTTTAATAGTCCGATCCGTAATTAGTGCTCCCACGGATGACGGATTTGATCAACGTACCTTCTTCTATGGACTATACAATCAGTTAGCTGATGATTTTGCGGATATGTTTGACGATATGGAAGCGGGCGCTGTAACGCCTTATACCTATTATTTGCAATACCGTGGTCAGCGTACCGATCTGATCAACCCTTTTGAATTATACTGGACGGTCATTTCCCATTTAATACACACCGTGTATCGCTCCGATCCTAAAACCAGTGAGGTGATATTAGATCGAGCCATCAATGGACTCAAGCGTTGTAAAGCACGTGTGGGGATTGAAAAATATAATGAGATCATGGAGATTTTTGCTTCCGGACAACCGGAATTTAATCATGTTGTGCAGCAGATGGTGCAGAAAGCGGATGATGTGGATTTTTTCGATAAGCTGCTTCGGGATCAGTTGCTTTTGAATCTGAAAAACAGCAAAAGGGAAAAAGCGGAATTTCGAGATACGATTCAAAAGGTCCGCGATCAAATCAACAAACAATTGCTGATAGCCAAGCCAGCCGAGACGCCAGTCATGAAAGAGATGCTGATAGATGCAGCTAATTATAGCCTTGAAGGGGACGGAAAGCGGATAAGGCCTATATTAACATGGGTTATGGGTGTTAACGAATATGGTCTAGATGAAACGGACATTGTACCGCTTCTGAGATCGTTGGAGTATATGCATACTGCTTCTCTAATCTTCGATGATCTTCCCTCGCAGGATAATGCCTCAACCCGGAGAGGCCGTGCGACTCTGCACGAAGTTTATAATAGCGCCACGGCGGAACTAACCGGACTGTTTCTGATTCAGAAGTCAATCGAGGAACAAGCGTCACTTCATTCCTTTGATGCAAAAGCTGTGCTTGCCTTAATGCAATATTCAGCCCAAAAGGCAGAAGATACCTGTATGGGTCAGGCGATGGATTTGAACTCTAAGGGTAAGGCGTTGACGTTAGAGCAATTAAATATGATTTGTTTTTACAAGACGGGGATTGCATTTGAAGCTTCGCTAGTAATGCCAGCTATTCTCGCTAAGGTTAACGAGTCAGAAATTCTGGCTTTGAAAAAATTTGCCTACCATGCAGGAATTGCCTTTCAGATTAAAGATGATTTGCTCGATTTGGAAGGGGATCATCATTTACTAGGTAAACCCATTGGTCAGGATGTGGAGAATAACAATTCAACGTTTGTAGCTATCCTTGGTGCAGACGATGCGCGAAAAGAGATGTGGGAGCACTACTGTCTCGCCATGGAGGCGTTAAGAAAAATACCCCGTAATATTGCTTTTCTAAAGCATTTATTGAATTATATGATTAATCGAAATCGATAATTGTTTATGAAGTGTTGGCAGGATTGCCAGCACTTTTTTTATATGGATCTAATAGTTATCCTTTCAATTATTAATTGAAATTTATTGTTTGTAATTGAATTTAAACGTATGATTGAAAATAGATAAGGAGGTGTTTGTTGTGAAGCTAGGGATTTTCTCGAAAGTATATTTAGAATATGAAATGGAGATCGCTTTACACAAAATCAAAGCGCATGGTATGAGTGCTGTTCAATTCAATTTTGTTAATGTGGGATTGGCGAGCTTACCTATAGAAATAAGTCAGAATATCATCGATCAAATCAAAGAAGCAACGATAAACAGCGGGGTTAACATTGCTGTGATCTCAGGGACATTTAATACGCTGGAGCTAAATGAGAAAAAGATAGTTGAGAATCAGCTTTGTTTTGAGAATGTAGTTAAGGCTGCTGCTGCATTAGCTGTCCCTTATGTTTCTATTTCTACGGGTAGTTTGAATCAAGAAGATTTTTGGAGTCCTCATCCTGACAATCATACAGATAGGGCATGGTCACTATTGCAGCATAGTCTGGCATGGATGCTGGAAATTGCAGAAGCAAATCAAGTGACTTTAGTATTTGAACCTGAACAAGCGAATGTGGTAAGTACGGCAGAGGATGCTTTAAGATTACTGAGAGAGATGGATTCCCCTCACCTTAAGGCTCTGTACGATGCAGCAAATCTTGTGACCCCGCAGGATCATAAAGACCTTATTGGAAAAATCACAAAAACACTAACTGCGTTGAAAGATTACATTGCCATTGCACATTGCAAGGATGCTTTTGTAACCGAAGAGAAGATTATTTTTCAACCTGTGGGTAAAGGGAATTTGCCTTTAAAGCAATACCTAAATGAATTATGTAAAAATTATGACGGTCCTATTATTATGCATGGATTAGTTGAAGCTGATGTAACGTATGCTATAAATTACCTGAAATAGATTAGGAGGACAAGAATATGGTCAAGGAAAGTAAATTATTAAACATCGGGGTGTTGGGCTGCGGTCAAATCTCTCAGGCGGCACACTTTGATTCGATTAGAAGATCACGAAATGCTAACCTTTATGCGATCTGTGATGTGGATGAATTCTTGCTCCAAAGAATGAATGCGATCTATGAACCTGATAAAGTGTATACGGAGTATGATCAAATGCTGTCAGACCCGAATGTTGATGCTGTAGTTATCGGCATTGCGGATCAATTTCACGTGGAAGCTGCAAAACAAGCCGTGCGTGCGGGTAAACATGTATTGGTAGAAAAGCCTATAGGTGTAACTATCGAAGAAGTGGAAGAACTACAAGAGCTTGTGGATCGTACCGATCTTAAAGTGCAGGTGGGAAATATGAAGAGATATGACCCTGGTATAATAGCAGCCAAAGAGTTCGTGGATCAGGAAATGGGAGAGATTATAGGTCTAAAAGCTTGGTATTGTGATTCGACTTATCGATATACCGTCACCGAGAATGTTCAACCAGTAATTATATCCGGAAAAAATATAAAGAGACCTGCTGGAGATCCAAAAGCGAATAAGGAACGCTATTATATGTTAGGTCATGGAAGTCATTTGCTCGATACTGCAAGATTTCTGGGAGGAAATATTGTAAGTGTTAAGGCGTGGAATACGCAAAAGTTCGGTGCCTATTGCTGGTTTATTACTGCGGAGTTCGAAAACGGCTTTGTAGCCCAATTGGATCTGACCATTGCGGTTCGAATGGATTGGCATGAAGGATTCCAGATATACGGTGAATTCGGAACGGTAGTAGGGAAGACTTACAACCCTTGGACATTAAAATCAAGCGATGTAGAAATTTTCAAAGCTAGTGACAACAGCTACCACAGACCACTTGGAGCCGATGGACATGTTTATAGATTACAGATTGAGGGTTTCGCAGATTCTGTACTGCACAACAATACAGGTGTAGGTGCAACGATTGAAGATGGGATGGCTACCATGAGAGCGATGCTCGCTGTAGAAGAATCGGTTAAGACTGGAAATACAATTTACCTAAGAGACGTTTCGGGTCATTTATAAAGGAGGGGAAAATATGCCTTACTTTACCTATGATCATATTCGTTTTTATTATGAAGATGATGAAGGGGATGGAGAGCCTTTTGTATTCCTTCATGGTCTGGGCGGAGACGTCAATCAAACCTTCGGTGTAATGAAGCAATCTGATCACATAAGAAGGATCTCACTAGATTTTCGAGGTCATGGAAAGACGGTGTCGTTTGGCCATGCGGATGATTTTTCTTTTAAACAATTCGCCGAGGATGTGATAGCTTTAACGGAACACCTTCATATTAAATCATTTAATATTGGAGGGATTTCAACAGGTGCTGGGGTTTCTCTTCATTTGGCATTGAGGTATCCGGCTAGCGTTAGTAAGCTTATTGTGTCTCGTCCAGCATGGGAGGATAAACCGCAAGAGAAATGGGTTCGTGAAGCTTTTGCTAAAATTCATGATGTACTGCAGGATACAGATCCCCTGACCGCCCAAAATAGATACGAAAATTCAGAGGACTATACATCCATAAATTCAGTATCGTCATATGCGGGAGAGTCTCTCTTAGGGCAGTTTAAATATCCTTATGTAAAAGAAACCTCGATGAAGTTTGTGAAGCTGCCCCAGGATTGTCCTAATGATGATCGTGAGGCTTGGAAAAACTTAAAGATGCCCACATTGATCCTTGCTAGTCAACATGACCCCATTCATCCATACGCCTATGGACGATTGCTTTCTGATTATATCCCAAACACCCATTTCATTGAGATAACTCCCAAAACGATTAATAGTAAACAACATAATCATGATTCCTATAAGGCTATCGAGAACTTTTTAAACGAAAGATGAGCACAAGCTTCAGGCGGTGTTCATCTTTTTTTGTACATTAAAAGAAATGATCTATACTGTAACCACGTTAACACCAAGTTTGTTATACCTATTAATAATCTTATTGTCTACAGTATTTTCAGTGATTAAATAGTCTAACGCAGATACCTTGGCTACAAAAAAAGTAGATATTTTCTCCAGCTTCTCTTTGGTAGCTATGGCAATAACCATGGAAGATTGCTCAAAAAGCTGATTCTTAATTATGGATTCTTCATAAGAGGGAACAGTTATGCCGACCTTTGAATCCAGTGTGGATACACCAAGGATAGTTAGATCCAAATGGATTTGTTGTATTGCTCTAAGCGTTGAAGCTCCGAATAACACTTGGTTCTTTTTATCAAGGTCGCCACCCAACAAGGTTATACTAGCTTTAGACAATCGGCATAGTGATAACGCGATAGCGGGAGAATTAGTAATAATTCTTCCATCAAAATGCTCAGGGATGTTCTCAGCCACTTTTAAATTTGTCTTGCCGCCGTCAATAAAGATAACTTTTGCATTCTCAATAAGTGTGCAAGCGCGTTTAGCTAGGTCAGCTTTGGTCTGACTATTAAATTCTACGCGAGAATTGAAATCTTTCATGTCACTGATAAGACTATGGGCTCCGCCATGGATACGTTTGAGAAGCCCCAGCTTCGATAGGCTTTGTAAGTCTTTTCGAATGGTATCTTCGGTTACATTTAATTCCTGTGTTAATTCTTGAACAACAACACGGCCTTCGGTCTCAACTTTTTTTAGGATGTACGCCTGTCTGTCAGCTTTTAGCACCGATCCACCTCTTTTCACAAAATGCTCTAAAGGATGTACTTAACGTTACTATTTTACAACATATGAAATGAATTTGAAAAAAATCAATCGATTTTACGTTCAACTCCGTCTTACTTATAGGTATATGAGATGGATGCATTTTCCTGATCGAAGACAGAGGGGGTGGTAGAAGGTGGAAAATACAATGGATGAGGTAAGAATGGTAGATTTTGCGCAGATGGATGAAGAAGCTTTTTTTAGTCGTTTGTATGTGGAGCATCGAAAAATGTACGCCATTGCCTACAGTTATCTGAGAACAGAAGCAGATACGCTGGAAGTGATCCAAGAAGCGTCATGCAGGGCATGGATGAAACGTAAAAAACTAAAGGACGAACAGTCCTTCACACCCTGGCTGATTCGAATAACGATTAATTGCTGCATGGATGAGTTAAGGCGCAAAAAACGTGTGGTACCTACGGAAAAAATGGTGGAGGAAGCGGCGCGGGAAATGAAGAGCAACGATCGAATTGATCTGGAGCGCGCGATGAATCGGATAAAGCCTAGGTATCGGCATGTCGTAACGCTTAAATACTACCATGATATGACCACTATCGAAATTGCAAAAGTTCTAAAAAGACCAGAAGGTACTATTAAGACTTGGTTGCGCGAAGGGCTTAAACAGCTTCGAAGTTATCTATAGCGATATTGGAGGTGAATGGAATGACAGATCAAGAAGAACGTATTCTACGCAAGAACATCGATGAGGTTCAACAGAACGTTGAAACAATGCAAGAAATGAAAATCTACAACGCTATGAAAAGAGGAATTGTAGAGGGGAAGAACCAGGAAAAGCGACGTATCTATACTACCGGTATGGGCGTAGTAGCAGCTGCAGCGGTTGCGTTAATGGTTACATACAATACGATAGGGTTACCGAATAAAGGAATAACACAATCTTCTGTACAATCAGTCAGCATTAAAAATACGGATAATTTCAAAGCATATCGCTCGTTCTCAAGGTTAGAGCCTGCATTAGCCAGTGCCCTTGAGCAGAATCTTGTTGTGCCGGTCGGTCAAAGTGCGGAAAACAAGGGATACCTGATAGATGTGACAGGTGCCGTTACAGATGGACGGAAGGTTTATGTTTTATACAGTGTTCAGAACAATACGGACGAAGTAGTTATACACGCGGATTTTGAGCTTCAATTTGAAGGAATAAAGGAGTCGCCTCTTCACAAAGGCGCATCATTAAGTATGCTAGCTAGCGAGAGCCGAATTCAACCCGGGCAGTCTATGGATTTTATATACTCCACCAATCTTTCGCCAACGATTCAATATCCAAAGAAAGTAAACTATAATATTATTCTTACTGAAACTTCAGATAAAGCGCTCCTATCCAGCAGCAATAAGTACCGAACAAGCCTAGATGTTGCTTTCGAGCTTGATCCTGACATGCTCAAAGCACAGGAACGTATGCTGGATACAGACGGAACACTGACCATAGATGGACAAAAGATTAAAGTAACCGAGGTCCAATATACTCCGCTAAGCACCTATGTCGATCTTGCGTATGACGAGAACAATGATAAACAAATTTTCCAATTAATTAACCCAGTTTTGATCAGTAAATATGAAGGTGTCGAGGAGAAGTATTATTATCCCACACTTATCACTGCTGATAACTCTGAAGTCTACTCGGATAATTCCAAGGCAACGTTAGTGTTCAGAAACAGTGAAAAGATTGTAAAGAGCAAGCCAGACAGCGTCTCGTTGAAAGCATTCGGAATTTCGGCCGTTGAAAAGGATCAGATGAAAATTGTCGTCGATCTTAACAAGTATCAGCTTATAGAAGCGCCGGGAAGTGGACTCGAGTTAGTCACGCCAAAACAAGAGAATAATGTAGAGGAAGGAGAAATCCTCCTAAGACGTAATCTTGAGAATGCTCAATATTTAGAAGGCTCTACTAGACTTGCTGAGACTTTTACTGACGCAAAAGGGAAGGTACATAATAGAGCAACTTCCACAAGCAGCTTCAGCAGCTATACGACTTCTAAGGATGGGTCAGCCGTGAACGAGTTTGGATATAATTTTGGTGCGGAAGCGAAGAACTATCCTCAGCCATTAACGATAACGTTAGAGAAATATACAAATCCAATTATGGATACGCAGGCTGTGGAGTTGTACTCGAAGAATTAGAAAGCAATGAATGATTAAACAAAAGATTGAATTTTATATTAACTCTTTTAGCCGTTGATAATTCTATCAACGGTTTTTCTGTGACCCCACATCTTCATTCTTTGAAATTTAAGAAATACTTAATATATACCGTACTTCTTTTTAAAAAGTTTTACTTATTCTAAGTACATGAAGGAGGTTACTGAAAGAATGATAAATCCAATTATGAAGAAATGGCTCCGAAAGGATGGCTCAGCGGCAATAATGTTCCTGGCACCAAGCGGTATCGGATTCGCGATGTTTTACCTTATACCGTTTGTTATGGGAGTATTCTATTCTTTTATGGACAGCACGATAGAGGGCCACTTTGTAGGGTTTGATAATTACCGAGAGCTGCTAGATAGCGATTCTTTCCGTAAAGCAGCATCTAATACATTTTATTTTAGCCTGATAAGTGTTCCACTAATGCTTGTGCTCTCGTTAGGATTAGCGATGTTATTGAATAAAAATACATATCTTCGGAATTGGCTGAGGACTGGATACGTGTTGCCGCTTGTCGTACCTGTCGCCTCCATCATTCTGATCTGGCAGATGCTCTTCGATTGGAATGGCTCGCTTAACGCCTGGCTGAACAACTTCGGTATCGATCGTGTGGATTGGATGAAGACGGATGCAGCTAGAAATGTAATCATTGTTGTTTATTTATGGAAGAACATCGGTTATAACGTGATTTTATTCTTGGCGGGATTGCAGCAAATTCCAAAGGATTATTATGAAACGGCTCAAATTGAAGGTGCTGGTCGATTACGGCAGTTTCGCAGTATTACACTTGTATATCTAACCTCTTCGATGTTTTTTGTGGTCATCATGTCGATCATTAATTCATTCAAAGTGTTTCGAGAAACGTACTTGATCGCAGGCGAGTATCCGCATGACAGTATCTACATGCTGCAGCATTATATGAACAATATGTTCATGTCGCTCGATGTTCAGAAGCTGACTGCCGCGGCGACCTTAATGTTTGGTTGTATTTTATTGATTGTGTTGGGATTGTTTACATTTGAACGGAGGCATAGACAATTCATGGAATAGGGGTGAAAAGGTTGTGCCAGTTGTCAAAGTGTTGCGAAAAGGGGCATTAACACTCTTCATGGCTGTTATTGCAGTCTTGTTATTATTCCCGATTGTGATCACATTCACAAATTCGCTTATGACAGAGAAAGAAATTGAGATCAATTATGGACCTATCGGGATAATGAATGAGGTGATTGAAGGGAGAGAAGATCCTTTTGTAAATTTAAAATTGCTGCCGGATCAAGTGTCCTTGGACCAGTATACTAAGGTTCTTCTAGACAACCCTAAATATCTGACGATGTTTTGGAACTCAGTATTCATGGTTGTGCCCATCATTGCAGGACAAACATTGGTAGCAGCACTCGCTGCCTATGCTTTCTCGAAGCTGAAATTCCGGGGACGAGATCCTTTGTTTCTTATTTATGTCCTAACGATACTTATGCCTTTCCAAGTGACGCTAGTACCGAACTATATTATGGCGGATAAGCTCGGAATATTAAATAGTTCATATGCAATTATATTGCCTGGAATTTTCGCAGCTTTTGGTGTGTTTATGCTCAGACAGTTCATGCTAGATATACCATATGCGTATATCGAAGCAAGCAAAATGGATGGTGCTGGACATTTTTTGATTTTCTACAAGATTATACTTCCGATGATTAAACCTGGTCTGGCAGCACTCGTCATATTATTGTTCGTTGATTATTGGAATATGGTGGAGCAGCCGCTTATTTTTCTAGATGATCCGTTTAAGCAGCCATTGTCAGTCTTTTTATCGAGGATCAATGAAGGCGAGAGAGGAATTGCTTTTGCTGCATCCATACTTTACATGGCTCCGATGGTGATGCTGTTTCTGTATGCGGAATCGTATTTTATTGAAGGCGTTCAATTGTCTGGTATCAAAGGTTGATTGGAGGAGAATGACGGGATATGGAGTTAGGTATAGAGTCGGCTGATCGTAGACGTAAACGAAATATTCAAGTCGTCTTCATGGCTTTTATGGGATTATTGTTGTTTTTTACATTGTTCAGTAACACGATACAATCTTTGACCTTGCCGAAAGTTAGAACCGAAAAACCAACAAAGGGAAATCTTTTATTTAGGATTGAAGGTAGTGGGGTCTTGCAGCCACTTGCTGAAGTTAAACTTTCGAATACTTCCGGACTAAAGGTCGAACAAATTCTAGTGAAAGAAGGACAACGTGTAAAAAAGGGACAAAAGCTTATTATCTATGAGAGCAAAACTGCTGAGCAAGAATTGAAAGATGAAATAACAAATTTAGAAAAGCAGAAAATTGATCAACAAAATAGGCAAGATCAGTTCATCCAATCCGCGCTGGAGGAGGATGAATTCAAAATCAGAAATGCAAGACGTGATATCGAAAAAGGTAAATTAGATATCTTAGCCCAGGAAAATAAGATTAGCGGACTTAAAAATCGTCTAACAACTGAGAAACAACTACTCTCTCCGTTCGATGGATTGATTTCAAAATTAAGTGCCGTCGAAGGATTAATTTCAATGGGAGAACCGGATGTAATTGTATCCAACAGTAGTCGGGGTTACAGATTGGATATTGTTATGGATTCCGTGCATTTGTCCAATTTAGGGATTTCTGCTGGAGAAAAGATAGAGGTTGAGGTTGATATGAATCATGGACAAGAAACCCGGACCCTAAGCGGCTTAATTGAAGAAGTTGTGAATTCAGAGTCACGTACTGATAGCCCCTCTAGTAATGAGTCCGGGAAAACTCAAACCATTCCTCAAAAGAATTTGAGAATAAAAGTCGTTGATCCAGAACTTAAAGGAGGTGAACAGGCTCGGATCAAAATCGAAAAACATTCACTCCAAGAGGGACTACTCCTATCCAATGAAGCTATTCATGAGGATCGTGAAGGTTTGTTTGTCTATAAAGTTGATGAGCAGCGGGGGGCATTAGGCAATGTCTTTGTCGCTCAAAAAGTTCGTATTCACTCCAGTGAAAAAAACGAGAAAGAAACGATGATTCAATCAGATATTCTCTATGAGGAGGATTCAATTATTCTGGAAAGTAGTGAACCTCTTGAAGACGGGAATCGAGTTCGACTGCAATAAGAAATCATATAAACGAGAAAATAGGAGGAAATTAAATGATCAAAAGGTCTATTTTTGTGCTATTAATGGGTGCGTTGATAATGACAACGGCATGTAATTCCGGAGGTAATGAGAAAGTGGAAGGTAAGGGGGAGACGACAACTGAAGAGGGGAAGACAATCTTGACTCTATCTCTAGCAGAATCGAGTGCATTCTATACGGCGCTGGAGAAAAAGTTTGAAACGAAATACCCGGATATCGACTTACAAATTAAGGCATATAAAGAAGTGGGAAATGAGTGGGGGGAGAATGGTTATGTAGAATATAAAAAAACAACGAATACAGCCCTACTCTCTGGAAAAGGTGCAGATATTTTTGATGTAAGCGCCTTTTCAATCAATGATTATGTGAATAAAAAGTTGCTTGTGAACATGAATGATATATTTGAACACGATAAAACGGTAAATAAGAGTGATTTAGAAATGAATGTTTTGGACGCAATGAAGGTAAACGACGGCCTATATTTCATTCCTACCGGGTTCGCTTTTAGAGCGTTCATAGGTGACGGGAATATGATTAAGAACTCTAATGTGAAGATTGACGATAAGAAGTGGAATTGGAAAGAGTTTGGAGAGCTATCGAAGGAAATTATACAACAGGCTGGGAAGGACGGTAAAAACAAACTGTATGCCTTAACGGATTACCCAGCGGAAATGACACTCCAAGAAATGGCTATTGATAATTATAATTTGTTTGTTGATAGTGAAGCGAAACAAGCGAAGTTCGACTCGCCTGATTTTGTGGAGCTGTTGGAACAAGTCAAGAAAATGTATAAAGAACAAGTTTTGACTGCGGAGCCAGCGGAGATAGGTAATCAGCTATTTAACTCCATCGTTATATGGTCACCAACAGACTTTATCGATGGTCCATATTCTTACTTTGAAAATCCGGTGTACCTTCAAAAGCCACATGCAGGTCAGACTGGTGGTATGAGAATCATTCCTTCATCTTCGCTCGCCATACAAGCCAATACTCCGGTGAAGGAAGAAGCTTTTAAGTTTATGACCTTCTTGTTATCTGAAGAAGCACAGTCATTGCAAGATAGAGAAGGATTCTCTCTGCTCCAATCCGTGAACGATAAGAATTTAAACGATATTCAGGAAAAGGTGAAAAGTGGAGCATATAAGCTACCAACCGGAAAAGCGGCTAAGGTTTCTGATGAAGAATTTACTAAGTTTAAAGAAATCATTCATACAGTAGATCAATATGCGGAACTGAATACTAAAGTGCTTTCTATTATTGGAGAGGAGTCCTTATCATTCTTCAGTGGACAAAAATCTGCGGAAGCTGTTGCAAAGTTGATCCAGAATCGAGTAACAATCGTTCTAAACGAATAGATGTATTAAAACAGGATTTTGTATAAGGAGGGGGACTCATGCACAAATCACTAAAGACATATGCTGTAGTTCTGCTCAGCGCAATGCTATTAAGCCAACCTTTTGCAAACAGCATATATGCAGCATCGACAAGTGCTTCAGCTACAGCGGTATTCACGCTGGACAAACTTGGTACGATCGCTTTAAAAAAAAATGTCAATGTGAAGCTAATAGATATGGATATTATTGAGCAACCGAGCGGCAATATACTTATATACACACTTAGTTATAGCAATGGTAGCAGCAATAGTGTAGCTCACGTTGATTATTTCTCAAAGGTTACTACAACTGGGGGGGCTGTCATTCAAGGCAAACCTGTCACGAGAGATGTTACCAAAAAAAACATCCCTCCAAAAAGTAGCCAAATTGTAACTTACTATGTGAATGTTGGACAGTCTACTAAATTGAACGGCACTAAAGTGACCCTATTGAAGTGGGATTTCAGTAGCCAGAATTATCAGAAAAAGCTAGGTGAATTCGCCATTCCGGCAAGTTATTCCGTTGTCGTTCCACAAGGCCAGAGCAAGAAGCTCACGATGGATAATCTGCTAGTAAACATCAAAGCGGAAAGTCTACAAAGGCTTAAAAGAAATGGAAAAGTATATATGAGAGTAGGCGTTAGTTTCACGAATTTGGATAAAAAAGTGCTAAGCGGCTCCACTTATATTGCTTACCTGAAATCAGCCGGTGGCTCGGTGTTCGAACTTAAGCTGGAGGATGCCAGAAGCAGTATCAATGTACAGTCCCAAGAGAAGAAGACGGTTTACTATTTAACAGAAGTTCCTTCCTATATGAAGACTGAACATATGATATTGCAATTTGCACAAGAAGATGAAACTTTGAAAATAACGCTTCCTGTTAAATCGTTTAAGCTTCCTGCATTAACAACTGTCGACTTTGCTGTGGCTAATTATGCTGTTAAGAAGATTTCTGTTAAGAATAATACGGTTGAAACGCAATTGAAGAGTGCTTCCGTATATTCGGAGAATGACTCCGCGAAATGGAATCTTCAATTCCGTCTTAAGAATCTTGGGAATAAACCTATCACTCTACCTGCATACGAGCTTACGGTTAAAGCTGCTGAGGGATTTAATATTCCAGTAGATTCAAAAGCACTTGCGAATGTAACCTTGAAACCGCTTGAAGAGAAGATCGTCAGTCTCAGGGCGGATGTACCATTAATACTTAATCAAGGTACCTTAAAGCTAGAGTGGACGGAACCTGCTGTTGATGACAAGGTTATTTTCCCAACTGCGCTGTATAACATACCTTATGCTCTAGAAATAAATAATCTGATAGGACAAGGGTATTCGGTCGAGAATAGGTACGGGAAATTCATGGTGAAACTTGGATCTTATCAGCGTTTGCCTTGGGATGATGGTGATCAAATCGTAACTACTATCAGCATCCGTAACACCGGCTTAACCTCAGTACAGCTACCTTCTTTAAAAGCTATAGTTAAAGCAGGAATGAGTGATCTTAGCAGTACAGCCCAGATCGTGACCACAAATACGCAATCGATACTTGCTCCTAATGAAGCGACAGAGATCTATGTGATAGCGAGAGTTCCATATACTTATAGTTTCAATCAGCTAAAGATAGTGTTGCAAGACACCTCCGGAGATGAAGTCACGAAGTTTCTCTCTATGAATACAAATTCGCTAAATAATGTGATCAATACGATTGCTGCAGGTGAATCTTACCAAATGAACTCGTTAGGCAGAAAAGCAAAAGTTCGCGAGCGTTGGACAACTACTTATAATGAAAACAGTTCTAGCTTGATCTATACGGAACTGGAAATGATTAACGAAGAACCACGCCAGTCGAAACAGGCACAGCTTGTGGCTTATTATAAAACACCTGACAACCAATTTTTTAAGGCGATGGTTAGCCAATCGATAACTCCAACTAGCCCAAATGGTAAAAACCTGGTTACAATCTGGAGTAAACTTCCGCAAGGGGTGAATACGTCTGAGCTTGTGCTTTATATTGGGGAAGGGGTTGCTGACGGTAAGCTTACAGATTTAGGGGGAACATCCACTGGATTTATCAATAGTGTTAAATTAGCACTTACCCCTATGACAGTAAACTCACAGAATAATCTAACAAGTGTAGATCTATTCCCATACAACCTTTCGGTTGCAAATGCAGTGGGTACGATTACTGAAGAGAAAGGTACATTAGATATAGTTATGAATTATAGCTTATTTGAAAATGACGCTTTTGAAGCAGGTTCCTATGAGCATAAGCTAGTTTTAGAAATTATTGACCCTTTCGGACAATCCATGGAGAAGACTTTGCAACTGGGGTCTGATTTGCCAATGGGTAAAAATAAATCATACTCAATCTCATTTAATAGTAACTTCCACAAAATATTAAGGGGAGGAAGCATTCGTATAAATCTATATGATGAATTTCAGGGTCATAGGATGTTGTTAGGGAGTCAATCTTACCGGTTAAATTACGTTGAATCTGAACCGAGAACAACTAAAAACACTGACAATTAAACTTGTAGTGAGCTGGGTTAAGAACCAAGTCAAATGTGTTGGCATAATTGCCAGCACTTTTTTTATTTCTCGCATATACTTATGAACTTTTTATGGAAATTCCTTCAATGTATGTTCTTTACATTGACTGTTCTCAGTCTTTTCGTTAAGATTACCTCTGCGCTTCAATGCCTAAAAGCAAAAAAGCTTAAAAGTGCGGAAGCATATACAGTCTTTGAAAAGTATACCTAATACAATGTTAAGGAGCATTATCGTCATGGAACGTCAGCTTAGTTTTACAAAGAGTTTCATCATTATCATCTTTATTCTAGCACTTCTGTTTGTATCCATCTTTCTATTGAAAGCGGAGCCGCATATACCGCTTCTCGTAACAACAATAGGCACGGCCGCCTTACTAGGGATGTTTGGTTTCTCTTGGAAAAAGATCGAATCTGCCATTATTCAAGGGATACAAACGGCCATCATGCCGATTCTAATCCTCATGCTGATCGGAATTCTGATCGCGGTATGGATGATGAGCGGTACGGTGCCGTCGCTATTATATTATGGTATGGATTATATTAATCCGAATTATTTTGCGGTGAGCGCACTATATGTCACGATCATCGTCTCGATGTTCACTGGGAGCTCATTCACAACAGTAAGCACGATCGGCGTTGCTTTAATGGGAATTGCTTTAACTACGGGGATTTCCCCAACGCTGGCTGCTGGAGCGATTATCAGTGGGGCTTGCTTTGGTGATAAAATGTCGCCGCTGTCCGATACTACGAATTTTGCACCTGCAGTGGCTGGTATCCCCATATTTACACATATTCGCAATATGGTTTACACTACATTCCCAGCGCTTGTGATCACCACTGTCTTTTTCTTGTTTGCACCAAAGGGAAATTCGATCGACTTATCCTCGATTAAAGATATTAAGCTTGCCTTACAAGATGGATTTCATATTCACTGGTTAACGCTGCTATCTCCGCTAGCTGTCATTGTCTGCTCGATTAAGCGGATTCCGATCCTGCCTACGCTAATTGTAGGTATTATCAGTGGTCTTCTTGTGACGGCTTTGATTCAACAGCAGACAGAAATCGATGTCTGGTTTAGTGTAATGCAGAGCGGATATAACAGTAATATCGCGAATGAAATGGTTGCTTCTATCGTGAATCGCGGCGGGATGCAATCGATGATGTGGTCGGTATCTTTAATCTTAATTGCATTATCTTTAGGTGGTTTGATTCAGCATTGTGGCGTCATCGAGGCCTTTTTCCGTAAACTCATTCAACCACTCAAGCGTAAGAGTAGTATCGTTCTGATGAGCGGTGCTTCATCCATTGCTGTAAATGGCATGACTGGCGAACAGTATTTGTCGATCCTTTTGCCAGGGCAAATGTTCAAAGATGAATATAATCGACGAGGCATACCAGCGAAGACATTATCCCGTACATTAGAAGATTGCGGTACGCTAGTTAATCCATTGATTCCATGGGGCGTTAGCGGGGCCTTCTTCGCGGTGACTCTGGGTGTACCCGTTATAGAATATGCACCTTATGCGACCTTCTTATGGCTAAGTCCATTTATCACATTTGCATATGCGTTAATCCCAAGATTGCAAAGAAACTCACTGGGTAAAGATAAAGAAATCTCAAGATAATGGACACCTTATGCATTGATTCAACGTATATAAAGAATACTATGCGTTGAGTCAATGTGAACAAGCTAGTATTCTAAGCTGAAAAAGTGGACCATTTATCGGAGGTAATAACAGTGAGTCGCAGTAAGTTACAGGATCGAATCAGATTAGCCAATGTCGAAACTAAGCACGCAGAGCAATTTAATAATCTACTACGTTATGTATTTCAAGTGACCAACCGTGATCTGCAGATCTTTGGCTGGGAGAATCGTGAAATCACTCAGGCCAAGTTGCCAGTTCTTAAGTACGCAGATGTTGTAGGTTGGTTTGATGGAGACAAGCTCATCTCTCAATTAGCTGTATACCCATTTCAGGTTAATATTTTTGGGCATATTTATGAGATGGGTGGACTAACGGGTGTTGGAACCTATCCCGAATACGCCAATTTGGGTTTAATGAATAAACTGATGCTTCACGCTTTAACTAAAATGCGGGATCGTAAACAATCGATATCTTATCTTTATCCGTATTCAATCCCTTATTATAGAAGAAAAGGCTGGGAAATCATCACCGACAAAATATCATTTGAAGTACCGGATACCCAGCTACCCAAACAAAGAAATGTTCCAGGAAACGTAGAACGAGTAAACATTGAACATCCGGACATCAAAGTGATCTATGATCAGTTTGCAGTGCAGCATCATGGCGCGATGATTCGTAATGAGTTAGCGTGGGAAGAATATTTGCGGTGGGATTTAGATGATATGACAGTGGGAATTTATTATAATCACGATGATTTACCCATGGGATATTTGTTATATTGGATTGCCGAGGAGATCTTCTATATTAAAGAAATGGTATACATTAACGAAGAAGCTCGAACGGGGTTATGGAATTTTATAAGTGCGCATTTTTCAATGATTAAGCTGGTCAAAGGGGATATTTATAAAGGGGAACCGTTGTCATTTATATTAGATGATGGGGACATCAAGGAAACGATAGCTCCATATTTTATGGCTCGGATTGTGGATGTTCAATTATTTATTGATCAGTATCCGTTTAAACGTCAGGATAAGGATTGTACGCTTATTTTTAACTTGAGCGATCCAATGCTGGAATGGAACCGAGGTACCTTTACGTTAACCGTAGATAAAGAAGGGAAGGGGACCTTACAACAAGGGGGCGTAAATCCTTCACTTACGATTGATATTCCTACATTAACTACGATGTTAATGGGTTATAAGCGGCCAACCTACTTGGCTCGAATCGGCCGTATTCAGACGAATGAAGCCACGATTCTTTTACTTGAAGGATTGATTAGACCAGAGCATCCTTATTTCTCTGATTATTTTTAAAAGGTACGAACCTGTAAAGCATACTCAATTGAGTGTGCTTTTTTGGTCTTTTTATAGTAGAATAATCTCTCAGCAACACAATATGATATGAGGTGTAAGAATGGCAATTAATTTTACTAAACCAATGATCAATAAATTTCAACAAGAAATTACGGAGCTTGAAAACAAAATCAAGAACACGCAGAACAAAAAAGAAAAATCCAAATTCAAAATTAATCAATTAGAACAGGATATGAAATTTAGCAAGTCGCACACGGATTTAAGTAGTAAAATGACCCGTATCAAAAAGCTAAATGATGAGGTAAAGACTTTAAATCGTTTGCAATCTGATCTGTCAAAAGAGTTAACCGCGAAGAAAAACGCTCTAAAAAAAATCCAAGCGAATGAAACCGCATCTGCTACGAAAAATCCTACCAAAGAATAATTGATTATATTGATAGAGGCCGCATTTTTTTGCGGTTTTTTATTTTTTTATAGGCTCATCAGTTTCTCCTCTTAACAAGGATATCTCATGCTTATAAGGTGCATTGACATATTTTTTTTCACCGATGGAGGGGGTCTCTAGGAGTTTGGGAATGGTCGATAGTTGAGGATGGTGGACTACATATCGCAGTGCCTGAAGGCCAATATATCCATGTCCGATATTTTCGTGCCGGTCTTTTCGTGAGCCCATGATATTCTTTGAATCATTTATGTGAATGGCCTTTAGGCGCTTTATTCCAATTACGCGATCGAATTGATCCAATATGCCATCAAAATCTTCTCTTACATTATAACCAGCATCATGAATATGGCATGTATCCAAACAAATCGACAACCGCTCATTGTACTTCACTCCATCAATAATAGCCGCAAGTTCCTCAAAAGAGACACCACACTCACTGCCTTTTCCCGCCATGGTTTCTAATGAAACCTGAACATTCCGTTTATCTGACAGTACTTCGTTCAAGCCTTCAACGATCCGAGAGATTCCGGCCTGTGGGCCAGCACCAACATGGGAACCGGGATGGAGGACAATCTGTGTAGAGCCTAAAGCTTCGGTTCTTATAATTTCTGATTGAAGAAACGTAATACTGTGCTCAAAGACCTGTGCAGATAACGTATTTCCTAAATTAACAATAAACGGAGCATGCACAACAATATTAGAAATGCCGTTAACTTTCATGTGAGCTTGTCCAGCTTCAATATTCAAAGCATCAATGGGTTTGCGACGTGTATTATGAGGGGCACCGGTATAAATTAGGAAAGTGGTCGCTCCATAAGATGCTGCCTCTTCACTAGCTCGAAGGAGCATCTTTGGCCCAGTCATGGATACATGTGACCCTAGGAGTAAAGACATCTGATTTACACACATCCATTCTTCATTGAAAGAGCTCCATTTATCGTCATTATAGGTCTATTAATATTTGTAAAAGGATCAGATTATATGTATACCAGCGTAGGTAAAGGTTATCTCGACCAACTATCTTCTGGGGAGACAACCTTTACCATCAACAATGATCGCTATTCAGCAGCACTAATCGTCTCGCCTTGGATCGGCTTCAATCCTTTCTCCCATCTAACAGGGATAGAACGAGAGTTGAACAAATCTACGCCGTCTGAGATCTGGAAATGTAAATGGGGCTCGCTAGTGTTGCCTGAGTTACCTGTCAGCCCAATGATATCGCCTTTTTTAACTTTATCGCCCGGCTTAACTGTAATTGAACCTTTTTTGAGATGAGCCAGATGACTGTATTCACCTCCGTGATCAATGACCACGTTATTGCCGGTTGCTTGGTTTGGATTCATGACACCGACAGGTTCATTATCTTTAATATCATTCACGACCGATACGATTGTACCATCCGCAGGGGCGAGAATATTTGTCCCAAAGGCATAATAGCTTTTGTTTTTCAGCGGATCTCCTTTATAAGAGTAGTTATTCTTGGCTTGGATGAAATCATAAGCGTAACGCTGAATTTCTACTTCATAGTGATAATTCACAAGTACATTCGCTCCGCCCCAAAATACAAACCAGTCGCCTTGGAACGGTAATGCATATTCATGCTTACTAAGCTTCATGTCGGTTTCAGGGGAAGCTTTCAGTTCTTGAATCTGGATTAATGAAATGGTTCCATCCGGATCAAACATTCCGATAAGCCCTTTATTACCCGCATCACTGACCCATGTACGTCGATCAAATCCATTAAGCTGCATAGCGGAAGCCTTGTTCAGTGTCTGTATATCCTTAGTGAATTCCTTAGCGGTCTCAGCTAATTCAGCTTCACTCACCTCATCCTTCAAAGGCTGACTGAAGTGGGAATACATTTCTTTATAGTTCCCTTTAAGCAGAAATTTTGGCAGATTATCAGGCAGGAACACTGATTCTTTTGATTCTCTATCATTCATTTCCGCTTTTCCTCCTCCACAAGCTGTTAATAGCAAGGTAAGAAATCCAATTGCCAAAGCTGTTTTTGCTGACATTCCCGGTTTATTGATAATTTTCTTAGAGCTGTTTTTCAAGAATATCACCTCCCAATAGTTAAATTGTAGCAAATGAGTCTTAGCTCTTCTGAAACGCAGTATTAATACGCTCTTAACTTTTTGAGGAGTAGACGAATACGAATTAAGCTTCCGTTAAGGAACGTGCGATTGATCGCGTATAAAATCATGCTATGATGATAAATACATCGGTTATTCGGAAAGGGAATTTCACAATGAATGAAGCTTCGATTTTGCTTGTGGATGATGAACAATCGCTTTTGGAGATTATGGAAACAGTGCTGCGTAAGGAAGGTTATATAAATATTGATACTGTGGTAACGGGTGAAGAAGCTATTAGTGCCTGTGAAGCCAAAAAATACGATTTGATTGTATTGGATGTAATGCTGCCGGGACGCAGTGGTATTGAGATCTGTCCTTTTATTCGGCAGACGACGGATGCACCTATCTTATTTCTTACTGCTCGAACCTCTGATTTTGATAAGCTGACTGGATTTGCTATAGGGGGAGATGATTATATCACCAAGCCCTTTAATCCACTCGAAGTGGTTGCTCGTATAAGAGCGCAGCTGCGGAGGTACTTGAGTTCGCCGAACTATAACAGTGCTGAAAAGAAAGCGGGGCCCGTTCTTAGTAAATCTTCGAACGTTTACGATTACGGGAGATTTACACTAGATGAAGCAGCAGGGGAGCTGCTGGTTGAGGGAGAGCCGGTCTCTTGTCCGGCCCTTGTATTCCAGTTGCTCTTGTTCTTATGCAAACATCCCAATCAAATCTTCAGCAAAAGCGAATTATATGAAAGAGTTTGGGGTGAAGAATCGTTAAGTGACGATAACACGGTCATGGTACACATTCACCGTATTAGAGAACGGATTGAAGCTGACCCATCTGATCCGAAATTTATCGTTAACGTTAGAGGTCTTGGTTACAAGCTGGTTAAAGTAGAACGCCAAGGGTTGTTTATGCCATGAATATCAAGCGACGGCTAACGTTAAAGTTTGTACTGCAGCTTGCAATTACAGGTGTAGTAGTTCTCTCTATATCTGCTGTAACGCTGACTTGGATCCTACTGCGGTTTCTTGATATCAGCCTCACGCGTGATTTTGCCAATGTTGGTCTTGAGCAATTGGTGGAATCATCTAAGATTGATGAGGATGGGATACATTTTGCCCCAAGTTTACTGGAACAAGTGAAGAAAAATAAAGGCTGGCTACAAAGTCTTAATGAAGATGGGCAAGTTGAAAGTGCCTATAATACACCTAAAGATGTACCTAATCATTATGGTCCTGGAGAAGTAGTTGCCTATTGGATGGGTGCTCAGCCGTTTCCTTATCAACTGGCCCTTTGGATTCAAGAAAAGAATGGTAAGCAGTTCACACTGGTATATGGTGCACCTAATGTATTAGATCCTCTACTAAAGAAAGTGAAAGAAGCTTCATTCACAGATGTAAATGGGGAGTCGTTACTTCCAGAGGATCTTGAAAAAGAGATTAAATCGGCACAGGCTTTTGTTCAACTTATAGATTCGTCAGGTAAGGAAATGCTCTCGTATAACAGACCAAATATGATCCCCACCGAGTATTCCGTCCCAGAGCTAGCACTTCGCACAATGTACAGTGATCGATATGGCTACCATGTGCTATCTTCTTTTGATAAGGAGTCAGGTCGTACCTGGATCATTGGAGAACCTAATATCAAAGGAACAGATCCAGGAAAAACTGTTTGGGTACCTGAAGAGGTTAAAGTAGTAATCATAGGCTCATCTGTCATGCTTATCGCTTTATTGATCGCGTTCGTGTTGCTCTCCTTATGGCAAGCGCATCGTTTTGGTGCACCTATGCTACATATGCTCGTATGGCTCGATTCCATCGGAAATGCCATTTATACAGAACCTACGGATCGTAAAGGACATCGCCGCAGTCGAACACCCGCCGGGAAATGGAGACGAAGATTCCGTGTTTTTGCTGATGTGATGGTCTCGATTGAGAAATTATCGGCAACCTTGAAGAGAGATCAAGTGATGCGGGAGGAGACGGAGAGCTTACGTGAGGAATGGATTGCCGGTGTTACTCATGATTTGAAAACCCCATTATCCTCTATCACAGGATATGCCCATTTACTGGCGGAGCCCTCATATGATTGGTCGAATGAGGAAGTCCGTAAGTTTACGACAACGATGCTAGATAAATCGGCTCATATGGACATGCTGATCAGTGATCTTGCGATGACCTATCGTCTAAAGTCAGGAATTAAACCGCCTGAATTGATGGAAGTTGAATTAAACACTTGGCTGAAACAGGCTCTCGATCAGGCTGCTGCTAATCCTGCTTATGGGAAGCAGCGAATTGTATTTCACCCTGCACATACCGAAGTTAGAGCTCAATTGTATACGCCTTGGTTAGATAGGGTTGTCAACAATTTAACTGCGAATGCGCTGCTCCATAACCCACCGGATACCAAGCTAACTGTCTCGCTAATTCTTAAAGGTAAGAACAGCGGATTTATCATTCAATTTGCTGACGACGGTGATGGAATGGATGAAGAAACAATGATTCGGTTATTTGAGCGATATTATCGTGGTACGGATACAGCAACTACCTCCAACGGTTCTGGCCTTGGCATGGCGATCTCTAAAGGATTGATCGAATGCATGGGTGGTCAGATTGTTGTTGAGAGTCAAGCAGGTAAAGGGACAATTATTAAGTTAATATGGAGCTGAGATATTCATTCAAGCCCTCGCTGTATTCCAACCGGAAACAGTGAGGGTTATTTGTACTTATTAGGTTTAAGAAGGCTAGAAATATAAAGGAGTTGACATTCTTTTTAATTGTAACTACAATAGTTACAGGTTAACAAATATTATTAAATGGATTATTACAATCCTAATTTGAGGAGGCAATCAACATGAAAATAGCTATTACAGGTGCAACAGGTCATTTCGGATCATTAGTTATAGAATCACTACTTAAAAGTGTGTCCGCAGGGGATCTTGTAGTTAGTGTTCGGAATCCAGATAAAGCAAGTGCTCTGAAAGCGCGTGGAGTGGAAGTCCGCCAAGGGGACTTTGATAAACCGGAGACACTGGATGTAGCCTTTGCCGGTGTGGATCGACTGCTAATTGTATCTTCAGATGGAGATAACGAGACTCGGATTCGCCAACATAAAGCAGCTATTGATGCTGCCGCCAAAGCAGGTGTTGGATTCATTGCTTATACAAGCGTAGGACATGCAGAGAAGAGTGAGCTGTTCCTTGCTGAAGTACACCGTGTAACAGAAGAGGCCATTCGAGCAACCGGAATTCCTTACAGCTTCCTTCGCAACAATTGGTATATGGAGAATGAGGTTGGATCTATTCAAGGAGTAGTAGCAGGTGCCCCATGGGTAACTTCTGCCGGTAGCGGTAAAGTTGGCTGGGCAGCACGAGGAGATTATGCAGAAGCTGCTGCTAATGTTCTAACAGGAGATGGACATGAGAATACCATTTATGAATTGTCTGGCAAACCTTTAACACAAGAAGAACTGACTGAAATTGTAAGTGGAGTAATTGGTAAAGAAATCAAAGTGCTGCAGGTTGACGACGAAGCTTATGCGAAAATTATGGCTGAAGTCGGTGTACCAGAAGCTGCTCTGCCATTCGTTGTGGCGATTCAACGTGGTATTCGCGAAGGATGGCTGAATATTGAAAGTGGCGATCTGGAGAAAGTACTGAATCGTCCTGCCACTCCGCTAGCCGAAGTCGTTCGTGATCTAGTAAATAATTTGCAAGCTTAAACCATGTAACAAGATGTAAGGCTTCTTCTCGGTGAATAACCAGAGGAAGCCTTTTTTTAATGCTCTATTAACAACAATGATAAAGATTTCGTGAATATTCACTATTTTGACGGGGCAATTGTCCGAACATATGATAATGTAATAATGATATAATAGAAAACATATGTGAACTGTTCGTGTAATGAGAATAATTGAATCGAAGAGTACGATATCAAAGCCTTGGGATCAGTTAACAAAGAGAAGGGGATGAATATCATGAGGAGAAAAACTTGGATAGCTTCTGGAGCTGTTGTTGTAGTTGCTTTAGGGGCATATTTGGTTGTGGGAGGGAACGATAAAGAGACACCTGCGGCAAGTGATACCTCTAATGTTAAGCAATTAGTACAGGAATATAGTTCAAGCGGCATGAAAAACCTATCTGCTTCTATCACTTCAGAGCAGCTCATTGTGACCGACAGCAACAATAAATCGACAAAATATGACTTACCCAAAGATGAGTTTTTTGTTTCCATCGCGCCGTACGTTAAGGATACACACCCCTGTGCAACCCACAGCTTGACTGGATGCCAAGGGGAATTAACGGAACAAGAGTTTAGTGTTTATATCGAAGATACTGATGGCAATGTGATTATGGATCAAACCATGAAGTCCCAATCCAATGGCTTCATTGATCTTTGGTTACCTCGGGATAAGAAATATAGCGTAACGATAGAACAGGATGGTGTAAAAGCGAAAGCTGAGCTATCCACGTTTAAGAGTGATAACACATGTGTTACGACTATGCAGTTAGTGGAGAGTATCTAAATACTATAACAAATTCGCTTTTTCCTTTAAATATCCCGTATCGGACCACTTAGCTCTTATTACACTGTAACAGCACAGAATCGGTGTTTTTTAAGGAGATAACTGCTACTGAGTCCGTTAGGACGGTGAAAAGCTATAAATCATCGAAATAAGGTCAACTCAGTCCGAACCGTCGGTGTGTTTTGAAGACCCTTTCAAGGACTAAAAGAAATCCTAGAAGAAGGTATCGTCGAAAAACTCAAGTGTGATTCACTTCGAATAACTTTAGCTGGTACTCCATTTTTGAGAGGAGATAGAGGAATGGATAAAGATCTGATCATCGGGGATGTTTTGCAGGAGTTAGCTGGTACTCGCCGTATGCTGGAAAAGCTGACGCAGGAGCATATGACATGGAAACCGCACGAAAAGTCAATGAGTCTTGGTGGGCTGTCAACACACCTCGTTAATCTGCTAAACTGGCAATCAGCTATTCTTCTTCACTCAGAGTTTGATTTGGCGTCTGTGCCCTATCGAAGAGAAGCGCTGGAGAGCCCTGCCGCGGTTCTGCAGGAGTTCGACATGAGTGCTCGCAAGATTGAACAATTAATTTCCGAAAGCAATGTGGAGATGCTTGGTGCAGAGTGGACGCTGCGTAATGGAGCAGAGATCATTCGCCGTCAGTCACGGGCAGCCGCGCTTCGTACCATTGGATTAAATCACATGATTCACCATCGGGCACAGCTTGGGGTATACTTCCGACTTCTAAATATACCAGTGCCGGGTCTTTATGGCCCTTCGGCTGATGAGTTAGAATTAGCATAAGGAATAAGCTTATAACCTTATGTATTGGAGAATAAATGAAATCGTATTTTGACGGATTAAGGGAAGAAAGTTGAAAAAAACGAATCGGCATGATAACATGAATACAAATTAATGATCGGAGTTGAAAAGTATAGTGTAGTAACTACTCTTGCGACCTATGATGAATAAAACAACAAAAACGGTTTATTTCGTTTGTTTTATTTTTTGTATGCAAGAAAGTTACTACTTCTTTTCACTCGAACAATATATCCTTATCTAACTCCATTTGGGGCTAGGTTTGCTGTATTTATTTGAGTCACAAGAAAGTAACTTTCTTGTGGCTTTTATTTTTTAATACAGGAGGATATTTATATGTCATTAATAAATGTTACCAATCTAACCTTTGCCTATGAAGGCAGCTACGATAACATCTTTGAGAATGTAAACTTTCAAATCGATACGGATTGGAAATTAGGATTTACTGGAAGAAATGGTAGAGGGAAGACCACATTTCTGAGTTTATTGCTTGGAAAATATGAGTACAGCGGAAATATTTCTGCGCATGTCAGCTTTGAATATTTCCCTTTTCAGGTGGATAACAAGGCGCTTAATACCATTGATGTGATCAGCGAGATTTTTCCCGATTATATTCATTGGAAATTAATGCGTGAGCTCTCACTGTTAAAGGTATCTGAGGATGTGTTATATCGGCCCTTTGATTCATTGTCTAACGGAGAGCAAACGAAAGTGCTGTTAGCCACATTATTCATTAAGGAAAATAGTTTCCTGTTAATCGATGAACCTACCAATCATCTAGACATGACGGCAAGAAAACTAGTCAGTGATTATCTCAATACGAAAAGTGGATATATTCTGGTCTCTCATGACAGATCCTTTCTAGATAATTGTGTAGACCATATTTTGTCCATCAATAAGACCAATATAGAAATTCAAAAAGGCAATTTCTCCAGCTGGTGGGAGAATAAAACTAGACAAGATAACTTTGAGCTAGCAGAGGACGAGAAACTTAGAAGAGATATTAAACGCTTATCCGCCTCTTCTAAACGGACTGGTAACTGGTCTCATGAAGTGGAAAAAACCAAAAACGGGACGAGAAATTCCGGCTCTAAGGTGGATAAAGGATACATTGGTCACAAAGCTGCAAAAATGATGAAACGCTCTAAAGCCATTGAGCAAAGACAACATTCTGCCATCAACGAAAAGTCAAAGCTTCTTAAAAACATTGAAAATTCTGAGAATCTTGAAATTAAGCAGCTTGATTATCATAAACAACATCTCGCTGAATTAGACAGTATATCAGTCTTTTATGGTGAGAAGATGGTTTGCTCGGACATAAGCTTTACTATTGAGCAGGGGGAACGAATTGCGCTGTCGGGTAAAAATGGTTCGGGAAAATCGAGTATCATCAAACTGATCTGTGGTGAGGATATGGAATATACAGGCGCCTTAAAAAAAGATGCCCAACTTATCATCTCCTACGTATCACAAGATACTTCTGATTTACAGGGCAATTTATCAGACTATGCTAGAGACAATGGAATTGACGAAAGTCTGTTTAAATCAATTTTAAGAAAACTAGATTTCTCTAGAGTCCAATTTGAAAAAGATATATCTATGTACAGCGGCGGCCAAAAGAAGAAAGTTCTAATAGCTAAGAGTCTAAGCGAGAAAGCCCATTTGTATGTATGGGATGAACCGCTTAATTTTATTGATGTTATTTCCCGGATGCAAATTGAAGAGCTGTTGCTTGAATACACGCCGACTCTTGTTTTTGTAGAGCATGATCGGGAATTTTGCAATAATGTTGCAACGAAGATCGTTGAGCTTTAATACAAGTGAAGAAATGAATAAGAAGTCGACAGAGCTAATCTGTCGGCTTTTTTTGTTCTCTCTGTGTATTTTTAAAGTGCAATTTAATATCCACTCATAAAAGTTATGGATTACCTCCGTGCAATCCTAATCGGTGTCGAGTACTATGAAACTAAAGAACATAGATACAGATGTGATTTCATGTGGATCAGGAGGTAGAACAGATGCTTAGTGTTCTTATAGTGGATGATGAATATGAGATTCGTGAAGGTTTGCGGAATCGCTTTCATTGGGAAGGGACAAGCTGTTGCGATCGGACCGACTTCCGCTGCCGGAGATCTACCATAGTTTCTACTTCCTGCTGTAACTGTTTATTCAATCATGTGGATGGAGGAGAGGGTGGTAGAGCTTCCATTGAACTTCATTATGATACGAGTGAACGACTGGCAAAAGTGAATTTATGCGTCAATGATAAGGATTACTCACTCCTTAATGCTCTCTCTACAGGTGAATCTCAAGAATTCAGTGGACGGACGAATATTACAGTCTATTTATTGCCAGGTGCTATCAATACGCTAAAAATCTCGGGCGGTCATGGAGAGATCAGTTTAGAAAAAATAACTGTGAGTCCAGTTTTGGACTAAAATCGATAACTGCAAGCTGTGTAATAAACCTTACTGAATAGTAAACAATTAAGGTTGGCTATACTATGATATCCGCGCTATGCGCGGTTTTTTTTGTTTTGTTATAATGAAGACTTCCTCCAGACCAATATAATTATATTAATAAAGTTAATTATTATATATATTCCAGTTTTCCAATGTACTATAATGATAAAGATGAATTGTTAGGATGTTATTAGAGAAATGAAGATTTCAAGAAACAACCTATAGAATTGAACAACAGGAGGAAATAAGTTGAGCACACAGAATGTGGGAATTCCATTAGAAGGTTTTGCAGAATTTAGCCGGACAGTAGCCGCTGAAGGTGCGGTGCTGATCAAGAACGATAATCAGGTGCTTCCGCTTGGCGAAAGCGATAATGTTGCGATTTTCGGCAGATCCCAAGTGAATTATTATCGCAGTGGTACAGGTTCCGGCGGTAGTGTCCATGTTACTTATACGACTAATTTATTGGATGGTCTTCGTAGTAAGAAGAACCTTACAGTTAATGAAGAACTGGCAGCTGTCTATGAGAAGTGGATTGAACAGAATCCGTTTGATAATGGTGGAGGCGCATGGGCTGCAGAGCCTTGGCATCAGAAGGAAATGATTCTGAGCGATGAATTGGTTTCCGAGGCTAGAAGCAAATCGAACAAGGCCATCCTTGTAATCGGTCGCACGGCTGGAGAAGATCAGGATAATGCTGATGCACCGGGAAGTTACCAATTAACGAATGATGAAAAGGCAATGCTGAAGCAGGTAACTACATATTTTGAACAAACCATCGTTGTCCTGAATGTCTCAAACATTATTGATATGAACTGGATGAACGATGAAAGCTATAAATATCCCATTTCGACTGTCATCTATTCCTGGCAGGGTGGTATGGAAGGCGGAAATGCAATTGCAGATGTACTGTCTGGTGAGGTAACTCCAAGCGGTAAACTGACGGATACAATCGCTTATTCCATCAATGATTACCCATCTACACAGAATTATGGGAATGAATTTACGAACTTGTATCAAGAAGATATCTATGTAGGATATCGTTATTTTGAGACATTTTGCCCAGAAAAGGTTCAATTTGAATTTGGTTACGGGTTATCTTATACAACTTTTAGTATCGAGCCGGAAGAAGCTACATTGATTACCAAAGAAGGCGAGACTTACATTGAAATCGGCGTAACCGTTACCAATACAGGAACTACCTTTGCTGGTAAAGAGGTTGTTCAGGTTTATTATGAAGCTCCGCAAGGTAAGCTCGGTAAACCAGCGAAAGCTCTGGTGTCATTCGGTAAGACAAAAGTTCTTGAACCGGGTGAAGCACAGCGCCTTACCGTGAGTTTCTCTGTACAATCGATGGCTTCTTATGATGATGCAGGCGTGACAGGACATGCCTCTGCTTATGTGCTTGAAGAAGGTATGTACCGCTTATATGTGGGAACTAGTGTTAAACAAGTAGTGGCAATCGGTGTTGAGGGTAACGACGGCTATGTCGTTGAAGCTCTTCAAGTTGTGGAGCAATTGCAAGAAGCTCTCGCGCCTACAGAAAGCTTTACGAGAATGATGCCAGGCGCTCAGAAGGCGGACGGCTCGTACGAGATTGTTTATGTTGAAGTTCCTAAACGTAAGATTTCGATGGCTGAGCGAATTGAAACTAATCTTCCAGAGACGATTTCACAAACAGGTAATTTAGGATACAAATTAAGAGACGTATATGAACAAAAAGTTAGTATGGAAGCCTTTATTGCCCAGCTCAGTGATGAGGACTTGGCAGCTATTGTACGGGGTGAAGGCATGAGCAGTCCTTTAGTTACACCGGGCACAGCTTCTGCATTTGGAGGCGTGAGTGACAGTTTATTCAATCTAGGAATTCCAGTTGCATGTACGGCGGATGGTCCTTCAGGGATCCGTATGGATAGCGGAGCTAAGGCAACTCAGGTTGCGATCGGAACGCTTCTTGCAGCTACTTGGAATGCGGAATTGGTAGAAGAGCTTTATGTCATGGAAGGTCAAGAATTGTTAAGAAACAACGTGGATTCCTTGCTTGGACCTGGTCTTAATATCCGCCGCAGTCCACTTAATGGGCGTAACTTTGAGTATTTTTCAGAAGATCCGTTGATCTCTGGCGTGTTTGCCGCTGCATGTACTCGCGGTATTTTGAAAGGCGGATCAACCGCTACGATGAAACACTTTGCTTGTAATAATCAGGAGAAGCATCGTAGCAAAGTTAACGCAGTGGTGTCTGAACGTGCGCTTCGTGAAATTTACTTGAAAGGCTTTGAAATCGCGGTGAAGCAAGGCGGTTCGAATTCTATTATGACCTCTTATAATCCAGTTAACGGACATTGGGCGGCTTCTAATTATGATTTGAACACCACGATTCTTCGCGGGGAATGGGGCTTTAAAGGGATTGTAATGACTGACTGGTGGGCGATCATGAATGATGTCGTTAATGGCGGACCAGCAGACCGGAAATTTACAAACTGGATGGTTCGTGCACAAAATGACCTCTACATGGTTGTTGCTAACTATGGTGCGGAAATTAACGGATGGAATGACAATACCATTGAATCCTTGGAAAATGGTACGTTAACACGTGGAGAGCTCCAACGCTCTGCCATAAACATCTGTGAGTTTATTATGAATGCACCTGTATTCTCGAGAAAACAGGAAATTGTAGAAACAGTAGAGTCCTTCAAAGCTAATCCTTCTCTTACTGTAGAACAAGCTCAATCCTTATCACAGAATCCACAGGTTAAACCTGTCGTAGAAGGATCGACTAGCTTTAAAGTGGAACAGCCTGGTCAATACCGTATCCTGGTGCATATCATGTCAACAGAACCTGAATTGGCTCAAAGTGCTTGTAATGTGACTGTGAATGATCAATTAATGACAACCATTCAAACGAATGGAACCGAAGGTCAATGGATTAAACAAAAGCTCGTGAAAGTTGAACTCGAAGCCGGTCTATATGATATGAAATTGGAATTCATCAAACCAGGTTTACAGATCGACTGGATCGAATTTAATAAAATCGATTAAATGTATGTGTAAATGTTGAATAGATCGTTTATCCTTTCTAAAAACCGCGAAATTTTTCGCGGTTTTTTTGTTGTACTTATTGTGCAGGGAAACCATAGTAACCAACGCATCCCCATTAAAGTCCTCGGATTCTAACATTTAAGAAAATTGCTCGGTACATCGACAATGATATGCTTGGTGGTTTACTTTTAAAATACTTTACAATACTTGTCTGCATGTGCTTGAGTTTGTTCGAATAAGTTAGAAGGTAGGACAGGACAAACCATAGGTGGAGATGCATATAAATGGGGATGCGTAAACAAAGCTTTGTTCGTGGCACGTTCATTTTAACTGTGTCGTCATTTTTTACAAAAGGGCTTGGATTTTTGAACGGAGTCTTACTGGCACGTTTTTTGGGAGCAGAGGGAGTAGGGCTGCTTATGATTGCTCATCCGCTGCTTCCTTTATTTATTACACTCACAGAGCTGGGGCTTCCAGTTGCGATTTCAAAGCTTGTGTCGGAAGCCGAGGTTAAGCAGGATGAAGCGCGTGTAAAGCGAATTCTCAAAGTATCCTTAAGTATTACGGGGACGTTGAGTATTATATTAACTTTAGTAGCTCTATTTGGCTCTAAGTGGATCGCTTCAGTTTTTTTGGCTGATCAGCGGGCGTATTATGCTATGGTCGCTATTACGCCAATCATTCCAATTATTGCGATGTCAGCTGTATTGAAAGGTTATTTTCGTGGAAAACAGAACATGAATCCGCTTGCCTTTTCCGATATCATTGAGAATTTGGCGCAAATCATTGTCATTATCGGTGTTGTTAACGTTTTGTTGCCTTATGGTATTGCCTATGCAGCTGCGGGTGCTATGGCGGCATCCGTTATTGGCGAAGGATTTGGTTTACTCTACTTGTTTGCTCTTTTCAAATGGGCAAATCGAGGAAAGATCAAAACTTCTCCACCTCCTACGTCAAGTATTTCACTTAAAGGAGATAGTACGTTGAGAGATTTGCTGCGCATCGGTTTGCCGATGACAGGTAGCGGTTTTATTCATTCCCTCTATCATGCATTTCTCCCACTGCTGATTACGAAAAGCCTAGTACTGTTTGGTGTGAGTGTTGAGATGGCGACCAAGCAATTTGGTCTTCTGGCGGGTTATGCGCTCCCCATGTTGTTTCTTCCCAGCTTCTTCACACAATCCTTGTCAACTGCACTAATTCCGGCGATTAGCGAAGCAAGTGTGAGTAATAATAGCAAGCTTTTGCATAATCGGATGGATATCGCTATGCGCTCAGCACTTATTGTAGGACTCCCATGTACAATTATTTTGTACTTATGGGCTGTACCATTAACTACTATGATCTATCATTCTCCAGAAGCAGGCGAACTGTTAAGGCTGATTGCACCCATATTTTTTCTTTATTATTTTGGAGCACCATTGCAAGCAATTCTGCTTGGTTTAGGGAAGGCTTCAACCGTCATGTGGAACCATATTCTTACCAATATATTTGAAGTGATTACGATCTTTATCCTCGGTTCTAATATTGGCATCGAAGGGGTTGCTATGGGGTTCGGACTGGGATTGTTGCTGTTGACCCTACTGAATTTTTTATCTGTAGCCGGATCGATCGGATTTTATTTTGACTTTCGCATTGTATTCAAGGTGGGCGCGGGAGGAATTGTCATGACGATTTGCGGGATGACGGCTCACGGAATTCTGGAACGATTGGACCTGGGGCAGATCATTGAGCTGTCCGGAGCGTTGCTCGTTTCGTTGATCACCTACGCAGCAACATTGCAGGTAACCCATGCTTGGGAAAGGGCTCCGAAGCCGCCAAAGATTACACCTGTTTCTTGAATGGCCCCTTTTCAATTTTTGTGAATCGAGAAATGCTGCTGATTTAGACTTAGAGTAATTGGTACGCCAGTGATTATAAAAGATGACCATATCCGCCGGATGAAGGTAGTGGTGGACAGTGAGGTGTTTAACTTAACTGTATTTTGTACAGTAATTAATGTTCAAACCCGTTGCGCATTGATAATAGCTGTATTTCATGCATCTATTCTCATGAGTTACTGTCTATAAAGTGATTTCTCTCGATTTAATTGTATAGAATACAGTTAAAGTTCGATTTATCCTCTAGCCATACGAAATAGTTGTACAGAATGCAGTTACTTCACAACTTCAACTAAAATCCTACGCTAAAAATATACGAAGTAGAGATATCGGTAGTTACGTATCACAGCTTGCTTTGGCTTGGATGTTATCTAAAGGAGAAGATATTATGCCTTTGGTTGGGCTAGACGGGTAACTCAGCTTCAAGAATCCATGAAATCGCTGGAGGTTAAGCTGAGTAATCATGATATTAAAAGTATTGAAGAAAAAATACCAGAACATGCGATTGCTGGTGGAAGTTTCCTTGAGATCCATTTTAAAAAAGGAGTCATAGCCCATTTATAAATCCCTTAAAAGCTTTACCATATTTCTTTCTATAATGACTCAATGTGAGTAAGGGCCAGATATACTGATAGCTATGATAATTAGAATAAAAATTGCCGGGGAGACCTGCACCTGTCGGATACGAACTTTTCCAATCGACTTGGTTAATAGAAGCGATAAGCCGTAGTATTCCTTTTTCCATCTCAGAGGTTGGTTCCGGATGAACAGCGATAAGGGCATCAAGCGCCCATGCGGTTTGCGAAGGTGTACTCTCACCCAATGGTACGTATCGCAACAACCGATCACTTTGACATGATTCGCCCCAGCCTCCATCGGAGTTCTGGATACTTAGGAGCCACTTCACTCCTTTTTGCATAGTATCATGTTCAAGTGGCAGTCCAACTGCTTGCAGTCCTGTTAATGCAGCCCAGGTTCCATAAATGTAACAGACTCCCCATCTTCCATACCATGAACCATCTTTCTCCTGATGTTGGATTAGCCATTTCGTCCCTCGCTCGATGAAATCGTTCCGCGTATCAAGTCCGGCAAAGTTCCCGAGATACTCCAAGGTACGCCCGGTTAAATCTGCCTCCGAGGGATCGATGGCCGCAGATTTGGCACCATCGATAGCAAGCCATGTGAGCATTTCTTTATTGGTGTTTTTTTCGAATGCCGGCCAGCCGCCGTCTTTATTCTGCATCGATAAGACCCAATTCAGTCCGCGATTCCATGACTCTAGATAGGAGGGCTGACTTGTCGATAAACTTCGAATGGCCCGTAAAGCAGCAGTCGTATCATCCACATCCGGATTAATCGTATTAGATTCTGAGAATCCCCATCCACCGGGAGCCGTATCCGGATTATGAATACTCCAATCAGCCGTTTTATTCTGCTGTCTGGACAGCAGATACGAAGTAGCCCGTTTAATCGCAAGATGATGATCAGGAACTTGTGCCTCCTGCAAAGCATAGGTGATTAGAGCCGTATCCCATATCGTAGACGGAGAGTTTTGAATGGTTGTTTTACTTTCAGAACGGCATTGCATCGCAGTAAGCCCATCTAAGGCTTTCGTAATTATAGGATGCTGCTGATCATAATCTAGAGCCAGCAGTGCAAAAATCATAAGAATTGTACTGGTTCCGTAGCTGTACAGGGTTCCGTCGGATTCAATTCGCTGGAGCATAAACTGTTCTGCTTTGGTTCGGGCAACTTCATGAATGTAACGAGGACTTCCAAGAATTCTGTCTAAGCCAGATTGCATAACCCTTTGCAGTTCTTGATATCCACGGGAAGTAGATTCATTGATTTCAATACGTGTGTCTATGAGATCAGATAGATCCGGACCATTAGCTGTTGGGAACGAGAAACGTTGATCGGCCATAATGAGCATAGGCGTGAGATGCACTCTTGAGTAGCCAGAGAACTCAAAATAGTTAATAGGAAAGTAGGACGGGAATAATAGCACCTCTAATGGGATCGAAGAAATCGCTAAAGGCCATTTGCTCTGACCAGTCACGGCAAGAATGACTTTAGTCAATATACTGGTGACTTTTCCAATTCCGCCTTTGGATAGGATATAACGCTTAGCCCGCTGTATCGGCTCATCTGTCACCTTACTATACCCAGAGTAGAGAAGGGCGTAGTAGGCTTCAACCGAGGTAGATAAGTTTCCGGCTTCTTCATCTCTATACAATTGCCAGAATCCAGCGGGCTGCTGCTGAGCAAGAATGCGATCATGTAGCGCTCGTATGAGGGCTTCATTCTGTACGTTTAATATCCGAAAGAGGATGATGACATACGCATCGATAACGATCCCATTTTCAAAACAAAAAAGCCACGTTCCGTCTTCCTTCTGTTGATCAATCAGGAATGCTGCTAAACGCTCGATCTCATTATCTACTGTGCTCAGTATAGGATTCATTCCTTAGGTACCTCCGAAGTCCTTCATTTTTAGTATTATATGATGGAATAGAGGGTGAAATGAAAAAGGACTGAAAAGTTGCTTTATGCAACCTTACAGTCCTTGTTACTAAAAATATATAATTATTTAGTTCTCGATAATAATTCGATTCAGCTTTAGATTCACTGGGGCAGCAATCGTGTCACCCACAGGGCATTTGCTTTCTAAAAAATGTACAAAAGCTTCGACCTTCTCAGCAGGTGATGGGGTCTTTATGTAGAACGTATAACGAATATCGGAATAACCGGGACGGACTTCTGAACGGTTGAAAAATCCATCGAGGTCCAGATCACCCTCAACATCTACTCTAAAATCTTCAAGCTCTACCTCAAATTTTGAGGCATACACTCGAGCAACAATAGATTGGCAAGCGCCCAAAGAAGCAAGCAAAGCTTCTACAGGATTCATTCCTGTATCCGTACCCCCAAGGCTTTGTGGTTCGTCTATGATCAGCTCGAATTGTCTTGCTTTAGTAATAACCTTAACTCCATCTTGTAAATGAGCAGTAGCTTTGAAAGTTTGAACGTTTGGCATGTGTTTACACTCCTTCTTCTGGACAACTAAGTATGATGTGAATATAATTTGATTAATTCATAGTAATTTTCTAGGAATTGTATAGATTATAGTTCTATTCCTGATCCTCTGTCAATACTTGATTAGTATAATTTGGATTTCTGCATTCCAATAGGTTGAGATCTTTAAATAACAGGGAGGTGGATAAAGTGTCAAATGAACTTGAGCACTATTTGGACTATCCTATGGTAAAAATTCCGGCAGGAGAAATAGAATTAAGAGACGATAGAAAGAAAAGCAAATGGAAAGTTGAATTAAATCCGTTTCTTCTTGCTCGATTCCCTGTCACAGTGGATCTCTACAATGCTATAACTAATAAAGAATCTAAATCACCAGAGGAAAATCTCAAGCCCATGGTGGGTATTTCTTGGCATGATGCTATTTCCTTTTGTAATCTGCTATCCCAGAAGTCTGGATTGAAAGAAGTCTATTCTATAAGTGAAGATAGTGAACACATTATTTGTGATGGGGAAGCAGATGGTTTTCGACTCCCTTCTGAGGCGGAGTGGCAATATGCATGTAAAGCAGGGACTACCGGCTATCAATACGGTGAGCTAGATAAGATTGCTTGGTATAATGAAAATTCAGATGGCGAACTACATACAGTAGGGACGAAAGAACCGAATGCATGGGGGCTTTATGATATGTTAGGGAATGTTTGGGAGTGGTGCTGGGATTTATATGATGAACAAATGTATGGCTCCTATCGAATTTTTCGGGGAGGCAGTTGGGCTGAAGTGGCCAGAGGTTGCGGAGCTACCTGTCGTCGTCGCAGCCACCCTACATTTAGTGTGGATGATCTTGGATTTCGTCTTGCTCGATCTTTATAGAACAATTCGTTTCCACATGAATTCTAGTACTTTATGCTGAACAGGTTGATATCAAAGATTTTATTTTAGTAACTGTAACCAACACAGAAAATGATTGTCTCTAAATTAGACTTACTTAAGGAGGTGCTTCTGGAATTAGAAAGTTTGTAGCTATCTCCGCAGTAATTATTACTCTGTTCATTATTGGAATATACGCAGCACTTCAGTATAAATATAATACGCTTGAGAATAACTTGAGAGAATATTTGATAACAGTAGAAGGGTACTCTGAATCTGATTTACTGAGTGTAAAAGCTAAACTGAGCTCTATGCCAAAGTTCCCTGTTTATGTTAGATTTGCTAATGACCCAGATACAGATTATATTTTCACAGACAGAGATGCATCAGATTGGAAGCAACTAGATCCTAAGGAGCCGCAAAGATTAAAGAAGGTTAATCATTAGTTGATATCTAGCAAATAAACCTGGATCAGAAAAATAACTGGCATTTCGTTAAGTTGACCGCACAATGTGCGGTTTTTTCTTTGTGGACCTATCCAATGGAATTGATAACTTGACAGATCTTATTCTTGCGTATACATTTGTATACATAACCATAACGTATACATATGTATACAAACCGAAGGAGGAGTAAATATGCGTGATGGACATTTCGGAAAACGCGGTCATAGAGAACATGGGGAACACAAAGACCACGGAGAGCATAGAGATCGCGAGCATATGAGCAGACATGGGATGGATTCTATGGACGGTCCCCCAAAAAGTGCTCAAACTTTTCGTCGCGGCAGAGCTTTAGCATTTTTGGAAAAGCTTAATGTGAATCGAGCCACTTTACAGCGGCAGCTGCAAACACCGGAGCTGGATTCGATTAAACAAGTCATTAGCGGTGAATTGAAGGCAACGGAAGCGATCATTGAAGAGTTTATTCATATTTTTCAGATTCATGAAGTAACGCCGGAAGATAAGACTGTTGGCGAAATTAAAAAAGAGGAGAATGATCAAAAAAATGAAAACCATTGATCTTATTAAAACCCGTAGAAGTATTAAGCAATTTAAGGCGGATTCGATTCATGAGGATGATTTATTGAATTGGCTGGAAGCAGCTAGTTATGCTCCAAACCATCGGATGAACGAACCTTGGGAACTCCTATTTATCGGGCCTGATACTAGAGCTAAATTAAAGCATAAGACGAATTTTGGAAGCGCTCCTGTCGTTCTTGCTATCTTATCTAAACCTGGTGCAACCGCGTTTGAACGTGACGAGAATGTTATGGCTGCCGCATGTTTCGCACAGAACTTCTTATTAGCTGCACATGAAGTGGGGGTTGGAGCATATTGGGCTTCTTTAGGTGCTTTGCCTCATAATCGTGAAATTCTAAGTGTCCCGCAAGATTACGATGTGATTGGAGTATTTGGTATTGGATATCCGGAGGAAGTTCCAAATGCTAAGCCAAGAACACCGGTGAAATCAAAAATCACATATTTATCTTAAAAGGTGATGGAATGTGGAAACTTAAGAGTTACTTAAGGCCATATTGGGTGTGGTCTGTGTTAGCACCACTTATGATGATGCTCGAAGTGTTTATGGATTTGCTTCAGCCTACACTAATGGCGAGTATTGTGGATCATGGGATTATGACGAAAGATTTATCACATATTTATTCGACGGGATTGACCATGCTTGGAGTGGCATTTGTCGGTCTAATTGGTGGGGTGGGCTGCACCATTTTTTCGAGCATCGCCTCACAAAATTTCGGGAATGATTTACGGATTAACCTGTTTGAACATATTCAGAAATTCTCAAACAAGAATCTGGACCAATTGAAGACGGGATCATTGATTACTCGCTTAACAAACGATGTGGTGCAACTACAAACCTTTGTTCAGATGATTTTGCGGAATATTCGATCACCATTGCTATTAATCGGCAGCTTGATAATGGCTATACGGATTAGTCCTTCGCTGACCCTTATCCTTGTCGTTGCCGTACCCCTGTTGGTTATAATATTGTATGGGTTAATTCGGCTTTCTTTTCCTCTGTTTGAGAAAATGCAGGTCAAATTAGACGGCGTCAACACAGTATTGCAGGAAAACTTATCGGGTATTCGTGTAGTTAAGGCCTTCGTCCGTGCTAAGCATGAACAGAAAAGGTTTAATACAGCCAACAAGGATTACACAGAAACAGCGATAAAAGCGGTACGACTAATGTCGTTGAATATGCCGCTTATGATGCTTGTGCTCAATGCCAGTATTGTAGCTGTTCTTTGGTTTGGTGGGCTGCAGAGCTGGAACGGATCGCTGCCAGTCGGTCAGTTGATCGCCTTCATTAACTATATCACCCAATTGTTGATGTCTATGCTGATGTTGAGCAATATGCTCACCTTCTTCTCACGTGCAAAGGTCTCAGCAGATCGGGAGAATGAAGTGTTTTCCACCATTAGTGAGATTACAGAAGCTTCCGAAGCTAAAAAAGATACCATAACTAACGGTCGAATTGTATTTGATAATGTTTCATTTGCCTATGATACTACGGATGAGAATCTTGTATTAGACGGCATTAATTTTTCTGCCGAGCCAGGTGAAACCGTAGCCATACTTGGAGCCACTGGTGCTGGTAAATCGACCTTGGTCAGTCTTATTCCAAGACTTTACGAAGTGTCCTCGGGCTCTATTACAATTGATGGTTCTGACACGCGGCAGATTTCTTTAGAACATTTACGCCGCAAGATCGGTTATGTTATGCAGCAGGCTATTCTGTTCAGTGGAACAATCCGGGATAATATCCGATATGGAAGACCAGAGGCTACAGATGAAGAAGTGGAACAAGCAGCAATAGCTGCAGAAGCTCACCATTTTATATTAGAACTTCCAGAGGGTTATGATACAGTGCTTGGCCAACGAGGCATCAACTTGTCTGGAGGGCAGAAGCAGCGGCTTTCGATTGCAAGAGCACTATTAATTCAGCCTACAATTCTCATCATGGATGACAGTACGAGCGCGCTCGATGCGGCGACAGAGTCGCGGATTCGGCAAATGTTAAAAAAACGACTGAGCAATAGTACGAATATTTTGATTGCTCAGCGTGTCACATCTGTGATTGATGCGGATCGCATTTTGATTCTAGAAAACGGTCGAATCGCAGTACAAGGTACACATGATGGACTTCTGAGCAATAGTGAAATTTACCGAGACATCTGGAAATCACAGATGAAGGGTGAGGAGGTTCCTTATGTCAAAGCATGATAACGGCATGAACACTCCTCCGATCCATAGATCAGGCGGATTTGGTCCAGGAATAGGACCAGGATCTGGCCCCGGACGCGGCGCTGCTGTACCAATTGTGCGTGCCAAAAATCAAGCCAGCACGCTTAAACGTATCTGGACTTACTTGAATCGTCAGCGGTTTGGGTTAATTATTGTATATGTATTTACGATATTAAATGCACTACTTTCATTGATCGGACCCTATCTCATTGGTAAGGCAATTGATACTGCAGTTATTCCACATGATTATCAGGGCCTTATTCGGTTTTGTGTACTCCTTATTGGTATCTATGGTCTAAGTAGTGTAGTTGCATGGGTGCAAGCATACGTCATGACATCAGTTTCGCAAAATACCGTATTTGAGCTGCGTCGTGATCTGTTCAGTAAGTATCAGCAGTTACCCATTAAATTTTTTGATACACGGGCTAACGGAGAATTGATGAGCCGAGCAACTAACGATATAGAGAGCGTATCCAGCACACTTAATCAGAGTGTAACTCAATTGTTAAACAGTTTGATAACGCTAAGCGGTTCACTCGTTATTATGTTAATGTTGAACGTTCCGTTAACCGTAGTTTCATTAATCACGATCCCGCTCGTTTTATTGGCTAGTCGTAAAATCATAGGGTTAAGCCGAACTTATTTTAGAAATCAGCAGCGGCATTTAGGTGAACTGGGCGGGTTTATCGAAGAAACCATCAGCGGACAAAAGGTGGTTAAACAATATAGCAGGGAAGAGGCAGAAGTTAAACGATTCCGTAAAATCAGCGGAGAGCTGAATAAGGTTAGTATCAAGGCACAAATCGTATCGGGTTTAGTTGGGCCTGTGATGAACATGATAAACAACCTTGGATTTGCGATCATTGCCGGGGTTGGTGGCTGGATGGCATTCCATAACATGGCTACAGTAGGCATAATCGTTAGCTTCCTGACCTATTCCAAACAGTTCGGCCGACCCATTTCTGATCTTGCTAATCAGTACAATTTAATTCAATCTGCAATCGCCGGTGCGGAGCGTGTATTTGAGGTTTTGGAGATGCAATCCGAATATGGAGATGAGCAGAGTGAAGATCTGCCACGGTTAAAAGGGGAGGTTGTGTTCCGGGACGTTTCTTTTGCTTATAAGCCGGATTCCCCGATTCTGTCTGGAGTTACGTTTGAAGCAAAACCTGGAGAGAAAATTGCGCTTGTTGGCCCGACAGGAGCAGGTAAAACAACCATTGTTAACCTGCTGATCCGTTTCTATGATTTGAGTGGCGGCTGCATACGGATTGATGATCGCGACATCCGTGAGCTAGATAAAAATGCACTTCGTAGTCAACTTGGGATGGTGTTGCAAGATGCGCATGTATTCTCTGGAACGATTAGGGAAAACATTCGGTTTGGCCGGCTCGATGCAACCGATCAAGAAATTGAACAAGCGGCGCGGCTAGCCAATGCGGATGCATTTATCAAAAGATTGCCGCATGGCTATGAGACTCTCCTCAATGCGGAAGGCAGTAATCTGAGCCATGGACAGCGTCAACTGTTAACGATCGCTCGCGCAATTCTAGCTGATCCAGCTATTCTAATCCTAGACGAAGCAACCAGTAGTGTGGATACACGAACGGAAATGCATATTCAACAGGCGATGAAGAATTTGATGAAGGGACGAACAAGCTTTGTGATCGCCCACAGGCTTAGTACGATCCAGGATGCTGATCGTATTCTCGTGATCCAGGATGGAGGAATTGCTGAGCAAGGAAATCATGAGGAGCTTCTTGCGATGCAAGGTGCCTATTACGAGTTATACAATACCCAGTTCAAGCGAGTGATTTAAAGGAATATATAAAGAGCAACGATTCATTCATTTATGGAGAATCGCTGCTCTTTTTTATATCTGTACCGTACTGTCAAAGCTATAAATTCCGCTCTAACAATGTTCCAAGCTGTTCAGCCAAGACTTGATGTGTCACTGGCTTCTCATTCTTGAACCACCATTCCACTACACCTGCATAAGCCGATGCAACAAAATTAATAATAATCTCCTCATTTAATCCCTGATTTATCCCTTCCGTTACATTTACTTCATGTCGAAACTCATTTTGAAGAAAAGCTAAGAACCGATTCCGGAAATAAGGAGCGCCCTTGCTCGCCAGCATCATAGAGAAAAAAGAATAATGCTGATCGAAGTATTCCGTCCATTTCAACGTGGCTTCGATAAAATCTAATTCCGCTGCAGATTCGCAAAGTACTCTAAGAACTTCTATATGTTCCTCGATAAGCTTATCTAACAAATCATATTTATCCAGATAATGAAGATAAATGGTTCCTCGGCTTACATTAGCCTTGTCAGAGAGTTCCTGTATGGTAATCTCGTCAAAATTCTTCTCGGACATCAGTTCTATAACAGCTCTCTTAAGTGCTTCTTGTGATTTGAGAATCCTTCTATCCACTTTAGGCAAGCGAGTTTTCACCTTACTTTCTATAATTAATGAACATTTCTATAGAACCTGTTCAGTATTGAACAGAACGTGCACATCGTACAATTGAATGTCATCTATAACTGTTTATAATAATAGACTATAGTCCATTAATGAATCAACATACATTATCGAAAGGGTGTTTTCATATCATGTCCGAAATCCGAGATAAAGTTGTAATTACGGTGTAGCGATCAATGAAATGATTATACGTCCAACCATTCAAGTAGGATAAAAAGGAATCTTTATGGATAGACCCTATATTATTTCCCATATGCTAAGTATGCAGTTGCCGTGGATTCTTTTGGAGAATTAGGATGGACCCAAAATTATATTTCAGAGGGAAGTAACAGTTCGTTGAAGTGCTTACGGAGCAGGTATCTGACGCTTATCTAGCTCATCTGAAGAAATTAGGAATATCTTATATTTTTGGAGGATTAAAAAATTGGATTTTGCTGTAGTGGTAGAAAAGCTGAAACAATTATTTTTAATTGATGAGTTATTGCTAGAGCGTTGGGGTGTTCTTAAATGGCTCCTTTCTGAATGAAGACTTAATTGATGAATTGAGCCTGGTCTTCCTATTTATTTTCATTAAATACTTGTTGAGCAGTGCTAAGGATCGTATCCTCATCCAAACTGTTAAATTTTAAAGTGATTGAACCTTTTGAAGCATTGAATACTAAAAACGTATAATCACTATTTTTTATTTTTTGTACCTGATTTCCGCTAACATCAATAATATCAGCATCGTTCAAATCCACTTGAGTATTGGTATAGGTTATTTCAATGAGTGTTTCTCCTTGAAAAGGTCCGTAGATGATTTCTCTTTCATTGGACGCTTTTTGTTCCTTTGTTAACATCTCCAGCTTCCCTTTGTTTTTCGTATATGTGACTAAAACTTCTTGATTATCCCCAATGAAGTTGCCTTCTTTGTCCTTTGGAGGAAATTTATGCTGTATATAACTAACTTCATATCCGTCTAGTGTAGGGATACTAAATGATGATGCTAAAGCACTCACTTGCGCCTGTGCTTTAGCTATTTCATCGTTGGAACCATCCTTTTGACATCCTGATATTAAAAATATAATTGCAGCAATAAAAAATATATATCCAAATTTGTTCATGAAATCACCTCTAATGATTTGAATTAAATACTAATGGGCAATATTAATAGTCCGTAGATATACTTCAGTTACATTCCTCTCAATCCTCTGAATATCCCTAAATATGGAATAATTGAATATACGCTGTGAAAGTGAATTTGTTGCACTAAACTCCTTCTTAGTTCAATGAGAAAATGCTGAACAATGAAGCTTGGTGTTCGTGTCCGTCATAGAGATGTTAGAATTCGCCCATGTCTAAGAACGCCAGAGTAAATCGTCTTCTGACGGTCTCGTATAACTAATACACATATTTGGTCGTTAATTTGATTAAACATAGCTAGTAAATAAGAAATTACATAGTCTTAAGCCTTCAACCCTGCTAAATGTAAAGTCTGTTTCAGACGATCTATATCCACATAAATATCTTCAAATCCCGGAAAACGAATAGCAGGATCTGGCCAGCCTTGACCATACATCATGTAATAATCGAGAGTGTTATGGTTGCTGATCATCCAATATGTTGGAACGACATGCCGATCATGAAAAATTTCAATTACTTGAGTTCCGCTTTGACAAAAAGCCAAATTTGCCAGTCCAGCCCCATGTGCACCCAAGATTACCTTTGCCGAAGCGAATAACTGGATTTGCTGTGCAACCGTCCAATCCTCTAGATAAATGGTTTGAATACTGTATTCCTCAAGGCAACGAGTAACTTCCATTTCATTGATCAAGCGCCTAGTGCTGGCTTTGTTTCGTGAAATATAAATACGCTCAGGAGTGGCGAGCGTTATATCCCTATGTGGCAGGAAAAATTTACGTAGTGTATCCGTAGCCCATGTGGGGTAGTGGGAATTCATCATTAAAGAAGGGACAAGCAGCTGATCAGCTTCATAATAGGCTTCTGGATTTGTCCGGATTACTAACGACTCTGATATGCCTAACATTGCCCAAGTTTGACCTACAAATGGCCCGTAAGGGTTTGGATTCATGATGATAGAGGTATAAGGAATTCCACTTGTTTTGAGCATCGCCAGCCGAGGGAGCACATCATACATCCAGTGGAAATAGTTATGGCTTCCACAAAACGTCAACACGGCTGAGGTCCCTTTTATATGTTGAAGCTTCGGATTATTCCACTGGTGGAACACAGGGTGTTCCTCTGCTTCTAGCATTCTATTTTGCACAGCATCATATTCCTGTGACAGATCAAAGATTAGCTTTCCTTCCGAAGATAGAACAGCACCAGATTCACCCCACACCCTCCCACTAGAGATGGTAGCTACGTAGCCGCCAAAAGGCTGTAAGGAATAAGGCGTTAGAACAGGATGGATGTTTGTTTCAATACTTTTAGGAGCAGTGAAGTCGGTCGCCTGACCGAAATCAAACGGAACAACATGTCCAGCTTCATGGACCATTCCTCTTTGTTCCCATTCTGTTGTAAGTTCCAAGATATTTCGGTAATATCCATGGGGCGTTTCCCCGTTCATAGAAAAACTCATCGGCTCACCTCTTTTGACCAAGTAGAACTCCAAAAACATCATTAAGCTATTCTATGGTACAAAAAACTTTAGGATACCATTCATTCTGAAAAGGGCGAGTGAACGGGGCTCAAGGCAGTTAGTTTCATAAAGGGCTTGACTTGGAGTGAACTCCAAGTGAAATAATAGCAGATATCAGCAAATGAACTTTATTATCTAGCGAAAGAGAGGAATCATTAAATGGACTATGTGAAACTTGGTAATACCGGCCTAGATGTATCAAGGCTGTGTCTAGGCTGTATGAGCTTCGGGGTAGCCGAACGTTGGATTCATAAATGGGTGCTTGATGAGGAGCAGAGCCGGCTGATCATAAAAAAGGCCCTTGAGCTCGGAATTAATTTTTTTGATACGGCTAATGTGTATTCGGACGGAACAAGTGAAGAGATTCTCGGACGAGCTATTAGGGATTATGCTAATCGAGATGAAATTGTCCTTGCCACTAAGGTCTACAATCGTATGCACGAAGGACCGAATGGTGCGGGGCTCTCCAGAAAAGCAATCATGAGTGAGATTGACAAGAGTCTTAAAAGATTAGGAACTGATTATGTGGATTTGTACCAGATTCATCGCTGGGATTATCACACACCTATCGAGGAAACGATGGAGGCTCTTCATGATATTGTTAAGGCGGGTAAAGCGAGATATATTGGTGCTTCAGCTATGTATGCTTGGCAATTTCAAAAAGCTTTATATGTAGCGGAAAAGAATGGTTGGACTCGGTTTGTATCGATGCAGAATCACCTCAACCTTATCTACCGTGAAGAAGAGCGCGAGATGTTGCCACTTTGTAAGGAAGAAAAAATCGGTGTTATTCCTTACAGTCCGCTGGCTTCCGGAAGATTAACTCGCGATTGGGCAGTAACGACACACCGTTCAGAGACCGATCAAATACAAAAATCAAAATATGATGGAACTGCAGATGCAGATCGATTAGTAGTGGAGCGAGTAGCTGCGATCGCCGAAAAACATGGTGTTCCGCGGATTCATATCGCCCTTGCATGGTTACTTCAGAAAGAACCGGTTACCGCTCCTATTATTGGTGCTACGAAAACATCACATCTTGAAGATGCTGTAGGAGCGCTATCGCTTACGTTAACACCGCAAGAAATTATGTTCTTAGAAGAACCTTATACACCTCACCCAATCATTGGTTTTAATTAATACCGAGTATCGGAGGATAACGAAAGTATGACTATTTCAGAAGTAAGTGAAAAATTCAATCTGTCACCGGATACGCTCCGCTATTATGAACGCATCGGTATTATTCCACACGTGAATCGCAATAAAAGTGGAAATAGAGACTATTCGGAAGAAGACTGCAGGTGGATAGAACATATCAAATGTATGCGAGGCATTGGACTTCCCGTTGAGATCTTGATTAAATATGTTGAATTGTATAGACAGGGGGATGAGGCTAATCATGCTAGAGTTGAACTCCTAATTGAGCAGCGGAAGCAACTCTTATCTAAAATGGAAGAGATGAATAGAGTATTGGAACGGATGGATGAAAAAATTGAACGAATGAGTAAACAATAAGTCCTCTTTTGAGGGCTTATTGTTGTATTAAGTCTGTTCCTTTATGACTTCTTTCGATAGGCCTTAGGAGACATACCGTAGGTTTTGGTAAATTGTCGTGTGAAATAATTGCTATCGCTAAACCCGCTTTCGTGTGAGATTTGAGTAATACTGAAGTCAGAATGCTTTAGCAAGCTGCAAGCCCGTTCCAGACGCAAACGATGAAGATAGGAGATGGGTGTCGTCTGATAGTAAGAACGAAAGATCCGATTTAAGTGTCTTACCGATATTCCTGAGTGAGTGGCGATTTGCTCCAACGACAAGGGTTCAAGATAGTGGTCTTCCATAAAGGAGAGCGCGTTCGCCAAATGAATTAGGTGATTATCCTGGTTCTCTTTATCCTGTTTTTCATAATGCCTTGATAAATAGACAACCAGTTCCATGAACCGAGAGATAAGCAAAGTCTGATATCCCTGAAGCTTGTTGCTATATTCTTCAATCATACCGGCAATGAGGGAGGTGACGTATTCAAGCATAGGAATAGGCAAGCTTAATTTACTAGTGTAGGCGTGTTTATGACGATACAACGGTTCCAATACAAACAACGCCTGAAAGCCGTTCGAAGTCCGCAGATCCGATCCAGCTGTTGACAGCATTTCGGGCTTGTACATAATATTGCAGATCTTAAAATCCTGAGGATCTTTAAAAGCATGCGGGGTTGAACCGTTAATAACAAAGACATTCCCTTTCTTAATGAATGATTCTTCGGTATTTACAATATGAGTAGCAGTGCCACTCAAGACGATTACAAGCTCTGAGAAATCCACATGTCTGTGAAGGTCAGTATCGTTGTCATGAAAGCCGTACTGAATAAAGAATGGGAATTTCTGATCCGATGTAAACCAATTTAAATAAAATTCACTCAACTTGTTACCCTCCAAAAGCATGTCTAGATGAATGTCTATATCATGCTATTTTACGACCGAATAATCAAGGTTTATCGTTTAGTAAGTGGAGTATAATCCATGACATAGCCGCAATTGTTCAACAAAAGGAGAATGCTTCATGAAATATAATAATCCGATATTACCAGGTTTTTATCCAGATCCAAGCATTTGTAGAGTAGGCGAGGATTATTATTTGGTAAACAGTTCATTTGCTTACGTTCCGGGAATACCCATTTGGCATAGTAAAGATTTAGTCCATTGGAAGCAGCTCGGATATTGTTTGACGCGTGATTCCCAGCTCCAATTTGATAAATCGGTCGTGTCTGGAGGGGTGTGGGCACCAACCATTCGTCATCATAACGGTCGATTCTACATGGTGACGACGAATCAGGATAGCGGTGGACACTTTTATGTTTGGACAGAAGATCCAGCAGGTGAATGGTCGGATCCGATCTATGTGGATCAGGAAGGAATTGATCCATCCTTATTTTTTGACGAAGGAAAAGTGTACTTTACAAGCACTGGAAACAAGGATGGTATGGGAATTTACCAATGTGAGATTGATATCGAAACAGGCCATAAGCTGAGTGATTCCAGCTTGATATGGACAGGCAGTGGCGGTAAATTCCCTGAAGGACCCCATCTATATAAGGTAAACGGCTACTATTATTTAATGTGTGCAGAAGGCGGGACGGAATATGGCCATATGGAGACTATAGCAAGAAGTAGATCACCCTATGGACCGTATGAATCCTCTCCCCGAAATCCTATTTTGACTCATCGAAGCTCGGATTATCCTATTCAAGCTACAGGTCATGGCGATCTTGTTGAAGCACAGGATGGTAGCTGGTGGGCAGTATTTCTAGGAACTCGGCCGGTAGGTTATCCTTACCGTCATCATCTTGGCAGAGAAACATTCCTGGCTCCAGTCCAATGGAGTGAGGATGGATGGCCGATGATTGGTGATAACGGTGTTGTTGGATTAGTAATGGAAGCTGACACACCTGCACCAGTACTATGGGAAGACGAGCCTGAGACCGATGATTTCAATCAGTCCACTCTAGGAATGAGCTGGAATTTTATTCGTAATGCTAAAAAAGTCGATTGGTCTTTACAGAAACGAGCAGGATGGCTTGCATTACGAGGATCGGATGTGAGATTGAGCGATAAGGGAACGCCAGCGTTTATTGGTCGTAGACAGCGCCACGTGAATTGTGAAATCACCACAAAAATGGAATTCAACCCTTCAGATGGTGATGAAGCGGGTCTCGTTGTGTTTATGGATCAGCAGTATCACTACGCATTCGGGCTGACCCATGTAGAAGGTGAAAATGTGATCACACTGCGAAGACAGGTAGGCAGCATAAGAGATGTGAAATATTCTTCTCCTTTTGAGGGCACAGTTATAGAATTGAAGGTTCAGGCACTCCCAGAGAAATATTTGTTTTCTTATCGAGGCGCAGATCAGATATGGCATCCACTAGGTGAAGCAGAGACACATTTGATCTCTACAGAAGTGGCAGGCGGTTTTACCGGTGTGTTCTTTGGGATGTATAACTACTCTGCCCATGGAACTACCGCATATTATGATTACTTCCGCTATCAAAAGTGATAGAGAAGCGGTACGGTAACGAGTACAAATGAAACGCAATAAGCAGCGATTCTCCATTATGGATGAATGGCTGCTTATTTTGATTTATGGCTGTCTCAAGCTCAGTTTAGACTTTAGATAATGTTTATCCAATGAGCATCCTTTCTTTCAACTGCTTAATGTCTGCTCTAGGAGGGGCACCAAACATACGAGAATATTCACGGCTGAACTGGGAGGCACTTTCATAACCTACTCGGAATGCAACTTCCGCTGCATCCGCTGACTCGGATAATAAAAGACGTCGGGCTTCTTGTAATCGCAGCTGTTTTTGAAACTGGATCGGGCTCATAGCAGTGACTTCTTTAAAATGTCTATGGAAGGAAGAGATGCTCATACTGGCCGTTTCGGCAAGTTCTTCAATTCGTAATGGCTTATCACAGTTGTTGATTATCTGTTCGATTGCCTCATTCACGCGGTAGGTACTGCTGCCTTCCAATGCAATTTGTGCCAATGCAACACCATAAGGACCTTGCAGTAGCCGATAAAGGATTTCATCGGTATAAATCGGTGCTAAAAACGGAATATCATTAGGTTCATCTAATAAACGAACCAATCGAAGAATCGCATCGAGTAAGGATAGATCTATTTGCCCCACAAACATTGCACGCTTTGCGTTTTCTTTAGAAGCGATCTTAAATTCAGAATCATTAAGCACTTTTAAGATCTGACTCTGTGTAAAATCAAGCTTGAAGCTCAGATACGGCACGTCGGGAGAAGCTTTAATTATCTTACCGACAACTGGTAAGTTCATGGATGTTATTAGGTAATTGGCAGGCCCATACTCAAAACGCTCTTGTGCCAATAACAACTCTTTTGTTCCTTGGGCAATGAAGCATAAAGAAGGTGTATACACTCTAAAGATGGGCTCGGTCACATTGGAGGTGCGAATCACAAACAATGAGGGAATAGCGGTATCTTTTACGCCATCCTGACTGGAGTGACGATCAATCAATTGAGTGAGTTCTTCTTTTCGCACTTGTATTTCTTTAGACATGGGCTCCTCCTAAAGTTGTATTCTAAATCAATTATACGGCAATAAAATGCTTATTGTTAGTGGTAGTGAGAGGAATAGGCAAGCAGGATAACGATGTTGGCTGCTATTCAAGAAAAAATAAATTTGGAATTGAGATAAAGTGAGTAATTACTCACTTTTTATTGACTCTCGATTTCTTATGTTGTATATTCGAGTGAGTAATCACTCACTTTTCTGATGAACTCTTAAAAAGGAGTAAAAAAATGACACATGATCTATTCGATTCACTAATTGCTGCTCAAAAGACAAAAACAGATAAACAAAAAAAGATAATTGAAATAGCCATTAAATTATTTGCTGAAAAGGGTTTTGCGAATACTTCAACGGCGGAGATAGCTAAGATGGCAAACGTATCGGAAGGGACGATCTTTAAACACTACGGAACAAAAGATAAGCTGTTGCTCTCGATTATACTGCCATTTGTGAAAGATTCTTTACCCTCAATCGCTAATGAGGTTTTTAGTGAAGTCTTAACAGAGGATACGAAGACGTTCGAGCAATTTCTTAAGGGATTTTTAAAGAATAGAATAGAATTTTTAGATAGAAATAAAGAGATCTTTCGAGTGTTTGTGAAGGAAGTTATATATAAAGATGAGCTTAAGAAAGAAATAGGCCCACATTTCATCAAAAATATCTCGCTGCTAATTTCTCGAGTAGTAGAAGAATTCAAGCAACGCGGAGAACTAAAAGATAAACCTACAGATCAAGTTTTGATTTATTTAATGACTGTTTGTGGAAGCTTCTTTGTGTCTCGATTTGTATTGTTTGAGAACTATTCCATAAGTGATGAAGAAGTCGAAAACTTTGTTCATTTCGTAATGGATGGAATAAGAAATCCTTTATCTGAAGCCTCATCCTAATAGCTTACTTAGTCAGAAAGGAGCATTTATATGGCAGTGTTACAGATTGAGCATTTAACAAAAGATTATGGGCATCAGCGTGGTGTGTTCGATGTTTCATTCCAAGTTGAAAAAGGTGAAGTTTACGGATTTTTAGGGCCGAACGGAGCGGGTAAAACGACAACAATTCGCCATATCATGGGATTTTCTCGTCCTCAGAAGGGATACACCTTAGTAAATGGATTGAATAGCTGGGAGAGTGCCAGTGATATTCAAAAGAATCTAGGGTACTTGCCTGGGGAAATTGCTTTGCCTGAATCGCTGACAGGTACACAGTTTATTAAGATGATGGCTGATTTACGTGGCATCCATGATATGGCGCATACTAATTATTTGATCTCAAAATTCGAACTTGATCCAGTGGGTAGTTTAAAACGTATGTCTTTAGGGATGAAGCGGAAGCTCGCGATTGTAACAGCATTTATGCATAATCCAGACGTACTTGTTCTTGATGAGCCTACAAGCGGTCTTGATCCCATCATGCAAAATGTATTTATTGATTTTATCAAAGAGGAAAAAGAGAAAGGGAAGACGATTTTATTATCGAGCCATATTTTTAATGAGATTGATGCTACCTGTGACAAAATATCAATTATCAAAGATGGACGGTTAATTTCAACCTTTATTGCTGATGAGCTTCGTCACAATGAGAGCAAAACCTTTGAATTTGAATTCAACTCCAAAGAAGAGTTTGAGCGTTTTAGTAATGAGGTTCAGTCTCTAAAAAACATTGAGGTCGCTTCTCTAAAAGCGCATAACAATCAAGCGGAAATACGAGTGAATGATAACGATATCAACATGTTTATAAGCTACTTATCAGAATATGATTTGAAGTTTTTCTCAGAGATCAAGTTTACTCTTGAAGATTACTTTATGAAGTTTTATGACCGAAACTCTAATTCAGAGGGAGGTGCCATCGATAATGCCATTAATAGAAATTGAAAAATTGACAAAAGATTATGGCCAAGGACGAGGCATTTTTAACATCAATCTCTCGATTGAAAAAGGTGAAGTATTTGGCTTTGTCGGCACAAATGGAGCAGGTAAAACCACAGTGATTCGACATTTGATGGGCTTCTTAAAGCCGCAAATCGGAAGTGTAAGAATTAACGGAATGGACTGCTGGGAAGACTCAGCTGAGATAAAGAAAATGATAGGCTATACGCCTGGAGAGATCGCATTTCCTGATGCTCCAACTGGAACAGAATTCCTGAAACAGCAGGCTGAGCTGTTAGGACTCAAAGATATGACCTACGCAAATACAATCATCGAGAAGCTTCAACTAGATCCGACTGCTAACTTGAAAAGAATGTCCAAGGGAATGAAACAAAAGACAGCAATTGTTGCTACCTTAATGGCTGATCCTGATATTCTGATTCTAGATGAACCAACAACAGGACTTGACCCGCTAATGAGAGCTGAATTTGTAGATATCTTAAACGATGAAAAGAAGAAAGGCAAAACGATATTTATGTCGAGTCATATGTTTGAAGAGGTTGAACATACGTGTGACAAGGTTGCTCTTATTAAAGATGGTCAGATTATTGCTGTGAAATCGACACTTGAGGTTAAACATAATGAAGAGAAGACGTACAAAATAGAGTTTACTTCGCATGAAGACTACCAACGATTTTTAACAGAGCCATTTAATTGTGTCGATCAACGTGAAAGTCAAAATCAAGTCATTGTTAATATACATGATCGTCATATCAATACGCTTTTCAAAGTGCTCAAAGGCTATGAAATCAAGTTTATCACTGAGAACAAGTACACACTCGAAAAATACTTCAGAAGTCTTTACTAAAGGAGGAGAAACCAATGTTTAGTAAAACGATCTTTAAGCAAACATTGAAAGCAAATTTTAAGCTGTGGCTTATTTTCACGATAATCATGAGCGTGTTTAGTGGCGTGCTGATTGCTGTATTCGATCCAAAAACGATATCTAGCATGTCGGATATGGTGAAGGATACCCCCCTTGCGAACATGTTAGGATCAACTTCATTCCTTGGCATGCTTTCTCAGACCTTCTATTCCATGCAAGGCGTTATTCTGCCATTGATATTTGTGATTATGACCGCCAACAGTCTTATTGCATCACAGGTGGATAGAGGCTCCATGGCTTACTTGCTATCAACACCTATAAAAAGAAGCACCGTAGTCAGAACACAGGCTATTTATCTGGTAACATCGCTTATTGCAATGTTTACGATTTTATCTATCGTGGGTGTAATTTCTGTTCAGGCTTTTCAGAGCGATATTGATTTCAATATTTCAGATTTGATAATGCTAAATGTAGGTTTATTCCTCTTAATGTTTGCAACCAGCAGTATTTCTTTCTTGTTTTCTTGTATCTTCAATTTGTCCAAGAACTCACTCGCTTTTGGTGCAGGAATCCCACTTGCTTTCTTTCTCTTTGAACTGATGGGGAAGGTTGATAGCAGTCTGGAGGGATTTAAGTATATCTCACTGAATACATTATTTGATACGGATGCCATCATAAATAACGGCGATTACTCGATTCAGTTTACATTGCTTGGTGTTATTGGGATTGGACTTTATGCGATAGGCATACGAGTTTTTAAGGAAAAGGATTTGCCTTTATAATATGTGTCCGATGATTGAGGAGGGGGCACTCACATCAAAAGGAAATATCTTCTTGTCTACTTTTTAAGATATTCTTGGTAAGGTTAGGGGATATCAATGAATAAGAGGTGATGAGTTGTCATGAGTAAGAAATACTGCTTGTTCTGTGATGAGATCGTCTCCACTGCAACAGATGGCGATTATGATAGGTATTTAGGTTGTAATTGTTCTCCCGACGGGTTCTATAACTTATTGAGAGATAGCTATGAGCCGATTAATTCACTCCCGCATCAAAAGAAACGTGACATGTTTCATATCATATCGGCTTATATTCGGGAATTGACTGATCGTGAGGAGAAGGTTAGTCTATCGGCTGACGATTTGGAATCCATTGTAATATCCTCAAGAATTCCTGTGACGATTGAAGATAAAGGATACCGTTTACTGCAATACTTATACAGACATTCTGAGGCTCCAGGAGATACTATCGTTATTCAACCACTCTCCAGTAGCTATAACCTGACGTATTCGCCCAATCTGCAAGAACTGGTATATATCATAGATAAGCTGATTAACGAGCAGTTTATCATTAGAGAAGGCATGACCTTTAAGCTGACGGACGAGGGATGGAATGAAGCTGCCGCAATCGCAGGAGGCAAAAAGTTAAAACCATGTATCGTTCTATTGTCGGATGCCGAGGAGTTGCACACGGAGTGGATGGAAAAGCTGCTTCCAAAAATCGAACAATTTGGTTATACGCCGCGTTTGTTAAGACACACAACACAAAACCGTGAACCGTATTCCTTGGAGCTTATTGAAGAAAGTAAATTGATTATCGCAGATTTAACTGGTCAATCCCCTGAAGTGTATTTTACGGCAGGATATGCGCTCGGTTTGAACATCCCAGTGATATGGACCGTGAATAGCAGCGATGCCGATAATCTTTTTGTGCAAGTGAAAAATATTCGTCCAATCGTTTGGGATACAGCTGAAGAGCTGGCAGTTTTACTTCAACAGAAGTTAAGTTTGTAGAGTCCATGTCAAATTTAATACGAACATCTTACGCAGAAAGAAGCCGCGATACTCGCGGCTTTTTTCTTATCACTACAAAGGTTAATGTCCAACGGAAGGTTATTACGAAATTTTTTACTATTAGTGAGGATTGTACCGAGACTCACGAATAGGAATGCTATAATACAATTAAATTCTATAAATTAAAATATAGTTTATTGTAAAACTATAGTTAATTTTTTATTTTTCAAATAGACTGAACCTGTTCTTTGGTTAGAATCAAAAATGGGGGGTTGACCATAATTGCTGATGGGGACTATTATTTGGATTAAACAAATTTAAGTTAGTCTGAATGCTTTATTTGAACAGAAGGTTGCTCAAGTCGGATGAGCCGAACAGTAACAGATAAAAAGAAAACGGTTACAAACAGGCTTTGTATATATTTAAAGGAGACGACGTTCTGATCATTCTCAAGACTTTTAAAATTTGTTCAATTAGTGAATGAATACAATAATAGGTTGAACAGCTGCAAGGGGGCAGATATGAAACCAATATTTAAAATTATGATTGTGGATGACGAGATGCTGGTTAGACAAGGAATTAAACATCTTTTGGATTGGGAACAAGAAGGGTATCGAATCGCAGGTGAGGCTTCTAACGGTCTTGAGGCATTAAGTATGATGGATGAGGTTAATCCGCATATTATTATTACAGATATCGTAATGCCAATTATGGGCGGAGAGAAGCTAGTCAAGATTGTTAAAGAGAAGTATCCTCACGTTGTTGTAATCGTCTTAAGCAGTTTCAGTGAATATGATTATGTTCGCTCCACATTTCAGAATGGTGTAGCCGATTACATCCTGAAGCCGAAGCTGGAAGCCGACTACCTATTATCCATCCTAAATAAAACTACAGCAAAAATGTCAGGGATGAAGCTGGCCGATCCAGGGACCGATCCAGAGGAAAAGAAGGTTTTACTTGCGATTGAGAAGCTCATGACGGGATATGAATCTGTACTGGAACCTACACTGCTACATTCGTGGTTTCCTCATAAACAATTCGCGTTTTTCGGAGCGGATATGAAACATATTAAAGATTCTGGTGACAAGTTAATGTTCGCAAATGAAATAGAAAGTGGAATCCGCAAGTTCGTTTTAGACAGTGCAGTGTTTATTCGGCTAAGATTTGTTAACGAATCGGTTATTTATCTATTCAATGTTGATCCGGAACAATGGGACGAGCTTGCAATTGAACTCCGTTATTTGATCTCAGAAATCGCACAGCGTGTGCAAGAAACGCATTTTATTATTAGTCAGAGTTTCACGGACTTTGTGAGTCTTGGTGCGATTTATCGAGACAATTATTTAAAGCTTAATCGATACAGTTTCTATTTGCCGGAACGAAATCTGATTGAAAATGATCATTTGCCAAGCCTTCCGGGAGCGTATCAGGAAATTGACATGGGAGAATTAATGGATCAGTTGAGACGTAAGCAATTCCAGAAGGCATTTACAGAGTTTCTGGAATATGTTCATCAACGTTCAATGGATTATCGCATGGATATTTTCGAATTCAAATCGCTATTGGGGAACTTTATATTTAACGTAGCGACGACACTTGGAAAAATGAAATTTGAGATTGGAAGTCTGGAGGAGACCAAATACGACTACTTCCGAAAAATAGATGAAGCGTTGTATGCAAGTGATGCAATTGCTGTTACTGAAGCATTCATTCATGAAGTTGAGCGCACGATTGGGGAGACGAATGCAGCTGTTAATCCAAATATGACGAAGCTTCTCGAATATATCCAGAATCATTTTGCAGATCCGATTACACTGACAGGGGTAGCTAGACAGTTTCATTTCAATGCTTCTTACTTATCGAGTTATTTTACTGCACATAATGGCGAAGGATTTAGTGAGTACCTGAATAAAGTACGGGTGGAAAAAGCTATGGAGCTGCTTGAGATAACGGAGAAATCAATTGCTGATATTAGCGCAAGCGTGGGTTACTCAGATCAAAGTTATTTTACCAAAGTATTTAAAAAACAGACTGGCATTTCTCCGAGCCGGTACCGGAGACGGGATGTTGAGCAGTCATGATCGGAGCAATCATCCACAAGCTTAGAAAGCAGGGTTTATTTCTCAAGCTTTTTCTTGTAACTCTCATAAGCATAATTACCGTATCCCTTCTGACATTGTCTATTACCATCCGTATGTCAGAGAGTTTATTCTTAAAGACCTTCAGCATAACGAACGGTAAACTACTGAATCAAATGAAGACAAACCTGGAGTCTTACAACAACGTTGTAGCTACAGGCGCTACTATGACAGCACAAAATGGAGCTGTCCGAAGCTATTTGTCTGGCGGTGAAACGGATTCAGTGACGCTTGCTATCAAAACCTACCAGATGACAGAAGGCATGCGTGCTGTCCGCTCCAACCTTAGTGCTTTTGATGTGGGTATTATGATCGTAGGAGCAAATGGCAGGAGTTATTCAACCGATCCTTGGTATTGGTCTGCTACTGCTGAAGAACTGAAGAAACACCCGATTACGAAAGCGACAGTAGCAAAACCTGAGCAAATCCTGTACCAGCTTTATCAAAAAGAAGATAGTAAAACCAAAGCGAAAGAGATCATGTTAGTGGCTTCTAAAGCTCTATTTGATCATTCTACCGGCAGTATCTATGGCACTATGTACATTGCAATTCGTGATAGCGATTTTAAGAACTTCTACGCCAATTTTACAAGTGAAGGTAATGATGTTGTGTTGCTGAATGGAAAAGGTCAAATCGTATCCAGCAGCAGGACAGAGTTAATCGGGCTGCTCGATCAACAGCTGCTCCAAGAAGTAGTTGATGAACAGAGTGCGGGAGAAAATGGAGAATCTGTCAATATCATGGGTAATGAACGAATAGTGTTCTCTGAATACTTGCCTGAATTTGATGTTTATTTGGTAAATCTGATCGATAAGAAAGCTGTGACCGGTCAGATGGTAAATGCCAAAGCAGTGTCGTTAACGATCATGGCGATCGTAGCCATTTCGCTTATTATTGTATTTTTAATTACAAGGAAAATGACGAAGTCCCTGCGTGTACTCGTTGAACAGATGTCGAGTATTCCCAAGGGAGGGTTCGATAATCATGTAGATGTCGCCACAAGCAGTTATGAAGTTAAGGAGCTGGGTAATGCTTTTAATTATATGCTTGATTCACTACATGATTATGTTGATCGGTTAATGGAGACACAGAAGCAGCAGCGTAATGCAGAGCTGGCCGCACTTCAAATGCAGATCAATCCACATTTTTTATATAATACGTTGGCTTCTATTAAATTTCTGGTACAACAGGGCAACAAGGAAAAAGCTGCTGGAACGATAAATTCGCTAATCTCACTCCTGCAAAATACTGTCAGCGATGTTCAATCCACTATACCTGTTAGTCAAGAATTAGAATCGCTGAAGCATTATGTGTTTATCAATCATGTGAGGTACGGTGAGAAGATCCGCGTGAATTATTTTGTAGAGCCTGAAAGCTTGGATTATCATATGCCAAAGCTTATTCTTCAACCTTTTATCGAAAACGCGTTCTTTCATGCATTCAACCTTAAAGATGAGGGAAGAATTCTCATCATGATTGCTGTACAGGAGCATCAGCTTGTATGCGAAGTTGTAGATAACGGAGATGGAATGGACCTTGACCCGAATTTGATGGAAGCGGAGCAGCTACCGGCGTCGAAACACAAACGCCAACTGTTCTCTGGGATCGGTATACGAAATGTAGATGATAGAATCAAATTGTTATATGGAGAGGGATACGGTATTAACATTACAAGCAAACGAAACGAAGGTACGAAAATCATTATTACGCTTCCATTGTTAAAAAACTAAAAATTTTACATGAATCTAAAAATAGTGCCAGAATTGAAATGAGAATCAAAATAGGATCCAATAATAACACCAAAGCTAACAAAGATACTGCCAAAGAAAGCGAATACAAAGTGATAAGATGGAAGCGTAGCAGGGAAAACGCTTCCATCTTTATTATTTTTCAGATTATCAAGGGGGTTAAGAAGTGAAAAAATTATTATCCGTAATGCTGGCTAGTGTGGTACTACTGTCTGCATGTTCCTCAGGTGGAACAAAAAACGATACGAGCAACTCCGGTAGTGAAGGTAATAGCAAGCCAAAAGAGATCACAGTTTGGGCTTGGGACCCAGCGTTTAACATTGCCGCTATGAATGTTGCCAAAGAGGCTTATGCGAAAGTCAATCCAGACGTAACAATAAACGTCGTAGAGAACGCACAGGCTGATATCGTTCAGAAGCTGAACACTGGGCTAAACTCTGGTTCGACGAAGGGGCTGCCTAACATTGTTCTGATCGAAGATTACCGTGCGCAGAGCTTCTTGCAAGCGTATCCGGATTCCTTTTTTGAATTAACGGATGTTGTAAAGGCTGCCGACTTTGCGGATTACAAGATTGGCCCGACCAGTGTTGACGGTAAGCAATACGGTGTTCCATTTGACTCTGGTGTAACTGGAATGTACGTACGGACAGACTATCTTGAGCAAGCAGGCTACAGCCTGGATTCATTACAGGATATCGACTGGAAGCAATATATCGAGATCGGTAAAGCTGTAAAAGAAAAAACCGGCAAAAGCATGATTACGCTTGATCCAAATGATCTTGGGCTTATCCGAGTCATGATCCAATCAGCGGGCGCATGGTACACAGGTGAAGATGGTCAAACTCCGACTATAGCAGATAATGCTGCTTTGAAAGAAGCACTTGAATTGTACAAAGAAATGATGGATTCCGGCATCGTAAAAGTAAACTCCGACTGGAGCCAATTTGTAGGCGCATTCAATAGTGGTGAAGTGGCTACTGTTCCGACAGGTAACTGGATTACACCTTCAATTAAAGCTGAAGCTTCCCAATCCGGTAAGTGGGCAGTCGCTCCGCTTCCTAAGCTGGCAGCTACTACAGGCTCCGTTCACGCATCCAACCTTGGGGGCAGCTCCTGGTATGTAATGAATGTAGATGGTAAAGAGGCAGCTGCAGAGTTCCTCTCTAAGACTTTTGCCTCTGATGCTGAATTGTATCAAACATTGAATACAAAAGTTGGTGTCATCGGTACTTTAAAAGCTGCGGCAAGCGGAGAAGCTTATTCAGCTGCGGATGAATTCTTCAAAGGTCAAAAAGTCGTATCTGATTTCGCAGCATGGACCGAGCAAATTCCAAACGTCAACTATGGCATGAACACTTACGCAATAGAGGACATTATGGTTGTAGCCGTACAATCTTATCTTGGTGGAAAAGATATCGATACAGTTCTGAAAGACGCTCAGAAGCAAGCAGATACCCAAATTCGCTAATCACACTTAGGCTGTACAATCTAAGCCCTTGCTTCTTCTTCTCCTGTAAATTGGATTTCTACAGAAGGATGGGCAGCAGGGGCTTTCATCTCTAATAAATCAGACAGAAGGGTGTGGAGTGGAGTGGAAACTGTAAAGCCAGGGCTAAGCTCTCAAAGACATAAGAGCTCTAAGGGTCAACGGCGAATCCATCTAACAGGCTGGTTATTCGTTCTTGTGCCGGTCATAATGATCAGTATTTTCTATTTTTACCCAATGATTCAAGCTTTAATTTTATCTTTCAAAACAGGCAGAGGAAACAACCTTCATTTTACCGGTTTTGATAACTATATTCGACTGTTTAGCGACACCACTTTTCTTACAGCCGTCAAGAACACTTTCATTTACTTGATTATTCAAGTCCCAGTCATGCTGGTGCTGGCGCTCTTTATCGCCGTACTCCTCAATGACGAAAGACTGAAATTTAAAGGGTTTTTCAGAACGGCCATATTTCTGCCCACGGTAACCTCACTTGTAGCGTACTCCGTTGTTTTCAAATACATGTTTGGAGCCGAAGGCATCATCAATAAATTTCTAGTGAATCTGCATCTAATTAGCGAGCCGATTCAATGGATTACTGACCCCTTCTGGGCCAAAGTTACGATCATCATTGCCATCACTTGGCGCTTTACTGGCTATAATATGATTTTCTATTTGTCATCATTGCAAAATGTCGATAAATCAATTTATGAGGCTGCTCATATCGATGGTGCAAATGCATTTACACAATTTTTCAAAATTACAGTCCCACTATTGAAGCCGATCATCTTGTTTACGACGATAACATCGACCATTGGAACACTTCAGTTGTTTGATGAGGTGGTTAACATCACGAAGGGTGGACCGGGCAATGCAACCATGTCGATTTCCCAATATATTTATAACCTGTCCTTTGAATACACACCTAACTTTGGATATGCTGCAACCGTCTCCTATTCGATTGTTGTAATGGTGCTCATTCTGACGCTTATTCAGAACAAAGTAGGAGGGGATAAGAGATAATGAAAACCAAACGCATGTTTACTTACTTGTTTCTAATCATCGCTGCGCTGATCTCTATCTTTCCATTTATCTGGATGGTAATAAGCGCCACGAACCAGTCGGTTGATGTAACAAAAGGGACAATGTTGCCAGGTGCACATCTAGTTGAAAATATAAACAATCTATTTAGTTCAGTGGATATGTGGCAGGCTCTTTGGAACTCCGCAAAAATCTCTGTAGTGACTACTGTGCTTTCACTGCTAGTAGCATCGGCGGCTGGATATGGTTTTGAAATGTACCGCAGCCGGAGTAAAGATATCGTATTCAATATTTTACTTGCTTCAATGATGATTCCATTTGCGGCGATCATGGTACCTCTATTTCAAATGTTCGCAAAAGTATCAAGTGTAGTGCCATTTCTTGGTATCGATACAGCAGGTGCAGTCATTCTTCCGACATTTACAACAGCATTCCTAATTTTTTTCTTTCGTCAAAATACAAAAATGTTTCCTAAGGATATGATGGAGGCTGGGCGCATCGATGGTCTTTCGGAATTTGGTTTGTTCTTCCGGATTTATATGCCAACGATGAAATCAACTTACGCCGCCGCTGCGATTATCACATTTCTAAACAGCTGGAACAATTATCTATGGCCTTTGATCGTATTACAATCACCAAAAAATATGACTGTGCCCCTTCTTATCTCGAATCTTGGATCGGGTTATGCCCCTGACTATGGTCTGATCATGTCTGCGATTGTCATTACGACACTGCCGACTGCTCTTGTATTCTTCATGATGCAAAAGCAATTTGTGGCTGGGATGACGGGTTCAGTTAAATAACTTAGCGATTATTTTAAAAGCAGAAGGAGGACAATGAAATGAAGCAGCAGGTTGAACGGGGCGTCGCTCCAAGTCTGGAATGGTTATCAGACCCTTCCATTTATGCCGTTGGCAGAATATATGCTCACTCCGATCATCGATATTACGAAACGAAACTTGAAGCCGAAGCGCTTGGCGAAATGCCCTTTCGTTATAGTCTGAACGGAAGTTGGAAATTTAGTTACGCCCATAATCCCATGGAACGACAGGTGGATTTTTATAAGGAGAGCGTATCCTGCAGAGGCTGGAAGGATATTGAAGTTCCCGGTCATATCCAACTTCAGGGGTATGGGCAGCCTCAGTATGTGAATACGATGTATCCATGGGACGGTCATGAGCATCTTAGACCTCCGAAGATCTCTGAGGACCACAATCCCGTAGGTAGTTATGTGAAGTATTTTGTAGTTCCTACCGGTTGGGAGCAACGTCCGGTGTATATATCTTTTCAAGGAGTGGAAACGGCTTTCTATGTATGGCTAAATGGGGAATTTGTTGGCTATAGCGAAGATAGCTTTACACCGAGTGAATTTGATCTGACACCGTACTTGACGGAAGGTGAGAATAAGCTGGCGGTTGAGGTCTATCAGCGCAGCACTGGGAGTTGGCTTGAGGATCAGGACTTCTGGCGCTTTTCGGGAATCTTTCGTGAGGTGTATCTATACACCGTGCCTGATGTTCATGTACGGGATCTACACGTTCAGACCGATCTGGATAATAAGTTTGAACAGGGAACACTAACCGCTGTCATGCAGTTGATAGGTAAGTCTGCTTCAAAAGTACTCCTTGAGCTTAAGGATAGAGCAGGTAATCTTGTGGCTAGCGATGTGAGTGAAGTTTCAGGAGATACCCTTTCGCTTACGCTTGCAGCAACAAAGGTTCAGCTGTGGAGCGCAGAAGAACCTAATTTGTATACTCTCTATGTATCTGTTTACAACGCATCCGGGGATCTTGTGGAAGTCGTGCCGCAAAAAATTGGCTTTCGAAAATTTGAGATGATAGATAAAATTATGCACTTAAACGGCAAACGTATTGTATTTAAAGGCGTCAACCGTCACGAGTTTAATCCACGCTTCGGACGCAGCATTACAAAAGAAGATATGCTATGGGACATAAAAACATTAAAGCAGGCGAACATCAACGCTGTGCGGACATCTCACTATCCGAACATGACATTCTGGTATGAGCTGTGTGATGAATACGGTGTCTATGTCATTGACGAGATGAATTTAGAGTCGCATGGATCATGGCAGAAAATGGGGGCTGTTGAACCGTCTTGGAACATCCCTGGCAATAAGCCTGAATGGCAGGATATTGTGATGGATCGCGCGATTTCCATGGTGGAGAGAGATAAGAACCATCCATCTATTCTAATTTGGTCCTGTGGCAACGAATCTTTTGCAGGAGAAGTAATCCTGAACGTAGCGAATTATTTTCGAGAGAAGGACCCTACTCGTTTGGTTCATTATGAAGGGGTATTCCATAACCGGGACTATGATGATTCGAGCGATATGGAGAGCCGTATGTATGCGAAAGCAGCAGATATCGAAAAGTATTTAAAAGAAGATCCGTTAAAGCCATATATTAGCTGTGAATACATGCATGCGATGGGAAATTCCGTCGGGGGACTACACAAATACACCGAGCTAGAGCAGAAGTATCCAATGTATCAAGGCGGATTCATCTGGGACTACATGGATCAAGTAATTGTGAAAAATGATCGATACGGTAAGCCCTTCATGGCTTATGGAGGAGACTTCGATGATCGTTCAACGGACTACAACTTCTCCGGTAACGGAATTGTGTATGCGGACCGGAGATGGTCTCCGAAAATGCAGGAAGTGAAATTTCTGTATCAGAACGTCAAACTGCACCCGGACAGTCATGGTGTTACCATTAGTAATGAGAACTTATTTGTGGGCTTGGATGCATATGAGTTGAAATACGCTCTGAACTATGAGGGTAGGGTAATCTATCGTGGAACTGCACTTGCCCAGGTTAATCCGTGTGAGGAAAGATATGTAGAAGTTGATCTACCGGATATTAAGAACCAGCCTGGTGAGTATAGCTTGGATGTTTCTCTTGTCCTGAAGGAAGATTCATTATGGGCAAATAGCGGTTATGAAATCGCTTTTGGCCAGCATGTTTTTCAAGTGGGGAATACGTCAGCAGAAGAGTCCCCATCATATGCTAAGATCACACCTGTCGTGAATGATTTTCGCGTGGTTGAAGGGGATGTCAATATTGGGGTGCATGGCCGTGACTTCTCTGTAATGTTCTCAAAGCAGGCGGGTACATTAATCTCCGTCAAATATTCAGGCCGGGAAATGATCTCTTCGCCGCCGGCACCGCTTTTCTGGAGAGCGATGACAGACAATGACAAGGGGGCAGGAATCCATTTCGACTCTTCCCCTTGGTATGCAGCAAGCTTGACCCGTAGAACGTTAAGCTTCGAGCTTTTGGAGGAGAAGGACCGTGCGACAGTAAATTATGTGTATAAGCTTAGTGTATCAGAGGGAGTGCGGGTAAGTGTAACTTACACAGTGTTCTCCGATGGAAGCATAAAGGTGAAATCAAGCTACCATGGAGCAGCGGGTTTACCAAAGCTTCCGATCTTTGCTTTAACCTTTAAGGTTCCGGCGGATTATCACCAGCTGAATTGGTATGCGAATGGGCCGGAAGAAAATTATATCGACCGCTCGTTTGGGGCGAGACTGTGTCGTTTCCAGAATCATGCGGTGGACAATGTGTCCTCCTATTTGGTACCGCAGGAATCGGGCAACCGCACAGGTGTGCGCGAAGTATCCATAACTAACGATCATGGCCAAGGGATTATAATATCGGCACCAGTCACAGCCCCTGTTGAAGCCAATATATCGCCTTATTCGGCAATGGAGCTGGAGAATGCAACGCATCATTATGAGCTGCCGAACGTTCATTATACCGTTGTTACGATTGCCGGACGTCAAATGGGCGTAGGCGGGGATGACAGCTGGGGAGCTCCAGTTCTTGATGAATATCAAATAGATCCTTCGGATGATATGGATTTTGAATTTATAATTCGCAGAGCATAATTTGAGATGAAATAGGTAATCCAAATGCTCGTTTCAACGATAAGGTTGAGGCGAGCGTTTTTTGCATTCAGTCGGATAAAGGAAATGAGAGTATGAATTCAGTTCCTTCTCCTGATTTACTTTGTACAGTGACATCACCGTTCATCGAACGGATTAATTGGTATGAAAGCGTAAGGCCCAATCCCGTTCCTTTGCTTTTAGTTGAAAAATAAATGCTTCCTAGTCGCTCTATTTGCTCGCTGCTCATTCCAACCCCGTTATCAATTATTGTTATTTTTGCATATTTGGATTGCCGCTCGATACGGATGTTTACATTACCTGTTGCCTGAACAGAGCAAGCTTCAATCGCATTTTTAATAAAATTAATGAATAGTTGTTTGATTTCAGTAGGATTTGCAGTTACAAATAGTTTATCTTCCAAATGTTGCACTTCCAAAGATACGTTATTCATGTTGGCGTAAGGCGTTATGATATCTACGATCGAGTATATCTGCTGCACAAGTTCAATTTGCTCTACCATGGAATGATTTGGTTTAGCTATCGATAGATATTCCGAAAGAATAACTTCTGTACGTTTAATCTCTTCGAGGCAAATATCAATATATTTTTGACTTTTTTCTTTAGTAATAGAATCATCCTTCAGTAATTTCAAGAATCCCATAACGGCTGTAAGCGGATTACGGACTTCATGGGCAAGAGAAGCTGCGACATGCGCAATTGTTTCCGATTTTTCACTCTGAAGATACCTCAGATACAATTCCTTGTCAGAAACTGCTTTATTAAAAAGGGAAATCAATATCCAAATTCCGAGGAAATTTTGTACTGGCATAACGAGGATGTTAAACTTTAAATGCTGTATCGTATATTGGTATTCTGTTGCAAACATGGTGCCGATTGGAATGATGGAAAAGCTTATCCCTGCAATAAATGTAATAAGTTTTCGGTATTCAGAACGACGACGGTAAAGACTGGATAACAAGGCAGATAAGGTGAAAGTAATAGAGAGAATTATAATCGCTGAAAATAATCCCTGTCCACCAATAATCAGGCGGTATAATAAAAATTCTATGAGAAGAAAAACTCCAGTAGTTATGCCTCCATACACCATTCCGAAAAACATGATCACGTATCGAATGTCGAATATGATGCCAACTTGTACAGTAGCTGGAAAAGTCATCGACATAAAAAGACAGATCATACAAGTGATCGTGATAAATTGTTTTGAGTAGTTTTCGGCTTTATCACGATAGTAAATGGTATACAGGACAAAAGGGGTTAGGGCAAACAATAATTGCAGCAAAATATCTTTTACATCCAGCATATTAGCCCTCCAACCCAGTCTAAAAAGAATTTAATATACTGTTATTCGTTATAACTATGAATTCCTCCTTCTGAAAAGCTGGTTCATTAAGGATACGAATACGTTAAGATAGATTTTCTGCCAGTCGAACCTAGTAACCAACCCATTATGTTGTATATTTATTGGTGGTTATTGGATGCTGATTTAACATGGGAGACATTATCATGACAAAAACAAGTTTTTTTGGACCCTTAATTTCAATTGCTATACCATAAAAAATATTAAGATTCTTATCGCTCTCATTTACTTCTCTTGCTCTGATGTTCACTTTACCTGGGATATCGACACCATACTTTTTACTTCCTGCAACTAATCTACCTGGTATATCAGCGCAGTTAAGTATGTTGTTAGCAAGTGTTTGGTTATGGGAGAGATATGGAGACTTAGTTGGTGGATATATCATTTTCTATTATTGGCTTCGATGATTGTAATGATTGTCGGATTGGTGAAGCAGTATGCCGTAAGAGGGACGCTTGAAAAAGGCTTTGCGTGCATTATTTACAAATGATCCATTTGAACGAATCACGAATAATACCGCACCAAGTGTAAAAGCACTTATCATTGCGATAGAGAAGAAAGATACAAATACCGTAGGACATATAAGTAAGAGGCTGATGAACCATCTTTAATCATCAAAGTTGTTCATCAGCCTGAACTTGATCCGTCATCAAGTTTACTGAATCTTAGATATACCTCCACTATTAAGATTCACACTGATACTGATCTTGTCGATACTGTTTGAGTCGAGCGGTATAATTCCCTTATCATTTAATTTCTTCCATTCCTTCGGAAGTTCGCGATAGAAAATGCCTGAGAGTCCATATACATCGGCATTAATTTCTAATCCTTTTAAGTAAGTTTCCCTGATCTGGTTATCAATTTCTTTTATAGCTTTAAGTTCAAGCGCACTCCTAGTAAGGTTGGGGTTTAACTCTGGAAGCGTGCCCTGCATAGACACTTTTATATCAAAGGCAGGCTTGCCATTCTTCATCTTAGGATGAATAGAGAATTTGATTTTGCTCATTACGATCACAGCAAGTACTTTTTTTTCATCTTTGATAACTAGTGGCGTTCGTTGTGTCTTTTTTTCAAACCACCGAATGCCTAAAACATCCTTACTCTTTAGATGGCCACGATATTGCTGATTTTGCAGAAAACAGATCCCCGTCATACTAACGTTAGGAGAGGGCACTTTATTACTGGTCCAATCTGGCACGATTTCAAGAAATGGTAATTGAACCGTATCAGCTTCCTCCTTCCATTTCCAAATGAACTTGTACAGATATAATGGTGCGATAATTGAGCTTTGTTCAAAGGTTCGCATGGGACTGTTAAGCTGTGAGTATATCACCGATAAATCGCTGATCGACGCAGTATTTAATACTTTTTCTATAGGTTCTTTGGTCGCCATCGTCCATACAGTATAACGAAACTCATAATATCGATCCCACACGTCCAATACTTGATTGACAACACTTTCCTTCTTTAACGCCGCTTCACTAAATACGATTGTTTTTACATTGCTCCAGACGATTCTTTGCGGACTAGAAGCATACAAATTAAATATCGCGTTATCAAACGAATCACCCTCTGCTTTTCCAGTGAAGGTTTTCTGTTCTTGCGTCTGCCCCGCCTCTTTTTTCGCAATGCCACTAAAGTTAACCATTTGAATGTAAATAACGACTTTGTTATCTACATAATCGACGCCTACTGTGTTCACATAGATCATATGCTCAATTTCCTTTGATCCCCAACAACCCGTTAGAAGTGTGGAGAGCAGGGGGATGACAAGAATGCATCGGATTAATTTCATTATCGATCTCGTCCTTTTTTTGTCGCAGTGTTCGTGAACTTTACCTTGCCCCAAGGCATTCGGAAAATAACCTTATAAAATTCCTTCCAGTGTGGCGGGGATAGAGGGGATAGATAGTAGGTGCCGAAAGAACGTAGATTGACCATAAAGAGAATCAGTGCCAGAAGACATATCATCGTACCAAATAACCCGAGAAAACCACTAAATAAGAGTACGACAATTCTTAACAAGCTAACGATGCCAACTAGTGTCTGATTCACTAAAGTAAAGGTAGCCAGCACAGAAATTGCTATAACGACAATCGTACCTGCACCTGCAATACCCGCACTAATGGCAGCCTGACCGATGATCAAACCTCCTACAACCGACAAGGTCTGACCGTAAGCGGTAGGTAATCTCATCCCAGCTTCGCGAAAAATCTCGAATAAAATGAGCATCACAATCGCTTCAAGGGGAACCGGAAGAGGGACCCCCTGTCTTGAATTCACTAACGTTGCAAGCAGTGTAAAGGGGATTTGATCTTGATGAAACGTACTGAGTGCGATCCAGAATCCCGGTAAAAATAGAGAAAGCATCACTCCGAGTACTCGTAACAATCTTGTGAAAGCAACAAAAATGTTTACCATATGAGCATCTTCCGACGTATTCAACAAAAAGCTAAAACTCACTGGCGCCATAATTACTGTGGGGGAACCATTGGTCATCAGGACAAATTTTCCATGAAGCAATGAATTTACTGCATAATCAGGTCTGCCCGTATATGAGAATAATGGAAATAACGAAAATCCAGTCAGACATTCTTCAAGCTGAGTGCTGCCCACAAGTCCCTTGATTTGAATGCTGTTCAGTCTTGTCTTAATCTCTTGTAGAACATGAGGTTCAATCGTCTCTTTGAGATATAGAAGATGAACTTCAGTGGATGTTTGAGTTCCAATCGTGAATTTTTCTACCGCCAACAATTCAGTCTTGAGTCTTTTTCGAATAAGGGCAATATTGGTAAATGATTCTTCCGTAAAACCATCCTTAGGACCTCTTGTGGACACTTCTGTATTTGGTTCTTCCGGTTGCCGTTTAGGAGGATCAGCCAATTTCACAACATAGGATCGATTCGATGGCGTAAATAGAAGGAACAGATCACCGCTCAGCACAGTGTTTATCATTGATTTTTCAATCTCATTGGATGGAAGGGGTGACATGTGAAACGGAACCTTTTGCTCAAGATCAAGTTCATGCGATGTAAGGATAGATTCCGGGATCTTTTTTAATTCGGGTATGAGGGATTGTTCCACTTTGATTTCGTCGCATAATCCCTGGCAATAAACGAGTTGAACAGCATAATCCGGGTCCGATAAAGAGATCGTCAATTTTTTAATGTCTGAGCTTGAATCAAAAATCCGTGTGATCATATCCTCGAATGTATTGGATTCCTGTTGCTTAATCTCTTTCACGATGTTACTTTCCCCTTTCGCTGAGCCAAGCTGATCAAGGCTGCAATAATTACAGAAAAAGCAAGCCCCCCCCATAAAGAGAAGGGAAGTACATAGTTAGACAATATGTTCAGAAATAACTGGTCACTGAAAGGAATGGCTGTGAACACTAGAATTGATGCGAAAATGCTGCCAAGTACCAACATTTTTACTTTTCTGCTTTGAATTTGGAATATATCAAGGATAAGAAACATGGATAGGGAAATCCTCAGAAAAGCTCCACTGAACCACTGATAAACGCTAAAAAAGTCTAGATGCTCAATGTATCGTCCAATCGTTAGTAATCTCCATTCTTCATAAGCTGGAAATCTGAGTTTATCAGCTTCATCCGGACCAAATTCAACGATTGCACCAATAACCGGTCCCATGGTCAGTCCTAAGAGAAGGAGAAGCATGACCATATAGGATAGATATGATATTCGTGATTTAATGTGGTGTTGCAGAAAGAAAAGCATAATAACTTCAACAAAGCCTGCTCCTACATACATAGTTCCATTCCAAACTGGCCGCATGCCATTTTCAAGTATCGGTTTTAATAAGGAATAATCTTTATGCGGTATGTTAGAGAACATTATAAAAAAGCCCAATATAATCACAAAAGGCAGCAATACAGCAGCGGTATTCGCGAGGGAATGAATACCTAAATATGCATTGATTACAGAAATCAATAGCAATATGAAAGCGAGTATCAGGATGGGTGTCTCTGGAGAGAAAGTGAGATGCACCCAGTAGATAGTATCTCTGGTTGTAAGCATACATATTATAAACAAATATATACAAGCGACTACTGCAAGCGTTCGACCCACAATGGGATGGTAAGCTTTGGAAAGCCACGCGAAAAGATGCTGCTTTTTGATTTTGGAGCTAGAAATGTGGAGGATAAAAATCCAAACTAACGCACATACAGCCGCAAGCAGAACTGAAATCCATGCGTCACGTTTTGCCGCGTCCAATAAGATGGGAATGATAATGACATGATTTAGAAGGCCTGTACTCAGCATAATAATCATGATGGATTGAATAAACGAAATATTTGTTTTTATTGTTCTCATCCTCCTAAATAAACCAGCTCATTCATCTACCTTATAATGCCATTCTTGGAGATGATCTATACTTCCATAGGTAACCTTCGGGATCTTTCAGGTATAGTGTACGATTTGGAGTAGGGGGTATTAGTTGTATATCTGACTTTTTGTGTTATCGTAAAAAACATTCTGAGCTGTGCGGATATTCGCACAGCTCAGAATGTTTTTTATTTAGAACTCCATAAAGCAACACGATCCTGCACGTATTTGGTGTAGCCTTTTTCCATTTTTTCTACTCCGGCTTTCTCTAAGGCTGCCATGTAGTCGTCCCAGATTTTATCGAAATCTGCCGGTTTCGCTAAAATAGCTTCCGGAATACGTTTCCATGTAATATCTTTCATTTTGTTACCAAGAATGGAGACCTCATCCTCGCCTGGTAGCGCGATATTCCATGCTGCACCATAGGCTTTTTCAGTAAATTCTTCTTCTTTCGGGAATAAATCCTTCCATGTTGTTGCCTTGTAAGCAGCTAATGTCTCTTTTCAGCATCGCTATAGCCAAGTACTAGCTGTTCAGGGAAGTTTTTAGTGTAATAATTTCCGCTTGCATCTTTAGCGCCATCTCCATAATGAACCATCATATTCCAGTAGAAGCCAATTCCAGATTCCTTAGTGAAGGCTGTATTTTCATTGTTAATACGCTCTTGCACCTCTGCTGGAACAACCCGTTTGCCGTTCTCCAGTACATAATGCTTACCTTCAATTCCCCAGTTATTTAAGATCTGTCCTTCGTCAGAAGCGAGAAAGTCTAGGAATTTAATAGTACGAATTGGGTCCGGGTTTGTGCTGGAGATCGAAATCCCATAACCGCCCATAAATCCAGTAGGCCAGAAGCTGGTTTCTTTAAAATCTTTTGTCAGCGTTACTGGATAGTGGCCATAGGTCTGATCGAATTTACCTGCCGTTTTCAGTGCTTGCTGAGCATCATTATAATCCCAATCTTGGTCAATCAGTCCGAGAACTCGCCCGGTGGCTACTTTAGCTTTGTATTGGTCATACTTTTGCACGAAGCTCTCTTTGTCGAGCAATCCGATGTCATTCATATGATTCAGCCAGCGGAAATACTCTTTCTCCTCCGGACGACGGAAGTGGTAGATCGCCTCATGGGTCTCTTGATCAATATAATATTCTCCGTCATCTGAACCACCTGTCGTAGCAACAGCAGGGTTAGTCACGGAAATGTACATATGCCAATCATCCGCATTAAGGGATACTCCAATGTTCTTATTACCATTCTCATCAGTTGGATGTTTCTCCAGATAGGCTTTTATTACATTCTCATAATCGGTGACCGTTCTGATTTCAGGATATCCAGCTTCTTTCAAGACGCGATGCTGGAGCTCAAAACCACCGCCGGCTACGAATTTCTTCTCATCAACCGCTGCCCAGGTCGGAATAGCATAGATTGACTGGTCTTCATTCGTGTATTTTGCCCGAGCAAGGTTGTCACCCAGCACACGTTTAATATTAGGGGCATACTTGTCGATTAACTCGGTTAAATCGATGACTGCTCCAGCATCTACAAGTTTCCCAATATCAGCTTTGGCAGAGATGATATCCGGATAATCACCACCAGCAGCGATCAAGGCGATTTTTTGTTGTGGATCACCTACCGCAAATTCTGCATCGAGTGTGACGCCTGTTTTCTCTGTAATCACTTTACTGATATCGTCTTTCATGTTGTTCCAGTTCGGATTTGGATCTTCTGCGAAGAAGGAGAGTGTGAGCGGACTCAAATCTTCAGCTTGTGCAGTTGCTTCTGCGGTAGCCTCTGCAGTAGCACTAACTTCATTTGTTGATTTTGTTCCTTCGTTGTTATCTGCTGTTTTGTTGTTTGATCCACTACAACCCGCCAGCACACTAATCAGTAAAGTCAAGACCATCAATATCACATACGATTTTGCTTTCTTTCTTGTCATGAATAGAAACCCTCCCTTTTTTCTGGTTAAAAATGTAATGTGTATACAGGCGGAGCCTGTTGATACCATAAGCGTACTAGCTTTTTACTGAGCCCAAAGTCATACCTTTGACAAAGTAGCGCTGCAAAAATGGATAGACAATTAGGATTGGCACTGTGACTACGATTGTGATTGCCATTTTGACTGATTCCGGAGAAATTTGTGCCATAACCTCGGTCATATTTCTTCCTCGGAAATTGTCCGCATTAGTTGTCGTACTCTGTATGACTTTCATTAACTCGAACTGCAGGGTAGTCAACGCATCCTTGGAACCATTGTAAAGATACGTATCAATCCATGAATTCCATTGGCCAACGGCGATGAAGAGAGCGATGGTTGCCAGCGCAGGTTTGGTCAGCGGAAGAATAACCCGCCAATAAATCGTGAAGTCATTAGCCCCGTCCAGCTTAGCAGATTCCTGCAGCGCATAGGGTAAACCGTCGATAAAAGAACGGATGATAAATACATTAAATGCGCTGACGAGACCTGGGAGGACATACACGCCAAAGGTTCCTATCATATGAAGATCTTTGATTAGGATGTAGCCAGGGATGAGACCACCTGAGACATACATCGTAAGCGCTAGAAATGTAGAGACGAACTTTCGGGCTTGGAAGTCCACCCGACTCAGCGTGAAAGCCAACATAGAGGCACTAACCAACCCAAGAATCGTGCCAATCACCGTTCGCAAGATCGAGATTTTGAGTCCAGTCATCAGCCCAGAATAGGCAAAGATCGTCTCATAGTTCTTAAAAGTGAACACACGTGGATAGATCGTAATTCCGCCCTTAATACTGTCTGTAGAGTCGTTAAAAGAAATCGCCAATACGTTTAGAAAAGGATATAGCGTAACTATGGTCACCACGGTAATCGCTACATAGACAACTAAATCAAAGATGCGGTCCGACCAAGATACGGCGGCCAATTTTTTACTTAGCATAAGGGCCTCCTATATGATGCTTTCCTTAGTTATTTTTTTGAATATCCCGTTGGCGGCAAACAGCAGAATCACACTCACCACAGAATTGAAAATATTAATGGCTGTACCGAAGGAGAACCGACCCATACCGAGACCGTAGTTCAGTGCGTACAGATCCAGCGTCTGAGAGTAATCGCGCACTAGATTGTTGCCGAGCAGGAATTGCTTCTCGAATCCGATACTAATTAAATGCCCGATGGAAATGATGAGCAGAATAATGATCGTTGTCTGAATCCCTGGAAGTGTAATGTTACGAACTTGCTGCAAGCGACTTGCACCATCTACCCTCGCTGCTTCATAAAGCTCTGGACCTATGCCTGATATGGCTGCCAGATAAATGATTGTGTTCCAGCCTGTTTCCTTCCAAACATCCGAAGCCGTGACAATTCCCCAGAAAAAATGACCTTTAGCCATGAATTGTATGGGTTCACTGATTAAATGAAGACTTAGTAGGAGATCGTTTACCGCACCATTATCGGTAGAGAGCATCTTGGTAATAATCCCTGCAGCAACCACCCAAGATACGAAGTGGGGGAGATAGGAGACTGTCTGCACAAATCGTTTCAGCAATTGCAGCCGTAGCTCGTTCAGAAGAATGGCAAATATAATGGGAATGATAAATCCCGCCAACAGGCCCATAATGCTCATAGCGAGCGTATTACGAAGTGCATTAAAGAATTGATCATCCTGGAATAGCTCCCTGAAGTACTGCAAACCGACCCATTTCTGCTCGAAAAAGGATTTACCGGGCTTGTATTTCTGAAAAGCCATTGTCCATCCCCATAAAGGTAAATAATTAAATACAAATGCCCAGAGTACAAATGGGATGGCCATCATATAGAGGTATTTCTGCTGTAAAAAAGTTGGCCAAAAGCGAGAAGCTGGCTTTTTCGACTCCGGTTGTATTTTCGAGGTAATCGCTTTCATTTATGTCCCTCCTTAGATATGCCACTATCATAATCTACAGAATGTAAAGGAAACACCCGAAAATTTTATATAAAAAACAGGGAGAAATCCGTCATTTTCGTAAGCGCTTTCTGAAAGAGAAAACTGATATCAATTATTTCTGCGATAATCGGAGGGTGAGACACCTTCAAACTTCTTGAATTTTTCACGAAAATAATCCACATCGCTGAAGCCTACTTCGTTTGCTACTTGTTGGATTTTATAACCTTTAGTTAGCAGTTCCTTGGCTTTCTCCATACGGACTTTATCTAGATAGCTGTTAAAAGAATAGCCCGTGCTATTTTTAAAGAGTTTACCCAGATAAGCGCTACTGTAACTAAATACATCTGCTAGCGTGTCGAGCTTAAGATTCTTATTATAATGTCGATGTATGAGGTCCAACATCCGCTTTAGGAAGACCTCCATATCGTCCCGAGTTATACCTTTTGCATAATACTCCAGGAGAGTGGAGATATAGCTCTGCAACTGGGGCAGAGAGGTTTGTTTATAGATTTGTTCAATCTGTTCATCCATGTTGCTGTGCAGCGGGCTTAGTTCCTTATATTGGAGAGAGAGTTTGTTAAGCAGATAAGTGACAATACGCACATAACGCGATTTCACGGCCATCTCGGAATAATCGGCACTGATCATTAGTTCTCCTGCTTCTAGAATCAGAGTGAAGAGTAACGCGTTAGTGCCGGTATCCATAGAAAAAAACATTCGTTCCACTACGGATTCCAGCTTGTTCTCTATTTCTTCTGGACTCACTGTCAGCCCGTTTTTTATTTTCATGGAATCCGGTCCAATCATCCCCAGCTCGTCGTAGAAAAAGTGCTCCTTCATCCTTGCCAGCGCCGTTTGATAGGAGACAGGAATATCCTCCAGAGTGTTCACCATATCGCCTGCGGTAATGATACATTCCAGTTCATGCTCGTTTACCACTTGCCGTATATGTTGGACCATTAATTTATGTACAAGCTCTTTCTGAAATGAGGGTTGCAGTAGCACTCCTAAATAAGAATCAAGCAAGAATACTATGCCCCAGTCATGTTCTTCAAAGCTTTTCGCAAGTCTTGCTTTTACGACTGTTGAAGGTCCGTAGTCCGCATTGTCTTGAAGCAGGAGCCTAATTAGAACCACTTGATAAGAATCCCAAAGAAGCCCTGTTTCAACAACGGTTAGCTCCATGTTTGGCGGGGTCTGTGCGCTTCGATCCATTAACAAGGATTGAACAAGCATTTCCCGGTTCCATGCCTTGACTGCAGCATGGTTCTTGCGATTATAATTACGCGCATTCAACTCAATGAACAGCTTCTCCAAGTATAGCTGCAATTCATCTTCGTCTACCGGTTTGAGCAAATAGGTATCAACGCCCAAGGATAACGCACGCTTAGCGTAGTGAAAATCCGCATAACCGCTGAGGATAATAATATGCATTTCTGGATCGAGCGCTCTCAGTTCTTCAACAAGCTCCAAACCATCTCTACCGGGCATGCGGATATCGATGATCATCAGGTCTGGGGAGTAAAGTTCATATTTATGCTTAGCTTCAATGGCATTAGCCGCGGAATCAATGACTTGAAATCCAAGACTCTCCCAGTCCAGCAGAGCTACTAGTCCATCACGGATTGCCTGCTCATCATCCACAATCAACACACTATACATAAGAATCACTCCTTAATGGAATCGCAAAGCTGATTTGCGTCCCGAATCCGATTTGACTTGTTAAGGTCAGCCCAAATTGTGGACCATAGGTCAGCTGCAGCCGCAAATGAATATTGCGCATCCCAATATTATTAGTTTCATAGTCATCATTGTTATCTAACATCTTCCTAATTTCTTGTATTCGTGCTTTTGAAATACCCGTTCCGTTGTCAGATACCTGGACCTTAAGATAACTGTCTTCTAAGCGGATTTCCACCCGGACCATGCCGCCTTCAATTCGATTCTCCAATCCGTGGATGACACAATTCTCTACCAGAGGCTGAATAATCAAAGGTGGAATTTGTAAAGGGTTCGCTTTGGGGTCCACATGGAGCTCATAAGTGAGTCTGTCATCATAGCGGAATTTTTGAATGACTAGGTAACAGTTTACGGTTTCTAACTCGCTTTGCAGACTGATCATTCCATTGCCGACTTCGAGGTTTTTACGCATCATTTTTCCCAGTAGTCGAACAATATGAGAAATATCCGCTTGTCCCCTGACAAGGGCTTTCATACGGATTGATTCTAGGGCATTGAAGAGGAAGTGTGGATTGATCTGGCTGGCCATCATCTTAAATTTGATTTCATTCTGCTTTAGCTGAGTCGCATTTTTCTGCCGATTGGATTCTTGAACCTCGCTCATTAGAGCGTTAATATTCCGAACCATATGATTGAATTGTCTGGCCAGCTGACCGATTTCATCCTTCCCGTCTATAACTAGCGTAGCCCCTAAATTACCCGAAGCGACCTTCGAAATATGTTTGCTAAGATGCAGTATCCTTCCGGTGAGCAGCCGCGAGACATAGTAAATTAAGAGAATAGCCATCATTAATGCCGAAAGAATGACAATAGAAGCTAGAAAGATAATTCGGTTGGGCTCATCAACGATACTTGCTACTGAAAAAATGGAAATGATACGCAGACTGTTCAAGCTCCCTCCAGGTTGCCAGTGATCGATCACCATTTTGAAGGGCTTGCCATCAATCGTTACATCGTGTGGACCTTGCCCGGTAGCGGATAGGGTGGTCAGGTCAATATTCGTCAGTGATTTATCTTGTGTATCTACGCGATTTGAAGCGACGATATTATCGTTCTCATCCATAATAAGCGTTTCAAAGGATTCCTGATTGAGGATAGCATTGAGTTTATTCGAATTCACATTCACGACTAGTACACCGGTGGTTCTCGCCTTAAAAAAATTGACCTTTCGGATTAGACTTAGATAATATTGTCCGTTGCGGTCGTCTTGAATATAATTCCAGCTTACTAATCCCCTTTGGGCTAATGCAGTTTGGTACCAATGCTCTTGCGTAACCTTCTCATTCGTCTGAAGAAACTCCCAATTGTCAAGAACCGTCGGGTTGTCGATATACAAGCGGATGCTGGAAACTTCGTTGTACAAACGGACAAAATCACGGAAATCCGGATAGTTCCAGTAAGCTTCCACAACATCATAGACAGACTCATAATGATGATTGGCCGCCTCTTCCAATCGGCTGTCATTCGATAGACGATAGGCAATATCAAGAGGGATATTGAGCATCTCACCAGTGCGTTTCTTCACCCGGTCCACGTTGGCGGTAATCTGCTCGAGTGCATTAGCCATTGCCATATTCCGTAGTTCATTCGTGAGGAACAACCCAACAATCAGGATTGGAATCAGAACAACACAGCCAAATGAAAGAAATAACTTCGTTCTGAGTCTGAGATTATTCATAAGAGTGATGATGCGGGCATACACGAATATGGGCCACCTCCAGCAAAATGTTAGCGTTTACATTAGAGTATATCGTTAAATGAACACTCATTATATGTGATCATTTAGGGATTTATTGTCTTCTATTATGGAGTTTTGGTAGGGGAGATTAGCAACTAGATCAGTTTTTTTGACTATACAATTCAATGGTCTCGATTTTCTTTACCGATGAATTAATCCTAAAAAAAATCATGTACTATAGTTCATAAGATTAAACCATTAAACCAAAGGGGCTGCCTATGGACAGACAAGAACGTTTGAAATCTGGCTGAGGAATTTTGCGAATGCAGTAAAGCTCTAGCAGCCATTGGAGATGAAACCCGTCAATCTATCATTATTGCTTAAATTGAAGGTGAAAGTATAAACGAAAAGGGAATCAGAGTGGGGGAACTGACACAGAGGACTAATTTATCCCGTCCGGCTGTCTCTCATCACTTAAAGATATTAAAAGAAGCCAATTTAATTGGTTATGATCAAGAAGGAACAAAAAATTATTATTATTTGGATGTTCTAAAGAGTGATATTTTCAGACTCAAAAAGTTGTTTGACCATATTGATGAGTTAATCAAGGATTCGCAAGAAACTAATGAAAATACAATAAATGATGAAGGGTGATAAATAATGAAAAATGTAATTCTAATGGGTGGAAGTGGATATATCGGAACACATCTGATGGAAGAATGGTTAAAAATAGACTCTAAGGTTCAGATTATTAGCCTATCTCGGAACGGAAAGCCGGATAAGCTCTTACCTAGCCTGGTGAACCATAAACGTGTTAAGTGGATGGCTATTGATATTTTTAATATGGATTCTTATCTTTCAGAATTACCAACTCCAGTGGACTTACTCATTAACTTAATCGGAACAGCGGATGGCAAAGACTTGGAATCATTCATGAAAATTAATGCCGAACCAGTGAAAGTAATGATTGAATTGATGGATCGTCTATCCATTTCTAAAGGCTGTTTTATTTCTGGACGGATAGGAATGCCATTAACCATAAACTATTTTTGGCTTCAAAACAAAAGGCTGAAGAAATGATTAAAGAAAGCCGGAAAAATATATGCATTCTCAAACCAAGTCTCATTTATGGTGATAAGCTATAAGTTGCGGCATTAGTCCCCATTATAAAAGCTATGAGCAAGTTGCGGGGCAAAGCAAAATTTAAGCCCATAGAAGTAAATCAGCTAGCCAAAGAAATTATAGAAGAATGTGGTAAATTAAAATGATTTAAATTCATGTACTTCATACCGGCAGGACAAGCGGTAGACGAACAGCTTTTATCTTTAGGGTATACTTCCAAAGATTTAGATTATATCATTCTAAGCCACCTGGACGGGGATCATGCCGGAGGACTACAACTGGTCAAGGGAGCGAACAATATTCTGGTAAGCAGAGAAGAGTTGGAGGCTAGTAAAGGCTGGAGTAGAGCAATAAGATACAACTCGAAGCAATGGGAAGGGATTAATTTACAGCCTATTGAATTTATCGATTCCGGCATCGGACCTATGAAACGTTCTTTTGATTTATTTAATGACGGAAGTCTGCAGTTAATTTGGTCACCAGGTCATAGTAAAGGTCTTATTTCATTAATGGTGAAAAATGAGTACGAAGACTACGTGCTCCTTGTCGCGGATACTGGATATGCGACAAAGTCATGGGAAAAGTTAATCATTCCCGGCATTAGCGTAAATAAAAAACAGGCCTATCAATCCCTTAAATGGGTAAAAAAAATGACCCGTCAGCCGAACTGTGTAGCCGCTTTAGCTAGTCATGATCCTGATGTAAAACCGCACACTATTACCCTGTAATAGAAGAACAAATACCCCCTATCAATAAGGATAGGGGGTATTTGTTCTTCTTAGTTTCAAAATGGTCCTATCTTTCAAACACAGTTTCACCTTCAATTAACACAGGCTGATAATAAGTGTTGTTGGGCAGGTCTTTTTTACCTTGCAGTTTCTTAATGACCCAATCCGCTGCATCTCGTCCCATAGTTTCTTGCGGGTGTGTCAACGTGGTTAGTTTGATGTTCGCGTTCTTAGCGATATAAGAATTGTCTTGTCCAATAATAGATAATTCCTCGGGAATAGTGATATCCAGTTGTCTGCAGGCATGGACTACTTCCAATCCGACTTCGTCGTTATAACAAACAATAGCAGTAAGCGTCTCTCTATTTTTATTTAGAAAATCCTTTAAATCAATAGAAAGCGTCTGTTTTGTCTCTGTGTTAAATGAAAAAATCTGTTCTGGATAAAACCGTAATTTGGCCTCCTCCAGCGCCTTAATGTATCCTTTCATCCGGTATTTTCCCTGTAAGTCATCCATTTTTGCAATGAGTCCTATTTGGGAGTGCCCTTTAGTTATCAATTCCTTAGTTGCTAAATAGCTGGATTGCACGTCATCAAGACTTAGGTACGGCAGTTCTATTTCTTCATAAAAAGCATTGATCATTATAATCGGAATTTCCTGTTCCTTAAACGATAGATAGTAAGCAATATTGGGATTGTACAGATTACTTTTTGTAGGTTCGATAATTAAACCATCTACACCGTAGGAGAGCATCATTTCCAGCGCCTTTTTTTCTTGAGCAATATCGTTGTTCGTACTAGCCAATAGAAGGGAATAATTATCTTCATTCATCCGGCTCTCGATCCCGCGAATAATGGAGGGAAAGATATAGTCAGAAATATAGGTCGTAATTACACCAATTGTCTTCTTATGGGAACTCCCGCTGTTCTTTGATCGATATTGATTGCTGACATATGTGCCAGAGCCTTTTTCGCTTCGCAGGAAACCTTCGTTGGATAGTTCTAAAATAGCTTTTCGAACAGTTTGTCTGCTAACTTCGTACATCGATTGTAATGCAGATTCAGTTGGGATTTGTTCTCCTACGTTGTAATCTCCTGATAGGATTTTACTTTTAATATCATCTATGATCACTTGATACTTAGGTTTCATGTAATTCCTCTTTCCATACTTGTTCGCTAAGTTTTTCGTTAATTTGGTAAATTTGTATGTACAAATTATAGCATGACTGCGAAATAAATAGAAAGAGGCTCTTTTTATACGGATATTTGTAAAAATATAGAATTTATAAAGCGTAATACGCTACATAATATAGAGTTAAATCATTATTATGCCCATATTTGTATGTATATATAACTAATTTATTGACAAATGTACGTACAAAAAATTATACTATAGCTGTTCATTAAGAAAGCAAATTTTTATCATGACCTTTTAAAAAAGCGCTCTCAGAGAGGTGAATTACGTGAAATCGAATCGATTAAACATCGAACAAGCGATTAATAAGGCAGAGACTTCGCTTGGTATTGAATTTGGGTCCACACGGATCAAAGTTGTACTTATTGATCATAGCTTCCAAACGATCGCTTCTGGAAGTTACGAATGGGAAAATCAATTAAAGGATGGCTTTTGGACGTACAACTTAGAGGACATTATTAAGGGACTTCAAGACGCCTACCGCGAGATGAAAGAAGAAGTTGCACAAACCTATGGAATTACCCTCCAAAGGGTTGGTTCAATTGGTTTTTCTGCAATGATGCACGGATACATGGCTTTTGACGAACAAAATAAACTGCTGGTTCCATTCCGGACTTGGCGTAATGCTACAACGGGTGCAGCAGCTAAAGCATTGACTGAACTGTTTGGGTTTAATATTCCAGAACGCTGGAGCATTGCTCATCTTTATCAGGCGATTTTGAATGAAGAAGAACATGTGCCACAGATTCGTTATGTTACTACGCTAGCAGGATACATTCATTGGCTATTAACTGGAAATAAAGCACTTGGTGTTGGGGACGCATCGGGTATGTTCCCAATTGATGAATCCACAGGAAATTATAACGCATCCATGATACAGCAGTTCGATGAACTTGTTGCGAGCAAAGGTTATCCGTGGAAGACAAATGATCTACTTCCTAAGGTGTATGTAGCAGGGGAGCAAGCAGGTGTTTTAACTGAAACGGGAGCAAAAATTCTGGATCCATCGTTGCATTTACAAGCAGGTATTCCGCTTAGCCCTCCAGAAGGAGATGCCGGAACCGGGATGGTTGCTACGAATAGCGTGAGAAAACGCACCGGGAATGTATCAGTAGGAACCTCTGTTTTTGCCATGATCGTGTTAGAAAAAGAACTTTCCAAGGTGTATCCAGAAATCGATATGGTAACTACTCCGAACGGAAGTCCAGTTGGTATGGTTCATGCGAATAACTGTTCAAGTGATCTCAACGCCTGGCTCGGATTATTCCGCGAGTTCTATGAAGCAATGGGACAAAAAGTTGATTCCAATAAATTGTACAGCGTGCTTCTAAATAAAGCCTTGGAAGCGGACCCAGATGGCGGTGGATTACTCAGCTATGGTTATCTCTCAGGTGAGAATATTACCGGGCTTGATGAAGGCCGTCCACTATTTGTCCGCTCGCCGGAAAGCAAATTCAATCTGGCTAATTTTATGCGAACGCATTTGTTTACTGCATTTGGGGCTTTGAGAATCGGAATGGACATTTTGATGAAGGAAGAGAATGTTGCCATTGATAGTATTTTAGGTCACGGTGGTTTATTTAAGACTCCGGTAGTGGGCCAAAAAATGATGGCTGCATCAATAAATGTGCCAGTTTCCGTAATGACGACCGCTGGGGAAGGCGGTGCATGGGGCATGGCTATTCTCGCCTCTTACATGATGAACAAGAATGGGGAAGAGAGCTTAGAAGACTTCCTTGATCAAAAAGTGTTCAACGATGTAAAGGGTGAAGAAATTCATCCAGACGCTGCAGACATTAAAGGGTTTGATACCTTTATTGAACGATATAAAAAGGGTCTGGCAATTGAACAGTCCGCCGTCGACAATTTAGTGTAAGAATGGAGGGAGCAAGATGTTAGAGCAGCTTAAAGAAGAGGTTTTTCAAGCCAATCTAGAATTACCGAAACAAGGTCTTATTAAATATACATGGGGAAATGTGAGTGCGATTGATCGTGAAACTGGTTTATTCGTAATCAAACCAAGTGGTGTAGGCTACGACACAATGAAAGCCAGTGACATGGTCGTTGTTGATCTCGATGGTAATGTGGTTGAAGGTGATATGAGACCTTCATCCGATACCCCTACTCACGCTGTGCTTTACAAGCATTACTCCGAAATCGGCGGGATTGTGCATACGCATTCCACTTGGGCAACTATCTGGGCTCAAGCAGGATTGGATGTTCCTGTTATGGGAACGACGCATGCAGATACCTTCTATGGTTCCATTCCTTGTGCTAGGTTCTTGACGCAAGAGGAAATCGATCGGGGGTATGAAGCCGAAACAGGTAATGTGATCATCGAGACCTTTGAACAACGCGGAATAGATATTATGGCGGTTCCTGGTGTTTTACTTAAAGGACACGGACCCTTTACTTGGGGAAAAGATGCAAAATCGGCGGTAATGAACAGCGTAGTCTTGGATGAAGTATCCAAAATGAATTTATTTGCAAGAGAGCTGAACCATTTTGCCGAGGAATTGCCACAACGTATTTTAGATAAACATTACTTGCGCAAACATGGAAAAGACGCTTATTACGGACAAAAATAACTAAACAAAACTATAAAAAAACGAAAAGAGGATGTATATGTCAACAGCAGTAGCAAAAGAATTTTGGTTCGTCGTAGGTTCACAACATCTTTATGGTGAAGAAGCATTGGCTGAAGTTAAAGCACACGCACAAACAATGACAGATGCTTTGAATAAAAGCGGAGTTTTGCCATACCCACTAGTATTGCAGGGTTTGGCTGTCAGCGCAGATAAAATCACAAACATCATGAAAGAAGTTAACTACCGTGACGAGGTTGCGGGTGTTATCACTTGGATGCATACATTCTCGCCTGCAAAAATGTGGATTCGCGGAACAAAAATGCTGCAAAAGCCATTGCTTCATCTGGCTACGCAATATAATGAAAGTATTCCTTGGGCAACCATTGATATGGATTTCATGAACCTTAACCAGGCGGCCCATGGTGACCGTGAATATGGTTTCATTAATGCACGTTTGAACAAACAAAACAAAGTGGTTGTAGGCTATTGGGAACGCCCTGAAGTTCAAAAGCAAATTGCAGAATGGATGGACGTAGCCGTTGCTTATAACGAAAGCTTCAATATCAAAGTTGCCCGTTTTGGCGACAACATGCGTAACGTTGGTGTTACTGAAGGGGATAAAGTGGAAGCCCAAATTCAATTTGGTTGGACAGTAGACTACTTCGGTATTGGCGATCTCGTACAAATCATTAGTGAGGTTAAAGAGGAAGAAATCGATGCTTTGTTCGCTGAGTATGCTGATCTTTATGAATTTGATTATGGTACTTACAGCAAGGAAGCTTGGGAAGCCAGTGTAAGAGTTCAAGCAAGCTATGAAATTGCTATTAAGCGGTTCCTGGATCAAGGCGGCTACAATGCCTTCACGTCGAACTTTGAAGATTTACATGGTATGAAGCAACTCCCAGGACTTGCTGTTCAACGCCTGATGGCTCAAGGGTATGGCTTCGCTGGAGAGGGTGATTGGAAGACTGCAGCACTTGATCGCTTGTTTAAAGTAATGAGCCATAATCAATCTACAGGCTTTATGGAAGATTACACGTATGAATTATCGGTTGGTCAAGAATCCATCCTTCAATCCCATATGCTGGAAGTAGATCCTACTCTAGCAAGCAACAAACCAAAAATCCTCGTGGCGCCACTAGGTATTGGTGGTAAGGATGATCCTGCCCGTTTAGTATTTGACGGTAAAGGAGGAGACGGCGTAGTGGTTTCCATGGTAGACTTCGGAACTCATTACAAGCTTTTGATCAATGAAGTAACTGCATTTGAACCGACAGTACCCGCACCAAACCTTCCAGTAGCCCGCGTTCTTTGGAATGTAAAACCTAACTTCCAGGATGGAGTTAAGGCTTGGATTGAAAATGGTGGCGGTCACCACACCGTTGTATCCTTGACTTTAACCACGGACCAAATTATTGCTTATGCTAAACTTGTGAATTTGGAATATGTAGTTATTAAATAATGCCAGAGCATTCTGAATATATAAAAAAAGAACCTTAATCATAAGGTTCTTTTTTTATATGAAAATCAAATCAACGGGTCAATCAATAAATGCGATAATTTCCACTTAAGGCCAGTAAACTAAAGAAGTACAAGCAGTTGTCATAATAGCGATGGACTCCAGTGCGCAAAGGCGTATCCCAAAACAAACGTACAAAATGCTCTGCCTCCGGGCCATTAGAAGCAAGGGAAGCCATAGCATTGGTTGCTAAAAGGCCTGTCGGGTGCAGCGCCGGTTCGTCGAATGGCTGTCCCTCAATAGTATACCGCCGATAATCGGAAACTTCGATATTCCTAAAATACGCTTGTATCCGGTTACATTGCTCTACCTGCCAAATGTCCTTTTGGAACCACGACCAGTCCAGACCGATATTAGCTGCAACCCGGTAAGCATCACTGAAAAAATGCCCGAAATCACCATGAGGCTGCGGTTCTACCGGGGTACCGTCAAAATGGGCATATTCAGGAGCAAGGCCAGTTATAGGATGGCATGTCGTGTGCAGATATGTACGACTAGCTTCCGCCGCTTCCCGCCAAAACAGATGGTCACATTCATCTGCCTGCAGAGCGAACAAATCATAGAAATGGGGGAGATGGTAAGATGGATCACTGAAGGTGGATTCCGGTATGAATTTAATCAATTTTGTATCCGCATCCCACATTGAATCGCCTTCTCCTGCTTCCGTTTTATGAACACAAGCACGTAATATCGTTCGAGCCTGCTCAGAATAATTATAAGGCTCAGGACCATTCCCCCAACGTTTTGAAGCAAAAAACAAGGCCATGGCAAAAAACTCTTCCCCATCCGGTGCGGGTCCCTGAGAAATCCTTGTGCCATCAGGCTTGCAGTGCCAAGCAAAGTAATCGGCATAACGGCCTTCTTTGTGCTGCATATACGTCTTGGAGAAGTTCCATAAACGATCAAATTCATCTTTTTTATTCATTTGAACGGCCATCATCATCCCGTAAGACATTCCTTCGGACCGAACATCTAGATTACCTGTATCCAGAATATAGCTTTTATCCTCGTCTTGCGGATAGTAGATTCGTACGTCCGGATCTCCGTAAAACAAATCATTCCAAGTTTCTTCAAGTTTGGCGTTGATTTCTTCTACTGAAAAGCCAAGTTTCTTAAATAAATTACGATATTCCCCCGTATAAAAGGCACCTTGTTGTGTCATTGACATCCTATTTCCTCTCCTGTGAATTACAGTATGCAGTTCATTGTATTAATAAACCTTATTAAAACAGAACGGCTGTGTTGACCTTATATGGCGACACAGCCGTTCTGTATTTATGAATCAGCCTGTTAAGGCTAACCTATATTTCATCCTTGTAAGGATGGATGGTTTGAATGGTGCCATCATCGTTGTATTTCAGCTCTGTATATTTAACAGAACGCTTATTGTCAGCTCCGCCAGACAAAGAGCTATCATGATAAAATAGATACCATTTTTCTTGAAATTGAACTATAGAATGGTGTGTTGTCCAACCTAGTACCGGAAGAAGGATTTTTCCTTGGTACACATAAGGTCCAAGTGGATCTTTACTGATAGCATATACAATATTATGAGTAGTACCCGTTGAGTAAGACAGATAATAATTATCGTTATATTTATGTACCCATGGTCCTTCAAAATATCTTCTTTCTTCATCTCCGGCAAGAATCGGATTTCCATTCTCATCGATGATAGATATTTCTCTAGGCTCACCTTCAAAGCTAAGCATGTCCTCGCTCAGCTTAGCTACGATAGGCCCAAGTGCTGGTGCTGTTTCAGCAGGTCCCTCGGCATCCGCAACAAATGAGCCGGTTTGCCATTTTTCAAGCTGACCTCCCCAAAGACCACCAAAATAGATATATGATTTGCCGTCATCATCAACGAAAACAGAAGGATCAATGCTATAACTGCCGGGAATGTAGTTCGGTTCAGGTGTAAATGGACCGGAAGGTGAAGCTGAGGTAGCAACCCCAATTCGGAAAATATCGTCATGGTCTCTGGCCGGGAAGAACAAATAGTAGGTATTGTTTTTGAATGCTGCATCCGGAGCCCACATTTGCTGTTTCGCCCATGGAACATCCTTAACATGAAGCACTTGACCATGGTCAATACAAGGGGAACCCTCTCCATCAATGGAGAGAACATGGTAATCCTCCATATTATATTGATCACCGTTGTCATTAGAGATCATTTCATGATCCAGGTCATGAGAGGGATAAATATAAATCTTGTCTTCAAATACATGAGCGGAAGGATCCGCAGTATAAATATGAGTTACGAGAGGTTCATTGGGTTGTACAGGCTTCGTCAAGTCATTTCCTCCTATAAAATTAATCGCTTACAATCTTAATGCTATAGGAACTTTTGGACTCTGTATATATAGCAACTATAGTTTATACCCCACAAAGTTTAGATGTTTCTTTATTGACATTGCCGAATCGCCTCATGTTCAAAATACTAATTTCCCTGACTGATTCAGTGAAATAATTAAGAATAATAAAAGGAATTAGGATATAAAAAAGAACCTTTATAAAAAGGTTCTTTTTTATATGAGAATCAACTGATAAATTCTGATAAAGTCTATGGTTGTCTTTTTCCGTGGAATTGCCGATGAAGTTCCCATACTTGTTCTGCCAGATCCGGTACAGGGCCATCTACGACCGCATCATGGATAACCTCTTGAATACTCAAATTACGGACGGGTGATGCTGTAACGCCCATATCGCTTAACCACTGTGATAATTGTTGCGAAGAGCTCGCATATACAATTCGTCCTAATTGAACCCAACCATGAGCCGCTGCGCACATAGGGCAATGTTCTCCCGAAGTATACACAGTAGCCTGATTGCGTTCTTCCAGTGACATATTTTGAGCCGCCCAGCGGGCCAATGCGAATTCCGGGTGCTGAGTATGATCACCACCGCCTACATGGTTGCTGTCTTCAGCCAAGACTTCTCCACTTGCTGAAACCAGGATGGAACCGAAAGGCTCGTCCCCAGCTTCGAGAGCAGAGTGGGCAATTTCAATACAGCGCTTGAGATGTTCGATATCCGTTTCGTTGATCATGATGATAGAGCCTCCTGACTTTAATTTATTGAGAAACTTGTTTAACAACTAGACCTGATCCTGTTTGTTCGCTTCATTCTTCTATGTTAGCATGTAAAGTATCAGATGAAAAATAAATTCCAGCATGATAAACATAGGGAGGACATCTAGAAATGAAGCACCCATTTATTTTAAATGCAGTATGGAACGGCGGTCGTAACAGTGACGGAACAATTGAAACGGGCCAGCTCAAGACTCAAATCTCCATTCCGAAGGAAATGGGAGGACCCGGAGTTGGAACGAATCCGGATGAGATGCTTCTGGGTGCCGCGGCAACCTGCTATCTCATTACACTTGCAGCTATGATGGAGCGATCAGGGCTTACGACTTCCAGCCTGAAGTTAACGTCAGAGGCGACAGTGGATGTAACCAATAATATTTTTACATATGAAGCGATCAAACATTCACCTATCATCACACTTACTAAAGATGCGTCAGAGGACGATATTGAAAAAGCAATTCGTATTGCCCACAAAGCAGAAGACTCCTGTATGATCTCCAGAGCTGTAGCAGGAAACGTACAAATTACTACAGAGCCAACAGTACTGACGTCAAGCTTGTAAGGATAAGTTCTACAGGAACTTTATCCGTTAGGTAATCAGAGAGGAGACGTTAACTTTGAACGTTGAGTTGTATAAGGACTTAATCAAGGATGAACGAGGGAATTATTACGTAGCGGTACAAAAAGAGGGCAAAGAACTGACTTTGCTAAATGCAATGCTTGAACGATCTTACCAGGACCTGTGGGAATTTAATGAAGAGTTTAAAAAGAAATATGCAGAGTACGAGCACCAGTTCATCGGCAAAATGATTATGGACAAGCTGCGGCATGATATTGTATTCGCATCCAAAGAAGACGGCCATGGACAAATGTATGATCTCGCTGTGGTTACCGGTAATTACAAGGTTACTTTTATCGATATGATTGAATTTTATAGGAACCCTAGAGAAGGACGTAGCCATGACAGCGACATCGATTAAACTTAGCGTATTGGATCTCGTGCCTGTATTTGATAATGTGGATCCAAGTTTTGCGTTGGGACAAGCAGTGAACCTGGCTCAAACAGCTGAAAGACTGGGATATACCCGGTATTGGGTTGCCGAACATCATGATATGCCGGGCTTAGCGTGTACAGCGACAGAAGTGCTTTTATCGCATATTGGAGCGAAAACACAGCATATCCGCCTCGGCTCGGGAGCGTTATTGCTGCCACACTATAAGCCGCTAAAGGTGGTAGAGTCTTTTCATTTGCTGGCCAGTTTGTATCCGGGGCGCATCGACCTTGGGTTGGGCCGGGCTCCAGGTGGTGCTGCTGAAGTTAGCTTAGCGCTTAGCGGGAATTTTCTCGAAAATGTCTGGAAAATGCCGGAGCTGCTTAAGGGAGTCACCGAGTTATTACAGGGGAACTATTCCTATGAAGGACGTCAGATAACCGCCCGCCCGATCCCGCCTGAATCACCTGAGTTGTGGCTGCTAGGTACGAACAAGAAGAGTGCGGCATATGCTGCTGAGTTTGGAGCAGGCTATGTGTTTGGACAATTCATGAGCGATGTACCTGGGGAGGAGATTTTACAGGCTTATCGAGAAGCTTTTGCTCCTACTTCAAATTCATCTGTTCCGCGGGCAATTGTTGCTGTTGGCGTGATTTGCGCCGAGACAGAGGAGGAGGCAGAACGACTTGCCTCATCGGGTATGACATTGTTCCAACAAGAAGGTTCAGCCGAAGATAGGTCCAAGCTCTTGGATCGTAAGCTGCTGATAGGTTCACCTGAAAGTATTAAAGAAAAACTGGAACACTTATCTCGTTTGTATGGAATTGATGAATTTATTATCGTTACTATGATTCCAGACTATGAGAAACGGCTGCATTCGTTTGAGCTGCTTGCCCGTGCTTGCTTGACCGCTAACTAATGAATAAGTAAGAGATCTTCTTCTTGCTATGCTAACGGGAAACTAGTGATATATCATGAGAGGGCTGCCGAGAGGTAGCCCTTTGATCATTCGATTATGCTAAAGGAGGTACATATAGATGTTGTCTCATACTTCTGACTCCATTAAAATCCCTCCCGGATTTTGGACAGGATTAATTCAATTAGGGATAACCGCCCAAGATATAGCCAGTAAAGCAAGTCTTCCGCTGAGCCTTATCACAGAGTCAGAAGTCACCACAGCCCAATATTTCGCTATCTGGCAGGCATATTCGGATCTCATTGGAGATACTGCTGAAGGAATCATCAAGTTAGCAACAGTTTTTGAAACCACACAATATCCGCCGACTGTCTTAGCCACTTATCATGCTAAAGATTATCGCGACGCTCTAAACCGAATGGTGCGCTATAAACGAATGTGCCCTCCAGAAAGCTTGCATATCATCGAGGAGGGAGAGTTGTGTACAATCGAATTAAATTGGCAGCATCCCGAGTATTCCGGTCCATCTCTGCTGCTTGGCCTTACTCTGGCGTTTTTACTGGAGCTTGGGCGGCGGGGAACTGGTATACCTATAACAGCACAGTTTGTAGAATTTTCACAACCCATAGGGAATTTACAGGTTCTTGAAGCTTATTTCGGCTGTCGAATTCAGATCGGTGCTGAGACTAACCGCTTAACACTACGACGAAGTGATTTGGAGCTGCCCTTTATCTCGTATAACGAAGAGTTACTAGAGATTCTGACTGCCGTTTTAGATCGGACACTTACTGAACAACAGAGCAGTCACTCAATAACTGAAAGGGTCAAATGGATTATGAAACGTTGCCTTAGCGGAGGTCAACCCGAGATTCAAACCGTTGCTAAAGAGCTAAGGATGAGTGCTCGTACCTTACAGCGGAGGCTTACTGGAGAAAATACGAGCTTCAAGCAGTTACTGACAGAAGCTAGACATGAGCAGGCGCGAGCGTATTTAGCAGATCCTTCCCTTGATGTTAAAGAGGTGGCTTTCTTGATCGGATATGTAGATCAGAACTCGTTCTACCGTGCCTTCCGACTTTGGGAAGGAGATACTCCTTCAAATTGGCGTGTTAAACAAGAAGTTTGGCGCAAGACACTAGTTACTGAATAATCCCGGGAAGATAGTATAAATACTAGCCGGTGCACAGAACTGTTCTTGAGAAACTACTAATAAGCGCCGTATTAAAAGGAGAAATGAAATATGGATATGGGATTAAACAATAAGACAGCCTTAATTACAGGATCTACGAAAGGTATTGGTAAAGCCATCGCCTTTGAACTTGCCAACGAAGGTGTTAATGTACTCATAAATGGTCGGAACTATGAAAAGGTAGAACAAACTGTAAATGAAATTAAATCGAAATTCCCGGCAACTTCTCCGCAGAATGCTACTGCCGATATTGTCGATATGGAGCAAAGAGAAGCTTTATTTGATAAATACCCCAATATCGATATTTTAGTTAATAATATGGGGATTTATGAAATTATGAGCTATGAGGACGTTGACGATGAAATATTTGAAAAATACATCCGTACAAATGTTCTTGCTGCAAATGGGTTAACAAAATTTTATTTACCCAAAATGTTAAACAACAATTATGGCCGAGTGATCTTCATCGCCAGTGAAGAAGCAATAATGCCCTCAGCGCAAATGCCACAGTATGCAATGACAAAATCAATGCTATTATCTTTGTCAAAAAGCTTATCTAAATTAACAATAGGAACAGAAGTTACAGTCAATACTATCATGCCAGGACCAACACTCTCTGAAAATGTGCAGCAAATCATTGATGGGATGTACTCAGATGAAGAGTTAACTTTTTCAGAGAAAGAGAAAAAATTCATGACTACAAACTTACCGCAATCTGAAATACAGCGATTTATTAAACCTTCTGAAATTGGCAGACTAGCAACATTTGTATGTAGTCCCTATGCCACTGCATTTAAAGGTTCTTCGATCCGTATGGATGGGGGCATGGTACCAACTATTTTCTAAATGCACATATCGTACGAAAAAAGCCACTCCTTAAGGAATGGCTTTTTCATTTGATAAGTTATTCGCCAACCTCCGGTATAACAAAGGATACCAAAGTGCCTTCTCCTTGGTTGCTCTGAATCGAAAGGCCCTGACCATACAATTGCATCAGTCTTCGATGGGTATTAGCCAATCCGATGCCACTTTTAGCTTTCATGGTCGGTTCCAGCAACAACGCGAGCGTTCTATGATCCATACCTTGCCCATTATCCTCCACTTCGATTTTTACAGCATTGTTCAGACGTGTGATCCGAATATAAACGGTACCACCCTGTTGACGCCTTAGCAGACCATGCTTAACAGCATTTTCTACTAAGGGTTGGATGGACAGGGGAGGTAACAGGATATCAATGTCCGGATCTACCTGCCAAACAACGGATATTCGTTCTGCAAATCGCGTTTGTTCAATATACAAATAAGATTCTACCAGCTCTAGTTCATGAGAGAGGTTCACAAGTTCTCCGATATTTAAAAAGTCAAAGCTGATTCGCAAAAAGGAAGTAAAAGCAGTAATGAGCTCTTGCATCTTTTTAGTATCCATATCACTGAGTGCCGCAATTGAGTTCAACGTATTGAACAAAAAATGGGGTTGAATCTGTGCCTGTAGATAAGCTGCTTCAATACGCAACCTTTCATTAAAGGATATTTTCATCGCTGTTAAGGCCCGAATGCGATATTTGAGTTCTACTGCATCCACAGGCTTGGTAACATAATCATTGGCACCGGAGTAGAATCCAGTGTAAATATCTTCAGGTTGACTGCGGGCAGTCAGTAATAGTATAGGGAGTTCGTATAATGAATAACGAGCGCGAACCTTTTGCGTTAATTCATATCCTGACATATGCGGCATCATTACATCACTGATAAGCAAATCCCAACTCTTTTTATCTAACCAATCCAGTGCCTCGTGGGCTGAGTTCACTGTCGTAATGAGATAAGGCTCATTTTCGAGAATCCCCTTTAGTACATTCAGATTAACAGGATCATCATCTACCACCAAAAGATTTACTTTTGCATCTGTAAGGAGCGGCGGGATTTTTTCTGCGTGATGATTGGATTGCTCGGAAATCCCCCAGTCAGCCATCTGCTTATAAATCTCATCTGCTGTATACGTCGTTATAGGTTCAGCCTCTCTTACTATCTGGTCGCTATATGAACCAGCAAGGGGAAGAGAAAAACTGAAAGTTGAACCTTTGCCTGGCTCAGATTGTATGCGCAGGCTACTACCATGTAGTTCGACCAACTGCCTACTTATGCTTAATCCCAGCCCAATCCCACGTCCGTCATTTATTCCGTGAGGACCTTGCTCATATGGGAGGAATACACGATCCATAGTTTCTTTGGTCATGCCTACCCCGGTATCTGTCACATAGATAAAGACTTGACCGTCTTTTTCCTCAGCTGACACTGAAACAAGTCCTACTTCGGTGTATTTGAGCGCGTTGTGGACTAGATTTAGTAGTACTTGTACCACTCTTTTCTCATCCGCAAGAACAGGTGGCATAGATTCTGGAATGCTCATGGATAACTGTACGGGTTTGCCTTCAATCATATATTGCAGCATGCTAATGACTCCGGGGACCACCGATTGAACTGAAATAGGCTCCTGTTTTAAAATAACTCGATGCTCCTGAAGACGGACAACATCCAGTAAGTCGCCAAGCATATGTGACATACGGCGGCTGATAGTAATCAGCAGCTCCATATCCTGTCGGCTACTCTCGTAGAGTCTATCCTTTTCCTTCGTTACTATATTTTGCGCGATATTCATAATCCCATGAAGCGGTGTTCTTAGCTCGTGAGAAGTATTGGCGAGAAACTGATCTTTAAGTTTGTCTGCTTTTTTCAGCTGCTCATTTAGCTCCATGTTCTCTTTGGCATTCTGGAAATACTTTTTAAACCAATAAGCTGAGAAACCCACGATGGCAGCAATAATATCCAAAGGATAGTAGACTATCGAATAGTGTCCTTTACTATCCCACAAATTCCATAACAAATTAGAAATGATCGCCGCACCTGATAACAGCAGAAAAACAACATCCTTATCATCTTGTTTTTTGAACAATAAGCGAATCAAGCTATAAATCAACCAGATGAAGGGAATATACTGAAACACCTGAATGATTCCCCAATGAATCGATGTACTGACCAGATAAGCAGGAACGATAAATATAAATAAGGTATAAAGAAATAGACACCCAGTGTAAGCACGTAACCACTTGTTGCCTTCAGCCCCTGAGGTGAATTTCCTGAAAACAAGCAGAATAAAAAGGTTTTGCCATAAGAAAGCGATTAAACGGATTTTTAATGACCAAGTGTAATTAATCGGCAGCAATGAAAGAACTAAGTTGTCGTTTCGGGCTAAAAGGATTACGGCTACAGATAATGTCATTAACCCTACAAGAAAGAGAGCACGTTCTTTAGGGTTAAATAAGTATAGAATATAGGCATATAGCCCATGCAGCAGCAGGATGATTGCAGTAAGCATTTGAAATCCGACGGTATAAAAATTTGTCCGGTTAACCACTTCCTGAGAGCCAAAGAAAATAGGCCCGCTTATACCACCTTTATAGGGATGATCAAAGTTTGCTACATGAATAAGAACATCTATTACTGCCGTGTCTTTTGAAAAATAAGATGCTGTAAATGTGGTGGTTTTTGGTACATATGTATCGGCATTAAGAGCAATTTTCCCATTATTAAGAATAGGGGCGCCGTTAATTTCCACACTAGAGGCGGAATAAATTTGTTTGATCCACAATGCGACAGGCTGCTGAAGTGGATCTACTAAAATGCGCAGACGGTAAGTACCATATCCATATGAAGAATTGTACTCGCTTCCTAGGGCTTGGCTCCAATTCCCAGGAACTTTAAGATATTGGGGCAGTTTTGGGATCGTAGAAGACTTGGACGAAACGAATTGCGAAGGATAGAAGCCCCATTCACCATCTAGTCTGATTAGGCTAGCTTTCTTCAGATCCTGCCCCCGTAAATCTAGTACCCCATTGCTAATTACAGGAACATTGTCAGAAACCTTAAAAAAACTAATCCAAATGCAGCGTATGCCAAAGAGAATGCTGATAAAAAGTAGAATGATAGCCAGCTTATGTAGGATAGTATTATTTTTCATGTGAATATTATAGCAAATAATTCTAATCTAGAATCTAAAAAGGAGATTATTTATATAAGATAAGCAAATGTCAACAATGATCTTAACGGCCAGTATAGTTATAATTGATCTTTATAACCAATAACTTGTAAATATTGTTATTATTAGAGAGGGAGTTTTCAATGCTAAGAGGTCAAATATCTGCAATAGGTAATGCACTGAAATGAAAAGGAATGAACCAAATGCCTAAGGAAGAAGTGTTAAAAGGCGGTAATGTAAATCATATTGTCCGTATGGCGAACACTGTTCGCCGCCCTACGGGTTATTGGAGTCCGAATGTTCATGAACTACTCAAACATTTGGAACAACAGGGCTATGAGGGAGCACCAAAATTTCTCGGGATCGATGATTCCGGTCGTGAAATATTGACATTTATTTCCGGAGAAGTTCCAGGGGATAATTATCCGATACTTGAACCGTATATGTGGTCGGACGAAACGCTTGTGGGTTTGGCACATCTTATGCGTCGTTTCCATGATGCGACTACAGTGTTTAGGCCCAATACGGAGGACAGATGGCAGCTTAGCTATGCCGACGATGCCGAACACGAAGTGATCTGTCATAATGACGCAGCGTTGTATAATATTGTTTTTCAAAAAGAGGCTCCTGTGGCGCTGATTGACTTTGACATGGCAGGCCCAGGTCCGCGTATATGGGACATTGCGTACACCTTGTACACATCTGTTCCACTTGCGAGTTTCGCACCGGACCATACTTCTGGAACCACAGTAGCATACCAATATGAAATACATGCCGTAGAGCGACGTCGGCGAATTCATTTGTTTTTTGAAGCTTATGGAATTCCCGTCCCAAATAATCTGCGACAGTGGATTATACAACGTTTGATAGTACTGTGTGATACATTGAGAAATGGTGCTGCTGATGGGAATCCTGCCTTTCAGAAAATGGTAGACGAGGGTCACTTGGCCCACTATGAAAGTGAGATTCGGTTTGTAACAGATCATTTCGAAGATTGGATATAAAAATCGGATATTCCGCTCATGGACAGGATCATTGAATAAAATTAAAAAAGTATACCATTAGAATTGAGGTCTGAGAATGAGTGTAAAACGAATTGTCACAAATATTAAAACGCAGAATGTTTCGGCAGCAAAAAGCTTTTACCAGGACGTACTCGAGCTTGATTTATTGATGGATCATGGTTGGATTGAAACATACGGCTTACCCGGAAAGGAAAACATTCAAATAAGCTTTGCCTCACAAGGCGGCTCCAATACGCCTACTCCTGATCTATCGATTGAAGTTGATGATGTCGATGTGGTGTTTGAAAGAATGAAAAGTGCTGGATATAAGATAGAATATGGACCTGTTGATGAGCCTTGGGGAGTTCGGCGATTCTATGTCCGCGATCCATTTGGCAAACTTATCAATATCCTTGCTCATGGACATTAGATAAGCAGTCACGGCGTGCATAAATCTAGATTGTTAATCTAACAGAATCAACTCCGTCCTTTAAGGGACGGAGTTTTTTGCGTACTTATAAATGATTTTAAGGAAGCATGATTATGTCCCTCAAAAAACTAGCTTCCTCAATAGTATTTCACATATTTCATAAGGTCAGCGATCCCTAAAAACTGCTTTATTAATTGGCTATTTAATTTTTGAAGCGCAAGCTCGAAGGATATTTCAACTTTTTTATAGTTTTGTGTCTCTATTTCTTTCAGGAGTTGTTTCATGTTCTCGATATAATACACGGTCTTCCTTAAACTGCTGATCAGTATAATCTTTCTTAATTCCGTTAGAGTATAGAGCCTATAGCCGTTGTCTTTGTTTCTGTTAGAAGTAATAAGGCCTTCTTGTTCCCAATGTCGAATGGCTGAAGGCTTAACGCCTGCCATTTGTGCAACCTCACCAATTGTCATTGCATTTGTTACCTCTAAATCTTTGTATTTTGATAAATCTGCGTTTCGGAACATGCGTAACACTTCCTCTAACCTAAGCTTTTCTAATTGTGTATTATGCTGTTCTTGATTGATTGTCCAAAGTGCATGTTCAATTTGCCCGGCTTTAATCTTTCTCATCACATCGTACACCACTGGAATCTCATATCCTTGCAAAAGGGCACGAATCGTTATAAAAGCTTGAACATGGATGGATGTGTAACATCTGCGATTGCTAGCAGTCCTCGGGACATCGGGAACTAAGTCTTGATCTTCGTATCTTCTTAACGTAGTAGTACTTACATTTAATTTCTTAGCTATCATTGTAGGTGTGTAAATATCATCCATAGTCGCTATCGCCCCATACATTAAAGTAAAACCTTCAAGTGCTACAACAATATTAAATCTAATTTATCAAGATATATCAAGGCTTAGAATGGGATAAACCGAAAGATTGCATGAATGTTATATGATATTTTTATAAAACAGTAAGGAGAGGATTGTTTGAAAAAGAATATACGATTATCCAATCAATCAACAATAGAAGTAGGATTAACGGGTGTCTCAGATCGCCCAACCATTATGTTACCTATCGCTAAAAAATCTGTGTACAATCAGGAGGCAGACAATCTAAAGCTATGGGGCGTAGATCCTGAATTAGGTAAACATTTTGTTGAAGGTCTCGCGGATACGTTTCAAGTGCTTTATTTTGATTATGAGGGTCATCTCTTTCAACATCCAGTGGGCAACTTAACTGCAGATCATATTGTGAAGGATTTACTCCTCATTGCTGATGAAATGAACGTTAAGAACTTCAGCTACTATGGTTATTCTTGGCTAGCTCTAATTGGACTACAATTGGCTGTCAGAACAAATCGTCTGGAAAGCTTGGTCATGGGAGGTTTTCCGCCTTATAATGGTCCCTATCAAGAGATGATGATTGTAACTCACAAAACACATACCCAAGCTTTGAATAATCAAAATGAGGCAGCTGAAATAAGCTCTTTTGAAACAGAGAATCCAGATGAGATAGACTGGGACAACATCAAGGTATCTATAGATACCCGTGTAACAGCTCAATTTGTTGCCTTATACGAAAGCATCACTGCTTTTGATGATCGTAGTATTCACCATTTGCTTAGTCTTCCTAAATTAGCTTTTGCAGGAGAAAATGATACTATCGTATATGGTGAGAATTTTGGGAATGTTACCGTTGATATTGCTGGGATATTAAAGAAGAATACGACGAAGCTGTGTGATTTAGGTTGGGATGTTGAAATCCTAACGGGAACCCAAATGGATCATACAAAAGCGATGCAACCAGCTGTGGTTTTACCATTGATTAAGCCTTGGTTTATAAAAACAATTATAAATACGGACTAGACTGTAAATTGAGCATTTTTACCCCAGCTGTAAATGAGGATCAATCAATTCGGGCGGAACAGCAAACGGAAAAGGGAACAATATTGATGATAGCCAAAGGTGGAGAAGAACTTGGGCATTTGGTAGTATCGAGTACGATGGGACAAGAGTGTGCTCAGACCTTTCAGAGTAATTACTCTATTATCTACAGACAGGAAGATCAGGACAAAGTCTTAATGGAACTACCCATTTACTCGGCCATCCACCAGTTGGAGCAGGTACACTGGAAGAAGATGCTAAAGATATCTATTACAAATTAGAATTACACAATAAACGGTTAGTGGTTGATTAGCATGATTCGAACAAAAAGAAGGTCAGTCCACGAAATTGCGGAGCGGTTATGCTTCTATCATGAAAACTGTGGATGCTTTGTATGTTGACGGCGTTCAATGGTCACTTCACACAGAAGACCGATTGCCTTATCGGGGCAGTACTGCCCTATAGAAAGGTGCTGCAATTCATCTATTGTTCTCATTTAATATATTGGCCGGTGTTGCCCTTTATAGGGTACACCGGCTTTTATTATAGGCACATTGGTCGATGAAGATGACTTAAGAATCAAAAGGATAAGATCACACGTCATATTATTGGCATTGAATGTCGAAGCTTATGAAGACATAAAATGATTTCCCGCACTATTACATAAGAACAAAACTTTTTTGCAACCAAAACCCTTCTTTTCTTACTTTATAAGTGAGGCCTTAATCAAACTGAACGGAAGTGATGGAGTGGAAGATAGTGAAATCATACAGCTGTACTTTGCGCGTAATGAAACAGCAATAGAAGAAACATCCAAAAAATATAGAAATTATTGTACTAAGATCGCTCATAACATTCTGTCTAATTTAGAAGATTCGGAAGAATGCGTGAACGATACCTTTCTAGGAGCATGGGAAGCGATACCGCCGAAGACGCCTGCTAAGCTCTCATCTTTTTTGGGGAGGATCACCCGGAATATCGCATTAAATAAATACGATTATTACATGGCCAAAAAGCGGAATAAAACATTCGATACGATTCTTGATGAATTAAATGATTGTTTATTCTCGCCAGACAATGTTGAAAGTCAATACGAGGAAGAACAAATGGCTGAATCCATAAGCAATTTCCTTCTGAAAATTAACGAAGATCATCGGAATATCTTCCTGAGACGTTACTGGTACTCCGATTCTTTGGCTGATATCGCAACGCGATTTTCAATAAGTGAGAGTAATACGAAATCTATCCTTTTTAGAACACGAAAAAAACTCCAATTATACCTTAAGAAAGAGGGTTATATCCTATGAATAATAAAGATCTATTTAAGACTATTGGTTATGTAGACGGCAATCTGGTGGAGAAGGCCAACACGGCGAGGCGCACTAAAAAGAGAACATTTGCGAAGTGGGGATCATTGGCCGCTTGTGCTGCATTGGTGTTAGGAGTGGCTGTTTACACATCTCCTTTGAAGCCATCGTTTACTAATTCACCACAAATCTCGCAGCAAACGCCAGTCTCAGCTCCCAACGGAGTTCGGAAGATTTTAAATTACAATGGATTTCGTTATGCATTCGTGGGTGATGGTGCTCAGTTTAAGTTCACAGGAATGAAGCCTGAAAAGTCACTTGGAAGCATAGATTTTGATATCAACCAAGAGATCGGGAAGGACGATGGAAGTAAAGATGTAGAAAAGGATTATGCATCTACGTTCGCAGTCGGAGGTAAGCTATATGAAATCCCGCCGTACCCATCCCAATTCCGTATTGCTGTTAAGTATGAGGGACATTATTATTTGGCAGAAATCGTGGCGAAGACAAACGATTCTATAATGACAGCTAAGGAATATCTAGATATGTCTAATCTAAAAGAGCATGCAAAAGAAATCCATGTTCTTAATCATGTAGGGAATGACGTGTTAAAGAAAATGACGGATCATGCCTCTGTGGAATCTTTCATTGATGGGCTCTATAGCGCAAAAACAGCTGATTTAAGCAATAAAGAATACGAAGCTATTGCCCAGGCGCAGTCCCAAGGAAAATCGTATCAGCTAAAGTTCAATCTTAACGATGGAACCTATATGGGCATGTATATCATTCCTGAATTAAAAGTCGTATCTATGGGAGATGCTTACTATCAATTGCCTGATCTCTTCTTTGATCAATCCGGAGAACTTTTTTCCGGGCTTACACAAGATGTGTTGCCGCTTTACTAAACTTAAGAAGATTTGATTATGCTTAATAAAAAAGTAACGATTTCTAACAAGTTAAAACAAAGGCATCGAATCCACAGATTCGATGCCTTTGTTTTAGAGTAGAGTACAATTACCCAGATTGTGCGTTAGCCCTCACCCACTAATAGTCATTTGCGTATTACTAATACGAACAAAATGGTTACTAAATTTTCAATAATAGATGTATGTCATTTAAGTATGCAATTGAAAATGTTCAGTTGAGGAAGGAGATTAAGCTATATGGCTGCAACCATTACTGGAACAGTGTTTAATGATTTAAATCATAATGGGCAGTTTAATCCTGGTGAACCCGGGATTCCGAATGTTAGTGTTGTTCTATATAGTAATTCGTGTGGAACCTGTGTTTCTACGCTAACGAATGTCAATGGAGTTTATAGTTTTCCAATTACCGTTGCGGGAAGTTATTTCGTTTATGAGACGGTTACAGATTCGGGTGCTTCTTGTCCGCCAACTACTTTTTCGCAGCCAAGTGGATTTACAATGTCAAATGGGCCAAGAAAACTGACCGTAACCATTACAAAGTCTCAAATCAGCAATAATGCAACTGTAGCCAATCAGAACTTTAGCCATGATACTACAAATAATCCCTTAAGCTGTAATACAACAATGATTCAATTTGCAGGAAGACCTTCCGTTTGGTATTACCTCAATGTTGTAACAGGTGCAACCGTTATTCAAGGAACGGTTAGTCCACCTGTAGATATAAATGCAATCGGATATAATCCACTGGATAACTATATTTATGGATATGATCAGCTTAATAATAATCTCGTTCGAGTAGATAACAGTGGAAACGTCACTACATTATTTCCACTGCCACCCGGATTTCCCTCCGACAGCTATACCACCGGAACCTTTGATTTGAATGGTTTCTTTTATATTTTTGTTAATAAAGAATCTCGATTTTATGTAATTGATCTCCGGCCAAACGCTTCTACTTATTTGAAGCTGGTAAACCCAGCCAATGAATTTTCCGAGCAAACCAGCAACTTTGGCGTTCCCTTGAGCTCGGCTCTAAATGTCAGCGGCTGGGTTTATAATAGCTCGGATAGTCGTCTATATGGCATCACACCAACAGGTTTGATGGAAAGAGTAAATCCTGCTACGGGTGCGATTACAAATTTAACGACAACCCCACGTAGCGCTGGACCGTTCGGAGCAGCGGCGATCGATTTTAACCATAATATTTATGCAATTTCTAATAGTACGGGTAATATCTATCGATACACCATCGTTGGCAACACGGCTACGGCAACCCTATTCTCTAACACGGCAACTACTTCATTTAATGATGCTACCTTATGTCCTCAAGCTGTAATTAATTTGGACGTTAGTGACACTTCAGATACTGTAGCAGGAAATGGACTTGTCCTCGGGACACAAATAACATCAGAGCTCGACGCGGATCAGAATTCTACTGTAACGGGTGACGATATTTCGAAGGGGATTCAGATCGATGGACTTTCAGTTCCTCTCACAACACTTTCGGTAAGTGCCACCAGTTACACACTTCTTGCAACAGTGACCAATACAATCGGAAGTACAGCTAACTTATACGGATGGCTAGACTTTAACACAAACGGCATCTTTCAAGGTAATGAAGCGGCTCCGGTTCAGGTGGTATCTTCCCGGCCCGGAACACAAATTGTACCGTTAACCTTTACATTACCCCCTGGAGTAATTCTGGCGCCTACGCAAACTTTTGTCAGACTCAAATTTACGACGGATACGCTAGTGAACCAAAATATATCTCCGACAGCAGTGGATACAAGAAGCTTGGGAGCGGCATCTGACGGAGAGGTAGAAGATCATATTCTTGAGGTTAATAACATAGCAGATTTATTGGTAGACAAATCGAATACTCCTATTCCTGTTTTTCCGGGTCAAGAGCTGGAGTACTACATTAAAGTTATAAATAACGGACCGGATGCCGCTTTAAATGTTTTGTTAACCGATCTGATTCCACCGGAAGTCCTTAATCCAGAATACAGTCTAAACGGGGGAGCAACTTTCCTAGCATGGACTGGAAGCATAGGCTTGGGAACATTGCCAGCAAATGAATCCATTCCAGTTCTGATACGCGGGACGGTTAGCGATACTGCAGTGGGGACGATTATCAACACGGCAATCATTAGCAGTACTACTGAAGCCCCGGATCCAATAAATAACACATCGACTTCCTTTGCAACGGTGAATCAATCAGCAGATGTATCCGTAATCGAATTAGCAGATCCAACACTTGCCGTCCCAGGAGATTTATTGACATATTCGATCATTGTGTCAAATGCTGGACCATCATTAGCAGAGAATGTAATGTTAGTCGATGCCGTACCAAGTCAAATGACGAATCCAGAATTCTCTGTAGATGGAGGCATTACCTTTAATCCGTGGGACGGTTCTTATAACATAGGAACATTAATCAACGGGAATACAGTTATAATAATACTTCAAGGAATAGTATCTCATTCATCCGTTGGAACGATTATTAATACAACAGCGATTAATTCCACAACACCCGATCCTGAACTGTCTAATAACACTTCGACATCCGTTACTCCGATTATGAATTTGGCTGATCTTACCGTTGAGAAAACAGTAATCTCTTCTTCAGTCACCGCAGATCAAGTACTTACTCCCACTATTTTTACGGCCATTGCAGAACCTTCTAATGCGGAAAATGTTACCTTAACGGAGGGGAGGACAACAAACCCTTCTGCAGTTTCGCCGAATATCAAAGAAGCTGACCCGGATCTGTTCAATACTGTGAGCGTTACTAATGACGACCCATCGGATACCGAGGGGGTTATGTTAATCGATGCTGATCCTAGTAAAATCATTAACCCGGAACGCTCTGAAGAGTCTGTTACAGGAAACATTACGAATACGGTGATCGTAAGTTTAACTGCACCAGATCCAGATTCAACGAACAACACGTCAAGGACCGGTGCCCCAGTGAATGCATCATCGGATCTTTCTATCGTTAAAACAACGAGCTCGAGTACCGTTATTCCAGGACAATTGCTCACCTATAACTTGCTGGTAACGAATGAAGGTCCATTTGATGCTGATAATGTGGTAGTTACAAATAGTGTACCAAATCAGCTTATCAACGTAGAGTTTTCAATCGATGGAGGAAGGGCCTTTAATCCATGGTCGGGTTCCTATACGATCGGCACATTGGGAAACAGCTTTGGACTTACAATAATTATTCGAGGGACAGTTATCAATGAAGCGGTGGATACAATTACAAATACCGCAACCGTTAGCTCGACAACACCAGACCCGGATCCAACGAACAACACGTCAACCATCGTTATCCCGGTAAATGCAACTTCCGAGCTCTCTTTCGTTAAAATATCGAATGCGAATTCATCAGATTTAAATCTATCGAATAACACATCAACAATCAGTACTCCAATCAACATTTCGGCGGATCTTTCAGTTGTAAAAACAGCGAGTCCAAATCCCGTAGCTCCCGGCCAACCCCTCACGTATACCGTTGTCGTGTCTAACACTGGACCGTCCAACGCTGAGAATGTAACTTTAATTGATGCGGTGTCTAATGTGCTTTCAAACGTAGAATTTTCTACGAATGGAGGAACGACCTTTGCTCCTTGGGGTGGTTCCTTGAGTATAGGCGCATTGTCAAATGGCGCTTCCAATACGATATTAATTAGAGGCATCGTGAACACTTTCTCTAGTGGACCAGTATCCAATACGGCAATCGTAAGTACCACAACAACGGATCTAAATCCTGCTAATAATACATCAACGGTTACGGTCAATATTATCGGAACAGCGAATGTATCCATTGTCAAATTTGGATGTGCGGACCGAGCTTGCCCGGGTCAGTTGATCAGCTATACATTAGTAGTATCTAATGCAGGACCTTCGAATGCAGAAAATGTAACTTTAACAGATATTGTTTCAAGTATGCTTAGAAATGTCGAGTTCTCTACGAATGGTGGATTGAACTATTCACCTTGGAGTGGTTCTTACGCATTAGGAACACTGGCTAACGGATCATCAGTCACGGTTATAATTAGAGGGAAAATAAGCTCTTTCGCAGAGGATATGATCTCTAATACGGCAACAGTGAGTGCATCAACACCAGATCCGGTACCAACCAATAATTCCTCGACATTCGTTATTCATATTCAGAAAGGCGAAGAATGCCAAAAGTGCGGTAAAGATCATAAATGTGATGCATGTAAAAACATCCGTAAACCTCACAAAATAAAGAGATGTAAAAAATGTACGAAAACTCATAAATGCGATAAATGCAGAAGAGCAGCGCAGAAACGAAAAAATCGTTCTCGAAAGGCTTTAAAATTGAAACGTAAATAATTAGAAGCGGGTACCCCATAATGGAGGTATCCGCTTATTTGTGTGTCTACATAGCGAAAGCTAAATAGTGATAATTAGGTTAATGGAAGGAATAAGAATCTTGACATGACACCATTTGGTGTCCTATAATCAAATAGACACCAAATGGTGTCCAATTACGTGCTGATGAAGTATAATCAGTAACACTACAGGTAATATTACGGAAAAGGTGGGGGTGGTTTTGAACGATAATAGTCAAGTGAGAGATGTATATGACGCAGTTGCAGATCCAACAAGGCGAAAATTACTTCAAATCTTGGCTGATGTTGATGAAATACCCCTACATGAAATCACGATTCATTTTGAAATGGGTCGTACAGCAGTTTCTAAGCACTTGTCTATTCTTAAAGATGCTAATCTTGTAGTTGCTCGAAAGGTTGGTAGAGAAACGAGGTATCGTTTGAATGCCAATCCATTAAAAGAAATTCGGGATTGGGTATCTTTTTACGAAGGCTTCTGGAAAGAAAGAATCGATAAACTAAAACTTTTATTGGAGGAAGAATAATGAAACCGGATGTATCCTTAGATTATCAATTTACAAGCTCCATCGAGAAGGTATGGAACGCTTTGACGGATTCAGATACACTTGCGAAATGGATTTGGAGCAATGACTTTAAGCCAGTCGTAGGGCATAAATTTCAATTTCGTGCAGAGCCAAATGAATGGTGGGATGGTATTGTAGATTGCGAGGTTCTCGTTGTAGATGAGCCACATACATTATCCTATACTTGGCATAGTGCTGGAGAAGGTACAACAGTTACTTGGACTTTGAGCAAAGAGGAAGATGGTAAGGTTCATCTGCACCTTGCTCAATCTGGATTTAGTGAGGAGACCAAAGCTCGCCAAGGCGCTATCGAGGGAGCTAAATATGCTTGGGCGAATATGGGCAGTCAGCTTGAAAAAGTTTTAGCAGAACTGTAATTTCAAGAATAGGGCGCTTTTCTGAAACACGGAAAGTGCCCTTTTTAATGGGATAAATCATGGCAATACTACATGAAGAGAATGGAGATGAGATGATACCACTATGAAAATAAACCGATTAATTGCGAACAATATTAATAAGTTAGATGCAGTACTACCAGTAGATCAATCCCTAGGGATTGCTGGTTTGTCCGGTTCTGGTAAAACTACTTTTTGTCAAACCATCGGTGAAGAATCCAAGAAGCGTCTCGTTTCTTTATTGCCAAAGGCAGAATATCAGTATTTATTCCCTAACATTATGGAAACTAATTTCAGTGCGATCCAGATGGAAGAAATGCCGCTTGTACTTTTTCTAGGGAGATCATCCATTTCTTCTAATCCTCGATCAACTATTGGCACACATACGGGTGTGTTTACAGAGATTCGTGTTGCGATTGCTGAACAATATAACCTATCACCAGAGGTTTTTTCATTTAATAATGAACTAGGCTGGTGTCCAGATTGTAAAGGTCGAGGAACTACTAAAAATATCGAATGTAAAAAGTGTAAGGGGAAGCGCTATAATCAAGAAACTGAACAATACAAAATGAAGTTATTGAATCAAGACATGAGTATTTCTGATATCAACGATTTAAGTGTCGAAACCATTTTATCTCTAGCAGAAGTGCTGAACATTAGTGAAGGTAAACAAAACATTCTAAAAAACATTATCCATATGAATATTGGTTATTTAACCTTAAATCGGATTATGGGTACTTTGTCAGGTGGAGAGTTAACACGACTTTACTTAGCTGAATTTATGGCAACCAGTGAAAACACCGTAATTATCATAGATGAAATCTCTGTGGGTCTGGATCACCAAACCCTTTTGAAAATATTAGAACAGATTAAACAATTAGGCTTTAAGAATCAAATTTGGCTTATTGATCATTCGGACACGGTATTAGACATAACGGACGATCAATTGTTCTTCGGACCAGGTAGTGGGAAATATGGCGGGAAAATCGTTGAAGAATCACCACGTCCTGCGCCGATCAATGGGGAGATAAATCAGGCTACACCCACTGAATACTATCATTTTTATGATCTTTACTGTCGTAATGTTCAAATGGCTGAAATTCAGATCCCCCGTAATAGACTTGTAACATTCACTGGTGAATCTGGATGTGGTAAGTCTACACTGGTCAATGAGTGTATGTCCAAAGATTTTGTTACACGATATCCCAAAGATAAGCTGGTCATTGTGGGGCAAGATCGAAACCAATCGATTACCAGTCGGTCGACCGTTGCAACTTTTCTAGATATTAAAAGAAAACTCGCTAAATACAGTGAAGAGATTGATGATATTTTTCAGCGCTCGATTGAAGATATTATTGATGAATTGCCAAATGAAGACATTGCTCATAAACGCTTAAGTTTATTGATCAAGCTTGGCCTTGGTTATTTGACGTTGGAAAGAAAAACACAGTCTTTATCAACAGGTGAATTTCAATGTGTCCATTTAGTTTCCGAGTTATTCGCGGGTTCAAGAAATCCGAATACGCTATTCATCTTTGACGAGCCTTCCAAAGGGTTATCACAAAATATTTTAAATCAATTCATCGATAGCATTAGAGTTATTCTTCAGGATGAAACTGTATCCATTATGATGATAGAACATAACTCGTATATGCTGGAAAACTCTGATTTTATCGTTGATTTTGGCAAAAGACAGCTTGAACCCGTGGAGCATCTCGATGTTGTCAGCCATGAAGAATATTATCGTCAACACAACAATGAAACGCCTGTCGCTCCATTGCAGATCTCTTCAACACTGCGTCAAGAAAATGGTGTTAATTATTTAAAAGATGATCAAATTGCCTATTATAAAAATGCTGAAAATATCTATAAAGGCGGCATCTTAAAAAGCTTATCCTCTATGGCGCGTTTGATTTATGGTGAATACGAATCGGATACCATTGCACCTGTCATCGCTATTGATCTAGAACGCCACTTATATAGTCAATATACTTTTCTGTATGAGATTGGTAGCTTGATTAACCATATTGTAACGGCGCATCCGACCAATAAAGATACGAGTAGCTTCGATTTCTATTATCAAGACAATCATTGTCCATGCTGTAAGGGACGTCGAGTCGTTGAAAATTTTGATTTTGAAGTTGTCCTTCAGGACAAAAATGTACCGTTTTGGGAGGGCTTATTGCATCCAGATGCAATGGATATCCTAAAATTCTATCAATTCCCCAAAATAAAATTCATCTTTGAAGAGATTAAGAATGAACTCGGACATGATCTCAGCAAAAGTTATAATGAGATGACGGATGCAGAAAAGCATACTTTTTGGTACGGGTATTGGGAAAAGTCATTTTATGATAAGGCAAGCAAAGCAACGAGGACTTGGGAAGGCTTTAATTACATCATTGGGAACTACATGGTGATATCGAAGGCGATTATTAAAGAGCATATCAAACAATCTAAAATAATGATTACCTGTCCAATCTGTCAAGGAACCGTACTTAATCATCATAAGAAGCTAAAGTTTGGTGACACGGATATTCGTGAGATCATTGGACAGCCTCTCGAACAAGTGATTAGAACTGTTGGTGAATTACCGGCACTCCAAAAAATGAAAGCCATTGTCGGCGGCGATATGCTTCTGACAGAGGAAGTCTCTCTTTTACCATGGGAAACACAAGTTGCTCTGAAAATGCTTGAACTAGAGCTGGCAAGCTTTGCACACTATGAAATGGTGTTGCAAAATGCTTTGCCTTTCTGGGGAATAATTAGCAATAGTATAGAATCCATCAGCATAAATAATCGAATCACCATTTGTGATTTTGACAATATCACCGAAACAAGAGAAAACATCATTGATAAGTATTTCACGAATGGAAAATACAAAAAGCTGACCTATGTTTATGAAGCGTTTGGTTACAAAAAACTGGTCACTCTAATTAATAAGATAAAAGCTAGTCAACCATGTCCATTCTGTAAAGGAAAGAAAGTTATATCAGAAGATGGACTCCACGATGGCGTTTATAAGTTAACGATTCCATGTGTTAGTTGTTATGCAAGTGGAATTAATGATGAGGGCCGGAAGGAAACCGTTGAAGGTATTAATGTTCAGACCTGGCTAACAGGCAATGTAAGTGATGTTGTGTCTGAAGGCTCAAATATTGGAGCAGTGGCAGATATTCCAATTTTCAATCGTATTCGTGAGTTGAACAAACAAGAAATGATGGCCGTTTATCAATATCTTGAAGAAAATAATTAATAAAAGCCCAACTTCTCTATTGGTTTACGGAGAAGTTGGGCTTTTGGGTTTAGAAACTTAGGATAGGTTATTATCCAATAAAATTTCCAATTGTTTTTCCATAACGTCAGGTGGATAAGGCATTTGGTTTGTAAACCACCATTCCACGATCCCTACATACGCTGGTGCAATAAACTGAAGAATAACGTCTTCGTATAACCCCTGTTTTTTCCCCTCTGACATCTCCCATTCACTCTTGATATCCTCGATGACAAACTCAAGAAACCGACTCCGAAAGAAGGGAGCTCCTTTACTAGATAACATCGCTGAAAAAAATAAATAATTATGTTCGAAATATTCAAACCAGGTCAACTTACGATGTGCTGAGCTTATTTCCGATTCTGAACTGCAGGATTCTCTAAGTTCATTGATATGATCCTCAATTAACTTATCTAATAAATCATATTTATCCTCGTAATGCAGATAGATTGTTCTTCGACTAACATCCGCTCTGTCAGAAATATCTTTTAGCGTTATAGCATCGAATTTTTTTTCAGACATCAGTTCAGTCATTGCTTTTTTTATGGCTGCCTGAGATTTAAGAATTCTTCTATCAACCTTTGTCACGTAGAGTCACCAAACTTTCTTGCAGATAATAAACAGATCAAAGCAATGTGTGAATTATTACACGGATCACGGATATTTGCTAATTGAAGAAACTTAACTCATCAATAATAATACACATGAGAGTAATAATTCACCAGCGTTTACTTTCGAGCATAAAAAATATATATAGGTAAGGGTTAATATGGCAAAACAAAATCATTTGTATTTACTTATTCTAGTTATAGGAGTCTTCGGCATCCTAACAACTGAAATGGGGGTAATAGGAATGTTACCTCAAATAGCAGATAACTATCATGTTTCAGTGTCCAAAGCAGGGTTGTTAGTTAGTCTCTTTGCACTTGCTGTTTCGATTGCTGGTCCTACGATGCCGTTATTATTCTCAAGTTTAAACCGGAAAAAAGTCATGTTGCTTGTACTTGGTATTTTTATTCTTGGGAATATCATTTCCATTTTCACATCAAACTTTAATGTGCTGTTAATTGCTCGTGTGATTCCAGCCTTTTTTCATCCAGTTTATTGTTCGTAGCTGCTACTTCAGTCAGTAAGGAAGAAGCTCCAAAAGCTGTTTCTAAAGTCATGTTCGGCGTGACAGGAGGTATGGTTCTTGGTGTACCCATCACTAATTATATTGCTAGTCAAAGTTCTGTAGATATGGCGATGTTATTCTTTACAATCGTAAACGCCCTAGTATTCATAGCGACGTTATTATTTGTACCCTCTATGCCAGTGAAGGAAAGGCTTTCATACGGATCTCAAATAAGCGTATTAAAAAAGCCGATGGTTTGGTTAGCCATTATTGCGGTCGTACTTATTGGATCAGCAACAGCTAGTGTTAATAGTTACATCGCAGAGTATCTGGAGACCTTTACACATATTTCAGGGAAGACGTTAAGCTTAGTGTTATTGTTATATGGTTTAGCCAGCTTGGTCGGAAACTTTGCAGGGGGAAGATTACTCTTTAAAAATGCGATAAGAACAGTCATAACATTTCCAATTATATTAGGAATCATTTATCTATTATCATTAGTAACGGGTTCGTCCACAGGACCTATGATCATTAAAGTTTTGTTATGGGGTTTGTTCTATGCAATAGGTAATCTGATATCTGATCAGTCAATACTGGATTACATCCGCAGTTCCAGAGGCCCCTGATTTTGCTAATGGGTTGTTCCTATCCTGTGGGAACTTAGGAATAACCATAGGTACAGCAGTGGGCGGATTATTTATATCAGGAATGGGTACACAGTACATCGTTATAGGAGGAGCGTTATTTTTGGCATTGAGTTTATTCACGATTTTTCTGAGAATTTACTTTTTTAATCCTGCTAAGCAGTAGTTAAGACAGCCATTAGAACAAGAAAAATGAATCGAGTCCATAGACCCGATGCATTATTTTATAATTGTTCATAAAGCTTCTCATCAACGGGTTTATATCCTGGGGCAATAGCTAATTTCCCGATAGGTGGGTTGTTCATCTGCCACTCCTTTTGCAGAAGGAAGAAACAATCTTTTTCAAAATGAAGTATTAAATTCAATCGCTGAAAAACATCAGAAATCCGTTGCTCAAGTAGTTTTACGTTGGTTAACCCAAAGAGGCGTGATTGCCATTCCAAAATCTACTAATAAAAGACGAATCATCGAAAACTTTAATATTTTTGACTTCAAATTAAACCAAGAAGATTTGGAAAGAATAGCTGCGTTAGATACGAAACAGAGTGTATTCTTTTCGCATAACGACCCCAAATCGTAGAAGAGCTTGCTAAACATAAATTTTGATATTTAATGCTCATATAGCACGTCAAGGGATGTTCCAAAAGCCATGAAAAGGCTGCTGGGGCACCCTTTTTTTGACCTAATCTAACCCCTTGCGATATGAAGTTGTTTTGATACAGTGATGTCTTATTATTGAAATAAGCTTTGAATGACTAAATCGTCACCTTCTGTGTCACTGGAAAGTCACTTTGGAGAGCTATACTGATTCCATCGACATATGGAAGGAATTGTGAAGTGATTATGGGAGTTAAATTGCGCAAAATTCTTGTTATTGGAACTATTTTGTATACGCTTTTGATCATATATTTTTTGTTTCTTGCTTTCAATAGAGTAGAGCATGCAACAAGCCAGTATGGATACACGTTTATGTTGATTCCAGAAAATGTTCCACTTCGTTTTCCCAATCTCACTGACCTATCCTTTTCTTGGATATATAACTTTGGGAACATCGCTGCCTTTATTCCTTTTGGTGTATTATTTCCCTTGTTGTATCGTACTCATTTTAAAAAGTTTATTTGTTTGTTTATCTTAACGATTTTTGTGTTGGAGACTCTTCAAGCTTTAACTTTTTTAGGTTCCTTTGATGTAGATGATGTCATTTCCAATACGTTAGGAGCAATGATCGGATTTTGCGCCTATAAGATAGGATTTATTTCAAAAATCACTTGGAAATCACTTATTAATTCGGCTTTAACTGTTGTTGTTCTATTGATTGGAATCATGGGAATCTCTGAGATCATTGATGTAACTCTAGAGAAAAGTGAAAGACCTATACAGGGATTACAAACACTGAAACAACTTACTGGAAGTATGCCCATCACGCATGATCTTCCCAGCTTCACTATTGCAGGTGAAAAAATCACACCAAAATTGAACTTGTATAACAGTGAGGGGAAAGAAATTAAAGAATACAAATACACTTTGGATGATAAAAAAGAGGTGTTGCTATATTACAACTTCGGTTTCCCTGATCATGTTGATTCTAATAGTGAACTCATTATTGCAGTTGATGGTAACGTAATGCTTCAATCGACTGAACAATATAGTCCACAAGCTGAGCTTATAAATACAGCGTTAGTTACCGTAAGCGAAATAACCATTACCCTCAAAGGGAATGTGAAGCTATGGGATGTAGGATTCAGTGAAATGAAACACTGGTGGGAATGAGGAGTTAACCCTTCGTTAATTTTATTAACGGAGGGTTTGTTTTGCTGATCAACTCATATACATATTCCGGTATACAGCAGGGGTGAGGTTTTCGAACCGTTTGAATGTTTTAATAAAATAACCAGTATCACAAAATCCTAAATCATCGCTCACTTGATTAATAGGTGCGTCTGTGGTTTCCAGCAACTGCTTGGCCCATTCAATTTTGAGCCTAGCAACGAAGAGGGAGAAGTTCTCACCTGTTTCTTTTGTAAATATGCGACTGAAATAACTAGGGCTGATATGACAAAGCTTGGCCATTTCTTTTAGGCTGAAATTTTCATTTTTGTGCGCATAGATGTAATCGAACGCAGGCTGAAGCACTGAATTTGTAGAGACGAACCTTTGAGCCCCATTTTTCAATTTGGTCTCGATGAGCGCCCCTGACAGTTCTTGCTGGATAGATTGGATTTTGCGATACGCACGGTCTGTCTCGTCAAAAGTTTCTACTGAAGCAGTTGTGTCAATATTTGAGGTCAGCACTCTTTTGTACAAATCAACTGTGGTACGTTTCTGAATGGCTTCTTCTACGATATAGGTGCTCAACTGAAGCAGCAGATCAACGCACTTCGTTACTTCATCATAGGATAAGACAGGGAGTGCATCATAATCCTCTTTGAGCGAATTAAACTTCTTGTTCGCCTCAACATTAGGTGGCCTAGATACAATCTGCTCCAGATGTGACACGTCAGGTTCACGAAGCTTAAGCTGTCCGGCCATAATTGCACCTAAATATTGATCGTCAATAATAATTGGAATGGCAATATCGATAATGTTGAAATGGCATAAGTAAATATAAGGCTTGTTCTGGCGAACAGCTTCAATGCCGGCACGAGCATCACATTTTTGACAGTACTGAGAGAGGTTAGAATCCTGACGCACGCCTTGACAGAAAGGCTGACAGAAGCTGTGCTTAGTCACAGGAACACCTTTATAATCAACAGTAAGGATGGCCATTTTAGTAACAAGTGATAAGGAGTCCTGCAATTTCTCCCATTTCTTCAAATCAATAATTTCTTCTAAATTAAAGCGAGATTTGGGCATCATGATATTCTCCTAGGAAAGTTATAGAAACATAATGAACATTATAGCGAATTTATGCACAAAAGGACAAGATAATACAATTTCTAAAAGAGTGGACAAAAAAACATGATAAGAAAACGCTTTATTTAGACCTTATTGTTTCATGCATATCGAAATTGAGCAATCTATAATAATAACTATATACAACCTAGGAGGAATGAAAATGAGAAGAGCGTTTATCAGTCCGACGAAATATGTGCAAGGTGAGAATGAACTTTTGAATTTAGGTTATTTTGTAAAAACCTTCGGTGATTCTGCACTGCTCATTGCACATCCAGATGATGTTACACGTGTGAAAGATAAATTGGAATCCACTAAACAGAAATTTAATATAACGCTTGTTGAAAGCGGCTTCCATGGGGAATGCTCTAGACAAGAGGTTGCAAGATTGCAGGCTCTAGCCAAGGAACATCAATGTGCATGTACGATTGGTTTGGGTGGAGGTAAGGCGATCGATACAGCAAAATGCGTAGCAGAGGGAGAAGCGCTGATTATCGTTCCGACAATAGCAGCAACCGATGCACCCACAAGCCACTCTGCAGTACTCTATACCCCAGAAGGCGAATTCGATGATTATGCTTATTTCAAGCAAAGTCCAAGTGTAGTCATGATCGATACAACAGTCATTGCCAAAGCGCCAACAAGATTTCTTGTTGCTGGGATGGGAGATGCACTGTCCACTTATTTCGAAGCAAGAGCTACCGCGAATTCTTACTCCAATGTGAATGCGGGATTACCTTGCGGGGTTCGTGAAGGTGTTTGTGGGGAAGCTAAAGGAACAATAACAGCGCTAGGTCTTGCTAGACTGTGCTATGACACTTTGCTTGAAAATGGATTCAAGGCAAAGCAGGCCTGCGATTTGAATATTGTAACACCAGCCTTAGAGAATATCATTGAAACGAATATTTTATTATCGGGACTGGGCTTTGAAAGTGGAGGTTTGGCAGCGATTCATGCGATTCATAATGGTTTAACAGCATTAGAGGGTACGCATCATTATTATCATGGTGAGAAGGTAGCCTTCAGTACAATTGCTCAATTGGTGCTTGAAAATGCGGACCGTACGGAATTAAGAGAAGTATTGGACTTCTGTCTGTCGATTGGTCTTCCAGTGTGCTTAGAAGATATCGGAGTAGAGCATGTAACTTACGAAGAACTTCTTGAGGTTGCTAAAAAAGCTTGTATTGCTGAGGAATCCATTCATTCTATGCCGTTCCCAATTACGGAGGAGGCGGTAGCATCGGCGATTATGGCTGCTGACCAACTAGGCCGTCAATATAAACTAAGTAAGGAGCTTTAAGATGAAGAAAATTATGAACAAGCCGGAAACGCTAGTCCGGGAGATGTGCAACGGACTTGTCTTAGCGCATCCTGAGCTGGATTTCAACGATAAATTTAAAGTGATTTCTAAAAAAGAGATCAATGCCGATAAAGTTACGCTTATTAGCGGTGGTGGAAGCGGGCATGAACCAGCCCATGCCGGGTTTGTAGGTAATGGTATGCTGGATGCAGCCGTGTGCGGTGATGTGTTTGCTTCTCCGTCTCAGATTCAGGTCTATCAAGCGATCCGCCGTTCTGCGAGCCAAAAGGGTACATTGCTGATTATCAAGAACTACAGCGGTGACATCATGAACTTTAAAAATGCGGCTCATCTCGCAAGTGAAGATGGTATACAAGTGGAATATGTCAAAGTAGACGATGACATTGCTGTTGAAGACAGCCTGTATACTGTAGGGAAACGAGGGGTTGCCGGAACCGTTCTCGTTCATAAAATAGCTGGGGCTGCAGCAGAAGCAGGACTGTCCTTGACGGAAGTGAAAGAAGCGGCGCAACATGCGATTGACCATGTTCGCACCATAGGCTTCGCCTTTACATCTTGCACCGTTCCTGCCAAAGGAACTCCGACGTTTCATATCGAAGAGGATGAGATGGAATACGGTGTAGGAATTCACGGTGAACCTGGAATTCGCAGAGAAAAAGCCGTGTCAGCGGATGAACTGGCGCAGCGAATGGTTACGTCCTTGCTGAGCAACTTGCAGATGAACGATGAGTCACAGCATGAAGTTGCTGTTCTAATCAATGGATTTGGTGGAACACCACTGCAAGAGCTTTATTTATTGAATAATTCTGTGATCCGTGAATTGACGGCCAAGAATAAGAAAGTGTTTAAAGTATTTGTCGGTAACTATATGACTAGCATCGATATGGCCGGCGCATCAGTGTCGATTATGAAGCTGGATGAGACGCTGAAGAAATGGTTGTCTGCTCCGTGTGATACACCGGCATTGTCGGTTAAAGGTTCATTTGAGCCCGTGAATTATACCGAGATCATCAAGGAAGAGAAAGCAGACAGCACGGTTTCTTTCAAGAATAATACGAATGCTGAAGCTGCGGTAATTAAGAACAACCAGTTCTCCTTGCAAAATATTGTTTATTTGATTGATCAAATGAGTGAGGTCATTATTGAGAATGAGGTGCCTTTCTGTGAGCTAGATGCCCATGCCGGAGATGGTGATTTTGGGATGAGCGTAGCCAAGGGCTTTAAGCAGTTGAAAGTAGAATGGGAAGATATTTTAGCTCATCATCTCAGCAATATCGGTGATTTCCTTGATGCTTGTTCTTTGATCATTATGGAGCATTGTGGTGGAGCATCTGGACCGATCTGGGGATCGGGCTTCCGTGCAGCGAGCAAGACTGCGCAGCAAAAGCAGGAGTTGTCCATCCAGGATTTTGCCAATATGATGCAAGCTGTAGTTAAAGGGATTCAGGATACGGGTGAAAGATCCTTCGGGAGAGGTGCTGTCGTTGGCGACAAGACATTAATTGATGCGCTTGTACCTTTTGCGGATGCCTGGACACAAAGCGCAGAACATGGTGATGATATTAAAATGGCAGCAATCAAAGCTGCGGAAGCCGCAGTTCTCGGTGCCCAGAAGACTTCGGACGTCGTTGCCCGTATGGGAAGAGCAGGTACGGTGGGGGAACGCAGCATTGGGTATCCGGATGCGGGAGCCTACGCGCTTGGTGTTATATTCACAGAGCTGGCAAAAGCAATGAGATAAGTACGAGAACGCACCAAGCAATTGAAGAGGATCAAAAACAGCAACAGTCATTGACTGCTGCTGTTTTTATTTATATGCTTATTTTCTTAACTTACCTGGTAATGGGATATGCCTAATCGACTCAACTGGATGGTAGAGTAACATCCATGGACCTGAGAAACGCATAACTTCTTTAATTCTTTGCCGATACTCCTGTTTGTAACAATGGATAGGGCACTTTGCACATGCTGTTTTGTCTTCCCCGAATTGGCAGAGAGATAATCTTTTTGTTGCATATTCATTTAAGCCCTGACATTCCTCGCATAACCCTTTTTGATAATGTTTTTTCTTACAATATATACGAATCATTTTTTCAACAATTTCTTTTTCTTTTCGAATTTTCGGACCATCATTTAACTGCCTTTTTGTTTGTGCTGCCATGTTAATACGAATCCTTTCAATGTTATAAAAATGTATTCTACGATAACTATATCATTAGATTTTTAAAGGGAGCGGGTACTTATTTAACATTTCTATGGCATTTGCTATGAAAATAAGTTAAGAAACTTGTCGATGAATGAGGTAGAATCTTTTAGTGAAGTGAGGGTGGAAAGTATGAGTAATATAAATACTGATCGATACATTGCACAATTAACAGGTAGTGATGAACTATGGGAACCTTTGTGGGGACTTAAAACCAAATTAACGGAAACAGAATCCTATTTATTAAATTCATTCCCGGTACGCAGACTGCATTTTATTCATCATAGCGGATGCAGCTACATCAATACACAACATGTCGCCACCCGGTTACAGCACACCCTTGGAGTGTTTTCTTTAGTTGCCTATTATTGTCCGGATTGGTATGAACTAAGGATTGCTGCGCTATTACACGATATTGGACATAGCCCCTTCAGCCATGTTTTAGAACAGATAGAGGGTATTGATCACCATAAAAGAACAAATGAGTTGCTATATTCCCCTGAGATAAGTGATATCCTTACAAAAGATAATTTTGAACCCAGTGTGATATTAGATTTAATTGAGGGTAATACAATAAGTCCCCTGCGAAATAAAGATAATAAGATCCATTTGGATCATCTGGATTCATGGGTGAGGAGTGCACAAATTACGGGGCTTCTACAATCACCGGCTCAGCTTTTACCTAAATTAGAATTAGAGGGCAACTATATTTCGACGGATGTTGATACTGCTGAGTTATTAATACAATTTATTATTTCTGAAGCAAAGTTTCATTGTTCGGAAGTTAATATCGGGCCGAATGTTATTCTAAAGCATTTAGTTTCTAAACTAATCGATCATAACGTTGTAGCTGTCGAAGCTATCAGTGAGATGACGGATTCCAGACTAGAGACTTTATTATTAAGCTGTGAACAGACTAAAGAAGAGGCTAATCGCTTGTTTTACCATTCACAAGAAATAAAGGTCAGTCGTAAAGCAGAAAACGATGGTTCCAATCAATACAGTTTTGTTCTGAATAAACTATATTTATCCGAACCCGTCATCAAAAATGGAGTGGTCTTAGTTAATTCATTAACTTCATATCCGATGCTCGAGCGATTAAGTTCGTTTTTGGGTACATACCTTATTAGTTGGAATGACTAAATGATTGTGAGTTGATGTTCTTTATGGCCACTTTAAAATATCTATAGTATGCTTCAACATACGATTTAAGCGATTTCTCCGTTCCGTTATTAAATCTGTGTTCTTTAACGTATCATGGATGGGAATGACCTCAGAAATTTGTTTACCGCCTTTTGTTATCCTTCGATCGACGCAAGTTGGAATGTAATTTATGTCCGTTATACTCGTGTTACCATTATTGTCCTTTTTGATGGTAAGCGTAAGAATGATTCCGCTTTGTGTAAATGGATTATTCTTAAGCTTAGTCGAAACAAAATTACCTAGGGAATAACTAACGAATTTCTTTTTCCCCTGAACGGATATCGGTTGCAGCACATGTGGGTGAGATCCCAAAACGATGTTTGCACCATTTTTAAGAAAGAGGCTTGCCAGTTGCTTTTGCCTCTTATTAGGTGTGTACTGATATTCTTTTCCAAAATGCATATAAAGTAAGACCAGATCGACTTTCTTTTTTAAATCTCGAATTTCTCTAAGTATTTTATTGGTTTCTATCCGATTGACTAACCATGGCTGTTGAATAGGTACAGGGATTCTATTGGTTCCTGCAGTGTAAGAGAGGATTCCAATTGTAATCCCACTAACGTTTTTGATTAGCATACGTTTTGATTCTTGTACGGATCTTGATGTACCGGTATGATCGATTCCACTACGGTCTAATACTCGTAATGTCCGAATCAGACCCGAGGCACCATAATCCATACAGTGATTGTTCGCTGTTACTAATACATCAAATCCAGCTTCTTTTAGCGCCGGTGCTAATTCATCCGGGCACTTGAATGTTGGACCGCCAGATCGTAGACTTTTTCGACATTCTCGTCCGTTTCCTGGAAAGGTGGTCTCGAGATTACCGATGGTTAGATCCGCCTGTCTTAGATAAGGAGTTACTTTTGCGAACAGGGGAGTGAACGAATAGGTTCCGTCCGATTGTTTAGCATCAGAAATAATGTAACGCTTGACCATAAGGTCTCCTACAGCAGCTATTTGTATTTCGGTCATCTGTATCCACCTTTTTTCGTTTTCATATAGAATATGGAAGAAAGGTGTTATGGGTTATTTTTTTGGCAAAATGGACATCAAGTAATATACACTAATTTTTTGAAAAGAAGAGGGAAGCTTTATGCAAAGGATTCAAGATTCTAAAATGTACTTTATATTTATTCACATCTTTCTGTTGATTTTATTGTGTACCTCCATGTATGCCTATTCTCCGTGGATTCGTACGAAAGTGAAGGAAATTCTTGAGCCAGCGGACAAAGTATATACCATTGCTCACCGTGGCGCTTCAGGATATGCGCCTGAGAATACTATACCTGCATTTGAACTTGCCATGAATATGGGGACCGATTATATCGAGTTAGACATACAGTTAACTAAGGATCGTGTTCCTGTAGTTATTCACGATGAAACGATTAATCGCACGACGAATGGAACGGGTTATGTTAAAAATTTCACCTTGGAGGAGCTTTCGAAATTAGACGCCGGCTCATGGTTTAACGAACAGTATCCCATGTTTGCTAGGGATCAATATGCTGGATTACGTATTCCGACTTTAGAAGAGGTATTTGAAACGTTTGGAAAAGATGTGGACTATATGATTGAAATTAAAGAACCCGCTTTGAATCCGAACATCGAAACCATCTTAAACGAACAAATTGAAAAATATAATCTGTCAGATCATGTTTCCGTACATTCATTTAGTGAGACGAGTTTACGTAGATTGCATTCCATTAACCCAGAGATTCCTCTTTATCAAATTGTTTGGTATAATATTCCGGTTTATAAAATACCAGAATCTTATATTAACCGAGTAAAAACGTATGCAGTTGGCATAAGTCCTAACTTTCAAAGAATAAATTCATCCTATGTTGCACAGGTGAAAAATGCTGGGCTAAAGGTATTTCCATATACAGTGAATTATCAAGTCAATATGGACAAAGCCGTGATTTGGGGCGTAGACGGGGTACATACCAATTTTCCTGACCGTTTTAACGAAGTGATTAAGAATAATAAGAAATAAGGAAACCCTAATTCATCTATCGGGAATTCATATTCCAAATACATCGATTTCGGAAACAGGAAACCATATTTTTGAATCCACATCTTTAAAAAACACTTGAATAGTATAGGTGCCTTTTGTATTAAAGGAATAAGTAAACTCGTTGGTTTTGAACCAGAAGTTTTCTTCACTTTTCTTAATTTGTTGATTATCTATGGTTTCTGTTTTATCCGTAGGATCGGTGATCGTAAGTTTTATATCTGATATTTCTGTCTTCAAATGATCCACTTGTAATAAAGTTGAAAATGCAAAGCGGGCAGGACTTTTTACCTTACCAAAGATCTCTCCATTGTTATCAAGCAATACCATATTCACATTTGGCTTGTAGATTCGAACCTTTTTACTTGTTTCGTCCAAAGTAATTAAAGCAAACAAATTTTTAGAAAGCTGTTCAGCAGGCAAGAGGATATCTCCCTCGGATAATATTGCTGCCTGTTTTTGAATCGCGTTATTGAAATAGAATGAAACTTCGGATTGGTTTGATGCGGCATAAATCATTGTTCCCGGTAAAATCATTATGCAAAGTACTAATACAGTCAGTTTTACTATTTTTCTCAATGATTTCCCCTCCTATAGAGCTTTATGTTAATTATACCCATAAGATGGAAGATAGTTTCTCTTGTGGTATGGATCTATAAGAAGGGACCAATTGCAATCTTCTGTGAGCAGAGAAAATGTGAGAATAGGGGCAAACATGCTAACTAGAACCCTCTCACCTTGCTAGGGGTTACTTTTCTATGCTTTTTGAAGGTTCGGCTGAAATAGTAGATGTCGCTGAAGCCAGAAGTGGTAGCGATTTCAGAAATTGTTAACTGGGTATGCCTTAGCAAATAATCTGCACGATCTAAACGGATAGCGTTTATATATTCCGATATCGTATGCCCGGTTAATTCCTTGAAGAGACGACTGAAATGGAAGCGGCTTAACCCTGTTAGTGCCGCAAGTTCGTCAACTTGAATCGGTTCCTGGTAATGGGTATCGATATAACGTAATACAGGTGCGAAGCGTTCGACGGTTTTACTGCGTCTTTCTTGCTCAGCCTGTGAGAGTACGGTGACGATATGTCTGCGCAATAGCAGCGTTAGCAGACGGTATAGCTCCGACTTGACGGCCAGCTCATACCCAAATTCGCGAAGTTCCAGTTCTCGAATAATCGCCAGTACACAGTCTGTAATGTTCTGATCCCCCCGAATATGGTTACGTAACAGCAGCTGGTTCTGCTGAATGGGGGCGATGAACTTGGTCTCGGCAGCGTCGCTTACCGCACTATGCAGCAAAGAAGTATCTGCAATAATCGCATAATACAATAAATCAGAAGAAGCGCTAACTCCATAATGCAGCTCATTGCTGTTCACGGCAATTAAGTCACCAGCCCTGACCTTGATCGGTGTCCGTCCGCATTCAAATACTGCCTCACCGCTTTCAATAAATAGAAATTCCAGATGCTCATGCCAATGATGTGAGAACAGTACAACTCCCTCTTGGTTGAAGCGCTGAGTATGTACTTTAATCGGAAACTCGGGATCTGGCATGTCCATGGATTCTTGTAGATGTTTATCATAGTCGAGCATATATGGACTACACCTCCTATAGCACAATTGTACAAATGAAACCGCAAGGCTCTGCATGGTGTTTAGGGTTGAAATCATTATAATACGAATCATACCCAATGCAAAATAAAGGAGCGAGTGTGGATGAATATACTCAAAATCGGTGTAATAGGTACGGGCTCTATCTCCGCTATGCACTTAAGTGCTTATCGGGATAATCCGCAGACGACCTTATATGCGGTTTGTGACCTGAATGAAGAGCGTGCACGTGCAGTTGCTACTGAGTATAACGTCGAAAAAGTATACACAGATTACCATGAATTGCTGGCTAATTCCGAAATAGATGCAGTCAGTATCTGCACATGGAACAACTCTCATGCTGAGATCAGCATTGCGGCCCTTGAGGCAGGCAAGCATGTGCTTGTAGAAAAACCGCTTTGTCGCACGGTCGAAGAAGCACTTCAGGTTCAGAAGGCAGTGGAAAAGAGCGGAAAGATTTTGCAAGTAGGCTTTGTAAGACGCTATGACTCTAATGCCCAACTACTTCAGACATTGGTGGAACAAGGAGAATTCGGCGAAATCTACTATGCGAAGGCTACGACGTTCCGGAGACTTGGCAATCCCGGCGGCTGGTTCAGTGATATTGAACGCTCCGGCGGCGGACCTCTGATCGATATCGGCGTCCATGTGATCGATCTATGCTGGTATTTGATGGGCCGTCCGAACCCAGTATCAGTAAGTGCCAATACCTACCGGAAGCTCGGCAATCGTTCTAATATCAAGAATCTTTCTTTTTATAAAGCCGCTGATTACGACGCAGCGAACAATACGGTTGAAGATTTGGCAAATGCACTGATTCGTTTTGAGAATGGAGCTTCGCTGATGGTCGATGTCAGCTTTACACTGCATGCCAAAGAGGACGAGCGCTCGGTGCGCCTATACGGTGAGAAGGGCGGATTTGAAATTGATCCTGAGATAGTCCTTGTCAAAGAACTGTCGGATACGATTGTCAATACCTATCCGCAGACCGATCATAAGGGGTTTGAGTTCAACAGTGCATTCCAGAATGAGATTAATCATTTTGCGAGCAACATCATCAACAGCTCTACACCGATTAGTCCTGTACAGGACGGCGTTACAATCATGAAGATTCTCGGCGCGATTTATGAATCCGCTGCCAAAGGCGAAGAGGTGAAACTATGAAGCTAGGAATCAGTACCTACAGTTTGCATTCAGCTTTTTCAACGGGTGAGCTCACGCTTGAAGGAGTCATTGAGACGATCGCCGATCTGGGCGCGGAGCATGCGGAGATTGTACCCTTGGGCATTAATTTGGTTGAGAATTCTGAGCTAATTGATCTGATTGTACGAACGGCAGCAGGTCGTGGACTAGAGTTGTCTAATTATGCTATCGGGGCGAACTTTACCGGGCTGGAGACAGCTGAAAGACAGCGGGAAGTGGAACGGGTAAAGCGGGAAGTAGATGTCTGTGCGGCATTAGGTATTAAGAAGATGCGGCATGATGTAGCTTCCTCAGAAGATCTGTCAATTACGCACTTTTTGGAAGAGCTTCCACGTTTGGCTGAAGCCTGCCGAGAAATTGCTGATTATGCCGCAGGTTTGGGCATTACGACCAGCGTGGAGAATCATGGATACTTTATTCAGCACAGCGATCGTGTACAGGCGTTGGTTCACGCAGTAGGAAGAGATAACTTCCGTACAACGCTCGACATTGGTAATTTCCTGTGCGCAGATGAGAATCCGCTTATTGCTGTGACTAACAATATTAAGCTTGCTTCGATGGTACATTTCAAAGATTTCTATATTCGTCCACAAGATCGCCAGCTTGGCGAAGGTTGGTTCCAGTCCTCCGGTGGGAACTGGTTGAGGGGGGCCATCGTTGGTCAAGGAGACATCGATATGCCGAGTGTCATTCGAACCGTTAAGGAAAGCGGTTACGACGGATATATCTCTGTAGAATTCGAGGGAATGGAAGAGTGCCGCAAGGGAACAAGACTTGGGTTGGAATACATCAAGCGGGTTTGGAACCAAATCTAATTCATTTTAAGGAGGATTATTGCCATGGTTAAACCAATTATCACTAACAAAATCGGTGTTATCGTAGACAGTTTTCAGGTTGGAGTAAAAGAGGGATTGCGCAAGGCAAAAGAAGCAGGGGCTGATGGAGTTCAGATTTATGCGGTGCAAGGTGAATTTGATCCCGCTAACCTATCTCCGTCAGCCCGCCTTGAATGGAAGGAATACATCGCTTCACTGGGTCTCGAAATTTCTGCCCTCGTTGGAGATTTAGGCGGACATGGATTTCAGGACCCTGCACAGAACCGAGCCAAAATCGAAAAGTCCAAACGCATTATGGAGCTGGCCAAGGAGCTAGGTACAGATATAGTTACTACACATATCGGTATTGTTCCCTCGGACCACACCAGTAAAATTTATGAAACCATGCATATCGCTTGTGAGGAACTAAGCAGATACGCGCATGAGATGAATTCTTACTTTGCGATTGAGACTGGGCCAGAACCCGCTGCGCGTCTGAAGACGTTCCTCGACGGTTTGGGTTCCAAAGGGGTTTCTGTTAATTTTGACCCGGCCAACATGGTGATGGTGACTGGTGATGATCCCGTGCAAGGTGTTCATACACTAAAAGACTACATTGTACACACCCATGCTAAAGATGGTCTCAAACTTGCCGATATCGATCCGCGCGATGTTTACGGTCAATATGGTTATGAAGCACCCGCATTAGACCATGAGAAGATGGCTGAAATGGCCGAGACCGGCTCGGCGTTCCGTGAAGTTCCACTTGGAGCAGGTTCTGTTGACTGGAACAACTATCTGCAAGCGCTGAATGACATCGGTTATACAGGATTCCTGACCATAGAACGGGAAGTTGGCACTAATCCAGAGGAAGATATCCGCCAGGCTGTCAATTTTTTAAAGGGCTTTCGGGTCTGAATGTGGTAGTAATAAAGATTAAATCGTTCATCCAACCTTTGGGATAAAAGAGAAGCTGCCTTACAGGAGAACAGGCCTGTACGGTGGCTTTTTAAGTATCTGATCCAATTGCTACAGGCTAGGTTTGATCTAGATAATACTTTTTAATAGGTGATAAATTTCATTTTTTGCAACTTTATCCTCTATTTGGCGTTAAAGAAGAGAGAATACGAAGGGGGAGCCTATATGAAAAGGATAAATCTACTAGCCCTTTTAGCAGTCATTTCAGTAATCATTGTTGGATGTATAAATACAGGGAATAAGGATAAAGCGAATCAAATGCTGATCGATATAAGCTCTGTTCATTCCATAACAATCCTGAGCGATAGCGGTGAATCGATGACCCTAACGGACAGCAAGTTAATAAAACAATTCAAAGCTATACATACTGCTGAGTATGACAGCGCCAAGCTTGATATTGCAGCACCTGATTATGAAGCTATTGTTGAAATGAAAAATAAAGAAAACGAAAAGTTCTCATTCTGGATTAAGGGCGAGAATCAAGGTCTTTTCACCAAATCAGGACAAAATGGACATTACAAATTGCCGGAAACAGAAAAAGCAGTATTGCTTCACTTATTTCAAACAAATGATCAACAAACAGAAACCGATAATCTAAAAATCGATGAGGACATAAAGCGAATTACAATAGCGAACTCTCTAGCACATGGTTCTGTGAATGCTAACATAAAGGAAGAATACATAGATCATGAAACCATAGAAATTTTCGTCCGAGCCATCCGTAACGCTGTACAAATACCAGGGATTTTAAATACCGCAACTCCTAACTACGATATTGTTCTGATTTCAGATAATCATAAATATGCCTTTCATTTATGGATTAACGAATCAAGTGAGCAAGGCATGTTAATGAATGTGAACGAAACGAGCACAGGTTACAGCCTTACTAAGGAATCAACTGCCGAGTTAAAAAAGATTACGTTCATGGCTTCAACATTTAAGGGGCTGGAGTTTAATGCAGTACGGAGCTCTAATGGAGATCTGGTGGCTAAACCAATAGGCATATCCGAAAATAACTATATATTAAACGGTGGAGCAGTAGTTGAACTGCAGGGAATCACATATCACACCATTCATTTTTTCTATGGCGACCACAACGCAGTCAATGCTTTGCTAGCCCATGATCCTGCTACGGATGAGGTTAAGGTGAATTGGAGTGATGAGCTGAACGATTCCAATAATCGTTGGAACAATGCCTTTATGAACAACTATAATATGCTAATCCCGTTGGACGAGGATCATCTATTATTTCTGGAATCGGATCTGACGAAAGAAGCTGGGAAATATCATTTGTCCTCATATAATGTTATTACAGGAACAATCGAACGACTTCGGGAAGACTTTTGGCCGCTTTCTGATGATTATGATTACATTTATAAATTTCAATGGAAAGCTGATGAGCAAAAATTGTTTATGCAGAGTTACCTCGGTAATGTATGGATCTTTGATTTGAAGAAAGGAAAGGACGATGTCCATCTTCTGAAATATCGCGTAATCCCTCATTCAACGACTGGGGCGCCATCCCTATTTCTTTCACCAACCTTTAAGAGATTTGTACATGATGATGAGAGCGGGCAATTAACCTTTTATGATGATAATGGAGCTTCGCTACGTACTGTACCGTTACCACAAGAGCAATATATACCTTCTGAGAAAATAAAGTGGAACCCGGCGGGCACGATTGCTTGGATGGATACAGCAGAGATCAACCAAAACCGAATCCATGACATCGATATCGATTATTTGAAAATAGCTCCACAAAAAATTATTTTTTATAATCAGGATGGACTTCCTATCAGCTTTATTAAGACTGATAGCGACCAAGAAGATGCAGCGGTTGAAGTTGTAGGATGGATGGACGCTAATGTAGCAGTGATAAAATCCTATTCAGTAGAACTTTTGTACAAGGATACTATAGGGCTGAAGGTTAAGAATGTTTCTTATTATCTCTATGATGTAAAAAAGAAGCAGAGGGGTGTCAGCTATTCATCAATTCCCTCCAGTGCAACCGTTACTACAGATCAACGAATGGATGATGCCGATAATGAGGGGAATATCACTGTAAGTTCTAAAGAAATCACCTACAAAAAAGGAAAATAAAAAAGCCTCGGGAAGCTTCCCGAAGCTTTTTTATTATTTCAAGACATATTAATCTTCGTCATTGATAAGCTGCAAGTGAAAAGCGTTTCGAAGGAAACGCAGGCACGCAATGAGTCAGTATGAACTCAAAGTCTATATTTATCCTGCTGTAGTACGAACTAAAGGTAGTAGGTCTAGTTGGAAACCCTGTACCAGGGTTTCGCCGTTCATAAGATCGGTCTCATACGCCCGTTTGAAGCCTAAGCGATAGTAGAGCTTGATTGCTGAAGCCATCATTTCTGAGGTATGCAGATTTAAAGTGGCGGCACCCAACTCGCGGGATCTCTTTGCAGCTTCGTGAATCAGATGGGTCGCAACGCCGAGGCCTCGTGCTGAGGGGGATACGGCAAGCAGGCGCAGGATAGGGGAGTGAATGCCTAGCTCTGGCTTACCGTATGCCGTTTCCGAGGAAGAGAACAATAGTGCGCTACCAACGATTTGCTCATTGAGCTCAGCAATGATTCGCACAATTGGGGCATCTCCATGGACTGAATCAAGAAGCGATTTCCGGTATTCCAGCCATAATGGTTCGGGCATGATCTTTGAATATTGGTGGTAAGCGTGGAGTATCACTTCAGCGATGGCATCACGATCATGATTCTCAGCTTCACGGATAATAATCTTTTGTGACATATTCTCGCGATCCCCTTTCAATTAAATGTATAGTTCATACGAATGGAGTCATTATATACGATAATTCCGAGTTATATAAGTGGTATTTTATAATTTTGATAAATGAATAGAAAAGCTTTATATGAAATAAACATAACAGTCGATTACAAAGGGATTCGATAACGCTTCTTCAGTTCAAACTTTGAACTTATGTATTTATTATGCGTCGGATTTTTTAAAATCCGATTATTTTACACGGAATTTAATTTGACAAAAAATGGGGGCGTGAATAAGATATAAACAAAATCTATAGGAAAGCAACGCTATATTTCATTGTTTTTTGATCGGAATAGTAAATTTAACAGAAATTTAGGGGGAATAGGGATGAACATTGAAAATATTGAGGCTTTTGTCTACATCAACCATTATGGAAGCTTCAATAAAGCGGCCGAAGTCCTATATATTTCTCAGCCGACAGTTACGGCACGGATTCAATCGCTCGAAAGGGAATTGGATTGCAGAGTGTTTGATCGGTTGGGTAAGCAGATTAGCCTAACGGATAAAGGGAAGCAATTTCTTCCCTATGCCCAGCAGATTCTCCAGATCTATCAGAACGGTAAACATCAGGTTCAGGCCAAGGGGCATATTCCGAATGAGCTGAGGATTGGCAGTACTGTCTCGGTGTCCAATTATCTAATGCCCCATCTAATGCTTCATTTGAAGCGTAAGTATCCGCATATCACGATCAAGCTGATGACAGCTTCTACGGAAGTGTTAATTGATAAACTGAAATCCAAAGAGCTAGATCTGGCTTTTATTCGGAAGGTCGTAAATCCAGCCATTCAAGCCTTTCCTTTCTGCGAAGACCCCATTTCGCTGTATGTAGAGAAGGGGCATCGCTTAGCAAATGCACAACGTACATCGCTGGAAGATATTCGCCAGGAGACGTTAGTCTTTTTTGAATGTGGGTCTTTGGATTGGATGCGGCTACATCGTGTATTTGAGAGCATGGAACAGCCGCCGAAGATTGATTATCAGGTGGATAACCTGGAGACGGCCAAGAAGCTGGTGTTGAAAAAAGCAGGCATATGTTTTCTTCCGGCACTCAGTGTACAAGAAGAGGTATCGGCAGGGACGTTAGTACGGGTGGATATTGCGGAGACGGAAGGCATCTCCTTACGAACCAGCCTGATTTCACTTAATGGTGAGAACACTGAATTCATAGAAACTCTACTTGAACTCGGGATTGGTAAAATGGGAGATCGACTAATTGTATAGATGTATTAAAAAACTCTATTAGCGCATCGGCACATGCAGTGATAAAGTTAATTGCATATAATCACGACTATTTCGATAGGAATTATAAATTTAATTCGAAAGGATGGAGAGCTTGCGATGAGTGAGACATACAGGCTGGCAGAACTGAAAGATGCGGAGAATTTGCTAGAGGTTACATACCGTGCTTATGAGCTGATTCGTGAGCTCGGGCTGCATTGGCCGGCGGCTACAGCTGACTTGGCACTTATTGAAGACAATATTGCTACGAATGAGTGTTATGTGCTTGAAGTTGATGGAACGATCGTTGCAACGATAACCCTCTCAAAAGAAGAAGAGATTAAGAAGATTAGCCCACTTCCTTTTATTAAATGGTTTGCTGCTCATCCGGATTTCAGTAACAGAGGTTATGGTGGAAAGCTTCTGGATTGGGTGGAAGAGCACATTATTGCTGGACAATTGGGTTCGGCTGCGGTCACGCTGGCAACGGCGAAGAAGCACCCATGGTTAGTTCAAATGTATGAACGCCGGGGGTATGAACGGTTTCTGGAGCTGGACCAGCAGAATGGTGACGGCATTATGTATCTGATGAAAAAAACACTTATAGATAAACCACAATTCATTCAAAGGGGATAGAACAATGAAAAAGTCCATTTCACTAGTAATTGCATCGTTATTGACACTGGCGATTGCCGGTTGCGGAAACAGCAGCACGAACAGCAGTAAGAACAGAAATGTGTCTGATGCCACAACACCAGCTAATGCTTCGGAAAAGGCAACTAAAATCATCGTAGGTACGGGTACTGCTTTTCCGAAAGTCTGCTTCATAGATGAGAACGGCAAGCTTACAGGCTTCGATGTAGAACTGCTCAAAGAAATCGATAAGCAGCTGCCAGAATATGAATTTGAGTTTCAAACCATGGATTTCAGTAATTTGCTGCTGAGTCTGGAAACTAAAAAAATCGACCTTGTCGCCCATGTCATGGAGAAAAATCCAGAGAGGGAATTGAAATATTCTTTTAACAAAGAAGCCTATGCCCACTGGAGAAACCGCATCGTAGTGGCGAAAGATAATGATTCGATCCAATCACTCGATGATCTTAAAGGAAAAAAGGTGTTAGTCGGTGCGACAAGCGCACAAGCGCAAATTCTGGAGAACTACAATAAAGAGCATGACAATGCAATTAATATCGTGTATCAGAACGGTGCAGCGAATGATACCGTCGCACAGATTAGTACTGGGCGTGTGGACGCTACGCTAGCTGCAGATTTTGTCCTGCCGATCATTGATCCGCAGAGTCAGCTAAAAGCTTCGGGCGACGAGCTGTCCTCCGCAGACATCCTCTATGTTTTCCGTAAGGATGATGCCGATTCACAAAAGCTGTCAGATGCGATTGACAGTGCGATTAAAGAGCTGAAGACAAACGGAACACTGGGTAAGCTGAGCACGGAATGGCTGGGTGCGGATGTTACAGCGGATTCGGTTAAATGATTGAACCGGTGAGCACGGGAAGGGAGGGAATATATGGGCGCACAGTTTGATATCAGTTTTGTATTTTCGTTTTTGCCTAAGTTACTAGGGACTTTAAGCACCACGCTTCTGATTGTCGCCTGTTCTCTACTGACAGGAATTATTGTCGGCTTTCTCGTAGCTCTGCCAAGACTTTATAAAGTGCCTGTGTTAAAGACCCTCTCCGAAATCTATATTTCTTTTTTTCGGGGAACTCCGATTCTTATCCAGCTCTTCTTGTTTTATTATGGTTTGCCTGAAATCATGAAGCTGGTCCATGTGGATATGACCCGAACTCCAGTACTTGTCTTTGTGATTCTGACCTACGGTCTGCATACGGGAGCATACATGTCCGAAATGATTAGGGCTTCTGTGATGGCGGTGGATAAGGGGCAGGTGGAGGCTGCATATGCTGCGGGGATGACTGGGTTTCAAGCTTTTACACGAATCGTGCTGCCCCAAGCGCTAGGTATAGCAGTTCCGGTATTCTCCAATCTAGTAATTGCACTACTGAAAGATACGTCATTAGCTTTTACCCTCGGGGTGATGGAAATGTCAGGTAAAGCTCAGACGCTTGGCAGTCTAACACAGCATTTTATTGAAACGTATATCGCGCTTGCGCTTATCTATCTGGTCATCAGCTTTACGATTGAGAAGCTGCTGCTTGTAGCAGAGCACCATCTGCTGAGGCATGAGAAACAGAATACACCGGAGAAAAATTTGTTCAAAATCAACAAAAGCTGGTCCTACCGTCGCATTATTGCAGAATTAGGAACGGGCAAAGGAGGCACCGGATTATGAAACTAGACCCATCGTTTATATGGACCGCTCTGGTGCAAATTCTGAGTGCAATTCCTACGACCTTATATATCACCTGTGTCTCTGTGTTAATTGGTTTTGTGATTGGCGTGGCTGTAGCCTTAATCCGGCTATACAGAGTTCCACTGCTCTACCCCTTGGCAGTTGGTTATGTAACTTTCATCCGAGGGACACCGATGCTGACGCATCTGCTGCTTATATATTTTGGGCTTCCTGTACTGATTGATGGTCTGGCGGCGCATTTCGGCTGGAGCTTTAGGTCGGTTTCGATTCCGATGATAGGTTTTGCATATATTTCGTTCTCGATTACAGCTGGAGCTTATATGTCAGAGGTCGTCCGTTCCGGTCTGCTCGCTGTGGATCGTGGTCAGCTAGAAGCGGCCCACTCTATCGGTATGACTACGCCCCAATCACTGAAGCGGATTGTTTTTCCTCAAGCGCTGGCGGCAAGTCTGCCTAATCTTTCGAATTCAGTAATCGGTATGCTGCACGGATCTACCCTAGCTTTTACCGTTTCGGTGGTGGATATCAATGCTAAAGCACAGATAGTGGCTTCGACGAACTGGAAGTTTTTTGAGGCTTATTTAGCGGCAGCGCTGATCTTCTGGGCACTAACGTTTCTGATCGAACGCGTGACGTCGGTCATTGAGAGAAGGATCAATCTGTACAATCGAGGTGGAGTAGCATGATCAAACTTGCACAAATTTCGAAGTCATTCGGTCGGAATCAGGTGTTAAACAATATAGATTTAACGGTGACGAAGGGAGAGGTTGTCGTCATTCTCGGTCCCAGTGGCTCAGGCAAAACGACTCTCTTACGCTGCGTGAATTATCTGGAGAAGCCAAGTAGCGGAGAGATCGCTATCGGCGATTTCAAAGTAGACTGCAAACATGCTCGTAAAAAGGAGATTCATCAGCTTAGGCAAAAAACGGCAATGGTATTTCAGCAGTACAATTTATTCCGTCATAAAACCGCGCTGGAGAACGTGATGGAAGGGCTGCTAATTGTCAAAAAGCTTCCGAAGGACGAAGCGAGAAAGCGGAGTATAGCGCTGCTTGAAAAGGTTGGTCTTGCCAGCAAGCTGGACGCCTACCCGAGTCAGCTGTCCGGGGGTCAGCAGCAGCGTGTAGGGATTGCTCGAGCCTTGGCGCTTGAGCCAGAGGTTATATTGTTCGACGAACCAACATCGGCGCTGGACCCTGAGTTAGTGGGTGAGGTGCTGGCTGTTATCCGAAAAATTGCCAAGGAAGGTATAACAATGATTGTAGTCACCCATGAAATGGGGTTTGCTCGTGATGTGGCAAATCATGTGGTTTTTATGGACGGAGGCGTCATTGTTGAAGAAGGAACGCCGACAGAGTTGTTTAATCATCCGCGCGAAGAAAGAACGAAGCAGTTCCTAAAGCGGATCACACCTGAATTTAACTATTCCATATAGGAGGAAAAACAATGGCTATTACAATCAGCGTACTCGATCAAAGTCCGATCTATCCGGGAGAAACGCCGGAGGAAGCATTCCAGCATACCATTAAGCTGGCACAACTGTCCGAGGAGCTTGGATTTCAACGATTCTGGGTTTCCGAGCATCATGACTCCGAGCAGGTAGCTGGTTCTTCCCCTGAAGTCCTCATCTCACATCTGTTGGCCAAAACAGAGCGCATTCGCATTGGATCAGGTGGCATTATGCTCCAGCATTACAGCCCGTATAAAGTGGCGGAGAACTTTAATGTACTAGCTACGCTGGCTCCTGGCCGAGTGGATCTTGGTGTGGGACGTGCTCCCGGCGGTCTCCCGCGCAGCACTCAGGCACTTCAGCAAGGAAGAGCTGAATCCCCTAGCCTAACGGACAAAATCATCGAGCTGGAGAAGTATGTACATAACCGGCTTGAAGAAAACCATCCGCTGGCAGGGTTGAAGGCAGGTCCCCTTCCTGGTACTCCGCCTGAGCTATATGTGCTTGGCGCGAGTGTAGGCAGTGCAGAGATTGCTGCTGAACTTGGATTACCTTATGTGTTCTCCTTATTTATAAATAGCGATAAGACAGTAGCGCTAGATGCTATTCGTTCTTACCGCAGCGGTTTTGTTTCTTCACAGGGCAGACAACCGCAAGCAATTATCGCTTTAGCACTAGTGGTGGCTGATACTGAAGAGGAAGCGAAAGAACTGGCAGGTGCGCATAAGTTGATTCGGATTCAGCTGGCAAGCGGAAAGAAGCTAACTGTTGGAACCCGGGAACAGGCGGAGGAGTTTGCCCGCCAGAGCAATGAAGCATACACGATTGAAGAGTTGGAACCAGAGATTACCAAAGGAACAAAGAACTCTGTACGTGAACAACTGTTGGCACTTTCAGAGGCATCCGGTGTTGAGGAGTTCATCATAATTACGAATGTGCAGCCTTTTGACAAACGGCTCCGCTCCTTTGAGCTACTGAGCGAAGCAATCGCTGAAGTGCCGGCAGAGGCATAAGCCGGCGGATCAGGATCACACGGGAAATCGTTTAAAGGAGGGTGACTGTATATGACTAGTAAAGCTAAAGAGCTGAGTGCGGAAGCGCTTGGAGAAGAATTAATCGGGATACGCCGTCATCTGCATCGGCACCCGGAACTGTCGAACGAAGAATATGAGACAACAAAATATATTATTACCCTGCTGGGGCGGGCAGGAGTCAGGGTCGTAGATTACGGTCTGTCTACCGGAGTGATCGCAGAAATTGGGGGCAAGCAGCCCGGTCCGGTCATCGCGCTGCGTGCAGATATCGATGCCTTGCCAATCCAGGAGGAAACTGGAGCAGCTTATGCTTCGTTGTATCCCGGCAAAATGCATGCCTGCGGACATGATTTCCATACCGCAGCTTTGATCGGTGCTGCCTATCAATTGAAGCAGCAAGAACATCAATTGCAAGGGACGGTACGCCTGTTGTTTCAACCGGCCGAGGAGAAGGCGCAAGGGGCACAGCGGATCATTGCTAGCGGGGCGCTAAAAGAAGTCCGGGCAGTAATCGGGCTGCATAACAAGCCGGAACTGCCAGTCGGAACGATCGGTATTACGGCGGGCCCTTTAATGGCAGCGGCTGACGGGTTTGTGATTGAAGTGCAGGGTGGCAGTTCTCATGCTGCCGTTCCAGAAGCTGGGATAGACCCGATTGTAGCTGCTTCGCATATCGTGACTGCATTTCAATCCATTGTAAGTCGCAATGTCAGTCCCCTACAAAGTGCGGTGGTCAGTGTGACGCAGATTCACAGCGGAAATTCATGGAATATCATCCCCGAAAAAGCCGTGCTTGAGGGTACAATCCGTACATTTGATGAAACAGTGCGCAGCAAAGTACTTGACCGCTTTCGGGAAGTGGCGACTGGTGTTGCAGCTGCTCTTGGAGCAAAAGCCACTGTCCGTTGGATAGAAGGGCCGCCTCCGGTTATCAACGACACCACCTTAGCGGCTTTAGGAGTAGAGTCCGCTGAAGCTCTTGGCTATCGAGCGGTCAAACCAGAGCTTTCACTGGCTGGAGAGGATTTTGCTTTCTATCAGCGCGTGGTACCGGGATTGTTCGTCTTTATTGGTACTGAAGGGAGCCAAGAATGGCATCATCCAGCCTTCAATCTGGATGAACAGGCACTCCCTGTGGCAGCACAATTCCTTGCAGATGCGGCTGTACGTTCCTTTGAGAACTACAATTCCGGTGGAGGTGCAGAATTATAGCTGAACATAAAAGCTACGATGTAATTATCGTAGGCGCAGGCTCGATGGGCATGAGCGCTGGTTACAATCTTGCGAGGCGCGGAGTGAAGACGCTACTAGTGGATGCCTTCGATCCACCTCATACACAGGGTAGCCATCACGGGGAATCCCGGCTGATCCGACATGCTTACAGCGGTGATCCCGCCTACATTGATTTAGCTTTGCGGGCAGATACACTATGGAAAGAAGCGGAACAGTTGAGCGGAACAGAACTGCTTGTCCGCTCAGGCGTGTTGAATCTCGCGGATAGCACAGTATATTCCTTCAACGGCCGTCTCGAAGAAGCGAAGAAACGGAAGGTGCAGGTCCAGCATCTGGATGCCGAAGAGATCCGGCGGCGCTGGCCGGCACTGAACATACCGGAATCATTCGCGGCAATGTATGAACCAGATGCCGGGTATTTGTACAGCGAACGCTGTATTTCCGCCTACCGCCAGCTTGCCCTTGGACATGGTGCGGAACTGTTGACGAACACTCCAGTTGTGAATATTACCGCTCGCGAAGGCAGCATTACGATTCACACGACAAATGGCGATTATCACGGAGCGGCAGCTATCCTTAGTGCCGGAGCTTGGTTTGGTGCGTTGGCACCTTTTGTACATTTGCCGATTAAAGCAATCCGCAAAGTTGTGGGCTGGTTTGAGAGCTCCCCTGCTTTTGCTGCGGGTAATTTTCCTGGCTTTACGTTAGGAGCAGAGGAAGGTGGCTATTACGGATTTCCCAGTATTGATGGCGCTGGTCTGAAGATCGGCCGGCACGATACAGGGCTGGAATGGAAGCCGGGTACACAGCTTGCCCCGTTTGGCAGTGAAGCCAGCGATGAGGGTGACCTCCGCAAGGTGCTGGAGTCATATATGCCGGGTGCAGCTGGCCGATTGCTAAAAGGTTCTGTATGCAAATATGAACATACGCCTGATGAAGATTTCGTTATAGACCGCCATCCGCTTCACTCCAATGTGCTGGTAGCTGGAGGGTTTTCGGGGCATGGTTTTAAATTTTCTAGTGTTGTAGGTGAAATACTGGCCGACTTGGCCATCAGTGGAGTCACCGGTCATAATATCAAGCCTTTTTCGTTATCTCGTTTTGCACCACCGGATCATTCTCAAACAGATCGTATATTGGAGGGGATTTAATGAGCAGAGTTCAAATCAGTGATTTTTTAAGGACGTACCATCAATTAGTAAAGTCGACCGCCGGGTTAACGGAGGAGCAACTGAAATGGAAGGCGGCACCCGCCAGTTGGAGTGTGACTGAGGTGCTGACTCATTTGGCTGATCACAGCATCGTAGTTTCGTTCCGCATTCGTGATATTCTCGCTGCTACGACTGCACAGCTTCCAGTCTTCAATCAGAATGCTTGGGTTAGCGGTCAGTACGCCAACAGCGGAAATGCTTCCGACAATCTGGAGCTGTTCCGCAGTCTGCTTTACTATAACAGTCTTTTGTTTGAACGCCTTAGGGAAGAAGATTGGGAGAAAAGCGGAATTAATTTCAAGGGGGAGACCGTGAAAATTTCCGATATCGTGCACGGCTTCACTGCACATGTGGAGAGACATCTTGGCCAGATCGAGCGAATCAAACAGGGCGCAGCTAATGCATCGTTTGTGCAATGAGCTTAGTGAAGTACTTTCAGTTCTATAGTCTGTATTTAAAACAAAACTTTTAGGAGGAATGAACATGACCAAACCAAGACAACTGAAGCTGGGTGCACTGCTGCATGGGGTAGGAGGCAGCACGTCGATGTGGCGCCATCCAGATGCCAAACCTGATGCCAGTGTAAACTTTGAATTATACAAAGAGTGGGTACAGAAGGCAGAAGAAGGCAAGTTGGATCTGATCTTCATCGCAGACGGTCTGTACATTAATGAAAAGTCCATTCCTCATTTCCTTAACCGGTTTGAGCCGCTGACCATTCTTAGCGCACTCGCAGCCGTCAGCACTAACATCGGTTTAGTTGGTACGTTGTCTACCTCGTACAGTGAACCATTTACCGTAGCGCGTCAATTCGGTTCACTGGATGTAATCAGCGGCGGCCGGGCCGGCTGGAATGTGGTGACTTCACCTCTGGAAGGTTCTGCGTCAAATTACAGCAAAAAAGAGCATCCTGACCATGGCAAGCGCTACCGCATTGCCACCGAATATTTGCAGGTGACACGCGGACTATGGGATTCTTGGGAAGATGATGCGTTTGTACGAGACAAGGAATCAGGTGTATTCTTTGATCCGCAAAAAATGCATGCCCTGGACCATCAAGGAGAGTTCTTCTCTGTGAAGGGACCGCTGAATATTGCTCGTTCGAAACAGGGGCAGCCTGTCGTATTTCAGGCAGGATCCTCGGAAGTCGGTAAGAATTACGCCTCCAAGGAAGCAGATGCTATCTTCACTGGACACGAAACGCTAGAAGATGCCCAAGCATTCTATAACGATGTCAAGACACGGGTAGCTTCGTTTGACCGGAATCCGGATGAGGTGCTGATCTTCCCTGGAATCGCTCCAATCATCGGTGACACACCGGAGGAGGCAGAGCGCAAATACCAGGAGGTTGCTGGCCTTGTAACGATTGAGAATGCACTGAACTACTTAGGCAGATTCTTCGAGCATCATGATTTCTCGCAATATCCGCTGGATGAGCCATTCCCTGAGCTTGGCGAGTTGGGGCGCAATAGCTTCCAAAGCGGCACGGATAAAATCAAAAAGGATGCGAAGGAGAGAGGCTTGACGCTTCGACAGGTCGCCTTGCAATCGGCTACCCCACGCAGCAGCTTCATTGGCACACCAGAGCAAGTAGCTGATCAGATTCAAGCTTGGTTTGAGAGTGGCGGGGCAGATGGATTTATGATTGCGGCTGCTGTCCCTAACGGACTGGAGGAATTCATCGATCGGGTAGTTCCGATTCTCCAGGAGCGGGGTTTGTTCCGCACTGAATATGAAAGTGACACGCTACGTGGAAATCTCGGCATTCCGTTGCCGGAGAACCGCTATTCCAAAGCTTCTCAGCCAGCAGGGCAAATTTGACGGTTGATCCAGTATTCGCAATCCACCAAAACTCGAATATTGCGGAGATGATGCATTACGCCGGCCAGCTGCAGGATGAAATGATTGAATACCGTCGTGATTTGCATGCCCATCCGGAGCTACTGTATGATGTCGTCCGCACTTCTAATAAAGTAGCAGAATTGTTGGAGGAGTGGGGGATCACAGTACGGAGAAATGTCGGCAAACATTTCGGAATGGGAGTGGTCGGCCTTCTGCAAGGCTTAGCAGACAATGGCAATAGTGGGCCCACTCTTCTTCTAAGGGCAGATATGGATGCCCTGCCGATACAAGAGTCCAATGAGTTGCCTTACAAGTCAGTCAATGACGGCATCATGCACGCCTGTGGCCATGATGCCCATACCGCTATGCTGTTGGGGGCTGCCCGAACCCTGGCAGCCTTCCGCGAACGATTGATTGGCACGATCATTTTCGTCTTTCAACCAGCTGAGGAAGGCGCTGTCAAGAGTCCTCTTGATGGAAGATTACTCTCGGGTGGCCGCGATCTCATTGAGGATAACTTGCTGGAAGGTGTCGACTATGCCTACGCGCTACATGTCATGCCAGAGCTTCCAGTCGGAATGCTTGGCATTCACCCTCATGATGCCATGGCAGCATCCAGTCACTTTAAGGTGGAATTTCAGGGGACATCCGGTCATCATAGTGCTCCGCACAGAGCTGTAGATGCGATCCAGATGGCGGCACGATATATAGGAGAGATTAACGGAATGATGGCTAATCGAATCGATCCGCAGGAGGCGGCGGTGTTGGCCTTCGGAACGTTGCAGGCTGGTACTGCTGTTAATGTGATCGCTGAACACAGTGTACTGACAGGAACGTTCAGAGCATTTACCAAGACGACGGTAGCTGCAATTACAAATGGTTTACAACGTCATGCTTCAGCTATAGCTGAGTCTTACGGAGGGAAATACAAGCTGGAGCTACGTGAGGGAATTGCAGTAGTGAACAATGCGGAAGCGGTGCAGCAGGTGCTTCATGCAGCCCGTGCAGTTCTAGGAGAGGATCAGGTAATACTTCTGGAGCAGCCAAGTCTGGCTGGTGAGGATTTTGGTTGGTATCTTGAAAAAGTTCCTGGTGCCTTCGCCTTTATTGGTTGCGGCAATAAGGAGAAGGGAATTCTCCATTCTATCCATCAGCCACAGTTTAATATCGATGAAGCGATGCTAGGTCATGGTGCGAGTATACTGGTTAGACTCGCAATACAACATAATGGCTCGGCCATCAGTGAAAAAACGTAAAAGGTACCCAACTTGGGTACCTTTTACATTTGTTTAAGCTTGTCAACTCACCAGAAATACGTTTCGAATGTGTAACCGTTTTTCCCAAAGAAAGTTATCTCCCCGCTTGTCACTTCCTCAGGAATGTCAAAAAACATGCCTTATTTACCCGCGATATCATAGGTGTGAGTTACTTTCTTATCATGAACTTTGTAACTTACCTCAAAATGACTGAATTGCTTCTTAAGAACTTATTAGAACAGACCGACACTAACGAGTTGTCCGCTCCTCTTCACTTGGACGTCGTCTCCATCATCCACCATGCCTAAATCCAAACTCCAGTCCAAACTCCCGTTTTTTAAACGATCGACGTATTTCAACGTAAGCGATTCTACGCCATCTTCCTCTTCGATATGTAAGAGTACAGCCTCCTCAGGAGATTCGAGTTCAGCACGAAAGTCATCATCCGTGGTAATGATCGCTGTTCTAGTTGCTACATCCCAATCAACGGAGATCCCGATTCGTTCGGCAATAGTGCGCAATGGAACAGGATCATTAGTTTGACATTATGCAAGCATTTAACTATACTTAATATAGTTACTTACTTAATTATATTTAATGGACAAATCATAAATGAAATCTAACTTCTTAAAGAAAAGAGGGTAATCATGGAACAATATCGGATCAATGCAGACAAAGGCTTAGAGTTTGGACTTTATACATTAGGTGATCATCTAGCGAACCCTGAAACTGGGAGCCGAATATCTGCCAAACAACGCATACGTGAAATTATTGACTTGGCTCAATTAGCGGAGCAAGCAGGAATTGATTTTTTTAGTGTTGGAGAGAGTCATCAAGAGTATTTTGCTACTCAGGCGCATACTGTTGTGCTGTCAGCTATTGCACAGGCTACTGAGAAAATGAAAATAGGTAGCTCATCTACGATTATAAGCACCTCTGATCCGGTTAGGGTGTACGAAGATTTCGCTACAATTGATTTGATTTCAAATGGTCGAGCTGAAATAATAGCTGGCCGTGCCTCTAGAGTGGGGTTATATGAATTATTGGGCTATGATCTTAATGATTATGAGGAATTATTTGAAGAAAAATTCGACTTGTTATTAAAGATAAATGAAAACGAAGTTATGAATTGGAAGGGAGAATTTCGTAACCCTCTCAAGAATGCAAGAATCCTCCCCCGTCCTGAGGGAAACTTACCGATATGGAGAGCTGTAGGGGGAACTTCTGCCAGTGCGATCAAAGCAGGCATTGCAGGTGTTCCTATGTTTTTGGCCCATTTAGGGGGTCCCGCAGTCTTGTTTAAAAGATCCATCGATGCTTATCGTGAAGCTGCAAGCCAGAACGGATTCGATCCGTCGAAGCTGCCTGTAGCGACTGCTGGATTCTTTTACGCGGATGAAACTACACAAAAGGCACAAAGAGCCTATTATCCATATATAAACGAAGGAATGAAATTAACCAATGGACGTGGTTTTCCTAAACAGGCGTTTGCTCAAGGAGCCGATCCCCGCGATGTTATGAATATTGGCAGCCCACAGGAAATCATTGAGAAAATTCTATATCAACATGAACTCTTCGGCCATCAACGATATATCGCACAAATGGATTTTGGTGGCGTACCTTTTGAAAACTTAATGAAAAACATAGATTTAATCGGTTCTGAAATTCTACCCGCTATTAAAAAATATACGGCAAAAAAATAAACTCCAGGAGGTCAGAAATATGAAAATCGTAGCATTATCAGGGTCAAAGATAGGCTCGAAAACCAGAATCGCTATGAATTACACAGTAAATTCATTTCATGAAAAATACCAAGATGCAGAAGTTACGCTTCTAGATCTGGCGGAGTATGATGTTCAGTTCAGTGATGGTCGCAATTATCTGGAATACGAAGGGGACACTAAGTACGTAATTCAAACGATCATGGAAGCAGATGTTATCGTAATCGGAACGCCTATATTTCAAGCTTCCATCCCAGCAACACTAAAGAATATATTCGATTTAGCACCCGAAAAAGCATTTCAACACAAGGTTGTAAGTATGCTCATCACGGCAGGTTCTGCACGTCACTATCTGGTAGCTGAGCAGCAATTGAAACCGATATTGGCCTATATGAAAGCGCAAATTGTTCAAACGTATGTATTTATAGAAGAGAAGGATTTTTATCGAAAAGAAATAGTAAATGATGATGTGCTATTCCGTATAGATCGCTTAGTGGAAGATACCTATGTACTCTCTGAGACTTATGCCAAAATTCGAGAGGCTGAAGAAGCTAAATATGGTTTCTAAGGAAGATACTTTTTTTCAAGTTAACCCTTCATCCATTAGGATGAGGGGTTATTTGTACAATTCCTTTCCAACAAGGCTCCCAGTTGCGCTGCTAATTCTAGATAAGTTACAGGTCTTTCATTCTTAAACCACCATTCAACGACACCCACATAAGAAGAAGCTAGAAATTGTACGATTAGATCTTTATTTAAGCCTTCGTTTTTACCTTTTGTGATATCCACTTCGTCTTTAAACTCTTCGATTAGAAATTCTAGAAAGCGATTCCGGAAGAAAGGTGCTCCTTTACTAGCCAACATCATGGAGAAAAATGCATAGTTACTCTCAAAATATTCCGTCCAAATCACAGATCCCGTTACAAAATCCAAATCAGATGCTACTTCACATTTTTCACGAAGTTCATAGATATGGTTCTCTATAAGTTTATTAAGTAGATCATATTTATCCATGTAGTGAAGGTAAATGGTACCACGACTCACGTTTGTTTTATCTGAGAGTTCCTGTAGGGTTATATCGTCAAATTTTTTCACGGACATTAGGTCAATTACAGCTGTCTTCAAGGCTTCCTGTGTTTTAAGGATTCTTCGATCAACTTTAGGTAATTTGCTCACCGAACTTTCTTTATTCATCAAAAATTGAGTAAGAATTCTTTACATAACATACTATAACAAACTCATCAAAGGGGATATCTGTTTGAATTTATTCACTTAAATCTAAGAAGTGGTATCAATATGTTTATCTAGTAATCGTTTATTTTGATGAGAAAAGTGTTTAATAGGAGGGTTAGATAATGGGATTAACAGATGCAGCAAAGACGTATCATGAAAGAATGTTTCCAGGCTTCAAAATTATATCTCAATGCATCCCTTTCATAGGTTATCCGCGTAGTCTTAATGCTCTACGGTGTGTGAATGAAGCAGCAGCTAAATCGGAATAAGAAGTTTAGGAGGGAATAATTATGAACAATCGTACATGGCTAATTACAGGTGTCAGTAGTGGTTTTGGTTATGAGATGAGACGCTTATTTGCAAATGGTGTTTACAGATCCAGCGCCGCTTAATACCGCGATTGGTAATGTAACTTTTGCTACAGGCGCCCGAAATAACTGGCATGCGCATCGGGTTGGTCAAGTTCTGTTAGTCACCGGAGGAAATGGGTGGTATCAGGAAGAAGGAAAGCTTGCCCAATTGCTCAAAACAGGTGATGTGGTCAACATTCCACCTAATGTAAGACATTGGCACGGTGCGACAAAGGATAGCTGGTTCGTGCATTTGGCCATGACGCCAGGGGAAACGGAATGGTTTGAAGCTGTCAATGATGAATGGTTTGAGGCACTTTAGAAATTGAATCTTATAGAATCTTAGAAATGGAGGCATGCTCTGTGGAATATATTAAATTTGGAAATACGGGAATGGACATCTCACGGATTTGCCTTGGTTGTATGAGCTTTGGAGAGGTGTTGCCTGGAGGGCATCAATGGGTGCTTGATGAGGAGAACAGCCGTCCTATCATTAAAAGAGCGCTATAGCTTGGCATCAACTTTTTTGATACGGCTAATATTTATGCAAGGTTCTAGTGAAGAAATTATCGGACGTGCGCTTAAGGACTATGCGAATCGGGAGGAAATTGTTCTTGCCACGAAGGTCTGGGGTCAGATGCGTCCAGGTCCAAATGGTGGTGGGTTCCCGAAAAGCTATTATGATCGAAATAGATAAAGTTTGAAAAGACTTGGGACCGATTATGTGGATCTCTATATCATCCACCGCTGGGATTACAACACACCCATTGAAGAAACCATGGAAGCCCTGCATGATGTGGTGAAGTCTGGAAAAGCCAGATATATCGGTGCCTCTGCCATGTATGTTTGGCAATTTCAAAAAGCATTACATGTGGCCGAGAAGAATGGCTGGACTCGTTTTGTATCCATGCAAAATCACCTTAATCTCATCTACCGCGAAGAGGAAAGAGAAATGTTGCCGCTCTGTCAGGATCAAAAAATTGCGGTAACTCCTTACAGTCCTCTAGCATCAGGAAGATTGATTCGAGATTGGTCGGAAGCAACGCGTAGATCCGAAACCGATCTCATTCAAAAATCCAAGTATGATTCAACCGCTGATGTAGATCGGTTGATTGTTGAGCGAGTAGCCTCATTGGCAGAGAAACGCGGTGTTCCGCGTACACATATCGCACTTGCATGGCTGCTGCAAAAAGCTTCTGTAGCTGCTCCTATTGTTGGTGCAACGAGAATCGCTCAGCTCGAAGATTCAATAGATGTGCTATCGGTGAAATTATCTCCTGAAGAGATGTTGTTCCTAGAAGAACTGTATGTTCCGCATCCCTTCGTAGGAGCCCAGTAGTTACCGATACCTATAAGCCGTACTATATGTACTTAACCATCAACGGATAACAACCTTTAGGTAAACGAATTTAATTAAGCCTGTGATCAGAGCCAAAAGATCATAGGCTTTTTTTTACGCAATAAATGATTTAACGCAATTCACTTGGAGTCCGCTGTTTAATTTGTTTAAATACTCTGTTGAAGGTACGGATATTAGTGAAACCACATTCCAGTGCGATCTCCAGAATGGATTTGTCTGTGGTCAGCAGCAGTTGTTCTGCCTGATTAACCCGGATGTTGCTGAGGTACGCAATATAGCTCATACCTGAAATGCTCTTAAAGAAGCGTGAGAAATAAAAGAGGCTCATATTGGCTTGGCGTGCAGCGTCAGCAAGTGTGATGGAATGCATATAGTTGACGTCGAGATATTCAAGAACCTCCTGCATAATCTTCATGTTAGTAATACGCCTTTTGTCTTTCTGTGGATTTATTTTATCCAAAGGGACATGCCGTAAAATGAGTCCACTCCATTCGTGCAACAAGCCAATGATTAACTGTTCATGATATTCAAGCTTCTGATTATATTCGCGCATAAGCTCCTTCATAATGGCAGAAAGCCGGTTGTTGATAGCTACTTCATCTTCTCTAATGACTAAGCACTTATCAATAAAAGGAGAGGTCAGTCTCACATTCAGGGGCCACCCTCCAGGAAAACCGATTAAAGAAGGATTAAAAATAACCATCATTATCTTAGAACTGCCGTCCTTGCTGTCATAGTAATGAATGTCTCCGCTGCTACATATAGCCATGTCACCAGCTTCCAAAACCCGCGTTTCCGAATTGATTCCCATCCGAATGGAGCCCTCGAATACATAGACTAATTCGAGATCATTATGCCAATGGGCTAGGAAATCTATATCATCAGACACTATTACTGTGAAAGGAAAATTCGAATGATAGGTTCTATTTTCGTGAAAAGCTTTCATAGGATCTCCTGTTCATGCGATTTGAATTGAATGTTCACCTTTAAAACTTAGCAAAAAATGACCAATCACACAAGTGAAATGGCGAGCAGATAGCTCCAATCTGGATTACAATTTCATCAGATGGAAGTAAGCTAGATTTCATATAAAAAGGAGATTGCAGCATGACGAAGAAGGCATTAATTGTAAAAGGTGGATGGGATGGGCATGAACCTAATGAAGTAGCCGCGATATTCGCTGACATCCTTGAAGCTGAGGGTTTTGAGGTTGAAGTGTCTGATACACTTGATAGCTTCAACAATGCAGAGAAGCTTGCCGACTTAAGTCTTATTGTACCGGTGTGGACAATGGGAGAAATCAGCAATGATCAGGTATCTTCCGTTCTGAAGGCTGTAGCTTCTGGCGTAGGAATTGCCGGTTGTCATGGAGGGATGTGCGACTCCTTCCGTAACAATACAGATTGGCAATTTTTGACCGGATCTCAGTGGGTGGCGCATCCATTTAACGATGGGGTAGAGTACGAAGTCAATATAGTACACTCTGGCTCAAGCGCCATTGTGGAGGGCATCCAAGACTTTAAGGTGAAATCGGAGCAATACTATTTACATGTGGATCCGGCGGTAGATGTTTTAGCAACAACTACGTTTGTAATGAGTGAGGGTGAGCATTCAGCGAATGGTGTCATCACAATGCCTGTTGTATATACAAAGAAATGGGGAAAAGGCAAGGTTTTCTATAATTCACTTGGGCATCATGCCGATGTTTTCGATATTCCGGAAGCCAAGGAACTGATGCGAAAAGGTTTTTTATGGGCGGCTAACTAAAACTGAGATAAGGTGGGAATGATCTTGCGCAAAGTGAAGGTAGGTATAGTCGGCTGCGGAAACATCAGCAGCATTTATTTTGAAAATTTGAACGGTACCTTTGTTAATACTGAGGTGTATGCTTGTTCCGACTTAGATAAAGGTAGAGCAGAGCAGGCAGCGGAGAAATATGGAGTTCCTCATGTGTGGACGACAGAGCAATTACTTGCTTCGGAAGAGGTTGAAATTGTTGTTAATTTGACAACGCCTAATTTTCATTTTGATGTGTGCAAACAAGCCTTGTTAGCCGGTAAGCATGTGTATGTGGAAAAGCCATTATCCCTTTCCCTAGAAAATGGCACCGAGCTAGTTCGCCTGGCGAAGGAAAAGAATCTGTTCCTCGGTTGCGCGCCAGATACTTTCCTAGGAGGCGGACTGCAAACCTGCAGCAAGCTGATTGCGGACGGTTATATCGGACAACCGGTGGCAGCAACAGCCTTTATGCTCTGTCATGGACATGAAAGCTGGCATCCAGATCCGGAATTTTATTATAAAGCCGGTGGCGGACCGATGTTTGACATGGGACCCTACTATCTAACTGCCCTAGTGTCTTTGCTGGGCCCAGCTAAAACTGTATGCGGCATCACTAAAACTTCCTTTGCCCAAAGAACAATTACTAGCGAAAAGAAGTTTGGTAAAGTCATTGATGTAGAGGTGCCTACACATGTTGCCGGAACAATTGAGTTTGACAGTGGTGCTGTGGCAACTATGATCACCAGCTTCGATACTTGGCATAGCACATTGCCGAGAATCGAGATCTACGGATCGCAAGGAACTTTGATCGTACCGGACCCTAATAACTTTGGAGGGCCGATCCTTCTACGTCCGGCACACAGCCCGGAATTCCAGGAGATTCCGCTTATCTATAACTATGCAGATAATAGTAGAGGCATAGGCGTAGCAGACATGGCCCGTTGTATCGACACAGGGGAAACACCGCGTGCAAACGGAGAACTCGCCAATCACGTACTTGAGATTATGCATGCGTTCCATACAAGTTCAGATTCTAAGCGGTATGCGGAGCTGGTCACCAGCTGCGAGCAACCCAAACCACTGCCGCTTGGCTTAGTTAAAGGATATTTAGGATAGCATATACCTGAAATAAAATACTAAATGTAACGCTGCAGTTAATCAGCATTCAAAAGAGTAGAAGACGGATCGATCTGTCTTCTACTCTTTTTGGGTCTGATGAAGCTCTGATTTTCGGAACATTAGCGGTGTAATCCCATATTTATCTTTAAACGATTTCTGGAAATGACTTTGACTGGAGAAACATAGGTATGTGCTTATTTCACTAATACTTCTGTCGGAGAATGCCAGCAGATCTTTGTCTTCTTCTAGCTTGCATTGTTTAATAAAATCGCTTAAATCAAGGCCCAGTTTCTTTTTAACTTTTCGTGATAGATAGGGTCGACTATTGCCCACATGTATGGCCACGTCGGTACAGGATATCTAGGCTATGGTTCATAAAGATTTCAACCATCGAAGTGTGATCATCTATTCTATAGGAAATTAAATCAAAGAGAACGGAAGTACGAACGGAGCAGCATGGGGCAGAACGCTTGCTGGGATAATTTGTTGGGAGGAACTAATATATCCTTCCCTGGACCACCACAAGTACTCAGCGCTGGTATCACTATCAATGGAAGCAACGATGTTATCACTTTCGCCAACGCAGGAACCTATTTTATCTCCTACCAGGTAAATACAACCGCTGGAGTACTGCTTAACACACGTTTAATGATCAATGGGGCCCAAGCAGCTGGTTCGGTAGTTTCGCCTGTCAGCGTTCAGTTTTTTGGAGCCGTTGGTGGTGTGACTTTGAACTGGGGGAGGTTCAACCGGAGCAGCACTAAATATCATCCGTTTAAATTAATTTTAATTCTTTGGTGAAAATGTGAAGGAAGCCCATGGCTCTATTCTGCGGATTTTTCGTGAAATAGGGTCTTTTTGTAATTCTTCAGAGATTTACACAATTTACTCGGTTGAGTCGGTTAATTAGTCCTGAATTTTATTCATTGGCTAATATAGAAAACGATTTCTGAAAAATGTAAAATACAGGTTGAGGCTAGATTATGAAATAAGGATGGAAATCCCATAAGGATCAAATTCAATATTTTTCAAAAAATGCTACTGTTGCTGCTGATATTGTTAACACTTGTCGTGGCGTCATACTATTATTCTACTTCCAAGAGTGTCATACAGAAGGAACTTATCCAAAGGAAGCCTGAACCGGATGGAGCTTTTTGTCGTACAACTGGATGCAAGCATCGAGAAGTTTGACCTTGTCTCCGCACCTATGCTCGTTGATACTAATGTTCTGGAATATCTTTATAATCTCGAAATGAGCGATTATTCTCTAATAAAAACAAGGCTGCTGATTCAGGAGAAACTGTCGCTGGCCAGCGTGTCTGGTAATAGGCGCAATGACGTTTCCGTGTATTTCCCCCAACATGACGAAAGCATTTCGTCTTCCCCCACCTATGAGTATGATCTAGAAGAGTTTGAGCGCCGATTCTCGCTGGGATGGGGTTACAGCGAAGATTTAGAGATAGGATCGGGTTTTACTCGAACTTATGTCACTACGGGCTACAAACCGGCCGGATCAGACGATCTGGATGTTGCCGAACGGATTAACCTCTACAAATGGAGCTTCGAGAATCTGCTCGATACTTACAAGTCTAATCACTCAGATAATCCGTTTTTTTATAAAAAAGGACACGCCGTTATCGCCAGCCGGTCCTAGAATGGGCCTAGGCACACACTTTACGCTGAACTGTGATGTTATGACGCAAACTGACAAATCAGGACAGTACGCGCCAGGTGTTGCTTGGGAGCTGGGTAATCAATTCCTGAACTATGTCTGGAACTCAGAGGCAACAGACAAGTGGGAGCAATTCAAAAAATTCAATGAAGGCGCCAAATCGTCACCGGCCCTTGGCTTCACATTTGACAGCGAACCAGTCAAATCAGAGGTGGGGGCACTTGCAAACGTTTTAAGAGAATATCAAAAGATGCTTGAGACGGGGTCGGTCGATCTGGACAAAGAGTTGCCTAAGTATATCGCTGCCCAAAAATCAGCCGGCCTCGACAAAGTCATCGCTGAGAAGCAAAAACAGCTTAACGAATTCCTTGCAAGCCAGAAATAATCTCACAAGTATACAAATAAAAGTCCCAGTGGATGCTTTTTTTGACATGCTCTTTCTCTTAAAGTATGCTTTATACATCTAATTCAAGCATAGGAGTGGATATAGTCTATTGACTGTATTCACTTTTTTCTTTGTCATTACTATGAGGAGGTTAATTCATGGACATAATCATTAGACAAGAAAAAATTGAAGATAATAACGAAGTGTACCATGTAGTCCAAAAAGCATTTGAGAAGGCAGATTACTCAGACCAGGATGAACACAACTTAATAAATAGACTTAGAACATCAGCGAAGTTTATTCCGGAGTTGTCACTTGTAGCTGAATACGATAATGAAATCGTAGGACATATTCTTTTTACAGAGATAAAAGTGGGGGACCAGACTCTGATTGCGCTAGCACCTGTTGCTGTATTACCAGAAATGCAAAGCAAGGGTATAGGGAAGCTGCTCATTACTGAAGGGCACAGAATCGGAAAACAGCTTGGCTATAAGGGCGCTGTTGTTTTAGGTCATGATAAGTATTATCCGAAGTTTGGTTATACAAAGGCTAGTCAATATGGAATAGAGGCACCCTTTGAAGTTTCTGACGATAATTTCATGGCCGTTGAGCTTGTAGATGGCGGTCTTTCAGATGTCCATGGTGTTGTAGAATATGCTAAAGAATTTTTTTGAAAAATAGATTAAAGTGCTCCTATGGAGAAGGAAACCCAGTCATATTTAACGACTTTGGGTTTCCTTTTTTTAGATTTAGGCAAGTGACGTTCCTTAAAAACTTAAATCGAATATCGAAAACGACTTGACGAACGATAATATCCTGTTTAAACTGAAGCAGTGATTTAGTAAATTAGTAAATTTGTAAATTATAAAATCAGTAAATTAGTAATTGGAGTGAGGCAATGAAAATAACCACAACGTTAAAGTATAAACCGGTTGTCATGTCAGGAAGTTTCGAAAAGGTGTGAAAATCTGTAAAGGATAAGGGGTATTAAAATGTTTTCCAATCGTTATGTTCGGACAGTTATTCTCTCCCGTATGTTGTTGCAGCTCGGAATATGGATACGGAATTATGCCGTCCTTCTTTATGTTTCTGAATTGACAAATAATAATCCGGTAGATGTATCTTTGATATCGGTTGCTGAATTTGCACCGATCTTTATATTTGGTCTGATTGGAGGGACCTTTGCTGACCGATGGCGACCGAAGAGAACCATGGTATGGAGCGATTTGTTATCTGGCTTGTCCGTCGGGGTGGTGCTGATTTCGGTTATGAATGGCGGATGGGTTGGGTTGCACTTCTCATCGGATCTTTCGTGTCAGCAAGTTTATCTCAATTTTCTCAGCCTTCGGCCATGAAACTGTATAAGAGACATGTACCAGCTGAACAACTGCAGGGGGTTATGGCGATGTCCCAAACACTTGTCGCTGTCTTTACAGTTTTGGGACCCGTTATCGGTACGTTTATTTTTATAAAGTTTGGAATTAAAGTATCTCTAATTCTGACAGCCGTAATGTTTCTGGGATCCTCGCTTATATTGTCGTCCCTTCCACGGGATGAAGAGGAACCGAAGTCTGGAAAAGCCAGCGGGTTCATCAATGAGTTAACGGCTGGCTTACGTTATATTGGATCGAGTAAACCCTTAAGAACACTTAGTTTAACTTTCTCGGCTGTGGGATTGGCATCAGGACTAACTCAGCCGCTTCAAATCTTCCTAGTCATCGAAAATTTGGGTAAGGATAAACAATTTCTGCAGTGGCTCGTGATGGCTAATGGAGCATCCATGTTAGTGGGCGGAGCTGCCATAATCGCGATAGCCAAAAAAGTAAGGCCACAGCTACTACTGTTGATAGGCTTGCTCGTCAATGCTGTCTGTACGGTTGGAATGGGTGCGTCTAAGGAAATATGGCTGACGATTATTTTTTTAGTCATCAGTGGTTTGTTTTATCCTTGTATTCAAGGGGGGATTCAAACACTTCTTGTGCGGAATAGCGAAGGCGCTTTTATTGGACGGGTTTCGGGAGCGATAATGCCTATTTTTATGGGAATGATGGTCGTTGGCATGTTCATTTCCGGCTACCTAAAGGATACCTTCTCCCTAATGGGTGTATTTATGACGAGTGGTGTTTTTGTGGTTATCGGTGCGCTTTTTCTGCTTCCCATTGTTGTTAAGAAAAGAAGTAAGAGTGAGCATAATCATTCCATGAATATTCAATAACTACGATAAGGAGAGAATGAAATGGATATGAATAAACGCAAAGAGCTGATCGAGGAGTACAAACAAATTAAGATTTATATGGGTGTTGCTCAAATCAAAAACCAAATCAACGGCAAAATATTTATCGATAGCTATCCTAATTTGAAAAACAAATGGCTTACCCTGCAAATGCAGCTGGATTCAGGGAGATTTGCAAATGCCCAGCTCCAGAAGGATTGGAAAGAATTTGGTGCCGATGCGTTCACGTATGAGGTACTGGAACAGAAGGAAATAGATAAGGTAACAGATATGCGCTGGGAACGGATGAAAATTCTAAAACCATGGTTAGAGAAGTTACAGCCATACGGAGATAGAGGATATAATAAACCACGAATTGACTAACTAGTAAATCCAAGCTAAGATGAAACCGTCGTTTAGTAAATTAGTAAAATAGTAACTGGAGGAAGAAAATAATATGAAAATACCTACAACTTTAAAACATAAACCTGTTGTTGTATCGGAAAATTATGAGCAGGTTGACGGCCGATTGGCAGGAAATACGGATGCAAAAGGTCTTTCTCTTGGATTGGCCCAGTGGAACGATAGAGGAAAAGTCGATATATCGGCTAAGGTATGGAGATATACTGGAGAAAAATGGTCCAGACAATCGGAGGAGCTCCCTCTCCATCGTGTTCTTGATTTGTCCATTCTGATTTGTCGGTCTTTGGAACATTTTCGGGAAGCGTATCGATATGAGAATTTATATGACACTGAGCAGCCTATAATTGATCGAATTGGCTTGCAAGGGGATGCCATGACCGTAGGAATCTGTACGGACAATGAGCGAATTAATGAAGATATTAAGCTGTTCAGTCAAGCGCTGAGCGATGATGATGAAATGATCGGTGAGCGTCTGAGCACGTTATCCAAAATATTAAAGGATATGGGATATTAATTAGGAAGTGGCAGTCAATCGGGGGAAAGCAGCCTTCGTGACTGCCACTTTTTTTATTGTAATCAGTTTATAGGCTGATGGAACACCTATCGGATGAGAAATCGTTTAATTGAGAGCACTTTACTAAAAGATAAAATGAGAGAATTAGGTAATAATTTAATACTATTGTGGTATCTGTTTAGTAAAGAATTGTTACATACTTGAATAGTACTCAAACTAATTTGACTGAACTTCATGAGAAAGGAAGAGCACAGATGTGCATGCGTAAATTAGGAAATAGCGGCTTGGAAGTTTCGGCAGTAGGGCTTGGCTGTATGGGAATTGGCTCAAAAACCATATATTCTCACGATTCCAGGTACTACAAAATTAAACAGATTAGAAGGAAACCTATTTGGAGTCGACCATAAATTAACAACGGAAAATGTAAATCATCTGAATGAAGCGATTTCTAATATGGACATTGATAGTACACATTTCTAACTAAAACTATCTTAACTAATAGGAGGATTTTATTATGCAAAAGGTTACTTTGAACAATGATGTTGAAATGCCGATACTCGGTTTTGGTGTTTTTCAAATTCAAGATGAGGCTGAATGTGAACAAGCTGTTTACGAGGCGATTATGGCGGGCTATCGATTGATTGATACCGCAGCCTCTTATTTAAACGAAGAAGCAGTGGGAAGAGCTATCAAACGAAGTGGTATTCCAAGAAAGGATCTATTTATTACTACGAAATTATGGATTCAAGATACAGGATATGAACGTACTAAGAAAGCTTTCGAGAAATCTCTTGCCAGATTACAGCTTGATTATTTGGATTTGTATTTAATTCATCAGCCTTTTGGCGATGTGCACGGTTCTTGGCGTGCGATGGAGGAATTGTACCGCGAAGGAAAAATCAGAGCGATTGGCGTAAGCAACTTCCATAGTGATCGGCTGATTGATTTGATCCTTCATAATGAGATAACCCCTGCGGTTAATCAGGTTGAGACACATCCATTCTGTCAACAAATTGAAAGTGCTAAATTCATGCAAGAAAACAATGTCCAGATCGAATCATGGGGACCATTTGCTGAAGGTAAAAATAACATGTTCCAGAACGAAATTTTAGCTTCAATCGCCCAAAAATATAATAAATCTGTTGCCCAAGTGGTGTTACGTTGGTTAACGCAAAGAGGAGTTGTAGTAATTCCAAAATCTGTTCGTAAAGAAAGAATAATCGAAAATTTTAATATCTTTGACTTTGAATTAAACGCAGAGGATATGGAAAGAATTGCGATGCTGGATACGAAAGAGAGCCTGTTCTTTTCACATAGAGATCCTGTAATGGTACAAGCGTTAAGTACTAGGAAGTTGGATATTTAATATAACTTGATAGAAGAGGGGTTAACCATATTAATGAGTTAACTCCTCTTTTTTTTATTAGACGTCTCTAAGGGATGTTTAAGGATAATTTAATTATAATTGTTTTTACTATCCAGATTGTCAGTAGAAGCTGATAAGCTGTACATTAACTGATCGAGTTTGGACGCATAAAGTAAAATTACAGGCTAAAGGAGAGATTTTTTGACAAATAATGAGGTTGTTGAAATTGCTGATGTGTATTTGCTACCATTGATATCGGAGTTGTACGAGTTGAATGGTTATGAAATTCAGCCCATTCCGGCACATGATGGAGGGCGTAATGTCGTTTATATATGTGAAAAAGAAGGTACTGACGCCAAAATACTCAGAATCGCCTTCCTAAATGACAGAAGCCGGGAAGATTTTTTAGGTGAAGTTGAGTATGTTAGATATTTATTTGAGCATGGCGGAAGTGTCTCGGATGTAGTCAACTCCCTAAAGGGGAATCTACTGGAAGAGATCATTCATAATAATCACACTTTTTTTATCTGCCTGTTTAATAAGGCTAAGGGGAAAATGCTTGTAGAAAATAATTATCGGTACCGGGAAGAAGCTCCAATTACAGAATATTATTATAACTGTGGTAAAGTTCTAGGGAAAATACATGAATTGTCGAAAGGATATACTCCTGTTCATCGTCGGCATAGTTTTTTTGACAGATTTAATGCCGAATATATTGATAAATTGATACCTGACTCCTTATCTCTCCTTAAAGAGAGATTGGTAAAGTTTCTTAAAACTTTAGAAGAATTGGACAGGAACCTTGAGTCATTCGGTTTGATCCATTTTGATTACAATGATGGGAATTATTCGATAGATTTTGATACTGGACAAATCACTGTGTATGATTTCGATAATTCATGTTTCTGTTGGTATATGTTTGATCTGGCAGGTCTCTGGACACAGGGCGTGGGATGGGCACAATTCGAACCAGATGCTGTTAAACGAAAGAAGTTCATGGATGATTATTTTGAAGTAGTCCTTAAAGGATACAGATCTGAGACCGCGGTCGATCAGTCAATGTTGGATAAGCTCTCCTTATTCATCCAAGTGACGCTCATGGAGAATATTGTAGATGCATTCGAGGTAATGAGGAACAATGGTGTAGTACCCACATGTGATGAGGAATTATCCTATCGCATAAAATGCATGGAAGACGACATTCCGTTTATGGGGTTTTTCGATGACATTTACTCGTGTAAAGAACCATTTGAATATGAGGAAAGAGAAATTTAGTCTCTAATTTATAGGAGTTGAAGCTACGGTGACTTACGCGAAGCCAAAATTGGCCATGAGTGAAATTGAAAAAGTATTAGAGAATCATCTTAGACCAGGTGCAGTTGAGATTACACCTCTTTCCGGTGGTAATATAAGCAACGTGTTTTCTTTTGTCCTCGAAGGGAAAGGATATGTAGTCAAATTCAGCGATCTGGCAGGAGCGTATGAAACAGAAAACTATGTATCGAATCTGCTATCAAGTCAGAACATCCCTTTCCCGAAATGTTTGGCTTTAGGAAAAACTAGTCAGATAACCTATTTAATCATGGAACGAATGGAAGGTCGCAACCTATCCGATTTCACGGCAGAGGAGCAAACCCTTCACTTGCCTGAAATTATCAGCATTTTGACAAGAATGGGAGCAGCGGATATTGGGGCAACTAACGGGTATGGGTGGATCGGTGCTGATGGCAACGGGGTCTATTCATCTTGGAAAGACTTTATTGTTGCAGTAAATGCTGAGGATCAAACGGGAACGTTCTGGGAGAATTGGTATGATCTCTTCCATACGTCTTGCTTGGAGAAGGATGTATACGAAGAAATATACAGTCGGTTGATGGACTACGTACCCTATAATGAATCTAATAGAAGCTTTATACACGGAGATTTTCAACAGTGGAATATTTTGTCCGATGGAACACGAATTACCGGCATCATCGACGGGAATTGCATGTACGGTGATTGTCTCATAGACCTTGCGATTCTCGATCGGCATATGCCATGGAGTGATGTTATTAAGGTGTATCAAGACTATCAAGAAAAGAACGGAGTAGAAACTCCTAATTTTAAAGAGCGGCTAATGGGAGCCTATTATTTCAAGGGACTTGATGGACTTCGATTCTACGCAAAAATGGGATGGAATGACGCTTATCAGAGCACAAGACAGTTTCTTTTAAACTTGTAGGTTGTAGAGCTGAGAGACTAATTGATTAAATTTGGAAATCGTGATTCAAATGATATAAAAAGATTGAGAGCACCCGTTTGTTTAAATGGGGGCTCTTTTTATTTATGGAGACCAAGAATATGCTTGTACTCGAGCTTCAGGTTTACAATCTGTAATAAGTGCACCTGGACTTGTCATTAATCCACTATCTACAGCTTTGTCCAGCTTGTTAAAATGTAAGCGCAACCATATTATCTATTGATTGGAGGAGTATGGCATGAAAAAGATTGGTGCAGGTTTTATATTCTTATTGGTGATGTGCGCAGCAATATCTACAACAGCTTTCGCTAAACAGCCTTATTCATCCTACTGGTTTCCAGAGCAATTGCTTCAGTGGAGTCCTGCATCCGATCCGGATGCGGCATTCAACCGGAGCACAATCCCGCTGCAAGATCGATTTGTGACAGATGGTGTCAACTCCCATGCGACCAAAGCGCCGAAAGTTATGGCCTTATCAGCTCTGAACTCGGGAACAAGTGGTGTGCCATCACAAGGTTCGGACAAATTTGAGGCTAACACGTTCTCCTATTGGCAGTATGTTGACAAGCTGGTTTACTGGGGCGGATCAGCTGGAGAAGGGATCATTGTACCTCCAAGCGCGGATACTATCGACGCAGCTCATAGGAATGGCGTACCGATCATAGGAACGGTATTCTTCCCACCTACCGTGTATGGAGGGAAATTTGAATGGGTGGAGCAAATGCTTCAACAGAACAGTGACGGCTCGTTTCCTGCTGCAGACAAGCTGATCCAGGTTGCGAACTATTATGGATTTGACGGCTGGTTCATTAATCAGGAGACCGAAGGTGGTGTGCCGGCTGACGCACAGAAAATGAAGGCTTTCCTAAGTTATCTAGAATCGCACAAGTCGGAGTCTATGCAAATCGTATGGTACGACTCTATGACTAAGGAGGGCAATATCAGTTGGCAGAACGCACTAAATGACAAGAATGCAATGTTCTTGCAGGACAATAATAAGAAAATTACAGACAGTATGTTCCTAAACTTCTGGTGGAAGGATCTTAAAAACTCCGCAGAGAAGGCCAAAAGCTTGGGAAGAACTCCATATGATCTGTATGCAGGGATCGATGTTGAAGCCAAGGGCTACGATACAAATGTGAACTGGAATCTGCTGTACCCGGATGGCGAGCCTGCCGTCACTTCCCTTGGTATTTATCGCCCAGACTGGGCTTTTAACAGTGCAGAGAGTATGGAGGATTTCTTCGTACGTGAGAACAAATTCTGGGTGGGGCCAAACGGGAACCCGGGGAACACCGTGAGCGATCAGGCATGGAAAGGGATCGCGAATGATGTGGTAGAATCCTCCCCAGTAAATAAGCTGCCTTTCATCACTAACTTCAATACAGGAAGCGGACAGAAATATTATGTCCGAGGGCAGCAGGTACGAGATAAAGGATGGAATAACCGAAGCTTGCAAGATATCCTGCCTACATGGCGCTGGATCGCAGACAGCAAAGGAACAGCACTTACTCCGAGGCTTGATTGGTCCGATGCATATTACGGCGGTAGCTCTCTGAAGGTATCAGGTGAACTGAGCCACAACAATGCCACACATTTGAAGCTCTACAAGACAGACCTGAAAATTGAAGCAAGTACAAAGCTATCGATTACGTATAAAACGCCGAACAAGCCAAGTCTAAAGGTTGGTCTCGCTTTCGCAGACCATCCCGACCAATTTGTCTTCCTTAACGTGAAGGATAAAGCTTCGTCAGGCTGGACTACCGAAACTTTGAATTTGACCCCATATAAAGGAAAACGTATCGTTGCGTTGTCACTGTACTTTGATACCAAGGATACGATCAGTAATTATAACATTCAAATTGGCCAGCTCTCCATCCATAATACTAATGATTCAATTAAACCACTGCCGGCAGTTCGCGAGCTTAAGGTCACTCAATCCGATTTTCGTAATGGAATTTACGGAGATGCTAGATTACAGTGGAAACCGCTTGATCAACAGGTGAAGCAATATGAAATCTATCGTGTACTGCCAGATGGCAGAGAAGTGCTGATGGGTGCAACAACGAATCATGTGTTCTATGTTCCTGAAATGAGCAGAATAGACAAGGAAACGGTCACAGAATTGAAGGTCGTTGCGATCAATGCAAGATACGAGCAAGGTCAGTCCTCCAGCGTCAAGATCAGTTGGCCGGCTTATCCGAAGCCAATCGCTGGGTTCAAGGCTGATCGGACCCTGGTGGCACCAGGTGAGAGTGTAAACTTCATTGACTTATCGACGGAAGTAACAGAAGGATGGTCATGGAATTTCGAAAGCGGAAGCCCAACTGTGAGTACATCTAAGAACCCTGCTGTAACGTTCAATCAGGAAGGCGTGTATAGCGTGACACTGACTGCAACTAACAGCGCGGGGCAAGATACCATTACGAAACAGGCGCTCATCACAGTAAGCAAAGAAGCTGGAGCGGTGAAGAATTTAGCACTTGGAAAAATTGCAACGGCTGATCATGCATGCGGAGAGAAGGAAGGAGCAACGAACGCCGTAGACGGCAAGTTTACTGATAACAGCAAATGGTGCGCACTTGGAAATCTGCCTCATTGGCTTCAGGTCGATCTCGGAGCCGAGCATCAAATTAGCACTTTTATCATCAAGCATGCACAGAGTGGAGGAGAATGGTCCGGGTTTAATACGAGCGATTATACCATTCAGGTGAGTATTGACGGAACGAATTGGACGGATGTCGTCAACGTTCAAGGAAACTCGGCAGCCGAGTCAACAGACGCGATCGCGTTGGTGAAAGCACGCTATGTAAAATTAATAATTCTTAAACCCACGCAGGGAGCCGATACGGCGGCGCGAATCTATGAGTTTGAAGTCCATGGGTTATAGCTCCAATGTAAAAGATGGAGTATAGTCCGAGTGTTGGTTATTGATTACTGGAATCAAAAAAAGAACCTGAGTCGTTTATCAGGTTCTTTAATATTGCATATGAACAGACACGATGATATAATCATATCACGTCTTTATATTATTTAGTGGACAAAGTTAATGCATCTTATATTAATAAGATACCATGCCGGTAAACTCTTGTCAAATGTTTTTTTCTAAATTTAATAGATAGGAGAGATTGAATGAGTTCTTTAGTTCTTGGGTTTCAGGAAATAGATCATACGCAGCTTTCGCTTGTTGGTGGAAAAGGGTTGAATTTAGGGAGATTATCAACTATCGAAGGAATAAATGTACCAGAAGGATTTTGTGTTACAACAGTGGGCTACCAAAAAGCTATCGAAAAGAACAAAAAGTATCATGCTTTATTAGATCAACTATCCATGCTAAATGTAGACGATCGAGAGCAAATTGGTGAAATCAGTAGGAATATTCGAGAACTTCTTATGGAAGTAGAAATTCCTTCAGATGTTGTGACAGCAGTTACTCACTATCTCTCCCAACTTGGTGAAGAACAGGCTTACGCAGTACGTTCTAGTGCAACTGCTGAGGATTTACCACATACCTCTTTTGCCGGCCAACAGGACACCTATTTAAATATCATTGGACGAGAAGCAATCATGCAGCATATAAGCAAATGTTGGGCGTCTCTATTTACGGATCGCGCAGTAATCTACCGAATACAAAATAGTTTTGATCACAGACAAGTTTATTTATCCGTTATTGTTCAAAAGATGGTTTTTCCACAGGCATCAGGAATTATATTCACCGCTGATCCAATGACCTCTAATCGAAAGTTGCTATCCATTAATGCCAGTTTTGGGCTCGGTGAAGCTCTGGTCTCTGGCTTGGTATCTGCCGATTGTTATAAAGTACACGAAGAGAAACTCGTCGATACGATGATAGCAACCAAAAAAATAGCTATCTATGGCATTAAAGAAGGTGGAACAGAAACCCGGAAAATCGATCTCGAACAGCAAAAGTCTCAAACACTTACAGAACAACAAATTTTACAACTGGCACGAATAGGTAGAGCGATTGAAGCTTATTTTGGTTGCCCGCAAGATATCGAATGGTGTTTGGATCATGATACTTTTTATATTGTTCAAAGTCGACCAATCACTACTTTATACCCGATCCCTGAAGTAAATGATCAAGAAAATCACGTTTACGTATCTGTCGGTCATCAACAAATGATGACGGATCCCATGAAACCACTAGGATTGTCTTTTTACCTGTTAATAACTCCTGCACCTATGCGTAAAGCCGGTGGAAGGTTGTTTGTTGATGTTGCACATATGCTTGCTTCACCTGCCAAAAGAGAAACTTTCTTAAATACCCTTGGAAAATCCGATCCGCTCATAAAAGATGCATTTATAACCCTAATAGAACGAGAATATATAAAATCGATACCAGATGAAAGAAAAGAACAGAGTCCCGATAATAGCAGTAAAGATAGGTCGTCAGAAGTTTTTCAGGCCCTAATCGAAAATGATCCGGCAATTGTTTCTGATTTAATTAAGAACAGTCAAACATCGATAGAAGAATTAAAACAAAACATCCGAACAAAATCTGGAGCAGATTTATTTGATTTTATTCTCGAAGATCTCCAGGAATTAAAGAAGTTCTTATCTAACCCACAAAGTACAAAGGTCTTTATGACTGCTATGAACGCTTCGTCATGGATCAATGACAAAATGTACGAGTGGTTAGGTGAAAAAAACGCAGCAGATACGCTTTCTCAATCTGTACCCAACAACATTACTTCGGAAATGGGCCTAGCGCTATTGGATGTTGCAGATGTGATTCGTCCTTACCCGAAAATAATTGATTATTTACAACATGTAAAAGATGATGATTTTTTGGATGAACTGGTTAAGTTTGAGGGTGGACGTGAGACTCAAGACGCTATTTATGCATATCTCAACAAATATGGGATGCGATGTGCCGGTGAAATCGATATTTCGAGAACCCGTTGGAGCGAAAAACCAATTACACTTCTCCCCATGATTCTCAATAATATCAAAAACTTTAAGCCAAATGCTGGCAAACGGAAATTTGAGCAAGGACGACAGGAAGCTTTGGAAAAAGAACAAGAGTTGTTAGATCGATTGAAGCAATTACCGGATGGTGAACAAAAAGCTGAAGAGACCAAACGAGTGATCAGTTTAATCCGGAATTTTATCGGTTATCGTGAATATCCAAAATACGGTATGATTAATCGCTATTTCGTTTACAAACAGGCATTACTGAAAGAAGCCGAAAAACTAGTAGAAGCGGGAATTATTCATGAAAAAGAAGATATATTTTATCTCAATTTTGAAGAACTTCACGAAGTCGCACGCACAAATGAACTGGATTATCAGATCATCAGTAAACGAAAAGACGACTACAATTTTTTTGAAAAACTTACTCCGCCACGTGTAATCACGTCTGATGGTGAAATCATAACGGGTGAGTACAAACGAGAAAATCTGCCAGCCCATGCGATTGTAGGTCTACCTGTTTCTACCGGAGTTATAGAGGGACGAGCACGTGTCATCTTAAACATGGAAGAGGCAGATCTGGAAGATGGAGATATATTAGTCACCGCTTTTACTGACCCTGGTTGGACATCATTGTTTGTATCCATTAAAGGCTTGGTCACCGAAGTTGGCGGACTGATGACCCATGGAGCGGTTATCGCTCGTGAATATGGCTTACCGGCTGTTGTCGGAGTGGAAGACGCTACCAAGCTGATAAAAGACGGGCAGCGAATTCGTGTGAATGGCACTGAAGGGTACATTAAATTATTGTAGAATTATTTTTAAAAAATTTTTATCGATGTTCTCTTTCGCTTATCTAAATTTCGGTTTAATGTAGGAAAAGGAAGTAAATGATATGGGGATATGGACAACCTCATAAATTATTCAACTAAGGAGAGTATAAATTATGATTAATAAAATGGGTCAAGTAATGTTATATGTAAATAATCAAGAAGAATCCAAAGATTTCTGGACAGAGAAGCTAGGGTTTGAGGTGATTTTGGACGAAACAAATGGCCCTATGAGATTTATCGAGCTTGCTCCGAAAGGTGCAGGTACTAGCATTGTTCTTCATAATAAAGAGTTGGTTGCCCAAATGAATCCTGAAATGAATCTAGGAACACCTTCTTTAATGTTCTTTTCGGATCATTTTGATCAATTGAATCAAGAGTTGAAGAACAAAAATGTTACGGTAGGAGATATTGTAGAGATTCCCGGTGGAAGAGTATTTAATTTCGCTGACAGTGAAAACAACTACTTTGCTGTAATGGAAAAAGGACAATAAATAATAGTGAGCCATGCAATAAAGCTATAGTTAAATAAGTTACGTCAGCAGCTAATCCAAATGATTAGCTGCTTTTTTATTCCCAGATTGGGCGTTAAAAACTTCAAAATCTTACTTGTTAAGTAAAGAATATCATGATATTCTGCAGAAAGAGGAGATGATCAGATGTTTGAGAAGGGATCGTTCCGACCCGTTCAATCCACTAAGTTAGTGGACGATGTTGTTAACCAAATCCAACATAAGATTTCAACAGGAACTATCTTACCAGGAGACAAATTACCTCCAGAACCTGAATTGATGCAATTATTTAATGTAGGGCGATCAACGATAAGAGAAGCAGTCCGTGTGTTAGTTCATGCTGGACTATTGGAGAAAAAGCAGGGTTTTGGAACTTACTTAAAATCCAGTCCTCTTATTCAAGAACCACTCACCCATCGTTTACTTCGTGCAGAATTGATTGAAGTCTTCGAAGCTCGAAAAATGATTGAATTAGAAATCGCAAGATTAGCAGCTCTACGACATGATGACACTGACTTATCCAACATGCGGAACCATTTGGATACTAGAAATATGGCTCTACAGAAGAATGATCGTGAACTGTATGCCAAATCGGATATAGAATTCCACATGGCTGTAGCGATGGCAAGCAAAAACGCTGTGATCATTGATTTATATAGAACCTTTACGTTTATTTTGTCAGATGCAATGAGTAAATTAAACCGTAATTATAGTTCTCATGATCCTCAATCCGATTACCATGAACAAGTTTATGAATCTATTAAAAATGGGGATCCAGATCAAGCGGTACAATGCACTCTGAGTATTCTAAATGGAACTCTTTCTGAGCTTTAAGTTCAATACAGACATTCATAAGGAGGGGAAATTGGGGCATGATTATATCTCTTAAAAATGTATCGTGGCAGCGCGATACAACCATGATCTTACGCGAAATGAATTGGGAAGTGAAACAAGGGCAACATTGGTGTATCGTCGGACTAAACGGTTCTGGCAAGACGACGATGCTGAACGTAGTGAACGGCTATATATGGCCGACGACTGGGCAAGTCGAAGTGCTAGACCACCGCTTCGGTGATGTTGATCTTAGGGAGCTGCGCAAACGAATCGGTTGGGTCAGCACCTCCCTGCAGCAGAAGTTATACGGACATCAGACTGCCCTGACCATCGTCCTCAGCGGGAAATTTGCAACTATCGGTTTATATGATAAGACCAATGAAGAGGATCAAAAGCAAGCCGAAGAATTGATGGAGTTTCTAGACTGCTCTTCCTTAGCCGTTCGTACATACGATACCTTATCGCAAGGTCAGCGACAGAAAGTCCTCATTGCCCGCGCACTTATGGCCAATCCAGATCTATTGATCCTTGATGAGCCATGCACAGGGCTTGATATTTTTGCCCGAGAACAGCTGTTGCAAATGATCGAGAAGATTACGAAGCAACCCGGCGGACCAACTTTGCTGTATGTAACGCATCATATCGAAGAGATAACACCCTGCTTCACACATACGTTATTAGTTAAGAACGGCGAAATCTACAAAGGGGATGAGACGGAAAACTGCCTGCAGTCGGATGTGTTGAGCGATTTCTTTGATACCCCCGTTGAAGTTCAGGAGCATCACAATCGCAAGTGGCTTACACTTGCCGGTGATAAGTAAGATACGCTGCTTGAACATCTTATACAATATAACAAAAGCTGCCATGCGATTGCTTGGCAGCTTTTGTTATTGTATATGGAAATAATCGTAATGGATCTAAATTAAACAAGAGGAGTCACAGCAACTTTAGGGGTTCATTTCATTGATATTACAAATACTGGTTCTTTATTTGGAGGAGAGATAGTACAGCTTTATATTAGTGACAAGATCGGAATTTCGTGGTGCATATCATTTGCTGACCTTACAATAAATCGGATTAGTAGGAGGTACTATGGAAGAGAACAGAATGTGGAAGGCAAATTGGATTTGGTCTAAAGGATATCCGTGGACGTCAAATCCGGGAACACATGAATTGGTGTATTTTCGCCGCGAATTTAACGTTTCTGATTCAGAGGGAGCAAAACTCGTTGTTGATATCACGGCGGATAGCCGGTACCGATTATTTCTTAACGGTGAATCCGTCTCTGTTGGACCCTGCAAAGGTGACCAGTTCAGCCATTATTACGAAACAGTTGATCTGAGCGAGCGTCTTATTACTGGAAAGAACGTGCTAGCAGTTAAAGTACTTCACTATGCTGCAGCCGGTCCCTTTGTACTTGGTGAAAGCGGTCCCATTTCGACTTACCGCGCTGTCGGAGGTGCAATGCTGCTTGAGGGTGAACTTATTGAGCAAAAAGGGTCTTCACAAGCTCTTCATACCGATGAGAGTTGGCATTGTAAAATGATGACTGGATTTAAGCTTGTCCCTAGCCCGATTATCTTTCACCTTGGCGGGTTTGAACATATCGATGGAAAGGGATTGGACCACGGTTGGGAAATGCCCGATTTCATTGGTGAGGGATGGAGAGATGCAACAATAGTTTCTAGAACAGACGATGAATATGGTCAATTAACACCTTGGCAATTGTCACCACGCCCGATTCCTTTATTAAACGAGACGTTGATGTTCTTCCGTGGCGTCACAAATGCTGATAATGTCTCAGCTATACCGAAATACACTTCATTTCTTAATGAGAAGGATTCGGACTCTCTGCGTGTAGAACCTGGCTGTTCTATCTGGCTGGAGATTGATGCTGGAGAATTAGCTACAGGCTATCTTACATTGGAAATGCGGGGCGGCCGTGATAGCCAGATCGGAGTTCAATATTCAGAGTCTTATGAGGAAGCCTCATCTAATCTCCATCATAGAGTGAAGGGAAAAAGGGATGATGCTAAGAACGGTATCTTAATCGGAGAGAGTGATTACTACACGGTGGCTGGAGTAGGCGATGAATACGTTGCGGAGCGTTATGAACCTTTTGAATTCCGTACTTTCCGATATATCAGACTTGAAGCAACTGCGAAGAATGAACCGCTCGAAATTGTTCGGCTTTCTTATAGAGATGTGGGCTATCCACTGGATATTAAAGCATCCTTTGCTTGTTCAGATCCGGATTTCGAACAACTCTGGGAATTGTCTTTAAATACGCTCAAAAGATGTATGCACGAAACGTATGAGGACTGTCCATATTATGAGCAAATGCAATATTCGATGGACACCCGACTTCAGATGTTATTCACCTATGCGCTTAGTGCCGATGACCGATTAGCCCGCCGTTCGTTGTTTGACTTTCACAGTTCTGCACTGCCTTCGGGCATACTACAGAGCCGCTATCCAGCTGAATATCGGCAAGTGATTCCGTCCTTTTCCTTATATTGGATTCATATGCTTAACGAACATTATCAATACTTTGGTGAGCGAAACTTAATTCGGCGTTATTTGCCTACAATGACTGGAGTTCTTGATTGGTTTAGACGTTTACTGACACCTGAAGGACTTGTTGCTCCGACGCCGCGTGCGTACTGGCCTTTCTTCGATTGGTGCAAAGAATGGCAGATAGGAACCCCTCCGGCACATAATCAAGGTCCTCTTACATTGCTCAGTCAAATGTTCGCAGCTGCCCTTAATACTGCTTCTGAACTATATCTGGCATTGAGTTGGGCGGATGCGGCGCGCGAAGCCAAAGAAGAAGCAAACACCATAAATGATGCCTTGCTACGTCACTGTTGGCGTACAGACCGTGGGCTTTTCGCAGATGGACCAGAGGTTGATGATTTTAGCCAACATACACAAATCTGGGGGATTGTATGCGGTGCTGTTTCAGGAGAGGAAGCTGTCCAACTGCTGGAACGTACAATCGAATACCCAGCCGAACAAATGACGCAATTGTCTATGCCTGCTTCATATGAACTATTCCGGATATTATCTCATCATAAATTGTATGACAAAGCTTCTGTAGTGATTGACCGCTGGAGAGCTTTTCTGGATCTGCATCTTACGACCTTACCAGAGGTGCCAGACGATAATAATCCACGCAGTGATTGCCACGCTTGGAGTGCATTGCCGATCTCAGAATTTCTAGGTGAGATTCTTGGTGTAAGGCCAGGGGCTCCTGGGTATTCAACCATCATTATTGAGCCCAAATTGTTAATGTTGGATTGGGCGAATGGCAAGGTGGCCACAAAACACGGCATAGTTGAAGTCGAGTGGACTCTGAAGAAAGATAATATTTTCCGCATTACGGGATTAGGACCGGAGAATATACCTGTTGTACTGATATTGCCGAATGGGGAACGCTTGGAGTTTCAGAACGGCGGAGAGTTTGATGCTTCGATCAAGTTTCCGGTAGTGGTATAGGTATCTAGAATAACTATGAATGATATCGAAAAGCGATCTCCGAGAAAGGGGGACGCTTTTCGCTCATTAGGGCAACATAATCCATCTCTATGCCATTAATCATTACTTGGAAGTTTAGTAGCTATTGCTCAACTCGTAGCGAATTACTATATTGACGGGGAGTCATTCCGATCTTTTTTTTAAATATTTGGTGAAAAAACTTCAGGTCAGCATATCCGACTGCTGCGGCAATTTCGCTTACACCTCTATGACCTCCAGAAAGCATACGGCAGGCAGCATCCATACGAATACTCTGCATGTAATCTGTAAAACTCATTCCCGTTTGATGCTGAAAAAGTCGGCTGAATTGCCGTTCACTAAGGTTCGCTTTGCTAGCAAGATCGCTAAGTTTAAGCCCGCTGGCATAATTATAATTTATATATGCAATGGCTTCATCAACTGCAATCCATTGTGGCTTCTCCCCTGTTGGTGTATTAAGCTGTAACCGATGTCTAAACAAGCCCGTTAATATTTGCACGACAAGAGCATCAAGGACAGCTAAATATCCAGGTGGTTTTGCCGAGAATTCACGAAACAGTTCACGGAACATTATATGGTATGCACCATTGATATCTTTCATAGAGAACCATAGCAATTGCATGTCTGTGAAAAATTCACAAATATCTTTAGCGTGAGGAAAAGTAACCTGAAGCTCAGATAAATACTCTACCGGAAACAAACAGTTGTAAACAATAAGCGGACGGTCTTTTATAGGTGTCTTAGGGCGAAATACGTGACTGCGTCCGATAGGTATAAAAAATAACGTACCGTGCTCGACAGGAACGGCCTCATCCTCAATGTAGTGAACCCCTGCGCCTTCACTGATATAAGTAATCTCGATAAACTCATGGGAATGTGCATTCAATTCGAACGTTTCGTAAGCCCTGTTCACATAAATTGGCACACCAGGTTCAAAAAAGCTATCTCCGGACATGACAAAGGTACTGCGTCTGATACTCATATCTTGGCCCCTTTCAAATTACCTAAGGCTAGTCTCATCGTATGAAAATTATGAATGAATGTCCAGATCCACCTATAAAAATGTCAGAAATACCCCCAATTCTATGTTAAGCGACCTCGTACAATAGAATTAGCTCTGCTGGATACATGAGCGACAATTCTATTCTTAACTGTTCTGGTAGGTTACCGAATGATTATAGGAGGTAGTTACAAATGTCCAATTTTGAGGTCACAAATCTTAAGGTGAATTATAGAAAAAATCCATTGGGGATTGATGATTTACATCCGCGGCTTAGTTGGTGGATCAGCACAGAAGTAAGGGGCTTTATCCAATCTGCCTACCAAGTTCAGGTCGCGATGATCCTAAATTTGTTTCAGAACTCATCTGGGATTCTGAAAAGGTAGAATCAGATAGCATTGTTCATATTGAGTATGCAGGTCCCGACTTACAGTCACGCACTCGGTATTACTATAGGGTTCGAGCTTGGAACGATCAAGGAAAGGTTTCGGAATGGAGTGAACCTGCATACTGGGAAACAGCCTTGTTGTCGGTCAAAGAGTGGCAGGCAAAATGGATAGCAGCACCCCTGAGTAACCAAGAGAACGGAGCGGATCCTTGCGATTATATTCGTACGGAATTTTCAATCCCTGACAATGTCGTATCAGCACGTGTGTATGCAACCTCGCTTGGATTGTACCGCCTTTATATTAATGGTATTCCAGCAGATAACACACTATTTAATCCCGGTTGGACCAGTTATAACAACAGGCTTCAATATCAGACCTATGACGTGACGTCATTGATTGCTGCTGGTGGCAACGCGCTTGGTTGTATTCTGGGAAACGGATGGTATAAAGGGTATCTAGCTTGGGAAGGAAAGAAAGACATCTTCGGTAATGCTCGTGCTGTGCTAATCCAGCTACACGTCACATTATCCGATGGTTCTGAACATATCATTGTATCGGATGAGAAATGGCGAACTTCGACAGGTCCACTCTTGATGTCGGAATTATATCATGGCGAAACATATGATGCGAGGCTCGAGAAAGAAGGATGGTCTTCTCCCGGTTTTGAGGATTTAAAGTGGCAAAAGACTATTCTCAAGGACCGTCCAGAAGCTACATTGGTTGCTCAGGAAAACGAACCGACTAGGGTTATAGAAACCATCAAGCCTATCGCTGTCATTACTACACCTAAAGGCGAACACGTGCTGGATATGGGACAAAATATGGTTGGATGGGTAAGGTTTATGGTTCATGCTGAAGCAGGAACCATAGTTACTTTAGAACATGCTGAGGTCTTGGACCGCGAGGGGAACTTCTACATCGGTAATTTACGATCGGCAAAACAGACTGTTACTTATGTATGCCGAGGCGGAGAGGAAGAAACATTTGAGCCGTATTTATCCTTCCAAGGATTCCGTTATGTAAAAGTGACTGGTATACCGCAAGATCAATTATTGGAAATATTCATCGGCTGCGTCATCCATACGGACTTAGAGCAAACGGGCAAGTTCAACTGCTCAGATGAACTCTTAAATCAACTTCAGCACAACATCTTATGGGGACAAAAGGGGAATTTTCTAGATATCCCTACAGATTGCCCTCAACGAGACGAAAGATTGGGATGGACGGGGGATGCTCAAGTTTTTATTCGCACAGCTGCCTTCAACATGAATGTCGTTCCGTTCTTTGAAAAGTGGCTAAAGGATTTGGCCGCGGATCAAGAAGAGGACGGAAGAGTTCCACACGTCATTCCAGATGTACCAGCGGCAGGATACGGCTCTGCTGCTTGGGGAGACGCCGCGGTGATTTGTCCTTGGACGCTTTATCAATGTTATGGGGACATTCGTGTGCTGAAAACGCAATATCCAAGTATGAAAGCTTGGGTCGAGTATATTCGGGTGCAAGGTGAAGACGAATATCTATGGAATACAGGTTTTCACTTCGGAGATTGGTTAGGTCTAGATGCCAAAGAAAACAGCTACGTCGGAGCAACTCCAAAAGAGTTGATCGCTACCGCGTTCTATGCTTATTCAACGGAATTGCTAGCTAAGACAGCGACTGTCATTGGAAAACCCGAAGATGCCTTAAAATATGAAGCATTGCATGAGAAGATTGTTCTGGCATTCCGTCAAGAGTTTGTAACGCCAAATGGGCGGGTGGCATCACCGACACAAACTGCGTATACACTCGCCCTTATGTTTGACTTATTGGAGGATAAGGATCGTCATCGTACAGCCAAGATGCTAGCAGACCACATCGAAGAAAATGGAGTGCACTTGACGACCGGTTTTGTGGGTACTCCGTATCTGTGTCTAGTCCTCTCTAGATTCGGTTACACGGATTTAGCCTACCAATTGGTACTGCAAAAAGAGTATCCTTCATGGTTATATTCCGTAATTCAAGGAGCCACAACCATTTGGGAACATTGGGATGGAATAAAACAGGACGGTTCGTTCTGGAGCGATGATATGAACTCCTTTAACCATTATGCTTACGGCGCTATAGGAGATTGGCTCTATCGCACTGCCGGTGGTATCGAACTATTGGAACCAGGCTACAAAAAAATACGGATCCAACCGCAAATCGGGGAACATTTATCGTGGATTGATGCTTCGCTTGAATCTGTCCATGGAACGATCAAGGTAACTTGGAAAAAACAGAATGAAGCTTCAGTAGAAATGCAAGTATTGATACCATCTAATACAACAGCTGAGGTTATGATTCCAACGATGAAGCAGGAGAATATTTTGGAGTCTGGGATCCCAATAGAACAAGTTATAGGTCTGTCTAGTGTGGAACAAATGCCAAAAGGCCAAAAACTAATCATTGGATCTGGAAATTATCAATTTACGTATCCAATAAGCTAGAAATGATATAACCTTCTACTTTGCAGACAAGCCAAATAGGCTTGTTTTTTTTATTCAGTTGTTGTCGAGTATAATAAACTTAACCTATAGTAAAATAGATAAATAAGATTGGAGTGAACGACAGATTGAAGGTCATTATATTTGGCGCTAGCGTAATGTCATACGTTATTCGTCGATATTGATCTTCTTTCATACCCTGAGATGCTCTGGATGTTTACGACCTATTGTAACTATTTCTCGCACTCTGTCATCTAATATACACTCCTGCAGTGCACTTAGACCTACCATTCCCGTAATAATAAGAAATTACAGCATTAAGCCAAAAAAACACATAACATACGTAGTCGCCTTTTCGGCGGCTTATTTGATTTAACCAAATAAATCATCGAAAATCTTATCTTACAAAAAGAGTTCCCATTAACAATATTCAATAATAAATTTTGAGATTAGGTTAAAAAAGCGTATTTGTTGACAAATAGTCTAATTAGACTAATAATATAGACAGTCTAATTAGACTAATGAAGAGAGGATGAGAATAATGGTCAAATCATTTTTAATGATTGGTCAGTCAAATATGGCTGGACGAGGATTTATACATGAAGTACCCCCATCTATAACGAAAGAATACAAATGTTGCGTAATGGTAGATGGCAAATGATGGCTGAACCTATTAATTATGACCGTCCTGTTTCAGGAATAAGTCTTGCTGGATCATTTGCGGATGCATGGTGTCGTGAAAATGAAGAAGACATTATTGGCTTAATTCCTTGCGCTGAGGGAGGGAGCACCATTGATGAATGGGCAGTAGATGGGGCACTTTTTAAACATGCATTACAAGAAACTAAATTTGCAATGAAGAATAGTGAATTATCGGGGATTTTATGGCATCAAGGAGAAAGTGATAGTAGTAACGGCAACTATAAAGTCTATTATCAGAAATTACTTCAGATTGTTACGGCGCTAAGAAAAGAGTTAGAGGCTCCAAATATTCCATTTATCATTGGTGGTTTAGGGGATTTTTTAGGCAAAAAAGGATTTGGGAAACATTGCACGGAATATGCGTTAATGAATCAAGAATTACAAAAATTCGCTTTTGAACAAGATAATTGTTACTTTGTTACAGCTTCAGGTTTAACTTCTAATCCGGATGGGATTCATATCGATGCAATATCTCAAAGAAAATTCGGGTTACGATATTTTGAAGCCTTTATTAATAAGCAACATGTACTTGAGCCGTTAATGAATGAACATGAATTGTTAAGTCTCCATAATGCAAGAATACACACTAAAGCGGAAAAAATATATATATTGAGTATGGATTTTGCATTAGGAAAAATATCATTTGATGAATTTCAAGCCCAGTTCATACAAATCAACAATGATTAAACCTAATAGTATTTTGACGGAGGTGTTTATTTGATAATATTACTAATTTTAGGATTATTAAAACAAAATCCAGGGGCTCACGGTTATGAATTGTTATCCTTAATGGAAGAAAAACACTATAAATATATAGTCAATTTTGAAGTGCACCCCTTAGAATAGACATTGGAAAAAACCCCTGGTTTATCCGATGAAATTCTAGGGGGTGCATTTTTATGGCGATTAAAGGACAGAAGTTTAAAAATTACTCAGATGAGATTAAAAAAGAGGCCATTCGTTTACATGTGGAGGAAAGATGGACTTATCGGAAAATTACGGAGCATTTTGAGATACAAGATCAAGGACGGGTAAAGAGATGGATGAAGAAATACCGAGAGCTAGGGGAATTTGGGCTACTAGATCAACGGGGGCGTCGTATTGAATATATCGATCAAGATAGGTATGTTCAAAAGCTCAAACGGGAAAATGAAATGCTAAAAAAGTGTTTGGAAATCTGGATGCAGGAGGTGAAACGCACAAATATAGAGTCATTGAGAACGCTGCAAAAGAGTATGCCGTTAGCAACCTGTGTAAACTCTTTAGGGTCTCTAGAAGTGGATACTACGCTTTCCTGAAGCGCAAAGGAACAGATCGGGATCAGGAAGCAAAGGCGCTCATTCAGAAGGTCTATGAAAGGTATGAAGGAGTCTACGGTTATCGCCAAATTCAATTGTTCTTGCTACAAGACCACGGGGTTTGGATGAATCATAAGAAGGTACTCAGAATTATGCAGGATTTAGGCATTCGTTCGAGGATCCGCCGAAAACATCGTTGTAATTATGCTACTTCTGAAGGAGACCGTGTGGCGAAAAATATTTTGAAACGGGATTTCAAAGCGGATGCTCCCAACCAAAAATGGGTGACAGACATTACGCAATATCGTGTAGGCGAAAAGTGGCTCTATCTTTCTGCGATTAAAGATTTATTCAATAACGAAATTATCGCTTATCAAATGAGCGCTAGGAACGACAACGAACTGGTTCTCCGGACCTTTGAGCAGGCGTGGAGTCAGCAAAAAGACGTGACTGGACTGATCGTTCACAGCGATCAGGGATTCCAATACACGTCTCATGCATACCACGACATGCTGCCAAAGGTTGGGGCCCGAATCAGCATGTCTCGCCGAGGCAATTGTTATGACAACGCCTCTATGGAGAGCTTCTTCTCGCATCTCAAAACGGAAGGACTCTATCCTTATGATATCCGAAATATGGATGAGGCACAAAGGAAAATTGAAGATTACATTCGATTTTATAACCAACATCGGCCACAACGAAGGTTAAATAAGCTGCCTCCGGTAGAGTACCGGAAACAGCTTATTGCCTAGGGTCTTTTTTCAGTGTCTATAAAATGGGGGCTTGACCATTTCACCAAGGGGTCCTTTTATTATAATCTTGGGCAATTAGTAGAGAAAAAGTATATTATAAAAGTTGATCAAAGAGATAACACCAGAGAAACGCATAATTATAACATCACTGAATTAGGGGAAAAAGAGTTTGAAAAGTTGATGTTCAAATATGGGTCTAAGACAGACTATATAAATCTATCTTTTTATGTAGCTATGCTATTTTCAGATGAATATAAGAAAGAAGAACTATCTAAATTAATTGAATTACAAATTGAACAAACTAAAAATAAGATTTCTTTACTGCAGCTTTCTATTGAGAACGATGAAAATATCAGTTCTAATTTTAAAAAAATGTTAGAGAATTCACTATCTCATCATTTAGTAAATGTTCAATGGTTTGAAGGTTTGCTTGAAGATATAAAAAAAGAAAACTGATCAGAACATGATCTTATAAGAACCCGCGCCCGCGCGGGTTTTGTATTTTGTTTACAAGTTTTAACCAAGGTGCCCCAGTATTAGCGTAACTACATACTAACGGTACCTGTAAAAAACATTTTGACATATCTAACAGGTACCGTTAAAATAAAAACCAACAGGTACCATCACAAAGATCAACAGGTACCATACAAACTTTATGGAGGATCCAATATGGACATGAATACTGAATTATACGAAAAACTCGCGAAACTGCAATGGCTGCTGCAACGCCAACACTTAAAAACACACGCTGCTGTTGGCCCTATGGCCGACACATCCCGCGGGCAAGGCAGGATACTGGCATTTCTCCGGATGAAAGATGGTATCAGCACCAAAGATTTATCCTATATGCTGGACATCCGTGTATCATCTCTCAATGAATTACTTGCAAAATTGGAGAAAGCCGAATATATCACCCGTAAGCCATCAGAAACAGACAAGCGCATCATGTTGATTTACTTAACCCAAAAAGGACAAGAAGAAGAGGGACAAGAGTTAGACAGCGTTAATATATTTTCTCGCCTATCACCAGAAGAACAGGTTGCTTTCGGGGATTACTTAACCCGCGTCATCACGGCGTTAGAAGAAGAACTTGGAACGGATGGAGAACGCGATGTAATGGCTATGTGGATGGAGGCCGCAAAGGAGCGTATGGGAACAGAGGAATTTGAAAAACTAATGGCCATGCGCGGACAAATGCATAGAATGTGGGGAAATTCTAGAGACGAACGCTTTAACGGAAGATTCCCTGGATTTGGCAGGGAAGGGCATAGTGACATGCGCGGATTCGGTTGGCCATCCAAAGATGGAACGAATTCGTCACCAGACAAGTCACAGGACCCGGACGATAAGTAAACAGAGTCTTTTAAACAAACAGTAGCTATTGCGCTGCCTTTCCTTAAGAGAAGGAGGAACGTCAAAGGCAGCGCAATGACATGCTTTTAAAGAAATTAAGATCAGTCCAATCCGGCAAACCAAACCTGAAAACTCGTCGTTATGGTACGGGTTTGTTTGTTGCCGTGTCACGGTTTATATTGGATTAATAGTTAGAATTCTAAGTAATTTTAAAATAAAATAAAGAAAGATAGTGGTGACCGATATGGACGCAGAAAACCTTCATTACTTTGAAAAAGCACCTGTCGCAAAAGCCGTAGCTCACTTCGCAGTACCGATGATGCTAGGCATGTCGATGAGTGTCATATACTCCATCTTGAATGCCTATTTCCTTGGTACACTGGGCAATACTGCGATGTTAACCGCACTCGCACTAACTTTACCGTTATTCGCAGCCATTATGGCGCTAGGTAACTTGATTGGCATTGGCAGCAGTGCATTTATCTCCCGTTTGCTCGGAGAGAAAAAATATGATGATGTAAAGCATGTATCTTCATTCGCCTTTTACAGCAGTTTAGTTCTCGGACTTATTTTAATGGCTGGCGGTATCCCGTTGATCGATCCAATCGTTCATGGCTTGGGAGCGACGCCTGACTCCTTCGGTTTCACGAAAGACTATGTCACGATAATGCTTATTGGTTCACCGTTTGTCGTATTATTCTTCACGCTGGAGAATATCGTGCGCTCGGAAGGTTCAGCAATCACATCGATGATCGGTATGCTTCTCAGTGTTGTTGTGAATATTATTCTCGATGCTCTAGTCATCTTCGTCTTCCATTGGGACGTGATCGGCGTTGCGTCTGCTACGGTCATTTCTAACTTGGTTGCAAGTGCATTCTACGCCTTCCATATGGGATATAAGAGCCAATTCTTGACCATCTCCGTAAAATGGTTCAAAGCTAACAAAGAAATTCTCAGCAATGTATTCAAAATCGGAGTTCCCGTCTTCGTTATGAGTATCTTTATGGGTGCAATGTCGCTCATCTTTAATCGTTTTCTGGTCGAATATGGGGAGCAGGCTATAGCAGCATTCGGGATTTCATCACGTTTATTGCAATTTCCTGAGGTTATTCTGATGGGTTTATGCGAGGGAGTCGTGCCGCTAATTGCCTTCTCTTTTACAGCAAATAAATTACGCATGAAGCATACCATTACATTCACAATCAAAGCAACTGTGGTGTTAGCCGCCGTATTCGGCGTCATTGTCTATCTGATTTCCGATCACTTAATTAGCTTATTCACGAATGACCCTCAATTAATTGAAATGGGTAGCTACATTCTTCATGTGACGTTTTTATCCCTGTTCATTTCAGGAACGACCGCGTTGTTTACGGGGATTTTCCAAGCAACAGCGCAAGGAACCGCCGCATTTATTATGTCAGTTATTCAAGGTATTACTCTGATTCCAGTGTTGTATATCGCTAATCGAATGAACGGTTTCCATGGAGTGGTCTGGTCGCTCGTCATTTCGGATGCCGTAGCATTTCTTGTTGGTGCCATCATGCTGTATATTTTGCGGAACAAATTGCAGCCGGATTTAGATACTTTAGTACAGTAGAATTCTGAGCCTTAAGTTGATATTTTACGTTCATTAAAAAAAACCTTGATTCAGCAAGGTTTTTTTTGGTGTAGTAGGCTTACAATCTCCGCAAAAACACGCACGATGATGTAGCCAGTTAAGAGTCAGCACTTAGCCGCGTTTGAAGCTACAGTTAAATCTTAATGCTGACTTCTCCACTTGAAAGATATTCCTCGTCACCATTCTCATATCTGACTTTCATATGGCAATCGTTATCGATATCCATTGCTATTGCTTTACGTTGTTCATTATTCTTAATCACTGTTACGGGTTTGCCAAGTGAAATTAACCGTTTTCTATATTCGGAAAGAAACAATCTTTCCGTTAAATGCTCATAGAATCCCATAAAATTGTTTAGTACTTCTGCTACCAGTCGGTTACGGAGATCACCATTAGGTTTATTTTCAGAAGTTACAGTTGTTGCAATCTCGGTAAGATCATTAGGAAAGCCATCAGAAGGTAGCGCTACATTGATACCAATGCCCAGAACAGCATAATCAAGCCAACCGTTTTCCAGTGACACGGATGCTTCGGTAAGGATCCCGCATACCTTTTTACCTTCCATGAAAACGTCATTCACCCATTTAATCTGTGCTTCTTTACCTGATATACTCTCGATGGAAAGGGCAACAGCAACAGCGGCACAAGTAGTCAGCAGAGCGGAATCCGTTGCTGATAGCTTGGGACGCAGCAGGATACTCATATAGATCCCTGTTCCCGGTGGAGAAAAGAATTTACGGCCCATTCTCCCGCGACCTGCTGTCTGTTCTTCCGATAGGATCACCTTCCCCTCAGCTTCTCCACTTGAGGCAAGGTTTTTTAAGGCTTCGTTCGTTGAAGACAATGTCTTAAAGACCTCAACACGTAACTTTTGCCCCTGTGTATCCAGGTACTTTGAAATTGCACTGGCAGACAAGATATCCGTTTGAGGGGACATGGAATAGCCTTTATTGGTTACAGCTTGTATGGAATAACCGTCTGTCTGTAGCGATTTTATGGCTTTCCAGACCGCGCTGCGCGTCACGGATAACTGAACGGCTATTTCCTCACCGGAAAAAAATTCACCTTTATTACTATCAAGCAAGGCAAGAATATGTTCTTTTACTGTCATGAACTTAAACCTCCAAAAGTATAACTCTCCGACCAAAATCCATTGAGTAATTTATCATTCAACGATTGCGACTGAATACTCTAATTCTATATAACAATAGGAAAAACTCAAGCGCGGTATTTCACTCCATTGTAAACCTTTAATAACATTTTGGTTTACAATCGAAGCTATCTCCATTATAATTCAGCTTACTGGACGTATTTACTAACCAGAATAAACTTATTTTTATCCAATGGAGGTCAATTTTTTTGAAGACAAAAGAACTTATTTATGCTGCATTATTCGCAGCACTTATCGCGGTGCTGGGCATGATTCCACCCATCCCCCTTGGTTTCATCCCTGTTCCGATTACTGCCCAGACGCTTGGCGTCATGTTGGCTGGATGTTTTCTGGGGAAACGGATGGGAGCTCTCAGCCTAATCATTTTCATCATTCTAGTAGCCATTGGGCTTCCTGTATTGACCGGAGGTCGTGGCGGAATCGCGGTGCTCGTTGGACCTTCTGCAGGATACATAATTAGCTTTCCGATCGCGGCCGGCCTTATAGGCTGGTATTCTGAAAAAATCTGGCCGAAGGTCCGAACTTGGAAGCTGATAGCGATCAACGTGATTTTTGGTGTATTGCTAGTGAGCCTGATTGGTGCCCCCATCATGGCATTGATTACAAATACGTCGATATGGGCCGGACTTACCGGAGCGCTAGCCTTTCTTCCGGGAGACATCATCAAAGCCGTTATTGCAGCCGTTATAACGATGCAGCTTAAAGCAATCAGTCCTATAGAAGAAAAAGCACAGATGTGAATTAATGTGAAACTCGGGTAAATGTAACCCGAGTTTTTTTTATTTATACTATAAAAATTAAAATGAAATTGAACTAGGGTGGAGAAAAAATGGATAAGGGATTTAATTTAGCCAACCAACTATTAACGCTGCTTGATACGGAACAAAGATGGTTTACCTTAGCCGAAGTTGAAAAAAGTTTAGGCATTTCAGATAAGACCATACGTAAGATGGTGGAGGAAATCAGCAAGCAGCTACCACCAACAGTGACCATTGAAGTTTCTAGAGGAAAGGGAATCGTTCTTCAACGTGATGGGCGAAGTACGATTAGTGAAGTGATTTCTTCTATGTTCAGACAAACCATTTTTTATCGGCTGATGGATTTATTGTTTACGAATGTGGGTCGACTTTCCGTGGAGGAGCTCGCTGAAGCTCTGTTTATGAGTACGTCTTCTTTAAAAAAGTTAATTGTGGAATTAAATAATAATGATCTAAAAGCGTATAAGTTACGCATTAGTTACTCTACACCTGTGATCAAAGGAAATGAAATGAATATCCGATATTTTTATTGGAAGTTATATTGTGATGCGTATGAGTTCACTGGATGGCCCTTTGCGAATGTCGAATTTGCTTATATAAATCAGTTGATCACAAATATAGAGAATGAGAATAACATTGTATATTTTATCAATTCCAAAAGGAAATTGTCTTTTTTGTTGGCCATTGTAATAGAAAGAGCTGCTAAAGGAAATTGTGTAACCATCGACGAAAATGCATACCCCTGGGAAAAGGGAATGTTTTATATACCAGTGAGAGCCATATCAGAGCGTCTTGAAAAAAAGCTGTCCATCGAATTTCCAAAGAGTGAAATATTCTTTATGCAATCCATGGTTAGTCTCAGCCAATATCATTATTATGAAGGGTCAGAGATCACTCCGATTAAAGAAGTCGAATTACATAAGGATAAAGAAGAATATCAAATGGGTAATCTGCTTCTAATGTTATTGGCAAAGGTATACCCGAACTTAGATATGCAAGAACGATTTATATTGGAGATTTACGGGTTCTTTGACAAGCTATTAATCGAAAATGCAATTCCGGAATGGATGATGATTTCAAAAAGTCATTTAACAACTTATGTAGAGCAGGAGTGCCAGCAGATATATCAAGAATTGCAAACCTGTATGCAAACGTGGAATAAAACTTACCCTTCCATTCTGTTTAATCATTTTCATTTAACAAAGCTAACCTTAATAGTTCGTTCGAGTTTACGTTACAAAAGTAAAAGGGCTTTCTTAGTGATCGGGGAAGAATTCTCGATTCGTCATTACATAGCGGATTTGATAAAGAAGGAGATAGGGGATCAGTTAATCCTAAATACTTCCATAATGAAAGGGCTAACCGACGAGATCATGCAGCAAAATAATATTGATCTTGTCATTAGTAATATCCCGGTGGCGCTAAAGACAGTGCCGGTTGTTATTATTTCTACGATCCCATCAAAAAGAGATTTGGACAATATTCGTAAAGAACTACTTTTATAATTTGACCAATTATTTTCCGTAAGCTCCGTAAGTTTTTGGTCTAGTTTGTAATGTTAAAAAACCTTATGCTCAATCTAGTTTCGAAACTGATTTTACTTGACGGTATGTGGAAAGCGATTTCGGTAAACCTCAGTTTACAATTAAAAGTTGGAGGAAGAACTATGAGTAGGCATTTAGGTGCAAATAAGGGAGAAATAGCAGAGCGCGTTTTGCTCCCAGGAGATCCTTTACGTGCAAAATTTGTAGCAGAACACTTTTTAGAGGAGGCTAATTGTTATAACGAAGTAAGAGGGATGTATGGATACACTGGATTATACAAGGGTATACCGGTGTCGGTTCAGGGGACAGGAATGGGAAATCCATCGATGAGTATCTATGCTACAGAATTGATCGTCGATTATGAAGTTAAGAAATTGATTCGCATTGGTACATGCGGCGCGATGCAGGAAAACATCAATATCCGAGATATTATATTAGCCCAAGCGGTGTCTTCAGACAGTAATATGACGGAGAAGATCTTCCATGGCTGTAATTTCGCACCTACGGCAGATTTCTCATTGTTAATAAAAGCATATCAACAAGCACAAGCTAAAAATGCAAATGTCTTTGTTGGTAACATCTATAATTCTGACGAATTCTATCGTGAGAGCTTAGATCGACTTCACAAGTTTATGGATTTCGGGGTTTTAGCGGTAGAAATGGAAAGCACAGCCCTATACACTTTAGCGGCAAAATATGGTGTAAAAGCGTTATCGATTTTGACAGTCGGCAGTCAATTGTTAAGACAGGAACACCTGACTCATAAAGAAAGTGAACAATCCTTTTATGAAATGGTCGAAATAGCTCTTAATACAGTCATTGATGGCTGATTAATTAATAAGAGCAGTGTTGTTAGAGAAGAGAGTGAGAAAGAAATGAAGGGAATACTGTCAGGATTGCAGTGGATGATTTTTATGATCGCTGGTGCAATTGCTGCACCCATTGCTATCGCAGATTTATATAACTTAACACCCATAGAGACTTCTGGACTTATCCAGAGCACAATGATTACTTTAGGGATAGCTGGATTTTTACAAGGCCTGATGGGGCATAAATTCCCTATTCACGAAGGTCCGGCAGGGTTATGGTGGAGCATTTTTACGATTTACGCAAGTTTAGTAGGGGGACTTTATTCTTCTAACAATGGTGCTTTACAAGCTTTAAGTGGGGCAATGATCATTAGCGGTGTGTTATTTATCCTAATTTCGGCATTTAAGCTAATGGATAAAATCGCTCGTCTATTTACTCCCACCATCACTTTTATTTATTTACTTTTATTGATCTTTCAATTAAGTGGATCTTTTATGAAAGGGATGATGGGGATTACCATAGCCCACACCACGTTAGATGTTAAAGTATTCATCCTGAGTGTGATTGTGGTTTGCATTACCTTTTGGTTAGGAAAAAGTCGCTTTGTAGTACTCAGCCAGTTTTCAATAATTTTCAGTATATTGATAGGCTGCCTATTATTTATTATCTGCGGTATTATACCGGTGTTTTCTCATGCGGATACTTTGTTTAAGCTACCGAAAATATTCCCATTTGGCAGACCTCAATTCGATGCCGGGACCATCACTACTGCATTTTTATTAACGCTGTTATTAATAACCAATGCAGTTGCGTCCATCCGTTTGATGGAGACCGTTATGAAACAAAAGCAAGTGGATCATCGTCGTTATTTGCGCGCCGGGTTTACTTCTGGAATTACACATCTTATTAGTGGCGGTTTAGGAGCGGTCGGCTCTGTCCCTATCTCGGGAGCGGCGGGATATGTTGAACAAACAGGGATGAAGGAGCGCAGATCATTTTTAATTGGATGCTGCTTAGTGATCTCAATATCCTTATTTCCGCCAATGATGAATGTTATATCAGCAATTCCAGCTCCCATAGGCTATTCCGTTACCTTCGTCATTTTTGTGAAGATGGTCGGACTAGCGCTAAAGGAATTGAAGAAGGTCATTCATGAAGAACGAACTTTTATCGTTAGTGGAGTTTCCCTTTTAGTGGGTGTGGGTCTAATGTTTATCCCTTCATCAGCTACAGCCCATTTATCTCCGATCGTGATAGCCATTTTAAATAATGGATTAATCTGCGGAAGTCTATTGGCGATTATTTTGGAACAAGGGTTAATGTGGAAAGATACATTTCGAAATGAGGATTCCAAGAAAATCAACCGATAATTTGGAGGGTTAAAAATGCACTATCTAATTTCTGTTGCCGGTTTAGTTATTGTTCTATTACTGGCATGGCTTGGAAGTAACAATAAGAAAAAGATTAAATATCGTCCAATCATTGTAATGATCGCTATTCAAATAGGCTTGGGATTAATTATCCTAAAAACGAGTATAGGCGAATTCTTAATTAAAGGCTTTGCTGATAGTTTTGCAAAATTACTTGGCTACGCCAATGAAGGTATTGACTTTGTATTTGGCGGGATTGCAAATGAAGGGGCGCATACATTTTTCCTTTATGTTTTGATGCCAATTGTTTTTATGTCAGCATTAATAGGGATTTTGCAACATTATAAAATATTGCCATTCATTATAAAGTATATTGGTTTGGTACTGAGTAAAATAAATGGCATGGGCAAATTGGAATCCTATAATGCAGTTGCAGCTGCAATTGTAGGACAAAATGAAGTGTTTATTTCGGTGAAAAACCAACTGGGATTATTGCCAAAACATCGCTTGTATACATTATGTGCGTCCGCAATGTCGACGGTATCCATGTCAATCGTTGGTTCATATATGACGATGCTAGAACCTCGATATGTAGTAGCTGCATTAATATTAAACCTTTTCGGTGGATTTATCATTTCATCCATCATTAATCCATATGAAGTTACACCTGAAGAAGATATTGTTGAAGTTCAGGTAGCGGAAAAACAAACGTTTTTTGAAATGCTGGGCGAATATATTATGGATGGCTTCAAGGTAGCCATAGTAGTTGGAGTAATGTTGGTTGGTTTTGTGGGAATCATTGCTCTAATTAACGGGGTCTTCAGCGGAGTATTCGGTATTTCGTTTCAAGGAATTTTAGGGTATGTCTTTGCACCAATCGCCTTTCTTATCGGTGTGCCTTGGCATGAAGCAGTTGATACAGGAAGTATTATGGCGACAAAGCTTGTTGCGAATGAATTCGTTGCTATGCTTGACTTTGTTAAGATCCAAGACGGTTTAAGCGGACGTACTACAGCTATTGTCTCCGTTTTTCTAATCTCATTTGCTAACTTCGGGTCCATTGGTACCATTGTGGGTGCTGTGAAGGGATTGAATGAAAAACAAGGGAATATCGTAGCTAGATTTGGATTAAAGCTGTTATTCGGTGCCACACTTGTAAGCGTTTTATCTGCTTTGATTATCGGTATCATATTCTAGTTGAATCAAGGAGTATTAACATGAAACAAACACCCCGTTTTAAGCGTGTTTTCGTCATCGTTATGGATTCTGTAGGTATTGGTGAAGCTCCAGATGCTGAAAAGTTTGGGGATACAGGATCACATACATTACGGCATATTGCGGAAAAAATGAATGGACTACATGTTCCTGTGTTATCCAAGTTAGGGTTAAGTCATATTGACCAAATACCCGGAGTTCCCAAGGTAGATCAGCCTTTAGCTTATTGGTCAAAAATGCGAGAGGCTTCAAATGGAAAGGATACGATGACAGGCCATTGGGAAATCATGGGTTTGCGAATTGAGGTTCCTTTTAAAGTGTTTCCTGAAGGATTTCCATATGAATTAATTAATGAATTAGAAGAAAGAACGGGAAGAAAGGTAATTGGGAATAAACCCGCTAGCGGTACTGCTATTCTCGATGAGCTTGGACAAGAGCATATGGACACCGGTGCACTCATTGTCTATACATCAGCAGACTCAGTGATTCAAATTGCCGCTCATGAAGAGGTTATTCCTTTGGAAGAACTGTATCAAATCTGTGAGATTGCCAGAGAGATTACTTTACGCGAGGACTACATGTTAGGTAGAGTGATCGCAAGACCGTTCCTCGGACAGCCCGGAAATTTCAAAAGAACATCGAACCGCCATGATTATGCCTTGAAGCCTTATGGAAGAACCGTGATGAATGAGCTCAAGGATGCTGGGTTAGATGTACTAGCGATTGGCAAAATCTCAGATATATATGATGGAGAAGGTGTCACCAAGTCTTTGCGCACAGTGTCTAACATGGATGGCATGGATAAACTCATGGAGACCATTCATAGTGATTTCACAGGACTTAGCTTCTTGAATCTTGTTGATTTTGATGCTCTTTATGGTCATCGCAGAGATCCGATCGGGTACGGGAAAGCACTAGAAGAATTTGACGAACGATTGACGGAAGTTCTCGCGGAGCTGAGTGAAGATGATCTTCTTATGATTACGGCAGATCATGGCAATGATCCCGTTCATACTGGTACAGATCACACCCGTGAATATGTGCCTTTACTCATCTACAGTAAGCGTTTCAATCAACAATGTGAGCTTCCTGTATGTAAGACATTTTCGGATATTGGAGCAACCATTGCAGAAAATTTTGGTGTAGCCCTGCCACAATTTGGACAGAGCCTCCTCCAGGAACTTAAATAAAACTAAATTTATTATGAAGCAGGATACCTAACTTATATTTCGTAAAAAGGTATCCTGTTCGTCTTTTTAACTGGACATCTACGTATACAAAAAGTCGCTAAGAAAGCGGCTTTTTTTTGTTGTGATTTTGAACAAGTATTTAGATGGGAAATAAATGAAAAAGAATAATTGATTATCAAATGGTTAATAAAAGATAAACCATCAGGCAATACCCTTTTCCAATGAATCGTAGTTAAGAGTATCAGTCTAAATGTTCTTGTCACTTCTTTTGCTCACGGCTTAGATAATTATTAGTATTGACAACCTGTATATACAGGTTTAAACTGTGGATGTGTTTGAACTTGTATATACAGGTTTAATATTTGACATACAGTAATTCATTTGGAGGTGTTCAACTTGAGTCAGTTCCAGAATTCAGAATGGTGGCGCCGGTCCACGGTGTATCAGGTGTACCCAAAGAGCTTTAAGGACACTACAGGCAACGGAACAGGAGATATTAAAGGACTTATTGAAAAGTTAGATTATTTACAGACCCTTGGAATTGATATTGTCTGGTTACAGCCGGTCTATGTTTCGCCGCAACATGATAACGGTTACGATGTTGCGGATTATGAAAATATTAACCCGGATTTTGGAACGATGGAGGATTTCGACGAGTTAGTACAGGAATTGCATAGACGCGGAATGAAGCTAATGATCGATATCGTGGTTAACCATACTTCAACAGAACATGAGTGGTTCAAACAATCCATTTCAAGCAGGAACAATCCCTACCGTGATTACTATATCTGGAAGGACCCAGCTCCGGACGGAGGCTTACCCAACAACTGGCAGTCGAAGTTCGGAGGCCCTGCCTGGCAGTTCGATGAAGCTTCGGGACAATATTATCTAACTCTCTTCGATAAAACCCAAGCGGATCTGAATTGGGAGAACGAGAAGGTCCTTAGAGCAGTGAATGATATGATGCTATTCTGGGCTAAAAAGGGTGTCGACGGCTTCCGCATGGACGTAATTAACTTAATTTCCAAGGATCAGCGCTTCCCTAATGATGACGGAAGTGTTCCGCCGGGGGATGGACGAAAGTTCTATACTGACGGTCCACGTGTTCATGAATACATCAAAGCGATGTATGAAGAGGTATTTGGTCCGTATGAGATGGTGACTGTAGGAGAGATGTCCTCAACTACACTGGAGCATTGCATCAAGTACTCGAACCCTGAAGAACGGGAATTTTCCATGACGTTCAATTTTCATCATTTAAAAGTCGATTATCCGAATGGACAGAAGTGGGAGCTAATGCCCTATGATTTTGAGGCGATGAAACGGTTGTTCACGCAGTGGCAGACTGAAATGCAGAAAGGCCGGGGCTGGAACGCATTATTTTTTAACAATCACGATCAACCGCGTGCCCTCTCCCGATTCACTGATGATAAGGTCTACCGGGTGGAGAGCGCCAAGCTGCTCGCGACAACGCTGCATGGACTTCAAGGGACACCTTATGTCTATCAGGGGGAAGAAATCGGTATGCCAAATCCGGTATGGAATAGTATCGATGAGTTCCGTGATATCGAGTCACTGAATATGTTCCGCATATTGTGCGAACAAGGGAAAAGCCCTGAGGTTGCCTTGAGTATTCTTCAGGAACGTTCACGGGATAATTCAAGAACGCCGATGCAGTGGGATGACAGCCGAAATGCCGGATTCACCACCGGTACTCCATGGCTGAAAGTTGATGAACGGTATCCGGACATCAATGTGCAGAAGGAGCTAGCCAATCCCAAATCCATCTTCCATCATTACCGCAAGCTAATTGCGTTACGCAAAGAGTATGGGATATTTATAGACGGTGTATTCAAGAGACTCGATGAAGCACACCCTGAAGTATTCGCTTACGCTAGAACAGGAGATGGGGAAGCGCTTGTCGTGGTCTCAAACTTCAGCAGTAAACGGATTACCTTCCGCTTTGAAGACGGTCACTGGTCCGAATTGTCATCGAGGGGCAGGGACGAACTCCTGATTGGGAACACAACAGATACACCTGCTTTAACACAAGAGCTTCAGCTTAGTCCTTATGCTTCCTACATGTGGTTAATCCGCTAACGAGGTGTACTTGAGAAGGAGCACAAATCAATTATGTAAGGAGTGAAAATATGGCTATAGACCGCAAAAATGTTGAGGATATTGTACGGGCAATTGGGGGCAAGGAGAATATAGAGGTTGCGACACATTGTGTAACCCGGCTGAGATTCTCGCTGTATGATGAGAGCAAGGTGGATTCGAAAGCCTTGGACCGCAACGAACTAGTAAAGGGACAATTTTCTAGCCAAGGGCAGTTTCAGATCGTTATCGGACCGGGAACTGTAGATAAAGTATACGATGAAATGATTCAGATCACAGGCGGTTCTCGTTCTTCCAAAGATGAAGTGAAATCCGCGGCTGCCCGAAAACAGAATCCGCTGCAGCGTGCGATCAAGACGCTGGCTGATATATTTATTCCTATTCTACCGGCTATCGTAACCGCAGGTTTGCTGCTAGGGATCAATAATATTTTGACCGGACCTGGTATCTTCTTTGATAATCAGTCGCTGGTGGATGTCTATCCCGCATGGAAAGACATTGCTGCGATTATTAATACGATTGCCAGCACAGCTTTTACCTTTTTACCAGCACTTATCGGTTGGGCAGCTGTTACACGGTTCGGTGGCAGTCCTCTGCTCGGGATTGTTTTGGGTCTCATTCTAGTGCACCCGGATCTATTAAGTGCCTATAACTATGCAAGTGCTTCCACTGAGGGAACTGTTCCAACCTGGAATTTGTTCGGTTGGCATTTGGAGAAGATCGGTTATCAGGGACAAGTATTGCCTGTGCTGGTTTCGGCCTATATTCTGGCAAGGCTGGAGAAGTTCCTCAACCGCCGGGTGCATGATTCCATTAAACTGCTGGTTGTTGCGCCAGTGACTTTACTGATTACAGGTTTTCTGGCCTTCACCATTATCGGACCGGTTACTTTTGGCATTGCCAATGCCATCACCTCCGGCCTGATCTTTGTATTTGATCATTTTGCACTTCTTGGTGGCTTGATTTACGGCGGATTCTATGCGCTTCTGGTCATCACTGGTATGCATCATACCTTCTTGGCGGTTGATGTGCAGCTCATCGGCAGCGAGGGCGGCACTTTCCTCTGGCCGATGTTAGCGTTATCCAATATTGCACAAGGTGCAGCGGCACTGGCAATGATGTTCGTAGTCAGAGAACAGAAGGCAAAAGGCTTAGCGGCTACATCTTCCGTCTCTGCATTCCTCGGCGTGACGGAGCCGGCGATCTTCGGAGTGAATATCCGCTATCGTTATCCTTTCATCTTCGGGATGATCGGCTCAGGGATTGCAGGTATGCTTCTTACCGTTAATCAGGTTCGCGCTTCTTCCATTGGCGTAGGCGGGATTCCCGGCTTTCTTTCGATATTCCCGAACCAGTGGGGCGTGTTCTTCATTGGCATGCTTATTGTTCTCATTGTGCCATTTGTCGCCACTGTATTGTATGGCCGTTCTGTGGTGGGGCGTTCCGAAAAGAACTCAGCTACAAAGGTTACTAGTACTGTGAGCGAGACAGACAATTTGCACAGCCGCCCTATAGTTCAAGAGTCACAGGACTCCGTGAATATTCTGGAGCTTATCTCTCCGCTCAGTGGAACTGCAGTACCATTGGAACAAGTTCCCGATCCCGCCTTTGCCGAGAAGCAAATGGGCGATGGCATTGCAATCGAACCTTCTGAGGGTAAAGTATATGCTCCCTTTGATGCTACAGTAGCTCATGTGATCAAGAGCAAACATGCGCTTATATTGGAGCATGCCAGTGGTGTACAGGTACTCATCCACGTGGGAATTAATACCGTGTCACTTAAAGGTAGCGGATTTACCACCTTTAAGAATATTGGAGACAAGGTGCAGGCAGGTGAGCTTCTGCTGGAATTTGATATGGAAGCTATCCGTGCAGCAGGTTACCCGTTGATTACTCCAATCATCATTCCAGTAGGTCAGGAAATGATCGAGAAGATTGAAGAGAAGACAGGACCAGCTACGGCTAAACAAACAAGTATCTTGACTGTTCATCTCAAGGGTTGATAAATGTTATATTGGCAAAGACTTTATACTATAGAAAGACAGCCCCCAGGGGCTGTCTTTCTATAAATTTATATGTTCCACGGTATATAATCCTCTTATATTACTTCGTGAAACGGTTTCGTCTTTAAAGGACGACAAAGTCGTTTCTTCTTGTGTGCCGTATTCCAATTGAATCGATGCTTCCAAAGGCATGACGTGATACAATAAAGGGCGGTGATCAAAATTGAGAGAAAATAAATATTTGCAAATTTATAATGTGTACAGCAACCAAATTCATTCTGGACAACTGCTGCCGGGAACCAAGCTGCCTTCCGAAAGTGAACTTGCTGAAGCTTACAGCACTTCACGAGAAACCGTTCGCAAAGCACTGAACCTCTTGTTCCGTGAAGGATACATTCACAAAATCAAGGGCAGAGGCTCCTTTGTGCTTGACATGACGAGAATGGATTTCCCCATTACCGGTTTGATTTCATTTAAAGAGATGTCCGATACACTGGGTACTGCCTCACGGACACTGGTAGAGCGGACAATAAGTGAGCCGGCAGGGGCCGCGCTCGCCAGACATCTACAGATTCCGCCTGAAACCCTGGTTTGGAAAGTAATTCGTGCCAGAGAGATTGAAGGAGATCGGATCATTTTGGATAAGGATTATTTCCGAGCGGATATTGTTCCATTCTTAAACGAGGAAATCGCGGAAGGCTCACTCTATGAATATTTGGAGCAGAAGTTGGGACTTAAGATCAGTTATGCGAAGAAGCTGATATCCGTTGAGCCCTCAACCGAGGAGGATCATCGATTACTCGATTTGAAGGGCTTCTCACATATTGTAGTAGTCCGAAACTATGTTTATCTGGAGAATACAGTGCTTTTCCAATATACCGAGTCTAGACACCGGTTGGACAAATTTCAGTTCGTTGATTTTGCCCGAAGGGTGATACGGTAAGCTTAAGAGGGGTATTCCAATTAGGGGTACGCCTTTTTTTGCGCGGAGTTTTTTTAAATTGGTATTAATGTAATTAATTGATGATTCATTTAAAGCTGTCTTTCCAAGTTCCAGTTATTCATGTGGTAAAATTAGGATAATTGAATCTTGGGAGGAGAGTACATTGAGACTCGAACTTGTTATAATCATTTTTCTACTGTTCTTAAATATTCCGGTATATAAGGTATTGTTTCGCGTGTTCTTTGCGGATAATGATGATTATAACGAAACAGTTAGACATACTTTTACACCTAACATCATTTCATTATTCCGAGGAGAGTATTGGAAGGATAGATTGAATACGGCAAGACTTCAGTTTTTTATAATGATTTGCGTCGGGATCGTTGTTTTAGAATATCTTGTTTTGACTAAAATAATTGATATTTTTCGTTAAATAGATCTTAGTTTTGAAACTTCTACTTAGGGTGAGTAGGAGTTTTTTCAGTTATAAAATAGGAATTTGAATTTTTTGCATAAGCACCGCTCAATTATGGAAAACTTCTGTAGTGCGAATAAACAGCATAATTCCATTTTGGGAGGATAGCATTATGACAAATCTGGATCCGCAGGAGCTTCTAAAAAGTAAACATAAGCTAGATGAGCAAAAAAGGCAGTTCACAAATTTTGCTCGAAGTGCTTCCGGCCATGGTGAAGTAGAAGCAGGCCAGGAATTCAGTAATGACCGAGTGCCTGACGATCAAAACCGCATGAAGTCTGTTGAGAATAGACAAGATTGATCTTAAGAAACCTTTAAAAATAAGCCGATCCTTTCTGGATCGGCTTAGCAGATGATTATTACGTTGTAATGTATTGTTTCAATAAGTATTGAATACCCGAAGAAATGAATTGTAGTCACGGACATAAATATGGACACTTTGAGTTTGTGTTGAGAAGGTTTATGTTTGGGAGTAAATCAAAAGCCATATAGAAATAGATTTCGGAAGAAATAAAGATTAAGAATCATAATCATGCAGATTTCTTTGGAATTGAATAAAAAATAATTTTCTTTTCTTGTTTGTCAATTTGATAATGTAAACCCAGACTCTTGGCGATAAGAGAGATCGGTAAATATATTCGGTCATTTATTATTGTTGGAGCCACAGCGAGTTTCACTTTTAAGCCATCATCTCCATATCCTTGTTCTGTGTATGGATTCATACCTTTAAGGTAAGCCGTTGTATTGCCTATTTCAAATTCTAATTTGGTATAACCATCTGTCACTATAATCAATTTGGTATTTTCCTGAGGTTTAATTTTAAAGTGATAAGCATTAAAGAAAGGTGCAGCGGGCAGCAGTGTAGTATTTGACTCATTAACAGCAGTTATATCTCCCGAAATCCTCTGTTTTTTAATGAAGATTTGGTAGTCGACTTCATCTGCAGGAGCTGCTGCTGCAGTTAGAATTGCAAGTGACAAAACAAAGATTGTATTCATTATGAATCTCATTTTCATAGTTGTTCTCCCTGTTACAAATTAGTTATCCTTTTTACCCATATTTTAACACTATTCTGGCTAGTAATCATTTACAAGTATTTTGCGAAGAGGAGCTCAAATAAATATCTCGACTGTTATTGATAATGGTTATCATTTATGATTATCATTAGAAAGATAACGGAGGGGCAATCATTATGCACAAAAGCAATCAAATATTTCTTTGGGATCAAGCGACGGTCAAGTTAATGGACGTACGCCATATTGAAATGGTGCAAGGCGAAATACTTCAAAAATATAAGATTCCAGCCAACATATTTTTACTATCGGTACATGGAAGTGCTCAAGTTCAGTTAGATCGGTCTGAATTTTCTTTTACAGGATATCAATTTTTGCATAGCGGAAAAGGGGCGACCCTCAATATTGTTCCAACAAGCGAAAAATTTGTTTACTATATCATTTATTACCGTGCATGGATTCATGAAGAGGATCTCTTCCAATCACAATATTGTTTTACCCCTGATGCACCCATTTTACTTTATAACAAAATTCAAATGATGTATCAAAAATGGAACGAGCAAGAAGAGAGACTCAACGTAAAATCACTTTTTTATCAATTCATTCATCAGCAATTAACAGAGTTACATAGAAAAGAGACTGAGGTGAAACAAACAAGTGTAGCAGTCCAAGTAATCACCTATATCCAGGAGTACTACGCGGAGCCTATCACATTAGATTCTCTTGCGGAAGTATTTAATTTTAGTGCTTATCATTTGTCATCATTGTTTAAAGAGTACACAGGTATGAGTCCGATTGATTACTTAATTTGGTTTAGGCTTGATCTTGCAGCAAAGCTTTTATTGACAACAGATGCTTCTGTGGGGGAAATTTCAGCAAGCGTTGGTTATAAAGACGTTTATTATTTCAGCCGAATTTTCAAGAAAAGAAAAGGAGCTTCACCTGCACATTTTAGAACAAGAGAGTTACAGCGACATAAAGTTGCTGAAAATCCATCAAACTTCCCCACATCCTCTATTTTTGAACACATCGTTCAACAGTATATTAATAATGATAATCATTATCATAATACGGATAAAGGGGAATTACATATGTTTAAAATGACAAAATCTCAGACGACGGCAGCTTTGCTGCTTTGCGGTTCTCTATTATTAAGTGCTTGCTCCAGCGGGACGGGCACAGCTGCGAAGGAGCAAAGTGCAGGGAATGGAAACGTAAATCAAACAAAATCAGAAGAAATTTTGAAAACCCGAATAGTATCAACACCTAAGGGAGATGTAGAAGTACCCGCAGAGCCGAAAAGAGTGGCATCTGATCAATATATGGGACATTTATTGAAATTAGGTATAGTTCCAATCGGTGTAAGAACGTTTATGCTGGATGAAGGTTGGATGGAAAAGGCAGACATTCCCAAAGAAACGATCGAGAAAATTGAAGATTTAGGCAATTTCCCTTTAAACCTGGAAAAATTAACGATGCTAGATCCGGACTTAATTATCGGCTCAATCGATGAGAATATAGAACAATATGAGAAAATTGGAACGACTGTTTTTCTGCCTTATTGGGAGGGGTTAACAACAGCAGGGCCGCTTGATAAGTTTAGGAGTGTAAGCAAGATTTTTGGAAAAGAAAAAGAAGCAGAAGAATGGATTACGGAATACGAACAGAAAGTAGCTGAAGCAAAGTCAAAACTATCCGGGGTGATCAAGGAAGGGGAGACCGTCTCGGTTGTTTCATTTTCAGAAAAAGCAGTATACGTCTTAGCGGCAAAGGGCGGAAACTATGGATCTTCGACTATCTACAATATGCTACAGCTGCCTCCAACAGAAAATGCAAAAAATATGGCGGAAGGGTTTGAATCGATTTCACTTGAAGTTCTTCCAGAATACTTAGGTGATTATGTTTTTGTATATAACGGCGATGCTGATGCAACCAAAAAAGCAATGGAAAGTAACATTTGGAAAGGCATACCTGCAGTGAAAAATGGCAAAGTTTATTTATATGGTGATAACTATCATGATGAATTCGTAATGGAGGACCCATTTTCATTAGAGCTTCAACTTGATACAATTGTGAATTTATTACTTGGCACTACTTAATAGTTTAATAGATGCGGAGTGCCATATGGAAGGCGTGGTCGACATCATCCTATTAAAAATTCCGAGTGCAGCTTTCAAATGAAGATTCTAATCAATGGATATTAATGACATTGACATCCAAAGGTTTTTCTAAAATAATAGAATGTAATTAAATACTGGTACCTTTAATTCAGTCCAGAGAGGCTGACAAGGACAGCGGATTTTTATAATCAGCTAAGAATCAGGGCATATTCCGTCAAGGGATGCTCTGTGTCTTCGCGCGGGTTATGATGAACTAAAGAGGCTACTTGTCAGATTGATTTGACGAGTAGCCTCTTTTGTTTCTGCTTTTTTGGTATCAGGACACTTTATATGGGGGTATTCTGATGAGTAAACAAGATCAAGAGTTTTCGTGGCAAGCGGTGCCGAAAACGCAGAGAAATCATTTTGGGAAGACGTTTTCCGTCATGTTGGCGTTCACTTTCTTTTCCGCAAGCATGTTGGCAGGAGGAACGTTAGGGGTCAGCTTGACATTCATGGAGTTCATTGGAATCGTGCTTGCCGGTAATCTGGCACTCGGCATCTATACGGGAGCACTGGCACATATCGCTGCCAAAACAGGTCTTTCCACGCATTTGCTTGCAAAATATGCGTTCGGTGAAAAAGGATCGTACCTTCCTTCTTTCCTACTTGGCTTCACACAGGTAGGATGGTTCGGTGTCGGTGTAGCCATGTTCGCGGTACCGGTCGCCAGAGCGATGGACTGGAATGTGTACCTTTTGATCTTCGTGTTTGGTCTCGCAATGACGGCATCAGCCATCTTCGGCATGAAGTCGCTCGTCATTCTGGGTTATATAGCAGTTCCGGCCATTGCAATTCTCGGTGGTTACTCCGTGTTCGAAGGAGTTAACACGCTGGGTGGTCTGCAAGGGTTGCTCGATTACTCACCAACAGAGTCGCTTACCGCAGCAGCAGCATTGACCATTTGTATCGGGTCATTCATTAGCGGCGGAACGCTGACGCCCGATTTTGCCCGGTTTGCAAGGACGTCCCGGCAGGCGGTTACAGCCACTGTCATTTCGTTCTTTCTTGGGAACTCTCTTATGTTCCTATTCGGCGCAGTCGGCGCAATGGCTTACAATCTAGCTGATATCTCTGAGGTCATGTTCTTGCAAGGACTGCTCATTCCTGCAATCATCGTTCTGGGGCTGAACATCTGGACGACCAACGATAATGCACTTTACGCTTCCGGGCTGGGCTTTGCCAATATCACTAAAATATCGAAAAAGTTTTTCGTTATTGTGAACGGCATCGTAGGTACAGTATTTGCCATGTGGATGTACAACAACTTCGTCGGTTTCTTGAATGTGCTGGGCGCAGCGATACCATCCATCGGAGCTATCATCATCGCAGACTATTTTATTGTGAAGCGCAGAAACTATAAACCATTTGCGGACATGACTTTCAAGAATGTAAACTGGATAGCGATGGTGGCATGGGCTATCGGTGTGGCCTTTGCCCAGCTGGCTCCAGGAATAACACCACTCAATGCACTTATCGGAACAGCGGTTGTATATACCGTGTTGATGCTGATCGTTTCTGCGAGAAAATCCAAAGAAAAGGGGAATTTAAATGATTATACAAAACGCAAAATTGCGGGGTAAAGAAGGTTTATGGAATATTGTAGTGAAAGATGGGAAGTTTGAGCTTATCACACAGTCACTGGAATCAACTGCGAATGAGGAAGTAATTGACGTTAACGGCTCACTTGTGCTGCCGCCGTTCATTGAACCTCATATTCACTTGGATACAACGTTAACAGCTGGTGAGCCGGAATGGAATTTGAGCGGAACACTATTTGAAGGCATTCAGCGTTGGTCAGAACGTAAAGCCTTCCTGACGCACGAAGACGTTAAAACACGCTCTAAAACTGCACTGAAGTGGCAGATCGCGCAGGGTATCCAGCATGTAAGAACACATGTAGACGTCACCGATCCAAGCTTGACCGCCGTTAAAGCGATGCTTGAAGTGAAAGAAGAAATGGCACCATTCATTGACATCCAGCTTGTCGCTTTTCCACAGGAAGGTATTCACTCCTACCCGAATGGCGTAGAATTACTAGAAGAGTCGCTGAAAATGGGCGTTGATGTGGTGGGTGGTATCCCACACTTCGAATTTACAAGAGAATATGGCGTCGATTCGATGAAGGTTGTGTTTGACCTCGCTGAAAAGTACGACCGCCTGATCGACATCCATTGCGACGAAATCGATGACGAGCAATCCCGTTTCTTAGAAGTTGTAGCCAAAGAAGCCTACGAACGCGGGCTTGGCTCCCGCACGACAGCAAGCCACACAACGGCGATGGGTTCATACAATGATGCCTATACGTACAAATTGTTCAGATTACTGAAGATGGCTGACCTAAATTTCGTCTCCAATCCTCTGGTTAACATCCATCTGCAGGGACGCTTTGACACTTATCCGAAAAGAAGAGGATTAACTCGCGTCAAAGAACTGCTGGAAGCCGGACTTAATGTATGCTTCGGTCACGATGATATCTTTGATCCATGGTATCCGCTAGGTACAGGCAACATGCTTCAGGTGCTCCACATGGGCATTCATGCTTCTCAGTTGCTCGGATACGACCAAATTGTAAATTCAATCGATCTTATTACGAAAAATAGCGCAAGAACGTTGAATATCGAGGATAAGTATGGCATTGAAGAAGGTAAACCTGCCAACTTCATCGTTCTTGAAGCAGAGAACGAGTATGAGACCATTCGTAAACAGGCCGGAGTTCTTTATTCATTCAGAGCTGGGCGTAAAATCGCGGAAACAAAGCCGCGGGACACTTCGATCATTCTTGAGAACGGTTCGGAGAAGATTAATTTCAATAAATAATGGAATGAAGCATGCGCTGCATCAAGCAAAGCCTGCTTTTTAGCCAAAAGTCCCCTCATGTTAGACAGGGCTATAAGAGATCACGTGATCGTGAACTCTTCCTGTATACATGAGGGGATTTTTTTGATTCTTGTATTTCGGCACAATAAATTTGCTATAAGTACATTGCAAAGAGAAAAAAGTGTGGAATTTTATAAATATTGGTTGTTATATTCGTTTTTCAGTGAAACTACGGATGATACACTTAAGTAAGCGCTTTCTATTAATGGGATGGAAGAAAGGAGTAAAAAATACTTGAATTAATTTTATTACTAAGTACAAAAACAGGAGGTTATGAAGTAAATGATGACTAAAAAGCTAAGGCCACTTACGATTGCTCTGCTGTTGTTTGTTCAATCGGTTCCTATGGAGATTAGCGCCGCGGCCACGGTATCTGCAGTAAAAAATGATATAACGAATACTAGCCTTTCTGCGAAAGTCGGTGATTTAGGTCAGATAGAAGAACTGTATATCAATAATAACCCTACCAATAAAAACGGAGAGCCTATCAATTTTGTTCTGCCTAACGACACAATCCCTCAAAACAATATCCAGCACCAATGGATGGGCGAAATGATTTTTTCTTATCGTACTGGTGACAGTGAACAATTCCCTGACAACAGAGAGGGCTTTCTAGAGGTAGATACCAATAAAACGCTTGCGGCCGGCGGATCAACAAAATACTCCGATATCAATCCTAATAATCCCTATATTGCGAAAACAGCCTCAGGAGACGGTAAGAAAGTGGAAGTCAACTTTATCGGACAGAACCTGGACTCCACAGCCCAGCGCGTAATGAAAGGTTTTGACGTGAAGTCCGTATTTGATATGGATACCCAAGACGGTTCGATGCTGTGGGAAATCACCGTGAAAAACAAAAGCGGAAAATATATTGAATTCGGTGATATCGGTTTGCCCATGCCTTGGAATAACAAATACCAGACTTTATCTGATACCTATGACGACCGTGTAACCGTGCATAATTTTGCCGGCGCCGACAGCGGGTATGCCTATGCTATACAGCATGTAATTTCCTTCGCCGCTGGTGCGGCAGTCGGTACAAAAGAAGGCACATATACGGTCGAGCTCATTGCCAATGACGGACAGAAAACGGGTTCCGGCCAAGTAACCTTTCAACTGGCAGCAACTCCTGAGAAACTGCCGCCGGAAATTGGCCAAGTGACTGTAACTCAGGATGTTACGAATAACAGTAATCTGGTATTATCCGGCGAGGCAATACCTGATCCAGTGCACAGTGCGGTATTTGAACCTACTTTGTCGTATGCATGGACCGTTAAGCAAAAGCCTGATGGTGCTGGAGAGATTACTTTTGTAGGAGGAGACAAAGCAACGGCATATGCGCGCGTCAGTAAGGCAGGCACCTATGTGTTTACCTTCACAGCGGCAGACGAAGATAAGAAGGATAGTAAGGATGTAACGATTGAGCTTAAAGAAGACACCAACGACACTTACCGGGCAATTAGCTTAGTGACAAAGAAAGAAATATCCCCGATACTTCCCGCCCAGGTGAATATTCTATCAGATTACGGATTCATGGAGAGGGAGACTAAGTGGGATGTAATTGATCCTGACAGCTATGCGAATACAGGTGAATTCGAAGCTAGAGGGACAGTCAAAGACAGCGATCTAGAAGTACGAACCACTGTATATGTCGTAAATGCAGGGCTGCAAAACGCAGCGCTGACAGCCACCCCGTCTGCTAGCTTCTCCGGCGGTGACGGTTATCCAGAAGCAATGAATAACGGCACCTGAGCCCTAAAGGCGAGACAACGAGAGCAGAAGCTGCACAGGTTCTGTATAATATTTATTTACATCAATGAAGATAAAAGGGATTTAACAATGAAATGGCTGTCCAATAAGTTCTAAAATGAAAAAGGTACGGAAAACGTGATGTTTTTCCGTACCTTTTTTCTATTGCAGTTCTTTCCGAATAATAAGAACGATATTCCTGTTTGAACGCTTAGGACGTCCCGGACCAAAACTCCAGTATCACTAAGACTTTTTTCATAGCTTATTTCCAAGATTCGACCTTGTTTTCACCCACTGTATAGGCCCAAAGTATAAATTTACAACACTTTACATAAATATATATTTTTCTTAACCCTTATGAGATAGCATATTAGACGAAAGCGGTGGACAATTATGGAAAAATCCGCCGATCTATTTCTTAAGGAGGAAGGATATGAAGAAGAAGCATTCAAGTTGGAAAAAGAAGCTGCTAAATAGCATGCTGGTTGCATCTGTTGCCGTACCTCTGCAATTGTTCGCATTCGGAGCCGACTCGGCGATATACGCTGAGGGGCCAAGTGACCCCGCACCATTTATTGAAGCCAAAGTGGTCAACGAGCATTCAGGCCAGAAAATTCTGTTCGACAATACTCACGCGCAGACAGCCGGGGCGGCCGACTGGGTTATCAACGGTGCCTTTTCCGACTTTGGCAATGCACTTGCGCAAGAAGGCTATTATGTCAAGGAACTTCGTAAGACCACTCCCATTACGCTAGGCGATCTTTCCAGCTATGATGTCTTCGTCGTAGCCGAATCTAACATTCCATATAAATCCAGCGAACAGGCAGCCATGGCGGAATACGTGGAAAACGGCGGAAGCATCTTCTTCATCGGCGATCATTACAATGCGGATCGCAATAAGAACCGTTGGGACGGCAGCGAGGCATTCAACGGGTACCGCCGTGGAGCTTGGGATAACCCGGCTAAAGGCATGAGCACCGATGAGGCTGGCTCTGCAGCCATGCAAGGCGTGGTCAGCTCCGATTGGCTCGCGGATGAGTTCGGCGTCCGGTTCCGCTTCAATGCGCTCGGTGACATTAACGCAAACAACATAGTGGCTCCCGAGCAAGCCTTCGGTATTACTGCAGGAGTATCAAGTGTAGCCATGCATGCCGGCTCTACGCTGGCAATCCTCGACCCAACCCGGGCGAAGGGCATCGTCTATCTGCCTAAAACCAACAATGCTTGGGGCAACGCAGTGGACCAAGGCGTCTACAATGGCGGCGGCGTAGCGGAAGGTCCATACGTAGCCGTGGCGAAAAAAGGAGCCGGCAAAGCCGCCTTTATCGGCGACTCCTCCCCGGTCGAGGATGCCACGCCAAAATATTTGCGCGAGGATACCGGTGCCAAGAAAACGACTTACGACGGCTTTAAGGAGGCTGACGATGCTGAGCTCTTGGTGAACACCGTTAACTGGCTCGCCGAACAGGAGAGCTATACAGATTTCACCCAGGTAAGTGGTTTAACGCTGGATCAGCCTACACAGTTGCATCCGTTCGAAGAGCCGGCACTCTCCACCGAACCGCAGCCAGAGCCATGGGCCGCTCCGAACGCCGGTTATAAATGGTATGACCGCTCAACCTTCAAGGCAGGTTCTTACGGCGGAGCAGCGGCTACAGCAAGTGCGTTGTACAATTTCACACACCAGACTGTGCTGCCTAACGCGCAGGATTTCCAGATTCGTGTCAGCGCAGATAATCTGCCTGCCAATACCAGCGTATCAGGCTTCCAGTTAGGCATCTACCAGGTGAGCAGCGGAGCCCAGATCGCCAAGATCCAGAACAGCGACGGCACTTGGCCGAGCAGCTATGGTTACAGCGCCAACTTTAGCCTGACATCAGACCTGAATGGTCATGCCTACAAAGATCTGACCGTGCAGATCAAACCGGGTACCACGGCTGCATCTAACCTGCGCTTGCGCCAGAACGGAACGAACCTGAAGACCGATTCGGTAACGCTCGGTAACGTCCCAGCAGAACCGCTTCCGGACGAAGAAGATCCGATTCCGGCGACTGTCTCCATCGGCGAAGCCCGAACCAAGATAGTCGGGTCGTTGGTGACAGTTGAGGGAATCGTAACGACTGAGCCGGGTATTTTCGGCGGTCAGACCTTTTATCTGCAGGATGAGACCGGAGGTCTTTATGTCTATCAGAGCCAAAGTGGCTACCATGCCGGTGATACGGTCAAGGTAACAGCGTCCACGGCGCTGTACAATTCGGAGCTAGAGTTGACCGAAGTTGTACAGATCGAGAAGACCGGCACAGTCGAGCTGCCTAAGCCCGTTGCCGTACCAGCGGTGAACGATACCAATCAAGGTCAGCTGCTAAAGCTTAACGACGTGAAAGTGACGAATATTATCACCGCAACTCCAAGCGGTTCCTTTGAATTTGACGCCGTCGCCAATGACGGGACAAGCAATCATATCCGAATAGATGTCCGGACGGGTATCACGAAGGACAGCTTCCCTTATTCGGAAGGACAGAAGCTTAATATTACGGGCGTAGCCGCGATCTTCAAAGGCGTATACCAGCTCAAACCTAGAAGTCTCGTGGACTTCAGCGTGGTGGAAGCAGAGGCCGCTCCGGTAACGACAGCGACGTTGTCGGTGAATCCGAACGCTGCCGGCTGGTTGAACCAGCCCGCCGAAGTGACCCTGAAGGCCGACTCCGATACAGCAAAGGTTTATTACTCGTTGAATGGCGCCGCTCAAGCCATATACAGCACTCCGTTGGCCGTAAGCAAAGACGGACAGTATACGCTGACTTACCATGCGGTTTCGGACAAGGGGAAGGCGGAAGAAACCAAGTCACTGACCCTTAATATCGACACGGTTTCACCGACAGTGGAGCTGACGGAGTCTGGTCATGCGGTCGGCGATGTGGATGAGGAAGCCCAGCTTAAGTTTGTATTGACTGCCGAAGATAATCTGTCTGGCGTAACCTCCAAACAGCTCCTACTGGATGGACAGCCCATAGCCGACGGACAGTCGCTGAACGCTGCGGAGCTGGGTGCCGGGCCTCATACTGTAAGCTATGTCGTGATCGATGCCGTAGGCAACACTACCGAAAAGAGCTACAAGTTCCAAATTACTGGCGGAGCTGCACTCGCAACTGACAAGCCTGGTCAGCCGGTGTTGTACTCGAACAGCGGCTACGGTAATGGACTCAGTGAAGGCAACTTTACCGTCACCATGAACCTCTGGTGGGGTAATAACGCTACCAGCTACAAGCTTTATGAGAATGGCACGCTGATCGATTCCAAGTCGCTGAAGGATGTATCACCGTCCGCCCAGACGACTAGCACAGTGCTTCACGGCAAGCCGAACGGCAACTATGTTTACACAGCAGAATTAACCAATAAATACGGCACAACTAAGAGCCAGCCGCTCACGGTGACGATACGCGATGCCGCTCCGGGCAAGCCGGTTCTGGCCCATGACAACTGGGACGGAGACGGTTCTTATAAAGTATCGATGAATCTGTGGTGGGGCACTAACGCCACCGAGTACCGCCTTTACGAGAACGGGCAGCTAATCGACACGCAAGCGCTAAACGCCAACACGCCAGCGGCGCAGAGCGCTACAACTGATGTCACTGGCCGCGCTTTCGGCATGTATGAATACCGGGCAGAGCTGGTCAATGCAGCGGGAGAGACCTTAAGCGATACCATCAAGGTAACCGTCAGCCGTTAATGAGATGAGCGCTTAAGTTTTGTACGAAGTATTTCAAGGGCTGCATAATTAACAACAAATGTAGAATCATACGATTAAAACAACCTAGGGTGCATGCCTTAGGTTGTTTTAGTTTTGATTTCAATGCATTTAGAGATTGCTTTCTTTTTGGCTTGTTCATATTCCGTTCATATTCTCGTCACGAAGAGTACATCTTGGTTGATTACACTTTGAACATGTCGTCAAGGCGGCACTTCAGATAAGATACAGGGACAAGGAAGGGAAGAGATGAACGTGGCAAATATGGTGGAAATAAAAACAACGGGGACTAAGAGCCACAAGAAACGAAACCTATGGTTAAAAATCTTCGGAGGTATTGTAGGGGCGCTCGTGCTGTTCATGGGCATCGTTTTTATCGTTAATATTATCAGCAACGGGGTCGAGAAAAAGAAAATCGAATCGTATGGCCAGTATGTCAATGTGGACGGGAAAAAGATGAATGTGCTCATTCAAGGCAGCGGAGATCAAACCGTTGTGCTCCTTCCGGGACAAGGAACCCCGACGCCTGCGCTTGATTTCAAATTATTGATCGATGAAATTTCCCCCAATTATAAAGTCGTGGTGGTCGAGCCTTTCGGTTATGGTTTGAGCGATGAAACCAAGAAAGAAAGAACGACAGAAAATATTGTAAGTGAGGTTCACGAAGCTCTGCAGCAACTGGGTATTAACAGATACACTCTAATGGGACATTCTATAACTGGACTTTACGGAGCATCCTATGTGAACACCTATCGGGATGAAGTTGTTGCTTTTGTCGGCATCGATAGCAGCGTTCCTAATCAACCTGGTATGGATGTCAAATTGCCTATAAAATCGATGCAGTTTCTCAAAAAATCAGGTCTTATGAGATTGGTCCAAAAAGTGAGCGGAGATCCGTATGAATCGCTTGCATTCGATGAGCATACCAAAGAACAGATGCGTTTGATTTCGAATCAAGTTGCGGGCAATCCAACGTTGATGAATGAATTGAGCCACCTCGGTTCCAATTTTAAAAATGGAGAAAAACTCACAATTCCAAATGACTTGCCGTTGCTTCTCTTTGTTCAATCGAATAATGAGCACAATAAACAGTGGATTCCGCTTCATGAGGAACAAGTCAAACAATCCGCACAGGGAAAAATGATCCCGATGGAAGGTTCACATTACCTGCATCATACAAAATTCAAAGAAATCGCCGAAGCATTCAAAGAATACATGAAGCAGATCCAATAGAATGGTTGATAACTAAACTACGGAGCCGAACTTGGTTCCGTGGTTTAGTTATTTTGACATTAAAAAATACGATATTTAAACCTTATTCCTGGGACATTGGAGTTTGGTATACATAGAGACAAATCTTGGTCATCTCATCAATGGATTTTGCAAAGTCGGATTGTATCCATTTGAGGAGAACATTATAGAGTGCTCCCGCTTTAAAATATATACGATATACATTCTCTTCGCTTTTGTCCTGAGCAGTAGAGAGCATCATTTCATTCAAGCAATCCAGAATCACATGATCAAACTTCGCGCTTTGAAGAGCTTTGTAGATGCTACGCTGTTGAAAAATAACTTCAAAAAGCACTTTAATAAATTTTTGAGGTTCTTTGGCTTTGCCTGTTAATTCATTGGTGTAAGGCAAGAGTTTTTGATTAATTTCAAAAATAAGCGAATCGACCAAATCCACCAGGATCTCTTGCTTGGAGGAATAGTTATTGTAATAGGCCGTTCGAGAGACTGATGCTGAGAGGTATTTGGACTGTATAATTCATGATTTGAGATGACATTTCCCCTCCGTTTGTACATTCTGGTGTTCGTTTCATTGTTTTTCATGAGTCTTTCAACATGCTAAAACCATAAGGCATTACAAATGTAATGTCAAAATAGTAGTTAGATGAAATGGGAGGGCGTCATGTTAGAAAACTTATATAGACGATTGTCAGCGGTGCTGCTTTTGAGCTTAGCACTTTGTGCCACGGTATTTATTGGCAAAGAGACGGTAATCTCGATAGTTACCATTATCTTTTTATTAGCAGAATTAGGCATCTCTTTTTTGCTTTTAAAACAGCGTGAGAAGTTACATGTGGTATTCATTATTGTGGTGGCGGCGGAAGGGTTGTTTTTACTGACAGGAGAATTTTGGCTGCTTGCGCTTTCTATCCTGCTGCTGATCGTAGCGGGCATATGGAGAGGACTGTTTTGGCAAAAGGAGAGTAGAAGAGTCACTGCGTTTCTAGTGGTTCGAAAAGTGTTATTTAGCATCACAGCTCTTATCGTCACTGTACATTGGGGTATTGGAATCTATGCAAAACCTATTACAAAGCCTGTGGCATTAGCAACGAATGCGGCAGTGACGATCGATGAACATACATTGGATTCTGCAGCAGTGATGCTGAAGGATATTGAGGTAATGAATTCTTTTGGAAGCCGTACAACCGGCTCTGAGGGTCACAATCAATTCATTGCATGGCTGGAGCAGCAGGTAACGGATATGGGGTTGAATGTTTATCGTGATCGTTATACCTTTGACCGATGGGAAGAAAAGAGCAGTTCTTTAATGATTGATCAGCAGGAAATTCATGTTTCTTCAGCTTTCCCCTATTCCGGGGAGACTGACGAAAAGGGCGTAACAGGGGAACTGGTGTATACGAAGCGTGGTGAATATGACCAGGCCAGCGGGAAAATTGCTGTCGTTGAAATTGAGAATTTCAGAAATTTTCCAAGTGGGATCGTAATGAACATGCGGGATTCATCCCCAATGGAAAGCCAAATTGCCCCAAATGAAGGCGATCTAGTTCTCACTACAGCTTTAAAAGAAGCTAAATTGGAGCAAGCGAAGGAAATGGGCGTAAAAGCAGTTGTTCTAGTCTGGAAAGGGGTATCCGACGATAAGGTTGAAAAGCAACATGTACCTTTTACCACCGATTATGCTGGAATCCCTGCGATCTGGGTTAATGAAACGGATGGGCAGAAGGTGATCAGTGCAGCTCAGGAGCATAAAGAAGGTACGGTTATTTTAGAAGCAGAAATACAAAAAAATGCTCCAACAGAATCCTTTTATGTGATAATTGACGGTAAAAATAAAGACGAAGCGATTATCGTAAATACGCATACGGATGGGATAAATGTAGTGGAGGAGAATGGTGCTGTGGGCATGCTGTCCATGATTCGTTACTTGCAGCAGGAGCAGCCGGAACGTACGATGATTTTCGCTTTTGTGACAGGGCATTTTAGATTGCCGGATTTCAAAGGGTCTTCTCAGGCGACTTCCACCTGGATGGAGGGACATCGAGAGCTCTGGGATGGCAAGAAGGACCATTTAACAGCTGTAGCTGGAATTACGGTTGAACATTTAGGCAGCATGGAGTGGAAGGACGATAATACGGGTCACTTTAGTCCCACTGGACAAATAAGTACAGAATATACTTATGCGGGCAATGAAATGATGGCAGCCATTTGGCTGAAGGCTATTGAAAAGACAGATGGCACACGTACTGTGTTATTGCGTGGACATAACAAGTTTGAGTTTGGAGAGAGTCAGCCTTTATTTGAAGCAGGTATACCTGTAATTGGCTTCATTCCAATGCCCGATTATCTACTAGTGAATAGTGAAAACAGAGAGATGGATAAGTTTGATGCAAAGCTAATGCATACGCAAATTGTATCGTTACTGAAAGCGGTCAAGCTAGTGGACGCAACGGAGACGACTAAGCTAGGGAAATCAGACGGGTATTCTTTTTTCTATGGCCGAACTAAATGAAGGAAGTTGACTGCATCATAAGTCATAAAACTAAAAGTAAAGGAGAGAAAACTACATGTTGATCAAAAATGTTGAGGACCTTGTATTAGAAGAGTTTACAACTTGCTTTAACGAAGCCTTCTCCGATTATGTCATTCCATTTCAAGTTTCTTCGGAGCAATTAGCTGATAAGTTTGCAGGTGCGGAAGTGAATTATCAGTTGTCGTTCGGTGCTTATGATCAAGATAAGCAGGTTGCATTTGTTATGCATGGCATCGGTGAACATAACGGCAAAAGAACTGCATTTAATACCGGTACAGGAGTCGTTCCTTTATATAGAGGGAGACGGCTAGTCGAACAAATTTATCGTCATGCTATTCCCAATCTAAAAAAACATCATATTCAAAAATGCTTGCTTGAAGTGATCCAAACCAATGATAAAGCTATAAAAGCGTATACCGCCATAGGATTTCTAATTCATAGAGAATTGGTTTGTTTCAAGGGGCGGATTGATGTAACCCTTCCGGACGATCTTAGTTTCACTTCCATTGCTTCGGTTCGCGTGGAAGATTTCGATTGGACATCGGTACATTCTTACTGGAATTTGGAACCATCTTGGGAACAATCTGTTCATGCAATTTTACGAAACCCGCATTTATACGATGTGGTCACGATAAGGGAAGAGAATAAGATTTGTGGATACGCGGTAATAAAATCGGCCAACGGAGCAGTTCTGCAGTTCGGTGTTTTGCGAGAAAAAAGAAACCGAGGATTTGGACGTTCCTTATTTCATTGGATCGGAAAGAGATACCCAACCATTACCGTCAATAATGTAGACAAAAGAGATAGAAATTCTATACGTTTCCTTCAAGGAGTTGGTCTCGACATATATATTGAGCAATACGAAATGGAGAAAGATTTGTCATAACGAAGATGATATAGCGATGCCTTTGGTAAGTAATACGATATTTAATTCAAAAACACTGATGATTTGAGTCAGTGTTTTTTATATTGAAAAAGGGGGGATATATTACGGATTAGGATGAGGAAATATCGTTTTTCTTTAACATCGAATTAGGAGGAGACTTGTGACATCACATATACACTAATGAATCAATAGCTCCTTCGGGTGATTTTTGTGTTATTCACTGAGTTGTTAGAAAGATTTGTCCCTTTCTTGAACGTTTAAGGTTTAAGAGCTTTCTGTGATTGAATTACTTGCATTTTAAGATAAGATGATTTTAATCATTAGGTCACGTTATTATTTTGACTGCTCAGTATCAGGTAAATCAGGCTTGCCAAATCTTGCTTTGTGAAATTTTTCTCTTTTTACATAGCAAAGAACGAGGAACGTCATACTAAAAAGAACAGGCAACGATGTCACTGAGCCCGGCTAAACCTGATATTGAATGCAGCCCAAGAGTAAGCCGGCCTAATCATAAGCATCAACTTATGACTAAAAATGAACAGAGTTTGAAGGGAGCAGTAAAGAATGGCAATTGATACGGTGCTATGGAGCAGGCTGGTGACAGGCTTGACTCTCGGGTTCCACGTTATTTTTGCGACGATTGGCGTCGGTATACCGCTAATGATCGCTATAGCAGAGTTCATCGGGATCCGAAAGAAAGATCCCCATTATACACTTATGGCGAAGAGGTGGTCTCGCGGATTTGTCATTTCTGTAGCGGTTGGTGTCGTGACCGGTACAGCGATTTCACTACAACTGGCACTGGTGTGGCCGAATTTTATGAAACTGGCTGGGAATGTTATCGCTCTTCCGTTATTCATGGAAGTGTTTGCGTTCTTTTTTGAAGCCATCTTCTTGGGCATTTATTTGTATACGTGGGATCGGTTCAAAAATCCGTATATCCATTGGCTGCTGACGATTCCTATTGTCGCCGGGGCAGGCATGTCTGCCGTCTTTATTACGACGGTGAACGGATTCATGAACCAGCCTGGAGGCTTTGTCATGGAAGCAGGCCAATTCACAGCGATTGACCCAGTGCAAGCGATGCTGAATACGGCGACGTTCTCCAAGGTGTTCCATGTATTAAGCTCGGCCTATTTGACAGGAGCTGCCTTGTTAGCCGGTATTGCAGCCTTTGCGATGCTGAGAAAAGGGGTATCCGCATACCACAAAAAATCCTTGAATCTCATGATGGCGGTTGTTTTACTGTTCGGCTTGCTGAACACGTTAGCTGGAGATGTGTCCGCCAAGTTTTTGGCCGAGCATCAGCCGGAGAAGCTTGCAGCGGCAGAGTGGCATTTTGAAACGGGTAGCGGAGTGGATTTGGTTTTAATGGGATGGCTGAATGCAGAGCATGAAGTTATAGGGGCTCTTCATCTGCCTAAGGTGCTCAGCTTTCTGGCCTTTGGAGACTTTAATGCTGAGGTAACGGGGCTGGAGGAATTCCCCAAGGATGAATGGCCACCGCTTCTCGTTCATTATCTGTTTGATTTAATGGCCGGAATCGGATTTGCTCTGCTCGCGATAGCAGTCCTATATTTCCTGTTTGTGTTCTGGAAAAAGCGCAATGCGCTTAACAAGTGGATGCTTAGCATCATCGCACTGATCGCACCGCTCGCTTTTCTAGCTGTAGAGCTAGGTTGGTTTTATGCTGAGGTTGGGCGACAGCCATGGATTATCCGTGGATATATGCGTGTAGAGGAGGCTGCCACGACTTCACCGAATGTAAGAATTATATTCTTCGCCTTATTGCTCTTGTACATCGTACTCGGCAGTATGTGTGTAATCGTGCTAAGACGCTTGTTCAACAATAATCCGGCAGAAGTTGAGATGGAGAAATGGATGAAGGAACATCCTAATCCATCTACGGAAAAGGGGGGCACTGAATGATGAGTTACGAAATAATTGGCATCTCGGTGCTCTGGCTGTTCTTATACGGCTATTTAATTATAGCTTCCATTGATTTTGGTGCAGGATTCTTCGCCTTTTATGCTCGTTTGACTAAGCAGGATCATCTCATTAATCGTCTGATATCCCGTTATTTATCACCCGTTTGGGAGATCACAAATGTATTTTTTATCTTTTTCTACATTGGCATCGTCGGATTTTTTCCGGACACGGCCTATTATTATGGCTCCGCGCTGCTAGTTCCGGGAAGTATTGCAGTTATTCTTCTTGCGATTCGCGGTTCGTTCTATGCTTTTGAAAATTATGGTTCCAAGAAAAACATAGTCTATCTTTTTTTGTACGGAGCTACAGGCCTGCTTATTCCGGCTTCGTTGTCAGTGGCGCTAACTTTGTCTGAAGGCGGCTTTATTGTGAAGCAGGCTGAGTCAGTTTCTCTGGATTACTGGGCGCTGTTTACCAATCCGTTATCGTGGAGCATCGTTGGACTGGCAATCGTGTCCGTTTTGTTCATAAGCGGCTCATTTCTGACTTTTTACGCATCTCGTGCAGAGGATCATTCCGCGTTGAAGCTGATGCGGAACTACGCCCTGTTTTGGAGCACACCGACGATAATTCTCGCACTGACAGCATTTATCTATTTGGGCCAACACAATGAACGGCATTTTCAAAATATGATGGATTTATGGTGGTTGCTGGCACTTTCCGTTGCTTTCTTCATGATCGCGATGTGGCTGTTATATAACGGACGCCGATACGGATTAGCTTTCATATCCATCATGTTGCAATTTTTCTGTGCTTTTTTCGCGTATGGGATTGGGCAATACCCTTATATTCTTGATCCGTATATCACGATTCAGAGCAGTGCAACTTCACCAGCAATGGGCTTAGCGTTAGTTGTTGTATTTATCGGCGGCCTATGCCTGTTGATCCCATCCCTTATTCTGGTCTTCAAACTCTTCCTGTTTGATGCGGATTATGTAAAAGGGAAAAAATAAAGCTGATTAATCCATTACGGCATGTTTGAGGGTTCTCTACAAGCCTATATATAAAGGAGGTGTGATCTGTGAAGAGGAAATCCAGTCTGATTTCTCAGCAAATGTCTTCACAAAGGAAAAATATGACCCTCCTCGCGGTCATTTCGCTTGCGCTTGGTACAGCTATTGTGAGTCAGGCAGGGCTGCTTGCTGAAGCAGTCCAAAGGATTTTTGTGGAGAGAGCTTCATTTTCATCGGTTATCCTGTTGCTTGGCATACTTCTGGCTGTTATGGCTGTACGCACACTGTTGTCGTATGCAAACGGTAAAGTTGGTTTGCACATGGCTGCCACTGCCAAGACGAATATGCGAGCGGCTGTGCTGAAAAACTTGACCCACGCTTCCATGCCGTCAACCCTTCGTGGACAGACCGGAGGGAAGGTCAGTATTGCTCTGGATGCTGTGGATGAGGCTGATAGTTATTTCAGTCAGTACATGCCGCGGATGATGGAAGCTGCTATCATCCCGATTCTAATTTTGGTCGTTACTTTTATCCAACATGCTAACACAGGTTTCATTCTATTGTTTACAGCTCCGTTCGTCCCGCTGTTCATGATTTTAGTGGGTCTGAAAACGAAGAACAAATCTGAAGAAAAATATGCACAACTTGCTGAGTTTTCGGGGACGTTTCTGGATTCTCTTCAAGGGCTGGTGACGTTAAAAATATTTGGACGGGCACACCGTCAGCAACAGAAAATTGAACACAGTAGTCTGAGTTACCGTGATGCCACAATGGGTATTTTGAAGATTGCATTTACGAACACCTTCATGCTGGAATCGATCGTGATGCTAAGCATCGGCATTGTAGCTCTCGAACTGACCATCCAATTGCTTGTTTTCAAATCTATGACGTTCCACACCGCTTTTTTCGTTTTGCTGCTCGTTCCCGAGTTTTACAACCTGTTAAAGAATACGGGAACGGCCTTTCACAGTGGACGAACAAGTATGGGGGCAGTACGTAAGGTGGAACAGATGCTTGAAGAAACGGCAGGGGAGAGCATGGACGCGAAAGGCAATGAAGGAACATTAACCTTCCAGGGAATCGACGAGAACGTCAACATGAGTAGGGTCGACAAGATAAGCAAATTGGAGCTTGCCCATACCAATGATCTTTCAGTTCCGCCATCCATGGAAATTGACCATCTCAGGTTTCAGTATGCACCAGATTCATTCGAGCTTAAGACGGGTCGGATCCAGTTTAATCCGGGAGAACACATTGCGATTGTAGGTAAAAGCGGTTCCGGCAAAACGACTTTGCTTCATCTCATCGCCGGTTTGCTGAAACCTGCAACGGGAACGGTTCTGGTGAATGGAAGCCCACTCTCGCAATACGATGAGTCTGCTTGGTTCGAACATGTTAGCTACATTACACAGCATCCGTATATTTTTGCTGGTACATTTTCTGAAAATATTGCGATTGGTGCTCGTGAGAGCATTTCCAAGGCAGAGATTGAGAGGGCGGGGGAGGAAGCAGGACTCGCTGCGCTTACAGCCCAATTGGAGCATGGATTTGATACCTTTGTTGGTGAAGGAGGCAGGGGTCTGTCTGGTGGGGAGAAGCAACGGCTTGCCTTGGCACGCGCTTTTTTGAAGCGGCCTGCCATCATTCTGTTTGATGAACCTACAGTTGGACTGGATTTGCACACCGAACGGGTACTGCAACGCTCCATTGCCAAACTGGCAAAAACGGCTACGATGATTACGGTGGCTCACCGATTATATACGATTCAACAAGCCGACAAGATTTTATTTATGGATAATGGAGTGTTAGTGGACTCTGGACGGCATGACGAGCTTATGGAGCGCCTGCCTCAGTATGCCGAGATGGTTGATGTACAGCGGAAAGGGGGAGTATCCTCATGAATGAGCTGGCTGTTCTGACAAAAGCGATGATTCAGGAGCGCAAGGATATCATTCTTTCTATTTTGTGTGGATTTATTGCCGGCATAGCCGGTGTGGCACTCTTTTCCGCGAGCGGGTATGTAATTTCACAAACGGTATTTGCGCCACCGCTTTATACTTTGATTGTACTAACCTCAATGGTCAAACTGCTGGGTCTGCTTCGGGCGGCGAGCCGTTATGGAGAACGCTTGTATTCTCACCGGGCGACATTTTCCATGCTTAGCCGTTTACGCACTTCCTTTTTTGCCAAGCTTATTCCTTTAACGCCTGGTATTTTGAACAAGAATCGAAGCGGGGATCTGCTTGCGCGGATCGTTGGGGATGTGGAAAGTTTGCAAAACTATTTTTTGCGAGTTGCTTATCCTCCGATCATGGTCGTCATGGTATTTTTGGCTACGGTGCTGTTTACTTCTACCTTTTCGATCTGGATTGCCGTTTTGTTTGTACTAGGTATGCTGATAACGGCATTCGTTGTACCAGGAATTGTGTTACTCGGGCAGCGGAGAGTACATGGACGCGTTCGTGAGCAGAGGGCGCAGCTGTCCACGGAAGTTACCGAAGTGTTGTACGGTTTCCGAGATTTGAAAGTATACGGGCAATTGGCACAGCGGGAGGAGCAGCTTCAGCATGCTTCCGCTGTATTGGCAACTGAACAGCAACGAGCAGCCGGGCAATTACTGCGCGGGCAATCGATGCACACTTTTGTTACGTTTCTCGTTTCCTGGGGAGTGCTGACGCTCGGTGCCTATTTGATTATGGAAGGAGCGCTTGCAGGCGTATTTCTTGCCATGTTGGTCATGGCATCACAAACTGTATTTGAAGAAGCGACGGCTATGGCCATATTACCCGCCTATAAAGAGGATAGCGAACATGCAGCCAAACGACTGACCGAAACGGTACAGGCCATAGATGAGCAGTCTTCGCAGCCAAGCGGCATTTTGTCTGTTAATGATGCTGTTAGGATAGAATTATCCGGGGTTACGTTTCAATATGAAGAGGAATGGAGACCGGCACTTAGCGATATGTCTCTGCACATTTTACCTGGCTCCAAAACTGCAATTGTCGGGCCGAGTGGGTCAGGAAAATCAACAATTATCGAATTGCTGCTCAAACTGCGAACACCAACGACTGGAGACATACGTTTAAACGATATTTCGGTAAAAGAACTGGATGAGGCGAGCATTTGGAAAACGGCTAATGTGGTGTTTCAGCAAAGTCATTTCTTCCGGGGAACGATCCGGGACAACCTACTGCTAAATGGAGAAGAACATGCTGACGAACAATTGTTAGACGTGCTGGCTAAAATGCAGCTGCCTGATACATCTTTGACCGATAGGGTATATGAAAAAGGGGAGAATCTGTCAGACGGCGAGAAGCAGCGACTGGCTCTGGCGCGAGCGATGCTCCGCAAAGGACGGTTATGGCTTCTGGACGAACCAACTTCATCGCTTGATTATGTGACTGAGCAACATGTTTTTAAGCATCTCTACGCACAGGCGGCTGATGATACGCTTCTCTTGATTTGTCATCGGCTTACCGGCTTGGAGGAGATGGACCGGATTGTGGTCATGGACCAAGGCAGGGTAGTCGAAACGGGTTCCTATTCGGAGTTGATGAGACAAAAAGGTTATTTTTATGAGATGAAAAAAATTGAACAGCAAATGATCGGAGAAGTTGGAGTGTAATGATTTGAAAAAGGAGAAACCGTCTTGGACTGAATAGGAAAGTCCAAGACGGTTTCTGCATTTTTTTGCCTAACGTTTCGAGATAGATTTTCTGCCAGCAGCAGGCCCTACAACTCGAAGACCTTTAATAGGAGAGGTACTCCGGCCAACATTCTTCTTTTTACCAGGAACTGCCGTGTTGACATTTAAAAACTTAGATTGACTTTGAATATTACTAGAAACAATATTAACTGTATAATTTCTGAAGTTACCAATACTAATTTTTCTCAATCCTAGCCTTCTACAAAGCGGAGCATCACAGTAACCAGCGCCACCACAAAGTTTGAAAGCATTTTGCGGTAGAGTAAGATAGTTAACACCTGACCATACAAGACTCCTATCTGTAGATTCAGCATAGTAATATATCTCTCGATTGTTGACTGCCCCACTCAATACCTCTACCGTTTGACCTGGATTTATTGTGTACCAACCTACCGCTTCATACCAGCTGGGCCAAGGTATTAAGGGGATAGAGCCCTGATTACAGCTTGCAGAGGAGTAATATGCGAAGGCAACATATACGGTTAAACTCGTATTGTTACGAAAACTAAGTCCCATTGCATTCAGCTCCTTTCATGTTAATAGAATAAAGTATGCAGTTTAATAGAAGAAGGAAATGGACATCAAGAATACAATTTCAAATCGATTGGGCTGCTCATGAGTAAACTTACGATCTGGATTTATGAAGTTCTAGCACTACTTATTACAGTTTCATTTCACCAAACGTACCTAGATGAATATCTAAAACAAAAGACTGATTAATTCTCTTGCGGTGTCCAGAAAGCCATTTCATGGCTGTTTAGGGCACCTTTCTTTTTTTATATAAGATCTAAGTAAACACCAAAATCCGTTTTTCCTTTGAATCTACTGAAGAAAATGTGATGATACATAGTCATGATATTCTTAAGGTTTATGAAGATGATGAACGCATTTATGCTGTGCAGGGGCTCGCAGGCTTTATCTATGATGCGGCTATAACTGCCTATGAATTTTCACTTACAACAAAAGAAAAAATATTTAAAGTAAGTAACTATGGGCTTAATCCATGAACAATTGCTGTCACATTTTAGGTCGAGCTCTTCGTTGTATAGAGTGAAAGGGGGGAGACAGCTTGAATGATACGGAGTTAAGTCAGATCATTGCAGATGTGTTGGATGGGGACACAGAAAGATACGAGAAAATCATGGAGGTTTATCAAAAACCGATTTTTCTCTACTGTTATCATATGCTGGGCAATTATGCCGAAGCCGAGGAAAACGCACAGGAGGTATTTTTGAAGACATTCCGTACCTTGAAAAAATATACCCAATATCAGATGGATTTTGGCGCATGGGTATACAAGATTGCCTACCATCAATGTATCGACATCATCCGTAAGCGAAAGTTGGTGAAATATTTGCCTTTCTTTTACCAGGACGAGAAAGAAAATAATGAAGTCGATTTGCATATTGAAGCCAACTATTTTGATGAATTCGTACATCAAGCCATGGAAAAATTATCAGCTGAAGAGCGTAATTTGTTAATCTTACGTTGTGTCGAGGATAAAAGCTACCAGGAGATCGGATTGATTCTGGGCAAAAACAGTGCCAGCCTTCGTAAAAAATACGAACGTGCATCTGCAAAATTTCGAAAGTATTATGCTCAAGTGAAGGGAGTGGGAGTGTATGAATATGGACAGGGATCGGGATTTGAAAAAACTGTTTGATGACCCGCGCATTCCCGACGCCGACTTGTCAGGAAAAGTAATGAGAATATTACATGCTAAGCCACAAGAAAAGGAGAGGTTTTTTATGAAATATAAAGTTGCATTGACTGCGTGTGTAGGGATGATGTTAATGGCTTCCACAGGTTATGCGGCAGTTCAATATCATTCTTTGAAGAATAAAGATGGCAAAGTCGTATATGAAACTAAATCGACCAAAGATTACGTAAAAACAGAATCGAAAGATGAGACAGCGCGGTTCAGGGCATTTTATGAGCTTAAGGATAAGGTGCTAAAGTACGGGGAGGCTGGGCTGTTCTATATGGTTGCCAATAACCCGAATCATGAAACAATTCTTGGAACGAAGGTGACTGTCTTCCAAGATCTTTCTCAATTACGCGAAAAGATTACGGATAAATCCATTAAGATCGCAGACAAAGTCAATGGAAATTATACATTCCAAAAGGCGGACGTAATCTTTAAAAATGCTCAGGAAGTGAATCCTCCTTCTTCGGAAGAAAAAAAGAAAATGGCAGAAAAGCTGAGAAAGCAGGCGGAAGAATCCAATCAGGGATATGCCATGATGCCGGTTGAAATGACAGATCAGTTTTTCCTTCTCTTTGCTACGTATCAAAACGGCGAAGATAAAATCGGGGTTGATATCACTAATCTGAGCGGAAAGAGCGATTCTACAATGTATATTGACGAGAACGTTGAATTTAAGCAGGAGAAGGTTCAAGTGAAGGGAGTAGAAATGCTGCATACAGAATTTACTCCTTCGCAGACGCACGAGCTGAAATGGGTATACGAGAGTCCAGACAAAAAGGTGAAATACGCCTATACTTTACGTGGAGACATAAATAAAGTAAGCAAAGAAACCCTAATGAAACTTGCCGAAGGCTATTTGGAATAATAATTATCGTTTCAAAGCACCGATTTTAATTCCGTGGAACAATTCAAAAGAACGGCCGCTGTTCGCATCGTTTGCGACAGGGCCGTTTTTTTGTTTTTCATAGTTAGCTGTAAATTGCTATTCTTGCCAAACTCTCATAGGGTCCCATGGCTTGATCTGATTGCTATATTTCACAGCCAAAAAATCTTTCATGTCTTCCAGCTTAGCAGGCACCTCGTTCCAAACTGGAAGGGGTGGTAACCCACGTTTACTTTTCAATAGGATATCCACTGTAACATACAAGCGTTCTGGCTGAATCCAATGAAGGAAGCGGGAAATATCAATTTGCTTGGTCAGGGACAAGGAATCAATTTCGTCATTGTAATGCTTGTTGAACTCGCTGATCAGGTTCAGGAGGTAGTCTCTCTGCTCCTTCACGAATTCTAGGCCACAAATGGCGCCATGTCCTGGAACAACGATTTCGGGTTTAATTTCATCAATAATGCGATCAAGCACTTTAACCCAATTGAGGGTTCCCTCTTCGCTGTATGCCGTACAACCGTTAAACACGACATCGCCAGCGAACAGCACTTTTTCTTTTGGCATCCATAACAGCAAGTCACTGTCAGAGTGGGCTGGAGCTACGTTGTAAATCATAACTTCCGTATCGTCAAGACGGATGTTGATATCGTCCTTTATCTCAATATTCGGGAGCACCCATTCTACGCCTTCCAGGTCAAATCCTTCAAATTCCGCTGCAAAAAACCGCTCGCCTGGAGTCGATTCTGTAGAATCCTTTCCTCTTCTGATGACGCTGTCCATCCAGGTGATATTTTCATTGAGACGCTCTCTGGAGGCTTCCTTGTGCATAATAATGCAAGCATCTTCAAACACTTTGTTTCCCCAGGCATGGTCGCTGTTATAGTGCGAGTTCACCACATATGCGGGAGAGCGGCCGTTGCTTACTTCCATAAAAGCCTCTCTCATTTCCCGGGCATGGAACAAATCGAAGAACGTGTCATACACCAGCCCTTCACCCTTGTTGATGAACCCGGCATTGGCCCAACTGATCCCGCGATACGGCGAAATACCAGCAAATACGCCATCTGCGACTTCAAAAAATTTAACGCGAGGTTTTTGGATAATACGTCCATACTTCATAAAAATTCTCCTTTATGTATATGTTTTTAGGATAAGGCATACTGACTAAGTCATTATTATAGAGAATGAAAACAATAAATGCAAGCGAGTACTTGCTTGCATTTATTGTTTGCGATATGATAGTAAAAGGGCACGATTATAGGAATGGGGACGGTACCGAATTGCTGCGCAATCGAGACCGAACAATGGCTGTTGCCCTCTGACCGAATCCAGATTACATTTGATAAATTAGGCACGCTCACGCAATTGGTGCCTGATCATGTCAAGATTACGGAACCAAGCCGCTGGGAAAAAAGAAGCGATTTATCTTAAATAAACGTTTATCAAAATGATAAACTCCGACTCTGCTTCATCTGCAGAACTTGTAGTAGAATAGGGTTAACATATGCAAAAGGAGAAATACAATGCAAACTTCAGACAGAATCATTGAAGCCGCGACACGGCTCATCAAAAAGAATGGCTATCGGGGAGTTAGCACCAAAGCCATTGCAACGGAAGCTAAAGTCAATGAATCTACGATTTTCCGGCAATTTGGAAGTAAGCAAGGCATATTGGAAGCCATCATTGAAAGACATTCGGATATTCCGCAATTTGAGAAGCTGTTAAAAGAGGACACGACCGATAATCCGGAAGTCGATCTGTTGAATATAAGTCAGCAGTACCGTTTGTTTTTTCATAAAAATGCGGACATCATTTTGATTGGCATCCGCGACAAAGGAATGCTTCCCGAATTAGACAGAGTTCTCGCCGATCCGCCGGCGAAGCTTCACTCCTTGCTGGTTGAATATTTTGAACGCTTGCAGAAGAAAAAAGTTATCGCCAAACAGGATGAGCGTCTTGTCGCAATGTCTTTTCTCTCGATGTGCTACGGATTTCAGATGAGCGAGCTGATTCACCGGCAATATCAATCCCAATTTGTCACCGAGGAAGAGTTCTACAACCATAGTGTCTCATTGTTTGTTAAAGGAATTTCAGCTCAGCCATAAGCATTATTAATTTTTATATTGAGAAGTCTAAACTTACGTGAACAGACTGAGTCTGGAAACACGGTGTTACAATCCATTCATCAAATGGAAGAGCATGCAGCGACGGTTGATGATGTGATGCATATTAAGCATGGAACAAACGTTGCAGATGGAACATTGGAGAAGTAAAAGGTAATCCTTCCACGCTGGAGGATGCCTTTTTTGCTCATGGATGTAGTTTTTAGTAATGGAAAATAAAATACGTGGATGCATTATAAAAACATGACTCATTAAATTAAGCCCTATTTTTTCTAGGGCTTTTTTTGTTTGGGACCTCAGGATTGTATTTGGTCTATACTCAAACTTTCGAGTCAGAGTTATTGTACAGCTTTAAATCAAGACAATCATGCCTATTAGATTGGAATTATCCAAGGCTGCACTTACTTAAAATCTTATAAGAAATTCTTGAAATCACAGAAATTTATCCGGGTAGTGGGATGCTATTATACAAATATAAATAAAGACGAGGTGATGATATGCAAGCTAAATTGGCAGCGGACGCCATTCCCCTCACCAAAAAGCGAAATTCATGGATAAGAACGATAAAAAAGTATAAAGTGATGTACGCTCTCTTGTTCCCGGCATTACTTTACTTTGCCGTTTTCAAATACATTCCTATGGCGGGAATCATTATTGCTTTTAAAAACTATAACCTAACATTGGGACTATGGGATAGTCCGTGGGTGGGATTTAGAAATTTTACAGATTTTATGAACGGCGTTTATTTCTGGGACATCATGAGAAATACGATAATCATATCGCTGTATAAGCTATTGTTCGGGTTCTCAGCTCCTATCATACTTGCTTTGCTGCTTAATGAAGTTTATACCCAATGGTTTAAGAAAATCGTACAAACGATCACTTATTTACCCCACTTTCTATCATGGGTCATTGTTTATGGAATGATGGTGGCATTATTAGCCCCAGGCGATGGTCTTTTTAACATGATTTTGAAGGAAACCGGAGTTGAACCAATCTCATTCCTAACGGAACCTGCCTGGGGCAGACTGCTGATCATCTTATCTGAAATATGGAAGGATATTGGATGGGGAGCAATATTGTACCTTGCAGCATTAGCAGGAATCGATCCAAGCTTATATGAAGCGGCTAGAATTGATGGCGCTTCCAAATGGAGACAGCTATGGCATGTAACACTTCCCGGCATTCGAGGCGTGATGATTTTGATGCTGATCCTTAAATTAAGCCATATTCTGGATGCAGGTTTTGACCAAATATTCATGTTTGCCAACAGCTTTAATCAGGAGAAGATCGACATTATCGACACATGGGTATACCGTGAAGGGCTCGAGCGACTTAAGATTGGCTTGGCTACTGCTGTGGGATTGTTTAAAGCGGTCATCGGATTTGTTTTAGTGTTGGCAGCGAATAAGCTCGCCAAAAAATTCGATGGGCAAATTTGGTGAGGTGGTTATCAATATGATTAATTTGACAATCGGAGAAAAGGTCTGGCAAGCAGTCGTTTATTTTATTCTTATTTTGCTAGCTCTACTTTGCTTACTACCCTTTCTATATGTGGTTGCTGTTTCAGTGACGCCAGAATCGGAAGTGTTAAGAAGAGGAATTGTTATTATACCAGAATCCTTTACCTTTCTTGCCTACAAAGAAGTATTCATTTCTCATGGTATCGGGCAAGCGTATAAAATTACATTGTTTCGAACGATAGTAGGCACTGCTCTCAATGTGTTCTTTACGGTAATAGCGGCATATCCGTTATCCAAAAAATATTTGCCGGGTCGAAGCCCATTTTTACTATTCATTGTCTTTACCATGATGTTTGGGGGAGGATTAATTCCGACTTATTTACTAGTCCGCTCACTGGGATTGCTAAACAGTCCGTGGGTATTGATTATTCCAAATCTCATTAGTGCATTTAATCTGGTGATCATTAAAGGCTTTTTCGAGCAATTGCCTTCTGAAATCGAGGAATCAGCGAGGGTAGACGGTGCAAGTGAGCTTCAGTCGTTATGGCGGATCATTTTACCCCTGTCCTTGCCCGTCCTTTCCACAATTTCCTTATTTTACGCAGTCGGGCATTGGAATAGTTATTTCGATGCTATTGTTTATATCAATGATTCCAACTTAATGCCGCTTCAAGTGATCTTGCGCAACATCCTGCTTAACGTCGCAACACAAAGTGCTGATTCGCTTGCCAATACCGGAGCTGTTAGTACGTTCGCTATACAAATGGCAGCAGTTGTCGTGACTACTGTTCCGATTTTGATTGTTTACCCATTTATGCAAAAGCATTTTACCAAAGGTGTACTCTTGGGATCGGTTAAAGGTTAACAAGACATTCCAACCTAAGTTGTTACGGGGAAACCGTGATAATATAGAAGCAAAGGAGAGGTCATTATGCAACGTAAAGCGATTACATTTGCTATTCTGGCAGCAATGGTCGGTGTGGGAACGGTATTGTCAGGATGTGGGGACAAAAAAGAGGTTGCATCGTCAGCTACGGGTAATTCACAAGGCCAGTCTAGTCCTTTTGAAACCAAATTGAAAATTTCGATGTTTAACCAAGGCACTTTCAATGCTGCCGCTCCGATTCCTCCCCGTGAAGAAGATATCCAACGCCAATTGTTGGAGAAAGCAGTAAATATCGACTTGGAAATGATGATTCCTCAATCAGGTCAAGCAACGACTAAATTAAATACGCTCATAGCCGGAGGAGATATTCCAGATTTGATCTTCTTGAAGAGCCGGGCTGATCTTGCGCAATATTATGACCAAGGCGTTCTTGCGGATTTGACACCGTATCTGGATCAATTTCCTGAATTACAGAAACGTTTTAGCAACGACTCCTGGGAGGCGATGTCCTATCAAGGAAAAACCATTGGGGTTCCAGGTTATGATAATGTAAATGGTATCAGTCGAAGCTTCTTCATTCGCAATGACTGGCTGAAAAATCTGAATATGGAAGTGCCAACCACACCTGACGAGTTATTCGAAGTTATGAAAGCCTTTACAGAGAAAGACCCGGACGGTAATGGCAAAAACGATACTTACGGATTCATAGGCGGCATGAATAAAGAAGGCAATCTGCAAACCTACGGCTTCGATAGTTTGATGTGGATGTTTGGCGTCAATCCTCCATCAGCCATTGATGTGAAAGACAATGAACCGGTGTTCCTTTATACTGACCCAAAAATGAAAGAGGCTCTCGCTTATATCAATAAAATGATGGAAGCCAAAATTGTTGATCCAGACTGGGTGACAATGAATACTCCCGATTTGTTGGACCAAAAGTTATTTAAGGGTAAAGTTGGCTTCATGATAAGAGATGCACGCAGGCTGGAACCGGATTATCAGCAGAAAATGAAAGAAATCAGTGGAGAGGTGCCGGAATGGATCGTCATTCCTCCAATGATAGGTCCTTATGGTGATCAAATTGTTGAAAGAAAATCGTTCCAAGGCAATTCATGGGCGATATCCAAGAAAGCGGATAAGGACAAAATCATTCGGATCTTGTCCATGCTGAATTATCTCTTTACGGACAAAGAAGCATATCCGAATTTTGCATACGGAATTAAAGGAATTCATTGGGATTTAGTGGACGGCAAGATCAAGAATAAAACCTCCGAAATATCAAAGGAAATGAAAGAAAAGTACCTATGGGTTGACCATTATAGAATGCCGCGTCGTGGTGATGATGCTGAGTACTTCAGCTTCCAGAATCCTAAGACGGCAGAAGCTTTTGAGAATAATCAGAAATACGTGGCGCCTACTTTGCCCGGGAATTTATTGACTGAAGACCCGAACGATACATTGGCAGCTGACCGCCAACGTTTCATTAATGAAAGTTTGGTCAAATTTATGACAGGAAAAGATCCTCTTTCTAACTGGGAGAATTTCCTCAATACGTTGGATACCAAGTTTGACATGCAGAAATATAAGGACACAGTAATCAAACAATTTAAAGAAGCGGGCTTAATCAAGTAAATCAAGTAGAAACGGCTTCGGCGTCCTTTTAAAGGACGGTACCGTTTCAGCGAGAAAGATAAGGAACATTTATGCGCGAAGCATATAAATTCTTAACTTTTAAACAAAGAGAGTGGCTATAAATAGCCCCTCTCTTTATTGAAATATATGAGAGTGTAAGCTTTACTTTATACTTTCTCCTTCTATTTTTCGAAGAAACGCTTATCGTTCTTAAAAAGGACGCCGAAGGCGTTTCTTCTTATCATATGCTATTATTTGTTTAATACAGATTTAAAAGGAAGATGATAGATGCGAAGAAGAATCAGCTTGCCTTTAAAATTATTTTTTATCGTTTTTGCATTTGTATTAAGCTGCATAATCTTGATAAGTCAATTGTCTTATCACTATGTCCAAAAGGAAATAAGAAAAACTGACATTTATTACACTAACCAAATACTAGACAAGGTAGATCAGTATTTCACAGTTAATTTTTCCTCCTTTCAGACGATCTTGTTCTCGGTCGAAACATCGGTGAAAGCCAACATTGACAATACAGAAGTGATTAAAAAGCAATTAAGAGAGCTGTATGAACTCAATAGTAATTACGTCAGTAATATTTATTTGATCAAAAGCGATTTATCCATTCTAGGCGGGAGTACACCTACCCGAATATTCGATGAACCTTTAGCTGAAAGAGAACCTTTGTTTAATGCGGCTGACAAGAATAGAAGGACTACATTTGTCAGTGATCCTTACAAATCTAAATATTCCGGCTGGACAGTTACGATGGTTCGATATCTGAACAGTGCTCCGTTTCCTATGGCCATTGCTGTAGATTTGGATCTAAATGCCATTGAAGAAACCTTGTTCAAGATTAATAAAAAAGAACAAATGGATTTGGCTCTAATCACCGCATCGGGAAAAATCATTGCCGGATTTTCGGAAAATAAAGGACCCATGAATATTCAAGATCATACTTTTTCAATCGGTGAAACGTCAGCGGAACAAATTCTGGATACTACAGAAACAAGCCTTCAACTACATACCAAGGATGGTATTCCAGTCTCCCTTCTGAAAAAACCCACTGAGAAATTCAACTGGACCATCATCTCGATCAACGATGAATCACGCTTGAAAGCTGCTTTGTCCAGATTGGAAACCTATTATATCGGGCTTCTAGCTGCAGGTCTTCTCTTAAGTCTGTTCATTTCCTTTTTTATTGCTAAATATATAAGGACCCCTCTCTATGCGCTCAAAACAAAAATGAAGCGGGTGGAGCAAGGCCTCCTCACAACTACAATATCGATTAACCGAAACGATGAGTTTGGAGATCTCTCCCGAGCATTCGATCGTATGCTGCATCAAATTGTGGAACTGATACGGGGAGCAGAGCTACATAATGAACTTGAGCGGAAGCTTGAAATCCAAGTGCTTCAGTCTCAAATAAACCCTCATTTTCTGTATAATACGCTTGGTTCTATCAGCAATGTCATACGACTTGGACAAATAGAGAAAGTAGATGTGGTGATCGAGTCTCTCATTTCAATATTGGAATATGGGATAGCTGATGCTTCGGAGAAGGTATCACTACGTCAGGAATTGCAAAATGTATCGGACTATATCGCAATCCAGAACATCCGTTATAACAGGAACTTCCACTTGATTGAAAATATCGAAGCAGATTTAATAGATTTCCCAGTTTTTCGAATGCTGCTGCAGCCCCTTGTGGAGAATAGTATCTTCCATGGTTATAACGGAGGGGGGATCGAAGGCCCTATTACTATTCATGCGTACAAGGAGGGCGGCATCGTCATCATAGAAGTAGTGGATCAAGGCGAGGGAATTCCAACTGATAAAATAAAGCATATTTTGATATCAGAACCGAGTGATGTGGAAGTGAAAAGGAAAAGAATCGGGTTAAATAATATTCATGACCGAATCAGACTTCACTACGGTGAACAGTTCGGGCTCCAAATCATAAGCATACCTAAGGAAATAACCCGTGTTCAAGCCTTATTCCCAGCAGGCTCGTTTAAAGGAGATGCATGATGGTGAGAGACTACACCTGCTTCATTGTTGACGACGAAGATCTAATCATTCAGAGATTGGAATTGTTTTTTAACGAACTCTCCCATAGGGATAAGCGATTTCATTTAGTGGGAAAAGCGAATAATGGGCTGAAGGGGACAGAGGAGATAGAGAAGCTTAAGCCGGATATCGTGATATCTGATATCGTTATGCCGCGAATGGATGGAATTTCCATGATTGAGCAGCTAAAACCAAAGCTTCCCCATACCCAATACATTCTTTTGACCGCCTATTCATCCTTTGAATACGCCCAGAGAGCGATTCAAACCAACGTATTGGAGTACATTGTTAAGGTTCCGCTCAGGGAAGCAGATTTAGATCGCGCTTTAGATAAGGCAGCCGGGATTTTAAATGAGGTTAAGAAAAAAGAAGCGGAATTTCAATCGTTAAACGTATCCGTACTTGAAAATAAATATAGAGTCCGCAAGCAATTTTTTAACGAGCTTATCAGAGGCGAAATTCCTTCTCATCGGGCATCGGATTTTGCCAATCGCATGCAATTCCATTTCTTTGAAGCGAACTACTGCTGCTTCATTGTTGAAATGAATCTGTATGAAAGTTTCCGAAACGATTATTCAGCGTCTGATCAAAACATCTTGAAATATGCGATTACGAATATAATTGAAGAAACTGTGGTGAACGGTGGCAGAGGTGTAGCTGCGGATCTATCCGATAATCGTTTTATTGGTTTTCTTTCCTGGGAAAATAATCGCAGCGATATGGACACGGAATTTGCTTGCCATTCATTGGGCAGTCAGATTGTTTCCCATTTACATCAATATTTGAATCAAAGGGTATCCGTAGCTTTTGGAGGTCCGCACCGAGGGTGGGAATCCATCAAACAAGCTTATATGGAAGCTAATAACGTGAGTGAGGATTTCTACTATCATGAAGAGAAAGTAGTCAAAACACCCATGCATCGGTTCCATTACCGTAATGACAAAAAGGAGGACTTTCAACTGAAACTGGCTGATTTTCTCACATGGTTACAAAGGAAAGCTTCCAAGGAAGCGCTGGAGAAAGAACTCTCTGCTTTAAAACAATTTGTGATGGATTATAAAATTCATAAGTCCATCATTGCACCTATGCTTCAAGGCTTGTACAGAGACATAACTGCGAAATTTAAATCGGGGAACTCGTTGACCACGGATGCATCAGAGTTTCCCCTAAAATTCATGACATTTCGGGAGCAACTTGCCTATATTGGCGACTTCACATTCGAATATGTACACGCTGGCCAACTTTTACATCGTATAGAAATCATGAGTGCTATGCGGTTTATAGAGAAAAATCTGAAACAGAGATTAACGCTCGAGGCGATTGCGGAGGAAGTGAATTTAGCTCCATCGTATTTTAGCAGCTTATTCAAAAAAACAATGAATGAGGGCGTTATCAGCTACATCAACCGCAAAAAAATTCACTTAGCTCTCGAGCTATTAAATGTTCAGGATTATTCTATATTGGAATTGTGCGAGGAAGTAGGAATTGTGAATGAAGGTTATTTTTGCAAATTATTTAAAGAATATACGGGTGATACGCCTAAGCAATATCGGATAAAAATGACACGGTATGAATCCAAATAAGGTTGCAAAAAATGTATAAATTTCTCGCGAAATCGTGTAAAAAAAAGGGCATCAAAAGGCTTACCATGATAGAAGGATCTAATCATGGAGGTTATCAAAATGGAGCTTATTAAAGCAGATGTAACCGTCGTAGGCGGAGGTATTGCTGGGATATGCGCTGCCATTGCTGCCGCACGCCAAGGGCTGCAGGTTTCACTTATTAATGATCGGCCGGTTCTTGGAGGAAATGCGAGCAGCGAGGTCCGAGTTCATATCAACGGGTCAGCATATCTCGGAAACAGTCCATCCTATTATGCACGCGAGGGCGGATTGGTGGAAGAACTCAAGTTGAAGATTTTTCACTATAATCCGTTATACAACAAGAAGCTTATGCTTTCGCTTTCGGATACGGTCTTGTTGGATATGGTTTATGCTGAGCCTAACATTTCTCTGTTTCTGAATACATGCGTGCATGAAACGGGCATGGAGAAAGGCAGAATTAAATGGGTCGAGGGCCTTCAACTGGCTTCCGAAAGAAAATTTCGTTTCGAAAGCCAAATCTACATCGATTGCTCCGGAGATGGAGTTGTCGGATATCAAGCAGGTGCTCTCTTCCGCTGGGGGAGAGAAGCGAAGCATGAATACAAGGAAGAATTGGCTCCTGAAGTGGCGGACCATTACACCATGGGCGATACGATCCTGTTTCAAGCCCGTGACGTAGAGTATTCCGTTCCATTCAAAAGGCCTGGCTTTGCGTATGATATTACGAAGTTGGCTTTTTTCGATAGTATCAGAAAAGGCTTAAACCATCGGGCTTTACCAAGAAAAATCAATGGGCTTGGCGGATTGTGGTGGCTGGAATATGGTGGACATATGGATATTATCAAGAATAATGAAGACATCGCATTGGAACTGCGGAAATTGGTGTACGGGATTTGGGATTATATCAAAAATAGCGGCGAATTTGATGATGTAGACAATCTCATCTTGGATTATGTATGCCCGATTCCTGGAAAGCGGGAGTCGAGGCGGTTCATAGGGGACCACATGTTGTCTCAGAACGATCTTACAGCAAAGCCGCATTTCGAAGATGCAGTATCCGTCGGTGGATGGTATATGGATTTACATGCGAATAAGGGCATCTACGATGAGGGGCCAGCTACAGCATGGAATTTCGTGCCAGGATTGTACAATATCCCTTTCCGCAGTTTATATTCACGAAATATTCCTAATCTCATGTTTGCTGGTCGCAACATAAGTGCTACCCATGTGGCTTTCGGATCTACTAGGGTAATGGCAACCTGCGGTTGTATGGGGCAGGCGGTTGGAACGGCTGCTTTTTTATGCTTGAAATATGATATAGACCCCGCAGCCATAATCGAATCTCATATGGAGGAGCTTCAGGGGCTGCTGCTTCGAGATGGCCAAACGATTGTAGGGCTTCAAGAGGAATTGAATCCTTACTTCGCTGACGGATTAACTATTCGTGCATCGTCTCAGCGCAGCTATGATAATCTTCATCCAACCGAACAGATTTCCTTGGAGAAAGGGTTATGTTTGGTTTTGCCGATTCAGACATCCGTGGCTGAAAGTGTACGGATCAAAATTAAAAATAGGTCCGAGCATTCGGAAACTTTGCATGTGAAGCTGTTTGGCGGGGAACGTAAAGAAAACTACATTCCTACCAGCGAGTTGAAAGATTACCGCTTGGTTATTGCTGCCGGTCATGACGACTGGATTACGCTAAACTTGGGCTGCAAGAAACCGGCTGACGACAAAATCTACATCGTATTGGAAGGAACGACGAGCCTTGCCGTCTACGGCAACGAAGAAAAAATAACAGGAGCGGTCAGCTTCCATTATAGGCCGGAAGAGCCGTCCAGGCTGAAAAAATTCAATAAGAGCATTTGCTTCAAGGATCTGTTACCGTCACAGAGTATGTATAATCCCGAGAATGTCGTCAACGGCTTCTCCAGACCTTATGGTCTACCGAACGGCTGGATTTCTGAACGTACGGAAGAACAGGAATGGTTGGAATTCTGTTTTGCAAGCCCCAAAAATGTAGACGAAATCCATCTTGTTTTCAATTCACAGTTGGATTTGGAGCATTTCAACGACCCGATCGAGTCCCTTATCCAAGATTATGATATGAGCTTGACCTTAGAAGACGGAACCGAGAGGACAATCATAACTCGTGGGAATTATCTCACGTTGAATAAACATAAGGTGGATGCGAAACGTGTAACCCGAATCCGGATTAATTTCTGCGCAACGTATGGTTCGCCTTATTTTGAAGTGTTTGCAGTAAAATTGTTTGCTCCTAAAATTGATAAATGAGGTCAGGTGAAGTCACAATGAAGGAATTATTCCCTCGTAATGGGCTCCCCAATATAATTCAGAAATTGGAAAATGGGGATACCGTAACAATCGTCTATTTCGGCGGCAGTAATACTCGTTCTGAAGGCTACAGGGTCATGACGGCGGATTGGCTTCGTGAGAAATATCCTAAGGCGGATATCCGCTCTGTGAATGCAGGCATTAATGGGACAGGATCGGATTTGGGCTGTGCCCGTTTGGAGACAGATGTACTGCGTCATCGGCCTGATCTAGTATTTGTTGAATTTGTCGGTAACGATGGCGGAGATCCCGAATCCAAGGCGCGGATCGAAGGGATTGTCCGTCAGATCCGCAAGCGGAGCCGGTTTACCGATATCCTGTTCGTTTATACGCTGAAGGAGCGGGATGTGGCCTTATTTCAATCTGGGGAATACCAGAAGGGGGCTCTAATGCAAGAGGAAGTGGCCGACTATTATGGTATTCCTTCGATTCATCTGGGCGTAGCGGTCAGTCACTTGGTGTCGGAGGGAAAACTTGTTTTCACCTCAAGGGAAGACGTGTCCATTTCTGGAGCCGTTGTTTTTACACATGATTCGATCCATCCGACTATTCCCGAAGGCCACCAGATTTACACGGATACGATCACCCGGTCATTTGAGGCCATTATCGAACTCAGAGTTCATCAGGGAAGGTTAGTACATCACTTACCTCAGAATCCGTTGGTTCCGGCTAATCCTTGGGAGTATGCGACCATGCTGTCACTGGATAGTCTTACTACTTTTTCCGCAGAATGGTCTTACATGACGCCCGATGAATCTGCTTTAGTGCGCGAGTACAATTGGTTGTTCCCCGGCCTATGGCGAGCAGTCGATCCTGGAGAGGCTATCACGGTGCAGTTCGAGGGCACCCATATCGGGTTATTCGATATCGGGGGGCCTGATTCTGGCAGATTGAAGGTGTCGGTGGATGGTGGGGAACCCTTTATTATCGATCGATTCACACTACACAACGATCATAATCGAAATCAGTATGTATTCTTGCCGGAGCTCCCGAATGGAAAACATACGGTTCGCTTTGAAATCGATACCGAGAAGACAGACAAAGCGGCCGTGTTTGAAGCATGCGGCAATGAAAGAAGTAGAGAGCACGTTAGGCAGCATCCAGATTGGTATGATCAAACGGTGATTCAGCTTGGGAAGTTGTTATTAGTGCAGCCGCCATTATAATTAATCATTAGGATTTGTACAATTGGTAGACCTACATCATAACTGACTGCAGTTGAGCGGGCAGCTATGATGTAGGTCTCTTTTTTAAAGGACGACAAAGTCGTTTCTTCTTGCTTAAAATCTTATAAGAAATTCTTAAAATCAAAGAAATTTCACAGTTCTGTAACATGCTATGATAAAACCGACAAAGCGGGCTTAAGCCAGAAGGATAAGGCTAATTGCTTCTTTACGATCTTCGAACAAAGGAGGGCAACGTTATTTTGAAAGCGTTATCAACACAAGGGAGGCTGTGAGTTGTATGATAAAAAGGAAGCTGTTTTTCTTAATCGTTTTCATCGTGACGATATTAGTTCCTTTCAGCCTAGTCGGAATAAGGGCCGCATACGCGGAGCCCTTACCGTATAAGACGATTATCATCGATGACGGGAGCATCACGATCAATGATGTTGTGACACCTGATGTGGGTAACGAGAACAACGGATATTCAGCTCCGAATTGGACCACAAGTACAGGGGTGAAGGGATATGATAACTCCAGTTCTAAATATACGAGTACAGCAGGCAGAGCGATATCCTGGAATCCACGATTGGAAGCGGGAACGGCGAAAATTTCGTTATACAAACTTAACTGGGAAGATAAAGCAGATAGCAATGTAAAAATTGAAATCGTCCACAATGGAACGACCGATGTTCTCTATATGGATTTGCGACCTTCATTTGGTGCTCCTGCGGGATGGGTTGATTTGGGAGAGTACTATTTTTCCGGAGTTGGTAAAGAATTCGTTAGATTAACTCGGTCTACCAGCACAACCAGCACGATAATTACGCGAGCTGATGCGGTCAAGTTCGAAGGGAATATTCAGCAAAAAGAGCCGCATAAGACGATCATCATTGATGATGGAAGCATCACGATTGATGATGTCGTCACCACTGATGTAGATAACGCAAATAACGGGTTCTCCGCTCCTTATTGGACTACAAGTACGGGAGTGAAGGGATATAATAATTCCAGTTCCAAATTTACCGACGCAGTAGGAAGAAGCATCACATGGAATCCGCGATTGGAAGCAGGGACGGCGAAAATTTCATTCAACAAGCTTGATTGGGCCGATAAAGCAGACAGTAATGTTAAAATTGAAATTGTTCACAATGGAATTACGGATGTCATGTTTATGGATCTGAGGCCCTCGTCGGGCCCATCGGCCGGATGGGTTGATTTGGGGTCCTATTATTTCAGTGGTGATGATAGCGAATTTGTCAGACTGACTCGAACGCAACCTACGACCGGAAAGATCATTACGCGGGCCGATGCGGTCAAGTTTGAAGGGAATATCCGGCAGCAAGCTCCGCCGTTGCCTCCGCTGCGTAGCCGTACATTGGCGAATCTCAGTTACACGGAAAAAGGCAGCATCGAGAATGCCAGCTACAAAGTAACCTTCTATGAAGCAGCTTGGGATGGTGGCAAATCCATCGTTCGTGATATGTTCTACAAGGACACGGATACGGGGAACTGGGTGCCTGTCAATAATGTGGCGGAAAGACTTGAAGAGCAATGGGTCTTAATGGATGGGAATGCGGGGAGTCTAACCAATTACTACGATACGATGAACAAACGCTGGATTACATTCGACGAGATTGATTTCCCTGACAGCCACACGGCGATATTAACCGATTCTTCACAAGGAAGCGATTACGATTTACAAGTGAACTGGTCTATGATAGGAGACAAACCTGATATTTCCTTCGCTTTTACACCCCGCCGGGATGGCAATTACGTGATCGGCTATCAGTCTTTCACTACAGAGCAGATCTCTGGTGTCAATGAAGTATTAAATGGTTTCAGGTCACACGCCAAAATGGTAGGTTCGGTGGAATCAACAAGCTTAAGGGAGCTAAGCGCTCCAATGAGTCTGGTTGAAAAGAATGACGGTTCGGGCAATCCATTGACGTATGGGGTATTTGTACCTTCGGATGAGCTTCAGGTTGAATTTGAACCGACGGGAGGTGTTACGAAACAAAGGCTTGGCATGAGCCTTGTCAACAATGAAGGCAGCGTGCAGCCAATCTTGTATGCTCCTCAATTAGGGACTTATTCGCAAATGGCCGCAGAAAGCACTTATAAATTTCATATGGGACTAATCGCTCAAAAAAGCAATCTGTATGAGTCCTACGTGGATATTCTTCGCAATGAGTACGGTTATTCCGCATACCGGGAAAATGTATCAGATCTGTCGCTTACTGATGCAATGTTCAATATGATCGATTTACTTAAGATAGAGCCGCAAGGGGATGACTCTGTTGATTATGTCCCGTCACCCAGCGGATGGTGGAGCCGTGCCAAGGGCTTTATTGACATCGAAAACGAGGATAGTGTTCGAACAAGCTCGAATGCGGTTCTTTTGGGGGCTTACTATTTGACTGGGGATGACCAGCTTTACGATACGAGAGCATTGCCGTCCGTCCAGTATGGCTTATCGCGAAATGGTATAGGTTGGTCGCCGACGCAGAAGCCAGTATACGGTGTGCCGTCGTTATGGAAAATGGCAACCTTGCCATTTGATTTTTCTAGCGTAGCCGCTGTCAATCAGATGATGGGGACTACGGCAGGAATTGGAGCGCTGGCACAGGAAGAGTACCTCGTGCGTGATCCTGACCAGAAAGACCGGGGTCCTGTCATTCAGCCCCTTATGATGTATCGTATGACGGGAGATGCGCAGTATTTACAGGCTGCCAAGGATGCAGCCGACAGCTATATCATGCAGCATATTGATACACCTGCATCCGTAAATGTGAGTAAAAATGAATTCATTTATTATTATAGCAAGCTGTGGATGGAGATCTTGGAGCTTTACGAGGAAACTCAGGATCCCAAATACTTGAATGCTGCTTATAAAGAAGCCAAACGGTATGCAACGATGTTCGTTGCTCGTCCGGTTCCAGAAGGTGCCGTTACGATTCCGCAGCCTGAGACGTATAATTACGCGGAGTCGTTCCATTGGCCGGAGAGTGGTAAATATCAATATCCTCGGATCAAGCTCCCAGAAGATGTAGCCGGAGGCGTACAAGCGGATAGTTGGCTTGTCTCTCCCAATGGATTGACGTTTGAAGCGGGAAGTACAACTGGTTATTATCGGATGAATGCTCAGGAAGCTCCATTCATGCTGAGATTGTCGCTCTATACAGGCGATAAATTGCTGCAGGATATTGCTCATAATGCAGTCATCGGACGATATTCCAGCTATCCAGGTTATTACTATAAGGGCTTCGCCATTAGTCAACTTGAACCGGAGTTTCCTCTGGAAGGCCCAAGCGGGGCTACATCCATCTATTATCACCATATACCGGGACAGCTCGGGCAAACGATGGATTATTTGATCAGCGAACAATCGTTGAAATCGAATGGAAGTATTACATTTCCTTCTGTATTTGAAACTAATTTTCTATGGTTCAAATATCACCTCTATGGAAATAAACCAGGTCATTTTTACGGTAATTCCAACGTTTGGCTCTGGATGCCTAAGGGGATAATTCAGACCAACCATTCTCAATTGAATTGGATAACGGGAGAGAGCGGGAATAAATTCTACATCGGGTTAAGCAACGAATCGGCAGCTGAAGTTCAGACTCCGATCGAATTGAATGCGCAAATCATTGGGTTCAACCCGGCACAGGATTATACCGTAACCATCATCCGCGACAATGGCACACCAGAGCAAGCGGTTATGAGTGGCGGAATCATTCAAGCCACGGTTTCAAGCAAGGGAATAACCGCTATCATTGTGGAAGGACTCAACATTGAAGTGCCGCTGCACCAGGTCAGAACTGCTGAAACATCGGATGCAAGCTATTTCTTCGATATCCACAGTCCAATAGATGCGGTTAAAGGCATGCTGATCGTCAAGCCCGACGAAACGGCCTACGATGCTTATGTGCAGGCAAAAACGACGAAACCAGCGACGATCCATTATTCCTTGGATGGCGGGGCTACGTATACAACCATTCCAGATAAGATCTATCCGATGGAATGGTCGATACGGGTAAACGATTTATCCCAAACCTTCACTTATTATGTGGAATCGGACGGGAAACAGACCCGCAAGCGGACACTCTATCTGCCTGATCAGGTAACCGAAACTCCAGTTCAACCGGATTGGCAGGAGGGTTCATCTATCATTGTGGATAATACGGAGGCAGAGACAGAAGGCGTCTGGATACGGGATACAACGGCTAACGACTATTACTATGATAACTATGTGTATACCAAATCGACTGCCGGCACAGCGACAAGTAGAATTAAGTGGCGACCTGAGCTGCCGGAAAGTGTTACTTACAGTGTGTACTATAAGCTTCCGCAAATAACCGCTGCTAGTGAAAATTGGGCAACGAATGCCTCATTTACCGTTTATTATAGCGGAGGCTCCGAGACGGTTACCGTAGATGAGACAGTGGCCAATGGGACTTGGGTGTACCTGGGTGCTTATCCTTTTGCAGCAGGCGATAGTGGGTACGTGGAATTAACCAATAAGACCAATAAGTCACGGGTAGTTGCCGATGCGATGATGTGGGTGGACCCGAACAAGATACCGCAATTGGAGTCTGCGGTGATCCTGTCGAATCGGAACGAACTGCAGATGACTCAAACCGCACAACTAAGCGTAACCGGCTATTTGGATAATGGTCTGATTGGTGATCTATCACAGGCAAATGTGCAGTATTTCGTTGATCGAACCGATCTGGCTGAAGTGGACAGTAGCGGTTTGTTGACCCTTCTAAGTCTCGACGGGGAAAAGGATCACATTGAGGTATGGGCCACTGTAACGATTGACGGGTTGACCTTAACAACACCGCCTTTGACAATTGCGATCAGGGACTTAACGGTTATTGTCGACAGCACGAATACGACTGGGTTGTACACGACAGAAGGGTCTTGGAGTCAAAGCAATTTATCCGGATACAAAATTGGTGTGAAATCCCGTTACTCTACCGTTCAAGGATCATCCGCGACGTGGAAAGGACAGTTTCCAGAGGGGAAATATACGGTCTCCATCTACAAGCTCGTCCATACGACGGCAAATGATAATTATGTCAAAGTGGAAGTAAAGCATCAGTCGGTTACCGAGGTCACGTATATCGATGCAACCGTTGGCTCGTCGGGTTGGGTTAATCTAGGAACGTTCGACTTTACTGGAGACGGCAGCGAGTATGTTCGTTTAACAAGGGTTACTCCGACAACGGTAGATCCGCCAACTCTACCTGCCGATATGATTTATACCAGGGCTGATGCAGTCAAGTTCGAACGGCATTCCAGTAGTCTGCCGTTGCTTGCAAATGGGGTGCCAGGTAAACCGACATTATCGAATAATAGCGGTGTTGCGACAGGCTTAAATGATGGCAATTATGAGGTTACGATGAATATGTGGTGGGGAAACAATGGCACATTGTACAAGCTGTACGAGAATGGCCAATTGATCCAAACGAAGTCACTCACGGATGTTTCGCCAGCTGCCCAGACTTCCATTATTCCTATTCAAGGAAAGCCGAATGGAACCTATGTGTATACATGTGAGTTATCGAATTTGTATGGAACGACTTCATGTGATCCACACACCGTCACCGTGACTGATGCGAAGCCCGGCAAACCTGTGTTGTCTAGTGACAACTGTGATCAAGATGGGGACTATAACATTACTGCTAATATGTGGTGGGGCACGAACGCAGCACAGTATCGATTATATGAAAATGGCGAGCTTATTGAAACGCAATCTTTATCTTCACAAACACCAAGTGCTCAATCGGCCACTACACAAATTTCAGGGAAATCTCCTGGCATCTATCAATATCGCTGTGAGTTTATGAATGGAAGTGGAACAACGGAAAGTGATACTATACAGATTATTGTAAAATAAACCTATGAGCTGAGTGGATGAGAACGATCCATTCGGCTTTTTTATTTCTTGGAATTTAGTATTGAACTATGTTGTTGCGAACGATAAATCGAACTATTTTCGCCATGCCTAGGTGTTTGTGAATAAAATTAAAAATTAATATTCATTAATAAAAGCGTTTATACCAAACGACAGTTTCTTTATAAGATATTGATCCCCTAGCACACACAAATTGCAAACTAGGACTGTTTTTCACAAGTCAAATTTGTTCTAATTCAGTCTAAATAAGCGCTTACATTAGGGGTTAGCTAAACTTACAATTATGTCTAACCATTTAAATTTGGAATCTTCTCCTACAACGGGGACGAATGTCACTGCCATAGGCTTTGGTTGAATTTTAGAAAAGGGGGGCGTCATGGGGATTAAAAGACGAAAACCGACAGTGGTAATCTTGTTTACCGCTCTGATTGTTTTTACATTCCTCGTGTTGGGCTTAACAAACAAAAAGGCGGAACTGCCTGAAAGTTGGATATTTACAGTGGATGGATACGCCGTAACTGAGGAAGAATTTCAATTTTATGTAACAGAGCAAAGAGCTATAACGACAGACTATTTCTTCAAAACTTATGGAGCCCAAGTAGATGAGAGTTTCTGGACACGTCAATACGGCGAAAATCATGAAACCCCATCTGAATACGTCAAGAAATCTGCGATGACTGCATTGCTAAAGACCAAGCAGGAGCAATTTATTGCAGACGAGCGGGGGATCGCCCCTTACAAAAGCTTTGATGAGCTAAAAACCGACATGGAAGATGAAAATGTTAAGCGAGCTAAGATGGATGATTCAGGAGAGACTTACTATGGGTTGCCTCAGTTTGATTTATATCAATATATGCAATATATAAGTGGCGCCCGTTGGCCGGATTTGGTAGAAACCCAGGTTAAAAAAACGAAAATGAGCGAAGCCGAGCTGCAAGTTGAGTATGCATCAAGAAGTGCGGATTATGTTCGTGTTGCTGATAAATTAACGGCCGCGTTAGCGATAGCGGGACAGGCTAAGGAAGAGAAAGTGCTAAATCGATTGGATATATCCAAAGAAGATACCGAATCTCTTAAGTTCTGGGAGTCATTAGCTGCTGCTGCTATAGGTGAGACAGTAATCGGTAAATATATGGACGAGGATGTCATTGCCTCATTAATCACAAAACCGGAAATCACCAAGCTAAAACTGGAAGAAGTGAAAGATTCCATTATATACGGATTGGCGGAATCTGACTTACGAGCGTTAATTGCAAATACGGATAAGTTGAAGATCGTGTATAACGGTAAACAATTCAGTGAATTAGAAGTGAACTAGAATAGTTATGTTTTTAAGTTTATAAGAATCTATGTCTATTGAGACTTTCATAGATACAGATTTTTTATAAAAGTATAAATTTATTAATTTCAAAAGGAGGAAATTTTGGGATGATACGATCGAAATGGATGCAAAAAGCTTTGTCGATAGTTACGGCAACGACGTTGGCATTCCCTGGTCTGTTCGGCTTGGCACCTTCATCTGAAGTGTCAGCTGCGGGAGGGGCCGAATCTTTTGACTCTGTTGTACTAGAATTGACACAAGCGGCAGGTCAGTCAGGCAGGGTGAATCTTACCTATAAAGGTTCGCCTTTAAGCAGTCTGGTTAAAGGAGCGGTTATTGACGAGGTGAGTTATGATTCCAGCAATGCGAATCTTTTAACAGTTAATAATCAGGGGAACATTACATTAGCTAGCGATTATACATTTGCGTCGTCTGGTGCTCCGGGCATACCGGTGACAATCACAGCCACAGCGAGTTATTACCATGATTCAGATGTGTTATTCATGGAGGACTTCGAGAACAACAATGGTCCGATGACATCAACTGGTAAATTAGGTACGTCATACACGCTGTCCGATGCACAGTCTCGATCTGGATTGAAAGCGATTACACCATCGAGTGATACGAATAATGAAAATGTAGCCCAAGACGTGGCATTGCCAGCAGGCAGCAATTATAAGATGACGGCATGGTATTTCGACCCGTACCCTGATGAGGAGAAGACAGCGACGGATAGAACTCAATTTGCTATTGTAGATGGCAAAAACGCTACCTTTGCTGGGATGATCTATCAAAGTTCAGAGGCTGATGTTATTCACAATCCGACGAGATATACATGGGCATATGCACCATCATCAGCGGGTACAGCAGGCAAGCGTTGGAAAGATAGCGGGGCTTCACGCTCCACAGGCTGGCATAAATTTGAATGGCTCATTACACCGAATGGTGCGACGTTACAAATAGACGGAACATTAATATCCGATTCAGCGCAAAGTGATATTTACAAAGCTATGAAAAGCGGTACAACCATACAGCCTAAAATAGCTGGAGGGTGGAACAACCAGTCTGGGAACAAAACTTATATTAAAAATAAACATCTAATCGACGATTTTTATGTTGTTAAAGATGTGGCTACAACAACAGGAACCAGAACATTAACATTGAATTTGGTACCTCCTGGTGGATTGCCAAATTTAGAAATAGTCACTCAGCCAACAGCGGCAAAAGTGAAACAAGGTGAGACAGCAACATTTAGCGTTGCGGCATCAGCCGCTGCTTCATCATATCAATGGTATGCATCTGACGACGAGTCTGGCTTGAACGGCACAAAAATCAGCGGAGCTGATAAGGCGTTATTAACGCTTTCCAATGTGGACTTAGCTTCACAACAAGGTAATTTCTATTATTGCGAAGTGTCTTCGGCAGACGGAATTGTGGTGAAATCCAATGCTGTACCTTTGTTGATAACCACCAATACACAGGTGAATGCGCCAATTAACCCGACGCTTGACTCAGACACGGGCATTTATAGTGGCGCTTCCAATTACGGTGATACCCTTGTAACACTGTTCAAAGACGGTGGACCTGTTGGTTATTATTTATCGAAAAATGGGGGACCCGACCAGCCTAACAATCATGAAAGGCATCATGTTTTGCCATATGCAAGGGCACTGGGTGTGGGCAACTACACTGTTACAGCCATCGTCATTAATAATGCGGGGGACATCAGCGAAGAAGTTGCAGCATCCGGTATATTAAAGATCGAGAAATTGCCTGTACCGGTAAATGTCAGATGGAACGGCACATACGCTGCATGGGACCGCGTCGCTAACGCTTCTGCCTATTCGGTTCAACTCTACAGTAATGGAGTGGCTAAAGGAAGTCCGATTGCAGCAACAAGCAATGATGCGGCTTTGTCCCCGACTTTAAATGATACATTTAAAGTAAAAGCAAACGGCAACGCAACGTCACGATTCTTGGACTCTGATGAATCTGGTGAGAGTGCACAATATTCAGCCAACATTGCACTAATTCGCCAGAGCGATACTTTACGGGCAGGAGATAGAACACGGTTAATCGTTGACACTGCTGATGTGTTCGTTGCTGATAACATCAGCTTCAGCCCGGCGGATCAAGACAAGGATAAGATTGAAGTTGATGATGCCGGATTCGTGACGGTTAAGAAAGGTTATGTTCCGACAGGGAACGAAGAGGTCACTGTTCAAGTGAGCGTTGATTACTTCAATAAGGCTGACTCTATGTTTTACGATGGATTTGAAGGGGAGAAGAAATTTTCAAATGGTGCGAACGGATATGTTCACAGTGATGTGATGTCCCGTACCGGAGGTAAGGCCGCAACATCAAGCGGCGCCGGTCAGGTGGCTACTGTTCCAGGTACCTATAATTACGCCCCTGCAACCGGTAAAACAACAATCGTTACTGCTTGGTACTATGATGATGGCAGAGCGGCTTCCAATGACCACGCTGTCTTTGGCTTAACCCCATCGTCCAATGAACATATCGCAATAAATTATGGTAATGGAGATGGAGACTGGGCAGCAAATCTGACCAATTATGCAGTCAGACCCGGTTCATCTGGGAGATTCTATCCTGTAGATGTCAAGCGAAGTGAAGGCTGGCATAAATTTCAATGGTTCGTTACACCAACAGGAACAACTTACAAAATCGATGGACAAGACATTCAAAGGCAATCAACAGATGGCGGAAACTTTGATACCCTAGTTAAGAACAATATTTCCAAGATCGATGCATTGCAGCTTGCTACGAACTGGGGCAACAAGCCTGGAACGGTTAAGGATATACAGAATAGGCACTTTATCGATGACGTATATGTTGTCGATAGTGGAATAACAGCCCAAACCGGAACAGCTTCTATTACGCTAAAGCTCTTGCCTAAAGAGTATAGTCACTTGGAAGACAGCACATACGTTATTGGTCTGGATGACTATAAAATCACCGTAAATCCTGATTTAACGGATCTAGCTGGAGTAGAGATCGGCACTGTTACTCTGCAACGGGATGTAGACTATACAATTAGTGGTAATGTATTGAAGATTAACAAAGATTCATTTACAAGAAATAATATTGTGCCGGGGAAATATACCGTTAGACTTAATCTGAATCCTGCCGAGATCACATTTGAGTTGAACATTGTACCCCTTGAAGTCCGTGATTATTATTTCTCCAATAACGGTGACGATCATGCAGATGGACGTACACCAGACACGGCGTGGAAATCAATCTCCAAAATTAATGAATATGTATTTATGCCAGGTTCAACCATTTATCTGGATGCTAATAGCGTATGGAATGAACAAATCAGACTGCGCGGTAATGGTGAAGAAGGAAATCCGATTACGCTTACAAAATATAATACAGCCGACCCTAACCAACGCCCGGTAATTAATGGTGGAGGAACTGGGTCTAGCCCATCAGGCATTTCCTTAAACGGAACCATTGAGTTATATGACGTTAACTATTGGGTAGTCAGTGGAATTGAAGTAACGAACATCGGCAATTCAGCAGGTGATGGACGTTCTGGTATCGCTGTAATGTCACGGATTTCCAAGCTGGGACAAGGTCAGTTTAATATTCAAGATTATGCTGATGCTCGTATGCAAGGAATCGTCATTCGTGATAACTATGTTCATGATGTTAATGGGCTGCACCAAGCAAATGGAGCAAATAAGGTATCCGGCGGCATCATTATTAATGGTTATGTAGATATATTGGTTGAAGGTAACAAAACCCTTCGCTGTGATAACGAAGGTATTCGCAATAATGCCTACGGGCCAAGCAATCCAGGGACTAATAACACAGGTATTACATGGAGTAACTCAAGCTATCCTTGGGCATCCAACGCTGTGTTTAGAAACAACTGGGTTTCTAGTTCGGTTGGTGATGGCATTGTAATGTCCGGCGGGAACAACTCCCTTGTGGAACGGAATGTGGTCACAGACAACGGTTACAGCTATTTAAGCGATAAGAGCGGCAACCTGGTTACGAACTGGGGACCAAATAATACAACACCAACATATCTAGGTTCGCAAAACTATGCGGCTGCGTGGATTATGGCAAGTAAAGGCACCATCTTCCGCTATAATGAAGCTGTGGATAACCCTTATCATGCAAGTAATGACGGTATGGCTTGGGACATTGACAACTATTGTCAGGACAATGTGTATGAATACAATTACAGCCGAAATAACTATGGTGGTTGGTACTTACAGATGAATGCTGCCAAGGGTAATATCGTTCGCTATAACATCAGTGTGAACGACGGTCGCAGCCCGGATTTTAACAAGAGCTTTAACAGTCTTATATTACTTGCGGGAGGTTCTTCAACGAGCGAGGAATTAAGCGGCTTATACTATAACAATGTCATCGTCACGCCATTGAAGAATAGCAGTTCGTTAGTCTTTGATCCGACGGCCTCCAACTTGCATATTTATTTCCAAAATAATATTTTTGCCTACACTGGGGCAAACAACCAGGTTGGGCTGAAAGGCGGGGGGACATCAGCTCCATTTGCAGCCGGACGGTTTACGAACAACATTGTATATCCAGCTAATCTTTTTGGCAGCATGAACGCAGGTGGTAGCGGGTATCTAGGTGCAGGTGTAACAGCAACAGACAACCGCTATGTAACGGAAGAGGAACTAAATTCTATATTAAATGATTTTAAATCTGCGCCGGAGCATTGGATTACCAACAGCGGAACAGTGGACGCCAAGCTTGATTACAGTGCGATGAACGGGTTCCGTCTTGCTGACGGTAATAACCTGGCCTATGGTGCAGGTGCCGAGATTGTGAGCCCATATGTGGATCGCGCGAACGCTCTGCCTCATATGACGGAGAGAACAGACTTCTTCGGCAATCCACTTAGCGGCAGAACGCCTTCCATCGGCGCTCACAACCCTTATACGGTAACTTTTGATTCCAATGGCGGCAGCGAAGTTGCGATGAAGATCGCTGATATGGGCGGGACAATTACCGAGCCAACAGCGCCGGCAAAAGAAAAAGCTGTTTTCGGCGGTTGGTATCAAGATACGGGATTAAACGATGCCTGGAATTTCGTTGCTGATCCTGTTACAAGCGATATTGAATTATATGCGAAATGGATTGATGACGCAGGTACTGCGCCAACGATTACGACGAATTCACTTGCGGATGGTAAGGTAGGACAACCTTATTCGGCAGTTCTTACCACTGACAGCGATAAGCCGATCAAATGGGCTGTTGTAGATGGTCAATTGCCATCAGGATTGAGCTTGGATGAAGATGCAGGTGTTATCTCGGGTATACCGGATCAATGGGGTCAATTTACATTCAAAGTTCAAGCTAATAATAACGCAGAAAGTGACTCGAAATCGTTCAATATAGTGATCACTAAAGATGTCTCAGCTGACACAGCTCCGGAGATTATCACTAAGACTTTGCCGAATGGCAAAGTTGGACAATCGTATACGGTAACATTAGCGGTATACGGCAGTGATCCGATGACTTGGAAGGTCCAGGAAGGAGATTTACCAGTAGATTTGAACCTAGATGAAGCAACAGGCGTTATCTCTGGTACGCCTCAAGAGGTAGGATCTTACGAATTCACTGTTACAGCAACGAATGATTTTGGTATAGATAAGCGAGTATTGAGCATCGAGATTAAAGAGGATATGCCAGTTGAAACAGCTCCGGAGATTATCACTAAGAATCTGCCAAGCGGAAAAATTGGAGAAACTTATACGGTAACATTAGCGGTATACGGCGACGAACCGATTACCTGGACAGTGAGTGATAATTATTTACCTGCTGGTTTGAATTTAGAAGGAGCTACGGGAGTTATTTCAGGGGCGCCTACTGAACCGGGAACATACAAATTCACCGTTATGGCTTCCAATCATGCTGGCGTGGATACGATAGAGTTAACTATCGTAATTACTGCAAATAATAACGGCGGCGATAATGGCAATAACAATGGCGGAAGTTCCGGTGGCCAAAGCAGTACACCGGTAGCGGATCGTATTGATGCTACAATTAAAGAGCAGCTAAAGAAGGGTAATCCTATTGAATTGACGATGTCAACCGGAATAGACGAGCTTGAGATTCAAAGCGATACGATCGGTGCGATTATTAAAGCCGACAAACCGCTAATCGTAACGAATGACACCGTATCGTTTGAAATGTCCCCTGAATTATTGAAGCAGTTGAATACAGGAAAGCGGATGAAGGTTGTCATTAATCCTGTAGATAAAGGAGACGCAGTTATAGGGCGGGGATATGAGTTGAAGATCTTCGCGGATGACCGGGAAGTTAAGGATTATACAGGACTTATACCAGTAACCTTTGATCTGACAAAAGAGAAGTTGTCGACTAACGATTTTAGCATGTTATGCGGTGTCTTGCTGAGATTGAACGGTAACATGGAACGTTTAGGTGGCAACTATGACCATGAGACAGGTAAATTTACCTTCACGGCAAAAGGGCTAGGCTATATCTTTGTTACAACCAAGCCTGAACCTGTGAAATTAGAACTTACTCTAGGGAAGAAAGGGTATAAATTAAATGGAATCGAAATGAACATGGATGTTGCGTCGATGGTAGTTAAAGGCAGAACTTTAGTGCCACTGCGCTTCGTTGCTGAGAGCTTAGGCGCAAAGGTAGGCTGGGACAACATTACGAAAACCGTAATGATAACCTTGGAAGGTCAGACTTTGTCGATTGCGATCGGTAAACTTGTACAAGGAATGGATGTACCAGCCGAACTAGTAAACGGTCGTACTATGCTTCCATTACGCTTCATTGTTGAGTATTTTGGTGCAGATATTTTCTTCGATAATACTACGAAATCCATTAGTATCAGGAAGTAGTATTCGCTAACATTAGGAGCTACACACGAAACCCTCTAACATGCACTGCAATGTTAGAGGGTTTCGTGTATTTTGTTTCAGAAAGATATGAGTTGTCTACTATGATTCCATTACTGCCTCACCAACAACGATTATATAAGGATATTACATTCGTTTAGAAATGGGCAGAAACTGTTATTGAATGATAATAAACATTTGGTCCTCATGAAGGGATGTTCATTAGCAGAAAAAACTTAGAGAATGCACTTTACGACTACTGCAAATCTGCTATATCTATCAGTTGCATTAGCCAAGAAACGCCCGAGTATTTATGCATAAACGCTTTTTTTGTATCACAGATCGATCATTACTCATAGTTGAACTCCAACTTCCGCCGGTTAAAAAGATGGGTCGTATACCTTACTAGCGACGACTTCAAATATGCCAAGAGCAAATGGCTTATTCTTGATCCTAACAATCCATCACCAATACATAAGTACCTGTCCTGTGGAAATAGGAAGAAATTACTTGCCCTTCGAAGGATTATCTGTTATTTTTGATAGTAACAATATGTTATTAACAAAATGATACTAAGTATAATTTGTGTTTTTGTTATTTGAATGTGTGAAAAAACGGAGGGATGCACGATGAAAAAGGTGGCAGGTGGCTGGAATCTGTTCGAAATTTCGTGGTTGGTGCTGTTTACCTCAATTGCTGTCGGGTTTACGGTGATTACAAAGGACTCTTTATTCGGATTCACGGTTTTTATTACTGGAGTGTTATGTGTGGTACTTGCAGCAAAAGGTAACTTATTGAGCTATGTTTTCGGTATGTACAATACTGTCGGTTACGCATATTTGGCCTATATTAACGGTTTGTTTGGAGAGGTAATGCTGAATCTGCTATTCTTCGTTCCTATGAATGTCATTGGTTTCTACATGTGGAAAAATAACCGTCAAGAAGACGGTAAGCTGACCATGCGACAGATGGATCTAAAAGGACTGCTCCTCGTTGGGATGGTCTGTGTGATTGGCTGTTTATTACTCGGATTTGGGCTTTCGTTCATTCCGGGACAGAACTCGCCTTACATTGACGCCACTACGACGGTGCTGTCTGTTATTGCGACCTTCTTAATGGTTCGAAGATTCAAGGAACAATGGCTGGTCTATATCGTGTTAAATCTCTTTACAGTGCTGTTGTGGACGATTCGTACGCTGGAGGGTAGCGGAGAAGGCTTACTGATGATTGTGATGTGGAGCTCGTATCTGGTCAATGCAGTTTACGGGTACTATATTTGGAATAAAGGGGCGAAGGAGGTGGCGGTATGAAAACGCTTGGACTAACACTTGGAAAGTTCGCCCCGCTGCATAAAGGTCATCAGTTCATGATCGAAACGGCGCTACAAGAGGTCGATGAATTAATCGTGGTCATTTACGAAACGACGGTCACACCGATCCCGCTTCATGTCCGGGCAAACTGGATTCGCAGGCTTTATCCGAAAGTCCGGGTAATCGAAGCTTGGGATGGCCCGGACGGGTATTCGGATGTTAGGGAGCATGAGATCCGGGAAGAACAGTATATACTCGGTCGACTGAACGGAGAGCAAGTAACGCATTTTTACTCAAGTGAGTTTTATGGCGAACATATGAGTCTCGCTTTGGGTGCGGTAGACCGGCGGGTCGATGAAGCCCGCGAGCGGGTTCCGATCTCAGCGACGATGATCCGTTCCGATCCATATAAGTGCAGAGAGTTCGTAAGTGATATCGTGTACCGCGATTTGATCACGAAAGTGGTATTCGTTGGAGCGATGTCGACGGGTAAGTCGACGATCACCGAAACACTGGCACGGAGTTATTGCACGACGTTTGCGAGTGAATACGGGCGCGATTATTGGACAGAGCATCAGGTGGACCGCCGAATCGGCTTGGAAGCGTTCGATGAAATCGCGGTGGGACATATGGAGCGAGAAGAACAGGCAATTCTTGCGGCGAACCGGTTTCTGTTCGTCGATACTAATGCAATTACGACGTATATGTTCGCCCTAGATTACCATGGCCGGGCCCCCGAGCTGTTAACCCGGATCGCTCTGGAGAACGCGCAACGTTATGATCTGTTCTTCCTATGCGATGACGATATTCCTTACGACGATACATGGGACCGCAGCGGCGATCAGAAGCGGCATATTTTTCATAAACAGATTATGGCGGATTTAAAGGAGCGGCGGATTCCCTATATTACGCTGCGTGGGAGTCTGGAGGAACGTATACGCAAGGTAAACGAGGTACTGGCGAAGTTTGAGCCTTATGGAAACTTTTTTGGAACGTTGAACGATTAAATCAATAATAATGGAGGCGAACCCACTTGGATTTGTTGGATAAGGATGGACTTACGGAACGCGTATTTTTGGAGCAGTACAGGGCAGGGGATTACGATCGGCCTTCGGTGGCGGTAGATATGGTAATTTTCACCGTGATAGATACAGAGGCGGATAGCTATCGCAAACTGCCAGAAAAGGAGTTGCGGATCTTGCTCATTCGCCGTGGAGCTCACCCCTTTCTGGGGAAATGGGCGCTACCTGGCGGCTTTGTCCGGCAGAATGAGACGACTGAGCAGGCAGCAGTAAGGGAACTTGGCGAGGAAACCGGCGTGGAAGACGTTTATTTGGAGCAGCTGTATACGTTTAGTGATATGGGGCGTGACCCACGAACGTGGGTGATTAGCTGCAGCTATATGGCTCTGATCAACAGTGACAAGATGGAGCTTAAGGCGGGAGATGACGCCGCTGACGCCGCCTGGTTCAAGGTATCCTATAAGCCGCTGCGGGAGCAAAAAGAGCTGATTGAGGACGGATACATCAAGAGGCTGGAGTGCGAACTCAAACTAAGCAGTGAAGATATAGAACTTTCGGCGATCGTGGCGAGGACTATGACAGCGAAGTCTACATCGACCGGCACGGATTATGAGATCGTATCGAATGACGGATTGGCTTTCGACCATGCGAAAATCATAGCATGCGCTATTGAGCGATTGCGGGGAAAAGTGAATTATACCGATATTGCACTGCACTTAATGCCGAAGTTTTTTACCCTAACGGAACTGCAGCAGGTTTATGAGGTAGTTATGGATAAAGAGCTGTTGAAGGCGGCCTTCCGGCGTAAAGTGGCTGATCTTGTGGCGGAAACCGATCATTACACCGAAAATGCGGGGCATAGGCCTTCCCGCTTGTATCGGAGAAATTTGGAGGATTAACGATGATTTACAATATCGATGAGTTAAGAAAAGCATATAACGAGGGGAAAAAGTTCAAATTCGTGTTTTTTTGGGGACATACAGCGCCTAAGAACGGGAGCATCGACAAAAGCTGCTTCAGCCAATGGTGGATGTGCCCGTTTACGGTAGAGGGAACGCAGTACTCCTGTGCTGAGCAGTTTATGATGGCCGAGAAGGCAAGGTTGTTCAGTGATGACGAAATACTGGATTTCATCCTTAAAGCTAAACATCCAAAGGAGATGAAGGCTTTTGGACGTGCAGTCCGAAACTTTGACAAAGATATTTGGGATAAGGAATGTTACGGGATTGTCAAAAGAGCCAGCTTGGCCAAATTTTCACAAAATCCGAAGCTTACCGATTATCTCAACTCGACGAAGAACCGTATCCTAGTCGAAGCTAGCCCGCAGGACTGTATATGGGGGATCGGCATGGGCCAGTCCAATCCAGATGCAGAGAATCCCGTGAAATGGCGAGGCAGAAATCTGCTGGGGTTCGCACTAACGGAAGCGCGAGACGAGTTGCTTCGACGTTAGATTTTTACAAGGGCGAGCAGAGATGGCGCTTGAATTCACTTCCAAAATAATTCATATTTCCTGGTTATTATTGAGTGATGTACATTTCGGATATTAAAAAAATGTATGAGATCATTAACCGTCCCGTCATCTACAGAAAATGTCGATCATTATTGAAAATAAGCAGCTTATGCTTGTGGAAGTCATAATTACTAGCGGAGCGGACCGAATCCGTAAACTTGTTATAATTGTTAAATGAAGTCCCGGCAAATATTGCAAAAGCTTCACTCCTGCTTGATTATTATCCCCGCGTAAGTTTCTCAGAAGGAATAAATAAGCAAATTCAATGGCAACGAGGTTTTTCTCCATGACTCGCCTTTCAGTGGTCGCGTATCAAGTCTTATAAAGCTAATAGGGGGTGTATACAACTCCGGAAGATAATAAAAATGGAAACTCATCATCTTGCTGGTATAAACAAATCAATCTTTTTAATTATAAAAAACACTGGTCCAAGGATGCAGTGTTTTTTTACTATGGAATTTTCTTACTTTCATCTATACTGTTCTCGAAAGAGCTCGCGGATTTCTGTAATGTTCTACGGAGTGTAAAACGACCGGCTCAATCAGTATCAGGTTGTTATTAGAATGCAAGGCGAAGCCGCTATTGAAGCTCTTGGTTATTTACCTGATTGGTTAATCTGTCTGATAGTGAACTCATTTTAGAAAGAGGGATGTTACTTGAAAAGAAAGATATTATACATTGAAGATAATGAGAAAATAGGCAGCTATCTAAAAGAAGAGTTGGAACAGCGAGGATTTTCGGTTCAGTGGCTGCTTTCTGGTGATGGAGCCGAAAAAGAAGTGAATCAGTATGGAATCGTTATTTTGGATATCATGTTACCCGGTTTGGACGGATTTACTGTGGGGAAACGATTAAAAAAGGCAGCTCCTGCTGTACCTATTTTGCTGTTAACAGCTCGAACATCGATAGATGATAAGGTAGAAGGTTTACAATTTGCCGATGACTATTTAACGAAACCATTCCATACGGATGAATTAGTTGCAAGATTAGAAGTACTAATCCGTCGAAGTGGCGGAACACATTCCGAACGCATTTCATTAGGAAATTATATTGAAGTAGATTCAGAAGTCCAAATGGTATTTGACAAACGCACAGGAGAAGAAATTATATTAACAGGGAAGCAACATCATATTTTAATGTACTTCTTACGCCACCCTAATCAAGTTTTACCAAAAGAACAAATCTATGAAGCCATCTGGGAAGAAACATATATAACTGGTGATAAAACACTAATGGTACATATCCATCGACTGCGTCAAAAGCTGGAACGTCATCCAAATTCCCCAGAGATTATTGAAACGTTGAAGGGAATAGGCTATCGGGTGAAACTATGAAACAGACTAAATCATTATTTCGTCATTTTCTAAAAGGACATTTTCTATTTATCTTTTTGCCTCCAATTATACTTATTTTCTTATCTGCTTTCATTGAATCTCCTATTAATGGTGAAGAGCTGAAAGCGTTAAATCTATTTTACGTTGTACTACTTTTGTTTGGTTTTATTATTGTCGCATTTGTTGTAATATCTTGGATTTTCTTCTTAAGACTTCGTAAACGCCTTACCCACTTACAGGAAGTCATGTCATTTTCAGCTAATATTAATTCATTTCCTAAACCAATATTTGTTCAAAGTGATCGTATGGATGAAATAGACCAGTTAGGGAGTTCTTTTAATTGGATGATTCAGCAGCTTGAAGACAGTCGCAAGCGAGAACATGAAGAGGAATTGTTACGACATCGACTCATAGCGAATTTATCTCACGACTTACGAACGCCACTTACCATTTTGCGAGGACATGTCACCCGATTAAATAAAGAATCAATGAGTCAAGAAGGACAAAACTCATTAACAGAGATAAATCATACGATTACAAGAGTGGGGGATCTAATGGATGATTTACTTTCCTATACATTGCTTACATCAGGGAAACATCCTTTTAAGCCCACTTCAACAGATATTGGACGTTTAGTAAGAGCATCTGTTGCTGCGTGGTATCCTGTATTTGAAGAAAAAGAAATCCAGATCGAGGTTGATTTACCGACAGATGAGACTTTTTATTGGGAAGCAGATCCTAAATGGATGACACGGGTTCTGGATAATTTATTTCAGAATATTCTTCGTCATGCAGCAGAGGGGAAATATGTAAATATTGTGGTTGATGTAGAAAAAGAACAAATCATTGTTGCAGACAGAGGTCCAGGTATGAATAACTCTTCCTATGAACGTGGAGTGGGAATTGGTTTATCGACTTCGAATTATATGTTGAAAAAAATGAAGCTGAAAGCTGATTTTATATCAAATGAAGATGGGACAAGAGTAGCTATTGGTAGAACTTAACCTAAAGTTAACCCAGAAGTAAACAGCAGGATAACCGAGATGTAACTTTGCTTATTTATAATTAGAACCATAACAGAAAGGAAGTGTTATGGTTGATTACAATTAATAACTTAGTCAAACGTCGTGGAACTGGGGAAATCTTATCAGGTATCAGTTTTAAAGCTAGACCAGGTAGAGTAACTGGTTTTTTAGGTCCAAATGGCGCAGGTAAAAGTTCTACACTTCGCATCCTGCTTGGATTAGATCGCGCCACCTCAGGGAGTGCACTAATCAATGGAAAACCATTCGCAGAATTACATAATCCTCTAGCAACAGTAGGTGCCGCGCTTGATGGATTCGGAGCTCATCGTATGCGAACAGGACGGGCACACTTGCGTTGGATTGCTCGTGCCGCAGGATTGTCTAACTCACGTGTCGAGGAAGTTTTGGAAATAGTAGGACTAACTAATGCAGCCGGGAAAAGAGTTGGGAAGTATTCTCTTGGTATGGGGAGAAGACTGGGAATAGCAGCTGCGCTACTTGGTGATCCAAAAATATTGATTTTAGATGAACCCGTAAATGGGCTCGACCCAGAAGGAATTCGGTGGATTCGGACATTTTTACGTGAACGTGCTGAATCTGGAAATACGGTGTTATTATCCAGTCATCTAATGGGAGAGCTTGCAGAGACGGTTGATGACGTGGTGATTATTAAGCATGGAACAATCGTTGCAGATGGAACATTGGAAGAAGTAATAGGTAACCATTCCACACTGGAGGAAGCCTTTTTTGCCCTGACATCTGATAATGCAGGTGATGTTGTATGAGAGCATTTAATGCGGAACTATCTAAATTATTCTCCTTACCGGGTATTTGGCTTGCTTTTCTCATTGGAGCGTTTGCACCAGCGTTTATTGCTGCCTTGGACAGCATAGCAGAAAAAGAGGAGATTATAGCTGGAGTTAGCACACGGCTATCAGAAGTTGGCTATATCGGATTAGTTATGGGTGTGCAAGGTGTCATTATTCTTGGTGTGCTTGCTGTCAGCAGTGAGTATTTGACAGAGAGCAGTGAATCTGGTGGAGGACAACAGATTACAACAAGTTTAACGGTTGTTTCATCCCGATTTCATTTTTTGCTGGCAAAAGCAGGCGCTGTGGCAGTGATCAGCGTACTGCTTTGTATTGTTGCTATTATGACAACTGTGTCAGCAACGCATCTTATTCTTGGTGAATATGCCCCTGCATTTGAATGGTCTAGACTTATCGGTGCAGTTTGTTACTGGACATTCACTGCTCTTTTAGCACTTGGGATTACTATGCTAACCAAAAATGGCATCATCCCGCTTGCTGTACTTATAATAAATTCATCCGTTGTGTCCTTTAGTGTCCTGCTTTATAGGGTTACAAAGTTGGCGTTTTACTTACCGGATAGGGCTGGCGCAGAAATGTTTATGTTTACAAGCGACACGTTCACAGGCAGTTTATTAGACAGATATCACACACCCTTCACAGGCGGTTTAGTCATGTTTGCCTGGGTAGTCGTTATTTTCATTGCTGCAGCTGTTGTATTCCATAGGAGGGATGTTGCAGCATGAGTGTCTCATCTAGTAGAAAATTAACACAAATCCTTGGTGCTGAACTGGAGAAATTAGTTACATTACCATTGATATGGCTCACTCTTATGATTACATTTATTCTTAATTTGGCTTTAGCTGCAGCTTTTACTTCTGCTGGTCTACAAGGTACAGCAGGAACGCAAAGTATACTGAATATAGGACTTGCTTCTATGGGATATCTTCAAGCAGGGTTCATTATTCTTGGTATCTTAGCTACTTGTTCGGAGTATACTGGTGGACAAATTCGAACTACTTTAACTACGATACCTTGGCGTGGGTTTCATTTATCCACGAAGCATTTGGCATTGGCGATTATAACCTTTCCTGTGGCGTTTATTATTGCTGCATCAGGTGTACTCTATACTTTTATTATGATGAGAGACACAGCAGTAGTGATTGAAATAGACACAATGATAACAACATTAGTAGGTGCAACAGGCTATCTAACATTAACCACACTTCTCAGTGCAGCTATAGGTGCTTTATTAAGACGAACCACTCCTGCTTTAGTGGTACTGCTTGGTTATTATTTCATTGTCAGTCCATTAACGAGAGTTTTTCTACCTACTATTAAAAATTATTTAAATTATTTTCCGGATACGGCAGGAGCTTATATGTATATGCCGTCTTCCTCTGATGAAATTAGTGTCCTTACACCAATGCAAGGGACAGGTATTTCAATGTTATGGACACTGAGCTTTATTACAGTAGCTATTGTATTTTATCGTAAACGAGATGCCTAATTTTAGGTTTTATCATTTTGGAAAAATAAGGAAGTGAATTTGCCCCTCTGGATAAGGATTGGCTTAAAGCGATTTATGAAGAGCGAAAGCGAAGAATTAAGTCAGGGAGGACCAAAATGAAACTAAGTCAGCGGATAAGATAAAAGCAGCTTTACATGAAGAAAATAAAGATACTTATGCAATCTTTGCTGACTGGAAGGCTGAATATATTACTGATTTCACAACAGATTTAGCTGAAATGGACAATCTGGAGACAACGACTGAAGGGCGTTCCAACATGAACAATCCTATGTATTATGTTTCTGATTATTACGAATGTTAAAAATGTTGATTTTACAACGATCTGAGAACAGCCGCATACAACAGCTGAGCGGACTGGAGCCAGTACCGATAATTTGATTGCCTGGGTTAACGAGTGTTGAAATAATTAATATACTTAACTCTAACACAAATATCCTTTAACCAAACGGGTTAAGGGATTTGTGTTCATTAGTTCTAGGAACAGGAAAAATAATCTTCTTATAAAATCTTACACACCATCCTAAGAAAAAAATTACTACAAATGTTGGATTTTTTATAACCAAAGAATCGTTGAGCTAACAGGACACGATAGCTCAATAATGAAAGGGCTGCAGTGAGGTAGCCCTTTGTTCAACTAACGGGCAGGCTAGCGTAAACAAAATGAGCAAACGTATTAAACATACGTAGTTAATTACATTTCGGGATTAGCGCAATGCTTTTCGGCAGCTTCATTTGGTTAACGAGGGTAGTTTAAGGAAATGTAAATATTTACTTGAGAACTAGTGTTCGGTATAATAAACTTAATTCCATTACAAAAAGGAGATGTTGGATATGTATAAACACATTAAAGATTTTGCCGCAACTTGGCAGAATGAAACGGAAGCAACAATGCGGACACTGGAGGTGCTGACCGACGAGTCTCTTGGCCAACAGATAACAAGCGATCATAGAACGCTTGGACGTGTTGCATGGCACCTTGTACAGACGTTGCACGAAATGCCATCTCGGACGGGACTGTCTTTCGAAGGACCGGGTGAAGATATGCCGGTGCCAGCTTCGGCAGCAGACATCGCGTCAGTCTATAAGAGGACCTCACAAGCGCTCCTTGATGCTATACAGTCCAGTTGGAAAGATGAGAATCTGCTTATCATGAGCGATATGTATGGTGATCAATGGCCAAACGGCTTAATGCTGGATATTCTCGTAAAGCATGAGATTCATCATCGTGGTCAGATGACAGTCCTGATGCGTCAGGCAGGCCTTCGTGTGCCGGATCTTTACGGCCCGACAAAAGAGCAGTGGGCCGAGTACGGAGCGCTACCTCCAGTAATTTAGAGTAAGATTATATCCGCTTTCGCCCTTTGGCTACAGTGGGATTTATAAGTATTTTATCATTGGATTGAAAATGGTGGCTTGAATCATAGACAAGAGGATACCATCGGACTGAAACTGTTGATCCTATTGAACTAACGGGGAACGTTAGTGGAATAGCGGTTGCTTCGGCAACCGTTTTTTATTTGTTCAACTAACGGGCAGTTTAGTGCAATAAAACTTGATCAATTGTGGTACCATTATTAAAATAACTTCTAAAAGTGGTGATATCATGAAATTTGTTTTGATATTTGGTCCGCAGGCAGTAGGTAAAATGACAGTGGGGCATGAACTGGAAATGATATCTGATTTGAAATTGTTCCATAACCATATGACGATAGAACTGCTGGCTCCTTATTTTGGCTTCAGTCGTGAAATGTGGGGATTATCGAATAAATTCCGTCAGGATATATTTGAAGCGACCGCCGCCAGTAATATGTATGGAATGATATAAAAAAAGAAAACTATTTGAGAATAAACAATACGAAAATCAACGCTCGTGAAGTTGCTGAAATCATAAAAAATACATTCGCTTTATAACAATTCTTGTTAAATTAACGGGAACGATAGTTCAATCAATACACGAAGGCAGCCGACCAAATGATCGGCTGCCTTTTCATTAAGCTAATGAGCAGTTTACAGTAACGAGACTGATACATTTTGGATTCAGAAAGCGTCTTTATACTGAAGCAGCAAAAGGAGGGGGGTTAGGTTAGGTTAGGCTAGCCAGGCAGGAAAGATTGGAACAAATGAAGATGAAAGCTTTCTCAAAGGAGACTTGAGATGAGATTGTTTGAATTATTGCTATATTTGTCAAACATCAGTTTGTTTGTATTAACAGTTGTATAAAAAAAAGGGCAGCGTATAATTCCAGTATGCGTTGCAAGCGGGATCGCCGCAGTTTTTCTGGTCATTCATTGGACGGTGGAAGGATACAGAGTTCAGCTGTTTTTCCCATATTGCATAACGGTCATTTTTTTAGCCATTTCAGGTTATAGTTATTTTAAAAAAAGCAGTTTCCAAAAAATCCCTCGATTCCTGTTAGGTTCAGCTTATACCGCTATAGCGATCATGCTGGTCGGAACAGCGGTCCTCATGTATGCTTTTCCTGTATTTAAACTCCCTGAACTGTCAGGCAAATTCAAGGTAGGAACGCAAACGTTTCATTTTGTGGATACCAATAGAGAAGAGATTTTTGATAAAGCAAGAGATGGTAAAAGAGAGTTAATGGTTCAGGTATGGTATCCGAGTCAAGCTGGAAGTGGCAAGCGAACTTCTTTTATTCCCGATACGCGGATTTTAAGTTATATGGCCGCGAACTATGGTCTTCCCGGGTTTACTTTTCAACACCTGAAGTACGTATCCAGTCATGCATATTCGGAGGCGGCAATCTCTACGGCACAGACTTCATACCCACTGATCCTTGCGAATCCCGGCAACGGTTCTTCCAGGCTCCTCCACACGTCGCAAGCCGAATCTCTCGCGAGTCACGGATATATCGTGGCAATGATCGACCACACCTACAACACATTTGCAACCGAGTTTCCGGACGGTCGAATCACGACCAGCACAACCAACGACTTATTCTCGCCTGACCATGATTATCGGACGGAAAGCAGAAATCGCGACAAGTTAGGGAAAGTTTTAACCGACGATGTGGTGTTTGTGCTGGACCAATTCGAGCTTATCCAATCGGGGCAGATTCCAAGTCATTTAAAAGGCTGGATTGATCTCGACCATGTCGGGGTGTTCGGTCATTCTATCGGCGGAGCAACGGCTTATGACGCTGCTTACGATCCGCGAATCGCGGTTGGCATAGACCTGGATGGAGGGCTTTATCGTCTGCGTGAAAGAGAGGGTCTGCGAAAACCGTTTTTGTTCCTCAACTCGGAAAGCTATTTCGAAAAATTAAAAATGGTGATGGATAACCGTGTCTACACGGATGCAGAAATTAACCGTATGGGCTCAACCAGAGAGTGGGAGGATCAAGTAACGGAAGATAAAAAGTTGGAGCTTGAACGGATGCGCAAAACGGTCGACGAAGGGGGTCAAGTCCTCTATATCGAAAATACGGAGCATTTAAATTTTACCGACGTACAGTTCATTTCTCCGATTTTCAAAATGCTGGGCATTACGGGAAAGATTGAGCCCAATAGAGCGGACTCCATTACCAATACCTATATGCTGAATTTCTTCGATATGTATCTGAAAAATCAAGACGGAATCTTAATGAAAGGACCAGATAGCCGCTTTCCGGAGGTGAAGTTCGTAACTTCACTATTTTAAATTACTGAACAGCCTACCGAAATTGATAACCCCCTTCATGTAGACAGGTTTTATATAAACCGTTACTGAGGGGGAGTTTTTATTTTGTCCAAGAGGATTAAGTTCGTTTTATGTGCAAAAGAGGGTTCTTCTAAGTTGCGATTATATCCGCCTTTATAGTCGGAATCGTTTCAGGTTTTGGAGGCGCTGGAGGCGCTTTTATTCTGATTCCGGTCATACTCACTCTGCTCCACATTCCAGCACGGACGACCATTGCTTCCTCACTGGCGATAGTCTTTATTTCAGCCATTGGCGGAGTGGTTGGTAAAATTTCGGGAGGAACTATACCTTTATGGCCGACACTATTTACAGTCATTGGCAGCTTGATCAATGCGCCATTGGGATCAAAAATCAGCGCTAAAATAAATGTAAAGGTACTGAGATATGCTTTAATCATGGATCTTTTAGGTGTATATTTAATTGTTTTGCTCTATACTATACCTATCCAGGTATAGTATATATGAGGAGATGACAGTTATGGATTACAATTATCCAAATGAGATCAAAACCCGTTTGCGCAGAATCGAAGGACAGATTCGCGGCGTACTGCGGTTAATGGAAGAAGGCAAGTCTTGTAAAGAGGTCGTTTCACAGTTGTCCGCGGTTCGTAACGCTTCCGACAGAGCGCTTGCTCAAATTGTGGCGGAGAATTTGCAGCAGTGTATTTTAGAAGAACAAGCCAACGGTAATCCCGATCCAGGTAAAATGGTCAAAGAAGCCGTGGAATTACTTGTAAAAAGCAGATAAACACGGGAAGACTAAAGATAATCAAACACCAGAAGGATGAATACAGCATGACTTTTAAAGAAATAAACTCTAGTGACTAGCCAAGCGTCTTAATCAAGGGGAGTCGTTCTCGATGCTCGATGTTCGTGAACTCGAAGAATGAGAGGAAGGCCATGTTGCAGGTGCTAAGCATATTCCGCTCGGTGAACTGACTTTGAGACTGAACGAACTTGACCCTGCACGTGAGACAATCGTGATCTGCCGCAGCGGTAATCGCAGCGGAATGGCTTGTGAGCTTTTAAACGCTAAGGGATATAAAGTTATTAATATGACCGGCGGTCTCCTTGCATGGGCTGACAAATTGGTTCGTGAATAAATAATAACAATCACCAGCAATGAGCAAATACAGAACCCCGTGCCCAGCGCGAGGCTCTGTTTTTAAGCATTTCATTTTGTAGAACAGCGAGCCATTTATCCATGAAGCAGCTCGTCAGCTTGCCGAGCTGCTTCCTCTGGCTGAAATCGATACCCTGCCCGGTCAGGATCATTCGGCGGTTGTAATGGCTCCGGATGTCCTGGGTAGAAAATTATCGATCGCGAGCTGTAATAACCACAAGAAGATAAATGGAAGGGGATCCGCTCAGACGGAAACTCCGGTAATACTTAATTTGTTTGGATTTCAATCATTTTTTTGCCTTTCTCATGACCTACTATGTTAGATTATTCTAAGTGAGTATAGTTCATGTTCTGATTCTCCTTGTGTAGGTATGAGGTGATAACCTTCAATCTACACGAATCAGTCATGGGCTATTATTTTTGATCAAAATCAGCTTTCTCACTTCATATTACAATCCTTCACATACAATAAATGATATATATTACATACATTATCATGTTTTATATTATATACATTAATAGTTATTTTTATTAATATATGAGAGGAGGTTGAATGTAAACGTCAAACAAGTGGCGATGTGTGAATCATTGAACCTCTTAAATATGAAAATAGACAGGAGTAACATTGATGATTGGTCAAATTAACCCAGAAACTAAAAATGAAACCGCTATCAATAAATCTTATTCGCAAATGTACAGATGGGTTCTATCGTATTTAAGCTCATACCGTATTACGTTTACCCTGACTGTATTGTTGGGAATCATTATTGCAATCATTGAGCTATTATTACCAAAATCCCTACAGATCTTCATTGATAAGGTGTTGCCTGTACGAAATCCGCATTTTATTATCTACGCTATCTTCAGCTTGGTGATATTGGTCTTCGTCAGCATTCTTCTATCATATAAAAAAAATACCATGGAAAGAAGCATGCAAGAGTATATTGCAAGAGATATTCAGTACAGTGTCTATCAAAAAATAAAGGGCATGGGATTTTCTTATTTTGAGGAACATCCGGTTGGAGAAAGTATAGGTTTATTACAGACGGAGGTAGATTCCCTTCAAAAATACTACAGGGAGCTGCTCCCAAAATACATACGTACTGGACTGTTCAGCGCCGTTTCGATCTTCTTAATGAGCACGATGAGTGTTCGCCTTACACTTATTCTTATCCCAACGATTCTTATTTACCATTTGTTCGGTTCCAAATTGGATCAGAAAGTATCCGATTACGGGAAACAGTGGGGAGACCAGAGGGTTCATTTGTATCAGACCGTTTATGAGACATTGTCTTCTCAGTTGGAACTCAAGATTAATTCAGCTGAACTGTGGGGCAACCGTCGGAGTGAATCTGCGGTTCTCCTGCATAACCAAACATTGCTACGCTCATTTTCTTACCAAAACCTCCGGACGTCACTCCGACGCTTAGCACAATATGCCGGAGCTATCGGAACTATGCTCTATGCCGTTTACCTTCATAACTCCAACATCTTGACCGTAGGTGAAATTTCTGCTTTTTTGCTTTACTTTTTTATAGCTATGCAGAATATGACCTCCTTTATTGTTTTGACATCCGAACAGCGAACCATGCTGAAGCAAATCGAACGTTTATATTCTCTTCATCAGCTGGAACCTGAAATTTCAGAGGACAAGAGTCCCACTGTGATCGAACAAGTTGCAGGGAATGTAACATTTCACAATGTTGGTTTTGCGTATAAAGGTAAAGCCGACGTGTTACAAGAGATTTCAATGGACATTAAAGCCGGGCAACGAGTTGCTATTATTGGTCCTAGCGGAGAAGGAAAATCTACCTTATTGAAATTGATTCCTCGGTTTTATGACGTTAAAGAAGGCTCAATTACCATTGATCAGGTCGACATCAAAAGGTGGCCACTTTGGAAGCTGCGAGAAGAGGTGGGTATTATTTTTCAAGAAACTTACCTGTTCGGCTCGACGATCAAAGAGAATATATTGGTCGGAAAACCTCAAGCTAGTGACGAGGAGGTGGTAACTGCTGCAAAAGCGGCTGCTGCCCACAATTTTATCATGAGCTTGCCGCAAGGCTATGACACCCTGGTAAAGGAAAGAGGAGTCATACTCTCAGGAGGGCAAAAACAAAGAATATCCCTTGCCCGTTTATTTTTAAAAAGCCCTTCGATTTTGCTGATGGATGAAGCCACTGCCGCTTTGGATAATATTAATGAAGTAGAAGTAACGGATGCCATAGGGCGCTTGATGAAGAACCGAACCATGATTACAGTTGCCCATCGAATCTCAACGATTAAAGATTATGATGTTATTGTTTATCTAAGGGGCGGAAAGATCGTTGAATCAGGAACCTATCAAGAATTGATAGATGCGTGTGGTGAATTCTTCCAACTTGTTAAGGGGCAGGGGGACATGGCATGAAATACTTCAAATGGACATGGGCATATCTAAAGCGGCAGAAGCTATTGTTGGTCCTAATACTGATTCTAACCGTTATCCAGATCATCACTCAGTTTGGGGGAAATTTTTACCAAAAGCAGTTAATTGACGATGTAATTGTTAAGGGAGATATGAATCTCCTCCGTTCAACAATCTTGATTATCGGTGCGTGCTATATTCTGCATGCCTCATTGACATTTCTAAGTCCCTACGTATCCCTTCAAAATTATTCTAGACTTCGTCTGGACATGTCTCGATGGCTCCTGCGTTATATCAATCAGGTGTCAATCCTGAGAATCCAACGAGAACGTATTAATGATATGGTGAGTTTGTTTTTATGGCAACTTCATCTGGTTCCATTCGCTTTATCAGATCGTCTCTGGAATTTTATTCAAAATTTGACGTTAAGCCTTGCATTGATTATTTTCATTGCCTGGGTTAGCCCCAAAATGCTATTCATCTGTATTCTTACTGCGATTATTTATGTATGGCTGGGATACTTATATGGAATTAAAACAAAAGAAGCCCGGAAGAAGGTTTGGGATGCCCGTTATAAATTAGGGGTCTGTTTGGAAGAGGGGGTATCTGCTACCAGAGAAATTACAGCCTATAATCTGGATGAATGGGACTCGTCACGATACAATAGCCTATTTAAAGAATACTACGATCATAGCATGCAAGAAGTCCGGACTAATAATAAAAAGCTCATATGGAGTAAGGGACTGGAATGGGTCACGTTACTCTTCATATTTTTCTATGGCGCTTATATGGTCTATAATGGCCAAATGTCGATAGGTGTCTTTGTAGTCACTTATATTTTTGGAACGCAATATTTATCAACGGTCCTTGCTTTATTCGATTCGGGAACCGATATAATAGGTCATTTAACGCATGTGGAACGAATTATGAAATTTACCGAACAACCCATTGAGAAATCGGGGGAGCGGCGTCTTAAAAGCGGTGTACAAACAATATATCTTGATAAGATTACATTCCGCTATCCGGAACAGGAATCAGATGCTTTGCACGAGATTGAGTGCGAATTGCCTATAGGGAAGACCATCGGAATCGTCGGCGGAAGCGGATCCGGAAAATCAACCCTGGCTGGTATCCTCTTCGGGCTGCATGACCCTGGGGAAGGCAACGTTCTTGTAAACGGTATTCCTCTGAAAGAATGGGATTATGATGATTGGAAAATGAATACGGCCATCGTACTTCAAGAGCCCTATCTGTTCCATGACACCCTCCGCCAAAACCTGCTAATGGGGCAAGAAATAAGTGATGAAGCCATTATGCGGGTGCTAAAAATAGTTCAACTGGAATCTTTTATCCACTCTCTATTGAATGGGCTCGATACTATTATTGGTGAGAGAGGGATTACACTCTCAGGTGGACAGCGCCAAAGAGTGGCTCTAGCTAGGGCATTGCTGAGACCTTCAGAAGTCTTAATTCTGGACGAAGCGACATCCGCTTTGGATTTGGAAACGGAAAGAAAATTTCAAGCTGCATTGAGACAAGAAAGGCTCGGAAAAACCACAGTCATTGTTGCACATCGTTTATCCACGATTCGAGATGCCGATCTTATATTGGTTATGGATAATGGGCATGTGGTCGAACAAGGTGGACATAGTGTGTTAATGGCTTTGGGGGGATATTATCGGAAGCTTGTGGACACTCAAGAGAATATCTATCAAGATTAATGCCAAGTCGACAGATAAAAATATGTTAAGCGCATTAAACTATCGCCTCATAGATCGAGTCAAACAGCGCTACATTTAGTTAACTAAGGTTGGACATCAACCGAAAGAAAAAGATCGAAGGGTTATTGACAGGAAGATATTGTTAACTATAAGCTTGAATAAATATTATCAAAACGCAAAGATTGGGAGTATTAAGGGATATACCTGTTGCTCAGAGAACTTTCGGGAGGTGTGAGACAGTGTACAGGTTCCTCAACTCACCCATGAGTGATAAGACTGAATATTATTAAGTCTTATCGGCTAACCCCGTTATCGGGTCCAAAGATGATTCGTTTTATTCAAGCACGAATCAAGAAGAGTGGTACCGCGCTTGGTAAAACCTAACGCCTCTTTGTAGGCAATAGGTTTTTTTCTTTGGATTTTAAATTGAGAATAAGGGAGCGTATACTAAAATGATGTCTTCAAATGATTGTTTTATATGCCGCAAACATAATGGTGAACTTAAAGTGAATGGTGGGTGCATTTATGAAGATGAATTTGTGTATGTGGGACACATTGGATCTAATGAACCTTTGATTTATTTGGGTTACCTTATAGTAGATTTAAAGCGGCATGCAGCTGGCTATGGTGATATGAACGATGATGAAGCACGTGCTATTGGCTTTATTTTAAATAAGTTAGGTAGAGGATTAAGAGACTCAGAAAACGCTGAACATGTATATAGCTTTGTACAAGGTGATGCTTTTCCTCATTTTCATATTCACCTTATCCCAAGGTACCCTGGCACACCCAAAGAATTATGGCATCCAACAAATATCAGAAACTATAAAGAAGTACATGGTACAGTTAATCAAGTAGAAGAAGTCTGTTCCCGATTGAGAGGTGTTCTTCAACGTGAAATCGAATAGTTTAACAGATTTAAACTGGATTGGTTCTGAACAAGCATATCTCAATTGGCCATCAGTAGAGAAATTTCAACACATAACTATCGGTAGGTATGGTGGAAACATTGAGAGTGGAGCACATAAAAATGAGGATGGTTTATTAGTTTGGCAAAGCATTTCATGGGAGTTTGTAACATTAATTGATGCACATAACTCTTGTGATAGTGCAGAATTGATTATTGCCACGCTAAAGGAAGTAGAAAATTCGATTAAAGAGATTCTCGATTCAAAAATCGATGTTTTTTTTGATCAGATTTAAATATTACTACTCCAAATATTTAAATCGGATAGGTTTATTGATAAATGTCGTTCCTTAAAATAGTGAAGCATCTTGCTTAATCTGTATTCGAAAAGAGAACGTTCTATGGTGCTTTTCCGTTGGTGATTGTCAGTTGTTTCTAATTCATGATGATTTAGAAAAATGGGGTCAAGTGAGTTTAAACCAAAGAAATTTTCAAAGATACTGCGCTTAATTCTATTAATAAATTAATGAATTCTGCTGAACAAAATAATTTAATTAAGAGTACTGAAATTAAATTTTACTTAATAGGGATATATACACTTATTTCTTCCAAAAATCTTCAATTAATTTATAAAAGCCACTGTGACTCTCAAAAGAGGGATCGACAGTGGCTTTTATATTGGTAAGTTAACGGAACGTTTTAAACCGATAGACTATCAACAACAGTTGCATTTCGCTAACATTTACATGTATACGATTCCCTAGACTATAGGAGATAGAGATAACTTGAAACGATAAGTGCTACTCAATTGATCCCTTAGCCGTTAATGGACAGAAACATGGTTTTATTACCGATTTAATATTCATCAATTAAACTTAGAAATAATTACCTATTTCCTAAGGGACAAGTATATATTCGCATTGACGATTAAATGGATGTCTAATGAAAGGTTATACTTAACGTTGGGGCAACTTTTACTCCTTGATTTCTTTGTCCTTGCCGCCGATATTAAATCCTAACTTTCCATTATATTTGCCTACCTGTCCGGCAACTCCTAAGCCTGCTCCTTGACCGCCGCCGAATTGTGCCTTGGCCTGGGCGCCGAGACCATTTTCGCCACCAAGCTGTAAATGGGTTTGCAGTCCCGCGCCTTGACTGAAACCCAAGTGTCCATCGGCATCAGCACTCAAACCGTACTCTCCTCCGACCTGCGCCCCCGTATAAAAACCAGGCTCTTTACCGCCACCTATTTGGGTTTTTGCCTGAGCCGCAATCCCGTACTTGCCGAAGGACTGGGCTTCGGCAATGAGCCCTAGACCCTCGCTGCTGTTCAGATGAGTATTGCCTTGCGCATGGATCCCATATGAAGGAGTGCCCATATGGCCGCCTGCATACATACTCATGCTACCTAAGGCTAAATTTCCGCCAGCATTTAAACCAATGCCGTGTTTACCACCTACTTTTCCTCCGGTATTTAGCTCAATTCCCTGTCCGCTGCATACATTTTTGTTCTTATAACCATTTAAAAGTTCTTTTTTGGTGTTTTCGCTGTCTGAGGGTAGATCTGCCAGAATGCTTTCTGAACGGAAGAGATGGTAGTAATGAGAGTAGGGGAAAGGATTGTAACGGGTAAAGTAAGGGGATACGGATGGATTAGCCTGGCTGTTTGGATATTCGTTCCCAAAGGTCATCTGGGATACCTCCATTATTCAATTTATTACAACAGCCTATTCATGGATGAGTTGAAGTGATACCCTTCCTAAGTAAAACGTACGAATTCAAGGTTCGCAGCCGATGTACAATGAGCCGAAAAGTTATAGCGATACCGATTACAAAGGCTCATGACATGATTTTACGTGTAATGGAGGAACATGGTGTAAAACGTTCTATTAAACTTGCTACGCCTACACTTAAATCAGCAGATGACAAAAAACAAGCGATACAATGATGCCTAACATAATGGCGAAAATACTGTATCCAACTGGTTTCGCAGAAATGAAAGCTATTGAACAGATCATTCATATGAGCAAAGTGGATTGGTCCGTCGTACGAATCATTAATCCAAATGTAAATAAAGAAGGGAATGGTTATGCGACTTCATTCGGTGATACATCGGGCAAATTTAACGTTTCACGTAAAAACGTAGCAGCTTGCATGTTTGAAGCATTACGAAAAGATAAATAGATTAGCAAAATGCCAATTGTCTATATCAAATAGGAGGAAATGAATTTGACAATTTTAGCGTGGATTATACAAGGCTTTTAGCCATAATGTTAGGGGCAGGTATAGGAAAGGTTTTTGGTTCAAAAATGCATATTGAAGCTTTTAAACAATGGCGTCTGCCACAATGGTTCCGTGTTGTCACAGGAATTATTGAATTAGGTGCTGCAATTCTTTTAATTATTGGTTTTTGGAACAATACAGCAGCTATGTGTTTGCACCTGAGGCCCAGGTGAAGCGGGCTGACTTTCTGTACAATATCATGAAGCAGTTTGTAGATGCGGGAATACTCACGGACTTGGGTAAGGAACTGAGCCCAAGGGCTGCCGCACCCAGGAAGAGGCAGCACAGATTGTATATAATTAAATTAAATAACAAGCTGAATATCCGTCCGCCAGGAATCTGCTGGAGGACGGATATTTGTGAGAGCTGATCAGAATAGACCCGGACGTAAAACCGATCCTTTTATGAGTATGACAATGCCGGAAACCGGACGAAGATGGCTGCCCCTTTTCCATTTATGGAATAAATAAGTTAAAGAGGGTACCCCGAAATGGGAAGATAACCCAAAAAAATAAGACAATTATTCCTGCTAAGTTATATAATATAAGAGGAAAGTAATATGCTGCTTTTGCTACCTGCGACCTATTCATGAAATGTTTTAGCAAAATTGGTAGATGCTTTACTATTAATAATTAAGCGGGGATAAGGCTATATGAAACGAAAGAGTTGGATTTATTCGCTAATGCTAGCAATTATAGTATCGGTTGTATTTGGGGCTGGCAGTATTTATGCGGCTGCACGGAACATCACCGACATTGTCAAAGTGACCAAACCTGCTGAGATAAGAGTTGGGGAGTGGAAGTCATACGAAATAGCCATCACCGACTGGACCGATGCAGACGTTACGGAACATGACTTCACTCCAATCTCTTCAGATGAGAATGTTGTCAAGGTCGTACGAAAAACGCAATGGGTTTCTGAACTTCATGCAATAAATAAAGGGAATGCTACCTTAACTGTCAATATTGGAGAAAAGTTTGAACCTTATGTATTTACTGTTCAAGTGGTGGATGATTATACAGTCATTCCTGAACCAACTAAGCCGGTAGTTATAAAGGAACCTACACACGAAGAAATTATGTTACAGGATCTGGAAGATTACATTGAGCAGTTGCAGCCATTAGGAAGCTATGAAAAGAAAGCCATAACTACGTTAAATCAAAATAGACTCCTGAACGATTCAACCAGAAAAACACTCTTTCTTACTTTAAACAATACTGTATTGCCCAATTATACTAAATTTGTATCCGGGTTGAAAAACCTCAAAGCTAATAATGTAGAGTTGAAAGAAATACATACCTACTTTCTTGCAGGAGCAAAACTCCAACTGGAAGGGCTCACTATAATGCGGGACAGCTTGAAGACGACCAAAATAAATTGGTCCAAATTTAATGCAGGTGAAAAAAAGAAGGCAGAAGGAATTAAGCAATTGAACAAATCCGAAATGCTTCTTGACAAGTATGCAATTAAATATGTCAAATAAATAAAATAATAAACAGAACCCTTAAAGTGCTTTAAGTTAAGGGTTCTGTTATTTTTTTTGAGGGGCCTGTGCCAAATATATAGACCATTAAGGCATGCCGGCAGTGAGCTGGGCCACGAATGCTTCAATTCTCACAACAGCACAAAAACTAACTTCAAAATGGCTTTTAAATACCAAGAGGTTAAAGGTAAGAGCGCTGAAAGTATAAACTTTAAGATGTATTATGAGAATACAATCAACACAAGAATCACTGAATATCAATGCCCCAATCATAGCTTAAGAAAAAAGAAAGCTATTTCAAAAATGAAATCCTATGTACCAGCACGGATATCCATTGATTATCCAAAAAATTATGAACTGATTAATTACGTAAGTTCTTATACAAAGAAGCATGATTATTGAAAACTGCTCCAGTTGAGTTGTTTTTTTATGGCCAGAATAAGGGCTTTGTCGGCAAAGGGACTAAGTTCTTGTCCTACAAGGGACTATGTTTTTGTCCACCGACAACAATAGACTTGTAGTGTTGTCGGTGGACAAGAACATAGTCCCATAAGAGCCCGCGCCCAACGCGGGTTTTCTGTTTTAAGGGATCAAGTTCTTGTCCTTTGCTCAGGACAAGAACTTGATCCCATTGCCGATAATGGACAAGAACATGGTACTATTGCCGATTCAATGATTATCTAAATATGTCTTTATAAGACAACTAAATCGCTTTGTGGTGAATTCAAAACAACAGGTAATTGTCTTAAGCAGGATATTACTTAAAATCAACATGATCCAGTGCTTTGTAGCTCCCAATAGGGTTCCCGAGCTGTGCTGGCTGACCCTAGTTTGGCGGAAATTCCCTGAAGAGGAACCTATAGAGTTCAATTAATTCTTTCCTTTCGCCTGAAGGCGAAGCTGACGAACAAAAAGTAAGAATTTATACATATATAGTCGATGAGTTTGTTTCTTTGTATCTTCCAGTATAGTTAATTCACAACAGTTCCTTTTTATTAGCTATTTAGTCTTTATAAATACGCATTTCTGGTAAATGCCGCAGATGCAAACTGGACGGCAGTTAAAGTCATTCCAATGTAGCTGATGGATAATTCGGACTTAGTTTGATATTTTCGATAAAGTTTTAGAATTAAAGGTCTCAGCTTGTTATACAGGATTTCAAGTCTCACGGTTAGGATAGTGAAATAGACACAGGAAAGCATACGGCCAACGCGATCTGCTTTTTTATGCTAATGGGAAGTATATTTTATTCTTTACCGATCGTTCTCAATATGTTACATTGACTATTAGGGAGGGAATAGAATGGCAAGAAGCAAAGAATTCGAAGAGAACGAAGTATTAGATAAGGCGATGAAGCTTTTTTGGGAGCAGGGTTACGAGAAAACATCTTTGACAGATCTGGTCGAGCATATGGGAGTTCATCGAAGAAGTTTATATGACACATTTGGTGACAAGCATACGCTGTTTTTAAAAGCAATGGACCGTTTTCGCGATAAAGTGAATGCTGAGCTTACTGGAGAAGTTAAACGCTCTAAGACTGCTACAGAGGCTCTTCAGCTTATCTTTAGTTCCATAATAAATGGTGAAGAAGATTCGCCTTCAGGCTGTTTGATGGTAAATTCAGCGGTGGAGTTGGCAATGCGTGATACAGATGTGGATTTGAAGTCTACTGAATCGTTCACATTATCAGAGCAGCTGTTCAAAGATATTATTCTGTGGGGGCAGCAGGATGGAGAATTTAGCTCGGATTACAAAGCCGACGATCTAGCGGAACATCTGCATTCTGTTTGTGTGGGGTTAAGGGTAATGACAAGGACCTCCATGCCTAAAGAAAAATTACATCGTATAGCAGATTTATCTATTAAACTTTTGTATAAGTAATTATTATTCACATATAATTACTTATGCATATTCTAGAATGATCGTTCTCAAAATGCATTTCTTCCCTTGCTTATAGTTTACTTTCTTGAATGATCCATTCTTATGTGCTTTCGAGAATGATCATTCTTAAATGGTAAGACCTTTCTATACCTAGAACTTATCAAAAAGTGAGTCACTATTTGCTCAGATTATGAGGAATTGTACTCAAAAAATGGATAAAAGGAGCTAATAAAATGAAAATTTCCGAACAAGTGGCATTTGTGACTGGAGCAAACCGAGGTTTTGGGCGCCATCTTACCCTTGAACTTCTATCCAGAGGGGCCAAAGTTTATGTTAGTGCAAGAAATCCTGAGACCATTGATATTCCAGGCGTTATACCTGTAAAGCTTGATATTACCAACCCTCAAGAAGTTGCAGAAGCTGCTATCCTCGCAAAGGATGTTACGCTTTTAATCAATAATGCAGGATCATCTACTGGTGCCTCTTTACTGGACGATGATGTAGAAAAAATACATTTGGAGTTTGATACGCATTTCTTCGGTACATTATCCATGGTGCGTACTTTTGCACCGATACTCGAAAAAAACGGGGGAGGATCCATTTTGAACGTTCTTTCCGCATTATCTTGGTTTAGTTCTGGAACTGTAGGTGCTTATTCAGCTGCAAAGGCTGCAGAGTGGGCATTGACGAACGATTTACGTTTAAATCTGTATCCTCATAATATTAGAGTAGCAGGATTACATGTGGGTTTTATGGATACTGACATGACAACCACCTTAGAAGTTCCCAAAGTAAACCCTGCAGATATCGCAAAAATAGCTATTGATGGCATAGAATCTGGAAGCTTTGAAATTATTGCTGATGATGACAGCCGTAAGATACAAGGTGCACTTGCAGTAGGCGTTCCTGCACTATATCCAAATCTTTCTTAGTAACAATTTCGTTGTAACTTAATTCAAAGAGGAGTGTACAAAATGAACAAATTGTGGAGTAAAACGAAAATTGGAAATATAGAATTACCTCATCGTTTAGCAATGGCACCTATGACACGTAGCAGAGCGGAAAAGGACGGTACGCCGGGGGAATTAAGCTCCCTTTATTATGCTCAAAGAGCATCTATGGGATTAATAATTAGTGAAGGTACACAACCATCTGATGATGGACAAGGTTATTTAAAATCACCTGGTATCTATACTGAAAAGCAGATAGAAGGTTGGAAAAAGGTTACGAATGCAGTGCATGAAGCAGGTGGGTTTATGTATATACAATTAATGCATGTGGGTCGCATGTCCCACCCCGACAATACTCCGCATCATCGTCAAGCCGTTGCACCTTCTGCGATCGCACCTGGTGTAGAAATGTTTACTGCTAAAGGAATGCAGGAAATACCCGTCCCACGTGAGCTAAGTGAAGAAGACATTCAAAATACTATTGCAGACTTCCGTAAAGCAGCCGCAGCAGCTATTAAAGCAGGTGCTGATGGAGTTGAAATTCATGGAGCCAACGGTTACCTAATCAATCAATTTATTGGTGAAAATTCTAATACACGAATCGACAAATACGGTGGCTCTGTGGAGAACCGAGCTCGCTTTGCAATCGAAGTAACGAAAGCAGTCATTGATGAAATTGGAGCAGAAAGAACTGGCTTCCGTATTTCACCTGGAACACCTCTTGGTGGGATCAATGAGGGTGAACAAGGACCTGAGGTTTATCGCTATCTTGTTAAAGAATTGGCTAAGTATAATTTAGCATACCTCCATGTAATGCATTTAGGGAACGAAACACTGCTCCAAGAAATCCGTTCGATTTGGACAAATCCATTATTGGTCAATCGAGCAGGACGAGCACTTGAAGATATAAGTGTAGATATTGAGAATGGTATTGCTGATGTGGTACCAATCGGTGTCTGGTCATTAGCTAATCCCGATTTAGTAGACCGTCTAAAAAAAGGATTTTCTTTAAATGAGGTTGATCCTAAAACATTATACGCAGGTAACGGAAGCTTAGGTTATACAGACTATCCAAAAATGGAAGAATTAAAATCTCAACAGCAATAAGGATATGTGAAACCACAAATGGCGTACAACTAAAATTTGTACGCCATAAGATTTTCTAGTGGATAGGAGGTTGGCAGAACATGAGAGCTGCTCAAATGCAGAAATACTCAAAAGAAATTAAGTTGGTCATAAATAATGTGGAAATACCGGAAATCAATAATCGTGAGGTACTCGTTAAAGTAAAAGCTGCAGGTGTAAATCCATTAGATCTTCTTATTTTAAATGGCAGTATCCGAATGATTGCTGATTATGATTTCCCATTAACATTAGGCAATGAACTATCTGGTGTTATTGAGGCAGTTGGTAAAGATGTTGCTGATTTTCAGGTTGGTGACCAAGTGTATACAAGGTTACCGGTGAATAAAATAGGAGCTTTTGCTGAATATGTGGCGGTCAAAGATGACGCTATAGCTAAAATCCCTAGAAATCTATCCTTTATTGAAGCGGCTGCAGTCCCCCTTACTGCATTAACAGCTTATCAAGCATTGAAGGATGTACTAAATGCTCAGCCTAATGCAAAGTTATTTATTCCTGGCGGAACCGGCGGTTTCGGTGCAATGGCGATCCCTATTGCTAAATCAATGGGGTTATGCGTTATTACAAGTGGTAGTGAAAGAGGGAGATCACGCACACTTTCGATTGGAGCAGATAGATTTATAAATTATAAAGAGGAACACTATGCTGAGGTTCTATCCAATATAGATTATGTGATAGACACCTTGGGTACAGACGAAATAAAAACGGAACTTGATATTCTAAGACCTCAAGGAAAATTAGTATCATTGAAGGGATTACCAAATTATCGCTTTGCCGCCCAAAATAATTTTCCAATCTGGAAGAAAATGTTGTTTGGTTTAGTGGGTGCTCGTTTAGACCGTTTATCAGCAAGAGATAATAAAGAATATCACTTTTTATTTGTGCAAGCCAATGGGAGACAGTTACAAGAGATTACTAGTCTTATTGAAAATGAGAATATTACGGCTTCAATTGATTCAATTTACAAATTTAATGATATTAATAAGGCATTACATCAAGTTTCTACTGGTCACTCACAAGGCAAAGTTATTGTAACTTTCTAAGGAAGGAGTGAATATAATATCTATCAAGAGAAAATAAATGAGCCAAATACATTAACTGATTGTAAATGTTACTTCTGAGATTTCGATGGTTTATGCCTGAATGAATCAAAAAAATGGATTAAATAATAACTAAGAGCTGATCTTGTTGAAGATCAGCTTTTTTGTCATCCTAAGAGAGGGCATAGATACAAGTTCTTGTCTTTTAACGGTATAATAATAAACGAGCATTGTCCAGTGACACAAAGTTGCCTACATAATTCATTTGAAGAAAAGCCCAGTTTCCGGGCTTTTCTTTTTTTATGTAGGCATTTTTTTGTCACAGAATATTGCACAAAGGTGCCTACATTGTGGTTTTTTGACACTAATTAACCCACATAATGATGGATTTAGGTTATTTCAAATATTTAATCACACAATCAATACATGATTTAGCGAAATTGTAATAAATAAGAGCAAGAAAAGAATTCAAATACTAATAAGTATAATACGGGCGGTTGGTATAAAATTAAACCCGTCTTTCAATTCGATTGCCTTATGTAAATGAATAATTATAGAGAAAATTGGTGAATTTTAGGTTATTATAAAGGAAACAAATCGTTCTTCGAGGAGAGTGTATATGTATATTGATAAAGTGAAGATTAAAAACTTTAGGCTATTAAATGAAGTTGAACTCACACTTGAAGAAACAACTACATTAATAGTAGGGCGTAATAATTCTGGTAAAACATCTTTTACAGAGATATTTAGACGTTTGCTATCAGATAATACTGCTAAATTTAATCTTGAGGACTTCTCCATACCCATACAAGAGGATTTTTGGAATGCATTTATGTTATTGAAAGAGGATAAAGAAGATAATGAAATTCGACAAACCCTGCCCTATATAGAAATAACACTTACACTTATTTATGATATAGAGACTGACAATCTAGGAGCGTTAGGAGACTTTATTATTGATCTTGATGTGTCATCCACACAAGTAATAATAAACATAAAGTACCAATTAAAAGATGGAAAGATTAGTTCACTTTTTGATAACCTCGAATATACGGGTGATCCAAAAAAAATTGTGCAAGAAAAAAAAGCCTTCTTTAGAGAAATAAAAGAACGAGTGCCTCAGTATTTTGCTGCCTATGTTCACGCAATTGATCCAAAAGATAGCACTAATCAAAAGTTATTAGATATATCAGTTTTTCGTTCTCTAATACAAACTGGATTCATTAATGCCCAAAGAGGATTGGACGATACGACACATAAAACTAGTGACGTCCTCGGCAAAGTCGTAGAGCGTATGTTGGACATAGCTAAAAAAGATAATTCGTTACCTGATGATAATAATACAGCTTCATTACTAGAGGACGCTGTTAAAGAAATACAGTCTAAACTAGACACTGATTTCAATGAGCACTTAAACAAGTTACTTCCGGCACTATCACTTTTCGGATATCCAGGTCTTAACAACGTACCACTTCATACTGAGACAATATTAGACGTAAAAAGGCTTCTGGAGAACCACACTAAAGTACATTATCCTGGTATGAATGGTATCAATCTTCCAGAAACATACAACGGATTGGGTTCTAGAAATTTAATTTACATACTATTCCAATTGTTCGAGTTTTTTAAAACATATAAATCAAATAAAATCGCACCAAACTTTCATCTGGTTTTTATTGAAGAGCCGGAAGCTCATTTACATCCTCAAATGCAGGAGGTTTTTATTCGCAAAATCACTGAGATAATTAATGACTTTTCACAACGTTTTAATAGTGGGGTACCATGGCCAATTCAATTTATTATTACAACTCATTCTACTCATATTGCTAACGAAGCCCCTTTTGAAGCTATCAGGTATTTTTTAAGTAATAAATCTAGAGGGATTTATACACGGGTAAAAGATTTAAAAGTGGGATTTTCAGGAGAAACTCATAAGGAAGACAAAGAATTCTTACATAAATATTTAACTTTAACAAGATGTGATTTATTTTTCGCAGATAAAGTCATATTAATCGAAGGTCCAACCGAACGAATTTTAATGCCTAAGATAATTCAAAAAATCGATAAAAACAAGACACCTGAAGAGTCGTTATCGAGTAAATATCTAACAGTAATAGAAGTTGGCGGGGCATATGCACACCATTTCTTTTCATTTTTAGATTTTTTAGAACTACAATCCCTTATTATAACTGATATAGATTCAGTTAAAGCTGATAATGGATCTTACAGAAAAAAATGCATAGTAGCAGAAGGGACATATACCAGTAATACCTGTTTGAAACGATGGTTTAGCAATGATAATATTTCACCAGCAGACCTACTAATAAAATCAAAGCAAGAAAAAATTCATAGACTAATACGTATAGCGTATCAAGTGCCAGATGGAACAGAACCAGGATCGCAGGAGATGGTAGCTGCATTGGAGGAAGCTGCAGCAACAAATTCTGCTGATGCTCCTCAGAAAACAGATGTTGTAGATATTTTAGAATACCAGACATTACCTTGTGGCAGAAGTTTCGAAGACGCATTCATGTTAGCAAATAAAGATTTATTTGAGAATCTAGTCGGTACTACCAGTCTAGAAATAGCGAAAGCCGCATGGGATGAAGCAAAAAAAGTTGATAAGACAAACTTTGCTCTAGATTACGCAATAAACAAAACCGATTGGGATGTTCCCAGATACATCAAGGAAGGATTATTTTGGTTGGCGGAAAATCTCGAAGAAAATCTTATCGATGCACCAATTGAAATCCCATGCGCGGAGGTATTAACCAATGCATGAAGGATTTATGATTAATCCCGCTGAATTAGCAGCTAAAGAATCTCTTGATCGTGTCTATGAATGTATCACTGGAAGAAGAAGTTTTGTATTAGAAGCAGGTGCAGGTGCAGGTAAAACCTATACATTAATTCATTCTCTAAAACACATAATTAAGAACGAAGGTCCCGAACTAATTCGAAAAAATCAAAAGGTTGCATGTATAACCTATACTAATGTAGCTAGAGACGAGATAGAGTCTCGGACTGACCGTCATCCTGCGATTTTCACAGCGACAATTCATGCATTCTGTTGGTCAATAATCAAAGATTTTCAAACTAGACTACGCGAAAAATTACAACAACTAGACAAATGGTCAGAACGATTAAAAGAAATTACCGATATTAAAAACTATTCCATTCAATATGAGTTAGGCTATCCCAGAGTCACTAATAATCAAATCATGCTTGGTCATAATGATGTTCTTTCATTAACTGTTTGCTTACTGGATGATATTAAATTCCGTAAATTATTCCTAATGCGATACCCAATCATACTGATAGATGAATACCAGGATACAGATAAGCTTTTTGTAAAATCTTTAAAGCAACATTTTCTTAATAAACCAGATGGTCCACTCATTGGATTCTTTGGAGACCATTGGCAGAAGATTTACAATACAGGGTGCGGAAAAATCGAGCATGACGATTTAGAAGTAATTGGTAAAAGGGCAAATTTTCGTTCTAGTAAAGCAATTATTGATGGCCTCAATAAAATGCGACCGGAATTACCTCAAGAAATTAGTGATCCTCTAAGTATAGGATCTATAAACATCTATCATACCAATCAATGGGAAGGGGTACGTCGAACGGAGGGCCATTGGAGAGATGATCTTCCATCTGATGTTGCACACAACTATCTTGAAAAGACTAAAGCTAAACTTATAATCAGTGGATGGGACTTTTCCCCAGATAAGACTAAAATACTAATGTTAACTCATAACGTTCTTGCCAATGAACAAGGATATCAAAATTTAGCAAGTGTTTTTTCACGCAATGAATCATACATTAAGAAAGAAAACCCATATATGGCTTTTTTCATGGATGTATTAGAGCCTGTTTGCATAGCTTATGAGAATCGGAAATATGGTGAAATGTTCTCCATACTCGAAGGCAACACCCCTCTTATTCGTTCTCATAGTGATAAAAAAAATTTAGCAAGTCAAATGGACAAACTTTTATCCTATCGGAAAAGTGAAAGTATAGATAAGGTTATCAATCATCTTCTCCTTACAAAATATCCGTTATTACCAGAGAATATCATGAAAATTGAAAATGATCTTTTAAATAATTATAAAGATGACTTTACTGAACACCAAAAAGAAATATGTGAACAGACACTGAAACTTAAGGCGGTTTCTTATCAAGAAGTAATTGCTGTAAACAAATTCATAGAAGAAAAAACACCCTTTGCTACAAAACATGGCGTAAAAGGGGCCGAATTTGAGAATGTATTAGTAGTCTTTGGTCGAGGCTGGGCAATGTACAATTTCTCTCAAATGCTAGAATACGCATTAAATGATATTCCCCCGGAAAAGCTTGAGTTTTTTGAACGAAATAGAAATCTTTTTTATGTTGCTGTTTCAAGGCCAAAAAAGCGGTTAGCATTACTTTTCACTCAAAAGCTATCTGATCCAGCAATTGAAACTCTGTCTACCTGGTTCGGAAAAGATTCAATCGAATTTTTATAAAAATGATTTGGCTAGCTTTAACAGTGTCAATTAGGTTTCTAATAAATAATGGTCATAAAAATACCTTATATGAAAAAATAGTAAAGAACTCGTCTATTCAAGGTAGGAGATTTAGAGCAAGATAATTTTTCTATATAACACTTACGAAACCATAACCTTTTTCTGTTTACCTTTAGGCTTTTCGTTGATGAGCTGTTTTTCACCTTCAACATTTTCACACTTAATTGGAGCGCCTCTATTAAGTCAATAACAACCGTGGAATCTTCATTCACGTTTTGGATGTAAATTTGCTGACCAGTAATCTTAGACTGAATTGCAGGCAGTAAACGTTCCTGCTCTCGATTTTCAGGATTGATAGGTCAGTGGAATTAGAAAGTGATTTTAAGCTGGGCAGGATCAACGGAAAACTTGCTTGCCAAGTTGGGAACATTTTGGATTTAAAGAAAGGGTAGTGCATCGTTTAACGTTGATGATCTCTTTTAATAAGTATTTAATCGTGATAAAGATTAGGAAGGGAATATGAATCTCTAAAATGAAAACTAAGAATTCTAAAGCTGTTAGGTTTGACGAGATAGAGACTGCGAGTCGCTATATAAGAAAAAAATATCATGTTGGATTAATGGGATTAGGCTTTTTTAAACTTGTAGAAATAAAAAAAATGAAAGATAGTATAGTTGATGATCATACAGAATCAGAAATCGTTACTATTAAAACTAGCATTGATGCTCAGTTTGAACACTTTTAACGATGAAGCCAATTGATTGGATTTACAATCTTAATCAAGCTTTAAATAATGAAACAGTAAAAGGAATGAAGTTTGATGAGAAAACTACCAAATTAACAGAACAAACTAACCAAATGACTACAGAATATTTGGGTCTTCTCAAAGCATCTTCTCATGCATTACAAGTGAATATATATACTATAGCAATCTTTCTTTTTCTATTAATTTATATTTATTTTGGTAGATTTCGCTGGATAGTTTTAGTAAAGAATATAATCGAAGAGGCACTAAAGGAGAAAAAACGGCAAACTGAAGAAATAACAAAGGTTCAAATTAAAAGGGAAGCTGATATTAAATTTAGGATTGAAGTGAGAAATCAAAGATTAATGAAATAAATAAAGCATTTGTCAATTGAAGTAGAGTTTAACTTTTCTAATGTAAGTTAGTTATTCAAAAAATGATGAAATTGAATAATTCTAATGGGATCGATATCAATTTATATGGATTCTTCAACTTTTAACTATTAGTTTTTCGTATCACTTCGAGATTCTGGCAGCGAACAGCTCATAAAATTCAGAAAATACGGTTTTTAGGGAGTATACTATGTTGCGTTCACGAACAAGCTCTGGCTTTGAATTGCATTCCACCATTTGTGATGAAAAGGAGACTCGTCGGCTTTCTAGTTCCAACGAATTACACTGTCCTAATTGTAACAATCTGGTAAGGTATAAAAACGGGCCAAAAACTATTGCTCACTTTGCTCATAAACCCAACACTGAATGTGTTATTTCCAACTATGAGAGAGAAACAGATGATCACCTTAAAGGTAAGAATATCCTTTTTAATTGGCTGACTTCAAAATTCCCCGATGCTATTGTGAAGCTGGAAGTATTCATTCAAGAAACAGATCAAATAGCTGATGTCCTATTAGTCCACGTTTCGGGAGAAATGAAGGGTCAGAAGTGGGCCTTTGAATTTCAACATAGCCCCCTTTCCGAAGTAGAGTGGAAAAAACGACATTTTCTTTATCAGCAAGCAGGCATCCTTGATTTCTGGATATTTGATGCAAACGTGTTTCTGCAGTACTCCAGAGCCCAGAATGTTGAACAGGCCCGGCTTTTTCGAGATCCGATTAAAGCTGTCTTTTCTGAGACTGGATTTACATATTTTTTTTATTTGGAATCTCAAAATCTGACCATAGATTGCAACTTTTATGTTCGAACCATCGAGCGCAAAATTAATAGTCGTAAAGGAACAGTGGATAACGAATACATATTTCATGATCCCATTGATCATACTGAAATACTCGATCTCGTTGATTTCCACTCTGATATCGAAGAACAATATACAGCTCTGGTTTTTTCAAAAATCAAAGACCAGTTCGATCTTAAATTCAATAAGCGAATCCAGAAAATCAAATCAGATAAAGATCAGGTACTTGTGGAAAAAAGGCGTTATCGATTGAAGGAAATATTCCAATATTGTTCAGAACATTTTACACCGAGACATGCTAATGTTCTAAACTCTTTTTGTTTAAAAAATAAACCTCTAGTAGTGGAAGATATACTAGGCTTAGAGATCCCCAACTTTATCGAGAAATACAGAGCCTATATGGAAAATATTATTCAATACTTAGGAGAGTTTGAACTGATATGTGAAAGTGAGGATATTGTAGATATAGTCGTCACAGATCAAGCTCCATCTTATCTGTTGTATACTGATTTGAATGAGGAACAGATAGATAGTAAATATTATCTACAAAAAGGGGAAATCTACGATAGAGGCTTTATAGAAAAGGTACCATCCTTCTCAATTATACTTTATGAACGTTACGCAAACGAAGTTAAAAATGTTCAATATGTGTTGGATAAATATTCTTCAGAATTAGAAAAGCTTTTGTCTTGTAATCCCAAGATAGTTGATAGAGCTTTGAGGAAAATTGACCATAGATTAGTTAGGGTCGGGCCAAAAGAAGAACGTTCGTTATTAGAATTTGCACTTGGTTATGCTAAATGTAAGAGTACCGAAGAAGTTGATGAACTTATGAAAAGGATTCGGACTGAAATCATTGATTATGATCCATTCAGTGATCTTAGATACTAATCGATAGATATAATGCGTATACGGCATAGGCGTCGGTATGGTTAGCTTCAACAGTTATGAAAAGTGGCAGATATTCATCACATCAGACGGTGATTATTCTCAACTAATTGCAGCTGATTTTGTTAATCAATATGCTATTAAACTGTTGTTGAACGAGGGGTTAGATCCAAACTTGCAGAATATTTATGAAAAAACACCACTAATACTGTTGGCTGGTAGAGGCAGTATTCCAACGGATTTAATGGTAGAATTGGTTGGGTTATTAAAAGATGCTGGTGCCAATTTAGAAAATAGTGAGGGATTTGCTTGAAACTATTTCATTTATTAGAGATATGCTACAGTAATGCGCTCTTTGAATGATTGTCACATCGTGTAATTCTCGACGAATTCTTAAGCTAAGTAAGTCAGCACCTTTGGGTGCTTTTTTCATGCCTAAATTTGGCCTTAGGCGAGCCGTTCTCAGGTTTTGTATGCAGGAACGTGGATTTGTGTGGTGGGGGACGAAAAAGGGTGGGGGGCTGTTTCACTTCGCCTCCCGCTGAGTTTCCATCTACCAGAGAATGAAAAACCAACTCAACTCAAAAGACGGATCTTGATAAGACTGAAGTTACTTAATAAAAGAAAAAATAAAGCCCTGGGACTAGGCGAGTCACCAGGGCTTTATTTCACACTTTTTTACCGAAACATTCTTGCAGTATTGAGTCTGGAGCTGTGGCGCGTGAGTGTTAACGTGACGGCTACATCGTTTCGCGCAAGATACCTGCTACCAAGTGCAGATTGTCCAACACATTAGTGCTTAGCTAATTCCTTAAGACTGGTCATGACTTAAGCAGATGTGATCCTGCTGGAAGCTTTACCCCCTTATAGCTCATGGCAACTAGATTTCACTCTAGGATTCGGAACAAGGGGAGCTCAAAAATGTGGACAAAATGACCACACTCCTTTCTCCCCTCTTTCGAGGTTACAATTATTTACGAGGCTAGTTGGAAAAAGTTTCTTCAAAAAAACAAAAAAATATGAGGAAGTTCCTATGTACATCAGATTCATACGGATTGAACAGCTTAATGCAGCCGTCGATAGCCTTCACGTCGACCTTTAGCCTGGAAAACCGGAGTATGAGAAGCTTCACCGCAGCTTGGACGAATTCGGCTACATGGTCGGTGACCATAAGCGGAATAAGATGATGAAGAACGAGCAGAGATCCACGGAGCTGGCCGAATCAGAGGTTAACTTGGAGCCGGAGCATGAGCGGCTGTTTAATCCGCAGTCGGTCCCTCCCCGTAGGAAATTAGCTTCAAGCACCGGATTGAAGAACTGTACACTAAGCATACCTTCCCGGGCTACAGGAAGATGGCTGCGATTATGATCCGGGAAGACCGAAGCTTCGTGAAGGAATTCCTCTACAACAAGACCCTCAAGACTCAGTCACAACTCTATCATTGAAACACTTCGGAAGCATCCAGACCAGAAGTCTGTGCTTCGGAGATTCATCCTCCCAGCAGGGCCTGGGCGTTTTTGCGGAACTCTCATCGGTGCCGTCACCATCATTTAAGACTAATACTTTTATAGTTTTTAAATTATCTAAGATCACCATATGTATTACATATTGTAGAATTCAGATGAGTGAATCATTTCGATTCTTCCTGCATCAATACCACAGTCAACTAAGCTATCAAACATTCGCTGCATTTCGCATTCGGAAAAATAGTATACCTTCCAAAGGGCATTTTGCTTCGAAAATGTATCAATAGTGTTAAAATAAGGAATGTCAACACCAGCGAGAGAATGACCTAAGATAATAATTTCATCAATATCTTTTTCCTGCAAACGACGCAGTTTATACTTATACTTAGTTATATCTTTATAGGTTTGCTTGTAATATTCTTCCACAACATTGCAAATACTAATTTCTTTTTCGTTAAACACCTGCTCTGCTTCGTGGCGTTTTTCTTGGATATTGTTAATCCTCATTTTATTGCCATGTCCTAGCACGGGGTCATCATCGCGTTGCCGTAAAGATCCATGAATATGTATTATTCTATGCTCGCTCACTCTATACACCGTTTCCAATACAGCTGTATAGTTGAATGTTACATACACTGCGTCATTATCTTTATCGATAAATGTTGTTCTAGGTCGAACATCTCTGATTCGAATGGTTCTTACCCACCGCTTCAGATGCACCGCTAACTGATTTATGTATTCATACTCGTCTGAAAAGTACTGATGCAACGTATCTTCAATACCCACATCACCGCTTTCCAAACCCATATCTATATTAACGGCTTGCTCAACTATGACTTCTTCATCAATGTTAGCGAGGTTTGTCTCCAATTCATTCCATAACATTTCTCTCTTTGCTTTTTCGTCGCTTCTTGGGTAAATGTAATAATGTTCCTCAAAGGAGCGAAGGAAATCGGGATCTATATTCTTCAAGTATTTTCTAAAATCCCAATAATTCGTGGCTAATCCATGGCCTCTATCAAATCCATTTCCTATTACAAATAGCTTCACTTTTATACACCCTCATATCGATTTATTAACGATAAATTTGAATTTTAAATTCCCAACCTCCAACTTTCACGCTTCATCCCATCCCACGCTGTTTAGGATAATAAGGTTTTCCAAACATGATTATAACACCTTTAAAACTGCAAATCATTTATTAAACCAGTCGAACGATACTCGCAGATATGAATAATCTGCAGTCGAATTACCTTCCGTTCTAAAATCACGTTATTGGCTAGAAGATAATTAACAATTTCAGTATGTAATGGATAAGCATTTCGAGAAAGGAAGTAATCGAGTTAATGATTAAAAAAACAGAATGGAAAGCCCATATATTAAAGACTTGATTCGTGAACTAGAAAAACTAGGATTCAGTGAAGATGAAGCAAAAAAAATACTAGTTAGATTCTATAAAACATTAAAACGAACATGGGGACTGAATCCAAATGCTTACGACTTCGCAAAAAAAATAGCTACACTCAATGAAGCTACTAAACGCACAATTGATCTTTCAGACCCTAATCAAATATTTATAGGACATTTGAAAAACAAAATAAAGAAACGCTAATATAAGTTGATCGCTCTTACGAGAGGATTGATAGTTTCCATATTCATGTATGAAAGAACCTCATATTATTACTGTATTTATCAAGGGAATCTTGTCAAAAAGAGATGAGAGATCCTGAAAAGAGGATATACAAACTGCTAGAATCAATTGATCTAGCTAGAGTACAATAGTGTTTCGCTCGAAAGTAGCGAAATAGAAGATGATACACGATGCATTTTTAAAACTAATGAATACCGAGGAGATGTTGCTAAGAAGTAGCCCCATGTTTGTTACAGCTCTTAAGATCACATTGGAAGAGGATATACTAGATAAGTAAATTTAATATAAGGGGATTACTACACAGGTTCTTGTCACTTGGTGCAAAAACCTGTGCTCATTGCCAATTAGTTAATAGTTCAGACTGTTATGCATCCCACTAAGTAATATTAATGGTTGTAGTCCCTTTTTTTGCAACTTTTCACCCTAACCCAACTTTTCTTTACTCGTACTCCTTTTGTTTTCCTTAGTAGAAGATACCTTACTTTTTGCTTTATTCATTTTCACACTCTCCTGAAGTGCTTCTAATAGATCAACTACTACATCAGATTCTTGTACTGGCTTGGAAACAATCTTCTGACCAGCAATTTTGGATTGTATAGCAGCCATAAGTCTTTCTTGCTCAGGATTTGTATAGGAAGCTAAATCAGAAGCCCCTGACATACTTTTAACGATCTGTAATGCGAGCTTCATCTGATTAGGATCTACTGTGATGTTATTCGACAGGTTTGGAACATTTTGAGCTGGTCTGATTTCATTAGTATAATGCATTGTTGCCAACTGAATGCAGGTTCCGTTATTAGGCTTCAATACACATAATTTTGTACTTGAGCGAAGAGTGAATTTGGCAATCGCCAGTCTTTTAGATGCTTCAAGTGCTTTAAGAAGCAAGTAGTATGCATTACTACCATGAGTATCCGGTCCAAGAAAATATACCTTCTGAGTAAACATTAAATCAACTTGTTCTTCTTTCATAAAATCAATAATACTGATCATCTTACTAGCATCTTCATGAATCTTATCCAACTCTTCTTTTTCGAAAGTAACAAATTGATTTTTATCGAGAGGGAATCCTTTTATTAATTCTTCCGGTTCAACAGTGCCTTGACATGTAGGGCAATAGCGTTGGTTTTTAATTGCGCCACTGCAACTTTTGTGAAGCAAATGAAGAGCAACCTCTTTTTCCTCCGTGGCAGCATATAGCTTTACGGGTATGTGAACTAATCCAAAACTGATAGCACCTTTCCATACCGTATGCATGGGAACACCTCCTAATTATCATATTAAAAAGTCATTCCCAATACTAAAACAAATAAACCGTTAACTCATACATTGAGTTAGCGGTTTATTTGTTTTCAAAAAGTTGAAGTGCAAGCAAATGAATTTTTTTGATTTCAGTTGCATTCAACGAAATAAGATATTCGTGGAAGTCATTCAAATATTTATCTTTATCCATCTTTCCACCACTAAGATATCTTCCATACAGAAATAGTTCAGTAATATCAGTCTCTAATGCATCAGCAATTTTTTGAAGACTTAAGAGACTTATATTTTTTTCCGCTCGTTCTACGCCTCCAATATAGGAGAAGTGAACACCGGCTCGTTCACCCAGTTCCTCTTGGGATAGGCCCTTTTTCTTTCTCAGATCCCTTACTCGAGTTCCAACCATTCGCAATATTTGTTCGCTCATACCTACACCTCTTCTTAAGTTTAAACAAAGGCGAGATACGAATACATTAGACTATAAATATCATTTTATTTAATTGATATTTATAAGTATTATTATGTGATTTTGCGATAATACTGATTTTGAGGTGAACAGTATGAATAGAGATGAACATTTTATAGATACAGGGATTGCAACAGTAACATCAAAAGGACTTTATTTTGCAAATAATTATTACACTAGCCCGTTAATGATCAGATTACAATGGTTTTTTGAAGCCGGAAAAAACGGGGAATGGAAGATCCCCGTTTTATTTAACAAAGATGATTCAGCTATGTTGCTAATTTCCAATTTCAAATTCTCGGATTTCGCTTTTCGGATTGAACAACCATATCCACTGGACCAAGAAATCTTAAACGCGTATTACTTAGCATTTAACAACTTGAAAGAAAACAATTAATCGATTTCACTAAAAATAATCTTCATTGAGGTATGAAGAGCGGCGGCTACTTTAATAAGAACGTGAAGGGTAACTGGATATACCCCTTTTTCTAAATTGCTTATTGACGATTGAGATACACCCAACAATAAGGCTAAGTCTCTTTGAGTCAATTTCTGATTTTTGCGGATAGAGCGTATTTTCTTTCCAACCGCTATATAAACTAATTGTTCCATATTTCCCCTCCCTATCGGATAAACTATTACTATTATTTCCAAAATAATAGATTTATAAAATTATAGATTCAAAATAGGAGGTATATTTTTTTGGAAAAATGTGAAGATTCGAAATATTAGCAATGCTGATGAAAGAGGTATCCGGAAATGTATCAACCTGTTACAAAGAGAAAAAGAAATACTAAATATGGTAACAATAATTGGTTTCGTTATAGTCCTAAAATAAACAGAAACGTTTATTTTTATAGCGACCTGGAATTTGATCATTCGTTACTAATCGAATTCAATAGGAATATTATCGATTTCTGTGAACAACCTCTGCATGTGAGGCAGTATATCAATGAGAAATACATTAATACCATTTTCGATATGTGGACTCTAGATTCGAATAAACAGGAGGTCTTTATCGAAGTTAAATATGCAGCTGAATTAGATCCAAATAGTACGGATTTTTCTTTACGTTCGTATAATCAAGTTCAATCCCAACAATTGTGGTGCGAAGTGAATGACTATCATTATGAAATTCATACGGATCAATGGATCTATAACAATCGTCTTTATATAAAGAACTTAAGAAAAATCATTCCATATATCGATAAAAGGAAACCTAAAAATGAAGTGGGGACTCAAAAAATCCTTCATTATTTATCGACTTCAGGAAAGCAAACCATAGGAAAAATGGAAGAAACTTTAAAAGAAATGAGTAAACATCAAGTAAGAGAACTCATTTGTAATCTGTTGTTTGATGGAGTACTATGCTCAAATATCGATTCATGCGATTTTGGAATTAACATGGAGGTGTGGTCAGTTGAGCCGTAGTCGTTATATTGAAAGTTTAACAATTACACCTACTGATTTAGATTATACAAATTGGCCTGATGTACATATTGATCCTCGGGATGAAACTTTTGAAAACAGAAAGAAGGCCGTACAGCTATATCTTGATCAAAAATGTACGCTTCGTGAGATTGAAAACAATACGGGTATACAGCGCAAGGAAATAAATTTGTTTGTAAAAAAATGCTTACAAAGAGATCAGAATAACCGTCTATTGGGATTTACAGCCTTAATCCCTCATAAGCGCACCGGAAAAAGATACTCCCGCTGGGCAACAATAGATGGATTTACTCACGACTCCTCTTTAACTGGTGCCTTTCAACAATTATTAGAGAAGTATCCTCAATTAAATGAATTAGTTAAAGACTATGTCTTAAGTCGAAAACGGAGGAAAGTAGCAGATAACTTTATTCGTGTAAAAGACCTCAGGACAAAATTTTTAAAGCTAGCAAGAGCTCTGGGCATTCAACTCAACGAGTACCCTTTCAATACCCAGAACATGTGCCTTAGATCGTTGTACAGATATGTCGACAAGCTCATTACAGAAAATATGGAGCTAGCCAGCGGAAAGTTTGGTAGAGAAGCTGAACGAATTACGAACCGATTTGACGGAAGAGACTCAGGTAAAGATCTAATCGTTGCTCCTTTCCAAAGCACACAAATTGACGGTCATAAGATAGATCTTCATTTGACGGTTAAATTCACTAATGCATATGGCGACGAATTGGTTGAAGTGTTAAAGCGTATCTGGTTTATTTGTTTAATGGATGAAGGAACACGTGCGGTGATCTCACATCATTTGTGTGTACGAACTGAATACTCTTCTGTCGATTTGTTGCATACATTCAAAAAGGGTATCACACCATGGGAACCTTTGACATTAACAATTCCTGGATTGGAATACCCGGATAGACCCTTTTATCCATCTATGGCTTTTGAAGAAGCAAAATGGGCGTTATGGGATGAATTGAAGTGCGATAACGCTCTGGCTAATATATCAAACATTGTAGAAGATCGACTTACTAAAATCGTTAATTGCTCGATTAATCCAGGCCAGGCTCATTTTCCGGAAGGAAGAGGTATCATTGAAAGGTTTTTCGGATTACTTGAAGAGGATTATTTACATCGTCTCAGCATGACAACAGGCAGTACTCCAAAAGACCATCGTAATGAAGGTGCCATTGAATCAGCTAAAAAATATGAACTAAATGTTGAAGAACTTGAACAGCTGATTGAAGTTGCTGTCGCGCGTTATAATACGGAACCTCATCTCAAATTTGGCATTAGTCCATTAGAAGTGATGGAACAACGGATAAAGTATCGTGGGATGGTTCCTCGCCAATTAAATGAACACGAGAGAGCCGATATCAATTTCTTCACTTATCAAGTTAACCGCATCGTTAGAGGTTCTAAGAAAACAGGAACTAGACCCTATATCAACTTTGAAGGGGAGAGATATACCAGCACATTATTGGCAAAGAATTTCAGCTTAATTGGGGAAAAACTTATACTCGACGTAAACATTGATGATATAAGCGTTTTGAAAGCTTATTTGTCCGATGGACAGGAGCTTGATTTTATAAAAGTGAAAGGCCCTTGGGGAAAGCAACCCCACTCTCTAAAAACTCGTCAATCAGTCAATCGGTTAGTAAGGGAAAATCAGGTGAGGTTTGATGATACAGTTGATCCTATCGATGCTTTCAGTAAGTATCTGGAGGGAAAAGCAGAGAAAAATAAAAAATATAGAAACGAGTTAGTTTCACAGCGTCGATATCAGCAAAAAAATGCAATACATATCTCTGAATTGGAAAACACCTTAGAGACAAAAGTCGGATTTGGTGGAGCTGATCTTTTGCATGAAGAGGGATCAGATAATCAGTCTGATCTTTTTGAAATGGAGTCACTATTGAAGGATTTTAAGACTATATGTTAAAGGATGGGGACCATGGCGAGGATACTGAAAGACAATACCAATGAATATGAAGAAACCCTACTTTCAGATCGCCCTGTTATTCCTTTAGGCAGTCATCCTGTGGAAACCGATGATTATCAAGTTCCTACCAACGAAATCTTGAATGTATTTAAAAAAGTATGTCGTTGGATTCAGCTTCGAATTTCCGGAGCTGTGATCTTTGGGAGACCTCGGCTCGGCAAAACTTGGATGATTAAGTTTTTAAAAGCTAACATTCCATCCTACCTGGCAGTTGATGTGCCAATCCATCATATCGTAAGTCTTCATGGGAAAATCGCTAAAGAAGAAGAGTTTATCGAAACGTTGTTATTCGATATGGATCATGACTTCGCCCTAACTGGTAAGGTTGGAGCTAAAAGACAACGACTCCTTAAATATCTGGAACAGCAAGGAAGTTCTAATCGCCTCAGGATGGTTATCCTATTTATTGATGAAGCACAATGTCTGGATTCCTTACATTTTGAATGGTTGATGGATTATTACAATAAACTGGATTTATTAAAAATATCCATCGTCATTTTTTTGGTAGGTCAGCCACAGCTTCATTCACAGAAGACGATCTATAGTCGTGGACACGAAGATCAAATCATTCAGAGATTTATGATTGAAGAATATAAGTTCTGCGGACTTAAAACTGATGCGGACATAAAAGCATGTCTAAAGTGTTTTGATGATAGAAGTGAATATCCGAAAGACAGCGGATGGTCATTTACCCGATATTTTTTCCCAGAAGCTTTTGCCGCAGGTGAACGACTACATAATTTTTCAAAAGATATTTTTGATTTATTTAGTGAATTAAGGATTAAATTCAATATTAAGGGCCCACTTGAAATACCCATGAAACATATGATTACCACTGTAAAAATCATAATGATTGATTATGGGAAGAACAGTGAAAAACACACGTATTGGATTAATACGAAGCAGTGGAAAGATGCGATTCTAAAGACAAACTATATTGTTTCTGAACAACGAAAATCATTTGAGAAATAACAAGAAGGAGGGAGGATGATGAAACGAAGTAAAATACTTGCGAGAGAAAATCGCTACGGAAAGAACAAGGAAAACTTACTTCCTAACTATGAAAATGAGTTGAAGAAAGATAAGTGGGATGTAAGGAATCTAGGGATTCCTTACAATAAGACGAGAGGAGATTACTATCTCTCCTTTGAGAACATCCCTGTAAATTTCAGACCATTGGTAAAAAAGTATGTCATTAAGAGAGTTATTGAAACGGATAGTATCCAATGGGACACATCTCGTCAGGATGTCCGTCGTTTAAACATATTCATTTCTTTTTATAGCGAAATACATCCAGATCACTATACTCTACAGGAAATGACACGCATAGACTTTATAGAGTATGTAGATTTTCTTAGAAGGCATCCCATGGGAGGGGAAAGCCCATCACAATACCATAATCAGCCCCCTAGCGATTATTATATTTGGTCAATGGTCGCTAATATCGAAAATTTCATAACCTATATGCAACGGTATGGGTGGGAAGAAGCGCCGATAAAACCATCAAGGTCGTTGATTTATCAAGAAGACAGACCAAAATTAGAGAAAAAAAAGGTCACTGAGTATACTTTTTGTGGCGATCATGTTTGGGAACAAATAACCACTAAATTTCATTTACTAGATCCCCAATATGTACCCATCGTAATTTTATTGGAAGCGACTGGATTTCATTTAGTAGACCTTCTTACACTTAAACTGGACTGCTTGCAAAAAAGAGACGATGGTTATTGGATTGTTTCTGAGCGAGATAAAATTAAGTCCGTTCCAATAAGTGAAGACATTTATAGCATGGTGAAAGCTCAAAAGATATTTATTCAAGATAAATTTTCGGAAGAAGAAAATCCTGATCGCTTCCTGTTTCTGAAGTATAAGGGGAAGTTGAATTATCGTGGCAGAACATATTTGCAACCTTCTCTTATACGTCAACTGAATATTTTTGCTGAAGAGAATCAAATTAAAGATCTGGACGATAGAGTTTTTCGTTTTGGAGCGTCACCATTTCGGCACCGTTTTGGTGTGAAAAAAATCAGTAATGGGGCCAGTATCCTAGATGTACAAAAACTATTGTCAAATGTAACTCCAGAAATGGCTGTTATTTATGCCAAGATCCACGATCATAATTTACAAGTTATTTGGGAACATTCTCATGAAAATGGGGCTGTACGCCTAGACCCGATAACCGGTGAGGTCATCCAGACTAAAATCCTTGATCAGGCCTATGAAAATAATGTAGATATCGATTGGTTAAAGAGAAATCTAACTGAAATCAGACTTGAACAAGGTTATTGTATTAAATCCCCTCGTACCCATTGTCAATTTTTGAGTCAAACTCATGAACAGCCCTGTATAATGTTTAAGTGCTCAAGCTTTTACATCGATTCTTCTTTTCTTCCTTATTACGATCAACAGATTTCCATGATTAATCAACAAATTGAAGAGGGAAGTATGCACGGGAGATCTCGTTTAGTCGAAATATTGAAGGGAAAGTTAGAAAAATTCGTTGAAATAAGAGAAAAAATTAACACTCAAAGTAAGGTGGAGCAGTCTGATGAGTATGAATCAAGTGGATAGTCCCTTGAAGGGATTCGAATCGCCTTGGTCTATCATTGAAAAGATCAAGAAAGCAAATGTTGTAAACTCACGGCAACTGTTGCAGAGATATGGACCAGAGCTTCCAATAACAGGCGGTTCTATTATTAGTAAAAAATACTTAAGTTTATGGACTTTTGAAGGATTCGATCACCAAAAACTTACTCAAGCACTAGGGTATTCATTAAGTGACCATACCGAGGGCATAAAAAAAAGATTAACTCAGATGTTTCCAACCTACATCAAGTCAGAATCCCTGTTTAGAGACACTCTTCATTTTTGCAAAGAATGCATGAAACTGAATTATCATAGCTTGTTGCATCAATTCAAATTTATAGAAACTTGTCCGTTTCATCTGTGTGCCTTAGACAGCGAATGTCCATCTTGTAAGAAATCCATCCCCTATTTATTACCCCGACATGAGTACGAATCGGGGTTTATTTGCAATTGTGGAGAATGCATAAATAATCAAGATGTCCAACAGCATTTAGTAGCTAGTCTTACCTTAAAAGATCCTAATGTTATCGCATGGTTAAGCCTAACAGAAGAAAATATAGAATGTCTTCAAAAAACAGTGATCTTCAGACCTTTTTTAGTGTCGAATTTAAACTTGATGGAAGAAATGATAAACCTTGTACAAGTAAATACTGACGAAGTTCACTACTCATCAATTTTTGATTTGAATATTGATGTACCCAATAGAGATACTGTGGAAATGAACTATAAAGATATTTATTTATCGCTTGCAAAAACACTAGAAGCATTTGAAAAACACCTTTTGTGTACTACCCTAAAAAAACATCAACATTGTATAAAGAGATTTGTTGGTATGTACAAGAGAAGAGATGAAAAGTTCCCACCTATTTGTCCCTACGCCTATGCTTACGTGTTTTGGAAAGAGAGTGTTTACCATATCAACCCTTTTATAAATGAGGGGAAGAGATATACTCATAAAAATATAAAACCTTTTGATCTTCCATTTCATTTTTTTGAAGAAGGCTTTAAGGAGCTATTGATGGTCTTTAATCGCAGTGATTATCGGATGATGAAGTGGATATTAAATCACTTATTATGGGAAGTAGCTAGTAAACATTTCAATAAATGGCTAACAATCGCTAATCAGTATGCCAAATTACAGATTAGACCTTTAATTGATTCCTCATACAAAGAAACTGACACAATGATCTTGTTTAATCTAAAGAAGAAAAAAATGCTGAAATATACTAATGATGAAACGCTTATGATCACAACATATTGTCCCTTCGAAAGTAAACCTACATTTGATCCTGAAGAGATTTCCTTTCTCCCAATGCGGTTGGCAATGTCAAAAGGAATGAGTGAAGAGAAGAAAGCAGCAGAAAAATACTTACAGGGATTGAGAATTCTCACTACGATTAGATAATCAATTTGAAGGTATCATCGTAAAACTCATTTCTGAAATCCCAATAATACAGTTTGTTTCAAAAGAAATATAAAGTTAACAAAGGCTTTTCTACATATTACTACGGATCAGACTACGTATTTACCTTTTGTAATTCGTCCAAGTGCGGTTCACTTATTATTTAGACCCTGGGCAAGAACTTAATCCCTTTTCCAAAAAAAGACGAGAATACATGCCATAAATTCATTTTTTAAGATGTTAAATTGAGAGAATAGTTAGGAAATGGTTACACTAAGAGATACTCGGCAAATTGTAAGTACATCAAACCTTTTTTTACAACAGTTTCTCCATAATCATCACGTCTATAAATTCCCCATCCATAACACCTTGCTTCTCAAAAATGCCAACCTGTCGATAATCCATTTTTAGATATAATCTTTGGCCCCCTTGATTGAATGGGAAGGTGAAGAGAACGATTTTATGAAATTCATTTTCTTTTGCTATCTGCTCTAAGGACTTCAATAGAGAGCTGCCGATACCTTGCCCACGAAACCTGCGATCAATATAAATAGAAAGATCAGCTACGCCCCTATAGGCGCATCGTTGTGAATAGGGGTTAAGAGAGGCCCAACCAAGCACTTCTCCTTCTCTTTCCGCTACAACAACGCTAAAACGTCCCTGGTGATCTTGGAACCATGCTTCCATATAAGACGAATCTTTGGACTCGGTTTCCAATGTAGCAATCCGATCCTCAATACCCTGATTATAAATGCGAAGGATACTTTCTGTATCCGCTGATGTTGCCTTACGAACAATTAACGCAGTCATCATCTGTACCTTCCCCCTATATAAAATATATTTATTTATCACAATAATCACATAAATACGATGTTCTGTTCGAACCTAGAAATCAAATATTCATCGCAGGATTAATAATTTAATGCAGAAATAAATAAGGGGAATCACCCTGTTGCTGGTGTGCCACATCTGCAGTGAGATAAAGTACGTACACTTTGATCATTAGGATTTTGCGTTCTTCTGGGAAGGATCGCGTGCTACGCAGTTATTCAGTAAGCCTAAGCGCCGGGTCATGATCTGAAATACTTTTCGTAAATTTTCCATTAATTTCACCTTATAAATAAGTTATAATCCCGAAAGTTGCAAAATGCAAGTAAAAAATAAGTATGACTTTAATCAATACGTTTTACATTGCGATAACATAAAGTGCGATCATTATATAATGATTTAATTATATAATGATATACAAATAGAAAGGGGTTGAGAAGAATGCAACAACCAATTCATCTTTATTTTCTCTGTATCCAGAATCGTTGCCGAAGTCAAATAGCCGAGGCTTTTGCCAGACATTATGGTGGTGATCATGTGGTCGCTGAAAGTGCCGGACTTGAATCCGGAGATATCCATCCATATACCATTGAAGTCATGAAGGAAATAGGAATTGATATTTCAAACAAAAGCTCAAAAACAATTGACATGAAAACGTTTATGCAATCGAAAGTCATTATAAAGTTATGTGAACAAGTCAATGAAAAATGTCCAATCGTTCCCTTTGCCATCAAAAATGTTCAATGGAATGTTATTGATCCGTTAACACATGATGGTCTTCTGGGAGACGTAAGAGCTGCAAGGGACGAAATCCAACAGAAAGTTATTGCGCTATTGAAGGAAATGAAAATACCAGTTAATGAGTAAAAATCTTTGTATCGATTTCGGGTGTAGTATCATCGAGTATTCAGTTGTGGTCATGTGGATGAGCATTGTCCGCATTGCCTTCAAGAGTGGAAAAGGTACAATGAGGTTCGAAGATCTGGCAAAATTTTAAATAAACCTAATGTATCTACAGAAATAGCCTTTCTTGATTTTGAAGGAATCAAACAATAATATATGATTATATATTATTTTGTTCGTATTCTTGAGAGGACTGTGTATATGTTCGATATAGAAATGGCTGAAAAACTGAAATTATTAGGTGACAAAACCAGACTCACAATAATGGGACTACTGAAAGATAAAGAATGGTGTGTGTGTGATCTAGCGGGAATCTTAGATATGACACAGCCCAATGTCAGCCAGCATTTAAGGAAATTAAAGGCGCTGGGAATGGTTAAGGAAAGAAGACGTGGACAATGGGTATACTATTCACTTGATGTGGATGATAAACCCTTTATTCAAACCGTTCTAGATACCTTTCCCGATACCCAGACGTTGCTGTTTTTGCTAAAAGAGAACTATACTGAAGCTGATTGTGATTAATCGAATGATTTAATTTCACAAAGGACTAAGCAGATGCTGATTTGTATATTACCTCTTGCTTATATAAGCATATGGTTATATAATGATGGAGGAAAAGGAGGAACGGAATATGAGTTTTTCTCTAGATGATTTGGATGAAATATCATTGGTATTAAAGCTTTTGGGGGATAAAACGAGGCTTACCATGATGAAATTGTTGGAGAAGCAAGAATGCTGTGTATGCGAGCTTGTCGAAGTTTTCAAAACGAGTCAACCGTCTGTCAGTCAGCATTTACGCAAACTAAAGGATGCAGGTCTGGTAAAGGAAAATCGGAAGGGTCAATGGATTTTTTATTCAATTAATTCTAATAGTAATCATAATGAGTTAATCCAGAAATTGATGAACTTTGTTCCTTCACAAGATCATGAATTGGAAGAGCTCGATAAGAAAGGTCTTAGAATTTCTTGTAATTAATACGTGCAAGGATCTAAGTGATAAGGAAAACTTATCAAAGGAGATTGAACAATATGAGTCAAAGAGAAAAAAAGTTGTCTTTCTTGGATCGTTATTTAACCTTATGGATCTTTGCGGCAATGGGAATTGGGATATTGATCGGCTTTTTGATACCTAGCTTTTCGGAAGGTTTATCGAAGATGCAGGTCGGTTCGACTTCAATTCCTATAGCCGTGGGATTGATTCTGATGATGTATCCACCGCTCGCTAAAGTGAAGTTTGAGAAACTGGGAAGAGTATTTAAGGATTGGAAAGTCCTACTGCTCTCCTTGGTGCAGAACTGGATTATAGGTCCAGTATTAATGTTTCTGTTAGCCATCTTATTTCTGAGCGATATGCCGGAATACATGATTGGATTGATCATGATAGGTTTGGCTCGATGTATCGCTATGGTTCTCGTATGGAGTGATCTGGCAAAAGGCGACCCGGAATATACAGCAGGTTTAGTGGCTTTTAACTCCATTTTCCAAATCATTTTTTATTCCGTCTTTGCATATTTGTTCATCACAGTAATGCCCGGATGGTTTGGCGTACAGGGAGCAGTCGTTGATATTACGATGGGGCAAATTGCGGAAAGCGTAATGATTTACTTGGGTATTCCATTTGCAGCTGGAATATTGACGCGAGTGATTGCACTGAAGACAAAGGGTGAGGCTTGGTTCGAGAAGGTTTTTTTGCCAAAGATTGGTCCTCTTACTTTGATTGCCCTCTTATTTACAATCGTGTTGATGTTTTCACTTAAAGCAGATTTAATGATTCAGCTACCTATGGATGTCGTTAGAATCGCTATACCATTATTAATATACTTCGTCATTATGTTTTTCTTGTCCTTCTGGATGTCCAAAAAAGCGGGAACTTCTTATCCGGTAGCAGCCTCACTTTCTTTTACTGCAGCCAGCAACAATTTTGAACTGGGTATTGCAGTGGCCATCGGTGTGTTCGGATTAAATTCAGGGGCGGCATTTGCCGCTGTTATCGGACCGCTTGTTGAGGTGCCTGTTCTTATCGGGCTTGTAAACGTCTCTTTATGGTTCGGAAAGAAGTACTTTAATAAACCGTCACCTGCTGCCTAAACAAAGCATCAAAAATATAGTTACTATTACCTTCAATATAAAGGAGATTATCTTTCATGGAAAAGAAAACAATTTACTTTTTGTGTACTGGAAACTCTTGCAGGAGCCAGATGGCTGAAGGCTGGGCAAAGAAATACCTCAGTGATGGGTGGAATATTTACAGTGCAGGTATCGAAGCACATGGTCTTAACCCTAAAGCAGTGAAGGCTATGAATGAAGTAGGTATTGATATCACGTCTCAGACATCCGATATTATTGATTCAGAGCTATTAAATAACGCTGATCTGGTGGTTACCTTGTGTGGAGACGCTGCTGATAAGTGCCCGATTACACCTCCAAAAGTGAAACGGGAACACTGGGGATTTGATGATCCTGCGAAAGCGCAAGGAACTGATGAAGAGAAATGGGCTGTATTCCAGCAGGTCCGTGATCAGGTCGGAGCACGAATTAAACAATTTGCTGAAACCGGCGAATAAGGAATAGTCCAGCCGGGAGAAATCCCGGCTTTTTTCTACAGAAAGGAGATTAATTATATGAACTATATTGAAATCTATGATCCAGCGATGTGTTGTTCCACAGGAGTATGTGGTCCGAGTGTTGATCCGGAATTAATTCGGATCTCTGCAGTGGTGCATAACCTGAAGAAAAGGGACGTCAATGTTTCCCGTTATAACTTGTCCAGTGAGCCGGCTGCTTTTGTTGCGAATGAAGTTGTTAAACAATTACTGACTGATGAAGGTCCAGATGTATTGCCTGTAATTATGGTAGATGGTCAGGTCGTTAAGAAACAAGGTTATCCTACTAATGAAGAGTTAGAGAACTGGACAGGGATTCCGGCTTCTGAACTTACGATGAAGCCTAGAGTGCGTTTAGAACTAAAAGTGAAGTCACAATAAACGAAAGAAGGGTCAACATGTCTATTCGGTTCGATCCACATACCATCCTGAAAACGCCATATTTTTTCTTTACAGGTAAAGGTGGCGTTGGGAAGACTTCAACTGCTTGTGCAGCAGCAGTTGCCTTAGCGGACGCCGGTAAACGGGTTCTGCTCGTGAGTACCGATCCGGCCTCTAATTTGCAAGATGTCTTCGGCCGGGAGTTGTCTAATCAACCCGTCGCAATTGAAGGTGTGCCCAATCTTTTTGTCGCAAATTTAGATCCGGAGTCCGCTGCGGAAGAGTATAAAATGAAAGTTGTTGCCCCGTATCGTGGAGTCCTACCTGATTCGGTTATCAGCACCATGGAAGAACAGCTATCCGGTGCTTGTACCGTTGAAATTGCAGCTTTTGATGAATTTACGACGCTGCTTACTAATGAACAATTAAAGTCTCAATTTGATCATATTCTGTTTGATACCGCACCTACAGGTCATACATTGCGTTTATTACAATTGCCATCGGCGTGGAGTGGATTTCTGGATGAAAGTACGCATGGTGCATCTTGTCTGGGGCCTCTGGCTGGTTTAGAATCCAAAAAAACACTATATAACGAAGCCGTCCGCACCTTATCAGATGGTGAAATGACGACGCTAATTCTGGTTACCCGTCCGGAACAATCTCCGCTAATGGAAGCAGCACGTGCATCGTCAGAACTTCGGGGAACAGGTATCAAGAACCAAATGCTGGTCATTAATGGTTTGCTGTTATCTCACAGCGAAGAGGACCCTGTATCTAAAGGGTTTTATAACAGACAGCAGTGGTCTTTGGAACAAATGCCGGCTGAACTCCAGAAACTGCCGAGTTATGTTATTCCATTAGCTCCATTTAACGTGACCGGGCTTGAAAGCTTACGTAATCTCTTTCAATCGGCTCCGTCGGCATCTGCTGAAAAAGTAACTGCCGTGGAGATTGACCGTTCCATTCCGGATCTTGGTGGTTTGATTAATGATCTGGAGGAAAGTGGTATTCGGGTGATCTTTACAATGGGTAAAGGTGGCGTAGGGAAATCCACAGTAGCTTCTGCGATTGCTGTAGGGCTTGCAGAACGTGGACACCAGGTTCATCTCAGCACGACTGATCCTGCCGCCCATCTAGAGTATGTGTTTGGAGAGAATTCTGATCGCATCACACTCAGTCGGATCGATCCCAAAATTGAACTGGAGAGATACCAAGCTGCAGTCATTCAACATAATTCAGAATCGCTTGATGAAGAGGGACTCGCTTTTCTAGAAGAGGATTTAAGATCGCCATGCACAGAAGAAATCGCTGTATTTAGGGCTTTTGCTGATTTGGTTGAACATTCAGAAGAGGAAATCGTAGTGATTGATACGGCGCCGACAGGGCACACCCTATTATTGCTTGATGCAACACAGGAGTATCATAAAGAAATTGCCCGTTCCTCTGGATGGATTCCAGATTCCGTTCAACATTTGCTCCCTCGTCTTCGTAATCCGAAGGAAACCAGTGTCGTAATCGTCACATTAGCGGAGGCGACCCCTTTTTATGAAGCATCTCGTTTGGAAAGTGATTTGAAGCGTGCCGGGATTCCAACAAAATGGTGGGCCATCAACCAAAGCTTTGCTGCTGCAGGAACAAATGACAAAGTCCTGAATGGACGTGCTCATGCCGAGCTGCAATGGATTAGTAAGGTTAAACAAATCTCTAATGGTCATGCGGCAATCATTCCTTGGCAACCGGACGAAATTACAGGTTATGAACAATTGAAGGCCTTGACAGAAAGTATCTCGAGGTAGGAAAGAGAGTGAATGAGAATAATGACGATTACGGATGAAGCGAAGCAGTTTATTGAGAACATGATGAAGGAGGCAGGAGTCTCTACTTTGAGGTTTGCATATTCCGGAGCAGGATGCTGTGGACCCAGTTACCAATTATCGCTTGAAAAACCGCAAGAAAATGATGTGGTGAGTGTAGTAAATCATATTCAAATTGCGTCAGATTCCCGGGTGGCTGACCAAATCAGCGGACTTGTTCTTGATTTTGTGCAGGACGAGCAAGGCGCAGGACTAACTATGAGTGGCGGCAGCAACTGCTGTTAAGCCGACAGGAGAGAGCTATTATGGCAAATTACCACGCACTTATCGAGAATAAAGTATATATTGGTGGAGAGAACGCTTTGCTTGAAGCCCTTAAAGAGAATGAGATTACAGATGTGTTTGATCTGAGAGATACCGGAACGGAGGCAGAAGGCTTTCCAGCCGAAGTAACCCGTCATCACTTCCCAATCGTAGAGGATGAAGCAGGTCAAGGGTCTTATGTGAAAGCAGCTATTCAGGCAGTTACAGATGCAGTGAACAGTGGAAAGACGGTGTATTTCCATTGTGCAGGTGGGCGTAATCGCACAGGAACAGTAGCCACTGGAGTTTTACTTGAACTAGAAATGGCTTCTACCGTGGAAGAAGCGGAAGCTTTGGCCAAAGAAAAACGTCCAGACATCAATATCAAGCAAGAAATGCGTGATGTGTTGAGAGGGTTTTATGTCAGCAGGAAATAAAGTATTAGACTGAATATCTTTATTTCACGCGGCTTTTCGAATTGTCATACCGTCAGACCCCATAAATAAGTTTTCAACTGACCATAAAAATTGAAATAGCGACAGCAAAGGACGAGAAAATAAAGTCCTTGACTGTCGTTATTTCATTGAACTAACGTTCCCCGTTAGCCATACATGCAGCGCGAGCGCTGCACCACAGATGATGAAAATGGATCGACGAATCTGTCCATACTACTACTATGGCTGGGAGAGGAAGGTCGATCAACTATGGTGCCTTAGAGCCCATCCGTTAGTCTGACTCCAACGACCACGGTGCATCACAGATTGTCGCTCCCTTTTGGGAAGCACTCATGGGAGATTAATCCTACCTGCGTATACGGCAATTTGCTTTTTTTCTAAACTCTCCCTTGAAAGCACCTATCCACTCTCCTCTTATTGTAGTGTTCTTCTAATGTCTGTTTATACGTATTGTTTTTTTATTTCTAGGTTTCCCCATTGATAATAACTATGAATAAACCAATTTTAATACGAACGGGCAGGATAGCTCAATAATATTTGTTTAAAGAATTAATTCCTAGTTCTTTTTCGCTTTCATTCAAGTACCCACTTGAATGAAAGCGAAAAAGAGGGTATATTATATTCAAGCGGATACTTGAATGATAATGGAGTGAGAAAATGGATAGAAAAGATACTTGTGAGATTTATTGTTTCGATGAAGAAAAGGTGACTCGAATACGCGGGGATTTACAAACTATTGATATATCTAGTGTTTCCCAATTGTTTAAAGCAATAGCTGATGAAAATAGAGCGAAAATTACCTATGCATTGTGTAAGGATGAAGAGCTATGTGTTTGTGACATAGCAAATATAATAGGGTCAACGGTGGCTAATGCTTCTCATCACTTACGAACACTTCATAAACAAGGGGTTGTGAAGTATCGAAAAGAAGGGAAGTTGGCATTCTATTCATTAGTTGATGAACACATTAAACAGTTAATCATTATTGCTTTAGCACATAGTAAGGAGGTTGAGATAAATGTCTGATCAACAAACGAAATTATCCGAACAAGAAATGAAAACCTATAGGGTTCAAGGGTTTACCTGTACAAACTGTGCAGCTATCTTTGAAAATAATGTTAAAGAACTACCAGGTGTACATGATGCAAAAGTGAATTTTGGAGCATCTAAAGTTTATGTTAAAGGTACGACAACAATTGCAGAATTAGAAAAAGCTGGAGCATTTGAAAATCTAAAGATTCGCGATGAAAAAGAACAAAGAGTAGAACGTGAACCATTTTGGAAGCAAAAAGAAAACATTAAGGTGTATATTTCAGCGATATTGCTTCTTATTAGTTGGCTTTTAGGAGAGCAATATGGGGAAGATCATCTTCTTCCGACGATTGGTTATGCAGCGTCCATTTTAATTGGCGGATATTCACTATTTATTAAAGGTCTAAAAAACATAAGCAGATTAAAATTCGATATGAATACGTTAATGACCATTGCTATTTTAGGAGCCGCGGTAATTGGTGAATGGGGTGAAGGAGCAACAGTTGTTATTCTTTTCGCTATCAGTGAAGCATTAGAGCGTTATTCAATGGATAAGGCTCGTCAATCTATTGAATCATTGATGGATATTGCACCAAAAGAAGCGATAATTCGTCGTGGAAATGAAGAAATGATGATCCACGTTGATGATATTCAAGTTGGAGATATTATGATCATAAAGCCTGGTCAAAAATTGGCTATGGATGGAGTTGTCATTAAAGGTACTTCTACGTTAAATCAGGCTGCGATTACGGGTGAAAGTGTTCCAGTAACAAAAACAATTGATGATGAAGTGTTTGCTGGAACATTGAATGAAGAAGGGTTGCTTGAAGTTAGAGTAGCAAAACGAGTTGAAGATACTACACTTTCAAAAATTATTCATCTTGTTGAAGAAGCTCAAGCAGAACGAGCACCTTCTCAGGCGTTCGTGGATAAATTTGCGAAATACTATACACCAGCTATTGTTATCTTGGCTCTGTTAATCGCTGTTGCTCCTCCATTACTATTTGGCGGTGATTGGAGTGAATGGATTTATCAAGGTTTAGCTGTATTAGTGGTTGGTTGTCCGTGTGCATTAGTTGTTTCAACTCCGGTTGCCGTCGTCACTGCAATAGGAAATGCTGCAAGAAATGGTGTTTTGATCAAAGGTGGAATCTATTTAGAAGAAGCAGGAGCCCTTAAAGCGATTGCTTTTGATAAAACAGGGACATTAACAAAAGGTATTCCTGCAGTAACAGACATCGTGACGTATAGTGGAAACGAAAATGAATTAATGACGGTAACTGCAGCTATAGAAAAAGGATCGCAACATCCACTTGCTTCAGCCATTATGAGAAAAGCAGAAGAAATCGGATTGAACTTTAATAGCCTGTCAGTTGAAGAGTTCCAATCTATAACAGGTAAAGGCGTAAAAGCAAAAGTAAATAATGAAATGTATTATGTTGGAAGTCCAAATCTTTTTGAAGAATTGCATCAAACGATTGAAACTTCCATTAAAGAAAAAATTATTCATATGCAAACAGAAGGAAAAACTGTAATGGTGTTAGGGACGAAAATAAAGATCCTGTCGTTAATTGCCGTAGCAGATGAAATGAGAGAATCGTCCAAAGAAGTCATCAGTAAATTAAATTATATGGGAATTGAGACAGTGATGCTGACCGGTGATAACCAAAGAACCGCAGCAGCAATTGGAAAACAAGTCGGTGTTTCAGATATTAAAGCTGATTTACTTCCCGAAGATAAGTTGAATTTTATTAAAGAACTTCGAGCAAAGCATCATAGTGTAGCAATGGTCGGGGATGGCGTGAATGATGCACCGGCACTTGCAGCTTCTAATGTTGGTGTAGCGATGGGTGGTGCCGGGACTGATACAGCCTTAGAAACGGCTGACATTGCGTTAATGTCTGATGATTTAAGTAAATTGCCATATACCATTAGATTAAGCCGCAAAGCTCTTGTCATCATCAAACAAAATATTACCTTCTCTTTAGCAATTAAAATAGTGGCATTACTGTTAGTTATGCCTGGTTGGTTAACGCTATGGATAGCGATATTTGCCGATATGGGGGCAACATTGCTTGTGACATTAAACAGTTTAAGGTTATTGAAAGTTAAAGAATAAATGTAATTATGTAATCTAGGCAGTAATCTATTAAGCTAACTGGACACGATAATTAAACATGAAGGGTTCCACATATTAGTCATGCATAATATGTAGAACTCTTTATTTTATTTATTTCCTTAAGTTTGGGTCTTGATAATTTTCAGTCTAAAACATTATTTTCTTCTGACATTTTACCCTTCACAATCATAAACTTTTACCATGTGAAGACTATTTCCAAACGGAACTAGTTTTTTTATTTAACAGTTGTAATTTGCAACAGTTGTGTGTTACATTTTAATGGGAGGGATGAAGATGAAAAGAAAAGGAATACATCAACCAACCATTGAGGATGCCATTGAAATTAGTGGAATTGAAACACTGCATCCTGGAGGCTTTGCTTTAACTAAACGCACTGCAGAGATTGCAGAGCTTAAACAGGGCATGCGGGTTTTGGATGTATCCAGTGGAAGAGGAACTCAAGCAATATTTTATGCAGAGAACTATGGGGTTCAGGTGACTGGAGTAGACATCTCCCTAAAAATGATCGAGTCCGCGTCGAACTCTGCTAGATTGGCCGGTATGACGGGCCGTGTCTCCTTCCGTCAAGGAGATTCCCAGGCGTTACCCTTTGGTGATGATACCTTTGATGCAGTGATTAACGAATGTGCGGTTGGAATCCCGGATGATTCAGAACAGGTTCTGAATGAAATGGTGCGTGTTGTGAAACCTGGTGGTACCGTAGTGATCCATGAATCCATCTGGAAAAAGAAAATGACGGAAAATGAGAAGGAAGACCTGGCTGAAAGGTACGGAACGACTCCTTTGGAATTTGAGCAATGGAATGAAATGCTGAGAAAATCGGGTGTCGTTAACATTATTGCGGAGTATGAAGAATGGTCACAACCGGAAAAATTCTGGAAGGTTCGAAAAGATCGAGATGTTAAGCATCATTCGAAGCTGCTTACTTTACCCGAAAGACTGATAACCTTAAAACGGATTGTGCAGAAGCATGGAATTAAAGGTGTATTTAAGGTCATGGAGAACGAGAAGATTTTTTTCAAAGCTGTGCTTGATGGCAAGATAGGATATAGCCTGTATAAAGGGGTAAAAGGTTCGTAATATTTCTCTATTCATTATTGAGGTGAAACCATGAAAAATGTAGATTTACTGAGGAATTTAATGAGAGCTTTCGATAAAAACATTGGTGCTCTAGAAAAAACACAACTCATGTGTTGCGGGGCAACGATCGGACAGTGCCACGCTGTTATGGAAATTGGGCTTGCAGGTGAAATCTCACTCATAGATCTGGCTAATGTACTTAATCTGGATAAAAGCACCATGAGCAGAACGGTAAATAACTTAGTAGCAGATCATTGGGTTGAAAGAATCATTGATCCAAACAATAGGCGTTATGTGAAGCTGATGCTTTCAAACAAGGGACAGGTATTGAATGAGCAAATTAGTGCTGTTCTTAATGCATACTTTGGAAAGATTATGAATGATATACCGGAGAACAAACGGGAGCAGGTTACAGAGAGCCTAGAACTGTTGATCTATGCGTTAAATAAGAATAACTGCTGTTAACTACATTCTCGGTTAAAAAGAAAGGATGAACAACAATGTCCAAAGTTGTAGATACCATTGTCATTGGTGGTGGGCAGGCGGGTCTCGCATCCGGTTATCATTTGCAAAAGGCTGGACTGGATTTCATGATCTTGGAAGCCGGTGATCAGCCGGCGGGGGCTTGGCCACAATATTATGATAGCCTTAAGTTGTTTTCTCCTGCCCGATATTCGTCATTACCAGGTTTTGCATTCCCCAAAGAATCAAACGAGTACCCGTTACGTGATGAGGTCATCTCCTATCTACGTGCATACGCTGAGAAGTTCAAACTCCCATTAATGTTAAATAGCAAAGTGGAACGAGTCGAAGCTGTCAATGGCGGCTTTGATATCATAACTTTTAATGGCAAGAGATATCGAAGCAAATCGATTATTAGCGCATCGGGTTCTTTTCATCGTCCATATATTCCTAATCTTCCTGGAACTGAATCTTTTCAAGGAAACCTTCTTCATTCTTCCGAATATAAACGACCTGAACCGTTTCGTGAGCAGCGTGTTATCGTTGTGGGACGGGGAAACTCGGGCGTTCAAATCGCAGTAGAACTGGCCGATTATGCCACCGTATCTTTAGCTGTTCAACATCCAGTCAAATTTACTCGTCAACGATTTCTAGGACTTGATCTTCATTTCTGGTTGAAGATGACTGGAGTTGACACATTTCCTTTCTATCGAATCGGTAAGGAACCTCCAAGTCCCATTTCAGTATTCGACCTTGGTGGATACCGTAAGAAAATACACAATGGCAATCCGAATCAAAAACAAATGTTCTCTGGTTTTTATCCTGAAGGTGTCATCTGGGCGAATGGAGATAGGGAACCCGCAGACAGTGTGATATTTGCCACGGGCTATCGCCCTAATATTCCTTTTCTTCATCAGACTGGTGCGCTTGCTATGGATGGCAGACCACAGCATGTTGCCGGTGTGAGCACAGAAGTTCCGGGGTTGTATTATGTAGGGTTAGCGAATCAGCGGTCATTTGCGTCAGCTACGATACGAGGTGTAGGAGCAGATGCTAAATATGTTGTACAACATATTACACGGTTCCTTCGAAAACGATAACTCCTGACTAATCAAATACAGTAAGTTTTGAATAATATATGAGTGTATTGGGATGAATGGAGTTGATTAAGTTTTATTTGCATTTTGCAAATGAAAATAATATAATGAAAACAAGAGTTGGTAATCAAACGCCTGATTATATGTTATATCAGTGAATGGGTAGGATGGTTATATATATTTTTCATTTTATATATTTGCATAATGCAAATAATATTCTGTGCCAAAGTGAGGAGGTGAGAGGTAATGAATAATGATTCTGTGAAGTTTACAGATGAAATTTGTTGTCAAAATGATAAGACTCAATATGATATAAATATCAAAAATGACCAAACATGTTGTAATGAACCTGAAGATAAGGGTTGTTGTCCTGCAGATGAGAATTAGTTATTTTGGATTTAACGTTAAAATCATTTGATTTGAATCGAAAAAGGAGACTACTACCATGAAAAAAATTGATGTGTTTGATTCAGGGGGATGTTGTTCAACCAACGTTACAGATCCTAAAGCTAAAATGAATTCCATTCGTTTCTCAGCAGCTGCTAATAATTTATTTGTAAAAGGATATGACATTAACAGATATAGTTTATTAAGCCATACCGAAGTATTTAATTCTAATGAACAAGTAAAGACGCTAATGGATGCTGATATGAACAATTTACCTATCACAATAGTTAATGGGGAAGTCGTAAAAACTAAAGATTTTCCATCTAATGAAGAGCTTGCAGAATGGCTCAATATTTCCGTCGAAGAGATATTAAAAAAACAAACGGTCAATATTCAAATCAAAGGAAAATAATTAAAATAACTTAGGAGGTACTACAGATGATTCCATTATTTGATGTTAATAAAATTGATATTACACCTTATTTATTTTTCACTGGTAAAGGTGGAGTTGGTAAAACTTCAACAGCATGTGCAACTGCTATATCTTTAGCAGATCAAGGTAAGAAAGTTCTATTGGTAAGCACAGATCCCGCGTCCAATTTACAAGATGTATTTAATACGAAATTAGATATGCATTACAAGGAAATACCGGAGGTACAGAATCTTTATGTTGCAAATTTGGATCCTGATCAAGCGGCTCAAGAATATAGAGAAAGCGTAGTTGGTCCCTATCGTGGGAAGCTCCCTGATGTGGCCATTCAACAAATGGAGGAACAACTTTCTGGATCATGTACAGTAGAAATCGCATCGTTTAATGAGTTTTCTACACTGTTAACGGATAAGAAAATCCAGGCTGAATTCGATCATATCGTATTTGATACAGCACCAACTGGACATACTTTAAGATTGCTTCAACTACCCAATGCATGGAATGAGTTCTTAGAGGATAGTACAGAAGGAACCACAAGTATGGGATTACTTGCTGGGTTAAACGAACGGAAAGACGTATACGAACAAACGGTGAAGGTATTATCTGATCCTATGCAAACGTCGTTAGTGCTCGTCACTAGAGCAGATACTGCGCCACTACAAGAAGCAGCACGTGCTTCAAAAGAGTTAGCTGACACGGGGATTCGTAACCAAATGCTTATCATTAACGGGTTATTGAATCATCCTATGTTATCCGATGCTACGGCAGCCGCTTTCGCTTCACGTCAAGAAGAAGCTCTAAATCGCATTCCTGAAGTATTAAAGAAACTTGCTACATGGGCTGTCCCATTGGTGCCATTTAATATTACAGGTGTAGAAAATGTGCGCAAACTTTTCGACGAAATGCAAGTCATCCCAGATCAAATCTCAGAACTAACGGATGTGAATTATCCTCATCTGACTACAATTCTTGATGATATTATTGAGCGTAATCAAAGAGTAGTTTTCACGATGGGTAAAGGGGGCGTTGGCAAGACAACTGTGGCGAGTGCAATAGCTGTTGGATTAGCAGAACGCGGCAAAAAAGTTCATCTAACAACAACGGATCCAGCTGCTCATCTTGATTACGTCATGCATGAAGATATTAAGACACTCATTTCGATGAGTAAAATTGATCAAAAAGAAGAAGTTGAAAAATATAGGGAGGAAGTCTTAAATAGGGCACGTGAAACTATGGATGAACAAGGTGTTGCTTACGCAGAAGAAGAGCTAAATTCTCCGTGTACCGAAGAAATTGCTATATTTCGTGCTTTTGCTAATATTGTTGAGCGTGCGGACAATGAAATTGTCGTGATAGACACAGCTCCTTCAGGACATACACTACTGTTACTCGATGCTACGGAATCTTATCACAAAGAAATTGCAAATTCTTCAGGTGAAGTCCCTGTATCTGTTCAAAACTTATTACCTCGATTACGGAATGACCAAGAAACAAGTATTGTTATTGTAACTCTTGCAGAGACAACACCGGTCTATGAGGCAGAACGACTGTCTGTGGATCTACAGCGTGCTGGAATTACACCAAAGTGGTGGGTTGTGAACCAGAGTATGATCATGACTCATACCCAAGATCCAATTCTTCACACAAGAGCATTGGGAGAACAACCATGGATTCAGCGCGTAAAAGTCACATCCAATGGAAATTTCGTTGTTATTCCATTGCATAATCAAGAGATTATTGGTTATAAAGCGCTCAAACAACTAACAACAAACTAAAATGACATGGAGGAAGATGCTATGAAGATTACGGATAGTGCTAAGGTGTTCATTGAGAACATCATGAAAGATAATGAAGGGAAAATCCTTCGTATATCCCAAACAAGTTCAGGATGTTGTGGCCCAAATATAAACCTTGCATTGGATGATATGAAAATAGAAGATCATATTCAAACCATTAATGATATTCAAGTTGTGATAGAGCCAGAGGCAGATCCAGTATTAAACAACATTATTTTAGATTTAGATGAAGAAAATTTAGTGATCGTTAATGAAGGATCTAGATGCTGTTAAATTCCATTATGCGATACTTGCAAATTGCAAATAAATAAAGTATAACTAAGGGAAAGGACAGGAGGGAAGTCACTTGGAAAATTTGCGGGATATGTTTCAGATTATGACTCGGCGATTTGGAGTACTGAATAAAGTATGCTGTACGGCTGGTGGAATTGATATCTCTCCCATACAGAGCCACATCCTATATGAAATAGATAAACAGCATAATCCTAACATCCAACAAGTAGCCGATACACTTGGAACAGATATTACAACATTTAGCCGTCAGATCCAAAGTTTAGTTAAAATGAAACTTGTACAAAAGACACCAGATCCTAGTGATCGTCGTATCTATGTCCTTTCCCTAACCGTTGAAGGAAAGTTTATTGCTGAAACGATTGATCAACAAATGAATTCATATTTAACGGAAGTATTTTCGCATATGAATGAGTTTGAGCGCCAAACTGTGATTCGGTCTATTCAGTTACTTAATGAATCTATGGCCAAGTCAAAAGTGTGTTGTTCACCATAAGGAACGACTTAAAGCATCTTACGACGGATGATCCTGCAATTGAGATCGATCACATAGCAGCTGAAGATATCGAAGATATGATAACCTTTTGACAATTGTAATGTCAAAAAAACAAGTACTTCTAATTAGTGAGTAAACACTAATTAGAAGTACTTGTTCAAATACCATAGATCGTTACCATAGATCGTTAATGAGAAAAGGGGAGCATCCACAAATCGGACGGTACATTTATGTAGGTAACTTTGTGTCATTTATGTAGGCAAGTTTGTGTCATTGTACAAGCATTAAGTCATAACTAAACAGGGGCATTTTCTAACTCATAGACATATGTACAAAATACGGGTTTTGTGAGTAAGTAGTAGATAAAATAATTAATCGGTGTAAATTGACACAAACTTCTGTCCAATAACAATTTATTACTCGTATAACATTGTCCTTCAAACTATACAAATTAGTTCGTATTTATTTATATGATATAGATTTTTACCGAACATACAACGAACCGCCTTAATCCAGGATTGGATCTGCGGTTCAAATAATTACTAATGCTTTGTTGTTACGATCTATATTTCACGAAATAATCATCATAAACCATAAGTTTCTTATTTAGTGGTTGGTACCCTTTTTGTAGCAACGATCCAATTCTTTCTGATGCAATCGGTATCGCTTTTGTAAGAATGGCATTAACATCAAATAAATCGTAAAAATGCTCATTAGTGATATCCAATACCTCATTAATTATTGATTGAACTTCGTGCTTACTCTTTAGATCTATTCTCAAAACGCCGTAATGGTTAAATTCATCTTCAGTGTTTCTATGAAACATTTCGATAGTTCCTATCTTTTCATGAGTATCATTTAAAATAATGGTCCATCTAACAAAATACTTGTGTCTATAGGAGAAATCCCAAAAATCTATAGTCTGTTTCATCCTTTCGATCGTTTTGTAGTGAAAATTATCCCCTTTGCAATTATCAGAATTAAACAATGGAACTGCTTTTTCGTCAGAGTAGCACTCAAGTAATTCTTCTACATCTCCTGCATTTGTTTGCCTTATTGTAATCTGCATTTTATTAAAAGTCGGACATTCATCAAAGACATTGATCATAAATGAAAATACCTCCCAAATCTTTATTTTCCAAAAATAGCGTCGTAAGAACTATCTGATAAGCCACTTGATTTTAAGAATCCACAAAACCTTGTAAAACATTCCATAATTTCATGTATAACTTCATCAGTTACAACGATCTTATCCTCCCACCACCAATTCTTTATGATCAGTGGTTTATCTCCCCTATGTACTTCTGGCTCAAATCTTGCTATTATTTGATCTCCATATAACACGGGCAACACGTAATATCCGAACTTTCGTTTAGAAGCAGGTATATATACTTCCCAGCTATACTCAAAATTAAATATATCTTTAACTAATTTCCTGTCCCAAAGGAGATTATCGAGCGGGGCTAAGAAGGTAACCTTTTTTTCGAAATTCTGTTCCATATCCGCCAACATATGTGAATCCTCTGTCCTTATATAAAAGTTCTCAGGAACTCCTTCTACCTCAACCCTTATTAACTCTCTTTCAGCACATAAATCCCGTAGTATTTCACTTCTTAATCTCTTATCTGAAACAACATGTCCTAGCCAACCGCCACCATTTCTATTCCAGTATAAACCTATACTACCTATCCTTCGTTTGAAATACCATTTATAAAAGCTTCTATCACTATCAAAAGGATCGTTCATTTCCATAATCTCTTTTGGAAGTATATTTTCAATAAGGTCATAAACCCGTTGAACATTTATCTTCATTTTGACTCCTAACATCCCCATATTAAACATATAATCCATTACAGCACTTGAATATTTTACATGTCCCCATTTTCCGCTTTTTGTTCCTCCTAAGTCTATCTTGGAAGGTAAACATGCACCATTATTAGATATGTATTTTCTAACTGTATCTACATAGCTAATTGCATCACTTGAATTTCGCCTTTCGAGAATTCCTTCTATCTCTGTTTTACGTTTGTTTCTTATTCTCAGAAAGTATGCCCAATCTTCTATACAATAGATGGACATCATTTTATCCCATCCATCTATTATTTCCCTATCTTGGTACATCAATTTATCTAACATATAGGGTTCGTAATTGTCTAATCTTGATTGTAGTATAAGATCAATGTTCCGCCCAACTACATTTAATGGATCATATTGTAAACACCCGACCCTTTTAACAAAATCTTTAATACCAGCATGTCCTTTAAATGGTTTCGGGGTGTTTAACCCTTGATAATATACTAAAAATTTTCTCATCTGTTCCTTTGATATACAGGTTCTCTCTATAAAATCATCTCCAATTATCAGATTCATTTGGCACCTGTTCTCAGCAACCTCAAAATCTCCTCCTCGCTCTTCAATATATCATAGTCGCCAGGTGTGCCGTGGTACCCGTGATACCGGATCCCCGAGTTCGCGTTGTTCCATAAAAATTCAGCAAGTGCTTTAAGTCCGTCCTCCTTCGCGCAACGAAGAAACGCTCGTACCCGAATGTTGTGGTGGATAGATTTCCCACAAAGAAACGATTCGCATTCCCAGCAGCCGTTAATGTTTTTATCGACACAGCATGTCTTGATGTCGCATCCACCTACCTTCGTTCTACAGCCGTTACATAACTCCTCATCGGACTGACAACAATCATTTGACTTATTCATACAGCTGGAACAGGTTTTACAGGTGGAGGCGCTACAGAAGGCACATACTAGGCCGCAATAGGCTATACTTTTCTCGATATACGCGTATGTAATTTGATTGTTCAACATGAACTAAGAATTCCCCCTCGTAATACATACATTCAAGTTACATTATAAGGGGGGATATACGACAACAGTATGACGTATATTATTTGTACAAAATAGTTATTTCTTCTGCTTTCATCAAGAACTCTTTTATAAGTTCATCAGGTTCAATTATTTTAATTTTATTAGCAAAAGAGAAGAGTAATCCCTTCCAACCCATTTCATTATCCGGTGCACGAAAGTGGTATAGATAATCTCCATCTTCCTTCACTATTATACTTGCATTTGGAAAATACTCTTCTATAGAAATGCGCATTTCTTCCTTACATGACAACTTGACATCCATGTATCTCCTAATATCCTGCTTTTCTTGGCGGGATAATAAATTGTCAAAGCTATCATGGACCATTGAGAAAGACTTTTCCTTATTCCTTAAATTACTCATCCGTACAACTTTAAACATTCTATAATCCTTTTTGTTACAACAATATCCAAGCATATACCAAGCATACCACTTATATATAACCCCAATCGGTTCTGCTTCCCGCGATGTTTTATCGCCGCATGTGTTCGTATATTCGAACTCTATAACCTTTTCTTTATTTACTGCTTCATCAATCAAACCTAAATAGTTATTTATGTTACTCCCCTCACGTGAAACACTAAAATCAAGTTTAACCTTGGATTTAACAGACTGCTCTTGTCTAAAGATGCTCCGTAATTTTTCCACGGTACCCTCAAGTTTTTTGTTATTATAAGCCGAACTCATTCCAGTTAGTGCAGTAATAATAAACTGATAATCTTCTGTATTAGCTATCTGCTTCTCAAGTTTAAAGCCATTTATAATGCCATATCCTCCATTCTTCCCCTGTATAGATGTTATAGGTATTCCAGCAAAGTTTAGTGATTCAATATCCCGTTGAATGGTTCTAATCGATACCTCAAATTTTTCCGCTAATCTATTTGCACTTACAGTCTCATGATTTAGTAAATATATAATTATTCCCAGTAATCGTTCTAATTTCATTTTCTTTACTCCAATATTAAAGTTTATAGTTTTGACTCAACTTTAGATCCTTTTCTCATCTATGATTATCACGGTTTACTATTTATTTCTTTCTCCCCTTTCTCTTCATTTAATACGACCACCATCAATGATCGAAGTTTTTAATCTGCCATTCACGATTGAATGCGCTTGCACTGAATGCTCGCAAAAAGTTATGATTTCTAGAGTTTACCTCTATACAATAAGAAATCTAATGAATTTAGAGGTAATCTTTGTGTCAAATACATTATTTAATCTACGTTAGACAATGCTTTCTTAATTAACTCATAATTGATAGCGCCTTGATAGATCTCTTGAATAATGCCTTGAGAATCTATTATAAAAGATGTAGGATAAGCAACTACTTGGTACTTGCTACTCACATCGCCCTCACTGTCCATCACAACGGGAAAACTCAATCCAAATTGTTCAATAAAACCTGTTACATTAGCTCTATTTTTTTCCGTATTGGTTAAATTCACAGCCAAAACCACTGTATCATCCTTGTAATCAGTATAATACTTTTCCATATGGGGCATTTCAATTCTACATGGTGGGCACCACGTAGCCCAGAAGTTCAGTATTACTTTTTTACCCTTGAAATCAGAAAGCTTCACTGGCTGTTCTTCCAAATTCAGCAGCTCAAAATCCGGAGCTTCGTTACCCTTTTTTATCCCTACCACCTCGATAGATTGCTCCTGCTGGATGTTATTCGTTTGACTGATTGATTCTTCTTGTAATCGAATATCCCCCATGTAAATAATAATATAATCGCTATGAGTGCAAACATATTTTTCTTCATAATACACCCCTTTTTAATAAGTAAATACTGTAAACTGGGCGAAGTACGCGCTTAATTTCTGCAATTGCCCCGTGAATAACAACAAGCCCATAACAACGAGGATCCAGCCGTTAATGACGGATAGCAAGGGTAACCAACGATTAATTTTTTTTAAGATTCCCAACGAATAAGTCAACATGATGGATAACAACAGGAAAGGAATCCCTAATCCGATGGAATAAACAAATAATAAAAACATTCCGCTATACATCGTCTCTGTCGATCCAGCTAGCAACAATATGGAGGATAATGCTAGTCCTACACAGGGAGTCCATCCTGAACCAAAGGCTAGTCCCAAAACAAAAGAGCGTAAATTGCCCTTCTTTGATGTTCCTGTATTGCCCCATTTCTTATTTACCATGAGAAAACGAAGTGATAGAATTCCGGCCATTTGCAATCCAAAAACAATGATAAGCAGACCACTTATTTTCTCAACCACTTCTCTATTTCCCGCAAAAAATTGACCAATGAAGCTAGCAGATGCTCCCATAACGACAAATACTACACTGAAACCTAGAATAAAGCTGATGGATCTTGTTAAGAGTAGTTTTTTCTCTACGTTGATTTTGTTGTCTTGTACGAAGGATCCAGTCAAATGAGATACATAGGACGGAATCAGTGGAAATATGCACGGAGAAAGAAAAGAAAGCACCCCTGCTATAAGAGCAACAGCTATTGTTGGACTATTCATTCAAGAGCCTCCTTTTTCCTTATTCATTACGTTGTCTGCTATATAGGAAATGATGAACAAGATAAAGAATAGAATTTGTTCCTTTGTAAACCCCAAAACAAATAGTTCTCTCTCATTCTTGGTAAATAATATACCTATCATCCCCAAGCTAATCCATACGATAAATTGATTGACAACTACCGAATTCCCTACTGCCTCTTTCTTCTTGAAAAGAAAAACAGCAAACCCAATATTCATTGAAAAATACAAGCTGTGAAATAGTAAATTAGTATTATCTGTGAAAATAAGGAATAAATGATATACACTACTGCTAACTATCCATCCCGTACCCAACACATCCAGATTCATCATGATAGAAGTACCGTCCAATCGTGTACGGATCCCTATAAATATAATCGAAATCACAACAGCCAAGCCAATTCCTTTATTACCTCCATTAAAATAGAGAAGTGACAACGGTTGTTGGAACGTTGACATCGGATCAAATAGAACAATACTAAATTTCCATACAAAAAAACCAATAATGAGTGCAGTAAAATACGTACCACTTATATCTTCCTTCACATCTGCCTTGCTCAAACGATATTTCAAGGCCGTGTAACCAGCAAAAGTCGATAACATTAACAAGAGGATTTCAACATTTATCAAGAATGGACCTAATGACAGAAATTTTATAACTTTATCCTCCTTTTATCTCAAGAAGTTCCTGACCAAAATGTAATCATCGTTATGAAATGTATATAAAAAGATGACGCTGTACAATACAGGCGTCACCTCCTTCAAGTTTCCTATATTTCAAAAAAAATCTCATTAAGAACTAGATAGTAGACTCACTTTTAGAATAAGTCAATCCATATTTTAATAGCAGTAGCTAAAATCAAAATTGCTAAGATAGCTTGTAAAGCTTTCGTATTCATTTTTTTACCGACTTTAGCTCCCAGTGGTGCCGCCAGAAGACTAGCAATAACCATAATAATTGCTGGCCAGTAATCGACTTGTCCTGTCATTAACTTACCAATACTTCCTCCTATTGAGGAGATAAAAGTAATGGCTAAACTCGTTGCAATCGTCATCCGCGTTGGAATTTTAAGCACAACCAGCATAATGGGCACAAGTAAGAATCCACCTGCAGCTCCAACAACACCAGACCCTACACCAACAATCAACGCTAGAACTACGGCTAAAGTTTTATTAAATGTTACTTTATCCAATGGAATATCATCTATTTGTTTTTTAGGTATGAACATCATAACTGCCGCGACTGTAGCGAGGATCCCATATACAACATTTACAGACTGCTCTGATAAATACGACGAACCAAAGCTACCAATAAAGCTTCCAAGTAATATAGATCCACCCATATAGATGATCAGTGACTTATTGAGGTAGCCACCTTTACGATAAGCCCAAACGCCAGCAATTGATGCAAACAATACTTGTATCGCACTAATACCTGAAACCTGATGTGCTGTAAAGGCTGCTATTCCAAATAGTGGTGGGATATATAAGAGCATTGGGTACTTAATAATCGATCCTCCAACGCCAAGCATTCCTGATACGAATGAGCCGATAAAACCAATTAAAAATATAACAACAATAAATGTGATATCCACACTTTCCCCTTCTTTCTATAACGATGGCGGGCTTCGATGATCGAAAACCCGCCTAAAAGAACTACATTACGCTTTTTTTATATAAAATTTGAATACACCAGCGTCTTCTGATTGTTCTAAAATAGTATGTCCACCTGCATTTGCCCAAGCTGGAAAATCTGAAAGTGCACCTTTGTCCGTCACATGAATCTCTACTACTTCACCTGAAGCAACGGAATCCATTGCCTTTTTTGTTTTAACGATTGGCATAGGACATGCTAGTCCTTTTGCATCTATTATTTTGTCGACTTTCATTTAAATAACCCCATTTCGTTTTTTTGGAAGCTGCTTAGATCATATTAATGAATTAACGAACTGCACAACGGTTTGGACCAATTTCCATTTCGGTTTGTTCATCATAATCCGGAGTGATTTTCCCCATATTCACTTGACGAATTTGTTGATAAGCATTCGGTTGTGGTGGTAAATTATCAGTTACTATACTGCGGAATTCACTCTCATCTTCAATATTCAAACCATGATTTTCAGACAGCAAATCACCTAATCGTTTGGCAACCGTCCCGTCTTCATTCAATTCATCAATGATCATAAAATGTGCGGGTAGAACAATTAAGTCCTCAGCTAGTTCTCTATAACGACGATATAATGTTTCACGAAGATCTCCTACCCAATCCTCCGCAAGACCAGCAAGGTCAGGACGACCAATGGAATCGATGAATAGAATATCACCCGTCAATAGATACTTATCGTCTACTACAAAAGAAGTTGATCCGATCGTATGACCTGGCGAGTAAAGTGCACCTACATCAATGTTAGAAGCACCGATTTGAACCGTTAATCCATCCTCAAGAGGTGTATAATCGAACACGACTTCTTCTGCATCTTTCGAAGGTAAGTAGTATGTTGCACCCGTAGCCTCTGCAATAGAACGCCCGCCTGAAATATGATCAGCATGTAGATGCGTATCGAATACGTGTTTTATTTTTACATTTTTTTCTTCTGCAAAGCTTGTGAATACATCCGTAAATCTGACGGCATCAATAAGTGCTGCTTCACCCTCAGAAATTACCATATAGGAAAGACAACCTTTTCCAAGACGTACGAATTGATATAATTCACCACTACCAGAAAGATCAGCTACTTTTATTGGCTCTAAATAACTGCTCCAAGATTTCATACCGCCTTCTAAATAACTAACAGATAGAGCAGCACTCGCTTCATTCAACATTTCAGCCACCATAATCGAGGAGCCTTCTTTAGCACAAACAACTAATATATCTCTGTCGGTTGGAATTTGAGGTAAAATACCCTCTACACCATCTAATAATTCGAAATAAGGAATATTAAGATATTCGAATTGATGTCCTTCAATTTTCCAGTCTTCAAATGCATCTGCATTACGTACGTCCAAAATGAATAATGATTGATTTTCAATTACTTTACGAGCAACATCTGCTGCTGTCCATTTCATTACTGTCATCTTTAAATACCCCCATAGGTATAAATTTTGTTATTTTTTTAGTGAGAGAATAAATCCCTCACTAAGTCATTGCTTTTACTCTAAAAAGTTAATGATGGAGCGGCATCTTTGGCAAATTCAAGGAATGTAACGGCTCCACCCACTTCAATACCATCTACAAAGTCATCCTTTGTTAGACTCATAACATCCATAGTCATCTGGCAAGCAATGAATTTTACACCCAGCTCTTGTGCCATTTCAACTAATTGAGGAATCGCTGGAACATTCGCTTTAGCTAATCCTTCGGCCATAAATTCTTTACCAGCTGGCATGGAAAGCCCATGCATTCCTTGCTTATGAATCAAATTTAGCCCTTCAAATGTGAAGAAAATAGCTACTTCTTTATCTGAAGCTGCTGCTGCTGTTGCGATATTAAATACTTTATAGGCGTCGAATATACCACCGTTACTTGCGATAATTGCTACTTTGTTTGACATATTTAACCCTCCATAACTTATATTGATGTTGTTAAGTCGCCAGTCCAACCTGTCATACCTGGCAAGACGTTATACACTTTTTCAAATCCATGGTTTGCAAGCTTTTGTGCTGCGAGATCACTGCGTTTGCCAGTACGACAAACCACATATATTTCTTGATTTTTATCAAGCTCATTCATACGAGATTCAAGTTCACCCATTGGTATTGAATTTGCGCCTTCAATATGACCAAATGCATATTCTGCCTCTTCACGTACATCCAGAATATATCCACCATTTGCTGCACGCGAAACTAACTCTTCATTATCTATGATCTGCTCATGTGTCTTTTCTACCATTGCGTCATTTGAACATTTACGAATGTAATGAAATAACACATCTCCATCTTCTGTTGTACCAATATATTGATGACCAACAGTTTCTGACCAAGCTGCAAGATCGGCTTTAGATCCTTTATCTGTCGCTTGCACCTCTAATATTTGACCCTCTTCTAAATTGTTCATTGCCTTTTTCGTTTTCACGATTGGCATTGGACATGCTAGACCTTTTGCATCTAACATAACATCCGCTTTAACTGCCATTCTGAAACCCTCCTAAAACTCTATCGTTTATTTTTGAATGATATTTTAAAGCTATTCAACATTACCTTTAAAGGCCAGCATACCACCGACCATATTTGTAGCGTCATAGCCGTGATAAGTTAGAAATTCTGTAGCTTGCCCACTACGTCCACCTGAACGACATATGATAATATATGGTGTGTTTTTGTTTAACTCTTGTAAGCGAAACTCAAGTAAACCTAATGGAATATTGATAATTCCAGGAATGTGATCTTCTTGTACTTCAGCAACCTCACGAACATCGATTAGATTTAGCTTTTCCCCATTTTTTATGCTTTCTTGAACTTCTTGAACGGTAATCTCTTTCATTCCACTCATCCTTTCCACGCATTCATGCCACCATGGACATTAGTAACGTTATCGTATCCTAATTTCTTTAATTGTTTACATGCTTGATTACTTCGCATTCCACTTTGGCAAATGACGACTATATCCTTACCTCTAGGTAACTTTGACAAGTCAGAACCAAGTGGAACATTTTTGAACTGGACTATATGACGACCACTGTATTCACCTGGAGTTCGAACATCGATGAATACTTTATCTTTGTCAGTTAATATCGTCTTCAGCTGCTGGGCAGTAATCCTCTTTACGCCTTTTGATGGTAACTTGCGCCAAATAATAAATAACATGAGGATACCAATAACAATTGCTGCCTCCATTATTCACCTCCCTTAGCCGATAAATAGATTGACATTTCCATTTTCTGCATCAGCCAGATATGCTGCTACACCCGCATACTGAACACCATCCAATAATTCTTCCTTTTGTAAACCCAATAAATCCATCGTCATCGTACAGGTTATTAGCTTAATCTCTTGCTCCTGGGCCATATCAATGAGTTGTGTTAATGTCAACGTATTATGCTTTTTCATGACATGCTTGATCATTTTCGGACCCATACCAAGCATTTGCATTTTGGAAAGGCTTAGTTGTTCAGCGCCGCGTGGCATCATCATACCGAACATTTTTTCTAAAAATCCTTTTTTCACTTCAACGGGTGATTGTTTACGCACTGCATTAATTCCCCAAAATGTGTGGAAGATGGTTACTTCATGATCATAAGCCGCAGCACCATTTGCAATAATATAAGCAGCCATCGCCTTATCATAGTCTCCACTAAATAATACAATCGTCGTTCTTTTCTTTTCCATTTCGCGCTCCTTTACCCATACTGGTAGGGGTATAAATTTACTAAAAATATAAAGCCGAAAATTATCGGCTTTTTACGAGTAGATTAACTGCTTCTTGAATAGAATCATTCATTATAGATTGATCGCCTTCCGCGTTTTGCACACATTCTACAAGATTTTCACTTACAATGACACCAATCGTATGATCTAATCCAGATCTTACAGCGGAAAGTTGTGTAATGACTTCTTTGCAATTTTTACCTTCATCCATCATACGTAAGATGCCTCTTATTTGACCTTCCATACGTTTGACACGATTTATCACTTTGCTGTCGTATGTCATACACACACTCCCTTCTTTATTAATATTCGCTAACGTTCTTACAAAACTTATTCTATACCCTATGGGGTATGAAGTCAATAGCTATTTTACTTAAATTTGTACTATTTCACAATTGGTTTACGCTGGGTAGGATTTCATTGATTCGATTGCGGAGGTCCATTAGCCCCCCCCCCATCGTAATCATCGTTGCAATATCGTCGATGCCATTACAATGCAGCACCGCTTAATGGCTTCAGATCTTCTTTTATAAAAAGAGTGTGCCACACGGAAAAAATATAAATTAACCATATTCTACGTGAATAGTCACCTTTATTACTCTTATGCTGATTAAACATCTCTTCGACGATATTCATATTAAAGATTTCTTCAATACCGCTATAGCGTATTTGCTCAAACATTATATCCGAAATTGGGGTCTTAAGCCAATCACGAATCGGTACGGGAAATCCTAATTTTGGGCGATTCACGATAGCATCCGGAACGATTCCTTCCATAGCTTTACGCAAAGCAAGTTTTGTTGTTTTGTTGCCAATTCGATTGGATACAGGAATTTTACTAGCTGTTTCGAAAACCTCTTTATCTAAAAACGGTACTCTTAATTCTAACGAATGCGCCATGGACAGCTTATCTGCTTTTGACAAAATATCGCCAGGCAACCAAAAATTCATATCAATAAACTGCATTCTTGTCGTAGGGTCTAGGTGTACTGTCTTATCATAAAAAGGCTTAACGATATCCGTGGGATGTAAAAAGCTATTTTGAGCGTGTATCGATTCGTGGAGCAAGTTCATCTTTCCGCTTTTGTTAAAGATATTAGCATTACCGAAAAAACGTTCCTCTAAAGGTGTCAGCCCCCGAAGTAAATAGTTCTTTCCATAAAAATGATACGGATATATAGACAATGATTTACGTAACGAATCCTTTATGAAGTTGGGCATCCATGTGATGGGTCTTAATGCATCTGGTTCTTTATAGATTCTGTATCCTCCGAATAATTCATCAGCGCCTTCCCCTGATAGGACAACCGTTACATGTTCTTTTGCAAGCTGATTAAGATGATAGAGCGCAATGGCGGAAGGATCCGCGACAGGCTCATCTAGATGCCATACGGTCTTCGCTATACTCTCAAAAAAGTCTTTTGCCGATAGGATGTGGAAATAATGATCTGTCCCCAGCTTGGCTGCGGTTTGATTGGCAATGATCGTTTCATTGTTCACCCCTTCAAATCCAATCGAAAAGGTTTTGGTTGATTCTTCTGCTTTCATCATTGCAGCTATAGCTGTGGAGTCAATTCCACTAGATAAAAAACACCCTCTATTCACATCACTTTGTAAATGAAGGTTTACTGACTCTTTCAATTTCCACTGAATTTCTTCCGCATAGTCTGCTAAAGATCGTTTTACCGGATGAAAATGGGGCTCCCAATATTTCTCGATCTTCATTTCACCATCCGAGTTAACAAATACACGCTCTGCAGGTCCTAATTTATGAATATGTTCAAACATCGTATCCGGTTGCGGCACATACTGAAAAGTTAAGTAGCTAAATAAACTTTGATACTGTAGCTTTCTGGGCACCCCTTGCACTGCAAGGATGCTTTTGATTTCCGAAGCAAATAAAAGGTTATTCTCATCTTTGTAATAATAAAAAGGCTTGATGCCAAAATGATCTCTAGCAGCAAAAAGAGTCTGTTCCTTAACATCCCAAATCGCAAAACTAAACATTCCGCGTAAATGATGGACACAGTCCTTACCATATTCCTCAAATAAATGCACGATAACCTCTGTATCTGATTGCGTTTGAAAGTGGTGTCCCTTTTGCTTAAGCTGATCTCGTAGTGTTTTATAGTTATAGATTTCACCATTAAAAACAATCCAAAGGGTACGATCTTCATTCGTCATCGGTTGATTGCCATCACGTAAATCTATAACGGATAATCTACGAAAACCCAGCCCAATTCGAGAATCAAGCCATACACCCTCATGATTAGGACCTCGGTGGTTCATTGCCCCTGTCATTTGTTTTAAGGTTTCTTCATGTGGGGGTTGTCCATTATATTTTAATATTCCTGCTATTCCGCACATACGATTGTAGTCCTTCCTATACTAAAGATTAAGGTTTAGAATGCCCACAATTGCATTGATCAATCATCATTTTTTATTGCATGTCATTCATATAAAAAAACGTCGAACAATTCATTAAATGAATCGTTCGACGTTTTCTCATTCACTCTTATTTTATTTCACTCATGAAGCTTCTGAAATTCTCCACGATTTCTTTCGATTTAGTATGGTGTAAATAATGATCGCCTTCAAGCAGCAGCATCTTCCCATGTAAAGAATCTTTGATCTGTTCTTCATGTAAAGCTTCCCAGCCTTCAACATCCGAATTATCTTTTACTAAGAAGAACATTACAGGTAGATCTTTGGGGAACTTTAAAGTTTCAGCGGCATTGAAGTTGCTCGGGAAATGATCTGCTTCGCTAATGATGTTTGGGTTCATCATGTTTTTAAGCGTAATCATTCTATTTTGTTCTTTGGTTTCATCATCAACACCTGGTGGTGTAATGATTTGATCAGGAGCGAGTTTAACCAGCAATCTGAAGATGCCTGATTGTTTAAGTGATTTTAAGGCTGCAGTTGGAAGCTCCTCGCCTGCTCCTTGTGCCGGTACACTGCTGTCAATCCCCACGAATGCACTAACTTCGTTTTTGTATTTGTTCACATAGTCTAGAGCATAAATTCCGGATATGGAGTGTCCCATCAGAATATAACGGTCTATATTTAATTGTTGCAAGCATTCATGTACTTCACTCACAATATTTTCAATACTTCGTTCTTTTTCAGTGATATCACTTAACCCATAACCAAAAGGCTCAATGACAACCACTCTGTAAAATGGAGATAACTCGTCAACTAATGGCTTAAAATCAATACCTGGCGCTGCAGTTCCGTATCCTGGTAATAATACGACCGTCTCTTCACCATTTCCATGAATCGTAACGTTCATGTTCTTCCCGTCTACAGGTACAAGCTGACCATAGGGCTCGATTTTACTTTTCTCCAATTTGTTGCAGATCACATTGACTGTAAAAACAATGGCTAGAAATAGCACTATAGCTATGGTTATTACTCCAATTGCTTTAAGTAAAAAGAAAAATGCCTTTTTCATCTGTTAAATCCCGCTCCCCCACTTATTTATTTCTTCTCATCTGTCCATTTCATTGTAGCAATGCAGTCTTAGATCCTGTGAAACACAAGATTAATTGGACCTTAACTTTCAGCATCAGCTAACGAAATTCAATTAAGATTCCGTTAAGATAACTGTTATAATTATGTTCCCTATTCCGTTCATGGATAACAAAAAAACACCTTTAGAGATTCGCTGATTAGCCCAAAGGACCATTCAACGATATTCTAAAGGTGTACATTCACTTCATTAGATAAGGATTAGTTCAAGCTTTCTTTACGCGATAAACGAATCTTTTCAGGCGTAACATCATTTCCCTCAGGATCTACAATCGTCACTCCTGAAAGACTGTTACGAACTTGTCCACGTATTTCACGTAGGTAATCTTCACGCAAAGCGATCTGCTCGACCCATTCACTTTTTGTCAGGCCTTCTTCACGTTCTTTCCTGGCTAGTTCATTAATACGAGTCAAACTGTTAATCATCTATATTCCTCTTTTCTAAGTTTTGATTAGCTTGCTAATGGATGTGATGCGCAGTTCCAGGTTAAGATAAATTATTCGCCATTTGTTTCATAAGCCTTCTTAATAATAAACGTTCTTCGGGTAGAATTCCTGTTAATAATTTATCCAGTTGCTTATTCCATATACGTTCTACAGGTTCACACAGATTACGTCCGGCTGAAGTTAGATACACTCGGCTTACTCTGCCATCTTCAGAATCTCTTTTTCGAACAACAAACCCATGATTCTCAAGTGATTTCACCATATTCGTGATCGTTGGAGGCTCACAATTCAGACTTTCACTTAACTGTATCTGTGTCATTCCATCTGATTTCCATAACCGGCATAATAACTGTTCTTGACCTACATGAAGATTATATTCTCTAAGCAGCGCAGCATAATCTCTACGCATTTCCGCTGAAATTATATCCAGTAGTTCTCTTATCTCATCTTCAATCACAGCTTGTTCCCCCGAGCCACTTTACAAATTAATTAGCAAGCTAATTATATCATGTTTTTAAGAGGATTTCAAAGGTTGACGATCTTTTGCTATCCCCCACCAACGAATCCTCTTTAGTTTGGCACTTTATGATATAAAAATGGTCTTCAATTACTGTTTTGCGGAAGCCGTACTTCAAAGATTGTCCGTACCACACTGCTATGCGCAGAGACGGTTCCATTATGCTGCTCTACTATATTTTTAGTAATAAACAAGCCTAGTCCTGTACTTCCTGTTGGATGTGTTCGTGCACGATCACCCGTGTAAAACATATCAAAAATACGTGGCAGCTCTTCCGGCTCAATACAATTTCCATAGTTAATTACTTCAACGACTACCTCGTTAGCGTCCAAGTAACCGTGAATATCAACAAATTGACCATCGCTTCCGTATCGGGCCGCATTTGTAAGAAGGTTCTCAAATACACGTGCTAACAATTCCCCGTCACCGTAAATCATCAGAGGTTGCGTCATATCCAATCTGGAGGTTAGGCCATTTTTCTCAAAGACTGGATATAATTCTTCATTTAATTGTAAGAGAAGCTCACTGAGATCAATCGAGGATTTCTCAAGCTTAAGCTTGCCATAATTCATTCTTGTAATTTCAAACAGCTCATCAATCAATTTTTCTAAACGTTGAGATTTGGTATAAGCAATCGTCGTGTAATGCCTGGTCTGTTCAGGGGTTAATTGATTGTCTTTCAAAATAAAATCCAAATAGCCGATAACCGAGGTTAGGGGTGTACGCAAATCATGCGCCAGGTTCAACACGAGTTGATCTTTACTGCTCTCGGCAATGTCTCCCCGCTCAATAGCTTCTTGCATATTCTCAATGGCTAGATTGAGATCTTGTCCAATCATCCCAAATTCATCTTTGGAGGGAATATCGACTCGTTCTGTGAAATCACCTGACGCAAGCTGATGAATTCCCTTAGAGATCTCCTTGAAGTATCTTGCATACGGCTTAGTGAATAAGAAGAAGAATAAGATGGCTAATGGGACAAAGATAATTAAAAATGTATTCACATCTCCAATATCTCTTATTACATAGCGAACTTTGGTTAGTGGATTCTCAAACTTCACCTCAGAGTGATAATACCGCTGGAGCGCTTTATAGATTAAAAAGGTTATTCCGCCGGATACTAGCATACTGGCAGCCAGCAGCATTATCATTTTTGTACGAAAACTATAAATCATTTTAGGCATTGGATGTATACCCTTCCCCTACAGTATTTATCTTTGTAGTGATAATGGTATATGAATTCAATCTAAATCTCAAATCATTAGAATCAGAAATCCTTTTTTTCAAAAATCCGCAATGAAATAAGATAAGAACAACTAAGTAAGAACAAGTAAGCCAGTCCTAGTATGATATAAAGAATAAAGCTAGACTTCATGCCAAAACTCTGCCAGTTCTCTAGGTCAGGAAACCATTGAAGCAAACTTCCGATCACATTCGGAACAACCATTATAATCATCATAAATACGAGATTAACCACTTGCGTTCCTTTTGCCCCTAACCAGTAATGAATCGGTAAATAAAGCATGGCGAGGAGTGGAAAAATAGATATCGCAATACCAACCTCTTGCCAAAAATAAGGAGTTACTTGTTTACCTGTCATAATAATCAGAAGATACGTAAAGGCAGTTGCTGACAGCCCAACAAGCGCATATGGAAGGATTGAGAAGTATTTGGCACGGACTAGCTCCTGTCTCCGTACAGGGAGATTAACGAGAAACCGTTGCGTCGACTGCTGAGTATCCATAGAACAAGAGCTGATCAATAACAGCATAGGTGGCATGACCGTAAATAAACTGAAGCTATGATAGTTCGAATAAGCTATAAAGATAAAGAAAGGGATTAGCAGCATCAGAAATTTACGCAGAAGAATGAAGTCTTTTTGAACAAGATAAAATGAATGATACACTTTAAGTCCTCCTTAGCTTATAACTCTTCCTTGCTAAACAATCGTAGTGAAATCTTATATGAGAAGTACAAGATGAATAGGTAAACGATCCCTATCAAACCAATCGGAACCAGATGATCTTGCAGCTTTAAATGGGTTATTGTCGAGAAAACTGATGAATTTGAGAGTGAAGATCCAGCGTTTAGGGTGGTTATCGTTATAACTACATTAAAAAGGATATTGAAGTAATAGTTTTTGTAACCAAGCCAATAATGAATCGGCAAATAAATAGACACAGTCAAAGGAATCATAAGTAACGTTAAAGATACCCCTATCCAATAAACCGGGCTTATGGAATATCCAAATGAAAGGGAAATTAGAAACAAAGCTAACGAGCAAACCAAACCAATGAAACAATAAGGAACAAGTGATAAGTATTTAGCCAAGACAATCTCTTGCCGTCTAACTGGTAAACCTATCACAAACTTTGTGTTGTTATTCTGTGCATCCATAGAACAGGAGTATACGAGCAACAGCAAAGATTGAAATGTAGCAAACATGCTGGAGTTATCCAGTTGAACATATGCGATGAACAAGATACTTAAGAGAAAGATAGGAATGAAATTCCGCAGGAGGATAAAGTCTTTTCTGATCAGCAAAAAGAGATTAAACATACAAAGCGTTTCCCTTTACCGTAAAATACATGATTTCTTCCAGGGTAGGTGTTTCGCATATGGCATGATCTCTAAAGAAGTGTTCCCCCTCCGAGCAATTGTTCAGAAGACCCTCGAAACCAACCTCCGTCTCTCTAAGCCCAATGAACCATTTTCGTACATCTCGATCAAGTAACTCCTTGTTACCTTTTATCAGCATGTATTTGTTAGGTAGAGATTCTTTCATCTCATTAAAAACTAGTCGCCCCTCATTCACAAAAACAATATAGTCCGCGATCCGGTCCAAATCCGTCGTATTATGCGTGGAGAAAAGAATAGACTTCTTCTCATCCTGAATATGCTCACTAAGCAGATCAAGCAGTTCTCTTCGGAATATAGGATCAAGACCTGCAGTAGGTTCATCCATAATAAGTAGATCTGCATCATGTGATAAGGCAATGGCGAGCGAATACTTCATTTTCATTCCTTTGGAGAGCTCCTTAATCTTTTTCCGCGGGGAAAGCTTGAACATCTCTATGTATTTCCTATACGTTTCTTGATCCCACCGACTATAAAAGGGAGCAATCATCTTACTCATCTGATTGATGGTTAATTGATCGTAAAAATAGTTCTCATCGGAAACATACCCAATTCGATCTTTGTATTTTGCGTTCTTTATGGATGTTTCTTTGCCAAAAATCTCGATACTTCCTTGGTCGGGTTGTACCATACCCATCATCATTTTAATTAAAGTTGTTTTTCCGGCTCCATTGGGTCCTATTAGCCCCGTTATATATCCTTCCTTAATACCGAACGTAAGTTCGCATAGGCTAAAATGGCCATATTTTTTAGAGATTTGATTCAATTGAATGACTTCTTTCATTCTGTCTCCTCCTCATAAAGCAATTTCAACATCTCACTAAACTCAGCAAAATCAATCCCTAACATTTTACTCTCGTCGATAATTTCCTTCATTCTGTTCTCCATGATCCGTAACCGTTGTTCCCGAATAAACTCCTGATCTGCACCAGAAACAAAGGAGCCTTTTCCCACAATAGAATTGATAAGGCCTTCTCTCTCCAGTTCTTCGTAAGCTCGTTTCGTTGTGATTACGCTAATCTGCAGCTCTTTGGCTAACAGCCGAATAGAAGGTAAAGGCGTACCTGAGACTAACTCTCCTTGCAGGATCATCTGGCGGATCTGACTTACAATCTGTGCATAGATGGGTTCACCGGAAGTGTTGGATATCAATATGTTCATGAACTCGTGCCCTCACTCCTAGTTTATGTGTAATCAATGTATATATGTAATATATACACTATACTCATTGTTGTCAATGATCTTTCAAGTCAACAAAAACAAGCCGATTCCCATGAACTCAGGGTCAGCTTGCTTGGCAATCAACGTCTCTAATCATCATCACATCAACCCAGCACTTCTTAAAAAGCGGCTAACAATATCTATCTGATAGCGAATACGTAGGTCACGATCAAGACTCCAGCAGGTTTCCACAGTAAATGCCTTCGCTCCTAAAATACGAGAGACGGCTGCACGCGATGATCCGGGACGCTCTCGTAAACGGATATTAAAATGATAGGATGTATTAGTGATCGTACGGTTAATGTCTTTTATGATACGTCTTGCTGTAGCCGTACCTCGGCTCCCCGGCTTAATGATGATAGTCTGACCGAGCCGCTTATGATTTCTTTGAGACAAACCATTAGCTTCATGGAGATCAAGGTACCAGGTAGGGTGATAACGCCGTACTAATTGAAGCAAGGCTACGGATAAAGGATGTTTGGCAGATGCATATCGAGTGCGTGGAAATGTTCGGTTCAAATCCGGTATGCCTCGAATTCGTTTGCGATAAGCTTTTTGATTCATGAGAGGAACAATTATAAGAGTCCCCCTGTAAATATATAGTTCTCCTTGTCTTAAGCGATTCACGAGGTTTTGAGCGGCACGAATGCTTGCCGTTTCATTCCCGTGTATGCCGGACACCACCATAAACACAGGACCAGGGAGCCCGCCTCTGATCACATAATAAGGGGTGGCATGGGATGTGGACGATGCTAAGGTATAGTTCTCAATGATCATCACGCTTCACCTCCGCATTTAGGTGTCCATATATGTGTATTCCGATGTCCCCCAGTTGTCCTAGACAGATAAGCAAAAAAAGCCTGATTTCTCAGGCTTTAGGCTTTAAAATTTTAGAAATATGCAATTTATTTATACGCCGGCAACCAATCTCCATGAGCTGTGATTAGTTCATCACACATATTTGTAATGTCATCCATCGATAATTCAGCGGCAGTGTGCGGATCAAGCATGGCTGCGTGATAAATATGCTCCTTCTTATGAGTAATCGCTGCTTCGATCGTTAACAATTGTGTATTAATGTTCGTACGATTCAGTGCGGCGCACTGTGGAGGAAGATCTCCTACGAAGGTTGGCGTAACACCACTGCTGTCTACTAGGCATGGGACTTCAACACAGGCTTCTTTCGGCAAATTGGTGATGAGTCCGGTATTCATAACATTACCGCCTATTTTGAAAGGCACATTCGTTTCGATCGCTTCCATGATGTAGGACGCGTATTCATGTGAACGTTCATGCTCAAGCTCTTTGTTATTCACCAGTTCTTCACGCATATGCTGCCAGCGTTCAATTTGATCTACACAGCGGCGCGGATACTCGTCGAGCGGAATTTGAAACCGTTCGATAAGCTCAGGGTAATTGCGTTTAATAAAATAAGGATGATATTCTGCGTTATGTTCCGAAGACTCTGTAATGTAATAACCAAATTTGAGCATCATTTCATATCGTACCATATCCCCGTGGTGCTCTTTCTGCTTCTCGGCAGCGCGTCGTTTGATTTCCGGATATAAGTCCTCTCCGTCCTTCGTAACCTCGAGTAGCCAAGCCATATGGTTAATCCCGGCAATCTTAGCCTGTACACCAGTCTGATCCAGTTCTAGATGCTCAAATAAGCCTGGAATACAATGCTGTACACTATGACATAAACCCACAGTCTTTACACCACCATAAGTGTTCATCACATTGGTCAGTACTGCCATTGGGTTCGTGTAGTTCATAAAGAGTGCATCTGGGCAAACCTCTCTTACATCTGCAGCAAAATCAAGCATGACAGGAATAGTACGCAAGTTACGGAAGATGCCGCCAATACCAACCGTGTCTGCAATCGTCTGACGCAAGCCATATTTTTTCGGAATTTCAAAGTCTGTAATGGTACAAGGGTCGTACCCCCCGACCTGAATTGCATTAATCACATATTTCGCTCCGCGCAATGCTTCTTTACGATCTGTATAAGATTTCACGATACAAGTGCTGCCACTACTTTCTTTTATATTACTCAGCATATTCTCGGAATCTTTTAGGCGCTGAAGATCAATATCAAATAAAGCAAGCTCAAAGCCTTGAAGGGCTGGAGTTCTCATGCAATCTCCTAAAACGTTCTTCGCAAATACAGTACTACCCGCTCCGATAAATGTAATTTTCGACATATGAAATAATCCTCCTTAGATAGTGAGTTGTACGGTCACGACTTCGCTAATGACTGCGACAACCTTGATGGATTTTCCTTATAAACACTAGAATATCAGAGGGTATCCAACTCTCTCTTCACTATTCACTATAAATGAGAGCGATCTCAATGAGTATGGAGAAATACAATTCATATATGGATATTTGTTGCATTTATGTGGTCCATCCTATAATCTAAATGTAATTCAAATCACGTATAGGAGGTCAGAAGCAAATGGCTTCAGAGCATTATCATTTCACAGCAGGGTTTAATCTTGCTCCTGATGAAATCGACCTAACTGTATTGTTTAGCGGAGAAGGTAACCCGGTCCCGGGACATAAGATGGGGCCTTCTGTTCACGATTACTTCCTTATACATACCGTATTGGATGGAAAGGGGGTGTTTCAGAGTGGAAGTAAATCTCATGTATGTGGTACGGGAGATACCTTTGTTATTTTCCCAGGGGCATTATTCAGTTATCAGGCAGACATGGAACAGCCTTGGACTTACGTATGGGTCGCCTTGCAAGGGGATGCCGTTCAACAGCTATTAAAGGAAGCGGGGATTACACCGGATAAGCCGTTAATACACTTAGATAACCTAATAGAGATACATAACTTGTATGAACATATTCGATTTTCCTTTCAACAGTCTGCCTATCCAAGGTTGGAAAGTTTGGAGGCTTCTGGGTGGCTGCGCCTTTTGGTGCATAAATTCGGTCTTGCGAACATAGGTTCGCTCACCCCTAAATCCGCACAATTACCGGATGTTATCGACCGTCAGATCAATCAAGCGATCCGCTGGATCTCTCTCCAATTTCATCAACAGATCAGTATCGATCACATGGCGTCCTCTCTTGGTTATCATAGAGCTCATCTCTCTAAGGCTTTTAAACAAAAGATCGGGATGTCACCCAAGCAGTATTTGTTAAAGGTTCGCATGGATAAAGCAAAGGAACTGCTTGGAGGAACGCTCACCATCGACCAGATATCCTCTTCGGTCGGTTTTAATGATGCGTTATATTTCTCCAAGCAGTTCCGTAAGTGGAGCGGCATGTCCCCCAGTGAATTTCGATATCATCTTCGTTCTGGTACATGATTGCTCATGGGTTATTTTATGACTTTGGATAAAATCGAGGTGACAAACGCTGTCTTCGCTTCACAGTAAGCATCAATATCGTAGCGGTATTGCTCTGCCAAACGCTGTTTGAGCTCTGCGTACGCTTGACGCGCAGGCACATTCGAACGAAGATAGTCTCTGAATGCGATATGCTCCAAGTACCCTTTTCCATTCTTAGGGCATACATACAGATGATATTTCATAAATTCATCCGCTTGACGTCTTTTGAAGGCTTCTCTGCCCTCTATTCCCAAGTTCCCTTGATGTTCATATCCATGCAGTTGTAATCGTTCAATGATTTGTGGGAATACTTCGTAACTATCCATTACAAGATCAAGATCTATGATAGGTTTAGCAGCGAGTCCTTCAATGGAGGTGCTGCCCACATGTTCAATCGTAATAATGAGATCTCCGACATAAGATAACAACTGATCTCTAATTTTATTGAACTCTACCTTCCACTCTGAGTCATACGGGACAACTTCTACGACTTTCGTCTTCTGAGCGATACTCATGCACCTCCTGTGTGTAATGCCTTCTTCTCAATTCCTCTATAGACTAACCATATGCATAAAGCGGCTACAATTAGCATTCCACCCATCAAGCAGACACCACTCCAGCCCCAATGCTGCCATGCAAAGCTTCCTAGTGTTGATCCAATTGCGCCACCTGTAAAAGTACTGACCATAAAAACAGTATTAATACGGCTGCGTGCCGCGGGCTCAAGTGCATAGATCCGCGTTTGGTTACTAACCTGTGACCCTTGTACTCCAAGATCCAGAATAATAACGCCGGCAATCAAGCTCCAGATTGTAATTCCAGCTAAGCCGAAGAATCCGTAAGCAATCAATGTAAGCAACAGCAGTATACCTACAATCTTCTTCGGAGCGATCCTGTCGGCTAACCTCCCGATAAATGGAGCACCCGCAGCACCTGCTACACCAATTAACCCAAACAATCCTGTGATAGAACTACTGTAGTGGTAAGGTTCTCCTTCCAAAAAGAATGCCAGTGAAGTCCAAAACACACTGAAGCCACCAAACATGCAAGCCCCAATCAGTGATGCTTCACGTAACGTCGAATATCTACGAATCAAGTTTCCCATTGATTTCAGTAGATCCGTGTAGGATGAATTATTTTCTGGTTTCGTCTTTGGAATTAGTTGGTATAAGATAAGAGATAACAATAGCATTATAACTGCAGCAATCCAGTACATCGCTCTCCAGCCGAACATATCGCCTATAATTCCGGATATTGTTCTTGCCAGCAAAATGCCAAAAAATAACCCGCTCATTACGGTTCCAATAACTTCACCTCGTTCTTCTGGCAAAGCGAGCTCTGCTGAGAGCGGAATGATGACCTGCGGCACTACCGTAGTTATACCAATAGCAAAACTGGCGATATACATCCAGACTAGGTTTTGGGCTGTGGCGAAACCAACCAATGACAGGGATACAGCAATTAAAAGTCCCGAAATTAATGTTCTTCGTTCACGAATGTCGCCTAACGGAACAAAGAGTAACATCCCTAGCGCATAACCGATCTGAGTAAGCATCGATACATATCCTACTGCGTTAGATGAAGCTTGAAAAGTTCGTCCGATATCGGCCAGAAGGGGCTGATTGTAATACATATTTGCGACGCTTAAACCAGATGCAATGGCTAATATAAGTATGAATTGCTTGGTTAGGCCTCCTCCTAAACGAACTGCAGCGGGTGTGATAGATTGTGTCATGAAATTCTGTGCCTCCGATTACGTATGCTGCATCAAACAGCAAGCTTTATTTTCCTAATACATTATAGCAGTCACTGTCAAGCTAACGTCTTTCTGCGATTTAATAATCATCCCCAGATACATTATCTACATAAGTACAATATAAAGTGAAATACATAGAGCGAGGAGTAAATAACATGAACCAGAATGACCGAATTTTGCTCAAATTGCGCAAGGAACCATTGAAGAATGTCAGTTTGTTAAAGATGATAACCTCATTTCAAGAAGTCATGAAGACACATCTGGTAGAGCAAGGAGATCAATGGGGCGTTTTATTGCTTCTTCCTGCCTCAGCCTACGCATATGATCATAGAGTATATCCTCAAGCGGATTACATTGTATTTATGGATTACAGCAGCCCAGATGTATTTCCGGCTCTATTTCAGCTGCTGCCTTCGCAAGCAATGTTTGTTTTTAAACTGCAAGATCTGAGGTACAGGGAGGCATTATCTTCACATTTTTCAATGGAGAAAGTCCGAGGGTTCTACTCATATAGTACAACGGAGGGACAAATCTTTCCGAAAGACGAAGAAGTTGTTATCAGTCATGCGGTTGATGACAGATTACTTCCGCTGTGGGCTGCTAACCATTACACTAAAGACGAAATAGAAGACTATTTTCAAACTGGTGCTTTTTCCGTGTCAATCTTCCTAGGGAACAATCCAATCAGTACTTGCTTAGCGTTCCGTAATGAAGAGACCATATGGGAAATCGGTGCAGTACATACTTTAGAATCCGCTCAAAGAAATGGGTACGCGAAAAAGGTGGTCCGAACAGCCCTACAAGAAACATTAGAACATGGGTTTATTCCACGCTATCATGTGCTTGAAACCAATCATGCGTCCATCCGATTAGCTGAATCCATTGGACTCGTTCCTTGTGTACAGCTTGAACACTGGATTAACTACATCCAATAACTTGCTTGATTGGAGGTGATTTGAATGAGCTACCAACCGAACGAGCAACAAAACTATTTCCCACCGCCGCCCCCACCTACACCAATGAATGGCAAGTCAATTGCCGGATTCGTCTTAGGTGTCCTCTCCATAATCGTTCCTTATATCGGATTTTTGTTAGGGATTGTAGCAATTATACTTTCTGCCCTCTCCCTAAAGGAAATCCGGATACGGTATGAGCAAGGAAGAGGTTTAGCTATCGCGGGATTGGTATGTGGTATTGTCGGCACTCTACTTTACGCCATATTAATTTTACTTTTTCTTTTGTTTGTATACGCAGCAGCCAGTTACCCCTCTTACTAATCCACACATAAAAGGATCTCTGTAGCCCACCGAATGGCTGTTGAGATCCTTTTGCTTAACCTATGGATAATTTAGTATGCTCCTTTGTGAAGCTGCTGACGATATTCCGTCGGAGTTAAGAGGAACCGCTTGCGAAACATCTGTGTAAAATGTCGCATGTCCTGATATCCAATACGTTCAGCGATTTCTGCCACCTTAAGCTTCGAATTCACTAACAGCAGCTTCGCTTGCTCTAATCGTAAAGATGTAACGTACTCCTTATACCCCTGACCCGTTTTCTGTTTGAATAATTGACTAAAGTAGACCGGATTCAAAAATACAACAGACGAAATCTTTTCCAAACTGAGGTCTTCGTAATAGTGTTCCTTTACATATTGCAATGCGATGTCGATGGCTTTTTCACCGCTTCCTTTCGCAGGTGCTAAATCCAATACTTGCGAATTCGCGGCCTCTCTTAAGCTCGTTACGATCTGTGGGACAGAATTTATATCATAGCTTAGTCCGGAATGAATCATTTGGAAGGGTATTTTTAAATATTGCTTCAAATATGTCCGCCCATCATCCAGAAAAGCTTCTAATCGCGCCTCTTCCCTTAAGGTGATTAAGCCCAGCAAACTCTGTCGGTCGTAGCTGACCACAAACCCGCTCCCGTCTCGCTCTATCAACTCAGTTAATACATTCTCAACAATAAAATGTTCTATACGAACGTTTTTATCACCCGCATCCATTTGCAGCAAAATCAAATAGAAATATTGATGATCTTCTATCAATTGACTGATATCTAAATTGCCGAGATTAAAGCCAGATGCGAGTCTCTGAAACACACCTTCTCTTAAAAATTTCAGACTTGACCTTAATCGGTCTTCATCTTTAATGAGCTTACGATCCTGCTCAATTTCTTGCGTTAAGTTACTGATAATCTCAAGCAGCTTGCTTTTGCCGATCGGTTTAAGTAAATAATCTCTCGCCCCAAGACGAACAGCCTCCTGCGCGTAGGCAAACTCACTGTGAGCAGAGATGACTACCCATTTGACATAAGGATACCTCCGCTTAGAAATCCTCATGAACTCCAGGCCATTCATACCAGGCATAAGGATATCTGTTAAGACGATATGAATGGAGTGTTCCTCCATAATCTTGACAGCTTCTTCTGTTGATGCTGCAACATATACACAATAATCTGGATAAATACTTCTTATAGTACGCTTGATCCCTTCGCGGATCACCCGTTCATCATCAGCTATGAGAATGTTCACGACTACGCTCTCCTTCCTGCGAAATCGGCAGCACGATAGCAACCTCGGTTCCCTCTCCAGGTAAACTTCGAATCACAAGCCCATAGGATTCTCCGAACATATGCTGGAGCCGCTGATGTAGATTCTGAAGACCTATCCCCATTTTTCCATTTTCTTTCGTTGATGGCCGATCCAAGGATTCCACTAATGCATTCAGCTTCTCTGCATCCATACCTTTGCCATTATCCTGAACGACGATGTTCAGCACTCCAGTTTCTTCAAGTATACTCACCTTCAGAATACCTTGACGATCGAGCGATTCCAAGCCATGTTTTACAGCATTTTCAATGACCGGTTGTACAGTCATCTTGGGAAGGCGAACCTCAAGCCATCGTTCATCTATATTTATCTCAATCCGTAGACGACCTTCCAGCCGGATAGAAATAATATTTAGATAGTGCCCGATTTGTTCCAGCTCTTCTCGTAGCGTGACTTCTACGTCAACTTCCCAATGACTGCTGTACCGAAACATAGAAGATAACGAGAGCACAAGCTCGCCTAGCTGCTCATTCCCTTCCTCATCCAGCATCCAATAAATCATATCCAGAGTATTGTATAGAAAATGTGGGTTCACTTGGGATTGCAAGGCATGAAGCTCAGCATTCTTCTCACTGACGGAAGAAAGTTTTACCCGCTCGATTAGTTCTTCGATCCGGCGAACCATCCGATTAAACGAAGCAACAAGAATATTAATCTCCTGATAAGATGAAACATTCACCATTCCCCGAAAATTACCGATCTCCACTTGCTTCATCTCTCGAATCACCTTTTTAAGCGGCAAAGAAATCGTTCGTGAAACAATAGAAGCTATCAAAGTAGAGACGAGAATAAGAATTGAAAATACAATGAACAGATAACGTTTCATCTCTACCAACTCAACATTTAGATCACGATTAGGAGTGATACTAAGCACCCACCAACCGGAGAAGGACAGTTTAGAAGCGACAAGCAGACGATTGGCTGTCTGTTCGACCACAACATTCTGGGAGTTCTGCAAAGACGGTAGCTGAGTTAAATCAGGTTCCTGATCTTCGGCAGAGGATACGAATCGCCCATCCTGCGACATTAAATACACCTGGCTATGCTCACCCAGCTTCACATTATCAAGCGCATCTAGAACAGGCTTCGGATTCGTTTCGTACAGAACAATGCCAATTGGTTTATGTTCATTGAGATCGTAAATCTGACGGCCGAAGGCAAACACAGGACTATCCTCCACTTGATCGATAAGAGAATGTTCATAGACGCCGAGCCAGACCATTTTACCGGAGGAAGCCTGCAGCTGATGGTACCAATCTTCCTTCATATAATCGGGATCAACCACATTCATATAGTTTCCGTAATTATAGATCTTACCTTTATCTGTAATGACATGGATACCAACAAGATCATCCCGAGAATAAAATATAGCGCCGAGAATATTTGTAATCGTCTGTTCATTGATATAGGCTACAGCGGGCTCATTGCTTGTTTCATTTATCAGACGTATTAATTCAAAGTTATTGCTGAGTGATTTAGAGAGACTGTCATACCCCTTGTACAGCAAGCTGAATAGATCCGCCGTCTGAGCGACATTTTTCTGCGACAAATCGCTTATTTTTTCATGAAACTGTACGGTTGTCCGGTTGTAATAGAGTAGACTCACAATTAATAGAATGCTAGACATACAAAAAAGAAACAGCAAAAACAATCGATGGTGAATGGAATGAAAGCTATTTCTCAAAAAAGGCTTCCCTCCTCCAACTCATCTGTCCTGCTGCTCCTTCATTATAATTCCATTTATATGTTTTGCAATACAATATTAGCCTTTTACTGCCCCTGCTACCATTCCTTTTGTGATCTGGTTAGATAAGAAGAAATAGATTAAAATGACGGGCAACGCACCCATGACTAGAAATGCACCGATATTCCCATAGTTTACAGAATACTGACTAACGAACGTGTAGACGCCAAAGGGCAAGGTTTTCAATTTCTCGGAGGAAATGAAGGTTGCCGCTAAGATATACTCATTCCAAATGTTAATAAACGTTAGAATACATACTGTCATTACCGGCGGTATAGAGACCGGTAGAATAATCGTGCGGAAGATCCGATATACGCTCGCCCCATCGATAAACGCCGATTCTTCGATTTCATGCGGAATACTCTTCATAAACCCACTTAGAATAAACACTGCTATAGGCGTTGAAAAAGCTACATAAGGCAATATGAGCGACAAATGCGTATTTAGAATATGCATATTTTTGAAAATGATCATCAATGGCAGCAAAGTGGCCTGCATGGGAATCATCATTCCCATTAAGAATATCGTCATGACCAAGTTGCCGTAACGCCAACGAAAGCGAGAGATCGCATAAGCTACCATCGAGCTAAGCAGAATGACGAAGATCATTGTTACACCGGTAACTATAACACTGTTGGATAAATACTTTAGATAACTACCGGCTTTATAAGCTTCGCTATAGTTATGCCACTGAAATATTTTAGGAAACGAGAAAAAACTTCCTCCCAAAATCTCTTCATTAGTCTTTAAGGAATAGAGCATTAGCCATAGAAGAGGATATAACTGGGTAACGACAGGAATCGCAAAGAGAAGATACACGAGTCCTTTTTTAAAATATAAGAACGTATTAGTTTCACGGAATACATTATTCTTATATTTCTCGCTTAAACGCTTACCGTCCTTGTAAGGACGCTTTGGGCGTTTATGCTTGACATTCCGCATGATCGCGCACTCCTTTGCTAACTGAATTTTTTCTCGAGCTTATTAAAGATAGTATTAATGCCAGCAGTAAACACAAGACACAGAATAACCAAGAACGAAGCGATCGCACTGCCATATCCATATTTAAAAGATAGGAATGAACTGTTGTACATATGTGTGGAAATCACATCTGTAGCATGAGCTGGTCCACCGGCTGTCATAACCATAACAAGATCAAAAGCCTGCAATGACCCTATAAATGCGAGTACGATAGATATTTTAAAGATTGGAATAATCAACGGAAAAGTGATATATCGGTCGGCTTTGAATCCGTCAGCCCCATCAATCTTTGCCGCTTCATACAGCTCATCCGGAATATTCTGAACCCCGGTATATTGAATCAGCAAATGGTAGCCGAAATATTGCCAAAGAGATACTGCATAGAGCGCGAACATCGCAATTTTAGGTTCTGTGATCCAATTGTGAGTCCAGTTATCTAGTCCAAGTGAGATCAGAACGCCGTTCAACATCCCTCCCATGGAGACCGGATCATAGATCGTTTTCCAGAGCTGCCCAATGATAACCACTGACAAAATAACCGGCGTAAAGTAAATAGAAACTAAAGTGTTTCCTTTTCTCACATACCGATTTAGAAGAATAGCCATCAGCAAACAAAATGGAATTTCCACCATAGAAGCAACCGCATAGAGCAAAGTCCTCCTTACGGATGGCCAAAACACTGGATCATGAAAAAACATCTCTTTGAAATTAGCAAGTCCAGCAAATGTTTTCGTAGTCGTAATTCCGTCCCATTGCAGCAATCCTGTATAAAAGGATACTAGGATAGGAGCAAACACCAAGCACACATACAAAAGCAGGCAAGGTAACACGAAGACGGCGATTGTGCGCGCTGGAACCTTTAGTACCTTCATTATTTCCGCCCCCTAGAATGTAAACACGATGCGAAGAAGCGTTTAAGCACCCTCGCATCGCGTTTTCGAAACCTTCTTATTTATTAGCTTCAAATGCGGTTTGATGTTCTTTAGCTACTTGAGCGGAATCCACTTTTTGAACAAAAAGATTTTGGATACTGCTGAGATGGACTTGTGCAGTAGCTGGGTTCATGGTGTTGTCAAAGGCCAAGTCGCCACCTTTAACCTGATTAAACAATCCTGAAATGTTAATCGCCAGATCCGAATATCCTGCACCTTTCAGGTCTCCATCCACTTTTTGACCAATTCCTACAGCATTTTTAAGTTCAAATTGTTTTTTAGGAAGATTCAGAGTGAAGAAATTCAAGAAATCTTTCGTTTCTTGTAAATGCTCACTGTTCGCAGAAATCGCAAAGGCGCTACCTGGTGCGAGCATGAATTCATTTGGATCCCCTTTACCATTGACGCTTGGGAATTGGAAAGCTCCTGCTTTACCAGCCACTGAGGAAGCATCGATTGCGCCTGTTTCCCATGAACCGATAACCCACATAGCAGCTTTACCGGATTTGAAGATATTACCGCCTGCATTAGCATCAATGGAAGTTGCTCCATCAGGGAATGCACCTGCTTGCACGAGGTCTTGGAACCGGTCTACAGCTTCTACGAAAGCAGGATCTTCAAATGTTTTTTTGCCATCCAGCACATCTTGAAGGAAACCAGGTCCTCCATTAGTGCGAAGCAGGATATTCATGAACAAGAATGAACCTGTCCAGGAATCTTTTTCACCGATCGCAATTGGCGTAATGCCCTTTGCTTTCAAGGTTTTTACATCTTGGAGTAATTCATCAAATGTTTTAGGAGTGTCTTTGATTCCCGCTTGCTCGAAAAGTTCTTTATTATAGTAGACTACCTCGATGTTATTACCATCTGGCAGTGCATACACATTGCCGTCAAAGCTGTAGTAATCAAGCAGACCGGATTGATAGGTGTCTTTCAGTCCATTTTGATCCAGCATGTCATTTAGAGGAGCGAACAGCTTAGCATCAACGAAGGGTTTCATTTGTGCAGCTGGGTTAACAATCGTAATATCAGGAATTTCTTTGGAAGCGGCTTGTGTTTTCAATTTGACCTTTTGCTGGTCCGTATTTAAAGTATCCAGTTCGATGTGAATATTAGGATTCTCTTTTTCATATTGATCAACTAATTCATGAAGCATCTTATAAGAAGGTGTAGCTGGATCCGGGTAAATATTTTGAAATGTAATCGTAACCTTCTTACCGCTATCGGTTTTTGTAGTTCCGGCATCTGGAGCTTTCGTAGCTGTATTCCCTTTCGACTCTGTAGCGCCTTTACTCTCGTTGTTGTTTGAATTTCCACACGCTGCCATACTTAAAACCAAAGCTGCTGATAACGCAATTGTTGAAGTTGCCTTCATTTTTTTGCTGACCATTGTTTGACGCCCCCTGTTTTCGTTATAGGCTAATTATTGTACTGTTAAGCGCTTTCAACAAGGTGTCAAATTTAAGATAAATGGTTTGTTTTTTCTAGAAAAATACAATATATGTCCGAACATAACGAAACACCCGCTAATGCGGGCGCTTCGATTAAACCTATTTTCGATATTCGTTCAATCAGAGGTTGAACCAAAATCAGTAATCTTAAGCTTAAGATCAAAGGTCAATGGAATACGAGTAAATTCCTCGTCCCAATGATCCTTCATCTGTTTCCAGACAAGCGGTTTTTCAATGCTGAACCAATCTCCGAATCCTGCTACATCCACTTTGTAAGTAGATTGCATTTTGCGGATAAGTGCATGGATATGTTGGGTTAATTTCTCTTCGAATATCTTTTCTAGCTCTTTGAGGTAAACAACATTCGAGGAATGCTCATCCACATCCCAATTCTCAATTAGTCGTCCAGTGGACTCAATCGCAACATGAAATGATATTTTCTTATCATCGGTCTCATTCAGCGTAATCTTGCTCTTAACGGATTTAATCTCATAAGTAATCGAGTCATTCGACTGATCATATGCTTTGATGCTCCCGCCGTTTATATCCCCTTTGATCCAGGCAATACTCTCCACATCATGCTGGTCAAGGTTACCGATCCAACGACCTGTATCTCCCTTGATAATACCGGCTCCAGAAAATTCGATCTCCCCTTGTGCCGCCACAACGTTCTGCAACACAAAGCTTTGCTTGGAGTACATCAGCGCATCTAGATTCGATAACGTTATCCCCTTCATAACTTTACTGGTTCTAAAGTTGTTACGAACCATCTCGGCCAGTCGAAAGGAAGGAATCTCCTCCTCGGTTGTCATAAGCGTATCGGACGCACGCCCTTGGCTAAGAAATATGAGACAGCTGGGACGGATATCGTTATCTCGCAGTACAAAGTCCATTAACCGTCTGATCTTCTCCTGCTGTACTAGCTCCTCTGATATAACTATAACCTTGAGATGATGGCCTATAATCGGGCGGTTCTTACGAATAGAGAACTGACGAAATACTTCAAGCAGAGAATCCCCTGTTTCTGAAATATTGTTATAATGGGTTTTGGATGTTTCGCCATCTTTAACGGAGTTTCCGATTGTTCTTTCAGGCACAATTTGTACGGTTGCCGTAACTTTATTATGCTTTTGGTAGCCTCCTCCATGTTCCTCGAATTCCTGTTCGAGCGCCTCAGGTTCCCCCTTGTCAAGCGCCAATCCTGTATAAACACTCAGATCTTCAATCTCTTTACTGCTCCAACAACCAGGCTGTGTAAGCAGAATCACGAATATTAATAGTAAGTGTATAACCCTCTGTCTAAACATTCTGCTTGAGTCCTTTCTTCCTGATCAGTAATACAATCGACAATAATAGTGGCAACAATATAAAAATAAGCACACCCATATAGCCTATCGAATCACCAAGACTGAAGACATCATTGATACGTTGTGGGATCATCGTGCAGATGAAGATTACGGGCATTAAGGCGAACATTACCGGATGGATCTTTAAATTGAACACTTGTGAGATTCCAAGTGACGCATTAAAGAAAAAACTGCAAAAATTGCAGAACATCTGCATCAGCCATATGACTAGCAACGGAAATTCAAATCGTTCAAAAAAGAAACCTGAGATTTCAAAACTCCGTACCAAATCTATCGTAGGCCAGGTACTGGTGATTACGGAATTGATGGACAGACCTCCAATAACCATCACAACAGTAACCAAATACAGTACCAGCGGGATGCAGAGACCGACCATCATCCCTTTGACCGCTTCCTGCGGATGCTCCATAAAGGTAGTCATTGTCATCACAACCTCACATCCCGTAAAGATCAGAATACTCGACTTCATCCCCCGGACGGCCGGCAGAAGGCCTTCACTCATAAAAGGACGCAGATGATGGATATCAAATATTCTGGTGCTTAAGATAAAACAAATGATCAGGATAAAGATACTGATCGGAAACACAATTTGAAACACACGGGCTATAGAATTAATCCCACCATACACTAAATAAGTGCCAACCCAGATGAATGGCATCACTATCGCCCAGATTGGAGTGCCTTCCAAAAGAAAGAACAGCGTTACTTCCGCCAGTACACGGATTTCGAAGCCTGCAATGACTATAAAGTACAGAATTAACAGTGAACTCAGCACACTGCCAGGAAGCTTTCCAACAATTTTCTTGGAATACTGAAAAACAGTTTTTCCTGGGAATTGCTGACTAAGCTTCACCATAACCATAATTACCATAAACACGACGACACCACCCAGCGCCACAGAAATCCAGGCATCGGGTGTCTGCACGGCCTTAACAACACTTCTTGGCAAGGTCAGAATTCCGGCACCCAGCATCGAATTGGTCAATACTATGGCAGCCTGTGAGGTTGTGATCTTGTCATCCGTCCGTTTGAACACTGTGGTCTCCCCCTCTGCTCCTGATAAGAATACATTCCCTAGGATCTGCGCTTTTTCTTTTGGGTCTTCAGCATCTCTGGTCTTCGCTTCATGATGGATAACGGCGCACGGACGAATAAATCCTTCCAGTCACTTCCCCGGAAAGGCGAGATAGGGGTGATGTAAGGAACCCCGAAGCTTGAAAGTCGAGTCAGATGACTGCAAATCAGCAGAAAAAACAGGATGGTTCCGAACATGCCCAGGACCGCCGCAAATAACATGCCTGCGAATCGTAAGATCCGGAGGGTAATGCCGGCACTGTACATCGGTATGGAAAACGAAGAGATCGCTGTCACGGCTACGACAATTACTAGAAAGGGACTTACAATACCGGCCTGTACCGCGGCATCTCCAATGATCAGACCTCCGACAATTCCCATTGCCGGACCTATGGGCTTCGGCAGACGAATTCCAGCTTCACGTAAGATTTCAATAGAAATCTCCAGAATCAACACTTCAATTAAAGCAGGAAAGGGTACACCTTGGCGTGTTTCGATAATGGAAATCGCCAGTTGTGTAGGAATTAGCCCCGGATGAAAGGAGATAAAAGAAATATACAGCGCCGGGGCTAACAGAGCCAGAAATGATGCGCAAAACCGTAGCACCCGTAATAGTGTTCCTGGAAACCAGCGCTCATAGTAATCCTCAGGAGACTGCAAAAGCATACTGAACGTCACCGGAACAATAAGTGCAAACGGTGTGCCATCAAGCAAAATGGCAACTCTTCCTTCTAATAAGGAGGCAATCACACGATCGGGTCTTTCCGTGTTCTGTGTTTGCTGAAACGGACTTAAATAATCATCCTCGATCAACTGCTCTACATAGCCAGATTCCAGAATGAAATCCATATCAATTTTGGAGATGCGGTCCTTCACTTCCTGTAGCAGATCAGGATTTACAATGTTTTTCATATAAGCAATAATCAGATCCTTCTTGATTTCGCTACCTACTTCAACCCTTTTCATTTCCAGATTCTTATTGAGCCCTTGTCGCCGCAGCATAGAGGTATTCTCACTGAGCACTTCGGTAAAGCCAATCCGTGGTCCTCGCAGTAAAGCCTCCGAAGTCGGCTCATTAATCGAGCGCACAGCCCCATGTGGAAAGCCAACTAGAAGCATCTCTCGCATACCTTCAACAATCAGTGCGGTATATCCAAACAGGACAGACTCCTGTAGATGGTCCAAATCTCTGGCATCACTAAGCTGAGCTAGCGGGAGCATATTCTGTTTCATGAAGGTGTATATTCCTTCTGAAGCCTGCATTTCACCGGCAAACATCAGATTTTGCAACACCTGTTGATTGATTAGTTCTTCATCCTGCATACCCTCCACATAGACCAATGCGGCACGTGCCTGAATACCTTTGACTGTAAATTCACGGAAATGCACATCACTGTTTCCCTCCAATGCCGTTCTTATCACCGCAAGGTCGGCATCGTAATTTTGGATAAACACTGTAGTCTTAGGCTGCTGTTGATTTGCTTCCCCATTGTCTGTCTTCTTTAGCTCCGCATCCTGAGAGTTAGCCCCTGATTCCTTGGAGCGTCCGCTTCCAACATAGAAATACAAATGCTTGTAAAGATAATAAATCCCTATGGGAAAGAGCAGCGTGATCGCCGCCTGAATGAAAATTGTCCAATCCGGAATATAAGAGACTATTTTAGACCACATCGTTATCATCCTTTAATAGGAATCTTTTTGGTACTATTCTCCGTCCGCTAAATTTTTATACAACTTTTGGAATAGCAGGAAAGTCTATATCGATGCGAAGGGTAAATATCCCTGAGGGTCTGAACATAAAGAGACGCCCACATAAGTGGGCGTCTCAATTAAAATGCTTAACTATATTTACTGTGGTTGCCGCCAGTGTTTTAGCACTTCAAGCAGCCCAGGAACATCTAGTCCATCCAAGGAAAAAGCCTTGCGAAGCAATTCATGTGGGATGAACTCATCATACTTTCCAAGGTAGGGTGCTTCATCTGGAGATAACAATGATAAAGGATCTGAGGCAGCCATACTTTCAGCAATGATTTCCGCTTCCAGCGTTTCTGCATCTGTTTTGCCTGCAACCACCATATAATAAGGTTCCATCGGCACGATAGATCGAAGTCCCTGTGAGCTCTTCAAATTATTCTTGAGAAGGCGCTCCAGTGTGCGGAACTGCCGACTACCCGCCCATGGCAGAATAAACAACGAATCTCCTCCTGCGGGCATAACGGAGCGTTCAAGCAATCCACTCTCCTTCGCTAAACGGCGGGCTCGTTCAAGACGCGCAGCCGCACTCGGAGCTAAATACGGATATAACGCAGTAGCCCCTAAGACTTCGCGGATTTTGGTCATGATACGTGTATGTACATCTCCACCCGCTCCAAGCCACAGCGTATCCACCTTACCGCGTGAAGTTTTTACATAAACAGCTTTATGGCGATTATCGACCTCTTCTACCTTCCAAAGCTTCCCTGCCAGAGTAAAACAATAACCTGGCGGTGGTACCGTTGTAATAGATCCAATCTCCTCTGTTCCGTTATAGACAACATGCTCCTCATCGTCTTTGAATACTGCGTAGAAGCGGAAATTGTTCACTATCTTTTCTCCCGCCATCCCAATAATCAAGCTGCCTTCATCCATCTTCTCGATTTGCCCCATGCCCAGCATATAAGTCATGAAGATGTCGTAATCCGCGGGATCAATACTATTGAAGGAAGGCAAGCTCAGTACAGCCTCCTTTAAATCCTCCGGCTCCGCCTCCCCCATACTCTTCAATATGCTCATCGTCTGATGGTATAACAGCCCAACTGGCAGCTGGCGCACCACCAGTGGTTCAACCCACTTCTCGCGCACATATAGCTCTATAACCGCTATCGCTCGAAGGAGCGTCCAAGGCATCCTTGCCGGAAGCTGCGCTTCCTCATCCTCTTCCTCGGGCGTGACAAAGATCATCTCGGATGCGGCGTCACCGCGCCTGCCCGAGCGACCGAGTCGCTGCACAAAGCTTGCGCAGCTATAGGGAGCGCCGACCTGGAGCACCCGCTCCAGCTCTCCTAGATCAATGCCCAGCTCCAGCGTCAATGTCGCTGCCGCAACTGCAGGTCCGGAGCCTTGCCGCAGCGCGGCTTCCGTCTCTTCGCGGAGCATTGCGGAGATGCTGCCATGGTGAACGTGAAAAACATCCCGTTCCCCACGCTTCGCGGCCGTTCTCCGCAGCTCAAGGGTCGCCGTCTCCGCATCCGAGCGGCTATTCGTGAAGATCAACGCTTTCTTAAGATGCGTATGATCGTAAATGAAATCGTAGTAAGACTGCTTCGCGCGTTCTAAATGCTCTGCCTGCACTTCATCCCGTGCATCCGGGAAAGAGAAATGCTCCACACTTAAACGGAGCTTACGCCCGCCTTGTGGAGCGGACACCTCTACGCTCTCCCGCGTCCCTGCCGCCAGCCACTCCGTCACCGAAGCATAGTCGCTAAGCGTAGCCGATAGACCGACTCTGCGCGGATGACATCCCGCCATTCGTGAGATTCTCGCCAGCTGACTCAGAACCTGAATCCCCCGATCAGCACCCATAAAGGCATGCACCTCATCAATGACTATGTAACGCAAGTCATGGAACAGCGCCGGAATAGCATTCGGGCGGTTCATCAATAGTCCTTCAAGCGATTCAGGGGTAATCTGTAGCACGCCGGAAGGATTCTGCACCAGTTTCGTCTTATCGGCTTGCGGAACATCCCCATGCCAGTGCCACACCGGAATATTGCCTTCACGGAGCAAATCGTTCAGCCGTGTAAATTGATCGTTAATCAATGCTTTCAAGGGAGCAATATATAGAATACCGACCGAACCGGAAGGACGTTCATATAACTCAGTAAGCGCTGGAAAAAAAGCCGCCTCAGTCTTACCTGAAGCAGTACCCGAAGCAATCAGTAAGTGATGCGGCGTATCAAACAGCACTCGGCAGGCATCCACCTGCGCCTCACGCAACGTCTCCCAGCGATTTTTATAAATAAACTCTTTAATGAAGGGAGCCAGCCTATAAAACGGATTATCACTCATAATTCAAACTCCGCGAGGAATCCATCCAACTCGTTTTGCTCAGTATCAGCAGGTTTAGAGGTTCGTTCGCCCACTAGCTTCTCGAATGAAATCTCCGGATGCTGGTGCAAAGTGTGAAGTAGATCCATGAAATCACGTACCACTTCACGCGGTGTCAGGAGCTCGTCTGCCCCTAATCTGCCCACAGCTTCTTCCATAAAATGAACCAATTGTTCCTGTGTTAACTGTGCTTCATAACCATAATGTAGCGCATGAATATCTCTAAGCTTTTGCAAAAGGATTAGGATTTCTTCGTGTGAGAGCATGTCCAGTGCAATAATAGGTCCAGTGAAATTATTCAGACCTGCTGCACCGTATCTTCCTGCAACTAATCTAGAACGCAGCGCTTCATAACTAAATAATCCACGCCGTCCATCCTCCACAAACTGCGGAGTCCCCCCTATAAAAATTCCTAGGCTTTCTGCCTTGCCCTGCATCGTATCGTTGAACATCGTAAGCAGCTTCTCATAATTACTCTGACGTGAGATACTGTTCGTGATTTTGTAGAGGTTGACGCCTTCGTCTATGAACAACAGCAGTCCCTTATAACCGATAGCAGAAGTGAATTCTGCCCACAGCTTCATATAATCATACCAATTATCATCATCAATAATCACGCCAACACCAAGTGCTTTTCGTGCTTCCGTTCGAGTAGCGAATTCACCTCTTAGCCAGCGAAGGGAATCTTGCTTCAATTCATCGTCAGCGAGCTTATGTGCATTCCAATAAGAAGCCAGCACTTTGGCAAAATCAAATCCATGCACCAAACCGCGCATTTCGGAGGCTACAGCATAGATTCGTTTCTCTACCTCGTCTCCAAGCTGGGGGTGATCAGGGCCATATTCATTCTCTTGCATCACAGACTGCTGAAGCGAAATGATCCATTTTTGCAAAATAATCTCCAGTGCACCTCCATCTGGACGCGTCCGGGTAGACAAATGACTCATCAGCTCTCGATATGTAGCAAGACCTTGTCCTTTTGTTCCCACCAATCTTCTTTCAGGGGATAGATCCGCATCGGCTACTACAAAATCCCGATCCATCGCATAATTACGGATCATCTGCAAAAGAAAGCTTTTACCGCTACCGAATTTGCCTGTAATCAGCTTAAAGGCCGCTCCACCCTCCGCGATATTGTCCATATCTCTCAAGATTGCTTCAATCTCTGGCCGACGACCAACGGCTATATGTTCTAGTCCGATACGTGGAACCACACCGGCTGTCAGTGAATTAACTAGCGCTGTCGTCATACGTTTAGGAATTTTCAAAACGTCCATCTAAAGTTCACCCCATTAAATATTAAGCAGATAAATTTTATATTCCTCTGCAATTTCTTCAACATCTATGATCAAATCACCTAGAATGTCCATTGCGATGTCATTGATCTCATCAATCAAGAGCTCTGACATTGTGCCGTTTACAGCCGCTAGCTTCTGTATGGTTTGTGTTCCATCCTCGTTTATAAGCGCAAGGAGCGCTTCATGCTGGAGTGGACTTAAAGCCTTAGCGAACTGCTCCCACTCCGTATCTACGTTTGCAGATTGAATTTCTTCTATCGTTAATTCAGGCTCAAGAGACTGGAGCGGTACAATGATTTCATCCTCAATATCTTCAAATTCTTCTTTTTGTACTACTTCTTCAAGCTCGGATTCCTCATTAGTAATCTCAAAACCGCTATCCTCAAGTTCCTCCAGCTCATTCATTTCCTCAACCGTAAGCATGGTTCGTACAATCTCGGAATCACTTTGCAGTCTTTCAAGCTTCTCACGGTCAATGACTACTGCTGGACCCTTATCCTCCAGTTTCTCTTTCTCAAACTCCCGCTTCAGGAAACGAGTGATTAGGTCATCCATATCCGCATCCACGTTAACCCCTTTGAGCCGACCTCGATATCCCATCAGTTCACGTAATTTATTCTCAGTCAATCGAAATAGCCTTGTAATCAAACTTCGAAGTGGTGCAGATTTACTAATACGCACAACCGGTATAAGTACAGAATAGCCATATAACGAAATATCATATACGGCGCTACGGAATAAATAACGCTCCCGCATCACTGAGGGACCAGGCGGGAACATTTCAACCAGATTCGAGCCATGTTTCCGCGTAACATAAGCGTTGATTAATGCCACTACCTGCGGAATATATCGTTCGAGGGCTTCTTTACCTTCCCCCATATAAAACTTCGATTTACTAATATCGTAGTCCGACATTGCTGTTAATACCGTAAAGGTTAGCTGCTCAGGAGCTACAGTAAGACATCTCTCTAACTCTAGCTCTGCCAGATCACCGGCAAGACCGCGTGAACGAGCAACGATTAAAGATAGAGGCACATCCAAATGATGAACAAACGAGTAGTCCGCAATCCAACCGCCCAAATATTGATCTAGACGTTTATAATTTTCTCGATAAGCTTCCCAGATTTGACTGAGCTGCTTATAGCCATCATAAGGATCTTTCCAACCTACACCATTAATAAGCTCATACACATGAAGAAATATATATGAAAGATCCGTTTTTGGATATCTACCCTGTCTAACTTCGTTACGCCAATAAAAATACCATCTACTTTGTGTGCCTGTCATATGACCATACGTGGGCCAGTAACTCTTAAATGGAACATATAGTGCCGAATCCTCGGTTCTATGTTCCAATTCCTTCGCTCTTGTTACAAACTGACCTTCGGTTGTTGTCACAGGCTCCGGGGTGTCAGTCTCTAGATCCCAAAGCTGTAACTGCAGAGAAGGCTCAGAAGATGTTTTGGGCTTCTCTTTATTTGCAGAAGATCTCTTAGGCAGCGCTGATTCTGATGAATTTCGCGGGGGTATCGGAACATTTTGTTCCGTACTTTCCCAGACTAGTTCCGTAAAATGAGGCTGCTTCCTATCCTTATTCATGTTCGATCGCTCCGTTCTTAATAAAAGAAGGACTAACGTAAAGTGTTTCCACTATATATAACTTCCGATATGTTAAAAAAAACGGCCCTGTTCACAACTGTGAAGGAACCGTTTTGTTCTTATTAAATATTAGCATTGTTGATAGATTAACATCAAGTATGTAATGAAGAATTATCATCTACAGAAGCTCCGTTCCCTTTGTCTCTTTTCCTAGGAAGAGCACTGCTAATGCACCGATAATAATCGTTACAAAAAACAACATGAAGATCGAGCCAATAGCTATAGATTTACCTACCAGCACCCCTACTAGTAAAGGTGCGATGATACCACCAATCCGGCCAAAGGAAGTTGCTAAACCAGCCCCTGTCGAACGAATAGCTGTTGGGTACAACTCTGGTGTATAAGCGTACATGCCGCCCCATGCTCCGAGATTAAAGAACGATAAGCAAATCCCCGCAGCCATTAGCATACCTTCTGTAGTTGCATTACCAAACCATGCAGCACTGACAGCAGTGAACAGCATATAAATGACTAAGACAAACTTACGGCCGAACTTTTCGATGAAATAAGCGGCAGTAAAGTAACCAGGCAGCTGTGCGAGTGTCATGATAAGCACGTATTCAAAGCTTTTAACCAAGCTAAAGCCTTTAAGAACCATAACTGTAGGTAACCACAGAAACATGCCATAATACGAAAACACCACGGTAAACCATAAAATCCACAGCATAATAGTAGAACGACGATACTCTGGTGACCATACCGTTGCGATACGTTTTTTCAAGGACACAGGCGCTTTCTTAATCTCTGCAAACTTCGGTGAATCGTCTATTGCTCGTCTTAAATATAGCGCATACAGAGCGGGAACAGCACCAATACCGAATGCTACACGCCAGCCATAATCAGGAATGACGAAGAATGCAATTAATGCAGAAGCGATCCATCCAACCGCCCAAAAGCTCTCCAGCAGCACAACCGCACGGCCTCTCTCACGGGCAGGCATACTTTCAGACACTAATGTTGAGGCGACAGGCAGCTCCCCGCCAAGTCCAAACCCAGCGATAAACCTGAGTACACAGAGTATTCCGAAGCCTGTAGCAAAAGCCGACAATCCACTTGCGGCCGAGAAAATCAGGAGTGTCCACAGTAGTATCGGTTTACGTCCAAAGCGATCTGCTAATATTCCTGCCGCTGCGGCACCTACAGCCATGCCCACGGAGTTAATACTTGTCAATATACCGATCTGCTCCGGTCCCAGACTCCAATCCTTGGCTAAAGCCGCGACAACAAAAGAAATCATCCCAACGTCCATCGCGTCGAACATCCAGCTTAAGCCTGCGCTGAAGAGCAGTTTCCTTTGTTTTGGATTCCGCAGCAGTGTCATTTGATTCACTTCCAAACCCCCTTATATCCAACATCTCTCTAATAAAACTACTTTTGATTGTTTCACTTATACATTTTAAAATTGTAGCGTTCAAAAATCAAGAAATAAAGCAGCATTAAAGTATTGTCTGGCAAGAGATTGAAAATAACAGGTCTGAACAGCAATCGTAGCTATCAGCAGTATATTGCGGACAGATTCTCTCTGAGATCTAGTTAGATGCGTCAGACGATTGATTACACGATCTGTGGAATTTCTAAGCAGGGAATCCTCTTTCCATGAAAACTCTTTATGCAACAGTTGATCTACCTTGCATTGCGTTTGTATAGTCGGATTACTCTTGATCTCCTCAAAAAGTCCAGCATATGCATAATACAGTTTTGCCGGTTCTATGAGATCATCATCGTCTCGATCTGGCTTTAAGAACATTAATCGGAATAGCTGACGGATACTTTCGAAATTAAGGGCAGATTTGAGATCATCGATCATAAATAGAAGCGCCGCCTGATTCACTGAATACTTCTTTCCTTCTCTTGGAGAACCGAGATACTCCTTAAAGTCACGCTTTACCCAGTTCTGCATAGTTGTCACAGTCAACGTGGAATACTCTATAAGATGGCCTAATGTAGCAATTTCACCAAGTGAAAAGCCTTTAACATTATCGCCCTTAATGATCTTTTGTAAAATGGGTGGAACATCTGTAGATAAAAAAGCGGGTAACGAAGTCCCCTTTTCTATTTCATCAAGATGAAATTTAGTCCATGCCTCTTGGAGGATATTCAGCGGTTTCCGGTCTGATAATCCGGTCAATGAGAGCAGAAGACTGGACATCTCCACACGAGTCAATGCAAATGATTCCATATCTGTTTCCCTCCACCATTTGATATTTCTCTGAAAAGTTCGTAGAATAGTTCATAAGAACTCATAATATGAGTATAACCTATTTTAGGAACGAAAGGGATGGTAAAGATTATATGGGTATAGGACTTAGTTTGACGTTGGTGGCTATTTTGATTATTTTAACCGCTTTTTTTGTAGCAACGGAATTTGCATTGGTGAGACTTAGAGGTAGCCAGATCAGTCAAATGGTGATCGATGGAAAGAAGAATGCGTTAGCTGTACAACGGGTTTCCGCTAATCTTGACGGATACTTATCCGCGTGTCAGCTCGGGATTACGATCACTGCTCTGGGTATTGGTGCACTAGCAGAACCGGCATTTGAGCAACTGCTCCTTCCGGTATTCGACTGGGCTAACATTAGTTCAAGTGTGAGTCACCCTCTTGCGTTTGCATTTGCATTCATTATTGCAACATTCCTACACGTCGTTGTCGGTGAACTTGCTCCGAAGACGGTAGCTATAAACATTCCGGAAAGAATTGGTCAAATTACATCACCGCTGATTATTTGGTTCTACAGAATTTTGTACCCACTCATTTGGTTTATGAACGGTTCCGCAAATTTGCTTGTTCGCCTTTTCGGGATGAAGCCTGCCAGTGAGCATGGAGACGCACATAGTGAAGACGAGATTCGTTTGATCTTGTCCGAGAGCTATGAAAGTGGAAAAATCAATAAAGCTGAATATGGCTATGTAAACCGTATCTTTACTTTTGATGAGATGTTGGCTAAAGAAATCATGGTTCCACGAACCGATATGGTATGTCTTTTCACCAATCATTCATTGAAAGAAAATTTCGAGATTATCCGCAAGGAACAATATACTCGTTTCCCGGTTGCAGAGGGTAGCAAGGATAATATCATCGGAATGATCAATACAAAACAGCTTTATTTGCAATATGATAACAATCCTGATTTTGATTTCAAAAGCTTGATCCAGCCTGTCCTGACCGTATCTGAGGTAACACCTGTTAAGAATCTTTTAACACGTATGCAAATGGAGCGGGTGCATATCGCCCTGCTGCTTGATGAATATGGCGGAACGTCTGGACTCATTACGATTGAAGATATTTTAGAAGAAATCGTTGGTGAAATTCGAGATGAATTTGACGGTGATGAACGCAGAGAAGTTGAGAAAATTAGCGATACAAATTATCTGTTCGACGGTAAGGTATCTCTAATTGAGGTCAAGGAACTCACCGGTCTTGATTTCGAAGATGAGGAAGTGACTACTATTGGAGGCTGGCTATACAGCCATATCCCAGATCCAGCCGTTGGTAAAAGTATTGTTCATGACCACGTAACCTTAATCATTCGTGAGATGAACAGATATCGTGTACGCAAGGTTGAAGTCATCATTGAGACTACAGAGAACACTGAATCTTCAGAGGTAGAGCATTCATAAGCTCTTAAACATAAAAAAAGGGTAGAGTCATCAGATTAAATCTGATCCTCTATCCTTTTTTCTTGTACCAGAATCTTACTCATGTAATATTCATCTAACCACTGGCCATCAATCACAAGCGATTTTCTTTTCGTCCCTTCGATCTCAAACCCATTTTTGATATAAAGAGATATAGCCAGCTCATTATGTGTCATGACTGTTAGCTCAAGTCTAACAATTTCAGTATCCCTAGCCCATCTATCCAACTCTCGAAATAGAGCCGCGCCGATTCCCTGACCTTGATATTGTCTTAGAATGCCAATGACTATGTACGCACTATGGCGATTGCGTCTAACACTTCCACCTCTAATCGACATAAAACCAATCAAAGAGTTATCTACCTCTGCGCCAATAAGGATTGAAGTATCTGTTGAAGCGAAGCTTTCGATCATCTCTTTGACCTGATGAAGACTTGATTGTCGTTCATCAGGTTCTAATAACATAAATTTCGTTTCCTGATCCAACTGATGCTGTAGACGAAGTAATTCCTCTGCATCCTCTGGAATCAGCACTTTAAGGGTAACCATCATCTCATCACTTCCAATCATAAATAGCTATAAGTACTTTTTGAACAGCTTACTGGAGCTGCTATTGTATCCAAGATGTTCGTAAAATTGATGTGCATCCTCCCTTCTGACCGCACTCGATAACATGATCTTAAGGGCTCCCCTAGAGGTGGCTACATGCTCAGCGTATCTCATTAATTTTGCTCCGTGTCCTTTCCCTCTCACCTCTTGTGCTATGATAACTCTTTCAATGACAGCAAAGGGTCGATCGTCACATAATGCATCCATACACAAATGAAGATGAAGCGTCCCAACAATAGTTCCTTCTTCTTCGCACACATAAAGAAAGCTATCCGTATTCTCAGCGATCCGCTTCAGTCGTTCTGGTGACACTTGAATAGCTGTTTGCTCAGGTAACAACATTCGATAAAGACTTTCAATATACACAGCGTCTTCAGGAACAGCTTCTCTTATCATCTGTCTATTCCTTTCTTACTCAATTTTAACAACGACAGACCATGATCACATTTCCATCAGGATCTTTAAAATTAAACCAATGGTCATGCTCGATATCTGTAAGAATCTCACCGCCATTTGCTTTCACATAATCATAAGCAGCATCTATATCTTCAGTATTTAGATGAAAAGAGGGAATATTAAGAACGGATTCAGAAGTGTAAATTTTGCTGTCTAATACGATTTCTGGTCCTTGCATGGGGATCACATATAAATGCCCGAATAATACTTCACCATCCAAAGGTAACCCAAGCAATTGACAATACCATTCTTTAGATTTCTCAATATCCTTTACCGGAATAAAAACCGCACCAATCTGATTCAGAATCGGACTTATCACCATTAAGAAAGCCTCCTCTTTAAGTTTGCAGAATAGGGTGTTATTCTAGAATAATTCGATAAAATATGTCAATTACCTCCCTCCCCTTAGGGAAGGTCTGGTAAGTTATGTTATAATTTTGTGAGCACTACTCTAATTTCACGTATGACAGGAGAATTGAATTGGCTAACCTGAACTTCGGTGGATTGAAACTAACTCCACCTAAAGTCTTATCACTAGGATTTGTAATACTTATCACCGCCGGAAGTATATTGCTCAGTCTCCCGGCCTCTTCAGTAGAAGGGAAAATTTCTTTTATTGATGCATTATTCATGGCAACATCGGCAACCTGTGTTACTGGTTTGGCAGTCATTGATACAGGGACACAGCTGACTACCTTTGGACAAGTTGTTCTACTCGTATTATTTCAGTTCGGCGGGCTGGGTTTTGTAACAATGGCTACATTGATTACTTTGGTCCTTAATAAACGAATATCCTTAAAAGAGCGAATTCTCATGCAAGAATCCATGAACCAAAATTCGATGCAAGGTATTGTACTGCTAATCCGCAGAGTGCTGATTTATTCCCTTGTTATTCAGCTTTCAGGTGCCTTCTTGTTTACCTTAAGGTTTATTATGGACATGCCTTTTGGGAAAGCTGTCTATTATGGAATTTTTCATAGTATATCTATCTTTAATAATGCAGGCTTCGACCTGTTTGGTGACATTCACGGACCCTTTAGCGGACTTACTCGGTATGTTAATGATCCTATTGTTAACTTTACCTCGATGGCCCTCATATTCCTTGGAGGGATCGGATTTATCGTCCTATCCGATGTGTTGGACTTTCCAAAACGCAAGAAGCTAACACTTCATTCAAAGGTTGTTCTTTCAACCTCTGCCATATTGATTGTCATTGGTGCTGCTCTATTTTTCTTGTTGGAGTTTAATTCTACGCTTAAGCCGTTGAGTGCTGGTGGGAAGATGATGGCCACCTTATTACAAGCGATAACGCCACGTTCAGGCGGTGTCACCACGATTGAAATACCACTTTTGCGGGAATCAACACAATTTCTTATGATTATGCTAATGTTCATAGGAGCTGCGCCTGGGTCTACTGGTGGGGGAATTAAGATTACTACATTCGCTATTCTGGTGGCTGCGGTATCTGCAAGGTTACGGGGTAAAGAGGATATTGTAATGTTTCGTTACCGGATTGCTAAAGAAAATGTCTATAGAGCTGTGACAATGACATTAATGTCTCTGATGCTAGTTGTCATCGCTACGATGTTGTTATCCGTAACAGAGGAGGCTGATTTCCTTGCTGTACTCTTTGAATCCGTTTCGGCATTCGGGACTTCCGGTCTCTCCATGGGACTTACACCAGAACTGACTACTGCGGGTAAACTGCTCATCATTATTCTAATGTTTCTGGGTCGGACGGGTCCGCTTACTTTAGCTTATGCACTCAAGCCTAAGGGAAGTAAGGAACTTTACCGCTATCCTGAAGGAAAGATTACAATCGGTTAAGGTGTGATGTAACCAGCGGCAATCAAAATTGCCGCTGTTAATCACATCAACAATTCTATGTTTTACTCTTCGACAATCTCTTGTTTATCTAGTGCTGCATCAAGCAACTGATTGTATATATCATCATCATTCTCAAGCAGCGCGTCAGTTTCTAAGAACTGCTCTTCGCTTCCAGGTTCACCTGCAAAGCTTAGGCTGTAATCCCATTCCGTTCCTCTTGTACTGAAAAAAGTAATCTCATATGGAGCCTTATGGTTTTCGAGAGTGAATATAGTCCTCCCTACATAGCTTTTATCCTCTTTACGGCTCATTTCAGCACTTACGATCTCTAAATTCATCCGCTAATCGTCCTTCCTTTCATCAAATCATTTCCTCTCTCAGTATAGCATTGAAATGAATGTAATTCCTCAATTTACACTGTAAATTCCATGTAATTGACTTTTTTCATCCGGCGGTTAATAATTTAGTACAATGCTTGTTTAGTACCAAACTATTAGCAAATGGAGGAAATATCGATGACTGATTTCGAAGCAAAGCTTAGTAAATATGCAGATCTAGCTGTGCAAATTGGGGTTAACGTTCAACCAGGACAAATTCTAGTGGTGAATGCGCCGATTCTTGCAGCAGATTTTGTTCGTATGATCACCGCCAAGGCATATGCGATTGGAGCAAGCTTGGTGAAGGTGAACTGGAGTGATGCGAGCATTACACGCCAGCAGTTTGAACATGCTGCTCCAGAAGTGTTCACTGAACCTCCTACTTGGTACGCAGGTGAAATGACCGAACTCGCCGAGAAGGGTGCAGCTATTCTTAACGTGATCGCGGAAGATCCTGATGCACTTAAAGGCATCGATCCCGTGCGCATTTCCAATTATCAAAAAGTTCGGGGAGCCGCACTCACCAAATATCGTGAAATGCAAATGTCCGACAAAGTTAGCTGGAGTATTGTTGCAGTACCATGTCAGGCATGGGCAGATAAAGTATTTCCGGATGTTCCAGCTGAAGAGCGTGTAAATAAGCTTTGGGAGGCTATTTTCCACACCGTACGCCTTGATCGTGAAGATCCGGTAGCTGCATGGCAGGAACATCTCGACACCTTAGATCAAAAAGCAAATGTACTCAACGCAAAAAAATATAAAAAGCTGCATTACATAGCACCTGGTACGGACCTAAGCATCGAGCTTCCAGAAGGCCATATTTGGGCACAAGGAGATAGCATTAATGCTAAAGGTCATTCTTTTGTAGCCAATATGCCTACCGAAGAAGTATTTACTGCTCCCCTAAAGACTGGTGTAAATGGCACCGTACGAAGCACAAAACCTCTTAGCCATGGTGGTAATATCATCGATGGATTCTCTATTACTTTTGAGAACGGACGAATTGTAAGTGTTAGTGCAGAGCAAGGCCAAGAAGCACTAGAACACCTCATTAGTATGGATGAAGGAGCAAAATACCTCGGTGAAGTTGCATTAGTTCCTCACAAGTCTCCTATCTCTGAGTCCAATATTCTTTATTACAATACCTTGTTTGATGAGAATGCATCCAATCACCTAGCAATAGGTATGGCTTATGCTTTCTGCTTAGAGGGCGGTAAAGATATGACTCCTGATGAACTGATTGCACATGGTTTGAATAATAGTGTCACCCATGTTGATTTCATGATCGGTTCAGCGGAGATGAACATTTATGGTATCTCTGCTGATGGAACCGAAGAACCCGTATTCCTAAATGGAAACTGGGCGTTCTAATTATTGCAACTATGAAATAAAAGACTAGAGATATTGGGAGGAGTTGAGATTATGTTGGACTTCAAGCAAAAACTTGAAAATTATGCGTTGCTGGCAGTGAAGATTGGTGTAAATATCCAACCTGGGCAGACCCTTGTTGTAAATTCCGACATCGTTTCTGCTGAACTAGTACGTCTTGTGGTACGTAAAGCCTATGAAGCGGGTGCGAAGCTCGTCAAGGTTAATTATAGTGACGAGGTTGTTACACGGACACGTTATGACCTTGCTCCCTCCGATTCCTTCTTGGAACCGCCGCAATGGCAAGCGGATGAATTGGAAGATCTGGCTAAAAAGGGGGCTGCATTTCTTTCAATAACATCAACGAATCCAGATCTATTGAGCGGTGTTGAAGCAGGAAGAATTGCGGATAATCAGCGGATCTCCGGACAGACATTAGCTCCATATCGTGAATTGTTAATGGGGAATCACGCGAGCTGGAGTATTGTAGCCTTCCCATCACCATCGTGGGCGGCAAAGGTATTCCCTGAGGCAGCACCTGATCAGCAGATTGATTTGCTATGGGAAGCTATATTTAAAGCCACACGTGCGGATCAAGTTGATCCTATTCAAGCCTGGAGTCAACATTTAGAGGGTCTAAAAGCACGTTGTGCTACATTGAATGATAATAAGTTCCGTAAGCTGCATTATACAGCGCCAGGAACCGATTTGACGATTGAGCTTCCTGCGGGGCATATTTGGTGTCAGGCGGGAGCTGTTAATGGCAAAGGTGTTCCTTTCCTCGCCAATATCCCAACTGAAGAAGTATTTACTGCCCCACTGAAGTCTGGTGTGAACGGTAAGGTAAGCAGCACTAAACCGCTTAGCTACGGTGGGAATCTTATTGACAACTTCACCCTCACCTTTGAGAACGGTAAAGTAACGGATTTCACAGCTGAACAAGGTTCAGAAACCCTAGCTTCCCTTATCGCGTTAGATGAGGGTTCAGCTTATTTGGGAGAAGTCGCGTTGGTGCCTTTCCACTCCCCGATCTCAGAGAGCGGTATTCTATATTACACTACGTTGTTTGATGAGAATGCATCCTGCCATTTGGCGTTAGGTGCAGCATATGCCTTTACCCTTCACGAGGGGACGACAATGACCAAAGAACAATTGCAGGAAAAAGGAATGAACCAAAGCCATACACATGTTGATTTTATGATGGGATCACCTGAAATGAGCATAGATGGTATTAAGGATGATGGAACAACCGTACCTATCTTCCGTGACGGCGATTGGGCTTAGTTTGTCCGCTTAAATTATTGAATAAATAAAATGCCAAACAACCTGCTTGGTTCCTCTTCCGAGGACAAAAGCAGGTTGTTTTTTATTGCATACTAGATATTCAGAAAATAAATAGTCCAAATTTGAATAAAAGTTCAATAATTGTTCACACTATTGTTGATTTCCGTTCACAAATATGTCACAATACAGTTAAGGATTGAATTTCCAAGGAGGGGATTATCATGTTAAGAGATCCAATATCCAATGAAATTGACAGCGTTGAAGAAGAACAGCTAGAAATTCAAGCACCGGTGGATTCAAGAATTGTTGCATCTAATGCAATCAAATATACCGCCTATGTTATGCTGTTTTTCGGATTCTTGTATTTCCTGATTGCTTACTTGGCACCAATGTTGGAACAATAATGTGATGGATATGACTTTATTAGAAAACGCTTACGGTTAATCACTCTCATGGGAGTAGTGATTAACCGTTTTTATTGACTACAACATCGTTTCTTCTTATTTCCATGAGAATGCTTTGTTCGCCCATGCAATTGCTGAAGGCGACCATATGTCACTCATTCCGGATTGTAACCAAGCAACTGCCTCTCCTCTGTCTCCCTCAAATGTGGAAAGACCGTTATCTTCCATCCAATGACTTACGGTCTCAAACGAGGTGCTACTCCAGCCATTTTTCTCTCCTTCTGCATTTTTGCGTTCTTTTACACCTGAAATAACGATGTCTAGTGAAGCCTGAAGCTCCGTAACCGCATTATCGAATGCCGTCTTCATTTCTTTAGCTTTCATATCAGCTTCCGCACGAAGGATACGCGTATCAATCCCTTGATGTTCACGGATAATTTGTAGTAAGGCAACTGCTTCTCTGCTTGCCAATCCGTCATTATATCGTTCTTCTATAGATTTATTACTGCCTACAGCTGCAACAAATGCTGGAAACCAGTCTCTAGAGACTAAGATAGCTTTTTTCTTAACAAACTTCCCATATCCGGCTAGACCTTCACCAGGAAACCTTACACGCCATGACCACGGATCTAGCTCTGATCCTGTATGCCAATTCTCCGCTTTCGTTAATCCGTTTAAAGATGGGTGCTCAGGAATCAGGGTTGCAAGCGGCAATATCCCAATCTTGGCGACAATTGCTGCAGCTTCTTCAAAAGTGGTGACACTGCCTTCTTCATATCCCGTATACATCACTACATCATCTCCTATGTACTCCATTAATTAGACTTCATATTTCCTATCCCAGCAATAAAAGTGCTGATGAGCCGAGATAGACTTACATTCGTATCAAGAGGCAATCCAAAACCGCCTTTTTGCTCCAAAGAGGCAAATCCATGCAGAATACTTCGTAACCCGCGTACGGCATGAATTACTCCTTCCTCACCTAATTGATAATCCTTCATCACATGAATGATCAGCTGCAAAATATGATCACTTGCCGTTTCCAGCTCCGTATTTGCCTGTTCAGGGGATCGCAGCGTTGTCTCGTATAATCCTGGTCGGGCTCGTGCAAAGTCCACATATGCTCGCCCCATCGCCTGTACAGCGTCGTCTCCACTAAAGCCTTTAGCGGCGTTGTTCATTACATTGGAAAGCTCGCCTAGTCCATAAATCGCAAGTTGTGTGCGCAATTCCTGTAGCCCGTTAATATGATTGTATAAAGACGGAGAACGAACACCTAGTTTGTTAGCCAATGCGGCTAAGGTTACGGCCTCTATTCCTTCATGATCGGCGATTTCTGCTGCTGCAATAACTAGCGTACGACGATCTAATCCTGCTCTAGGTGACATTTTAATTACTCCTATCTTGAATCATTTGTGCTTTGTGAATAGCTTTCTCCATGGTTTGTAATGGGTTCCTAAGTAAGTCTCCATGTCCAGTAGCCAGTATAGTCGGGGAAGCCTCTAGAAGCTTAGTCGCACTTTTTAATGCTTGTTCTTTACTCCAGGTTGCCATAGCCGGAAACGGAAACCAAGGAATTATGGTGCCTGAAACAGCGGTTCCTCGGAAGGTTTGAAAAGCATCTCCAACGATAACAGCGCCGCTTCGAGAATCAATGAAAGACATAGATCCAGGAGTATGACCAGGAGTTAGAATTGCTGTTAATGAACCTATGGTATCTCCATCATGGAGCAATACATCTGGTCTCGTTGTTACCTTCTTGGGCACGCCTCCCTTTATAGGAGTCTGAGGTTCCCCCTCACGAAGTGAACGATCTCCGCGTAGCAATGCCGCATCCCTTTCAGAAATGTACACCTGAGCGTCTGGGAGCTGCTTCTTCAGCTCATCCAGTGCACCTACATGATCGTCATGCGCATGCGTTAATATAATACGAGTGATCTTCTTATCTAGTTTCGTTGCGGTATCTATAATTCCTTTTACACTGAACGGCATGGCTGCATCTATCAAAGTCAATTCATTCTCTTCCTCAATCATGTAACAATTCACAGGAAACACTCTTGGCATCCAAGTCAGCTGTAGCAAAAAAGCTTCACGTGTTACTCTCATGATAACCCCTCCACAAAACTAATGGTATTAGCTTAAATATAAACTAATCATATTAGTTTCGCAAGAGTGAATGATCCATTCTTCTAACCATTTTTATCTGCACAAACACTTTTACAAAAGAATAATCAAGAAACCCAAGAACACTAACATAAACCATGTCTACTAGACATCTGGATTTCAGTAATAATCAACTCATCCTAAATTCCTGACCCTTTCAATCTTATTCCTCCCAAAAAATATCGTTTAATGATCGATCTAATGCCTTGCATATGGCTATGCACAATTTAAGTGTCGGATTATAGTTCCCGGCTTCAATCAGGCCAATCGTCTGTCTTGTAACCCCTACTACTTCTGCTAACTGTTCTTGGGAAAGATCTTTTTGTATACGAGCCAGTTTCATCTTGATGTTCTTGTTCTCCCCCACGCCAATTCCTCCTTATGTAGATACATCCATTTTACCCAATTGTAATCTATACCAATCATTGTGTACATTATATATTGCTTTTAACATGCTGACCGATGTATCTACACAATTCAATATCACAGTTTCTTTGACGAGTTCTAAGCAACAAAAAAAGCACCCCTTCGGATGCTTTAGACATATATTCCTTTGATAATCTCTATTCAAATACCGTATAGTATCCTGCTTATTCCACTACATCGTTCTCTGGATAGCTATCAATGATCTGCAGTAGTTCCGAAGCATCCGTCCGTGGACGGCTGTCTGGCACGGTTTCCGGATATCCGGCATGAATCATGGCAATTATTTTTTCACCTGGCTTCACGCCAATTTTGCTGCGGAAATCAGGATTATTGATATAAGGATCGGTCTTCCAAATCGTGCCTACGCCTTGTTCCCAAGCCGCTAGCTGAAAGTTCTGTACAAGTGCGGACGCTGCTGCAAAATCCTCATCCCACTCTCTCTGCCGAGGATCTTCAGGCATCACCACAATTAACGTTAAAGGAATATTTGAGATATATTCTTTTCGCTTAGCAGCCACTTCAGGATCAGAAAAAGCACGTTTCACGAAAGCAAATGCCGCTTCAGCCAAGAACTTTGTACCATCACCTTGAAAAGCAATAAATCTCCACGGCTCACGCACCCCATGATTGGGCGCCCATACAGCTACATTTAACAATTCCTCTAATAGACCTTGTGGCAGTGGATCTTTTTTAAAAAGCTTAATAGAGCGTCTTTCTCTTATTACTTCAGCTACGCTATTCTTTTGAGTCGGTTGAGTTTGTGTCATGAGATCCACTCCCTATAGTAATAATGATAATCATTATCATTAATGATACAGTATCTATCTGGCTTTTGCAAATAATAGAAACAAAAAAACACCGTTCCCTAAGGAACGATGTTGAAAGGCTTCAGCCGAAACGACCCATGATATATTCTTGTGTCATTTGATTCTCAGGATTTGTAAAGACTTTATCCGTCTTATCGTATTCTACAAGAGATCCAAGATAAAAGTAAGCCGTATAATCAGAAATCCGTGCAGCTTGCTGCATGTTGTGTGTCACAATTACAATGCGAAGCTCTTCTTTTAACTCCTTGATGAGCTCCTCAACTTTACCAGTAGAAACCGGATCTAGTGCGGAGGCTGGTTCGTCCAAGAGTAGAATTTGTGGGTTAACTGACAACGCTCTTGCAATACAAAGACGCTGCTGTTGTCCACCGGACAAAGCTAATGCTGAATCTTTTAAACGGTCCTTCACTTCATCCCACAATGCTGCTTTACGAAGGCTGCTCTCTACGATCTCATCAAGTGCTTTTTTTCCTTTAACACCATGGTACTTAGGTCCAAAGGCGATGTTATCATAAATGGATTTATAGAACGGATTCGGCTTTTGCCAAACCATCCCGATCTTCTGACGCAGTTTGATCACGTCTGTTCCAGGAGCATTAATATCAACGCCATCTATCCAGATGCTTCCTTTGGTTGTTGATCCGGAGATTTCGTCATTCATACGGTTCAGTGAACGAAGAAAGGTTGATTTACCGCAGCCGGATGGGCCGATCAGTGCAGTAACCGTATTTTCAGCAAAAGGAAGACTAATCCCCTTTACTGCCTCATATGTTCCATAAAAAATACTCAGGTCCTCGGTTTGAAAAGATTCACGCACTGCTGTTGCCGACGTTCCCATCGATTACTCCTCCTACATCTCTACTTTAGTTTTTAGGAATTAGTTCATTCTTTTTGAAGCTGTAAGCTTACGATAAATAAATCTACCGAAATAACGTGCTGCCAAGTTGAAGATTAACACCATAATTACAAGTACTGCTGAAGCTCCCGCAGCAATTTGCGCGGCATCAGGAGCAAGGCCTTCACTATTTACCTTCCAGATATGAACAGCCAGTGTTTCAGCTGGACGGAAAGGATTCAGTGGTGAGTTCGGACTAAGTGGATTCCAGTTGGTGAAATCTAGTCTTGGACTACTCATTCCTGCAGTGAACATCAACGCGGCTGCTTCCCCAAAGACACGGCCAGCGGACAAAATAGTACCGGTAATAATTGTTGGTAATGCTACTGGAAACAACACGGAGGTTACGATTTTCCACTTGGATAATCCTAGTGCAAAACCAGCCTCTTTTTGTTGCTTCGGAACACTACGGAAAGCTTGCTCAGTAATCCGAACCATCAGCGGTAGATTAAAGACCGTCAATGCCAGTGCTCCAGAGATTAAGGAAAAGCCAAGATTAAAATAGTTAACAATCAGCAATAGACCAAACAAGCCGACTACGATTGAAGGGAACGATGATAATACCTCAACAATTAAGCGAATAAAGCCGGTGATTTTCCCTGGACGAGCATATTCAGCCATGTAAATACCGGCACCCAGTCCAAGAGGTACTGTAATTATTAGCGTGAGTACCAAAAGGAATAAGGAGTTGAATAGCTGAGGGCCAATTCCTCCACCTGCTCGAATTTTTTGCGGTGCAGAGAATAGAAAATCCCAACTAATGTGACTAAGACCTCGAAAGAGGATATATCCTAATAGACCAACCAGAATAGCTACGATGAGCAATGCGAAAAACACAATAAGGCTTGTGGCAATTTTATTTACGGTTCTCGGCTTCAAATCTTATTTCTCCTTTCAAGCAGTCTCACAAAGAAGACAAATACAAAGGTCATCAGCATAAGAACCAGTGCCATACTCCACAGAGCATTATTGTGCGCAGAGCCCATGGTTGTGTTCCCCATTCCAAGCGTGATTACACTCGTCAGGGTAGAAGCTGATTCAAAGAGTGATTTTGGTACGAATGGCGCATTCCCGATAACCATCTGTACAGCAAGGGCTTCACCGAATGCACGTGCCATCCCCAGTACAATACCAGTCATAATAGCAGGAAACGTTGTCGGAATAATCACTCGAGAGATCGTCTGCCACCGGGTGGCACCAAGCGCATAGGAGGATTCCTTTAAATTTTGCGGCAATGAAGCCAGCGCGTCTGCAGCCACGCTTGTAATCGTCGGAAGAATCATGACCGAGAGCACAAGCGCGCCTGCAGCTACCCCGATGCCTTGACCAGGCAGGTTGTTGCGTAGAAACGGTACAATAACACTTAATCCGATGAAACCATACACAACTGAAGGGATACCTGCCAACAGCTCGATTACAGGCTGAAGCAATTTTTTGCCCCATCCTGGGACAATCTCAGTCATGAACAGCGCAGCGCAAAGGCTAAGTGGACTAGCAATCAATGCTGCAAGAAGAGTAACTAAGAAGGATCCAGTGATAAACGGAAAAGCACCAAAGGATGGCGTATCTGCTTCAGGTGACCACTTTGTTCCGAATAGAAAATCAGTAACGCTAACATCACCGCTTGTGAAAGTTGAAATACCTTTAGACGCCACAAAATATACCATCGATACAATGATTGTTATCAATAGCAGTACACAGAAGGACATATATGTACGTCCCACAAAATCTTCAATATGATGTTTCTCGATGCGTGAGTTCTTTAGTTTCACCCTCAATTGCTCCCTCTTTCTAAAGTGAAAAGAGAGGCAGATGTATCCGCCTCTAATCACTTGAGATTCTAATCCTTACAAATTACTTAGAAGTGAATTACTTAGCTGTAACATTCCCTGCAACGTCACGAGTAACTTGCATTTTTACTGCTGGAATGTATCCAAGCTCAACGACTTCACCTGTTTGTACTTCGTCTGTCAAGAAAAAGTCAAGGAATGCCTTTACTGTTTCATTTGGTTCGCCGTTTGTATACATGTGCTCGTAAGCCCATACTGGATATTTACCAGAAATAACATTGTCTACAGATGCTTCTACACCATCAAGGCTAAGTGTTTTGATTGAATCATCAAGGTATGAAAGAGCCAGATAACCGATAGCCCCTGGAGTTTCTCCGATCATTTTCTTAACAGTACCGGAGGAATCTTCTTGAATCGATCCTGGGATATCTTCAGTTTTAGTTCCAAGTGCAAAGCTTTCAAAGGTTGCGCGAGTACCGGAGCTGCCTGGACGGTTGATGATTTGGATTTTTTGATCCGCTCCGCCAACTTCTTTAAAGTTTGTAACTTTTCCTGTGAAAATATCGATAAGCTGTTGCTTAGTCAAGCTGTCCACACCAGCATCCGGATGAGTTACTGCTGCGATCGCTACTACTGCTACTTGATGATCTACAAGAGCTGCTGCTTTTTCTGCATCTGCATCTTTTAGTTTTTCTTCTGCGAATACGTCAGAGTTACCGATATCTACTTGTTTCTCAGCTACTTGAGTAAGACCAGTACCACTACCGCCGCCTTGAACCTGAATGTCCACACCAGCATTTTTATCCATGAAATTCTCGGCTACCAGCTCAACCAATGGTTGTAGTGCTGTTGAACCTGAAGCTAGAATCGAACCACTTATTTTAGCGCCGCTACCTTCATTTGTAGCTGCAGCGTTTCCTCCCGTGTTGTTTGCCCCACCATTACCGCAGGCCGAAAGTGCCAGTACGCTTGTTAAAGCCAAAGTCATAACCCAAGATTTTTTGAATTGCATTGTTTTGTCTCCTCCTAAATGTTTTGTTAGCACGGCTTCCTCATACAGTTCATACGGAACTGGCTTCGAAAGCTTTAACATGGTGTTGTGGAGCTTTGGCCCCCATATGCTTGTTTACTGTAAAATTGCATTGTACGCATATGTTATTGTTGTTGTCGGGAGCTTCTTGGCCCCTCTGACTCTTCTTATTCTAGAGCTCGTTCGTTAGAGAAACTTCTTAACTTTGTAAAGCCAACGATAAAAATACCAATAGAAACTATATATATATATAGATTTAATCTATAATGGACATATAATTTGTTATTCAACTAAGCTTTGTGCGGAGGAAAGTCATGAATATTATGAAATTAAAGATCGTTATCCTACTTGAAAAATATAAGAAAGTAACCGATGTAGCTGCTGAGTTAGGCCTTAAACAACCCACTGTATCTTTTCATATGAAGAATCTAGAGAAAGAATTTGGAACGCCTTTATTCCTATATCGAAGTGGAAGAGTACTGCTTACAGATGCAGGTCGGGCCCTTTATCAATATGCACTTAAGATAGTCTCACTTACGTCTGAAGCTGAACGCACTGTTAAACAGTTTGCTTCCCCTTCACAAGGTACATTAAAGCTGGAAGCAAGTTATATTCCTGCAACTTATATTTTACCTAAAGCGTTAATCCAATTCATGAAACAATATCCGGGGATTAATAATTCCATGACGATCCAAAGTGATTCTTTGTTAAAGGAACGACTCCGAAGCCGAGAAATTCAAATGGCTATTTTACACACTTCTGATTGGTATGATGAATCTTTTAACTTTCAGCTCATTGTCCGCGACGAGCCTGTGCTCATTTTTGCACCTGGTCATCCATTCGAAACTATAGAAAAATTAACACCGGAACAGATCGCACTTGAACCTTGGATTCAGCATGAGGTTGGCTCTTGTTTACGGGGATTTGCAGATCAATGGGCAGAATTAAATCATTTTCGTTTATGGAACCGATCCGAGTTGAATTCATCTGACACCTTAAAGAAGTTAGTTAGCGAGGGGGGTGGCGTAGGAATTTGTTCTAAAGCTAGTATTGAAGCAGAACTTGAATTAGGTCGTCTTTCTTATGCTCCTCTACCGGGAGTTTTGCCTGAGAGCGGTGGTTTTGTTCTGGCGTGGCGAAAAGATCATATATTAACGCCGTTACAGCAGTCTTTTGCCGACATATTAAACAACTTATGAAACCTTATACTTTTACAAAAGAGAGAGTCCAAAGCCTTAACGGTTTTGGACTCTCCTTTTTTTATTCTATAAAAGGAAACATTAACTTTTCATTCTCGCTTGTATACATATTTTCCTTCGTAATGAATTCGGAGCCTGTATCCATAACAGAGTCTACTTTATGACCTGAAACGACTTCAAGTGCAGTTTTCACGGCCAGGTACCCCATGGTAAAAGGTTTTTGAATCACCGTGCCCAGCATAATTTCCTTCTCCAGCAAATGAACCTCACTACTGGAATTGTCGAACCCCACCAGCTTCACTTTTGATTTTAAGCCCAAATCCATAATTGCCAGACCCGCTCCTAATGTAGATGGCTCGTTTAAGCCAATGATTCCCTTCAGTTGCGGCTGATTCTTTAGAAGTTCAACAGTTAATTGGTATGCCTTCTGGGAAGAACCATTGCTATAAAGGGTATCGTGCACATGATCTACTCCATTCTGAGATAAAGCATCACGAACCCCCTTCTCCCTCTCAATAGCTGTAGCGGTGCCTGGTACAAAATTCATAATGGCGACTTGATCGTCGCTATGAATATTTTCAATCAACTCCTGCGCTGCTTTACGTCCTGCTTTGTAATTATCTGTGGCGATAAAACTTTCTGATACACCGCCGTTTAGTCCTGAATCCACTGTAATAAGAGTGATACCCGCAGCCTTAATCTGCTCTGCAACCGGAACGAGACGATAATAGTCGGTAGCAGCTAAAATAATGGCATCGGGCTTCTCCTCAATCGCCTGTTCTAGCAGTTGAATCTGCTTATCCACATCTAGCTCGGTATCTGTTCCTATCGTATGGACATCTGCACCGAATTCCTTGGCTGCAGTCGCCACACCTTGTTTCATTACCTCCCAGAATTCAATACTGGTGTCGATAGTCTTAGGAACGTAGATAATGGTTCTGACTTTTGGATCAAGCTCATTCGTAAACATACGATAACCTACCCACCCGAGCGCTATTATGAAGAATAACAATAGAGCGGACAGGCCTATTTTTGACCATAGTGAGCTCATGGATTCTCCTCCTCATAGAGCGCAGGAATTCTTAAAGTGACCGTCGTCCCTTCTTCCATTTCACTTTCAAAAGACAAACCGTAATGATCTCCGAAATAAAGCTGAATGCGATGGTTCACATTCGCGACACCTACTCCACTACCCATCCTGTAATCTGCTTTTTGAAGCAGTAACTTGCCCATCTGCTCTGGATTCACGCCTACACCATTGTCAATTATCTGAATGGTAATATCGTTGTGCTCTCTTTTTCCCCTAATCAGGATGTGGCCTTGCTCAGGATTATGTTTTATCCCATGATAAATTGCATTTTCAACTAAGGGTTGAAGGACTAATTTCAATATACTGCATTTAAGAATATCTTCCTGCACCTCTATTGAATATGTGAATTTATGGCGATAGCGCATGTTCTGAATCGTTAAATAGTGCCGAATATGTTCTAGTTCTCGTGCGATCGGGATCAATTCCTCACCCTCACCGATTGTAGAACGCAGCAGCTTCGATAATGATGAGGTCATTTCCACCACCTCCTCCATCTTTCCGGTCTCTGCCATCCAGATGATTGAGTCTAGGGTATTATACAAAAAGTGGGGCTTAATCTGTGCTTGTAGTGCCTTCAACTCACTCACGCGTTTCATTTCTTGCTCCATAACAATCTGGCTCATTAACTCTTTAATCTTCATAATCATCAAATTAAATGTTCGGGCAAGCTTGCCGATTTCGTTCGTGCTCTCAATCTCCACGCGAATGTCGAACTCTCCGCGTTCAGCCTTTTTCATGTTGATTTCCAAATTCTTGAGCGGCTTAGTCAGTGCGTAAGAAAGAAGCACGGAAATTGCCATGGCAAAGATCAAGCTTACAGCTCCCCACAAGGCAGCCGTCCCTTGCATCTGCTGTTTGTTTGCAACCAGATCATCCGGATAGGTAACCCCCACAATCTTCCAGCCAAAGCTGGTTGTATCCACGGTGTATAGCTTCTGTTCGTTCCCTGTGTTCACCGTAACCGAGCCGCTCTTAATCCCAAGAACGGTTTCCAATTGTTCAAACTTGAGTTGCGAGTAGATCAGCTGCTGTTGAGGATGATAGACTAGGCTCCCTGAGGGATCCACAATGAATACATAACCGCGCTTTCCCAGTTCGATTTGTTTACACAAATTGTTAATCACGCTGTAATTAAGATCCACAAGCAGCACACCCTGTCGATCTGCTTCCATTTCTGAAAAGGTATCTGAAAGCTTTCTACTGATCGATACTACCCATCGGTATTCATCCTGAAATATGTGCTGAACATGTGAGGAGGAGACAGCTACACCCGTTTGGTTCACTGCTTGCTGATACCACTCTTGGGCAATCAATTCAGGAAGCGGTTTCAAAACTGCGTCCAGTCGATCCGACACCGTTATCCCCTCCGAGCTTGCATACACTATAGAAGAGATATCGGTGCGGGATTGGACGACAGATCGAAGATATTGGCTGGCTAACTGCTTATCTTTGACTTTACCTTCTTGTCCCGAACTCGAACCTTTTACATATTTCTCAAGATCACTGCTAGTTAACACCAGAGCAGAAATACTCTCCATGTTACTAATATAGTTTTCGATGTTCAGTTTTACTTGTTCTATTAATTGTGAAGTATAGGCTAAAGAATTCCCCATAACGGCCGCTGAAGAAAGTCGATATGAAGTATAGCTAAGCACTATAGTCGTACAGAGGATAAGAAGTGAAAAAGAAATGGCGATATTATTATGAATACTTCGACTTCGGAAGAAACGATGAGGTTTCATAGAAGAAGATTCTCCTTCTGTCGCTGTCGATATTCCTTCGGTGTGATCCCAACATTACGTTTGAAAATCACACTAAAGTACTGAGGATCAGCATAGCCAACTCTAGCAGCGATGTCATAAGTCTTCAACTGTGTGACGGTAAGGAGTTCTTTAGCTTTTTCCAAACGGAGGCGAGTCAAATACTCAATAAAAGTCTCTCCAGTATGCTGTTTAAAAGTCACACTGAAATAACTGATGCTCATAAAAATATGGCTGCACAGCTCATTAAGTGAAAAGCTGTCATTACAATAATTCTCCCGAATATAAGCTTCTGCTGCTTTCATTTGAGAGGTTCTGACGGTTGTTCTTTGTTCCGATAACTTGAGTATCAGCTCATGGCAAGTTCTCTCTAAATAATTCCTTGCTTCATCTAAAGTCTTAAGAGCTGCAACCTCAGCAAACATATTATGCGAAACAAGCTCTGTATTTGGGAATCCAATATCGACCACATAGTTCATCAGAGAGACGAGCATTTGGTAGATGCTACTGCGGCAATCTTCTATAGAAGAGCTGTTACTCTTTAGCTCCTGAAACCATTTTGAGAGGACCTCCGAGATCGCTGATGCTTTACCGGTCTTCAACGCGGATATGAATTCTTTTTCCCATGAAGAGAAATGTGCTTGATCCAATCCTTTGCCAAACTCAAGATCCTGTATGGAGATAACCTTATCTATGCCTAAAAGATATCGATATTCTATGGATGAAATCGCTTCCTGAAAGGATTGTGGAATTTGCTGCAAGTCAGCGTATTTTCTACCGATGCCGATGGTTGCCGTCAGCTTCAAATACTTGTTCAAACTGGTTTGTACTTGATCCGCAAGAAGTTGTGTTGTGACTTCGATCTCCTCGGAATCCCCTGATAAAATCGCGGCGAGTTTACCATCTCTCGTCTGAAATACCACACCGCCCTGCTCCTTTTCAAGTTGTTCCTGCACTATGTTAAAAGCGGCAAAGCGTAATAGCTCCGCCTCTGAAGCAATATCCAGGCTCCGATTCTCAATTTCTATATCTATTACGATTGCAAGGTTAACCGCACCCCGCAGCTGTATATGGAAATAATTCATTTTATTTTCGATTTCTTCATTTCTCATTCGAGTAGTAACAAGCTTCTCCAGAAATCGTTCGCGTAACAAAGGAAAGCTCTGATTTAATTGCATGCGAAGCTTAGCAATATTGGCCTTTTGTAAATGCTCTTCATCTAAATCCTGCTTCATTTTGCTTAGATACTCGGCAAACTCACGAGCATTGATCGGTTTTAACAAATATTCAGTCACCTTCAAAGATATAGCCTGCTTGGCGTATTCGAAGTCTTCATAACCAGTTACGATAATGACCTTCATGTCCCGGTATCTTTCCATTACAGCTTTGGCCAAACCTAGTCCATCCATAAAGGGCATGCAAATATCTGTAATAATCACATCCGGTCGATACTGCTCTACTGCATCAAGAGCATCTCTGCCGTTATCGAAATCTCCAACAAGTTCAAAACCATGGTTATTCCATGCTATCTTCTGTTTAATCCCCTCACGAACCTCATCTTCATCATCAACTAGAATAATCTTGTACATCCAACACCTCCTCAGCTATGAATTCATCGATTACTTATAATGTAAAAGTTTACCTTTGGGGATAAGCATAATAGAGGTTGCCTTCTTGAGGCAACCTCTATTATTAATCTCTTCTATTCGTACAGCAGAGGTTTGATCTCATCGGAATCTATATTGTTCTTATCGTACCAGTGAAACCCGGTGTCAATATTCTTTTCTACGGTTTCCCCTTTAATCGCCTGCACTGCTGCCTTCACCGCTTGATAACCGATACCAATGGGATCCTGTGTAACAGCGCCGGCCACAACACCACTTCGAATAGCATCCATTAACTGTTTACCGGAGTCAAATCCGATGACCACAATCTTTCCACCCATTTGCAATTCATTTACCGCATTAGCCACACCTACTGCAGATCCTTCGTTTGAGCCATAGATCCCTTTAAGGTCTGGATTTGCCTGCATCATCGCCTTTGCAAGATCCGTGGACTTCAACTGATCTCCACCGCCATATTGCGGTTCTAAGACTTCAATATCGGGATATTTCGCTTTCATTTGTTCTAAAAAGCCATCACGACGCTGTTGACCTGTGCTGCTCGTTTGGTCATGTACGACTAGACCTACTTTACCCTTCTTGCCGATCAACTCAGCCATTTTATCAGCTGCCAAAGCTGCTGCCGCTTTATTGTCAGTCGCTGCTGTTGCTACAGGAATATCGCTATCTACACCGGAGTCAAAGCCAATGATTGGAATATTGTTTTCCTTTGCCTTTTCCAGATATGGAATCGCTGCTTTGCTGTCTAGAGCTGCTAATGCGATGGCTGCCGGTTTCTTGTCTAGAGCCGTCTGCAACATTTCAATTTGTTTATCTACCTGACTCTCGTTTTCAGGTCCTTCAAACGTAATCTCAACATTAAACTCCTTCGCAGCCTTCTCGGCTCCTTGCTTCACCGCTTGCCAGAATTGATGCTGGAAGCCTTTTGAAATGACTGGGATGTATGGTTTGTCTGAACCGGAAGCACTTTTTTTGCTATCACTGTTGTTACAAGCACCAAGTAAGGTAGTAGCCAGTAACAAACTGGCAAGCAAGATAATCCCTCTTCGACGTTGTTTCATTTAATCTTCCCCCTCGTCATTTGTTTGTATATCACTCCGTATGGAGATAATACCTCGTTCACTGCTTCCGTCGGCGAAGAATATCAGCATATACTGCTATGATGATGACAACACCGACAATGACTGTCCGCCATTCCTGAGCAACGGACATAATTTGTAAGCCATTCGTCAGTACACTCATAATTAGCGCACCAATAATCGTACCTAGAATTGAACCTACGCCCCCACTCAAAGATGTGCCTCCAATAACGACAGCTGCTATAGCTTCAAGTTCATAACCAGTGCCAAGTGACGGCTGGGCTGAATTTAGTCGAGATGCCATCAAGATACCAGCAATTCCGCTGAAAATTCCTGTGATAGTGTAGATAACAATCTTCCATTTGACCGTATTCACACCTGATAGGCGAGTTGCTTCTTCATTGCTGCCAAGGGCGAAGTTATAGCGTCCAATAATCGTCTTCGACAAAATGATACTTGCGATAACCCCAAGCAATAGGAAGATAATGATAGTATTCGGAATGCCTGGGATCATCTTCCCCATTGCAATCTTGGCAAAAATCGGATCATCATTGAAATAAATCGGCTTGGCACCCGTTATAACAAGTGATAATCCTTTAGTGACCATCATGATTGCTAGAGTGGCGATGAATGGTGGAATGTTCATCTTCGCCACCATTAAGCCACTTATAAATCCGCATAGTGCACCAGCTAGAATCCCGCCTACAATTCCGAGTGGAACGGGTAGACCCCAGAATGTAATGATGACACCAACCATCACAGAGGAAAAGGTCATCACAGTACCCAAAGCAAGGTCGATTCCACCCGTAATAATTACAAAGGTTGCTCCTAGTGCTAATACACCAATTACAGCTGTAGAGACGAGGATCCCGACTAAATTAGAAAATTGAAAAAAGTTACTTGATGCTATTGAAAATACGATGACCAGTATGATCAAACTTGCGAATGCTAACAATTTTTGTTTAAACCCTGATTGCGCCCCGGCTTGCTTAGAGCCAATAGACTGACTAATCCCTTTATCTGCGATCTTCATGACCTTGACACCTCCGATAAACTCTTGAACGATTATGAACGCATCGTCGCATATTTCATTATCGCTTCTTGCGATGCTTCTTCTGCGAGTAGTTCACCAGTTATACGTCCTTCACACATAACAATAATGCGATGGCTCATTCTTAGAATTTCTGGTAGATCTGAAGAGACTATAATGATCGCCTTTCCCTCGCTCGCTAGCTGATCAAGCAGCTTATAGATCTCACTTTTCGCTCCTACATCAATACCACGTGTTGGTTCGTCGAAGATCAACACATCGCAATCTCTCGTTAACCATTTCCCGATAACTACTTTTTGCTGATTGCCACCGGATAAGAATTTGACTTTTTGACTTACACTTGGAGTCTTAGTTGCTAGTGCTTCCGCATGCTGCTCCGCGGACTTTCGCATCTCCCTATCTCTCATCCATCCGAATACATTACGGAATTTATAGAAGGAAGCAATTGCATTATTCATGCTAATGTCCATATCTACAAGCAATCCGTATCTTTTGCGATCTTCAGATAAATAACCGATGCCATGCTGCACCGCTTGATGAGGCTGTTTTATACGAACCGTATTTCCATGTAGCCTAATCTCACCCTTATCGATAGGATCAGCCCCAAATACGGCACGAACAACCTCAGTACGTCCAGCACCCATTAACCCAGCGAAGCCCAGAATCTCACCTTTATTCAGATGAAAGCTAATATCCTTTAACAACTGTCCACTGGATAGATTTCGAACCTCTAATACGACTTGCTGTGTCTGCAACGAAACCGTTGGCTTCGACGTTTGATACAGTTCACGACCAACCATCATGCTGATAATTTGATCAATCGTTACCGAATCCGTCCGAACAGTATCCACATAACATCCATCCCGCATGACTGTAATGCGGTCTGTGATCCGTTTCAACTCATCCATGCGGTGAGAGATGTATATAATCCCTACACCTTCTAATCGTAATTTCTCGATCATCCGAAACAACTCGTTAATTTCCGTATCTGTCAGGGCTGCAGTTGGTTCATCCATGATCAGTACCTCCGCATTAAAGGACAAGGCTTTGGCGATTTCCACCATTTGTTGGTTAGCGACCGTCAGGTCTGAGACCAAGCTCTTCGGGTCCAGCTTAAGATTCATTTGATTAAACAATTCCTGCACTTTACGATTTAACTCCAGATCATCAACGAACCATTTCAGTGCCTTCCGCGGCTCACGGCCAATAAATATATTTTGGGCCACTGTAAGATGCGGCATTAGATTCAGTTCCTGATGAATAATACTGATCCCGAGTTCCTGTGCAGCGCGTGTATTGACAATCTCCACCTCAGATCCCTTGTACCACATCTGACCCGCATCCTTGGAATACACCCCTGTTGCAATCTTCATCAGGGTAGACTTCCCTGCGCCATTTTCACCAACTAAGGCATGAACTTCCCCACGCTTCAGCTCAAATTGACATTGATTCAATGCATGAACACCTGGGAAAAATTTATCAATCCCCGTCATTCGTAGTAATACTTCGTCCATTTCATAACCACCTCAAATCCTTTATGAATGCCTTTCCGTAAAGTAACCGCTTTCAAATGTTGAATGTAAAATTATTGTATTACCTATACGTTTCCAATGTAATGGAATATTCTCCGTAAAAAAGTTTAAAAATTTATGTTTTAAACAAAAAAACGACTGCGCCGTCCTCTCAGGGACGATGCAGCCGTTTCTACGAGAAATATAAGGTTATTGTAACGTGTAAACATATACTCTTACAGGTTCTGACCATTACCAGCCACCAAGGTGAATGTCTTTGGTATTCCTTTATCATAAACGTCCGAGGATAGATTAGGCTCTTCTACCAATTGACGGATCACAAGTCCGGAACTGGCAGCGGCTGTTACAATTTCTCCAAGCGTCCAGCGACGCCAATATACCACGCTATGCTCCTGTTCGCCTGCTGGTTTGCCTGTTGAAGGCAAATACTTAGAGTATGAGACTCTTTTTTCTTCCAATGTCGTGTCGAAGTAGTCACCGCTGACTTTGTGTTTGCGAACCTTCGCTGTAGAACCCTTAGAGGATATAAGCTTAGTCGTCACAGGATGGAAATCGCGCAGAATAAAAATCCCACCAGGAGAAAGTAAATGGTGGACTGTTTCCATAAAAAGAGCAAGGTCGGTAAAGTAATGAACAATCCCTAACTCCGCAAATACGATATCATATGAACCATCCAGTACGTGATCTGGAAGCTTCAGAACATCCGATACGATATAGTTTAGCTGAACACCCGCTTCTTGAGCGAGTTCAGCAGCATAACGCGCATTAGCCTCCGAGAAGTCGGCAACAGTTACGTCCGCCCCGAGTAATGACAGAGCGACTGCCTTCATTCCGTTTGATCCCATGAGATTCATCATCTTTTTACCCTGTACATCTCCAAAATAAGAAGAGAGCGGGTACAGCTTTGCACTTGGTTCCTTAATTAACTTTGCTGCTGCCTCTGACGGTGTACCAAATCGAGCAACCCAAGCTGTGTACGTGTCTTCGTTCCATAGTTCCTCACTTGTTGGCCCAATGCCTTTTCCAGAATGCAATTCTAAATTTTGATCTTGTTCTTCCATACCTTGCGACCCCTTTATGATTAAAATATCTGTTATGAAGCATTCTGAATGGCTTCTGCCACCTGAATCGTTTTCTTTCTTCCAGTATACAAATATACGCCAAGTCCAAACATAACCAAAAGTCCACCTGCCCATTGTAGCGCAGTTAATTGTTCACCCAAGAGCAGATACGCGAGGATACTTGCCCCCACTGGTTCTCCTAAGATGTTCATAGATACCGTAGTTGCGGATACATACTGAAGCAGCCAATTAAATAAAATATGCCCGAACACCGTTGGAACCACTGCTAGCAAAACGAAGATTCCCCACTCATTTGCAGGATAGTTGAAGAAGGAAATCCCCATGATCAGATTGTAAATGGCAAACACGCCAGCCGCTGACAAGAATACTATCAAGCTATACAAATATGAGGGCATGCGCACTACAAGCCTTTGACCGATAAGCATATGCACAGCTACCGCGACTGTTCCTCCAACCGATAGCAAATCACCTTTAAGATTATCCGCAGAGATTCCAATATCTCCCCAGCCGATAAATACTACTCCGCCAATAGCGATACTCAACCCTAGAATAGCAGACACAGCTGTTTTTTCCTTATACAAAAAATAAACGCCCAGCATTATAAACACGGGCTCCAGCGCCATGATCATTGTTGAACTAGCTACCGAAGTATACTTCAAAGAGCCCATCCAAAGCAAAAAATGTAGCGCTAGCATAGTGCCTGAGAGCACTAGCATGATCCAGTCTTTTTTACGAAGCGCGAACGCTGCTCCGCTGTATGGTCTTGCAAAAGGCAACATCAGCAGCGAGGTGAACAACAGCCGATACATTCCTTGTATAGATGCTGGTGCTGCAGACCACTTGATAAAAATGGCAGAAAAAGAGATGGCCACAATCCCAATCAACATTAAAATTGGAATAGGAAGTGGCGGTTTTTTAAGCTTCACATGGTACGCGTCCTTTCAATATCTTAAGTCACTTATGTTAATTTAACGCAGACCGTGAAAAAATGCATCTATTTTCATTAGATTTCGCTAAAAAAAGCATAAGCAATGTCATTTCTGACGAGAGCTCATGCTTCTTAAAGCCTAAGGTTTCAGAACCACCTTGATGCAATCCTCTTTTTTCTCACTAAAAATGTCATAGCCATGCTCCGCTTTACTGATAGGCAAGCGATGCGTAATGATATCTGTAGGATCAAATTTATTCTCTTTAATCATCTTATAAAGTAAAGGCATATAATGAATCACTGGAGCCTGTCCCATTTTCAAAGTAATGTTGCGTTCAAATAGATGACCCAAAGGGAACATATTGTAAGTAAGTCCATAAACCCCCACAAGCTGAATAGTTCCGAATTTACGTACGATATCCGAGGCCATTCTAAATGCGCTGAGTGAGCCTCCTTGTAGCTTCAACGTGGTCTCCACTTTCTCCAAAGCAGATATTTTGGCATCCAAACCTACACAGTCAATAACTACATCTGCGCCCCCATGTGTTATCTCCTTCAAATGAGCTTCAATATCCTTAATCTCTTCAAAGTTGTAAATTTCTACATTATTTGTCAGCTTCGCATGCTGCAGACGGTAGCCAATATGATCAACCGCAATGACTCTTGAGGCGCCTTTGATCCAGGCAAACTTTTGAGTAAGCAGTCCAACAGGCCCGCAGCCGAGAACAATGACTGTATCCCCTGGCTTCACTCCGCCGCTTTCTACGCCCCACCAAGCAGTAGGCACAATATCAGATAAGAAAAGAATTTTCTCATCTTCCATTTCTGCATCCTCAGGAACAACAAAAGGACCGAAATTACCATAAGGAACCCGCAGTAATTCGGCTTGCCCTCCTGCAAAGCCCCCATAAGTATCGGAATAACCCAGATACCCGCCTGTATCCTTGGCGTCATTAGCATTGTCGCATTGACTCTCCATCTCATGCTGGCAGAAGTAGCACTGACCACAGGCTACATTAAAGGGAATAATGATCCGGTCGCCTTTCTTGACTTTAGTTACGTCTGGACCGGTCTCCTCAACAATCCCCATGGGCTCATGGCCAATAACATAATCATCATGCATACCTGGAATTTCACCGTTAAAAATGTGCAGATCTGAGCCACAAATCGCTGTAGAGGTAATTCGTACGATAATGTCATCCTTTTTCTCAATCTTCGGATCAGCAACCTCTTTAACTTTCACTTTCTTCTTCCCTTGGTAGGTTAATGCTATCATGCTGTTAATCCGCTCCTTTGAAGTATGGCATAGGGTAGAACGATAACGTGTCTTTCTATGTTATAACCCTAAGCCCTATCCTCTTATCCATGAAGAAGCGGAGAATACATCATAAGCGCATAATTATCCGTTACAGCTACATCTCCAACTAGGTCGCCTGTACGTGTGAATATTTTTCGACTGATCTTATTGCTACGAATATATCCGCCCCATGGTTCTAGGCTTATCCGATGATCACTTTCGTACACTTCATATTTATAAAGGGACTGCTCATCGCATCTCCATTCCCCATGAAAATGACTGTCATCCAGCCAGAGCTTTAATTGATACGTTTGATTCGTGTTATTCTTCACTTGAAGATCCAAATAATTATAAGAACAGGTAGCCCCGCTTCCAAATGGCTGTGTGCGCTGTTCATCTGGAAATACATCATAGCTGTGCCGATGCCGTTCCGTAACCGTAAGAGGAGTATGCAGTGTCATCCAGTAGATCAGATTAGACAACTGGCATAGCCCCCCGCCAACTCCAGAATGAAAACCGCCATAATGCAGAACCATACCTTCCAGATAACCTTTTCGCTTACTGGGCTTGCCGATGCATCTCCAATAGGAAAACGTCTCCCCCGGCCGCACCATGAGTCCATCCAGTTTCGCGATCGCCAGCCGTAAATTTGTTATTTTATTATATTGAAGCACCATATCTACATTCCGAAGACTACGTAATAACGGTGTAGCGTGAGTCATGGCCTCATAAGATAAAATATCACTAGTGCGCTGCTTCGCCATCTTGCCGCGATCAGTACACCATTTCAAGTATCTTTTCCAAATAAAATATCGCTTTCCGGCAAATAGTCTAAGTCGAGAACGCTGAATAGGTTTCATGGCAGCCTGTGGGGTATTCATCTAGAACTGAACCTCGCTTTCAGCTCGTAACTGGGCGAATCTACCTCCAATTACCGCATTATGATGCTTAACGATCTCTCTACTACTCAGAACCCCGCTATCAAAGGTGCTATGAGCATCTGAAACCAGCACACTTTTATATCCCATGCTATATGCGCGTCTTATCGTTGTATCTAGACAGAATTCACTTTGCATCCCACAAATCACCAGATTCGTGATCCCGAGCTTCTGTAGCTCATCTTGCAACACGGTTTGGTGAAAAGCATCCCAAGTAGGCTTCTCCACAATAACTTCGCCTTCCTGCGGTGTGATACGATGACTGATCTGCCATGTGGGCGTACCTTTTGTGTATTCCTCATCTTCCGTATGTTGAATATAAACAATTGGAGTACCTGCCACCCTAGCCTTATGCTGAAGGGAAATAATTCTCTCCATCACACCCTCTTCATCGTACAGCTTTTGATCAGGATAGGAGAACATAGCTTCTTGAACATCAATAATTAACAGTGCAGTTAAATTTCCCATTAGGTACCTCCTATAACTTTTATGAAAATCATACCAGATTATGGGACATTCTATCTACCTTTTTAAAGACTCAAATCAACAAAAAAAGGGCATCTGCTATGCAGACACCCATTACATTACACCCCTTTTTACTTGCCACGCTTATTATGCCAGATTAAAGCATGCAGCTGTGGTAGTACACGCACTCTATTCATTTCAGGATCTAAGATTACTTTATTAAACAACCATTCCAGCCTCCCCAAAAGTCGAGCAGAAATGTCACCCTCTTCAGTGACATCATCATTCCCAGGCTGCAGATAGAGCTGCACATTGGGATATCGATGGTGAATGTCTTTTGCATAACCGAAGTCCTTATCGTCAAACACTACGACTTTAAGACTGTGTGTGGTACGGCCCAGATTCTCCAGCTTACTCATGATGTTATCTAGCATTTCCCAATTCGTTGTCATCCCTGAGCTTGGCGGCTTCGGACTAATGGTCAGCACATCCACGTCATTGAACCATTCCTGCCATTTACTGCCCTGAGTTTCTATTGCAGCTTGTATCCCTCGCTCATGTAGCAGGTTAATAAAAGTGCCCATCCCATCACCAATTAAAGCAGGATTGCCGCCTGAAATCGTAACACAGTCGAAATTATCTCCAGCTATAGCTATAAGTTCATTCATAATCTCATCCGAGGCCATCATTCGAACCTTATCCTTAGCCGAACCATCCCAAGTAAAAGCGGAGTCACACCAGCCACAGCGATAATCGCAGCCATAGGTGCGGACAAACATAGTCTTCACACCAATTACCGCACCTTCACCTTGAATGGTCGGACCGAAGATTTCAATTACAGGAATCTTACTCACAATCACAGCCTCCATACAAGCGGTAAGATGGTCCATCCTCAGGAATATCTTCAGCCAGCACTTCTGCCCAAGAGGTTGGTGTCTCCCATAGCTTTACAGCGTACAAGGGAAGCCCCGCTTGCTTAAGCTTGTATGCTATATATGAAGACATATTCTCAACGGTGGTCCGGAAAGACAGCAAAGCTACTTTGGAACCCGTATTCGTTAACGTCTCTAACACAGGTTCATTTCCCATAGCGAGAAAAGCATGATCTAGACGGTCTACAAGGCTTTGCTGCACTGTTGTTTTGATATCGCTGAAATCAATTACAAACCCTTCGTCCGAATGGCCTTCCGCGGTCATAGGTTTGCCCTTAAGCACTACTTCGAGCTTATACGTATGACCGTGCAGGTTACTGCACTTCCCTTTGTGACCCACTAACTGATGCGCCGCGTCGAACGTAAATATTTTGCAGACTGAGACCTCGTTAAGCATTAAGAACGGACCTCCGTTCTTTCCGCCTCATATTGTTCAAGTCCCCGCTGACGTAATAGACATGCTGGACAAGTTCCACAACCTCTGCCAATTATGCCGTTATAACAGGTCAGAGTGTGTTCGCGAACATAATCAAAATAACCCAGTTCATCGGCCATCTTCCACGTTTCTTTTTTATCCAGCCACATCAGTGGAGTGTGTATTGCAAACTCATAGTCCATAGATAAATTCAGTGTAACATTCAATGATTTCACAAAAACATCACGGCAGTCCGGATATCCGCTAAAGTCCGTTTGGCAGACTCCAGTAACAATATGGGAGTAACCTAACTGTTTAGCTAATATTGCGGCAAAAGATAAAAACAACAGATTTCGTCCGTCCACAAACGTACTTGGAAGGTCATCGCCTTCGCCAGCCACAATATCAATATCCTGCCGTGTTAAAGCATTTGGTGCCAGTTGATTCAGCAGTCCCAAATCAAGAATATGCTGTTTTACATTAAACTTAGCTGCTATTTCTGTAGCAACTTCGATTTCAGCCGCATGACGCTGATTATAGTTGAAGGTAACTACCTGCACTTCCTCAAAATGCTTCAATGCCCAAATCAGGCAAGTGGTGCTATCTTGTCCGCCGCTGAATACAACTAGTGCTTTTTTATTCATCTTAATCTCTCCTTATCAACTTATTGGGATTAGCGGTTGTCCACTTTTTCCGGATAGAGGTCGTGATTGATCAAGCGGTGCTCCGCCATCGCCTCATACTTCGTACCCGGTCTTCCATAGTTGCAATAAGGATCAATAGAAATGCCTCCACGCGGAGTGAATTTGCCCCATACCTCAATGTAACGTGGGTCCATCAGTGAGATCAGATCATTCATAATAATGTTGACACAGTCCTCATGAAAGTCACCATGGTTACGGAAGCTGAATAAATACAGCTTTAATGATTTAGATTCCACCATCTTCTGTTCAGGAATATACGAAATATACAGTGTGGCAAAATCCGGCTGGCCTGTAACAGGACATAAGCTAGTAAACTCAGGGCAGTTGAATTTAACAAAATAATCACGCCCAGGATGCTTATTATCAAATACTTCTAGAATGTCTGGATCATAACCAAACTTGTACTGCGTTCCCTGATTACCAAGCAAAGTGACTTCTTGCATTTCCTCTTTTAATCTTCCTTCTGACACGACAAAAAACCCCTCTCTTTTCCTTCGACCTTGGCCGGTAATGGAAAGAAGAACGAGATTTCGAAAACTTGGCTCCACTAAGAAGAAACGGAAGCAACGTCCGGGTAAAGGACAGCATCCGCTTATACGGTTTAATATACTCTTAGTTTTTTATAGAGGGAGTTCGCGAACCTCTCCTGCACAATCCGTGCAGACTTCTTCTTTAAGCATATTGCGTCTTGAACTATACCACGGGTGGCCTGCTCCTGACAAGTTCTACTCTTTCTCGATCTTCCAAATCCAAACCGAAAGCACTGCAATCCATATGAGCAACAGCAGACTTTCTACAGGCAATATCCCTTCTCCATTAAGAATACTGTTCAAGTTCTGGGTGATTTCAATACTCGGCAAAGCTGCAAAGATCGGATAAGTCCATTCTGGAAGAGCTAAGTAAACAGAAGCCACCAAGAAAAAAAGAACCATAAATGCAGAGCTGATGGCCGAGCCATTTTTGGAGGAACTTACCTTTAATCCGATGATAATTCCAACTTGTACAAAGATCATTCCACCCAATAACATATATATCAACGAAGACAATAAATCTATGTTCAACCCTTGATTAAGTACATAAACTATCAGCTGTGAAAATAACGAAAAGACAAGAACAGAACCCGCCTTAGCAATAATGATCTGACCTCTGCTTAACGGTGAGATCAACAGTGCATCATAAGTTTTACTCTCTCGCTCCTCAATTAATCCTGGGCCGGTAATCATGATTCCAACCATTACTTGAGCAAACAAGATCCAAGTTGAAAGAAGCATGAAATCTAGACCGCTCTTGTCCACTACAGTGATGATTATTTTTGCCATAAATATAGGCAACACAATTAGAATTACAGTCGCTGGATTACGTAGTATATCCTTACACTCATGCTTAAACAGCTTCCATAACGGATAACTCAACTTAACTCACTTCCCGTCAAGGCAGCAAATACATCTGCCAGCGAAGCCTCTTTACTGTGCATACTTATCATTTGATGATTAGACATTAGCTGATAAATATGATCTTTTGTAGACGCTTCTGCTATCGGCCAGGATTTCATAATCACTTCTCCATCCTGCTGATATTTCACTTCAATTTCTGGTTTACCATACATGGTCTTAAGTCTATGGGGTTCATCAAGTGCCACCAATGCACCAGCGTGCATGATCCCTACTCTATCGCTTAATTCTTCTGCCTCGTGCATATCATGCGTTGTTAAGACAATAGTTGTACCTTCATCTTGAATTTTCTTGATGTGATTACGAATGAGTGAGGCTGAATTTGGATCTAATCCACTCGTAGGCTCATCTAAAAACAACACTTGAGGCTTATGTAATAATGCTCTGGCGATTAGGACACGCTGCTTCCAGCCTTTAGACAAGCTACTTACCTTAGCTTTTTCCTTATCTAACAGTTGAAGAATTTCCATGACTTCATTCACCCGACTGGCTGCTACCCTATACAGGTCAGCAAACAGCTCTAGATTATCTCGGATAGAACAACGCATATACAGATTGGGAAGCTCGAAAACAACGCCAATTTGGGCATGAATTTCTTTTTTATGACGTAAAATATTCATGCCATTAATTGAAATTTCTCCGCTTGTAGACTGAAGAAGACCCGTCATCATTCGCATCGTGGTCGTCTTACCAGCACCATTGGGACCTAGAAACCCAAAGACTTCTCCCTTCTCCACTGCAAAAGTTATTCGATCAACCGCACACCTGTCCTGATAATACTTGGAGACCTCAGTTAGCTGAATCAAATGACACTACCCCCTTTTTCGAATAGTTAATATCTATCCTTATTCTGGTTGTAGAGGATTATCTCTGCTGTTGCTATTCTGTAACATTCGCTATAGCTTAGCACCATCCTTTGTTCATTTTCACTCAGATGTGGCAAAAATATGGATTCAAATCCTACAAAAAGGGTAACTTAAACCTAATAATCTTTGAAGTAAAGGTGGGATCATCTTATGGAACAAAGCATACAGAAATTGATGGACTGGATTAACAGTCATGTAAATGAAACCATTGTTATTGAAAAGAAAGAGCTTCGTGATCTGGATAAAATTCATTTTAATCTGGAGGCCGTTGAGTTCCGGAGTGCGGAGGATGTTATCGATGATTATCTAGGGAGTGCATTAATATTAAAAGGATTTGGCAGTACTTTAAACGCTGATGGTGAGCTAGTATCTCTACCACATTCCACCTATGACTTAGCTATTGACGGGCTTCGTATTGAGGATATAGGTGATCTCAAGGCGGAAATAACTACAGATAGAGCTAAATACACCCTATCAGTGGATTGAACCATAAGTGATAACAGCAAAAGAGCCCACAGTAATCTGCGGGCTCTTACAAATTAGAGGTTATTCTTCTCCAATGATCTCCACTTCAGTTTCCAGCTCCACTCCGAATTTATCCTTCACAGTCGATCTTACATGGTGAATTAACCCGATGTAATCACTGGCAGTTGCATTATCTGCATTTACAATAAATCCTGCGTGTTTCTTGGATACCTCAGCACCACCGATTCTTGTTCCCTGTAAGCCACTCTCTTGAATTAACTGACCCGCAAAACGACCTGGAGGACGTTTAAAGACACTCCCACAGGATGGATACTCAAGCGGCTGCTTCGATTCACGCAGGTAAGTAAGTTCATCCATTTTCGACTTGATGGCTAACGCATCACCAGAAGTCATAGCAAAATTGGCCTCAAGCACGATGTATTCACCGCTTGCGAACACGCTTTTTCTATAACCCCATTGCAGCTCATCCCCTCGCAGAGTCACTAATTGTCCGCTCTTAGTTATAGCCAGCGCGCTATGCAGTACATCTTTAATTTCTCCGCCGTAAGCACCTGCGTTCATGTATAACGCTCCACCAACCGTTCCTGGAATGCCGCAGGCGAACTCAAGACCCGTAAGCTCCATTTCCAGCGCATATCTGGAAACATCAATAATCTTGGCGCCGCACTCCGCATACAAGAGATTATCACGAATTCCCATTCCGGTCAGTCCTGCCGTTTGCAGAACGATCCCACGCACGCCTCCATCACGGATAATCACGTTAGAGCCGTTCCCAAGTACCGTAAGGGTTATCCCATTTTGTTCAGCATATGTAACGATCTTTTGAATTTCATCATAAGTAGCTGGTGCCGCCAAAATATCAGCTTTGCCGCCCATTTTGGTATACACGTAATCTTTTAAGTTTTCATGACTCTTCACTATTCCTGCAGTCATTAATTGCTCTAGGTCATCTTGAATTTTGTCAATATTCATGTTTCATGCTCCTTTAACCATGTGAAAATGATGGTTCTTTGATCTATTTTAAGTAGTGGTATCATGGAATTGTAGGCAACCACAACTGTAACAACGAACAGGCTCCCTTGTCAATGACGGGAGCCTGTTCGTTGTATGATTTTCAATAATGTTTACACCGCTTTATAGGCTGCAAGCTCGTAAGGAAGGCACAGCGGCACACCGGTGCGTGGATCTGGCACAATATCCGCCTCAATTCCAAACACTTCCCGCAGTACATCTGGTGTCATAACTTCAGTAGGTGAGCCTTCACTAACCACAGTACCGGACTTAATAGCTACCATATGCTGCGCATAACGAGTAGCATGATTCAGATCATGCACTACCATAATAATGGTACGGCCTTCTTCCTCATTCAGCTTTTGCAGAAGCTGTAGAACTTCAAGCTGGTGCGCCATATCTAGAAATGTTGTTGGTTCGTCTAGGAATAGAATGTCTGTTTCTTGTGCCAATGCCATTGCGATCCAAGCACGCTGACGTTGTCCTCCGGACAAGCGGTCAATCGGACGGTCATGGAAAGGCTCCATCCCTGTAACAGTGATCGCGTTAGAGATAATGCTGCGATCCTCCGCTGTCATTGTGCCGAATCCTTTTTGATGCGGGAAGCGACCATAGCTGACAAGTTCAGAGACCGTTAGTCCGTCTGGAGCCGTTGGGTTTTGCGGTAAGATCGCAAGCTGACGAGCTACCTCTTTCGTAGAAAAGTTATGGATCGATTTGCCGTCCAGCATCACGCTGCCGCTCTTAGGCTTCATGATCCGGGCCATAGTTTTAAGAATTGTAGATTTACCAGAGCCGTTAGCGCCCACTAGTGCGGTGATTTTTCCAGTAGGGATGGATAAGTTCAAACCTTTAACAATTGTAGCCTCTGCATACCCAATACTTAATTCTTCTGTATTCAAACGTTCTGACATGTTAACCACTCCTTAAAAGTTTTATGAAGCTATGCTCCTAGAATGAACTACATAATTTATCTTGCTTCGTAAGAAAGAGCTTAGTTTTACACTTTTGATTTGGCGAGTAAATACAAAAAGTAAGGTGCACCAATGATCGCAACCACGATGCCTGTTGGAACTTCTGCAGGCTGCAGAACCCATCTTCCGATGGTATCCGCAGTAATCATAAGGAGTGCCCCTGTCAAAGCACTAGCCGGTAATAATACCTGATGACGGGGTCCCACAAGCTTGCGGGCTAGATGTGGTGCAATTAAACCAACAAAGCCAATCCCTCCGCTTACAGCGACACAGGAGCCGGCAAGCGCAACTGCTGTTACCAGAAGGAGAATACGTTCCTTCTCCACGCGCATTCCAAGTCCTAATGAAGTATGATCTCCTAGATTCAATACATTAAGAATACGGGCCTTATAGAAGGCGAACGGTAACAGAATCGCTATCCAAGGCAGCAGCGCAAGGACAAATCTCCAATCGCCACCCCATATTTTCCCGGCGATCCAAGTCGCTACAAATTGATAATTATTAGGATCAAGCCGAAGGGCTAACACAAGCTGGCAAGCATTGATTCCGGCAGCGACCGCAATCCCGATAAGGATCAACCTTGTTGGAGACAGACCATCTGCTTTCCGATATGCAAGAATATAAATTAAAGCGGCGGTTAAGCTAGCTCCTCCAAGCGCTAAAAGCGGCAAGACGAATACCGGAGCTGCTGTTGTAGCCGGAAAAAACGAGATGAAAATGATTACCGCAAAACCTGCACCCGCACTAATGCCCAGCGTAGCCGGTTCAGCAAGTGCATTCCGAGCGAGACTTTGTAAGATACAGCCTGACACTGCAAAGCCCGCTCCAACTAACAATGAAATAACGATGCGAGGTAATCTGAAATCAAATAAAATTAGCTTTTGCTGATGAGTTCCATCTCCCAGCAGTGTATGTAATACCTCCCGGGGGGATAGACGCATAAATCCTGTATCCATACTGACAATAAATACAACAACGATCAAAATGGCAAGCAGCGATAACACTGTAAAGGCGCGTGTGCGGCGTTCTTTTTCATTAGGAGAAAGGGTTAATCTGTGCATTACAGCTCCCCCTTACGCTTACTCGCCAAGTAAATAAAGAAAGGTACACCGATGATGGCTATTAAAGCGCCTAGCGGCGTTTCATAAGGTGCATTTATCATTCTAGCGGCGATATCCGCAAAGATAATCAATAAGCTCCCTAGAATCGCCGAGCAAGGAATAATCCAGCGATAATCTACACCAACGAAATAACGTGTAACATGTGGAATAATTAGTCCTATAAAAGCAATCGGGCCAACCATTGAGACTGCACTTCCGGCAAGAACGACTACAACAATCATACATGCCAACTGCACTAATCTTGTCCGCTGCCCCAGACCAACAGCAACTTCTCTTCCTAAGCTGAGCAAAGTGACGGACCGCGATAATATCATCGCTGCGATTAATGCCACGAACACCCAAGGAAAAATAATCTTGATCTGAGTCCAGCTCGCCCCACCCATTCCTCCAGCCAGCCAGAAGGCAATATCCTGGGATAAGTTAAAAAGAATAGCTATACCCTGACTAACAGCAACCAGTAATGCACTTACCGCAGAGCCTGCGAGCGTTAAACGTAACGGTGTAAGGCCATTAAAAGATAGCGACCCAATTCCGAATACGATAAATGAGGCTACAGCGGCACCTATAAAACAAAACAACATAAGTGAAGTGAAGGAGAGCGAAGGTGCAAAAGCAAAAACTATGGCCAGCGCTACACCTGCTCCCGCATTCAAGCCTAACAGACCTGAATCCGCCAGCGGGTTTCTTGTCATGCCTTGCATGATTGCCCCTGCTACTGCGAAGCAAGCACCGACCATAGCACCTGCTATCGCGCGTGGAAATCGCAGTTCTCTTATCACCTGATGTTGCTGTAAATCTGGATTGAAATGAAATATTGCTTCCCATACCGTAGCTAGCTTGATATTTGCCGCACCCACCGAGACCGAAAGTGCCAGTCCAAAGGCAATAGCAGCAAGTCCAATCACTAGAATACCCATTGCAGCTGCCGGTCGGGTATGTAGAGCTTTTTTTGTATCATTTTTATTGCGATTTGCGAAATCTGAGGGTGAAACCATGAGTCGTCTCCTTAATCGATAGTTACATTAGTCTATATGATAACAACAATCATTCTCATTATCGCAAAAAAAATTAGGTTGTACAATTGTAGGAGTAGTTTTTCCGTAATATGGGAATGGTTTATAAAAAAATGGTGCAGATCAAGTATCTTAGTATCCTAAGATACTTGATCTGCACGCCCTTCCCCACCAAAAGATCAGTCTCATTCATGGTGAATTACGACTTTTTATTTCACAAGACTTTCTAACACATCATCAATAATTTTGCCGCCAGCGTTCGCACCACTGTATAACCAGCTGCTTGTTGAGCTCATTTCATGCACATTACCAGCTTTTACAGCCGGGATACCTTTCCAAATTGCACTGTCCAGGATCTCCGAACCCTCAGTCTTATCACTGTTTACAAGAATAATATGATCTGCCGTCAGCTCAGAAAGCTTCTCTAGTGAGATTGGATTCCAAATAGCTCTTGTGCCAACAGGAATTTCTGTTACTAAGTTAGGCAGCGTTACACCAAGGTCTGTGTATAACACAGCACCACTACTGCGTGTTTCATCTACAATATAGAAGTTCTTTTGTACCAACCATAAAATCGCCACGGACTCTTGACCAATAGCTCCTTCAAGCTCTTCTTTCGCAGCAGCCGCTTTGTCTTCATACTCTTTAATGGCTTTCTCTGCTTCAGGGGTCTTGTTCAGAATTTCACCAATCTTGAGCAGCGATTTACGCCAATCTTGATTTAGTTCATCCCCAATCACATAAGTCGGTGCAATCTTATTCAGTTGGTCGTAGATACCGTTCTGTACAGAAGACTCCGATGGGATGAGAATAAGATCCGGAGCAAAGCTGGTTACTGCCTCGAGCGGAAGATCGTAGCTAATGGTAGGCACATCTTTCAATTCAGCGGCCAGATAATCCTGAACACCATTCGGTACGGACCATTGTGCTACTGGAGTCACACCCAGAGTTACCAGAGCATCCTCCAAATAAGAACCCAGTACACGCGTTGGATTAGCCGGAATCGTTACTTCATGCCCCATTGCATCCGTTAACGTCTTAGGCGCTGCAGGAGCTTCTGTGGCTTCAGCAGTAGGTGCTGCTGTAGGCTCTGATCCTGTGTTTGATGCGTTACCGGAATTATTATTACCGCAAGCGGATAAAAATAGCACCATCACCATTAATCCGACCATCGTTAATTTCATGCTTCCAAATCTTTTTCTGTTAAACCAAAACATTTAATACCCTCCTAGTGTGTACAAGCTATGTTTTCTCAAAGATGTTGACTGTCTCTGTCTCACTTTTAAATGATATTGATTCTCATTCTCTATGTCAACATATAAATTTTAAATTTTGTGGATTTGTAACAATTTCCTTCTTTAAAATACAAAAAAGGCTATATTCCGAACGTTCCGGATATAGCCTCTCCTTAAGGGTTCACTATTTATTCAAATGATAAGGGACAGTCGCTACCACAACATCTTTTGAATTCATTAGGTAAGAACGGATTAAAAAGCTGGTCTGATTATGAAGTACAGCTTGCCACCAATGCTTAGTGATAAATTGTGGGATCAGGATCGTGATATGATCCGTTGCTGCGGTCTTCCACTCCACTGTATCAATAAATTTCAGTAACGGACGAATAATACTGCGATATCTGGAACGAAGTACAATCAGGCGTACACCTGGGTTCCACTCCTCCCACCGTTGCTCCATCTTTTGGATGTCCTCTTCATCAAATCCAACATATACTGCTACAACATTATCCGTTAAAGACTTGGCATAGCTAATGGAATGCAGTACAGCACGTGTTACACCGGCAACAGGGACAACAACCGTGCTGCCTTTAATCAAAGGTTTATCTGTACTCGGGCATATACGAAGCTGATCTGCAGTGTTCAAATAGTGCTTGTGAATCCGGTGGAACACGAACATTACAGCAGGTAAGAAAATGAAAGCCATCCATACGCTTGAAAATTTAGTGATGATAAAAATAAGCGTAATCGTCAATGTAGTCAGCATACCAATGGTATTTACAACAAATCTTTTTTTCCATCCCGCTGGTTTGGTTTTAAACCAATGAACCATCATTCCTAGCTGTGACAATGTGAATGGAATGAAGACACCAACCGCATAAAGAGGAATCAGGCTTTCTGTATTTCCGTGGAATGCAGCTACAAGCAGTGCTGACAGAACACCTAGAAAAATAATACCATTGGAGAAGCCTAGACGGTCACCACGAACCATAAAAGCATGCGGCATATATTTATCTTTTGCAAACATAAATGCAAGCAGCGGGAACGCTGAGTATGCCGTATTTGCCGCCAAGAACAAAATTACTGCTGTGATACCTTGAATGAAAAAATATAAAGTTCCGCGACCAAAGGTCGATTCAGCGATCTGAGAAACAACTGTGGCCTTTTCGTCAGGCACTATGCCGTACCAATACGCCAGGAGTGTGATGCCTGTGAACATAAATCCAAGTATAACTCCCATGACCATTAAGGTCTTGGCTGCATTCTTTTCTGCAGGTGCTTTAAAGTTTGGAATAGCATTAGATACAGCCTCTACACCCGTAAGAGCCGAACAGCCAGAACTGAAGGCTTTTAATAGTAGAAACAAACTAACATTAGAAACAGCAGCGCCAATTTCAGGGACATTCGCATGCACGCCACCTGCTGCATATTTAATAATACCGGAGATAATCAACACTACAATCGACACCACGAACAAATACACTGGGATTGCGATGAATGAAGCTGATTCTGTAACTCCGCGAAGATTAATTAAAGTAAGAAGAATAATAACGGATACTGCAATAAGAACGGTGTGATTATGAAGACTTGGAAAAGCCGATGTGATCGCATCCGTCCCTGCCGACGCACTAACAGCAACGGTCAGAATGTAATCCACTAACAAAGACCCTCCTGCTAAAAGCCCTGTCGGAACACCAAGATTACTCTTGGCAACGATGTAAGCTCCGCCTCCCTGAGGATAAGCGTAGATCGTCTGCCGATAGGATAAAATCAGGATGGCCAGCAGGCCCAATACGGCTAATGCAATTGGCAGGGAATACCAGATGGCAGTAAACCCTGCAGCCACTAGTACAATCAGAATTTGTTCCGTTCCGTAGGCTACAGACGAGAGCGCATCAGAAGACAGGACAGCCAGTGCTTTAACCTTGGATAACTTTTCATGATCGAGTTCGTTCGACTTCATCGGACGCCCGATCAATAGTCGTTTTACCTTGCTTACCATGGTGGATACAGTTCCTTTCTTTGGGAGCTGAAACGGAAATTCCGCGCGCTGTTTTCATTGGTGGATTTCATAAATGCAGACACTAAAAATAGCATACGGAAATGATCCGCATGCTATGCATGGTCATTATCCCACCTTTGCTTACGAGGTTAGCTGGCGGATTCGGGCTGTGGTATAGCCCTACGGTTTAAGTCCAATCGACCCATTCCGATTCACCCCATTGGCACGAATGCCAAGTTTGGTTCCCCCGTTTTTCCTAAGAAAATTCAGCGCATATTCAACTTCTCACAAGGTCTAATATTAGTCTACAAAGTGGTTACAGTAAAGCGTTGAAAAAAATGAAAAAAGAATGAAAAAACATCCAGTAAGCGCAAATACAGCGTCTTATTGGATGCTCTCTTTCATTCTCTTCAATTATCCCTCTGGATCGTGTTTTTAATCACTTTTCACATTTTTTCGGATCACTTAAAGTTAAAAAATCAAAATCCTAAACTTTCCTCTGTATCTAACTCCATCACTTCTTCTTCCTTACGTCCGTACCAAAGTAAAATACTAATTAAAGCAAAAGCGATTAACGCAAGGAATGGTATCGTAATGAATCCAAAAAAGTTCAAGTAATCCTTATTACAAGGAACACCAATTGTACAAGGAAGAACTTTACTTAACGCAGGAATTTTCTGTTCCGCATAGTGATAGATCGAGATACTGCCACCAATCAAGCTTAGTGGAAGTACATAAGGGATTATCCGTTTATCCCCTCGAAACGTTGCAATTCCCAAGAGGAATAACTGAGGATACATGAAAATTCGCTGGAACCAGCAAAGCTTACAAGGTTCATATTTCAATACTTCGCTCAAATACAAGCTACCGGCAACAGCAACTAAAGAGACGAACCAGGCCAGATACAGGCAGTTACGCTTGCAAAAAGATAGGAACTTTGTCACTTTGCCTCCACAGCTTTTGCGGCGTCATTAATTTCAGTTGAAATCGCTTCAATGTTAAATGGATCCGCAGTCTTTACTCCATTGATGTAAAGGGATGGCGTTGTAGTTACCCCTGCTTCAGTAGCTAGCTGCATGCCCTTATTTAGGTCATCTGCAAACGTACGATCCTTGATATCTTTACGCAGCATTTCGTAATCGATAGCTAACTTCTCTTTCTCCGCAAGGCTTACTAAGAAATCTTCAGTTGCCCATTCTTCGCTCTCATCACCTTGCTGTGCGTATACAGCATCGTAGAACTTCCAGAATTCATCTTTATTCTGATGATATACAGATAATGCAGCAAGTGAGGCAGTCTCAGAGTCTGGACCAACGAAAGCCATATTTACAAAGTAGAGCGCTGCTTTTCCCTCGTTGACAAAATCTTGAACAATCTTCGGTTTAACTGAAGTTGCAAATTGGGAACACGCTGGACATTTTAAATCACCAAATTCAACAATTTTAACAGGTGCATCCTCTTTACCGACTCTAGGTAGCTCACTGTAATTGAATTCCACTGGTTCTCCCGTAGTGGCATTTTTTGCGGCATCTTTCGAAGCTAACATAAACAATCCAACAAAAATGATGACTACTAAAGCAATTGAACCAATAATTAAAATTCTCGTCTTCTGCTTTTGTTGCTCCTGTTCTACCCGCCGTTTCTCTTGTTTGCTTAGCTGGGGAACGCTTGTACTTTTATTAGGTTTACTCAAGGAGAATTCCTTTCTGTCCTCTGTGGACTAATGTAGTTTTTATCATATACATTTAAAATTATATAATTTTTAATCTCTTTTTGGCAAACAATACTGTAAATACACTGTAAAAAAAGACACAAGGCTACAGCCCTGTGTCTTAATAAATATAAATAAGTTCGTTATGCACCAGCTTCTTCAGTCAATAGCTGTAACTTCAGTAGCTTAATTCGAGAAATCCGCTTATTATCCGTTTCTTCTACAATAAACAGATGATCATCAAATTCTACAGACTGCCCTTTTTGAGGTGGATTAACCTCCAGTTTAGAATACAGCCAACCGCCTATCGTATCATAATCCTCAGTATCCATGTGGAGACCCAAAAGATCATTGATCTCTTCAATAAGCATCAAGCCGTCGATGGAGTGTTCATCCTCCCCCAGCTTCTCAACACCAGGACGCTCTTCATCGAACTCATCCTGAATTTCTCCTACAATTTCCTCCATGATATCTTCCAGTGTTACCATTCCCGATGTTCCACCATACTCATCAATCAGAATGGCGATTTGTGTCTTCGCACGCTGCATGACTTTCAGCAGAGCACTAATCTGAATAGATTCTGGTACGGTTAGTATAGGACGAATTAACTTATTATAGCTTTGTTCACGATCCCTAATTAAGTCCTTGATATGAATGAAGCCAAGAATGTGATCCTTATCTCCATCACAGACTGGATAACGCGTCCTCATTCCATCAAAAGCAATTTCAAGATTTTCTTCCGTTGGAAGATGATTATTCAGGCAGATCATTTCTGTCCGAGGAATCATGATCTCACGGGCCATCGTATCCACGAATTCAAAAATATTGTCAACTAGAGCCATTTCGGTATTATCGATAAAGCCGCTTTTATTACTTTCTTGCATGATAATACGGATCTCTTCTTCCGTATGCGCCGTCCCCAGCTCTGAAGCAGGGGCTAAACGGAAGATCCGTAATAAACCGCGTGCTAGCCCATTTACGATCCATATCACTGGATACATGATCTTGTAAAACACATTCATCGGTCCAGATGTTAGCAAGAGGACAGATTCAGCCTTGTTAACAGCAATAGTCTTAGGTGCAAGTTCACCTAGTACGATATGCAAGATAGTGATAAACATTAGAGCAATAATCAAAGATACAACATTAACTGCGGTTACTCCAAAACCTATACTTCCTAATAATGGCCCAACAAGGTTAGCTATAGCTGGTTGACCCAGCCATCCTAGCGCAAGCGAAGCCAATGTAATACCAAGTTGACAGGCGGATAGATAACCTTCCAAGTTGCGTACGATGCTTCTCGCTTTTAAAGCTTTTTTACTACCTTCTTCAATAAGGGTATCAATTCTACCGCTTCGTACTTTTACCATTGCATATTCGACTGAAACAAAAAATCCGTTTAACAATACCAACAGAATAATAAGACCTACGTGTAATATACCGGGTAAAGGGTCGCTCAATTTATAATCCTATCCATCATTCTCCGTACGGATGGATAGGCCCACCTCCTTCGTTTTTTCAGAGTATCGGCAAGAAGCTTGCCAGTTGTTCCTTTCAGTATCAATTTCCCAATGGTTTCATCTCCAGTCTGGAATCACGTTTTTGAATATATACTTTATTATATTAATATATTGGGGCAAACCGCAAGCATGCGTGTCCTTTCGAAAAAAAATGGGTCTTTATTCCCCTTATTATTCCAAAATATCTGTCTGTATAAAGAAAAACCCCTCACCGTTAAGTGTTGGGGTTCATCCACAAATATTAGGACTTGATTAGCGACAGTTTCTTGTTGTAGGAGGATTACCAATGACACCAGGGTATTGATAAGTAAGGGGTTCATCAAATGTAGCATAATCAAAATAAATCATAAGTAATACAGTACGTTGACCTGTTACTGGGTCACTAATAATAATGTGGTCACGGCCCGCAGCTTCCAGTACACCCTTGTAAACTTTGGCATTCCACTCTTTGTTATTTTCGTAAGTAAAATAAAATGTACCTACTTTGCCTAAATTCAGTCTGAAGATATTTTCGATATACGATTGTTCAAACTGTTGAGGTGGGTTTTGAACTACAACCCCTCCTGGTGTCATCGGACTTCCGCTGCTAACTTGTGGCGGCATGCTACCCATGCCTTGCATCCCTTGCATTCCTTGCATTCCTGTAGACATTGGCATTTGCATACCTGAAGAAGAAACACTACCAATAGTATAAGTGACGGGACGGTATGGTTGAACGATCATTTAATGAAACCTCCTAAATGTTTATCGGAGCAGTTGCTCCCTTTGGACAACAAAGAATTTAAAACTAGCTTACTGAGAGAATTACTCATAAGTTGAGTAATTCTCTTTGCACAGTTCCCCTGCTAATTGCCAATAAATACAGCTGGGCAATCTTCTCCAGTCGGAGTAAAGAAGCAATGAGCTTTAAAGCGGCCTGTGTTTTGTTGGTTATACCAGGTTGGAGGGCAATCCCCTACAGGACGGAAGAACCATAAAGCATTGGTCGCTGGCCAGGTTCTTTCACCTGCAATTGCACGTTTAGCAAGACGGATGTCTGCTTCTCTCGCTCGTTGATAGAAGTAGCTTTTTTGCGGGGCTTCGAATCCTCCTGGACTTTGATAGACCATGTCATTCACAGTACGAATGTTCAAAAAATCGAGGCAATTGCCAAGAATCCGATTGACACCAACATTGCCGACCATAAGCATGCCGAGATCTCCATCTTCCTCAGCTTCTGCTCTCATCAACCGCGCTAGCACCTTCACATCTTCCGAGTTCGTTTTGATGACGGCCACGCTGTCTCCTCCTTGGGGTCGCTTTTAGCTTGCAACCTCGTTCTTAACTGCATGCTGTATTGTATGTGCATTCGCCTAACTGGTGACAGCTCACGCCTAATTTTACAGTCGATTACTTTCTCATCATTCTTAAAAGTCGCAAATAAAAATCCATCTCCCTGTTCCGCTAAAAGGAAAAGAGGGATGGATTAAGAGTTAAAGTATGCTAAAGGCTACTCCGCAGTGGAATATTGTGGCTGTCGCTCAAATCCGTGATATCTTGTTCCTTGATAGGTAAGCATGCCTTTATCGCCTTCTGCACTCATTCCATATTCATGACCATCTACTTTAAATTCTATTCGACTGCCACCATTCAATTCGTACGTTAAGTAGTAAGTTGTACTTGTACGACTTGAACCATTATCTTCTTGAGTCTGCTGCTGCCTTATTTCACTTCGTTTACTAACGATACGGGCAGGAATGGTTAGCATGGGTGAGCTATTGTTCCGGCTCCATTGAAGCAAACCCCTGCCTGCTGATACTGCAAGAATACCAACCATTACAATGAGAAATATTGGCATCACTGTTCCAGAGAAATCAAACATCCATGAAAGATCCGGGCCCATTCCCATGACATTTTCCCCCTTCATACCCATGTAATTCCGACTTTTCCTTAGCTTCGGGCACTTCTGTACATGTATATGCCTCTTCTAGTTAAGAAAGCATTAAATTAATGAGACTTCATGCAAAAAGACCACTTCGTTTTCTTAGAAATCAAGAAATGAAGTGGTCTTTTAATCATAGTTTTGAGTGATCAGATTAAGCATGAACGAGGTCTAGCAATTGCTTTGTTTCGTCAGTCTGATCGTCTAACATTCCGTTATCTGCCCAGCATGCTCTGCATTGTTCTTCTGTTTCACACAGGTGAGCGTCATCACAGTTGTAGCAAAGTTGCAGCAGGTTTCTTGTCATATAATCTGTTTCAAAAGTTTTCATTGTAATCTCTCCTATTCGAAAGTTGAGTTTGTGAAAATTTGAACTTGTTCTATGTGTTAAATATATCACACGATCATTCAAATGTCATGTGATTTTTTTCACATCTTTAAAGAAAATTTTAATTAAGTTTTTTCCTTATATTCAATTAATCAAAAATACGTAGTTTTGGGAATTCATCCCTTATACACAAAAAAAGAAGCTGTCCCAAAAGTAGCGTCCACCACTTAAGAAACAGCCCCTCTTCACTTTACATCACACGCCAACTAATCCCACCATTAGTGGTTTGTAAGAGGAGTGAGCGTTTTTGTTCTTTTTTCTCAATCAAAAGCCAGCCGACCTCTGGAGAAATAAACTGCATCTTAATCGTCTCAGGATATTCCTCAAGCTTTGACTGCAGAACATTGCTCTCCTTAAGGGGGAGCCAAGTGTTCCCTTGGTTAACAGTGTGGTAAAGGGTGTCACCGATGATGGCCCAACCGACTTGGGAATTCAGAAATGTAGGAGCACTCTGATGATTTCCTTCGGTTGAACTCTTTAATTCAAAAGGTGCAAATTTCCAATTATCTCCACCATTAGCTGTAAAGTAACCGTGGTAAGTAATCGTCTTATCTTTATCTTTTTGGCAGCCCACAGACATCCAGCCATTAGTTTTACTAGCATCGAAGAACTCTGGTTTGCCAGTAATCACTCTGTCACAGCTTTCCAGTTGTTCATTTACCAAAAAAGGTGATCCCGGATTCCAACTCTGACCACCGTCCTTAGTCATAAAGATCTTTGGAAGAGCACCTGTCTGCAGGGTCACAAATCCCTCTACACGGTTCTTGAATATCATTCCAGTACTTACACCTGTGAACGGAATCGAATGATTTGGAAGGTTCGGATTATATTGTTCATTCTGCATCACTTCTTCCCACGTGGCACCACCGTCTGAAGTTGAGTAAAGGGCCTTGCTCTCCCTGTTAGGAGTAGCTTTCGAAGAGGTCATCAGCCATCCTTGGGTCGGAGAATTAAAATAAACGGAAGATACATCATTATCATCGCCTAGTGATGAGATCTTCCAACTCTGACCACCATCCGTGGTTCGCAGCACAATGTTCTCTGTCGTACCAAATGCACTTCTTATAATCCAACCATGATTAGGGTCCGTAAAAAAGATGCCTTTTCCATAGACGGGCGTGGAAAGGAACTGTACATTTGGGGCAGGAGAAATATTAGCCCATGTCGCTCCATTATCACGGGTAATGTACAAACGAAGCTCATTTTTTGTAACACCCCAGACCATGCCCACTGTCTCGCTTAGCAAATGAAAGCCCGTAATTCTTGTTTGAACCTGATATTTCGGGGCACTCTCATTATTAGTATTGTTATCAGGTGGTGTAATCAGAGTAATCGTTTGTCCTTCTTCCGGTGCTTCTGTTGGCTGTGGCTGTGGAGAAGGCTCCGGTGGTGGTGAAGAACATGCCGAGACTATCCACGCTAAAAAAAATAGCATCAGAAACATTCTTAGTGTTTTCAATCCAGCAGTCCTAGATGTCAATGCCCTCTCTCCTCTCGTCTCGATTCTTATTTATGATTCAATTTACTATTACGGTAGCCGTATAAAAAATAGATCAGAAGCCCAAGAGCCGTCCAAATAAGAAATCCAATCCATGTCTCACTTCCTAGATTATACATCAAAAATCCGCATGTTGCCGCACTTAGCAACGGAATGAAAGGTACCCAGGGTACTCTGAACCCTCTTTTCATATTGGGGTGAATATACCGTAAGGCAATTACACCCAAAGAAACGACAAAAAAGGCAAACAGTGTTCCAATGCTTGTTAAATTAGCCAACCGATCCAAAGGTATGAAGCCAGTTAATACTGCTATAATGATACCAACCATCCATGTACTACGAATAGGCGTTTGAGTTTTAGCATTAATCTTAGATAATCCTTTTGGCAAAAGTCCATCCCGTGAGATTGCAAATATCAGTCGAGTTTGACCGAACAGCATCACGAGCAGCACTGTGGTCATTCCTGCAATAGCCCCTACCGAGATTAGTCCCGCTATCAGGTCCTGATTTACGACGCGAAGCGCATAAGAAACAGGATCACTTACATTGAGGTCCGTGTAAGGAATAATACCCGTTAATACGAGTGAAACTAGAATATACAATACTGAACAGATAGCAAGAGATGAAATTATCCCTATTGGCAAATCCCGCTGTGGTCGCTTTACTTCTTCTGCTGCAGTCGATAATGCATCAAACCCTATGTAGGCGAAGAAGACCGTTGCCGCACCATTCACGACACCTTGAAAGCCAAACGGTAGGAATGGAGTCCAGTTCTCTGGCTTAACATAGAAGAATCCCGTTACGATAAACAAAAGTACTACAGCAATTTTGATAACTACCATAATGGCATTAAAACGAGCAGTCTCTTTAGTTCCCCGTGTCAGTAAGTAGGAAATTAGTAAGATGATAATTACTGCTGGTAAATTAATAACGGTACCCGCTTCCGCATTATAAGCCCCAGATAGTGCTGTAGGAATATGTATCCCGAATCCCTCTAAAAGACCCTGTAAATAACCGGACCACCCACTGCTAACTGCCGCTGCTGCAACGCCGTATTCTAACACAAGATCCCAGCCTAAAATCCAAGCGAGTAATTCTCCAAATGCTACATAACTATAAGCATAGGCACTTCCGGAGACCGGGATGGTCGAAGCAAACTCTGAATAACAAAGGGCTGATAGCACGCACGCAAAAGCGGCTAACAGGAATGAAATCACAAGCCCAGGACCAGCGTGTTCTGCTGCCGCTACGCCTGTCATTACAAAAATACCAGTACCGATGATCGCTCCTACACCTAGCATGGTTAGATCTAGTGCACCAAGTGTTTTGTTTAACTTGGTTGCACCCGAGTTTGAAGGTGCGATTAACGGTTTTTTGCGAAATAAATCCATTCTTACATTCTCTCCTGTCTAGTCTTGTTGTCAAATTGTTTAGAGAATTTCTATTTAGTATGCCCAAAATGGGGTAATGCATTAAATAAGACCTGCTTGAAAACAATAACGTTAGCGATTATGATGGACAAGATTAAATACCAAAAATTTAAAATACTGAGGAGATGATATCATGCCCCCGAAACCCAATCGAGTCGTAGTCATTGGTACTGGAGCAGTTGGTACAACAACAGCCTATACATTATTGCTACGGAGACGTATGCCTGAGCTCGTACTTATTGACGTTAATCAAAAGAAAGCACTTGGAGAAGCGTTGGATATGAATCACGGCATGCCTTTTGTTGGTGGTGTGAAGCTATGGGCTGGTACATATGAAGATTGCCGTGAAGCGGATATCATCATTGTTACGGCCGGTGCATCACAAAAACCGGGTGAAACCCGGATAGATCTGCTCCGCAAAAACATTTCAATTTTCCGAGATATCGTTCAAAAAATAACAAAATACAATCAACATGCGATACTACTTATTGCTACTAACCCGGTAGATATTTTATCATATGCCACTTTAAAAATAAGCGGATTTGATCGCAGAAGAGTCATCGGTTCCGGAACAGTGTTGGATAGTGCACGATTTCGCTACCTGATCGGCCGCCATAAAGAAATTGATCCTCGCAGTATTCACGGACAGATTATCGGGGAACATGGAGACTCAGAACTTCCTGTTTGGAGTCTAGCGAATGTTGCCGGAATCGATCTTGGTTTTGATGAAGCAGAACAAAATGAAATTTTCGAGGATACTAAGAATGCCGCTTATGAAATTATTGATGCCAAAGGCTCTACCTCTTACGCAATAGCACTAGCACTTGATCGAATTGTAGTCTCCATTCTGCATAATGAAGGTTCTGTGTTGAACGTATCTACTTTATTGAATAATTATAATGGCGTTTCGGATGTCTACCTTGGTGCCCCTTGTATCGTAGATCGCTCCGGTGTACGAGAAGTACTAGATCTTCCACTAAATGAGACAGAAAAAGCTTTATTCCAGAAATCTGCCGAGAAGCTTAAGGCAGAGATTGCTAAGCTAGAACTGTAAGCAAGAATTGGGGCTGTCCCGAATGTCATGACTCATGACTGGGATAGTCCCTTTTTCACGAAAAAAATGCACTTTGAATTCTATCAAATCTGGACTTGCAATTTCGACATGGCTTCTTCCTTCTCCCGGCTCGTGATATGCGTGTAAACCGTTGTAGTCTGAATAGAAGAGTGTCCGAGCAGTTCCTGAACCGTTCGCAGATCCGCCCCTTTTCGTAACAGCATGGTAGCGAAGGAATGTCGAAGCTTGTGGCTGGAATATGGTCGACGTTGTGCAGCAGGCACATCCTTTTGGAAACGCTCGAAGGTGTCCGCAGCGATTTGCTGTATACCGCGAATGGACAGCCTGCGTCCCTTTTGTGAAATGAACATAGCCTCTTCTTTACTGCGCCAAGGTTCTAGCCGTTCTTCTATTGCCAGATCGAGAAAGGGGACCACATCCTCTGGAATCGGTACATTACGCCATTTACGTCCCTTACCAAACACTCGAAGTGAATGCCTTTCTACATTATAATCACTTAAATTCAGCGTGTGGACTTCCCCCACCCGAAGCCCCATATAGGACATGAGTAAAAAAACTGCTAAATTACGGCCTTTGTACTTCCCGTCTATAGAAGATAAAAATCGCCCCAGATCACCTTCATCTAAGTAGACTGGCTCACGATTGATCTCTGTCTTAGATTTCTTGATCCCAGCTGCAGGATTGGTTAGAAGTAATTCCAGTTCAATTAATGCCTTAAAAAAACAGTTAATAGAGGCATGCTTCCGGTTACGGGTAGCATCACTTACTCCACGTTCACGCACAGACGTAAGAAAGGAAATAACATGTAACTTCTTTACCGATTCAAGCTTTTTTCCATTTAGACTTTCTAAGAACTGTCTTACATCTACTAAATAGGATTTCTGCGTATAGGGAGTGTAACCGGCATCCTTCATCCAGATTAAAAAAGCCTCAAGCCCCTCTTCGTAGTCTTCACTCCACTCATTCATGGCTTCGAGCCTCCCTTGATTTCGACAATCTATTGTACCATAGAATAGCTACAAGATTTATACTTAAGTACTCCATTTTTCAGCGTGCTTTTGTACAGTCTTTAAAAACTCTGTTAGTACAGGTGATTTCCATTTCTTATGATGATAGGCTATTTGAGTAGCCACACGCTGCGATTCATCATTCCAATTCAAACTAGCTAACTTTCCCTCCGCTAATTCATTGTTCACTGTAATCAGTGGAATAAAAGCGATACCTAGGTCCGCCATAACACATTGCTTGATCGCCTCAATACTCCAAAACTCTAACGTAGGGTCAGGAAATACTCCATGACTGTTTAAATGATGTTCAAACAAAGTACGGTAGCTACAACCCGTTTCTGTATGCAATATCGTTTCTCCCTTAAGATGAACCGGCTCTACCTCTGAAAGACTCACTAAGGGGTGATCTGGTGGGGCGATCAAGGTCATTTGTTCATGCACCAGTGTTTCTATGTTCAGATCTTTATCTTCTGTCTCTGGTTGCAATAAGAAGGCCAGATCCAGTTCACCGGAGCGGACTAAGTCCGTTAGCTCCCAGCAGACCCCAGGCTTCAAAATAATTTGGACCTTCGGATATTTCGTGCGAAACTCCTTGATAATGCCTGGTAAGCGAAAAGCAGCCAGAGATTCAGGTGCGCCAATTCTTAAAGTCCCTGTTAGCTCACTCTCGGAGCGAAGAGCATCTTCCGCTAGAGAGTGCATTCTGGAGATCTCTTGAGCGAATGGGAGCAGACGGCGGCCTGCATCGGTTAGGATGATCTTTTTACTGATCCGATCGAATAAAGGCTGACCTATTTCAGTCTCTAGCGCTTGGATCTGTGCGGTAATACTGGATTGTGCATAATCAAGCTTCTGTGCAGCGCGTGTGAAGCTACCCGTCTCCACTACGACTATAAAGGTAAAAAGATGACGTGATTCCATACGTGCCCCCTGAATAATAGTTACCCATCGGAATTTCGAATGGATACTATTCAAAAAATCTGTTTTTCCAATGGTTCTATTATCTGCTACTCTATAACAAAAGACAATGAAAGCAGGATTAAAAATCATGAAAGATTCAAGTTCAAACACATTACAAAGAAACATCGGCATGCCCCAAGCCATAGCTCTTTATATCGGCGCTGTATTGGGCTCGGGGGTCTTAATCGTGCCCGGGCTGGCTGCAGAAATGGCTGGTCCCGCTTCATTACTGGCATGGGGATTTATGACGTTATTGATATTGCCAATGGCCTTATCGATGGGACTGCTCTCTGCCAAATTTCCTAACGCAGGAGGCGTGTCACACTTCGTTACCCTTGCTTTCGGACCTAAAGCTGGATCTTTAGTGGGCTGGTTCTTCCTAATGTCCGTTCCAATTGGTGCGCCTGTCGCTGCACTGACCGGTGCTGGTTACATGACAGCCGCAATGGGCTGGAATGAACCTGCGAGAATTACTATCGCTGCAGTGATGTTAGCCATTGGGCTAATTACTAACTGGATTGGCATGCAAGTGGCTGGAAAGGTACAAATTGCCGTAGTAATTGCAATTGTAGCTGTTCTCGTCTTCTCCTTTGCTACTGCACTTCCACGGATGGAGGTGGAACACTTCACACCCTTTGTCCCACATGGATGGATGAGCATTGGTCAGGCTGCAGCAATCTTATTTTGGTGTTTTATTGGCTGGGAGGCTGTCTCACATCTTTCTGAGGAGTTCAAAGACCCACAGCGAGCTGCAGTTAAAGGTGTGACCATCGCTGCTACTATTGTAGGTATTCTATATTTCTTATCAGCTTTAGCAACAGTTGGTACACAAAGCTATCTTAAAGGTGGGTCAAGCACTTCGCTCGTTTGGATCATCAGCCAGCCTCTTGGACGCTGGGGAGGATTTATCGCAGGTCTTACAGGTCTATTCATTTGTACTGCCACCATTATCGCTTATGCCGGTGCGGCCTCACGTGTGGCTTATGCATTATCACGTCAGGGCTATGCGCCGAAATGGATGGGTAGACTATCCAAACAGTATCATACCCCAATCGGCGGGATAGCTTTCCTGCTCCTCTGTTTCGTGATGGTGATGTCACTGTACGGCAGCGGATCGATATCAATCACTACTTTGATTCAGTTTCCGAATGCGACATTCATTCTAACCTATATCGGAGGCTGTGCTGCGGGGATACGTCTACTCAAGGGGAGCAGATTAGGTGTGACGATTAGCTGGATCTCTTTTCTAGCTACTGCTGCCGTGTTTCCTTTTACAGGCTGGGCGATAGGTTATCCGTTACTTATTACTTTGATGTTTATTTTGATCTTTCGTCTTAAACATAAACAAGGGGTTACCGGAATAAAGGATTTAAGTAATGAAATATATGACGGTCAACGAAAAGTGTTATGAATATCAGAAACCCGTAACCAGTCCTTTATCAGGATCGGTTACGGGTTTCTTTCACTTTATTTTTAAAAAAATTTGATATGATTCCAATATTCTCCTTAATCTTGGTTTTAATAAATGGGTCAATTCTTTCAGGGAGCTGAAGCGGGTGATGAAATTTAGCATCAAGAACCTCTACTCCGTCTGGTTGAATAACCCCCTCATAGTCTGTGCAAATATATCCAATAATAACATTGTAATACTCATGGCCGTTCCTTAATTTTGTATACAGTTCTTTTCCAGAAAACACACCCATTAAATGAAGCGTCTTAATCGTTATACCAAGCTCTTCCTTGACTTCGCGTCTAGCACACTCTTCTACTGATTCACCAAGCTCCATTAACCCGCCAGGAACTCCCCAGGTGCCATCTTCATGCTGGACTAATAATAGTTCACCTGAAGGATTAATAATTATTATACTCGGCCTTACCAAAATTACAGGTTTATTTCCAACCAGTTCTCGAAGTGATTCAACATACCCCATCTGCACGCCTCCTTTTATTACAAGGTTATATCCTTTTTAAAACCTCATATTCTTCCATTATTTTACTCAGCTTATCTGTTCATGTACATGAGCGAATCAAAGAAATCTTCCTTCTATACTTGCATTTTTCTAGCTAGTAATTAAAAAGCTTACGTTTCAGCGTTCGTTTAGTTGGTTATGGAATGAAGAGGGTAAACTATACTATGACCAGACAAAGGAGACGATACATCATGCCAAATCAACCAAAGATCATTCTCGAGCCAGCAGCGCAGAAATTTGCCGATGATAATTCAAAACCTCCGTTCCTTCCTGATCTTGGACCAGAAAAAGGTCGTGAGACGGTAGATACAGTACAATCCAGTGAGATTAATAAACCTGAAGTCGATATCGAAGATCTTATGGTACCAGGAGGACCTAACGGTAATGTTTCTGTTAGAATTGTTCGGCCCCCTAGCTCCTCTTCCGCATCGTTGCCAGTCATCCTATACATTCATGGTGCAGGCTGGGTATTTGGCAATGCGCATACCCATGATCGCTTAATCCGTGAATTAGCTGTTGGCGCGGAGGCAGCAGTCGTATTCCCAAATTACAGCCTATCTCCAGAAGCTAAATATCCTACCGCAATTGAAGAAATCTATGCTGTTCTAAAATGGATCGCTGAACAGGGCAGTGATCATGCCCTTGATGCTACCAAGCTATCCATAGGTGGTGATAGTGTCGGCGGGAATATGGCAGCAGCCGTTACTCTTATGGCAAAAGAACGCAGTGGCCCGAAAATAGGGAAACAACTATTGTTCTATCCGGTAACTGATGCCTCATTTGATACCGAATCCTATCATGAGTTCGCCGAAGGATATTTCCTACAGCGTGACGGAATGAAATGGTTCTGGGATCAATATACAACTGACTCAGCCGAGCGGAATCAGATCACAGCCTCCCCGCTTCGTGCCAGTGTAGAGCAGTTACGCGATCTGCCTGAAGCACTAGTCATAACGGGTGAAGCAGATGTTCTACGTGATGAAGGTGAAGCTTATGCTGCCAAATTACGTGAAGCTGGCGTCACTGTCACAGCAGTTCGCTTTCAAGGGATCATACATGATTTTGTGATGTTAAATCCTTTAGCAGAAACCAATGCCAAAAAAGCCGCCATCAAGTTGGCGACTACCTGGCTTCGTGAAGGCTTCTAAAACTAATAAGTCCATCGACATTTTCTACATGAGGGAGTGTCTCAAAGGCCATGAAATGGCTTCTGGGACACTTATTTTTTTGATGAATACTTACGTTGACGGTCGTTACCTTCTACATTGAATTCCTGACATTTCTTCTATTGACTCTTAACCATCCTTAGGGGACACTTTCGTGACTAAAGTTCCTTCCATCGTGTAAAATATTTACTTATGGGACACCGATGTTTTCATTAGTTAACATAATTAAGATTATGTTAACTAATGTTATAAGAAACAACAATTACGCCCAACCGATACGGCGAGCAGGCAATTGGCTGGCTGCAATAGCATTTCGAGACCTCTTTGCTTCTAGAACTTACAGATGCTGTTACGCCTCATCTTTTGAAGCTAATTCTCGCTTAAACTCACTCGTTCGACTCTCCAAATGAACAGAACCGCCATTTCCAATCTGAAAGGTCGTCCCGGACCCAAACGATAAAATTCTAATATATTGCATATTAATCGTTGAAGCCTCGGAATCATTCAAAATCTCAACTTCATCTTCATTCACTTGCTTCGACCATGCCGTGAGTGGGATCTCTAAGGGTGTAGCCTCTCTATTATTGCTGTTAATCTCTTTTATGTTATATAGATAATTTTCTTTACTTCCCACGAATTTGGACTGAATCCGCTCTACAGATCCACATAAAAAAATCGAACTGTCAGACAGATTATTGATGTACACATCTTGTATACGCGAGGTGTGCATTTATTCACTGCCTTTTTGGACTTGATCTGGAGCACTGGGAGCATACTCTATCACGCTGTCAAACGCCGAAGAACAGTTAATCGTCTGGGTATCCCCTACTAAAAATACCGAAGAACCTGATATCGAAACCACTTTTACTGCGTTTACATTTATTTCTCTGTTAATCACGGTTACTTTCATGTGGTTCCCGCCTTCCAGTTATATTTATTTCCAAATGCCGCTCTATCGCCGTAACAATATCTCGTTTGATTTGTTCTACAATAGAAGCACTTTCCTCTTCTGTGTATCCGCGCCCTTCCTCTGAGGTAGGCAGCTGGCTCACATAGTCGTTAATTCGGCCATCCATCTGATTCAGCAGATCCTGAGTTACCATTTGGATATAGTTCTCATCAATACTTAAGTTCTGCTCTTTTTCTAACCGTGAAAATTGTGAAGGGACTTCCTCTTGGACATACTTCAGAATCTCTGGACGAATCTTATCCGATAAGGCGGTTGCAGTTGGTGCCCCTTCTTCTTGCTGACCGATAGGTTTTCCATTGACGATCGCTTCATCCAGATTATTTCCCTCATTGGGTGTTATGCCTATATTTAAAGTGCCTTCCAGCTTCTCGATTTTCAATTGTTCAAAATGATAATTTATAGGTCCTATACTTGCAGCTTTATTGTTCTTTATGCTGTCTACATCCCCTTTTAAATCTTGGAGCTGCTTCTCCAGCTGCTGAATCTTTTCTGATTGTAATCTTAATGTATTAAAGACTTGTTGAACATAATACGGGTGCATACAACCCCCTCCTATGGTTTATTGTATGCGAAGGATAAGCGCCTAATTCTAGCCTGTATATAGTTCAGTTGGCGGAGGCAAACGTACAAGAGGCGAATCACTTACCCCTGGTAATGGTGCAGGAGGAGATTCTGGAACGTCACTAGACTGATAACTATGAGACAAGGCATTAATTCGGCCGGAAGTGCCGATCTGCAGAACCGATGAATTAGAGATCGTACCAATTTTTAGATGATTGACCGATATGCACTGATACACCGTAATATTCATGTAAACCCACCCTTAAGGAGGCGATACTTGATCCACCACATCTGAATCCATCGTGTTCGTACTGCTGGCTGCATTATTCGTAATGTTTGTACCTATGGAGTCACCTATCGAGAAGGAGTTGGCACCGGCATAGATTTTGGAGTTACTGCTCAAGATGACGGATGCTGTATTTCCTACTAAAACTGTGGAACTAGGGCCCACGCTGTTGATTTTAATGTTACCGATGATTGAAACCACCAAACCACTCCTCCTTTCAGAATGATAACCTATTCTATGTAGATATTCGCCCAGATGTCACTGAATAATTCATACGACCATACAATAGATAAAAAATGAAGGAGGTTCAGCGTTCATGAGTCCAAATAAATCGAACCCTTTAGATTGGATGAACGAAGATCCCTTTTTTAAGAAAAAACTATCCTTAAAGTCGCTTGAAGAGCAATGGAAGCTGGATCCAAGCCAGATCGATGGTTATGTTGAAAAAATAATTAAAGAAGCTACCGCAGCGACCTCTTCGTCATTTACGAACGAAACCTCAAGTCTGCAATTTGAGCATCTAGACACACATAATTACTTGATCACGAAAATTCGTATTCCAAGTGGAATTCACCCGGAAAGTATTTGGGCACAAATTAATCGAACACAAATCAAATTAAGCGGTCTTAGAAAAGATCATAGCGAGATCATCCCACTCCCCATTCCAGTCAATCCGGATCAGAGCAGAGGAACTTATAAACAAGGCTCATTGCAATTCAGAATGCCAAAAATGTCATCAGGAAAATTTAGAGATATCGACATCCGTTATTTATAAAAAAACCCTTAAAATACCTCCTTTTTACTCGTCCAAGTGGTGATCTATCCTTAAAAAAACGTCTTAGAATCAAAACAGCGTATAATTTAAGTTATGCGCTGTTTTTTAGGGCGTTTTTCGCCCTTTTTATTCTTAATTTTGTCTTCAATCATAAAGGAATTTATAAGCTTCATTCTCCGAACTTTAAGGTTCCCTCGCTCATAAGATAGGGTATCAATCGCAAAGGTGGGCTATTTATGTCCAAAAATAAACGCGGTAAAGCACTCTGGCGCATGCCATCCCGAGGTAGAGGAACATGCCTGATCTGCGGCAGCACTCGCATTAAGCTTTTATACATCGGAAAAGGACTCTCTGGCGAAAAGGTTAACGTGTGTAAGAAATGCGAGGGTAAACAAGTAACTAACAGTAACTAAACAAAATTGTTCAGAGGATCTCCTGTCATCATTATTACAAGGCGAACGGATTACTAAAAAAGTGCAATCCTGTCATCGAACCTCGATGAAACTGAATCACACTTTGCTTAGTAATCCTCAACTTCAAAAACCTATGGGAGTTCTATACGATAACGTCTTTCCTCACTTACTAAATTGAATCCGACAGATTCATAAAGATGCAATGCAGAATCATTGTCTGTTAACACCATTAAATAAGCTTCGTCAAGTCCATGTGTTCTGAAATAATTTAACGCTTGAGAAAGCATGTACCTAGCAATTCCAAATCTTCTCCACGGCTCTAGTACAAAAACATTTTCAACATACCCACCGTTCTCTTCCTGCCATACCATCAAGCTGCCTACAACCCTCTCCCCTTCTCGAACAACCATAGAGTTCCAAAGCGGATTTTGCTTAAACTGAGATAGCCGTTCTTTTCCGAGTGGGGTTTCTGGCCAAACCTCAGCTTCTAATTCTAAATAATGATCTTCTTCTTGCGGCGTCTCCATCATCCAAGTTGCAAATTCAAATTCCTTTTTCAGTTCAGGTACAGTGTAGGAAGTATTAAGATTATGATTCATTTTAAATAAGCTGTTGTATTGACAGAAGCCCTTTTCTTTTTCAAAAAATAACGTATTTGCGATCTCGGATGCGTTATTCCCCACACATAACGTCGTTTTATACTCTGCTGGTAAAGTTTCCTTTAATTCAAGTGCTCTCAAAAGGAGCGTTTGATACAAACTATCCAATAGATCATAATCTTCTTCTCGTTCAGGTATTGTTTTCAAATTCAAATAGATCGAGTGTCTGCTTTCATCTGAGCGCCCAGGCGGCACAATATTAATGATCTCAACTTGACCTTTGGCAACCATTTTCCCATTTTCAAAGGCGCAGTACACATTCTCCCAGTTTTCCTCATCACCAACCCACCAAAAAACAGCATTTCCCCGCGAAGTAACCGAGTTATATAACTCCCCCAGTAATGGCATGTCCCCTTGTTCAAAATGACGAATCGTTAATCCTTCTGATGAAAGAAGCGTAGATTTTGTCAAAACAAAACCCCTTTTCAAATGAATTTATATTTATACATCAAGGTTAGCATACCTCTTCCAATTTCACCTGTTAATTAATAGTTATAATTAATTCTTATATACCGTAACATTTATCGAGTGAACCCTGTCTTACTTATATAGGGGGACTAAATGATGAAGAGACGATTTTTTATAGGCATTTCTATATTTTCAATGGGTATTGTAATAGCTTTAGGGATCGGTACAATATCAAATATCCTAACTCCATTTAAGAGTTTCTTGCTCACTGTAGATAATCAGTCGGATGATGAAATTAGCTCTATTGAAATAGGTTTATTGCATACGGACTCCAAGGAATTATTTACAAATCCCATCAAGAAAGGTGAAACGAAGAAGTTCAAACCTACACTGAGCTTAAGTGGTGAAGGTTCTATATACCTTAAATATACTGACGCAAAAGGACGATCCACCCAAGAAACGGTATGCGGTTATACAGAGTATCTATCTGGTTATTCAACTGTCACGATTACTAATGAGGGCACAACTATAGTTCAGCAATGTAATTAAATCCGTCTTCTAAGGGGCTGTCCCAAAAACCTTGAAATGGCTGCTTAGGAGATCCCTTGTTTTTGTAGTCAGATAGACGGTTGCACTCCATAAGGACGCTCCGCGAATGGACCGTTGTTCCAATCGCTGTTGTGTCCAGATTTTTTCATTTTCCCTTAGCGGTTAAAATCCGGAAACAAAGATGACCGCTATCGCTTTTCCACAATCAGTCCGTTCTCTCCGCTGTGTAAGCGGGAAAATGGAGTTACCACACAACCATTTCAAAGAAGAGGTTTCTTTTGCACATTCAGTATACCAAGCTCAGGAAATCCTGCGAAGCGAGGAAGGCTATGCTTTGTCCGTACGTCGCTTCGCGGCATGTGTTCGAAGAAAATAAATTAATAGACTGAGTAATGTCCATTTAAATGGCTACCAGCGAACACATTCTTGTCGTCGGCATACCGATCGCGGCCCGTCCCGTTGCATCCGAAAGAACCATGAGCACGAGTTGCAAGCGCGCTGCTCAGCCGTTTGCTAATCGCCATGCCAGTCTACAACTTTATTTTTCGAGTCGCCACATACCCTCTAAGCCTGTCCACATATAACGGACGATGGATTTAAATCTCTTCATAGCAATAGAACGAGAAAAAATCTAATGTAATCTCACGTGAAAATAAGCCCACTACGCCTATACGGGCATTGTGGGCTTCGCTGCTTAATCTTACTTGTAAATTGAAGTATCAAGCGGAATAATGAACCCGCCGTCAACAGCTTGTGTCACATTTATTGCGATGTTCTTTACTCCAGAAATATCTACCTCAATCATCTGGAGATCACTATTAGGCGAAATCTTCTCTACTTTTTTAAGGAGCACATTCTTGTCATTATCTCTAATTTCAAGAGACTCCACCTCCTTGCCAATTGCAGCGAATTGCAGAACAAGCTTCTGATATTTGCCGTTAGGGCTGAGCGCGGTATATTTAATATTGGAATTAGGTGCGCTATATAGAACTTCCTTATAATTCTTGCCGCCGTATTTGGTCAGTGCAGGGTCCTTGGTATGCAGACTGGTGTTAAAATCCTCCTGCTTCACGGGAACGCCTGCCTGCTGTTCGCCAATAATCACCTCTTTGGCTGTCCCGTCATAATTCACCGGAACATCCAGCAGCTCAGAAACAGATCGTACCGGAAGATACGTAGTTCCTTTATAGGTAATGGGAAGTACCGCTTTGCCATTCCCATCTTTGAGAGGGGTAATCTCCCCGTTCACTCTGATTTTTAATTCTCCGTTTAACAACGCTTTAATTTCTTGAAGCTGCGAGCTAGCGAAAGCACCTGTGCCTATGCCCACTAAAAGTATCATGGTACCGCATAAAGTCGTAACAACCTTCTTCTTCATTTCTGTTTTCCTCCTCTTGGGATTTCTTCAAATCCAGGTGCTCCGCAAACAACGGTTATTTGAGAGATAATCTCTTTGAAAGATGACGCTACATGCGGGATATTCTCTGCGGAGTTGAATATTTTACCATATTATATCACAAAGCCCAATGCTTCATTTCCAATTCCCACTTCTTCCAAGCCACTGATTAACCCAGCCCTTTCTAAAAGCATATAACTCTTCTTCTGTGTATTATCATCAAAACACGAAAAAAGGCGCTCCCGGCTGTAGTCCAGAAGCGCCTACTTCATTCCCATAGCAGTGCCAACTACACGCCAACCCGCGGGCAGTCTCTTTCAATTTTTGAATTAACTGACTCACTCGTCCCTGGGATACACCGATAAGCTCGACGAACTTTTTTTTGTAATGTAGCCGGTTACTCTTTTATGACCTCCACCAGTCGGACGAGCGTATCCTTGCTATGGTTCTATTTGAGCATATAATCTCGCCACCCTCCTGGCTGTCCACCCCAATGCATCCAAAAGAATCAGGAGCTCGAGCTGCAGCCTCGCTGCTCAGCGGTTTGCTAATCGACATGCCAGTCTACAGTTTTATTTTTCGAGGTAAAATACTTTATTTTCTTCTGACAGCATGGAAAAAGTGACGCTTGAGGTCGGTTGGCTTTTACTTGCTATAACCAAAAACAAAGAGCAGCAATTCTCCACTGACGGGAGAATTGCTGCTCTTTTGACCTTTTTGCGGTTTAAAAATGGAGAGTTGGCTGTCTCTAATCGTAGAAAACCTACTTTTTCACTTGGAAAGTATGTCGGGTCAAACCCTAAAGGATTTGACCGCGCAACACTTCATCGTTATGCATTCCCTGGAAGATTTAATTGCCAGGTCACACCAAATCGATCCGCTACCCAACCAAACTTCGGACTAAACGGATAGCTTCCAAGTGGCATTAGGACCTGTCCACCTTGCGCTAATGATTCGTAGACCCGATCAATTTCAGCTTCACTCTCACAATTTACATATAAGGATATCGCTGGCGTAAAGGTGAACCCATGCTGAACATAACTATCTATACACATAAATACTTGTCCATGTAAAGAAAAAGAAGCCTGCACAACACTCCCTTCAGGTCCTGCTTCGTTCGCTCCATAGCGCTTAACGCTAATAACTTCAGAATCATCAAATAAGGTAGTATAGAAATTCATAGCTTCTTCTGCTTTCCCTTCGAACATAAGAAAAGTCATTATCTTTTGATTCGTTTCCTGCATAATTACCAGCTCCCTATTGTGATTTAATTTAAATCATCTCATATCATTAACGCTTTCATATACTTTCAAACGGGCATACACGGTCTCGAGAACCGGATACGCATCTTGACCCGTTAAAGCCATAGCCAGAAGAGCACCATGCAGATGATCTGCTTCTACTGGTAATTGCTTATGCATATCCCGATGCATGGATGAAGTAAATTCGGGCAACACAGAAAGCATCTTTTGCATCGTGGAAGCTGTGTTTTCCGGTCCCACAGGCATTCCAGCATTTTGAGCCAGGCTCACAATCTCTTGCAGAAGTCGCTCATAGATAGCACGTGCCTTTGGAGATGCCAAAATAGGTCCAACTGAGCTATCCATTAAGGTTGTAATCCCACTTAAACTAGCTACAAATATATATTTTTGCCACACTTCACGCTGAATGTCAGAACTTAATGTCACTGTGAAACCAGCATTATCCAAATGGCTCAGAAGCAACTGTGTTCGTTCGGACTCACCACCTGCCCATTCACCAAAAACAATACTATGGAACGAGCTGCTTTGGACAATAGTACCTGCTGTATCTAGAGTTGTTTCTATATAACAAAGACCACACAATACATGTTCTGGACCAAAACGATTCTGCAAAATGCTGAAATGATCATAACCATTGAGGAGCGGGAGGATAAGTGTATGTTCACCCACGTAGGGTTCGATGTCATTCATCACCTGAGACAAATGGTATGCCTTGACAGCTATAATAATGCAGTCGAAAGGTTCTGTTTCTTCCTCATTAGAAATCGTTCGTACAGAAGTCTGAAAATCACCGTGAACACTTTTTACGATCAACCCGTCTGCTTTTAACTGAATCTGTTTGGCAATACGAACAAGAAAAGTAACATCTTCTCCTTTTTGAGCTAAACGCCCACCGAAATATCCACCTATAGCTCCTGCACCCACGATAAGAAATCGCATGATAGTCTCCCCTTTTTTTCCTTAATTTGAACAAACAAACAAAAAGACCTATTAGCTATTTGCTAAACAGGTCCGAAAGGCAAAAAAAGAGTCAAGTATCGACCGTTCTTTTGTCTCGGTCCTTACGGATCAGAGCAAAATCCAACGAGTTCACCTCCATGGCTACAAGTATATTTCTATTCATATCTAAAAACCTATTAGAGCGCCATTCGATGATTTAATCGATACAGCCTCCCTGGAAAGTATAGCAAAAGAAAACATCACTGTACAAGCATAAACGCCATCCACGTCCCTACTCTTCTTATAGACTAGTAGTTTTGATCCACAATTTTGAGATATCCAGAAATCCGAATGAGCTGGTGTGAAGACCAAACAAGCATTGATTTAGCTGCGCTTTTTTATTCATATGACAACCATATAGCACCCAATAGTTGTCCCTAAGCACGCCTTCTGCCTGATTCAGCAATTTTATTCTGTTTTCCTTAGGGGATTGCGTGAAATCAGTGAGTACCTCTGAGAATAACAAGATCTGGTCGTCTCTCAGCAGAGAAAATAGATAATTAAGTTTATTATTAAAGTAGTTAACCATCCCCCACTGCCAATCATCTTCTAGAACCTCTTCAGCAAGGAGGATTTCGGCGGTGTTCTTTATGTCTGCTGAGTTAAATTCATTGAATAAATACAGTTCAATTTGCAGGCCTACTGAAGCTGCTCGTGCTTGAAGCCACAGCGCTTCTTCTCGCTCTTCTTTTTTATCCTTTGTAGCTAAAGTTAAGATTTCTCCCTGATAGCCGCTTGCTACTAGAAGATCTCTCGCTTGTTCCAAGGCAGGCTCAACAATGCTTCTCTTACTGCTCTCCCAAGGTAAAAAGCTGTCAGCAGGAGTACTACGGTTCCCTCCTAACTCCTTAATTAAATTCTCTCGGCTGTAAAGAATTCTCATGGCCTGCCGAAAAAATTGATGTTGATGAACTCCTTCCTTATGGAAATTGAATAAGAGATATCGGCATCCCAAAGCAGGGTAGTCAATACTGTGGTTACAGATGATATTTGGTAATAAACCCTCCTGAACGGAGTCTGGTAGATCATACAATCGTTCACTTGAAGCTTGTTCTGGCAAATACCAGATTTCTACACGATCTAGTAGCGGACGTATACCGTAATAATAATCAAATGCCGCGAGGACTAGCACATCTTCATTTAGATCTAATAAACGATAGGGTCCAGTTCCGCTCACCTCATTAGCGAGATCTATATCATAAGGAAGAATCGACATATGAATACAGCTGAACATGTGTAGAAAAAAGAGATTGGGACGAGACAGCTCAAACCGGATCCTGTGATCTCCTTCAAGCTCTACTCGTTCTATATCTTTGTATAGGCTCAATGCTGGACTATTCAAATCTATAAGGCGTTGAAATGTCTCTTTTACGTCTTTGGAGGTCATTATCCTGCCGTGATGGAATCGCACACCTTTACGAAGATAAAAAATATAACTTGTACAATCTTCATTGGCTTCCCACATATGAGCCAGACCAGGGAGAAAAGTATCACTTCCTGCATCATAGGAAACTAATGTGCTATAAATTTGTCCGAGTAAATAGGATTCAAACGCGGTGTAAACATAAGCTGGATCTAGCTCTTCCATATGCCGGTTACGTGTAATTCGCAGGACGTCCAATCCTGATGTTGACTCTGTTTCACTACGGAAGCCCATCTGTTTATTTAACACCATTAATAACCGTTCCTTTAATGGGTCACTAACTTGGCCACGACTTAATAGCTCTATAGCTTGCTTAATCTTCCCCTTACTAATGAGTTCCTGAAAGCTGTCCTCCAGCACCTCTTCAATCGTTCGAAGAAAAGTTAACTGCGAGATATTTCCACGCCCTCTTCCCGGCTGCCAATGGATAAACCCCTGCTCTTCAAGCTTTCGAAGAATAAACTTTACGTTACGAGGAGTACAGCACAGAATCGTAGCCAGTCTATCTATGGTGACAGGAATAGCTTCCCCTATATCTATTGGGGATGGGATGGCTATTGCTAAACATAAAAAATGATTACTTATATGGTCCACGATCGTTCACTCCTTTAAAGGTGAAACACTTTAAGTATTTCTTACACTTTTACTTCCCCCTTTTATCATTATAATTATACATATATCAGCAATGAATATGCAGTACTAATATTATAGCTATCAGATTAGGAGACCTTTTCAATTATGAATCAGCATCTAAGGCATGTTCACCCACTAGCATGGACTATCATTATCGGTACGATGTTCGGACGTTTAGTAACTTCAATGAGCATTCCGTTCTTATCCATCTATTTAACCCAGGTCCTTGGAGCTACCCCCACTCAAACGGGAATTACCGTAGCCGTCAGCTCACTGGCGGGCGTAATGGCTAGCTTCTATGGAGGATACATTTCAGATATTGTAGGCCGTAGAATCGTCATGCTAATCTCCGTATTTGGCTGGGCAGCAGTATTCTTCGGATTCTCTGTTGCACAACATCTGTGGGTATTCTTCTTGGTCAACACCTTGAATGGATTATGCAGATCCGTGTTTGAGCCCACTTCACGGGCGCTTCTATCCGACATTACTCCAACTGAAAGTAAGCTGCTTGTATTCAATCTTAGATATGCTGCGATCAACCTTGGTGTTGTCTTTGGTCCGATTATTGGAGTGCAGCTCGGTTCTGCCGAGTCTACGTTTCCCTTTATGATCGCTGGGATTGTATACGTTGCATACGGGCTTGTATTATTCGTCCAATTCAAATTGCATCATTCAACCATGCAGAGTCATACTCAAGCTGAACCACCACGTTTACTTGAAGCCTTGGCAATAACCGGTAGAGACCGTGTCTTCTTGCCAGTTCTACTCGGTACTATCTTTTGTGTGCTTGGATACGGACATTTCGGCTCAACTATGGCGCAGTATTTAGCAATGAACACCCATTTCACAAATGGTGGGCAATTATTCTCCTATATGTTGTCACTCAATGCCATTACAGTGCTCGTGGTACAGTATCCTATCGTACGTACTGCTAGTAAGTTCTCACCGATTGTACCTTTGATTCTTGGAAATATATGCGTTGCACTTAGTCTTCTCTTAGTTGGTTTGGCAGAAGGTGTAGGCCTTCTTATGTTCAGTGTTGTTCTGTTTACAATAGGAGAAGTACTACTCTTCACGATGATGGACATGTTAATTGATCGGATCGCGAAGCCAGAAATGAAAGGTACGTACTTTGGAACGATTGGATTTAACAATTTAGGGAGTGTAATCGCGCCTATCTTCGGTGGTGTACTTTTAGATCATTATGGAGCCCAGAACGGCCTTACGATCTTCCTACCACTTGCTCTAACCACGGCTATAGGACTTCCTTTTCTAATCGTAGCGCACAAAAGGCTTGCTGCTAGAGAGAAGTTATCTCTTGATGTTGACACTAGTGCATAAATGGTTAATTCATTAAACTTAAGGGATATTTTGAAATCACCTACCGTTAGTTAACATATTAATTATTATGTAAACCTTTAAAATCCGTCGAACTTTTTCACAATAAGAGCGGGACCGTTTCACTGCAGAACATGCAATCGAGACGGTCTCTTTTTCACAAAAAAATCATGCTAATTGTAAACCCCCTGTATCAAATTCACCTGTTCCTTCACATATTGTCTCAGTTTCAAAGGTTCCATAATCTCTGCTTGTCCAAGTATCCCCCAAACATTCGTACATGCACTTTCATAGTTATACATATTTACAGTAAGGGTTATTTGATCTCCTTCCTCTACCCTATTCATGATCTCCAGCCCGTGTATAGAAGCCACTCGGCTCTTATTCGTTCTAATCAATACTGGGTAGATCTCTTCCTCTTTACAAGCTTGTTTAAATTCCCTCTCCTGCTGCTTCCAGTGCCCTTCTAAAGAGAAGTCCTGAGGGATAGCATACTCTTCCTCTATAAGCTGTGTAGTGGCGATTCTCTCACATTTAAACGTGCGGATTTGTTCGGCGTCTTCACAGTAGGCAATAAGATACCACTCTTCTTTTTTCACAACTAGACCATAGGGCTGTAATTTCCTGTTTGATATGACTCCGTTAATCTTGTGGTACTCAATCCATAGTTTATGAGATCTCCATACGGCAGCTCTAATCGATTCCAGACAAGGGATTTCTAAACGTTCTGACCACCACGGCGTATTATCGAAATAAAACCGCTTTTGTGCCTTCTGGATATCTGTCTGATAGGAAGCGGGTAATGTTTTTTCTAATTTCAGCAAGGTTGTCTTAAGCTTTAATCCGGAATGAGTATGACCGCCAGTATGGATCCCCATTCCAGTTAGATAAAGATTGATTACATCTTCCTCATGAAGCTGACTTAAGTTAACTGTATACCCCTTCATTAAGGAGATGCCACCATTCGGTCCCGGCGTGGATAACAGTGGGATTCCAGCTTCAGCTAGTACATCAATGTCTCTATAGATAGAGCGTACGGAGGTTTCCAAGGCTTGAGCTAGGTCATTGGCCTTCATCTTCCCTCTTGATTCTACTAATAATAAAATTGCGATTAAACGGTGCAAGCGCATGGGGATCCTCCAATTTTTTCTTTTTTAAAGTATACATCATAATTCCTGCCAATCTGTTGTCAACAATAGAAGGTTATGATTAGTTCAATACATAAAGGAGCTGATGCATATGAATATTGGCGTATTGGGAACTGGATTTGGAGCTTATCATGCGCAGTTATGGACAAAAATGGATCGAGTAGACAAATTAATTATCTATGGCAGAAACGAAGCGAAGCTGCAGGAGTTAAAACAGTCTTTAGGCGTTGAAATCACTACTGATATTGACGACATTATGCTTGATACCACCATCGATGTGATTGATATCTGTTTGCCCTCTGCTTTACATAGGCAATATGCTGTCGATGCGCTTAAGAATGGAAAACATGTATTCTGTGAGACACCGGTTTGCTACAATTTAGAAGATGCCTATGCGATGAAGGAAGCCGAACAATTATATGATTCGCGAATCCTCGTCAACCAGTTTATTAAATTCGATCCTGCGTACAAATATCTATATGAAGTAACCAATAAGGAGAAATACGGAAAGCTTTTATCCCTCACCTTAAAAAGAGAAACGCCTCCTTTGTGGGGAGACCTCGGTCTACATGCCATCGCAACCAATCTTATGATTCACGAATTGGATTTTGTGACCTGGATGCTGGGATCTACGGAGCCGCACTCCGTTTGGGGAACCGATGGTGGTAAAAGTGATCAAGCCTTAGTCCGTGTAACTTTTCAACAATCTAATGTATCCGTTGAGATCGTTGTTTCTTCACAGATGCCTACCTCGTATCCTTTTTCCGTGGGTTATGAGGCTTATTTTGAACGAGGCAAGCTTGTCTATCAAGAAAGTGACCACATGAATGGATCAATCGAGAGCACATTAATTGAATTTACCCCTTTAGGTAAACAGGAGCTTTTGTCAGAACCAGCTAATCCCTATGAAAAAAGTTTGGAGCACGCACTCCACTGTCTAGAGAATGGTATTTTATCAGAAATTGAGTTTGACGCTGCCTTGCAAGCAATAGAATTAGCCATTAGGATTGGAAAAAAGCTTGTATAAATGGATCAAGGGGTGTTATATCCTTTTTCATGGGGTTTATTTGTAGGGTGAGTTTACGTATATGATTTATGATAGTGGCTGGGGTGAGTATTGGAATTTGAATTATCTATTGTGAATTTTTCATATGATGAAATTACAGAATTATTGTGAGAATATAGTCTTTTTTAAAAGCTATACTTGGTGCTTGTTCATGAAAGGCTATTATTTCACAAGGCTGCGAAAGGGATTATATGCTTCAAATTTAGGTAGCTAATGATAATTGGAAGCAGAAATACGAATCAGTTAACATAATAATTATTATGTTAACTGATTTCAAGGAGTCGACTCTCCACACACTTTTACCTCTGTTTTATCGCAAGTGCAAACCTCTCTATCGTCTCTTTGGATAACCCATTTACACTCATGCCCTTCCCTTTTGCCATCCGCAGAACCAATCGATCTAATAAAGTGAACTTCTCTTCATAAATCTCATCTCCGAACACTTCTTTTGTAATTGATTGGTCATACAGCTTCTCTGGAAATGAAGATTTCAATTCCTGTGCGGCCTGCTCCCCCTTCGCTCCTGCACAAATAAATAATCCAACGCGCTTCTTACTTAGTTCATTTTGATATTTTGAAGTAAACTCCATCATTTGTTTTTGTATTTTCCCATAATAAATAGATCCACCTAAGATGACCGTATCATATCGCTCTAATGCCGGCTCTTTAGCAAGCATCAAATTGACTACTTCAGTCTCTTCACCCAATTGATTTTTCAATAAATAAGCCGCTTTCTCCGTACATCCATATTTGGAAGTATAAATAATAATTGTCTTCATTCTAATCACTCCCCTTCACGCTCTGATCTTCCTACTGTGTTAAAGGTGTACTTATTTACCTGTTTGCTATAGAAACCATTGAATCCAAATAACAAGAAATGAGTGCTTCGACCTGTTCTTCAGGCAAATCCTTTTCTACAATCAAACGCATAATTAATCCGAATGCAGCACTCCATATCACTTGAGCAGTGAGCTCTATAGAAGATTCCTTATGGAGTTCTTTCGATCCGAACCTAGATAAACATTGGCAGAGCATACCAATCGCTTTACGCTCCTGAGCAGCTCCCTTGAATAGAACAGCTGTGTAACTAAGAACAGCCGGTGTATCGTTCAGCATTACATTACGGTACTCTACACTTGTCGAAAGGGTCATCCTGATCCATTGCTCAAGCGATTGTCTCAAAAGCTTCTCTGGTGGCAGTTCATGCTCCGCCTTGCGCTGTACGGACTGAAGCTCGGTGACCATATCTGTATATTTTTGTTGCAAATATCTCACCACAATTTCATCTTTACCCTGGAAGTAATGATAAATAACTCCCGGTGAATACTCGATTTTCTCTGCAATTTTGCGAATAGAAAGCTTCTCAATACCTTCTTCTGCAATCAACAAAGCCGCGGCCTGTAAAATCCTTTTCTTCATTTTCTCACGTTCACGCATTTGCCGTTGTTCTTTATTCATCTTAATGTCTCCTCATAATTTGAACATCGTTTAATCATTGAACACTGTTAAATATATATAAGTTCTTTTATTATTTTCTATATAGTAAATCACACACAAATCCCGCCCAGTTAATGTAATATCCAGACATAAAAAATCCGTCAGTCCATATAGACTGACGGAGGAACCCTTATTCATGAAGTTAAAGGATTACAGACAAAGAGTTTTAGTGATGATAACCAACAGGATAAACAGAACCAGAATTGCTCCTGTGGAAGTAAATCCACCGTATCCGCCTGCGAATTCGCCCATTTTAACTCCTCCTTTGTAATTGAGTACATCATAAGATATGCTAAATCCCCATCTGTGCTTGGGTGAAATGAACAAAAATAACCCAAACAATCCTGCTGAGATCGTTGGGTTATTAATTTAGTTAACATAATAATAATTATGTTAACTAAATGTGCTTTTAACTTAACTACCATAAGATAACCATTCATTTAAACTGACTACAATACCATTGTTTTCTTTTCAATTATTAACTCTATTATTATTTAATGTATTGAAGTACTGGCTCGGATTGCCTTGAGGTGGATTATAACGCTCTTGAAATTCTCCATTTGTGTACTCCCCAATCACTCTTTGCCAGAAATTACGAGCAGGCGTATTCGCACGTACCTGTGACACCTTCCAATCACCTGGGTACATGTCAAACAACTTATGTGCAGCCCAGGTTCCTACTCCGCTCCGGCGATATTTCTGCATTACAAAAAACTCTGTCATATAAAATTGCCCTTCGGGATTACGCAGCAACCGTTCTACCAAAGCAAATCCAGCAATATGCTCGTCCACTTTGAACAAATACACAAATTTATTATCGCCACTACTCCAAAATGATTCTAGTCCCGGATAAGCTGGGTATACGCCATCTTGGTCTACATCAAGCTCCAGATAACGGGTAAAATCATATAAATAAAACTGCATAAGTTTGCTTATCGTCTGTTTCCGCTCTCTGGGAACCAGCTCCATTCCAAGTTCCATTAGGTGCACCTCTGCCATTTATGTTTACTTCACATCATATAACTTAGTTCCTTTAGGAGCAAGTTCCCCCCTTTTAATTAACTCTAATCAAAGCCCATAGGGGCTAAAACATGATAAGATAGAAGGAAGAAATTATAAGAAAACTATGGAAAAAGGTGAATCACATGAGCGTTCAAAAGAACGATGACCGTAAAAAACTGGATCTAAAGCTACCTCTCATGCCTTGGTTCGTTCAGCAGTTCATTGACTATAAACGTCCTGATCTATCCCCCTCCACCCTCCTGGAGTATATTCGGGACTATGAGTCCTTTTTCGGATGGCTACGTGCCGAAGGTCTCTCTCAAGCCAGCTCCAATACAGAGATCACGCTACTTGAATTAGAAACCCTGCATATGGATAGTATTGTTGGATACCGTCTGCATCTCACAACCCGTGCAGAGGGAACAAATACACGTGTAACCGTATCTCGTAAACTGTCTGCATTACGCTCATTATTTCATTATTTAAGTCAAATCGCTGAGGACGAGAATTTCTATCCTTTGCTTAAACGAAATATTATGGCCAAGGTAGAAGTTAAACGAACGCATAAGCCTAAGGATACCGCTGCTAAATTAAAGGGCAAGATTCTAGAAGATGAGGAACTGCTGGAATTCGTGGGTTATATTTTTGAAGGATATGGACGAGATGTTGAAGGAAACAAGCAGGCTTATTATTCTTTTCAATTAAATCGTGAACGCGACGCCTGTATTGCCAGCTTAATTCTTAATTCTGGCCTCCGGGTATCTGAAGTAGTCAATCTGAACGTGGATGATCTGGATATTAACAACAAGCTACTCTATGTCACTCGAAAAGGGAATAATGATGAAACCTTCAAAACCCCTGTTTATTTTCGTGAACAAGCAAAGGATGATTTAGCTCTTTATCTAAACCTGCGTCAATCTCGTTATAAAACACCAAAGAGGGAAAAAGCATTGTTTATCGCTTTGCCCAACGGACGTCAAGAAGGTAAACGTATGACCAAAAGGGCCATTCAAGAAATGATTATTAAATACGCAAAACGTTTTGGTAAGCCCTATTTAACGGTACATAAGCTTCGTCACTCTTTTGCTACAGACTATTATCTGCAAAATGATATTTATAAAACAAAAGAACAGCTCGGGCATGCTTCCACAGAAACAACCGAAATCTATGCTCACCTCACAGACAAAACGATGTCTGAGGCGATTGAACGTCGTTTGGATAGTTAATTTTTCGCAAAAACCCGGCCATACCTCCTCCGATTTTTATGGAAAAGGTGTGGCCGGTTCTCTTTCTACATTGTATAGAAAGACTGATCAGATTAGCATTATGTTAAATTATTGGCTTTTCTATTGTGAATTTTTCATATGTTGAAACGTTATAAATAATATCGTTGGAATATTAGTTTTAGCTATTTCCGTTCTATTGTTAATGTAAAAAGTACATTTCATCTTTATCCTATCCACGAATTTCTCCAGGAAGCTTGATAATAGTTACTTTAGCTCCCGCAGATATTCCATTTTCCGCTGGTGAAAAAACTATCAGACAATCGCTATCCTTGATCGTGACCGTCACAGAAGATTCGTCAATAGCTGCTGGAAAGGCATAAAGACTACCATCCCGGATCTCTAGTCGTGCTCTAACAAATCGGGTAAAGTTATTTACTCTATTATAATCTGCACCAAGTGTAGCTCTCCATTCAGGCAAGAAGGGTTGTGAGGCACTTTGCATTAATCTGATAACGGGACGTGCGAACAATTGAAACCCAACGAAACAAGCACCTGGATTACCTGATAGGGCTAACAGCAGCTTCCCCCCTCTAACAGCAGCAGTGGTAACGCTCCCCGGACGCATCGTCACTTTATTAAACAACATATCTCCACTCTGTTCACGTACCAAATCGCCCATAATATCATAATCTCCTACCGATACACCACCCGTTGTGATTACAAAATCATAAGTTTCCAGCGCCATCTGCACTTTACTTCGGGCCAGCTCCAGATCGTCCACAATGGATCCCAGCATCACTGGCTCCCCGCCTGCCTCTTTGACTAAAGCCTCAAGCATAGGAGAGTTGCTGTTTCGAATTTTTCCGGGCTGTAGCGGTTCATGTACCTCTAGCAGCTCTGTTCCTGTCGCAAAGATTGCCACCTTAGGCCGACGATAGACTTTCACTGTATGTATACCAAACGCTGCCAGAACAGCGATATCCCCCGCAGAGATTAATCGTCCCGCTGGCAGCACTAGCTCGCCAGGACTTAACTCCAGCCCCATCGGTGTGATATTAGAATTCGCTTCCTGCTTCTTACGAATACCAACGAAAGTCTTTCCATCCTCCACACGTGTCTCCGTTACTTCCAGCATTACTACAGTATCTGCCCCTGACGGAACTTGTGCCCCTGTCATTATTCTTGCTGTTGTTCCCGAAGTAATATCTACAGATTGCACAGCGCCACATGGAATATTGTCCACCATTTCTAACCATACGACTTGTCCATTTACACAGAGATTCGTATCCGCTGCGATAATCGCATATCCATCCATGCTCGAACGGTTAAACGCTGGGAAAGGATGCGGAGCAATTACTTCCTCAGCTAAATAGCGACCACAACACTCATTCAACGGGACCTTCTGTGGCTCTAACGGATTAGCAAATTTGATTATTTTAGCTTGTGCCTCTTTTACTTGAAGTGCTCTGCGCTGAAATTTATGATCCTCCATACAAATGCCTCCGCTCTAAATCGTCCATTTTTCAGTATAATAGGTACTATTTTAACATGAGACATCCTGAAGATAAATGAATTGCGGAAACGGCAAAATCCTTTACCTATTTCAACTACAAAATTGCACAAAAAAAGATGCGATCACAAGATCACATCTCCTACGATTCATTTCTAGGATGCTCTAATAACCTTTACATCACCAGGAATTACTTTTTCTCCTTCATAAAGCATGAACCGTCCATGTTGCCATTCCACACGCAGAAGCCGAGAATCGTCTGACTGATATTGCCATACATGCTGTTCTCCACCATTCATAAAAGGGGTTTGGCCAGCAACAGCAACATATCCTTCATACTCTTCCTCCAGAAAAAATGTATAATCATCCAGTTCAAGAGTTGTTGGAACTTCAGCAGGATTATCTAAGCGCCCATCGATAGGTTTATACAAACCATATTGTAGCTGTTCCCGCTCCTCAATATGCAAATAGGCAATTTGACTACCATCTCTTAAGGTCAGTACTACTGCGTTTCGTCCACGATTATGAGTCCTACCGGTTACCTCGTAGGTAACGAGTGATACTTCACAGATGTCTCCGGGAGACAAATTAAGCATACTTTTCTGTACTTCCTGAGTCACTGGTTTGGAGAAAAGATTACCTATACGTTTCCATATACTCAATTTGATCATTCCCCCTACATAAATGCAGAAATAATTAAAGCTCCCGTAATTTGCAGTGAGCCTGATAATAAGCCGTATCCAATTTTGCCAAGCTGTGTCCCATGATCCAGGTCCAGATTCCCCCATTTAGCTAAGAGAAGACGGACCGTTCTTTCCAATATAAGCAAAAGAAAAAAAGATACAATCGAGACCAACAAAGCATCTGGCAAACTGTTAGATGCAGCTATCGATGACGATAAAATGAATGCCTGTGCTAATAGCTTCATCACAAAACGTGTAGTAACTGCCATATTTCCAGCCTTTAACTCTTCTAGATCATTGTATCGAGTGAAAAGTGAATCCACAAACATTAGCACAAACAGTAACACCGCACCGCTCACCGTCCACACGACCATGGACACCAGGATATGGAAATCCATTCAAATAGCCCCCGCTTATTCATTTTGCATGCCTGTCATAAGCATAGATAAAGCGAAGTGGAAACGATATTCCTGTCTCCCCTTCGCCTGTGAACATCAGCCGTGAATCGGCTAAGATCAAATGTTATTGCTTCTCATATTGTTTCATCAGAGCAGCCAATTCATCTTCTACTGCTTGATCTTTGTTCAGCTTCTCGAACTCATCATCAAGTGATTTGTTGCCCGAGCTCATTTCGTTGCTTGCTTCTGCTTGAGCTTCTGCTTGCAGCATTTTTTCTTCCATACGCTTCAGACCAGCAGATGCGGAATCAGAGCTGAAGCCGCTCATCGCTTTATTAATTTCAGTTTGAGCTTTGGCAGCATTATAACGAGCAACCAAGCTTTCGCGTTTGTTCTTCATTTGAGTAAGTTGCTTGCGCATTTCGTCAAGCTTCCCACGAAGATTATCCGCAGAGGCTTTGTTCTGATCGAAGCTAGCTTTATATTCTACCAATTTAGCTTCAGCAGCCTTTTTCTCTTCCAGAGCACGGCGAGCGAGATCAACGTTACCAGCTTGAGCTGCAGCATGTGCCTGTTGTGTACGTTTGTTAACAAGCGCTTCCTGTTCTTCATACAGCTGCTTGAATTTCTTTTCAATAGCGATTTGAGCCGCTACCGCTTTTTCTGCATCTTCCAAATCTTCGGTCATATCACGAATGTACTGATCCGTCATTTTAATTGGATCTTCTGCTTTGTCAATAATCGCATTCACATTAGACATCGTTAAATCGCGCAATCTTTTAAATATAGACATGGTTTCATTCCTCCAAAAGATAATTTAAAAACTCACTTGATATCTTTTACGCAGAATTGCCAATCCCGTTTCAAATTTGTTGCGCTAAATATTGATTAACTTTATTATTTACAATTTCTACGACTTCCATAATGCCTTCTTTCGTGATCTCGTCGTAATGAATGCCCATAACAACTGTGACCGTCTTGTTCAGCGCCTCCGCTACCTTGACCGCAATTGATTCGCTTATCGTGTGCTCTTTATGGTGAGGAACCGCAGAGGTTTGCACCTCAACCTGATCTCCATTTAGATAAGCCGTACTTGACGCTCCGATATGATGAACGCCACCACAAATTACGAGCAAGAGATCACGTCCGACAGCCGTCGCCGTCAGCTCAATATCATCAGGATTAATCTTGTTAGAAGCCAATAGTATCTCCTCACTACTCTACTTTATATAATGCCACGTATTTCATCCAAGGATTGAATATTTTCTTGCACCATGAATTGCTCAAGCTCTTCAACAAGCTGACTACCCGCTCTTAAATTCATGAAATTGTAGGTTCCCACCTGAATTACCGAAGCACCTGCCATAATAAATTCAATAATATCAGTAGCTGTGGTGATGCCCCCCATTCCGATCACCGGAATAGATATGTTCTGAGCAACCTGATGCACCATGCGCAAAGCCACTGGCTTAATTGCTGGTCCGGACAGTCCGGCATACAAGTTATTAAACACACTGCTTCTCCGTCTCACATCAATCTTCATACCGGAAATAGTGTTAATCAGAGAGACGGCATCTGCTCCCTCTTCCTCACACATTTGCGCCATTTCAACGATATTCTCAGCACCTGGAGACAGCTTTACCGCAAGTGGCAGCTTAGTAGCACGTCTAACAGCTTGTACTACTTTTTGAGCTTCAGAAGTCTTGATCCCAAATGCGATTCCACCCTCTTTTACATTTGGACAGGAAATATTCAACTCAATCATATCAACAGCTGTTTTACCTAAGCTTGATCGTAGATCAGCATCACGTTGGATCATTTCTGCTCCAAGTACGTAATCTTCAAGCGTCCCGCCCCCAAGATTCACCAAACGAGCGGTATCGAGTGTTTCCCAATAAGGGCATTCTTTTTCCAAGAACGCGGCTACACCAGGATTCTCCAATCCTACACTATTCAGCATACCAGAGGCTGTCTCATATACTCGAGTGCCAGGATTACCTGCTTTTGGATGGAGGGTGAGCCCTTTGCCTGAGATTCCACCTAGTAAAGATACATCATACAGCTTTCCGTACTCACGACCAAAGCCGAATGTGCCTGAAGCCATTACAATCGGATTCTTAAAATGCACGCCTGCAATTGTTGTGCTCATCTTAGTCATGGAATATCACCTCCTCTGAAAGGAACACAGGTCCGTCTGCACAGGCTTTTCGTTGTCCATCACGACATGAAACACTGCAGACAAGACAAGCACCAATACCGCAAGCCATTCGGTTCTCTAGAGAGAGGTAAACTTTTGTTTTGCTGCCTGCCTCTTCAGCTGCTATGCCTTTAAGCTGTGCAGCTTTAAGCATTGGGTGCGGACCGCAGACAAAAATATGATCATATTGACTAAAGTCTACACGATCCAAAATAAATCCGCCTACATCTACTGTAAGCTCGGCAGCCAATGGACGAAAGGCTTCTGTCCGATAAGCCTCCCGACTAAATCCTAGAAAGACATCACAACCGGGGAGCTGCTTTGCACAATAATATAGCGGCGCTATTCCGATCCCACCACCGATAAGTGCAACCTTCCCTTCTACCTGCGGGAATCCCGTACCAAAAGGTCCTTCAAGCTCCACAGAATCACCAGGAGTCAACCGAGAAAATATCTCTGTACCTTCCCCTACTACGTGATATAAAAATTCAATACTATCTTCGTTCACTTCATGTATACTTAACGGTCTGGAAAGGATGGGATAAGCTCCCCATGCCCGTAACATGTAGAATTGACCCATTTTACCGCCACTATTCGTTTCAACCTTAAGGTGGTACACTCCGTCTGTTAGCCTATCGTTACTTAAAACCATCCCCACGTTATCAAGCTCCTTCAAATTTTATCTTTATTAAGATTGCCTTAGAAGGAACATAAAATCTGTGACAAACTTCACATTCAAAGCGAGCTATCCTTTTTTCCAGATCCCACGTTCATAAGGTTTGGGTACGTTATGCACGCCTCCAAGCGCTTCTTCCGCATGTAAAGCCCAATATGGATCACTTAACATCCCACGGCCAACTGCTACCAGCTCCGCCCGTTCTTCCGCGACAATGGACTGTGCCTCAGGATAAGATTCAAGCCGCCCTACTGCAATTACTGGCACCTGTAATTCACTGCGGATAAACTCAGCCAGATCCACTTGATAAGCAGGTCCGGCATTGGGCCCGCCATTTGAACCTATTGGACCTTCCCCACCTGAAGAAACATGGAACATATCCACACCAGCATTCTTATACCGGCGGCAAATATCCAGGGCATAATTAGCATCATATCCGCCCTCTACATATTCCTTAGCAGATATTCTCATAATCAATGGCATGTCCACAGGAACTACTTCTCGGACAGCTTTAACTACTTGTTCTCCGAACAGCGCAGGATCTTGGCCATATTCATCTTTTCTGATATTGGTCAATGGTGAATGAAACTGGTGAATTAAATAACCGTGTGCACCATGAATTTCAACCGTATCAAATCCTGCCTCCACAGCTCTGCGCGCACCTTCACGAAAAGCTTCGATCAACTCTAAAATCCCATCCTTAGAAAGAGCCTGTGGCGTTTTAGATTTAGAATCAAAAGGAATTGCTGATGGAGCTACTGGCGGCTCTGCATCCACGGCTTTCCGTCCAGCATGTCCTAATTGAACTGCGATTTTTGATCCATAGGCATGTACACCATCTGTGATTCTACGATAAGCATCAATTTGTGAATCACTCCAAATTCCTGTATCTCGATTAGTGATTCTACCGTCTGGATGTACGCCAGTCATTTCCACGATAATAAATCCTGTACCACCAATAGCACGGCTTACATAATGAACATAATGCCAATCATTAGGGATACCATCCTCTTTATCCACCGAATACTGGCACATAGGTGGCATAACAATACGATTCTTCAGCGATAACCCCTTCAATTCATACGGTGCAAACAAATCAGACATTCATGTCTCCATCCTTCCGTAATCTATAATTGACTCGGGAATTCCCCGTTCTATTAGTATACACGCATTGGTTCCTTCAAGAAATCTTAACCAATACTGTATTGTTATCAGCATAAATCTACCCATCTATGGAGATAACAATTAAGAATATGACGGTGATCAGGTAGTAAAGGAGGCAGATGGGGATGTATTTTCAACGGAGAGGTCAGAAACTGCTTGTAATATTAGGAACAATCATAACTATGCTATTCCCAACCTATTCTTCAGAGGTTGCGTCAGCGCCTGTGCAGAGTCAGAAAACTCCGCAAGAACAAACACAAAGCGCACCTGTTTCAGACGAAGATAAGGCAATTTCAGCAGGTAGCGCTGCTACAAATAGTTCGACGCTTAACAACAATAAGAACACTAAGGGTCTGACGTTAAGTCAGCTATTACACAAATATCCAGAAACTTTTAAGACAAGTGGGCCTCGGAATAAAGTCATCGCACTTACTTTTGATGATGTTCCTGATCCAAGATTTACCCCCCAATTGCTAAACATCCTAAAAAAATATCATGTCAAGGCAACCTTCTTTGTGGTGGGAAGTAGAGCAAAAAAACATCCAGCGTTGGTAAAAAGGATGATTAGAGAAGGTCATGCGATTGGTAATCACTCGTATAACCACCCTCAGTTTGTGAAATTAGAGATGAATGATTTTCGGACACAAATCATTAAGACCGAAAATATTATACAGACCTTGGCGGGATATAAACCTCGTCTAATTCGCCCACCTTATGGGGACATCAGTGAACAACAGTTAAAGTGGGCGAAAAATCATGGCTACACGCTGGTGAATTGGAATGTGGACTCTTTAGACTGGAAGGGACTTTCCAAAAACCAAGTTAGAAATAACATTCTAGCTCATATTGGAAGAGGAGCGATTATTCTTCAACACGGTGGAGGAGGTCCTGGTAGTCAACTACAAGGAACGATTCAAGCCTTGCCTGAAGTAATCACTATTATGAGCAAACGGGGTTATACATTCGTTACTGTTCCTCAATTACTACAGGTATCCAAAAGTAAATAAAGAATCCCCACAAACATAGACTTAATGATATTTTCTAAAAAAAAACGGAGGCAGCCGCTAAGGACTCCCTCCGTTTCCTATTTATCTTTTTTAGAACTTTTCATATCTCTTATTTATCTATATAAGTCTTTCTATTTTTATCTCTCTATTTAACAATGTATAATTGTACATATTGATAACCAAAAGATGATACAAAGCTTTGGCTACCAGGAATAAAGATATCTATACGATTACCCTTTATAGCACCGCCCACATCTGTTGCCGTAGCTAAGAAAGCATCTTTAGGCAATCCATCATGTGAATGACCAGTTACCAACACTTTGGTACCGAGTGGAATCACATTTGGATCAACTGCAATAGTACCAAGCTTGAGCGGATTTCCGAAATAATCTACAGCACCCCATCCGCCATTCTCACTGCTTGCTGATGAATAAGCTGATGCTTTAACTTGAATCGTTTTGTCATAATTAAAGGTCTTACCCCATGCTTCAACTGTTTTGGTCCCTGAGTTTACATTCAGATTTGGTGTAATCACTGGTGAATTGTCAGTTGTAGTTGTAGTTGTGGTTACGGACTCAGCCTGCATTTTACTAGGTATCGTAATCTCAAGACCTTCGTAAATATTAAGTGCTGCAACGTTTGGGTTTGCTTTCATTAATTCATTCATACCTACATTGTATTGCTTGGATAAAGTATAAAAAGTATTGCCTTCTTTAGCGATATGAACGCTGTCTGCATGTGCTGGTACAGCATGCAACAATGCACTGATTCCCATTACTGCAGCAAGGGCTTTAATTGTTCTAAATTTGTTCTTCATAATTGCCTCCTCATTAGATGGGCGTGAACGGTATGACTTCCGTATACGCTCGTGTACATTTTGAGTACCTATGTACATCCCGTGTGATTTCATGGTGTGTTGTGGTCTTTTGTAAAACTGACAGGACTTAATATATCACAATTTTGTAACCTGTGCCTATGTAATTGTTACCATTACGAAATATCAAGTTTCAATTTTGTCATCTTTTCAGATTTCAGTTAACATATTTTTTGTTATGTAAACTTCGTATAAAGATTCATGCACCTTTTTTTAAAAAAATATCATATAAATTTCCCGAAGATTTTACATAGCGTTAACATTTCATGCTTTATCCAATAGTAGAATGATAGAATATGATAAATAGATTAGATATAGATAACGAATCATATTTGGAGGTCTCATGAATACAGAAGAGAATAAAAACAACCAAAGCAGTCCAGCCACTGCTTACCTCAATAGAGATTTGAGCTGGATCGAGTTTAATCGACGCGTGCTTAAAGAAGCGCAAGACCCAGATAACCCGCTTATGGAACGCGCTAGATTTCTGGCTATTGTCTCAAGTAATCTGGACGAATTTATAAGTGTTCGAGTAGCAGGAATTCAAGATCAAATCCGGGCGGGGTATACGAAAAAAGATTTCACTGGCTACACCCCTTCCGGGTTATATAAACGTCTCATTAAGAGAGTTACCAAAATTGTTGCCGATCAATACCGGATTTTCCGTGATATTTCACGGAGCTTGCATAAAGAAGGAATCGTTTTTGTGGATTATGAGGATCTCACTCATGCACAGGAACAGTCCATAGAACAATATTACCGGGATATTATCTATCCTGTACTTACACCAATGGCTGTTGACCAGAGTCGACCGTTTCCACTCGTTCATAGCCAATTCATCTATTTAGCAGTAGTTCTTACTCGTAAGAATGGCCTTGAAGAGGAGCCTTTTTTTGCAATTCTGCAAATTCCATCAAATCTGCCGAGATGTATCCCTCTTCCACACCGATCAAACAGTAAGAAACGGCAGTTCGTATTTATAGAGGATGTCATTCGTCATCACATTCAAACATTGTTTAGTGGTTACGAGCCAGTGGCTGTTAGTGAATTTCGTTTGACCCGCAACTCTGATCTCACGATCGACGAAGAAGGGGCCGAGGATCTTCTAGAAGAGATTGAAAAAGAGCTGCGCAAGCGTCGTCGCGGTGTCCCTGCAAGACTTGAAGTACAAAAAGGCATTCATCCTTATGCTTTGGAACAGCTGCAAGCTGAGTTTGAACTGGAGGACTTCGTATTCGAAATTGAAGGTCCACTAGACCTAAGTTTCCTTCGTAATTTCGCTGGAAGTATTAAAGGCTTTGGTTACTTAAACTATCCAAGTATCGAGCCCGTCTACCCTGCTGAATTTGAAGAAAATGAGGATTTCTTTGAGGTATTGCGTGAGCGGGATGTCCTAGTCTACCACCCTTACGAATCCTTTGACGCGATGACGGACTTTATCATTCAAGCCTCAGAGGATGAACAGGTGATGGCCATTAAGATGACTTTGTACCGGGTTAGTGGAAACTCTCCGCTGATCACTGCACTCGCTAATGCTGCTGAATCCGGGAAACAGGTAACTGTGGTTGTAGAGTTAAAGGCCAGGTTTGATGAGGAACGTAACATCGCTTGGGCTCGCCAACTCGAAAAATCCGGATGTCATGTCGTTTATGGTTTAGTTGGACTCAAAACGCATGCCAAAGTTACTTTGATCGTCCGTCAGGAAGGTCAAGAATTACGTCGCTACGTGCATGTAGGCACAGGAAACTACAATGACAGTACCGCCAAAGTATATACGGATCTCAGTCTATTTACCGCTCAAAGCGATATTGGACTCGATGCTTCTGAGCTATTTAATCAAATGACTGGCTATTCCGCCAATTTTGACTGGAACTCCTTTATTGTTGCTCCGACGAATATGAGTCTTTCCTTACAAAAGCTGATGCACCGTGAAGCGGAGCATGCTGCAGCTGGTAGACCTGCACGTATCATTGCCAAAATGAACTCTCTTTCCAATCAACAAGTCATTGACGATTTATATGGTGCTGCACAGGCCGGTGTATCGATCGATTTAATCGTTCGGGGAGTTTGTTGTCTTCGTCCAGGGATTGAAGGCTTGAGCGAGAACATTACGGTTCGTAGTATTGTCGACCGCTTTCTGGAGCATTCAAGAATTTACTATTTTGAAAATGGTGGAAAGCCTGAGGTTTATTTATCCAGTGCAGACTGGATGACAAGAAACCTAACCCGCCGGATTGAGCTGATGTGCCCAGTCAAAGACAGCAATATTCGTAAACAGATAGTTAAGATTCTTGAACTATCCCTTAAAGATAATGTGAAGGCCAGCTTCTTACAGCCTAACGGATATTACGAGCAACCAGACGACAAAAAGGCCCCTTTCCGGAGCCAGTTCGCAGCTATGGATGTTACACGTTGGAAGGGAACCCGAGTTTTACCTTTACCGCCCAAGCATTCTTAAATGCTTTTAAGGCGTTCTCAATGTCCTCTAGACCGATCAGAAGTGCTGAGGCGCCCTCAAGGTCCAGATGAAGTGAATTGCCGTGTAGATTAGCTTTCAAGCCACTTACAATCCCGATCTCGGTGCTGTCCAGTGCAATACTTAGCTGAACAAGCGATCCGAGCTTATGAATCCACTCTTCGTCGGAAGGCAGTAAAATGTCCTTATACATTTGGGACAGTTTCTGCTTCCGGCTTTTTGTGCTATACGAGGCAATCATCGCGCATAAGATAAGCTGACGGTGTGTTAGCCCACGAATCGGTGAATTCATTAGCCAATACAGGGTATGACGTTTGGATTGATAATAGTTAATGTTAGATCCCGTGCGATGCAGCATGATGGATACATAAATCAACATCTCATGTTCAGCTTTATTCTCCTCATCCTTGAATGCATCAAACAGACTTAGCGCAAGCTTGTTGATATGATCCAAATACCGTTTAGAGGTACGAATATCAAACCGAATGATCGTATTTAAACTGTATTCAAGCGCACTGTCTCGCACCGGTTGCTCCGGCTTCAGTAGATCATGAAGCATACCTTCTCTGAGCCCTTCACCGCTGATTACAGCCTGGCTAGCACCAACATACTGATATACCGTATGGAAAATAATTAAACCGGATACAATGATATCTGCTCGGCTCTTAGACAGCCCATCTAAATCTTTACGTTTATCGTAAGGCATTGAAGGTAATGTGTTCATAAAATGCTCAATCGTCTCACTAGCCATGGTGTAACCATGCGAGTTAGGTAATGAGTATGCTCTCGTTTTTTGATCCAGCTTGCCTAAAGAACGCACTGTCCCTCCCAGTCCAAATAACGGAAGACCCGCTGTTGCGTTAAGCCAATCATGTTCTACCAATCTCCCCAGAACAAAAGTCTCCAGCTTGTGAATCTGATCTCCGTTCCAGTTACCACCTTGTCCGAACATCAGGTTTGTATTCACCGCTCCAAATGGAAAGGAAATGCTATGTTGATAACGGCGTCCGCGAAAAAGTGTGATTTCAGTACTGCCGCCACCAATATCTATGACATAACCATCCTCAACATTAAAAGCGTTTATGACACCTAAGAAGCCAAAGTAAGCCTCCTGATGACCACTAATAACCTCTATTGGAATCGCAGAAGCTTCTGACAAGAAGGTAATAATTTCATTAGAGTTAGCTGCGTTTCTGATTGCCGCTGTAGCACCCGCACGTATAGTCTCCACTTCAAAAGCATTGCAGATCTCCTTAAACTGACGCAAGACAGGAATAATGGTCTCCATATCCTTCTGCTCCAGTCGACCTTCCTTCGTAATCTTCTCACTAAGACGTGCAGAGTACTTACACTCCTTGATGATCTTATAGCCTCCCTCCGGCGTTGTATCATAGATTACAAGACGTATGGAGTTAGAACCAATATCGATAATGCCTATACGGCGCAGATCATCTCTCATTATGTATGTACTCCTTTTCAAGTTGATTGACCATCTATTATACATGGTTTACATAAATAAATGAACTCAGTCCATTATATCCTCAATTAACGCAACTGTTAAAAAAATAAAGCGGCGCCCGGATAACTTGTCCGAGTGCCGCTGTAATTTAACTTATTATAACACTTTACTTAAAAAATCCTGCGTACGTGCATGTTGAGGATTCCCGAAGACTTGTGCCGGTGTACCCTGCTCTACAATGACGCCACCATCCATAAATAGAATACGGTCGCCCACTTCGCGGGCAAAGCCCATCTCATGCGTAACAATGACCATTGTCATCCCATCTTCTGCAAGCTTCTTCATAACCTCCAGCACCTCACCGACCATTTCTGGGTCAAGTGCTGAGGTTGGCTCGTCAAAGAGCATCACATGGGGCTGCATCGCCAGCGCACGGGCAATCGCGATCCGCTGCTTCTGTCCTCCGGATAGCTGAGCTGGATAAGCATCCTTCTTATCTTCCAGCCCTACAGTTTTCAGTAACTCCATTGCAAATTTATCTGCTTCAGCCTGCTGCTGCTTTCTCACCTTAATAGGTGCGAGAGTAATATTTTGCAGAACTGTTTTATGAGGAAAGAGGTTAAACTGCTGAAATACCATCCCCATCTTCTCACGTGTGACATTAATATCATGTTTTTTAGAGGTAATCGATTCACCTTCAAACGTGATTTCGCCACCTGTTGGCTGCTCCAGTAAATTCAAACAACGCAGGAAGGTACTTTTACCCGATCCACTCGGTCCGATCACGACGACGACCTCACCCTTATGAATCTCCAAGTCAATCCCTTTGAGAATTTCCAGCTTCCCATAATTTTTTTGCAAGTTCTTAACGGCGATCATCGGTATTCAGCCTCCTTTCCAATCTGCCAAGGATCTTGGATAGCGTAAATGTCAGTACAAAGTACATAAATGCGATTATTACCAGTGGTGTCATACCATCGTATGAAATCGTTGTAACCGTACGGGCTTGAAACATCAAATCCGTAACGCCGATAAAAGAAATAATCGATGATTCCTTGATAATGGTGATGAATTCATTTCCGATTGCCGGAAGAACACTTTTCAGTGCCTGAGGGAGAATAATATGACGCATAGTCATCCCTTGCTTCATTCCAAGCGAACGGGCTGCCTCCATTTGTCCGCGATCTACCCCCTGTATCCCAGCACGGAAAATCTCTGCAAGGTAAGCAGAACTGTTAATGGATAAAGTGATTGCCCCCGACTGAATCGGTGTAAACTCAATACCGAACGTAGCCAATCCATAGTGGATTAGGAAAAGTTGTACAAGCATAGGCGTGCCACGAAGGAATTCTACCCAGGCTGTTGCCAAGAAGCGAAGCACACCCCATTTGGACATACGCAGCAATGAAACGATAATTCCTAGAATAAAACCAAAGAAGACACCCAGAACGGCAAGTAACAAAGTATACTGCAAACCGGTCAGGAAAAAATCACGATAATCATAAGCCATTTTAAATAAAGTAATATCCATAACCTATCCTCCCATCTCCAAAAAAATAGAAAATAGCTATTGCCGCTATTTTCTGTATACACATACAATTTACTTTAGCAGACTTAAAAAATATCCGTTGTTTCTTTACTTCGTGCTATCTGCAAGCTCACTAGCTGCCGTCACATACTCATCAATTTTACCTTCAGAGTTTAAACGTGTCAGTGTGCTGTTTACTTGATCCAAAAGCTCTTTATTGCCTTTCTTAATACCAATTGCATAACCATCGTCTTCAACTTCCGGCTTAGCATCAGTAATTACAAGACCAGGAACATTCTTAACGAATGATTTGGCGACAGGTCCTTCAATGATAGCAGTATCTACACGATTAGATTGCAATTGTAGAACGATTTCGGAGATTTTACCAAGAGAAGTGATCTTAGCTCCCTCTATCCCTTTAGCGATTTCTTCTTGAATCGATCCAGTCTGCACACCAATTTTTGTACCTTTTACAGCGTCCATAGTGGCGTATTTATCTTTATCTGCTTCGCGCACAACAATGGCTTGTTCAGCTTTGTAATAAATGTCTGAAAGGTCAACTGCCTTTTTACGTTCTTCAGTTGGGCTCAGTCCAGAAATTACAATATCTACTCTTCCGCTGGACAATTCGTTTAGCAGTGAATCGAATGGCAAGTCCTTAATTACAAGTTCAGCGCCCATATCAGCAGCAATTTCCTTAGCAATATCGATATCGAAGCCCACGATAGTATCTTTACCGTCTACTACTTTATGGAATTCGTATGGAGGAAAATCAGCACTTGTTCCCATTGTAAGCTTCTTAGTAGCCCCACCGGAATTAGCATTACCAGTTGCAGCGGTATCATTATCATTTTTATTTTGACCGCAGCCTGATAACAGACCTACCGCTAATATCATACCTAAACCAAGTTTACCCCATTTGTTCATTTCTATATCTCCCCTATTCTTATGAAAAAAATCCAAGTTGTCTCTTTGACCGACTTATTATAAATCAGAACGCATGAATATGCAAAGGCATAATTGTGACAATAACTTCCTTTTATTGGGTTTCAAAGCAAATGATTCATTGTTCAGAAAATAATTATTCAACATTTATTCAAATTTTATATAATTTTATACATTTTTACTATTCCCTAACTTAACCAAATCATGCGGCTAGATTTCCATATCCCCCATAAAAAAGAGTACTCCTGAAGTATGAGCCAAACTTCAAGAGTACTCCTTATTAAACTGTTAGAGAATAGGATAAACCTTTAATCCGTAATTTCATTATAAATATCAATGTACTGCTGAGCGGATACATTCCAGCTGTAATCGCCAGCGAACGCGTTTTTCGTAATCTTTTTCCAGTGCTCAGGCTGCTTAAATAAAGAGATCGCCCGGCGAAGCGTAAACATCATATCGTGGGCGTTGTAGTTGCTAAACGTGAAGCCATTACCTTCACCGGATTCTTCATTGTAAGCTTGGACAGTGTCATTTAAACCACCCGTTTCCCGCACTACTGGTATGCTTCCGTAGCGCAATGCGAGAAGTTGACTGATCCCGCAAGGTTCAAACTTGGAAGGCATGAGAAAGATATCGCTAGCGGCATATATTTTGCGTGAGAGTGCATCATTAAACAGGATTTGTGAAGATAACTTTGTTGGATAACGCCAAGTTGCCTCCTTGAACCAACGCTCATAGGACTCATCCCCCGTTCCCAGCAGAACAAATTGAATGTCATCATTATAGAGTAGCTCATCCAATACTCGAGTAAGCAGATCTAAGCCTTTGGAATCCACAAGACGAGTAACCATGGCAACCATAGGGATATTAGCATCCACAGGTAATCCTAATTCCTCTTGCAGGGCTAGCTTGTTCTCCGTTTTCTTAGCCAGATTAGAACGATAACGTGTAACAAGACTTGTATCAGTTGCAGGGTTATAACTTTTCGTATCAATCCCATTCACAATACCGCTTAACACATCCGCTCTCGCATTCAACAATCCATCCAGCCCATAACCATAATATGGGGTCCGGATTTCTTCTGAGTAGGTTGGACTAACGGTGGTGACTCGATCGCTGTATACAATGCCACCTTTTAAGAAATTCACATTCCCGTAATACTCCACGCCTCCAAAATAACTGCTATCCAGACCTAATAGCTCCCCAAGCACCTCATAAGGAAACACTCCCTGATACAACAGGTTATGTATAGTAAATACACTTCGCATTTCGCTGTAAAATGGATTGTGTCGATAATGTCCCTGAAGCAGCATTGGGATCACAGCCGCATGCCAATCATGGCAATGCAAGACATCAGGCTGAAAATCAATAGCCGGTAGGCACTCCAGCACCGCACGATTATAAAACGCGAAGCGTTCACCATCATCCATATATCCGTAAATTCCGTCCCGCCCAAAATAGTACTCATTGTCAATAAAGTATACCGGAATACCGTCATAAACCATATGTTCGATCCCACAGTATTGATTACGCCAGCCGATTGGCACATAAACTTCCGTTATATGTTCCATTTTCGAAGTAAACTTTTCAGGAATCCCACGATATTTGGGCAAAATCACTCGTACATCCACCCCGGCACCCTTCAGCGCTTTAGGTAATGCCCCAATGACATCGGCCAGGCCACCCGTTTTGACAAATGGATGAGCTTCAGCTGCGGCAAATAAAACTTTCATGATTATTTCCCCCTTTAAAGTGTACGGATTCTCTATACTTGCTTTGAACTATTACTCATTACTATTACTCATTTGCCTCTTTACTCTTACCCACTCGTGCTGTTTTCTTAAACACTAGGAAGCTAAGAGGCGGTAATGTTAGCTCTATGCTGTTCACCTGATTATGCCATTCCAGCTTTTTGCTCTTCTGAGGTGCATTGTGTATACCCGAGCCTCCGAATGCTACATCTTCCGAGCTAAAGATTTCTTCATAAGTCCCTTGACGTGGGACACCTATACGATACTGTTGACGCTGGGCAGGTTGAAAATTGATGATAAACAGTAAGGTATCTCCAGGCTTCTTACCTTTACGCATATATGAAATTACGCTTTGTTCATTGTCATCTGCATCAATCCATTGATAACCCTCTTGGGAATGGTCAAGCTCCCACAGAGCTTTCTCCGAGCGATACAGTTTATTTAGAGCAGCAGTATAGGCTAGCATGCCACGATGGCTGTCATAGTCCAGCAGCAGCCAATCCAGCTGTTCCTGATCCTTCCATTCGATAAATTGACCAAATTCTCCTCCCATAAACAGGAGTTTCTTTCCGGGATGGGATATTTGATAACCAAGCAGCTGCCTAAGTCCTGCGAACTTTTGTTCATAAGAACCCGGCATTTTGTCGAGCAACGACTTCTTACCATGTACAACCTCATCATGCGATAGCGGTAATGCATAATTTTCGGCATAAGCATAACATATTGGGAAAGTTAATAAATTATGATGATATGGACGCCCCCAGAAATCATGTTCTATGTAGCCCAATGTATCATTCATCCATCCCATATTCCATTTGTAATTGAAACCTAGGCCACCTTCATGAGCAGGCGCAGTAACTCCCGGCCAAGCACTGGATTCTTCTGCCATCATCAATGCTTTAGGAAAATACTGAAATATCGCTTTATTCAGATTCTGAATAAACTTAATAGCCTCTAAATTCTCAAGACCACCATTCACATTCCGCCGATATTGATGAGCCTGCTTTTCAAAATCGAGACGAAGCATGCTGGTAACCGCATCTACACGCATCCCGTCAATATGATAATACTCAAACCAAAAGAGTGCGTTTGAGATAAGAAACGAAGAAATCTCTGGCTTGCTGAAATCAAAGGAAAGAGTTCCCCAGCCTGGTTTTTCCGCCAACATCGGATCTGCATATTCATAAAGCGGTGAACCATCAAACATTCTTAAACCGTGAGCATCCTTTGCAAAATGAGCCGGAACCCAATCCAGAATCACACCTATTCCAGCTTGATGCAGATGATCGATTAAATACATCAACTCGTGGGGTTCACCATATCGACTCGTCGCCGCGAAATACCCCGTTCCTTGATAGCCCCAAGATAAATCGTATGGATGCTCCGCCAGCGGCATAAACTCAACATGGGTATAGCCCATTTCCACCAAATAAGGAATTAATAATTCACTCATTTCTTTATAGCTGTAAAATTCTCCGTCTTCTTTTTGACGCCAAGTTCCAAAATGCATCTCATAAATGTTCATCGGTTGATGATATGGAGCTTTACTCTTTCTCCGCCATACCGCATCCCCCCATCGGTAACCACTGAGATCCGTAACAACGGATGCAGTCGCCGGGCGAACCTCAGCTTTGAAGGCAAATGGATCAGCTTTTAGGAAGCTTGAGCCATCACTGGCAACAATCCTGTATTTGTAAAAAGTTCCCGGCTCTATTCCCGGAAAAAAACGACTCCAAAATCCTGAATCGGGTATCTTATATAACGAGTCCATGTCCTGTGTTCCATCCCAGCCGTTATGATCACCAGCTAGTCCTACATATGTCGCATGAGGAGCCCACACGGTAAAGCGCACGCCCGTAACGCCTTCTTCAGCGGCAGTGTGCGCACCCAGCATAGAATAGCTGCGATAATTGGTGCCCTCATGGAACAAATAAATATCAGCAGCTGACGGAAGGGTATCGATTGTTGCTATTTCAGCCAATTCTACACCACCTTTTTTGAATGCTTGTACCTATTACATTAACCGAATATTACCATTTTGAAAATGATTTGATGTGAAAACAAAAGATTTTCTGATAAAGAAATATTAATTGTAATTTTTCTTTTTACACAGCAATATACTTCACCTATGTCGTTTCAAGTGCTTGTCGTAAGTTTATATTACAAGCATTGACAAAATAATGGGAGGGATAACAAATGAATAACAAAAAAGATTGTATCGCCATGCTCTTGGCAGGAGGGGAAGGCCGTAGATTGGCTCCCTTAACTTCCAGTATGGCTAAGCCTGCAGTCCCTTTCGGTGGACAGTACAAAATTATTGATTTCCCACTAAGTAATTGTGTAAATTCCAAAATTGATACAGTAGGTGTCCTGACACAGTATGAAGCTGAATCCTTGCATGATCACATCGGAGAAGGTGAACCTTGGGGCTTACATAGTCAAAAGGACAAAGGCGTCACCCTGCTTCCTTCCGGTGTTGAAGGCAGAGATAGCTATACAGGAACTGCTGATGCGATTTATAAGAACATTGAATATATCGATAGCTGCAATCCAGAACATGTACTCATTCTATCCGGTGACCATATTTACCATATGGATTATCGGAAAATGCTAGAATATCATGTAGGGAAAGCTGCAAAAGCCACCATCTCCGTGATGGAAGTACCGTGGGATGAAGCCAGTCGTTTTGGCGTAATGAACGTAAATGATGAACTAAAAATTTCTGAGTTTGCGGAAAAACCTAAAGTACCTAAAAGTAATTTGGCTTCCATGGGTATTTACCTGTTTGAGTGGGCTTATCTGAAGGAGCACTTGTTGCGGGATGCAGCTAATCCGAATTCCAGTCATGACTTTGGTAAAGATGTTATACCAACGATGCTTGATCAGAATGATGATTTATTCGCTTACCGCTTCAAAGGATACTGGAGAGATGTTGGAACTGTGGGTAGTCTCTGGGAAGCTCACATGGACCTTCTGCAAAAAAACAATGGCATGAAGCTCGACAAAGCACATTGGCCGATGTACAGCCGGATCCGCCGGACTAAGCTATCTGTCCATAAACCACGTGTTCAGATCCCATCAACGGACTCACTCGTGAATGAATTCTGCACACAAGAAGGCAGCTTACAACGTTCTGTAATCTTCAACGGTGTAGAAATCGGCAAAATGAGCCAGATTAAACAAAGTGTTATTATGCCTGGCGTCCGCATTGGGCGTGGAGTACAGATTGAAAATGCCATTATTGGCGAAGGTGCAATTATTAAGGATGGGACTGTCATCAAGGGAAGTATAAATAATATTGTAGTCGTTGGGCCTTATGAGACCGTAGCTCCAAAGCCAGCGGTTCGGAACCAACCCTCCCGTCTATTTCAGGATGTTTATGAGAAGACAGGACGTCTACGGGAAGTTCTCCCTTCATAATAACCATTATATAGAAAAATACTTTATCAAGCAAAAACGCCTTCGGCGTCCCAAATGGACGGTAAGCGTTTATGCGAGAAATATAAGGATAATGTATAGTGTGAAACTTATATATCCTTATATTTATAAAAAGGGGCTGTTGTCCTGGTCGATCATGACCAGAGCAACAGCCCTTTCGGTTGTTAGAGGTTAATCTTATGAATTTTGAAGTGCTGTCCATTCTCTATCTAACATGCTCATTTCCACACAATCTACATATTGATCCCCAAACAGCGCTGCCTCACGTTGAACGCCCTCCCGCTTAAAGCCCACGGCTTCGTAAGTTTTCAAGGCAACAGTGTTGAAAGCAAATGCACCCAGGGAAAGTCTATGCATCCCCATGCTCTCAAATCCAATCCGAAGCATTTCATTCATCATCCTTGTTCCAAAGCCTCTACCCTGACAATCTGGATCTACAACTGCCCTACCTATTCGTGCAAATCGATTAGACCGGTCTATGGTTGAAAAGCTGATATGACCCACGACCTCTAGAGTAGCTTCATGCACCGCACAAAAGATCAAGCGGTCAGAATTCGCTGGATGATTAGCTCCACTCAAATACTTAGTAAGCTGGTCATCGTCAAGTGGGAAGGTTAGTGAAGGTCCAGCCCACTGCTTCAGATAATCAGGTGATAAACTCCATCGTTTCAAGTGTTCAAAGTCCGATTCAGACATAAATCTAAGAATCAGACGATCGAGATCAGGTGTCTCCTCAAAATGCTCATAAAGGTTCACTAAACGACCATTTCCCATATCGTTAGTGCCCATGTAATGAAAACCCATGCTTTGATAATAACGATTGAGTTTAATGTTGTGTGCGACGGTATCAAATCTGAGTCCTCTGCACCCAAGTTCTTTAGCTAGCACCACAGCATACATAAGCATATGCTTCCCAAGTCCCTGACTGCGATGTGTACCCGCTACAGCCAGCTTATGCAAATAAGCATAGGCCTCATCATTTTTATCTCCCCAGTATTGAGGGTCAGTAAATTGTAACGTGAACATTCCAACTACAACATCATCGACAAGCGCAAGATAAACATGCCTGTCGTTAAAATAGCCTGCAATATCAGACTCATTGAATTGTCCTGGAGTCCATTGTTTAATCCCGTTTAGCTCCATCCAATTTGCTGCTTCCTGCAGTATACTTAAGATATCACCTGTCCGGTCGGGTTCTCCGCGAACAATCCTAATTGAGTTCCCCAAGACATCCATTTCCATACCCCCTAGACATCTGAATCAGGTAATATAGCTTGATTTGGCATTACTTGATCTGAAACGACCTCAGGTGGTTTCTCAGTAAGTGGTAAGATTACGGTAACTTCCGTCCCTTTTCCAAGCTCACTTACCATATCCAGTGTCCCATTATGAAGTTCTACAATCTGCTGTGAGATCGCTAACCCCAAGCCAGTTCCCCCATTGAGTGCATCCACTTGAAAGAATCGGTCTTTAACTCTGGAGATATGCGCTTCACTAATCCCAATTCCACTATCACGAACCATGATAGCAGTCTCAGTTGAGGACAGTCTCTTCGCAGACAATTCTATACTGGAGTCCTCATGGGAAAACTTCACAGCATTATCTACCAGATTCAAGAACACTTGCTTTAGACGATTAGCATCGCCTTTAACATAGATCCCATCTTCACATTCCAGAAGCAAGTGGATACGCTTCTTCTCCGCCTTAGCCCAAATATTCAGTATCGTCTCCTGAAGTAACACTTTCACGTCAACAATCCCAATGGATAGCTTCATTTGGTTCTGCTGCAGCTTTGAAAAGTCGAGAATCTCCTCCACTAGACCAATCAGTCGTTCACTTTCTTTAGAAATAATACTAACACCAAGCTTCGTCTCCTCCGGATCATAGCCGCCAGAGATCAATGTCTCACTCCAGCCCTTGATACTCGTAAGTGGTGTTCGTAGCTCATGTGAAATAGAAGAAATAAAATCATCCTTAATCTGATTGCTTCGCACAATTTCTTGAGCCATATAATTCAGCGTTGAAGCTAAATCACCAATCTCAAACTTGTAATTCCCCTTAATTCGCACATTAAATCTGCCCTTAGCCATCTGGGCTGAAACCGCCGTAATGTTATTGAGCGGTTTTACGATAGAATTGGCAAGTCCGAAGCTGAATACGATAACAACAGCCAAGACAGCTGCACCTATTCCAATCGACAGTAATGTAAGATTAAGCAAGTCGTTGTTAATGCCTTCTAGTGAAGTAAGATACCTTAGAACATACGTATCACGGCCGTGAATCTGTAACATTTTAGATACAGCCATAACGCTCTCGTTAGTACCACTCTGGCGCCCTACCCAGCGGCCAATACTGCCTCCTACTGCTTCTGGGACGTCACTGGTTGTAATCGTACGGTCAGGCTGAAAACCAGTTGAACTGGTAATCATATCCCCATTCAGGGTCAATACTTCCAGTTCGGTATTGTTCAGCGAAAATCTATCCAGCAGCTCTTGCAGCTGGTTCGAATTGTTATCGCCACCTAACTGATATTTATGGTAGAACGTCTCTGCCATGGTAATGTGGTTTTTTATCTTGCTATAAACACTGTCATAATAATACGTTCTGATGGCAAGCAAGAAGATAACTTCTACAAGGAGAAGCGCCAAAAAAACTACAAGAATGTAGTGTAGAACGATTTGCCTGCGCATCCCCTTCTTAATCATTGTACTTGGCCTTTCCATCTATATCCGTGTCCCCATACCGTTTGCAAAAATTCTGGCTCCGACGGATTATTTTCTATCTTTTGGCGCAGACGACGAATATTCACATCCACGATTTTGGGATCACCCATATACTCCTTACCCCACACATGATCCAGCAGAAGATCGCGGCTGAGCGGTGTATTTTCTTTTTCAAGAAAGAATTGAATTAATGAAAACTCCGTTGGCGTCAGTTCAATCGCTTCATTATCACGCTTGAAATGTTTGGAAATTAGATCCAGGGTGAAAGGACCTGAAACAAAAGAGACCTTCGCTGACTGTTCACGATGAACGTTCACTCGACGCAGCAAGGATTGAATTCTAGCTATCAGTTCTGTCGGGCTGAATGGCTTACTAACATGGTCATCAGCACCTACGGATAAAGCATACACTTTATCTTGCTCTTGAACCTTGGCAGTCAGAAAAATAATACCCAAACGTTCATTGGTTTCTCTAACTCGTCTACATACTTCAAATCCATCAATACCTGGAACCATTACATCCAATAGGGCGATATCAATATCAGGAATCGTGGTTAACTTGTGAAGAGCTTCATGCCCATCCGCAGCCTCTATCACTTCGAAACCATTACGCTTCAAGTTGATAACAATAAAACTACGAATAGACTCCTCATCTTCCAGTATCAGTACTTTACTCATCTATTCCCTTCCTTTCTATAGGGGAAGCAATTTTATTACTTCCTTCCGTTGTTGTACTTTGTTCTAACTTACCGCGGTAGGCGATAACCTTAGCTGCATCACGTGCAAGAAGATCCCAACCGTCATTCTTTACCCGGTCCCATTCAGAAGGAGAAAAGAAAGCAACCTCAGCAACCGTCTCACCTGTATCAGACATGATGAACTTAAGGTTCTCATCCAAAACCGATTTCGTATCAACCGTCACCTTCTCATGCCATTCTGGAGAAAAATTAATATTGAATCGATCCGATGGATCATGATATAGCTGGGTTGTGAAGGTCAGCCCGTCTTTTCCATCCCATTTATAATAGGAGGTAAAGTATGGAATTTCAGCTGGATCGAAATACTCCCACCCTTTGGGTACCTCAAGCAATCCAATTTCAATAATGCCATCATGATCAATATCTTCGCTTGCAATCCGTCGATCTTTATAAGTCCGCGCATCACCTGGTAAAACCACACGCAGCTTATTATTCTCCATAAGAACAATCGAGGAATAAGCAGATTGAGAATCCACTGCAGCATCCAATACGATTCCTTCTTTATCCTCCGAGATTTTTCCTGCAACAATATTGTAATAATTGTTAAAATAAGGGTCTATATCATCAAGTTTATCGAGAACCTTAAAGCCATCATCATTGTACTGATAGATTGAAATGGTCGAAAATTCATTTCTTTTAAAATAAACAACGGTGATGTCTTCAATTCCGTCTCCGTTTAGATCATCAATCATATATTTTGTATACGGATGTGAAAGCAACTCTACCAATGAACCGCTGGAATAGCTATAGACCACTAGCCCCTTTTCTTCACCTCGTGAATATCCGGTAACAATTTCAAGCTTCCCATCACCTGTCATGTCCTTTATATCAACCGACTCCAGCACAGTTCCGTCACCATCGAATACAAGCTTTTTGACCCAGGTGTCGCCTTGTTTCTCCAAGATCATCCCGTGAATCTCTACAGCTTCTCCAGGTGTCTTATAGAACACTAGTGTCTCCATTATTCCATCCTTATTGAGATCCTCAGTAAAGATGGTACTATCCTCGTCATTGGTCGGTCGAATCAACGTGGACCCCGCTGGCTTAAGTGAATTAATAGCAGCCATAAGTGTTGCTTTGTCAGCAGACAATTGTGGGGATTTCATCTTAGAAACAGGATCACTGATGAAAGTACAACCCGACAAAACGGATAAAGTCAGCGTTGCGGCTACAAAGCACCTAAGACTTCTCATATTCAACTTCATCACTCTTTTCCTTATCCGTGTCCAAAATTTAAAGATTTGCACGTTCTTGGAACGTTAACCTACGCCCCTTTATATCATGCTTAATTCTGCCATCTTCTAGTACCCAAAGACGAGTAGCAAAACGTTCGGCTAATTCTATCGGAAGTACAGTTATAACTGTAAGGCCAGTTTCTTTACACAGCTTCCGCAATGTTTCCAACACATTCTCTGCGGACTTAGGATCTAATCCCGTTACCGGCTCATCCGCTAAAATCACTTTCGCACCATGAGTCAATGCTCTCGCAATTGCTACACGCTGCCTTTCACCACCACTAAGTTGGCTCGCCTTCATCTTCGCCTTATCCAGAAGGCCGAGGGCATCCAATTCATCCATTGCACCCATATAATCATCTGAACGTACCATCCCAGTAACCATTCGCCATAAAGGCGTTTGCGCGGACTGGCCGATCAGTACATTTTTCAATGCAGTACGGTTCGGATTGAGCTCTGCATTCTGCTCCAGGTAAGCCCACTCGCGGCGGATCTTTCTTTTACCTGTAAAGGCACTCGCCATAATATCTATACCGTCTACTCTAAAATTCCCTCTATCCCATTTCTCACGCAACGCTAAACAGCGCAGTAAAGTCGTCTTACCGCTCCCGCTAGCTCCAAGTATTGCTACGAATTCACCCGGTTCTAATTGAAAGCCTATATCCTGTAGAACTGGATTTTTATCTTCCCCAACTGCCTTGGCTAAGTGTTCAACTGTGATCATAGTTCAGCCTCTCCCTGTCTTTATCTATAATCTATAGTGTACTCTGAAAGCCAGATGAATTTCCATGCGAGCACTCGTTCTTATCTTACCTCAAATTTTTTGCCGTGGCGAGAAAAATAACCCAAGCAATCCGAACATGATATATAAAGCGCCCATCAAACCGAAAATCCCCCCGCCCCAGCCGACTTGCATGAGCAAACCGCCGATACCTGGACCTATAATACTGCCTATACTAAAATGAAAAGAAGCAACCACATTTGCAGCAGGCAGTAGATGTCGTGGTAAAATATCCGCAGCTAAGCTTAGCCCTAATGAGAAAAAGGAACCTACAAGTCCACCTGCAATCATCAGCAGTACCATAGTCACTTTAAAATGGTCTCCTGCTAGCGGCAGCAATGCGAAGGCAATTCCGCCTCCAATCCCGGTTAGAATCAATACCTTCTTTCGACCAAAACGGTCGCTCCAGAGCCCTAGTGGGAATTGTAACAACAGTCCCCCTATACCTGCAAAAGGCAATAAGGCTGCAATTTGATCCGTGCTGTAACCGATCCGGAGGCCATACACTGGAAAATTACTGTTTAAACTCGCTTCCATGAAACCGTATAAGAGTGCAGGAATTAAGGCGAACCAGGCTAAACTGTAACAACGTCCAAACCGGCGTACCTGGCTTTCTCCACTCTCAACTTTATCTGGGCGGGAATCCGGAAGCATTGTAACGGCAAGTATTAGGACTAATAAAAAAAGAAATGCTAGAACTATAAAAGGTGTTGCCTGACCAAATCGCAGCAGGCTAATTCCCAGCGGTCCCAAGCTAAAGCCCAGGCCATAGGACATCCCGTACAGGGATAGATTTCGTCCGCGATGCTCGGCAGGCGTCATTAGCAGTACCCATAGCTGTGCGGCATAATTGATAGCTGCATCACCAACACCAACAAGCAAACGCAATACAAACCATATTTTGATGCCAGGAAAAAAGGGGAACAGAAGTAAGCTTACTAAGACTAGGCTGATCCCGCCAGCAATCAATTTTTTGAATCCAATCGCTCCGAGAACTCTTTCAGCAATCAAGGTCATTCCGAATGATCCTATGTATAGAGCCGCTGCATTTAGTCCATTAAGCGAAGAGGAAACTCCTTTCTGCTCCAATAGAATGGATAATACGGGAAGCAGCATTCCTTGGCTGAGTCCAGCCGCTATGGTAGCGGTAATAAGAATCATGAAATTCATTTTGCTGTTACTGCGAATAGATACTCTTGGCCGGTCTGACACAGATGATATCCCCCTAAGATTAATAACGCTAATTTGATCTAACGCCAATTGGCAAACACCGAACATTATAGTGGACAACCCTCTTCAAAACAAGAGATAATATGAAGATGTTACGGATTTCCTGGGGGTGCATGAGACATGGAGTATGAATTAAAGATCGACGTATCGCCGGTGTATGAACTGCTAGACAGTTTTATGTTATATGTAACTAGAAAATGGATCTCCAATTTGGATATTGGTTCCCACTGGATAAGTGATGTGGAAGATCGCATTTCTTCTCATAAGGTAACAGCTTTAATGCAAGCCGCTGAGTGGCCATTTACGGATTATGATGTGCTGTATGCCTGGGTTTACATTCGAGGACCTGCAACCTCAGTGCTGCATTTCTTCGATGATCTGGATTCCGCTTCCATAGAAGAATGTTATCAGCAGATTGCTCCCCTCATTCAAGAGTTTACGATTGAAGATGCATTGCGGATCCGGAACAGCTATAGTCCACTCTTGCGTCTCTGGTACGAACAATACTTCCGCCATGTGGAGCACAAAATTTTACCGCTATTAATTGAAGATGCTTCTGAGAAAAAAATGCTTGAAAGCAAAATGGACCCCATTTCTTTAATTGAATACGCATCAGGCGGTGTAGTTTTCGAGGAGATTAAGGATCTAAAGACGATTGTATTATTGCCAACTGTTCATAATCGTCCGATTAACACCTACTGCTTCTACAAAACTATGGTGATCGTACAGTATCCTGTAGATGTGCCTTTAGAAGACGAAAATGAACCCCCTATGGTGCTGTTGCGCATGACTAAGGCGCTTTCCGACCCCACCAGACTTCGGTTACTCCGCTATGTCGCACATGAACCAAAGTCATTGTGGGAGATGCAATCCGATCTCAATCAATCCAGAGAAATGCTCATGCACCACCTTATGATTCTACGAGTAGCCGGCTTACTCCGCATCCATCTAAGAGGTGAACAAGACGAACGCTTCAGTATTCGTCCAGATGGCGCCTCAGAGCTTCAAATGTTCCTAGAGTCTTATATTTACCTATAGACCACTATACAGATACAGATCCAAGGAGTGAGAGATATGAAATACATGACACAACAGGTGATTTTCGATCTAGATGATACACTGGTTCACTGCAATAAATACTTCGATTTGATTTTAGGGCAATATTTTGAGCTGATGACAGATTGGTTTAATGAATTTGGACCGAGCACGAGTGAATTACGCAACAAACAAATAGAAATTGATGTGCACACGGTCAACACAAGTGGTCTTGCCAGCGATAATTTCCCTAAATCCCTAATCGCTACCTACCGTTATTTTTGTGCTAAATATAATCGCCCGACAGACCGTTTTCAAGAACAGCAATTACACAAGCTCGGACTAAGTGTCTACGACCAAGAAATCGAAGCTTATCCCGGCATGGTTGAAACGCTCGATACGTTGAAGCAGGACGGTCACCATTTATTCCTGTACACAGGTGGAGACGATACGATCCAACAACGTAAGATAGAGCAAATGAAGCTGGATGCTTACTTTGATGATCGGATCTATATTCGTCAACATAAAAATGTTGAGGCACTTGAAAATATTTTGACTACACAAGGGTTTGACCGCAAACGTACCTGGATGATTGGTAACTCGTTACGTACAGATGTACTCCCAGCAGTGACCGCAGGCATTAACAGCATCTATCTAAAGCAGCAGAATGAATGGAGTTACAACCTTATAGAACTGGAGCAAGAGATGCAACAAGCTGTGAAGACCATTTCCTCCATCCATGAGGTGCCTCCTGTTATTCGTACAGCTACCCTGCAGAAACTCTAGGTGCTGCGTAAACTTAGACATTGTTACAAATGACATATCCACTCTATCTCTAGGATGATTATACTATTTTTGTATAATTCCCATATGAGGTAGGAGATGAGATATGAACAAGAACGTTAAGTCCAACCATTCTCGAACTAACAAACCAATGCTTCCCATGCTCTTAGGCGTAATAGTAGTAATCCTTGTCGCTGTTATTGTCTTTATTCTGAATGACAAGACGGACAGTACTGAGGGACTACCTAACTACACCGATGTGAAGGGGAGCATTGTTGTTGACGGGCTGAAATATGAAAAGCAACCTCATCTTGGTAGTCCTGATGCCAAAATCAAAGTTATCGAATTCGCAGATTTCAAATGTCCCGCCTGCAAAAATTGGACAGAGAAATATCTGGATACTTTTGTTAAGGACTATGTGGAGACCGGAAAAGTTGAACTCTTCTTCATGAACTTTGCCTTCTTGGATCGAGATTCCTATCTAGCGGCAAGTGCAGGTGAAGCCATCTATAAGCAAAGCAACGAGAAGTTCTGGGAATACCTCCATAAGCTATATGCCAATCAAGGTGATGAGAGCAAAATATGGGCCACACAGAAGTTCATTCTAAATTTCGTCAAAGATAACATTGAAGGCATTGATTATGCACAATTCGAGACAGATCTCAAGAATCATACCTACATGTTCGACGTCAAAGAAGACTTCAAAATTGCGGGATCCTACGGGGTTAATGGTACACCTAAATTTATGGTAAATGGTGCCCTACTTCCAGACTCCTCCTATGAAGGGCTAACTGCAGCGATTGAAGCGCAATTAGCTAAAGCTACTGAATAATTAGCGAATAAAAAAGGTGTCTCTGCCACGTATCCAACATGGCTGAAGACACCTTTTTGCCGTACATAGATTCTTTCCCATCGGCTATGACTCTACTGCTAGTTGGCCCGTATCCATATTCTGAAGCACTAATTTGCCTTCAAGTGGCGTACCGTCTTCGCTGGTTAGCTTTAGCTTGCCCGTCCGACCTTTCTCAATCAAGGCTTTCACTTGCGCATCCGTGAGTGTACGACCATGGTTCTCTTTCCAGATCACGAATTTGCAGCCCTCCTTGTAATGAGAGCAGCCGTAGCCTTTTTTACCCATAAAAATCATACCGCCGCAGCCGGGACGTGGACAGTTTCCGATAATTTTAGGCCCTGAATTTACAGCTTCCGCTTCGCTACTTGCCTTACGTTTTCGCGGTGCCGCAGGTTTTTCAGTGGTTTTACGGGTTGTGCTTGCACCGCCTCGACCTTTAGCACCTGTATTGACAGAAGGCGTCTCCCCTTCAAAAGAGGTTTTGGACGCCCGAGATTGTACTCGTACTTTATCGACGATCATACAAGCGAATCTTTTTACATTCTCCATAAACTGTCCGTCCGACGCCGTTCCTCTGGAGATTTCGTTCAAGCGACGCTCCCATTGTCCGGTCATTTCAGGCGAAGTTAACAGCTCAATGCCCGCTCCACGTATCAGCTCAATAGCTGTGCGTCCTTTTTGCGTGATGGCAATTTTTTTACCTTGCATTTCAATATATCCTACATTCTTAAGCCGTTCTATAGTTGCTGCGCGGGTAGCCGGAGTTCCTAGCCCTGAATCCTTCATGGCATCGCGAAGCTCTTCATCCTCAATCTGCTTGCCCGCACTTTCCATCGCTCTTAGCAGCGTACCTTCTGTATAGTGCTTTGGTGGCTGTGTATCTTTCTCTTTAACGACAGCATCACTACAGATCACTTCATCTGCTGGAGCGATAGCGAACGGTTCATTCACTTCAATTTCTTCGTCTTCCTCATCATCCTTGTTTTTACCTTTAGACGACTTGGCTTTATCCTTTTTCTGGTCGGCATAAATGACCTTCCAACCTAGGCTTAACAATTCCTTGACTGTGGTTTTAAACTTTTCGTCTTCTACCTCGGTCATCACGGTATGCACTTTATACTCCGCTGCCGGATAAAACTGAGACAAAAAGCGCCGTACAATCAAATCATACAGCTTTCCCTCATCTACACTAAGTCCTGATGCTTTACGATATGTAGGCAAAATCGCGTGGTGATCCTCGACCTTCGAGGGGTTACAGATGAATTTATTCCCTTTATGAACCAGATTGCGATTCGCACCCTTCACCCATTCATCATAAGCCGTCCCTTGCAGCGCTGATAAGGTCTTATGCATCTCAGGAATATTCTGTTCGGTAACATAGTTGGAGTTCGTCCGCGGATAAGAGATCACCTTATGCTTTTCATATAATGCTTGAGCAATATCGAGCGTCTTTTTTGCGGAAAATGCGTACTTTCCGTTCGCCTCCCGCTGCAGCAGCGTTAAATCATACAGCTTATTCGGATACTCTTTCGTTTCCTTGACCTCGTAGGACTCAATCCGGCCCGGTTTTCCTTTGACCTTGGCAGCTAGCGCTTCCGCCTTCTCTCCATCAGTCAGCCGATCTCCCTGCCACATCCCTTTATAGGTCATTTCATTCTGAGTAAAATGTCCCTCCACCTCAAAAAACTTAAGGGAGGAGAACGCCTCAATTGTCTTCTGACGATCGTAAATCAGCGCAAGCACGGGCGTTTGAACTCTACCCACGGACAGCAGCACATTATGCTTTGTAGTAAAAGCACGTGATCCGTTCATACCAATGAGCCAATCCGCTTCACTGCGTGCTTTTGCCGCTTTCGTTAGATTCTCATATTCCGATCCATCCTTCAGCTCCTGAAATCCTTTGCGAATAGTCTCTGGCGTCAAATCCGAGATCCATAGTCGCTTCACAGGATGCTCCAGCTTTAAATGGCGTTGAATAAGTGAAAAGATATGCTGCCCTTCTCGCCCCGCATCGCATGAATTCACTAAAAGGTCACTTCGTTTCGCAAGGTCTCCGATTACCTTCAGCTGATCGATCGTCCGCGCATTAGGCACCAGTTTGAACTGGTCTGGAATAATGGGCAGATCATTAATGTTCCACTTTTTGTATTTAACATCATAAGCATCCGGCTCGGCCAAACCGATTAGATGCCCTATTGCCCACGTAATAATGTACTGCTCCCCTTCAAGATAGGAACGGTAATTTTTGGCCTTCGGTTCTATTGCGGCGGCGATATTCCGCCCCATATCCGGTTTCTCCGCAATAATGAGTGTCTTCAAAAACAATCGCTCCTTACCTTTTCGTTCTTAAGTCCAAAATGCGTCCAGTATTCTATTATAACATTAACCTCGGATTTTTTTAATGGATAGGTTAGAAGGCTATTAAAATTCAGACTTCACTTAGTCTTTTCTATGAATTAGAATAGTTTGGTAAACTGAATTATAAATCGGAGGAATGAAACCGTGCCCGAGAATCACAAATTCACAGAACCTTTTACGGACAGAAACGGCCACTATCTTAAAGCAGAATGTGAGAACTGCTTCGGTTTGTGCTGTGCCGCCTTGCCTTTTTCAGCTTCAGTTGATTTTGCTATGGATAAAGCAGCCGGCCAGCCGTGTCATAACCTACAATCAGACTTTCGCTGTGGTGTACATACAGATTTAAGAACACTAGGATTTCGTGGTTGTACGGTATATGACTGTTTTGGCGCTGGGCAAAAGCTCTCTCAGGTTACATATACTGGTGAGGACTGGCGAACGAATCCAAAAACTGCGAAGCAAATGTTCGAGGTATTTCCGGCCATGTGGCATTTACACGAATTGTTATGGTATCTAAACGAATCTTTAAACTTAGAAGTCACCCATACTATCCATGTTGAGCTGCAAGCAGCACTCGATGAGACGGAACAACTCACTTTACTTAACCCTGAATCCCTACTAAAAGTAAATGTTGACGCTCATCGAGCAAAAATAAATCTGTTGCTGCTGCAAGTCAGTGAACTTGTACGTACTGAAGCTCGCCGTAAACTAAAAAAATCTTCGAGAACTTTCAGCCGGGGTGCCGATCTTATTGGTGCTAACCTCAAAGGTGCTGATCTCAGAGGCGCCAACTTACGTGGAGCCTATTTAATTGCTGCAGATCTTAGAGATGCTGATCTTAGAGGTGCCGATCTCATAGGAGCAGATTTCCGTGATACTGACCTTAGAGGCGCTAATCTAACTGAAAGTATTTTTCTAACTCAAGCTCAGATTAATGCGGCGAAAGGCGATGACTATACAAAATTACCGCCAGCACTCTCCCGCCCTGAACAATGGTATTCGGTTTGAGTTATAGAAATTAATTCAGCTGTGAAAAGATCGCTTGGATACGAGTAACTGCTTCGACTAACTCTAGGACCTCTTTTCCTGCTGTGTTTCTTTCTAGATACTCCACCCTTCCCTGTGTTGCTTCCTTACCAACCACTAGCGTTACAGGTATACCAATCAAGCTTGAATCCTTAAATTTAACGCCAGCACGTTCATCCCTATCATCCAGCAGCGTCTCAATACCGAGCTTAGTAAGCTGAACATATAGATCCTCTGCAACTGCCAGTTGCTCCGAGTCCTTAAGAGACATTATCAAAATATGAACCTGATAAGGTGCCAATGCAACTGGCCACATGATTCCTTGATCATCATGATTCTGTTCTACAATCGCGGACAATAGACGTGAGATCCCAATTCCATAACAACCCATGATCATAGGCTGACTTTTGCCAGAACGATCTAAAAAGGAAGCTCCAAGCTTCTCACTATATCTGGTACCTAATTTAAAGACATGCCCAACTTCTATTCCTTGTTGAAAATGAAGCACGCCATCCTCGCATTGTGGACAAGCTTCACCTTCTGCTACATTGCGGAAATCCCCCACATGTTCAAGCCCAAAATCTCTACCCGGTACAACATTACGGAAGTGATAATCTTTTTCTCCTGCTCCCGCAATCCCCTGGGTCATTCCAGACACTGTAGCATCAACTAGTACAGGTAGTGTCAAACCCACCGGCCCCACAAACCCACTCTCTACACCCGTTAAGGATTTCACAGCATCATAGTCAGCAAGCTTAATCTCCGTCGCACCTAAATATTTACTCACTTTTATCTCATTTACTTCATGATCTCCTCGAACCACTACAGCAAAGAATTGTCCGTTTCCTTCATAAATTAGTGTCTTCATCACTTGTTCTGGCTGGATATCCATTTCCTGCTCTAATTGATCAATAGTACGAAGATCAGGGGTGTGGAATTTCTCTAACACAGATAATTCGAAGTTCATTTCTTTCTTATTAGACTGTATGGCTTCTGCCTGTTCCAGATTCGCTGCGTAATCACAAGAAGAACAAACAGCAACCGTATCCTCCCCGATATCAGCCAGTGCCATAAATTCATGGCTGCCCCCTTCTCCGCCAATTGCACCAGAATCTGCATGAACAGCTCTGAACTTCAATCCACATCGCTTAAATATCCGGTGATAAGCATCGAACATTTGGTGGTATGATTTATCAAGTCCTTCTGAGCTTATGTCAAAAGAGTACGCATCCTTCATCAAGAACTCTCTACCTCTTAGCAATCCAGAACGTGGTCGCCGTTCATCTCGAAACTTAGTCTGAATTTGATACACGGTAACAGGAAGCTTACGATAGGAGCTGATCTCATTCCGCACAAGTGTGGTTACTACTTCTTCATGCGTTGGACCGAGAATGAATTCCCGCTCATGACGATCTTTAAAAGTCATCAACTCCTTACCATAAACATCATAACGTTCTGATTCCTTCCAAAGTTCCGCTGGCTGCATGGATGGCATTAAAATCTCCTGCGTTCCGGAATGATCCATCTCCTCTCTCACAATCGCTTCTATCTTCCGCAGAACCCGCCGTCCAAGTGGTAAATAGGTATACACTCCCGCAGCTAATTGGCGGATATACCCCGCACGCAGCAATAACTGATGACTGATTGTCTCCGCCTCCGAAGGCACCTCACGAAGAGTTGTTAATAATAAATTGCTTTGTCGCATCTTAAATACCCTCCCCAAAAATTATCTCTCTAAATGCAAAAAGACACATTCGTCAGGGACGAATGTGTCGTGATACCACCCTTATTCAACTGCCAGCTCAACATACAATCCATTCTGATTTGGCAATCCTCAAATCGGATAACGGTCGATTCCGGTAGCGGGTTAGTAGATACTATCGCTACAGCTACCAAGGCAGGATACCACTCACACGTGTTTGAGGAACCTTTCACCCGGTGGGTTCCCTCTCTGTTCTAACGCTTCTTGAATCGTAGATCCTTGTTCAATGCTTTTATCATGTGAATAATGTATTTAATTTATAGGATACTGATATCTATGTCAAGCATCGCTTTATTTAAAAAACCGTTTTTCCAGCAGGTAAACTGCTTTTGAAACGGCTTATTATACAATTATTATCTTAACGTTTTAAACAAGAACGGTTGACCCCATCAAGTATTTATCCACTTCACGTGCAGCTTCGCGACCTTCGTTGATAGCCCAAACCACCAAGCTTTGACCGCGGCGCATATCACCAGCAGCAAATACTTTGTCTACGTTCGTATTGAATTTACCATAACGTGCTTTCACATTTGAACGACGATCTGTCTCAAGATCAAGCTCTTGAATAATATCTTGTTCTGGGCCATCAAAGCCAATGGCAATCAGAGCAAGTTGAGCAGGATATACAGCTTCGGTGCCTGGAACCGGCTGATAGATCTTACGACCTGTCTCATCCACAATCCGGCGGATTTGGACGGTGTGAAGTTCTTTCAAATTCCCCTCTTCATCACCAACAAATTTAGTGGTCATGATAGAGAACTCACGCGGATCATCCCCAAAAATGGCTTTGGCTTCTTCTTGCGCATAATCCAGCGTGTATACATTCGGGAATTGTGGCCAAGGATTAGCTATCGGATCACGTTGTAACGGTGCTTTTTCATGTGTACCAAATTGAGTGATACTGCTGCAGCCGTGACGAAGCGCAGTGGCAACACAGTCAGAACCTGTATCCCCACCGCCCAAGACGATCACGTCTTTACCTTCAGCGGACACATAGTTGCCATCCTCAAGGTTGGAATTCAAATAGCTCTTAATCGTACCATTTAAATAGTCCATAGCATACATTACACCCTTAAGCTCACTACCTTCAACGTTAAAGCGGCGTGCCTTAGTAGCTCCACCACACAGAACGACTGCATCATACTCATCAACAAGTTGCTGCGCAGGAATATCCTTACCAATCTCTGTATTCACTACAAAATTAATACCTTCAGCGGCTAATAAATCTACACGACGTTGCACAACTCTCTTATCGAGTTTCATAGTCGGAATGCCATATGTGAGCAGACCGCCGATGCGGTCACTGCGTTCAAATACAGTTACAGTATGTCCAGCCTTATTAAGTTGTGCAGCTGCTGCGAGTCCAGCAGGCCCAGAGCCTACGATTGCAATCTTCTTGCCTGTACGTTTCTCTGGAGGATTAGGTACAACCCAGCCTTCTTCAAAACCTTTATCAATAATAGCTAGCTCTATGGTCTTAATGGTTACCGGCTGTCCAATTAGACCCACTGTGCAAGAGCCTTCGCAAGGAGCAGGACAAATACTCCCAGTAAACTCAGGGAAATTATTAGTCTTATGCAGGCGTTCCAATGCTTCTTTCCAGAGTCCGCGGTACACCAAATTATTCCACTCCGGAATTAAATTGTGAACTGGACAACCTGAGGTTCCTCCAGCCATATCAATTCCTGTATGGCAATAAGGAGTTCCGCAATCCATGCAGCGCGCTCCTTGTGTCTGAAGCTCGTCCTCGGATAAATGATGGTGGAACTCCTCCCAGTCTTTTACCCGCTGCTCAGGATCCCGATCCCCTGGGAGCTGCCGTTTATACTCCATAAAACCTGTAGGTGTAGACATGTTTACGTTTCCCCCATCCGTTCTCTTCGTGTTGAAGTATAGTACATTGTAGCATATTGCGGCTTCGTATGGTCGTGAGCAGCGCAATGAAGTACCTGCACATTCTATACCTGTAGATTATCATTTCTAATTTTAATTATAGTAGCACTCATTACTTTTGCACAGTAATGGATTAATCTACTGTTTTTTTGTACTATTTCACATGTTATGTCAGAGAAAACGTTTTATTGCTATTCCGTACGTTCATAAACAAGAAAACGGTAATCATACGGATTCTTCTCATCACGTATTCCCTTCTTATTGGAAATCTCTTTCCACACACTCCAGTCAATATCAGGAAAGCGGGTATTCCCTTCAAAATCCTGTTCAATTTGGGTTAACAACAACTTGTCAGCATAAGGTAACATCAGTTTGTAAATTTCTGCACCACCGATTACCATCAGCTCATCGTCTTTTCTACCCTCTCTGAGAGCCTCCTCAAGCGTGTTTACAACCTCTGCGCCTACAGGAGCATAATCTGTATCTCTTGTCATGATTAAGCTTGTTCTGCCCTTCAGAGGCTTCCCTCCAAGGGAATCCCACGTTTTGCGGCCCATAAGCATTCTCTTTCCTAGTGTCTCTGCTTTGAAATAAGCGAAATCCAGCGGTAAATGCCATGGCATATCATTATCTTTTCCAATGACATGATTGGTGCCCATTGCCCAAATTAAAGTAATACTCACGAAACACGCTCCTTCCTGCCTATAAAGAACAAAAAATCTTGATTTATGACAATAATGTTATACTGCGATCGGCGCTTTAATCGAAGGGTGCGGATTGTACCCTTCAATAACTAGGTCTTCCAGCTCGATATCAAAAAGTGATTTCTTATTTGAATTAATAACCAATGTAGGTAATGGTCTTAAGTCTCTTGATAATTGCTCTTTAACTTGTTCAACATGATTTGAATAAATATGTGCATCACTAATGCTATATACAAACTCGCCTACTTCTAGACCACACTCATGTGCTATTAAATGAGTAAGTAATGAGTAAGAAGGGATATTGAAGTTAGCTCCAAGAAAAGAGTCCGCACTGCGTTGCAGCAAGTGACAGCTTAATTTACCATTTGCAACGTAGAACTGGAACATAACGTGGCAAGGTGGTAACGCCGCTTTACTCCCTTTTGCCCCAGCATTTATAACATCTTCTGGGTTCCATGCGCTAACAATTAATCGACGGGAATCAGGGTTTGTTTTGATCTGATGAATAACATCTTGTAATTGGTCAATGGATTCACCTGTAGAAGATGTCCAATTTCGCCATTGCTTACCGTAAACATTCCCCAGGTCACCATGTTTCGCTGCGAACGCATCATCTTCTAAGACACGATCACAAAATGCTTTCATCTCTGCTTGATAAACTTGATTGAAATCTTCATCAATTAAACAACGATTCCCGAAGTCTGTCATATCTGGACCAGTATATTCATCTGATTCAACCCATCTTTTGAAAGCCCATTCATCCCAAATATGATTATTGTTTTTCAGGAGATAACGGATGTTTGTGTCGCCTTTAATAAACCATAATAATTCACTTGCGATTAAGCGGAACGGTGTACGTTTTGTTGTAAATAGTGGGAAGCCTTTTGATAAATCAAATCGCATTTGATAACCAAATACACTAATTGTGCCTGTTCCGGTACGATCTTCTTTTGTCACACCGTTATCTAAAATATATTGTAGAAAATCCAAATAGGTTTGTTCTAACTCATTCGTCAATTTACTGCACCTCCGTAATATTTCACCTCATATATTATATCTGAAAAATTCGATTTTTGTAGGAGGTAAGATATTTTTAAAATTTATTTAATAATATGAGGAGTTCACTACTCCGATATCCTTAACTCTACTCTAACCCCATACGCACGAAGTGAGGCTTGTCCACCTATAGGGAAAGTAATCATAGGAGATGTATGCCCAAAATCCACGTCCGCAATGACAGGAATATCTGATAACTCTTCTTTCGATGTTATGATTTTGGTCAACAAATTCTTTGTCATGCGTGATCCTTGTTGGAATCTGCCAATAACCATTCCTTTGACATGCTGAAAATCTGGTTGATGAATCAGTGATTGTAAATCCCTATCAAAGGTTACAGGCGATGATTCATAATCATCCTCGAGAAATAAAATCGAATTATTTAAACTAGGCATATACTCCGTTCCCTGCAAAAGATTTAACGTACAAAGGTTCCCGCCGATAATCGTCCCTTGCGCTTCTCCATCATTGATAATGTATGGACCTTCATTTCTGATAAACACACGGTTCTCCTGATCCAAATACCACTCATCATCACTCCAATGCTTAGATGGCCTTACCAATATTTCTTTATTGTCCATCATCAGCTTGCGGAAATATTGGGTGGTATATTCATTGTCGTGAAGCATAGCGAAGCTTGAAAAATGCGGTCCGGAATAAGTAACTAATCCTGTTTTGGCATAAATTGCATTACTTAGAGCCGTAATATCTGAATACCCGCATAATCGTTTAGGGTGCTCTGCAATCAGTGAGTAATCGATATAACGTAGCAGTTGATTGCTATTAAAGCCACCAATAGTCGTAAGAATTCCTTTAACATTCGGATCTAAAAAAGCTTCATGCAAATCCTCTATTCTAGATTCAATTGAAGAGGAAACAAACTCATCCTTCTCAAAGGAATTTACGGAAAATGATATCCGAAATCCTAATTGCTGTAGCTGCTCTTTGGCAATTTTCCTTTGTTCAGCAGCAATTAATGACAGACTTCTGGCAGGTGAGATGATCCGCAACTCATCACCAGGCTTTAACTTATTGGGTTTCATCATTTGTCCTCCCTATATAAGTTTTTTAAATACGGATGATTGATTTTTATAGTGTATTCGCTCAATTTGCTTCATCTCCTTCCATTATATCTATTTTCAAAAATAAGTGAAAAACTCAAAAAGGCGAAACGCAAATGCGTTCCGCCTTTTTTGTGCCTGCTAGAGCAATTGGGTAGAGAAATTATTTCATTACGTGAATAGGATGACCTTCAACCAGTTCAGCAGCTTCCATGACGATTTCGCCAAGGGTTGGATGCGCATGAATAGTCAAAGCGATATCTTCAAGTGTTGCGCCCATTTCAATTGCCAAACCAAGTTCAGCGATCAAGTTAGAAGCTTCGATACCAACGATTTGTGCACCAAGCACAAGGTTGTTTTCGGAGTTAGCAACAATTTTGATGAAACCTTCTGGGCTGTTCAAAGATACGGCGCGGCCATTCCCTGCGAATGGGAACTTGCCAGCTTTCACTTTGTAGCCTTTGTCTTTTGCTTCTTTCTCTGTTAGACCTACGCTAGAGCACTCAGGATCTGTAAACACAACTGCTGGGATGACTTTGTAGTCAACAACAGATGTAAGTCCTGCAATCGCTTCTGCGGCAATCTTACCTTCGTAAGAAGCTTTATGTGCCAATGCCAGACCTGGAACAACGTCGCCGATAGCGAAGATGTTAGGAATGCTTGTGCGACCTTGGTGATCAACTTTGATCAATCCGCGATCGTCAAGCTCTAGACCGATCAGATCCAGACCAAGTTCACCGTCTGTGTTAGGACGACGGCCTACAGTAACAAGCAAGTAATCCGCAGTTACTTCTTTGGATTCGCCACCAACAGAATATTTCACGGTAACTTCCTTGTCGTTCTGTACAGCACTTTCAGCTTTAGCGTTAGTTACGATTTCGATGCCAGTTTTGGCCATGTTCTTCGCAACAAGACGAGTCATATCTTTATCGAAGCCTGGAAGTACAGTATCCAATCCTTCAATGATTGTTACTTTAGTACCAAATTTGGAGTACATTTGACCAAGCTCAGCGCCGATGTAACCACCACCGATTACGATCATGCTCTTTGGAATTTCTGGAAGTTCCAGAGCTTCAGTCGAAGACAAAATGCGTCCACCGAATGGGAAAGGTTTCAATTCAATCGGACGGGAACCTGTAGCAATGATACAGTGCTTGAAGCGGTAACGTGGGGATTCATGATCATTGAACACACGCGCTTCTGTGTCGCTGATAAACATGCATTCGCCGTTAAATACTTCAATTTTGTTGCCCTTCATCAAGCTAGTCACGCCGCTAGTCATTTTCTTAACTACGCCGTTTTTGAACTCTTGAGTTTTGGCAAAATCCACTTTAACGTTCTCAGCTGTAACACCGAAAACTTCACCATGCTTAGCAGATTCGAACTGATGTGCAGCAGCAATCAGTGCTTTAGAAGGAATACAACCACGGTTCAAACATACACCGCCGAGTTCCGATTTATCCACGATGAGGACCTTTTGGCCGAGCTGGGCGGCACGAATTGCCGCCACATACCCACCAGGACCTGCACCAATGACCAATGTGTCAATATCTAGAGAAGCGTCTCCTACTACCATAATTATACCTCCATAACCAGCAGCTCAGGATTATTGAGCAGCGATTTAATGTAGTTCATAAAGTTTTGAGCAGTCGCACCATCGATAATACGGTGGTCAAAGCTGAGTGACAACGCCATTACAGGAGCAACTACGATTTCACCATTCTTCACAACTGCTTTTTCACTGATACGGCCAGTTCCGAGGATAGCCACTTCAGGGAAGTTAATGATTGGAGTAAAGAACATACCGCCAGCAGAACCAATGTTACTGATAGAGATCGTGCTGCCTTTCATTTCGTTAGCAGACAATTTACCGTCACGACCACGAACTGCAAGGTCAGTGATGCTGCTAGCGATCATCCAGATGCTCTTACGGTCAGCGTCTTTGATAACTGGAACAATCAAACCGTTAGGTGTATCAGTAGCAATACCGATATTGTAGTATTTCTTGTAGACAATTTCGCCTGCTTCTTCATCAATCATAGCGTTGAGTGCTGGGAATTGACGGGAAGCTGCAACCAATGCTTTAACGATGAACGGAAGGTAAGTAACCTTAACGCCTTTTTTCTCAGCGATTGGTTTCATACGTGTACGGAATGCTACCAGTTCAGTAACATCTACTTCGTCCATAATGGTAACGTGCGGTGCAGTGTAAGCCGATTTAACCATTGCATTGGAGATCGCCTTACGAATGCCCTTGAATGGTACACGTTCTTCTTCAAGACTAACATTACCGCTCGCCGCTGCTGCTGGTGCTTTAGCTTCGGTCTTAGCAGCCTTAGGAGCTTCAGAAGCTGCCGCTGCTGGTGTTGCAGATGCTGCTGGTACTGAACCGCCTTTCAGGAATGCTTCAACGTCTTCACGAGTGATTTTGCCGCCTTTTCCAGTTCCGTTCACTTTAGAAATATCCACTTTTTGCTCACGAGCAAATTTGCGAACGCTAGGTGTAGCCAATACATCACGGTCAGGAGCTGGTGCTGCACTAACAGATCCGCTTGCAGGGGAAGAAGTTGTATCTGCACTGCCTTTTGCTACATCTGCTTCTGCAGCTGCATGACCGGCTTGTTCAGGAACGTCACCTTCTGCAGCAATGATAGCTACAACATCGCCGACCCGGCATACTTGACCGTCTTTAGTCAGAACTTCCAATACAGTACCGTTCACTGGACAAGGAACTTCAACTACCGCCTTGTCATTTTGAACTTCCATGATAATATCATCATCGGTTACTTTGTCACCGGCTTTGATATGCATTTTGATGATTTCACCTTCATGCAGACCTTCACCCAGTTCTGGGAACCGATATTCAAAGTTCGCTGATTTAGCATTCGCAGGAGCTGGTGCAGCAGGTGCAGGTGCAGCAGGAGCTTCTTCAGCAGCATGACCTTCTTGCTCAGGTACATCGCCCTCAGCTTCGATAATTGCTACAACTTCGCCAACACGGCATACTTGACCGTCTTTAGTCAGAACTTCCAACACAGTACCGTTCACTGGACAAGGTACCTCAACTACCGCCTTGTCATTTTGAACTTCCATTACGATATCATCATCCGTTACCTTGTCACCGGCTTTGATATGCATTTTGATGATTTCACCTTCATGCAAACCTTCACCTAGTTCAGGGAATCGGTATTCAAACTTTGCCACTTTGAAAACCTCCTTGTGAAATTGGGACTGACCTTATGATTAGAATTTAGAAGAAGAAACGACGTTGTCATCCTATATAGGATGACAACCGTTTCTCATAGAATTTTTTAGAAATCCAAAACTTTCTTCACGCCTGCAATGATACGCGCAGGGTTTGGAAGCCATGTATCTTCAATTTGTGCGAATGGATACACTGTGTCAGGTCCTGCGATACGAAGCACAGGCGCTTCCAAGTGCAGCAATGCTTTTTCATTAATTTGTGCAATAACCTCAGCAGCAACACCGGAGCTCTTTTGAGCTTCTTGTACTACGATAGCACGATTAGTCTTCTTCACAGACGCTACAATAGTGTCGATGTCGATTGGACTTACAGTACGAAGGTCAATAATTTCAACGTTAATGCCTTCTTTTTCGAGTTGCTCGGCTGCTTTGGTAGCTGTATGTACCATCAGCCCGTAAGTAATGATCGAAACGTCAGTACCTTCACGAACTACATTAGCTTTGCCAAGTTCAACAGTGTATTCACCTTCTGGTACTTCAGCACGGAACGCATGGTAAAGGTTCAAATGCTCCATGAAGAATACAGGGTCATTGTCGCGAATAGACGCGATAAGAAGTCCCTTAGCATCATATGGGTTTGAAGGAATTACTACTTTAATACCCGGGCTTTGTGCAATCAAACCTTCAAGTGAGTCTGTGTGAAGCTCAGCAGCCTTAACTCCGCCACCAAAAGGAGTACGGAATACGATTGGAGCATTATATTTACCGCCAGAACGCCAACGCAGACGTGCCGCTTGAACGACGATCTGATCAAGTGCTTCAAAGATAAAACCTACAAATTGAATTTCTGCAATTGGGCGGAAGCCTTGTACACCAAGACCAAATGCCAAACCACCGATAGCGGACTCAGCTAGTGGAGTATCAAAAATACGATCTTCGCCAAATTCCTTTTGCAGTCCTTCCGTTACACGGAAAACGCCACCTACATTACCAACATCCTCTCCGAAGATAAGAACGTTAGGGTCACGATTCAGTTCAACGCGCATCGCGTCGCGGATCGCTTCTTTCATATTCATTTGTGCCATTGCCTGATATCCCCCTTATTCAAAATCGGCTTTTTGCTCTTCCAGATGTTTAGGTGTTACTTCGAACATGCTGTCGATCAAGCCAGGTATTGTCATTTTTTCGGTTTGTTCAGCTTTTTTAATCTGCTCGTTAACAGTAGCTTTCGCTTCGTCTTTCACGCGCAGCGTATCTTCTTCAGTCCAAAGACCTTTCTTCTCCAAATACTTGGCAAGACGGTTAATTGGATCCTTTTCACTCCATTGTCCTTCTTCTTCTTTCGAACGGTATTTACTTGCATCGTCAGAAAGGGAGTGTGGACGGAAACGGTAAGTTACAGCTTCGATCAATGTAGCACCTTCACCATTACGTGCACGCTCAGCAGCGTCACGAACAGCACTGATTACCGCAAAGATGTCCATGCCGTCAACTTTGATTCCCGGAATACCAGCTGCAACCGCTTTGTGAGCGATCGATTTGGAAGCTGTTTGTTTTGCGAACGGAGTCGTAATCGCGTAACCGTTGTTTTGAACAAAGAAGATAACAGGCAGTTTAAAGCGACCAGCAAAGTTCAAGCCTTCATAGAAGTCGCCTTCAGAAGAACCGCCATCACCAGTGTAAGTAATTGCAACACTCTTTTGTTTCTTCAATTTAAAGCCCATTGCAATTCCTGTAGCGTGCAGGATTTGCGCGCCGATGATAATTTGTGGCATCAATACATTAACGCCATCAGGAATAGCTCCACCATGTTGGTGTCCACGGGAATATAGGAATGCTTGGTACAATGGAAGTCCGTGCCATACTAGCTGCGGAATATCACGGTAGCCTGGGCATAAGAAGTCTTCTTTTTCCAAAGCGAATTCGCTACCAATCATAGTAGCTTCTTGACCGGATACCGGTGCGTAAAAACCAAGACGGCCTTGACGACCAAGATTTACTGCACGATCATCCCAAGTACGGGTAAATACCATACGATACATAATTTCTTTCAGTTGATCGTCGGTTAAATCAGGCATTTTATCCTTGTTGATAATTTCTCCATCCGGGGAAAGTACCGTTAGAGCCTCGACGTCCTCTGTATACACTTCATAAGGAACTTTACTCATTATCTTCACCTCAATAAAAAAATTTGAATATCAGCTGCCTCTGTTATAATATTATTATACACCTGTTTGGTTACTTTCGTCAAAGAAATACTTATAAAATTTATATTTCTTTAAATTTTGTATGTATAACAGGTGATATATTTTTATATAACAGTTTAAAGCTTTTGGAACAAGTAAATGATTAATCACACAGTTACTCAGCTATTTATTTTAGAGCAAACCGTTGTGTATTGCAAAATTCGACAAGAAAGGTGACGTGGCAACTATGAGCGATTCTGTTTTTCTGAAACGCACAATTGTAAAAGAAACGCTTTGGAGTGAACATCTGCAGGAGGAACGCAAATTACGCATCTATCTCCCTCCCGGCTACAACGAAGTCTTGAGCTATCCCGTTGTGTATTGCCAAGACGGAGAAGAATTCTTTAACTTTGGCCGCATCGCTACACTTGCTGGACGTCTTATTATAGAAGAAGACGTGGAGCCCTTCATCATTGTTGGTGTCGAAGTAGACGTCGCTGTTCGGACTCAAGAATATGCGCCGTTTGGCAGCAGATTCAAGCAGTACTTATCTTGCTTTTCCGAAGAGATTATTCCCTTCATTGAACAAAAATATCCTGTACGCCGTACTCCGGACGAACGAATCCTAGCAGGTGACTCTCTTGGGGGCAGTGTATCGCTCCATCTTGCACTTGCTTATCCTGCGATCTTTACACGTATCATCAGCCTTTCCGGGGCTTTCTATCCTGAGTCCCGCGAAATGCTGGCCAAAGAAGAGGATCTTTCCTGGCTCAACATTAATATGGTCGTCGGTCTTCAGGAAACTGACTACAAAACGGATACCGGCATTTATGATTTTGTTCAGATGAATCGAGAAACTAAAACATTGCTTGAATCACGCGGAGCAACCGTATCCTACCGAGAGAAGGACGGACGTCATCTCTGGGGATTTTGGCAGAAAGAGCTACCAGAGTCTCTACTCTATTTCTTAAACGCATAATGACCAGTTGATAGTAGTAAATAGTGAACATCTAAAGAACAGTATGTAGATTACTTGTTTGCGCTTACAGTTTAATCCAGCAACTTTCCTCGATTTACCATATGAATCATAACGAGAAAGCTGTAATCCAAATTGGGTTACAGCTTTTCTCTTATCATTCTTTCCAGCAATATGTCACAGCCCGCGTTGATCAAGTCATACACCTGTTCAAAATTACCTGTAAAATACGGATCTGGTACTTCACGCAGTTCCTCCTCAGGCAATAAATCCATGAAGAACATTAGATCAGCGTCATTTCCTCCTGGAACCTTTCGAACATTCTCTCCATTAGACTTGTCCATACAGACGATATAATCAAATTTTTGAAAATCTTCACTGCTAACTAGACGCGCCATCATATTCTCATAGCTAATACCATTATGATCAAGGATACGTCTCGTTCCTTCATGCGGTTCTTTCCCAATATGCCAGTCACCAGTTCCCGCAGAGTCTACAAGAATCTTGTCTGATAATTCTCGTTCATGAATCTTATGCCGTAGAACAGCCTCCGCCATCGGTGATCGACAAATATTACCTAGACATACAAACAGTACTCTTACGATTTTCGTTCACCTCCTGGTTGTTAAACCTAAAATATATGTGAAATTATACTCAAAAGATCACACACTCTCATTTTAGCGTTGTCGAGGTCAATTGTGCAACCTTTCGATCTGCATTATACTGGACAGGATACTCAACTAGAGGTTTAAGAGGAGGAATGGATGTTATGTCATCCAAACGCGTCGTTATTTTTGCCGGTGGTGAATTATCTCCGGATTATTTCGATCTATTAGATGAAGATGATTTTATTATCGGTGCGGATCAAGGGGCATTGTTTCTCATTTCACACGGATATACACCAGATATAGCAGTAGGTGATTTTGATTCCGTTTCGCCTGAGGCACTTCAAGATATTGAGAACCTAAGTAAAAAGACCGTCACCTGTGATGCCGTGAACAAGGATTTAACAGATAGCGAGATGGCACTCGATATTGCAATAGATCAGCAACCTGATTCTATTCTACTATTAGGTGTTACAGGGACTAGAATTGATCATTCTCTGGCTAGCATTCAAATGATGACAAGAGCCCTTCAACGTCAAATCAACTGCTACGTCATGGACACTCATAACTATATAACCCTTACAGGATCCCAGGCTGTTATCAACGATTTAGGCTACACCTACGTTTCTTTGCTACCCTTAACCCCAGAAGTATCGGGGATTACCATTGAAGGTTTTCAATATCCATTGACTGACGCTACGCTGAAGCTTGGACAATCTCTTGGCGTAAGTAATAAACTGATTTCATCCTCAGGAACGGTTTCCATCCGAAGTGGATTGTTGCTGATTATTCAGAGTAAAGATTAATTACATATGGCACATGTATAACGTAAAAATGCTCCCTTTTTGCATTTTAGAAACATCATTGTAACTTTTATAGCAAATTGAAAGAAGCCGAGAAAATCCTTATATACCAAGGGTTTTTCGGCTTTTTTTATGTCCTGACAGATTAAATTATTAATTTTTTGTAACTTTTAATGAATTTTTAATATAACGCTTCCAACCCATACCCAGCCTCACTTTATTGCACCTCTACCATTTTTTATGTAATAGATAACCTGCTATACTACGAATCAGGCAAGCAAGACAGACAAACACAACAACAAAGACTAACACCTTGGAGGTACTACAACATGAATAAACAACAATGGATTAAAAAAGCGATTGTTATAGGAATGGTTACTACAATGGGCTTAGGAACAATGATGGCAACAGGCGTAGGAGCAACTAAAGTTGAAGCTGCTTCGGTGTCTAAAGCTCAAAGCATAGTGAATCTCGGAAAGAAATATATGGGAGTGCCTTACAAATTCGGTGCATCCACATCTACTACTAAAGTTTTTGACTGCTCTTCTTTTACTAAATATATCTTTAAACAATATAACGTAACACTGCCTCGTACGGCTGCAGAACAATCCAAAAAAGGAACAGCCGTATCTAAAGCGAATCTTCGTGTAGGCGATCTCGTATTTTTCTCAAGCGGTAGCAGAGCAACTGGCAAAAACGTTACTCACGTAGCTGTTTATGCCGGCAACGGTAAAATTCTGCACACTTACGGTAAGCCAGGTGTTACGATTTCCGATCTTAACTCCGGTACTTGGAAAAAAACTTATTTAAAGGCTCGCCGCGTACTGTAAACAACGGCTCTGTAGTAGAGTTCAAACTATAATAGAGAAAAAGTCTCAGGATGTGGTGCTGCCTTCGGGCGCCCTCATTACATATCCTGTTCCGCGAACAGTATGAATTAACTTGTTCCGGTGACCTTTATCAACTTTCAAACGGATATGTCTAATGTAAACATCAACAACATTCGTATCTGCGTGAAATTGGTAACCCCATACTTCCTTAAGTATCTCGACACGGGAACATATCATTCCCTGATTTGCAGCGAGATAATACAATAGATCAAATTCCTTGGGCGTCATCTTTAACTCGATCCCTTCGCGACTTACAAATCTGCGACTGGGATCGAGCATTAAACCATCGACTCTCAGCAGTTGATTTAAATTTCGACGCCGTCCAGTAAGGGTTAATAAATTTAGAATTCTGTACTTGAATTCACCGGTATGTAAAGGCTTGGTCATATATTCATTACCCCCGGCTGAGAATGCCGAAACCGCCCCAGTTCCAGATTCAGATTGTTCACCGGAAATCACCATTACCGGGAGTATCATCCCCTCTGCTCTTACAGCGGAAATAATATCCCAGCCTTCCCAAGTCCCCACCTCGTATAACTCAGCAAGCAGCAGTACCGGTTCTACTTTTGATATGGTTAAGCGGAGATCCTCGGGATCTTCGCTTTTTGTTGCTTCAAGTCCAATATCTTGTAGCACACTTTGAATAACGACTCGATCTTCTTCGCTACTAGAGCTATCAGCCATATACCATATTATTTGCTCAATCACAAAGCTCCCCCATATCTATATGACTTGCAATAGCAACACTGCGGTACTTATAGAATTCCCGGAAAACAAAAAGACCATTCCTTAGAAATGGTCTGAACCCTATTTAGCGCTTCTTTATCCGAAATATCGATGATAAAAACTTCTAGCAGCAGCAATATCTTTAGTCCCATGAATTAAGGCTCTGCCATCCGCAAAAATAACCATTCGATAAGGCCCTTCTATAAAAGAAACCAGATAAGCATTGCTGTCCACGCTTCCGCTTCCTAAACGAGACAAACGATTCGCAGTTTCCTGCAAGTTAAGCTTCTGTGGTCTCGAAGGACGGATTTGTACGGTATCTCTCCCGCATAGGACATCGCTTCGCTCGGTATTTGCTGCCGTAAGATAGGGATAAATCGGATGACTCCCACAAGAAGGGCAGTTTTCCTTTTTGGCAGCCTTCACTCCAATCTCATGATGTTCATTCCGCCACACATCGAACGTTAATAATTTGTTTCTTAATTGTGTTTTACGCTTTCCCAGTAGCTTTAGCGCCTCTGTAGTAGCATTTGCCGTAACTAATTGTACAGCTTGCGGAAGGATACCTACAGTATCACAGGTGTCCCCCCCTATAGGTACTGTCCCTAAGAGACAATGGAGACATGGGGTTTCTCCTGGCAAAATCGTATATGTTATTCCATAACTGCCTACACATGCACTATAGACCCATGGGATACCGTGTTTTTGTGCCATATCATTAATAATGAGCCGAGTATCAAAATTGTCCGTACCGTCCATGATTAGATCAACCCCAGAAATGAGCCCTTCCAGCTCTTCTGCACGGACATCAATAACGTGGGATTCAATAACAACCTCAGAATTAATCTGTTGAAGTCTTCTCAGCGCAGCGGCAGCCTTTGGCATCCGTTCTAGTGCATCTGCCTCGGTATAGAGCTGTTGCCTTTGAAGGTTACTCCACTCTACATAATCACGGTCAGCTAAAATAATCCTCCCGACCCCGCAGCGTACCAGCGTCTCTGCAATTCCGGTACCAAGCGCACCCGCTCCTACTACTAATACACTAGACTGCGCGAGCCCTTGTTGTCCTTCTTCACCAAATGGCGCAAACCGCACCTGACGAGAATAACGGTCTTCACGCTCCTCTGTATGGATCAATTGATTCCCCTCCCTGTATCCAAAAACCGGAGAACAGCAGATAGTCTGCTATTCCCCGGAAAGATGTTGATTCTAAACTTGTACAGCTGACCACTGCTCTACATCCCAAATTTTCGTAACCCAATCTTCATAGAACTCAGGTTCATGGGAGACCAGCAGGACTGTACCCTTATATTCTTGCAGTGCCCGCTTCAGCTCAGCTTTGGCAATCACATCAAGGTGATTTGTAGGTTCATCGAACAGTACCCAGTTGCTCTCACGCATCAGCAGCTTACAAAGACGTACCTTAGCTTGTTCGCCACCACTCAGCATACTAAGCGGTCGTGTAATATGCTCATTTTTCAGACCGCAACGAGCTAGATGTCCACGCACTTCATTCTGAGTTAGACTAGAAAATTCATTCCATACATCCTCAATAGGTGTAAGATTAGCTGCTTTCACTTCTTGTTGGAAGTATGCTGAATTCAGATAATCTCCAAGATAAGTTTTACCGCTGTATGTTGGAATTACTCCGAGAATGGTCTTTAATAACGTCGATTTACCCACACCATTGCAACCAACGATAGCGATTTTCTCTCCACGTTCAATGGTCATATTCAGCATAGGTAGCAACGGACGGTCGTAGCCAATCTCGAAATCAATGCCTTCAAAGACTGTTTTGCCACTGGCACGACTCTCTTTAAACTTAAAGGTCGGCTTAGCAGCTTCTTCTGGGCGATCAATTCGATCCATACGATCTAATTGCTTCTCACGGCTCTTCGCCCGACCAGATGTGGAGGCACGGGCTTTGTTACGCTGAATGAAATCTTCTTGCTTCTTAATGAAATCCTGTTGTTTTTCATAAGCATCTATATGTTGAATCTTGTTCATCTCAGCCATATCCAGGAATTTCTCATAATTTGCAGTATAACGAGTAAGTTTGCCGAACTCCAGGTGATAGACCACATTTACGACTTTATTCATGAATTCCGTATCATGGGAGATCAAAATAAATGCATATGGATACTGCTTCAAATAGTTAGTTAACCAGTCGATGTGCTCAACATCCAAATAGTTGGTAGGCTCATCCAGCAACAGTACGTTTGGTTTCTCAAGCAGTAGCTTCGCCAACAGGACTTTTGTGCGCTGGCCCCCACTTAAAGAAGCGACATCACGGTCAAGTCCAATGACGGATAAGCCTAGGCCATTCGCCATTTCCTCCACTTTCACATCAATTAAATAAAAATCCCCGATGTCCAGCTGCTCCTGGATGTCCCCCATTTGCTCAAGTAAAACCTCTAACTCTTCAGGAGAAGCGTCCCCCATCTGCTCAGTGATCTTCAGCATTTCCTGTTCCAGCTCTAAAAGCGGCAAGAAAGCGTCCTTCAATACATCACGGATGGTTTTACCTGGTGTTAAGATGGTATGCTGATCCAAATAGCCATAACGGACACGAGGTGTCCACTCTACTCTTCCACTATCTTTCAACAGTTTCCCTGTCAAAATATTCATAAGCGTTGATTTCCCTACGCCATTTGCTCCTACAATTCCTACATGCTCTCCAGGTAACAACCGGAAAGAAACATTCTTAAACAACGTCCGATCCCCAAAATTGTGGGAAACGTCTTCTACACTAAGTAAACTCATAAATTCTCAGCAAGCTCCTATCTATACTTAAATAATGCGTAAACAAGCAAAAATGCCTTCGGCGTCTCCATAGGACGGTAAGCGTTTATACGAGAAATCTAAGAATAAAGTATAGTGTAAAACGTATACTTTATTATATTTTTAAAACACGTATAAATATATATTTTAACACACTTTAGCGCAACACTGAATTAAAAGTTCGTTGAGTGAGCCGTTAAAACATACAGAACCCCTTCATTTAGCATTTTTTTTGAAAAAAACACGACTTTTCACCTTACTAGGCGCATCTAATAATCCCTCAATTATTTCATTAATGACATCCGCCAACTTCCCCTTGGGCTTGAATGGATTTTGTTGAAAAGGAAGTCCATAAACTTTGGCTGTCCCAATAAAGCTTTGTAGCAGCTGTGCAGAGGAGTGTTCAGCGAGCGGTAACCCCACTCTCCAATTCGGTTCAGCCTGTATTCCTTTTCGCCTAATCCATAGAAGTAACTCTTCGATTCTCCAATCTGCACCTGAGGCAATTAGCAGCGGCAGATCGCTATGTTTAAACTCTTCAAGAGCCCCTCCATATTCGCCAGTGCCCAGGTCCAACACCACAAATTCATAGTTTCCTCTCAGTAGATCAGCCATTTCCCTGTTAAAAGAACGATTCCAATAATGTACTCCTTTCCATGAAAAAGCAGATTGTTCGTCAGTATATGGGACAGTTGCAATCTGTGCATATAACAAACTACGAATGCGATCAAAAATCGATGAATTCATAGAACAATCAACCCATGCAGTAGACCCCTTCTGTGCAAGTAAGCTACTCACAGCAAATGAAGTATGTGTTGTTCCAAGACCTGAAGCTACTCCGAGTAAAGCGATAACGATCGATTTTCCCTTTTCTAGCGGAAACGGGACTACTGCTGTTAGATCATTTTCACGGTCCATTTCGGATTCCACACGATCTAACGCCTTAAGAACTGCTCCTGCATTCTGATATCGCTCCTCTGGGCGATGTCTTAATAAGCGTCTTATGATTGGAATAATGCCTGCTGGCATGTAATTATATAGCCGATCCTCCATCCCGTACTCCCAATGGCTACATCGCCCTCCAGTTGCCATATAGAGAATTAATGCTCCGAGCCCGTATAAATCGGATACCGGCTGACTTTGCCCGCTTCCATATTGCTCAGGTGCCGCGAAGCCAACTGTACCAAGCTTAACCGTATCTTCGGATATACCGTGCTTGTAGCTTCGAGCGACCCCAAAGTCAATTAACATCAGTTCTTTTTGCAGCGTCAACATGATATTTGAAGGCTTGAGATCACGATAAATAATCGGTGGATGATGATCATGTAGGTACTGAAGAACCTCTAATAGCTGTCTAGCCACTTTAACGATGAAGTTACATGGCAAAGGTCCGGGATTGTCCTTCATTAACTGATTTAAGCTCACGCCTTCAATATAGTCCATGATTAAATAGGAATACCCTTCTCGATCTGGAAGATAGAAATCGACAATCCGAGGCAGACGTGGGTGGTCTAGAGTGATTAACATATCGGCTTCTGCTTGGATATCAGAATGAAGCTCATCTAAGCACAAGCTTTCTTTTACAGCCCATCGTTTACCCTTTAGGCGCAAATCATCCGCAAGATAAACAATACTCATCCCACCTGATCCAATCAGATCCGTAATTCTGTATCTGTCATTAATAACCTGTCCAATCTTAAGCTTTGTCTCAAAATACAATTTAACTCCCCCTTTTTCGTAAAAAAAAAGAGAAAGCTCCCGCCATTAACGTCTTACCGCAAAATACGGTCACGTTAATAACGGGATGCTTTCCCTTAGAAATTTAGAATTTTGTTTGATTTAGTACTTAATCATATAAAGCGTAATTTCATCACGATTATGGAATAGCTGCTTGGCACGCTGAATCTGCATGCGCTCTCCTTCAAACATCGCAATAATTTCCTTGATCATCGCTAGCGGCTTCTTATGCATCAGTTTTACGGTCACAATAGCTGTCCCACCCGGCGACAGGCTGTGTAGCAGCCCAGTTACAAGCTTCGCCATCAGCTTAGGACTCCAGCTCATATCGCAAACGAGCAGATCAAATTCATTATCGCGGAATTTCACTTCTCCAGCGTTTTTACGAAGGATCTTCAAACCCGGATAATTACGTAGGGATTCATGCATTAATGCAGGGTCAACCGCCGTAACCTTCATTCCACGTTCCAGCAAGAAAGAAGTCCACCCTCCTGGAGAAGCGCCAATATCTAACGCATTACGGAAGCTGTAAAAAGGGATATCAAACTCCTTCTCAGCTTCCATAAGCTTGAACTTAGCGCGTGAGATTTGTCCATCTTCCTTACGAAAACGGATGGCGCCGCCATTCCAGCTAGATAAATTCGCTTCTGGTCTGGATACACCTGCATATAAGGCATTCCCGTCAGCGTAGACAGAAATGACCCAGGCTGGATCTTGCACTGTAAATTCTGCGCCTAAGCTCTGCAACTGCTCTTGGAGCCATTCACGAAGTTCTCCCGGACTGTCCTGCCAGAAGGAAGGATCCCCCTTACGAACGTTCAGGGATACTTTCTCCCCTTCCAGCTCGCTGCGTCGACTTAAATAGACTGCCAAACGCTGTAGTGCCTCCATGGTTCCTTCATCCTGAAACTCAACAGGCTGTATATGACGCAGGAAAATAGGCAGGTTCTGAGTGAGTAGGCGCGTTACTTCCTCCGGTTCACATTGCAATGTAGCCAAAAAGATTTCTCCCGGCAACAGCAAAGTACTCTTCACAGCACCGAATAAACGGCGAAGCTCTTCTTGCGCATAAGGCGCAAAGCCGTGATTAGCTGTACAAATATATCGGGAATACACTACTTCTTCCGGAGCGATGGTCTGCTCTTCGGTATCTTGTCTAAAATCGTTCAAATCGTTTTGCCTCCAGGTCTAATTTTAATCCAGGGACGACCGCTATCCCATTCAACATCAACAGGAATATCATAAGTGGCCAAGATCATTTCTTTCGTTAATACTTCTTCTTTCAGTCCAGATCCAGCTAGCTTACCCTCACGAATTAATGCAACATGCGTGAAAAGCGGGACAATTTCTTCCACATGGTGAGTTACGTACACTACAGAAACATTACGCTGTCTCAGCTTATCTATTTCAGCCAGCATTTTTTCCCTTTCATATAGATCAAGGCCGGCACAAGGCTCGTCCATAATTAATAGCTTAGGGTCAGCCATAAGACATCTTGCCAGCATGGCTTTTTTACGTTCTCCCTGTGACAAGGTCCCAAAGGGATGAAATGCCATATTGCCTAGATTCATATCTTCAAGCATACTGATTGCTTTCTCTTTTACTTCGGTAGGGATCGTCTCGTAAAAACGCAAATAAGCGTAAGCCCCTGTAGCTACGACCTCCCACACCGGATCATTTAAAGACATCTTTTCCATCAAGGAAGGACCGATATAACCAATTTCTTTACGAACCTCACGTACATCACATTGCCCATATTTATAACCCAGCACTTCTACAGTCCCTTTGCTAGGAAACAGGTAACCTGTCACAATCTCTAGAATTGTTGTTTTACCAGAACCGTTCCGGCCCAAAATGACCCAGTTCTCACCTTCCTTAACTTCTAGCGACACATCATCCAAGATTAAGCTTTCTTCCCTACGAAGAGATAAATGTTGTAATGAAATGATTATGATATAACACCCCTTATGTATTCCAGCACCCGCTCAACTGAAACCATTGAATAATAAATATTCGGATCATCTGTCCGGTCTGCAGAAACCACTAGTAGCGCAGGTACGCTGGTTATACGATAATGTCTTACAAGATTGGGGAGCATATTCACATTGCCTGCAACCATCTGGAGTTCAGGGGGTAAAAGATGGGCCGCCACTTCTAACATTCGTTCAGCAGCCTTACAAGTACCGCACAATGGAGTGTGTAAAAATACTACAAGTGGTTCTCCAGCGCTCTTGAGCGCGTCCAGTAATTCTACTTCCTGCATTTCCTTCATTTCAAGTCCGTCTCCTTGGAGATATCACGAAGCTTATCAGAACTTAGGGGGCCATTTACCAAAAGCATCCCCTCAGGTTTTGCCGTGTATAAGATCTCAAACATTTCTCTTCGCCCCCATAGACTGGAAGTGTGCAAATAAATTTCTCGGGGATATAGTCCTTCCAGTACGATCCGTCTAGCAACTTCTCCACCCGAATAATCATCCGGCCCCATATCGTAATCCAGTGATAAAATATCCACCTCACACTCACGCAGCATCAGAAGACATTCTTCCGTCGTACGAGCCAGAGCGAACCCTTTCGGTACCTTTCGAAGATCATCCATATAGATATGAATCACAATTACGCCTCCGCTTCAAACCAACCACGCACAGTAGCAATTTCTTTTCGATGACTGCCATCCGCACCCTTCTCAGTTTCCATGACAACAGCTGAGCTTCGTAAAAGCTCGGAGGACAATAAGCTTTTCAGCCCTTGCTCTCCAATATGTCCTTGTCCGATTCCAGCATGCCTGTCACGTCTTGAGTCGAAAGGAAACTTAGAATCATTTAAATGAACCGCAACAAGATGTGGCCAAAATCCGAGTTGCTCTCCTCGTTCAAGGAAGTCTTCCGTTCGCTCAGGGTTCCAGATACCGGCTGCGTAAGCGTGACAGGTGTCCAAACAGAATCCTATGTTCTCCGGAAATTGGCTGAGCTCTCGAACTTTCACGAGTTCTTCAAGTGTAATTCCTTCCGTTCCATGGTTGCCTGCTTGATTCTCAATTAGGAGCTTAGCACGGCCATCCCAGGACTGCAGCACTTCATTCATACATTGTATAATATTTTGATAGCCTTGTAACGGCTCCATTCCACCAAAATGTCCAAAATGTACAACGATGCCTAATGAACCACAAGCTTCTGCAATCTCCAAATCATTTAAGAGAGAAGCTACATAAACCTTTCGCGGAGTAACATCCTCTATACCAGCCGCCATGTTAATCCCATAAGGTGTGTGCGCAATCGAATCGATCCCTTTTTCCTGACAATAGTGCGCACAATCCCTCGTATCTCGGACATCCACCTGTTTAAGTTTCAAACTACGCGGATTTTTAGGAAAATATTGAAAACATGTTGCACCGCTCTCCCAAGCAAATCGGGCAGCTCTCCCATATCCACCGCGAATGCTAACATGAGCCCCTATTTTGGGACTATTCTTCATGCTGACAGTCTGGGCAATAAAATACTTTGCGTCCAGTCTGCTCTGTTTTAATAATGGTTCCCCCATCACGAAGGCAAGGTTCGCCTTCACGATCATACACTTTACATTGATTATTATATGATCCTGTAACTGTATCCCCAGTCATAAAAGGCATTTCCATGTACCCACCAATTTCAGTAGCCTCAGTCAGTACTTTTTGGATGCTCTCATAAAGGCGGGCTATAGAATCCGATGTTAAATTCTGAACTTGTGCAGAAGGTAAAAGTCTAGCTTCGAAAGCAATCTCATCGGCATAGCAATTTCCGACTCCAGCCATCACATGCTGATTCACCAGCAGGCTTTTGAGCGCACCACGCCGTCCCTTTAATAATCCTGTGAATCGTTCCAGTGTCATTCGACGATCCAACAGCTCAGGTCCAAGCTTACCCATTGTGGCTTCGCTTTCCTTAACGGACAGCAAATGTAGATACCCTAAGCGAAGTCCTATGAAGTAAAGGATATGATCACCAAATGCGATTTCAACCTGTGTGTTACGATCCGGACGTTCTTCCTCTGCACCATAAAAAAGCAGTCCACCTAGCATCAAATGTAAAAGTAGTCTTCGTCCATCATGAAGGTGAAACAAAATATACTTGGCACGCCGCTCAACAAAAACAACACGTGCGCCGATCAATGCTTTTCTAAAAGCGTCTGTTTCCATGTTAATTGACTTTTCTCTGTTCACGATCACATCAGATATTGGCACATTTATAATATGCTGACTTAGCAGCTTTCTATAATTCTCCATTTCCGGCAGTTCCGGCATAGCTCATCGTCCCCTCTAAGTTGGTGAAGTAATAAGATCCTAGCTATTATACACCGAGAAACGTTTTAAGTTCAGTTAAATCGGCACAAATTTCATCCGGTGAGATCCCGGTAAGATTTTTATAGAGGTCAAGATTGTCGGCATTTGTTAATCCTGTAAATACAAGAACTGTCCTACAGCCCGCATTTACTCCAGCAGCTATATCAGTTCGCATATTATCACCGACAACCACTGCATGTTCAGGCTCGATACCAAGAAGATCTGTCGCGAATTTGATTAGATGAGATTCCGGCTTGCCAATTACTACCGGACTCACACCACTAGCAGCCTCAATGGCTGCACCAATGGTACCTGCCCCCGGCATGACGCCATCATCTGATGGCAGCATTAAATCCGGGTTGGTGAGTACAAACTTTGCGCCTCCCAGAATCCAACGCGAAGCTTGTGAGAGCGACGTATAGTTGAAGGAACGATCAATACCTTGCAGTACATAGTCAGGTGAGTCTGTCACGATGCGAAGCCCCGCTTCGTTACAGGCCTCACGCAAACCCTCTTCTCCAAGTATCGCCACTGCAGCCCCAGGTGATTCCTCAGCTATGTAACGCGCGGCCGCCATTGATGAGGTACATACCTCCTCAGCTTTCGCATCGATTCCCATTCCACATAAGTGAGCAGCCACATTAGCCGCTGTGCGCGATGAATTGTTGGTAACAAATAGAAAAGGAATGCCTGCGTCACGTAATCCTTTAATCAGTAAATCAGCACCGGGAATCATTTTATGCCCATGATATAACGTACCGTCAAGATCAATCAATAACCCTTTAATCTGTTCCATTATAAATCCCTCTATTTCCATAAGAAATTTAATTAATGTGGTAAATAAATAATGATATTAATAGACGATAAACCTAAGCCCAGCTTGAATTTGGAATGGTTCATTATCCTTTGGGTTTGGTCGTATTGCCCGCTGGTATTCGGCAAGATTTCCTGCCATTCGTACGTCTTCCACGCTGTGATCACTTTAAATCTAACACACTTCGTCGAAAGAAATCGAACGAGAGTCTCAGCCAGCATTTTTTAGCATAGGACTGTCATTTCCTGCGCTTTCCCGGAAAATAATCATTTCCCCAATTGCCCGTTTTGTCTTCGATAAATTGGATATGTGCTGAATTCTTCAGCTAACAATGTCTCTGGAAAAACGAGCTCAGCTTCTTCCAGCAAAGGAATCAACTCCTCAGACGAGCTGTACCGAGAGCTGAAATGAGTGAGCAATAGTTGACCTGCATTGGCTTCCTTTGCTAGCTCTGCAGCTTGACGTGCTGTACTGTGATGGTACTGATAAGCCATTTCTGCCAGATCATGCCCAAAGGTTGCTTCATGAACGATAAGGTCTGCATCAAGTGAGAGTTCTAAAGCTCCAGAACAAGGTCTTGTATCACCTAAGATCGTAATAATACGCCCTCTTTTAGGCTCTCTGACAACATCAGCCGCGCAGATACGAATACCTTCGTCCGTTATAACATCTTCACCTTTTTTTAATTTTCCATATATCGGTCCAGGTTTCAAACCATAACTCTTAAGTAATTCCGTATTGAGGCTCCCGGGACTATCCTTTTCCGTTACCCGGTAACCATAGCTGTCAATACGATGCTCTAATAATGCCGCCTCCACTTTAAAGCCATCATCCTCGAATACCGTTCCTCCGGTATGCTCGACAATCTCAATTTTGTATGGAATACGAGATTGACTCACAGCTAAGGATATATCTAAGTATGCTTTCAATCCAGGTGGTCCGTAAACCGTTAACGGCGAGGTCCCTCCCTGATAACCACGACTCGATAACAAACCTGGAAGGCCAAATAGATGATCTCCGTGCAAGTGAGTAATAAATAGCTTTTCCAGTTTTCCTAGGCGAATCGGTGAACGAAGAACCTGATGCTGAGTTCCTTCTCCGCAATCGAACATCCAAATACTACGGCGTTCTTCCAGTAGTCTTAATGCAATCGACGTTACATTGCGCTGCAGAGTCGGTACCCCTGCATTCGTACCCAAAAAATATAATTCCATCCTTTTTCCTCCCCTCTTCTTATTGGCTGAACCCTCTCTTGTCTATTCTAAACGTCCTTCTTCCAGCAAAAAACCCCCCAGTTACGGGAGGTTCCGCTGATAGGGATACAATCCCCTTACAGACCGGGTGAATAAATGACAGAATTACAGCTTCTCTACATTAAAATACTGCGCTTCTGGATGGGCGAATACCATTGCCGACACAGAAGCCTCGGGTTCCATCATAAAGCCTTCTGTAAGGTGGACACCGATATCTTCGGGGGATAATAGCTTAAAGAGTGGTCCCTGATCTTCCAGATCCGGACATGCAGGATAACCAAAGGATACACGAATCCCTTGATACCTTGCTCCATGTCTTTGCTTCATGGTCATATCCGCAGGATCTGGGAAGCCCCATGTATCACGCATCATGTGATGAACACGCTCCGCTAGTCCTTCCGCTACTTCAAGTGCAACAGACTGCAAGGCATGTGAGCGTAGATAATCACCATTCTCCTTAAGTGCTGTAGAGAGCTCACGAACACCGTGTCCCGCAGTCACCACGAGGAATCCAACATAGTCCATAATCCCACTGTCGACCGACTTCAAAAAGTCCGCTAGACATAGATAAGGCTCAACACCTTGTCTTGGGAAAGTAAAAGTATGCAGAATCTCATCCGTATTCTGTGGATTATACACGATGATATTGTTACCACTTGATTGTGCCGGGAAGAATTGATACATCGCATGTGGAGTAATCGTACCTTCCAGCATCGCTTGATGTAGAATATCATCTACAGTACCTTTCAACTCAACAGTCCGCTCGTCACCAGCAGCTAACTGCGCCTCTACAGAACCACGTAGACCCAGATGATGACCGAGCAACATTTGCATATTCACATAAGGGATAATATGCCCCAATGGATAATTACGAATTACATGACGCTCTAAGTCTGGCGGAACAAATACAGGTGCATCTGGTGAAATTTTGGAGCGAACTGCTCTAGTTAACTTAGGAAGCTCTTGTTTAGGAGCAACTGCTACTGCAGATTCCGCTTCTACTCGAATTTCCTCGGCAATTTTCTCCCGTTCAACAGGGTTCATAAGCCGATTAGCAATATCTAGGCCATCCATAGCATCCTTAGCATACAGTACTAAACCATCATACTCCGGACGTATACGTGTTTTGGTGAACTTTCGCGTCAGTGCAGCGCCGCCTACCATAATCGGTACATCAATCCCAGCCGTACGTAAGTCTTGTGCCGTCAGCACCATCTGCTGTGCCGATTTTACGAGTAACCCAGACAATCCAATCGCGTCAGCTTTTTCACGACGAAACGCTTCGATAATGGACTCAGGTGGTACTTTTATACCCAAATTAATGATCTGATAACCATTATTTGATAAGATGATCTCCACTAAGTTCTTACCTATATCATGTACGTCGCCTTTTACAGTGGCAAGCATGATCTTACCTTTTACCGATGTCTCATCCTTCTTCATAAACTGTTCCAAATGACCAACTGAAGCCTTCATTACTTCAGCACTTTGCAGCACCTCAGCAACAATCAGTTCATTGTTATTAAACAACCGTCCAACCTCTGACATCCCAGCCATTAGCGGTCCATTGATGATTTCCAAAGGTCCTGATTTAGTAAGCGCCTCATTAAGGTCAGGAATGAGACCTTCTTTAGTACCCTCAACCACATAAGAAGCCAGACGCTCTTCTAGCGAAAGATTAGAAATTTTCTCTTTTTTCTCAACCTTCTTTCCTCGGAAGGCGGCTACAAAAGCAGCAAGTGTGTCGTCGTTCGTATTATAAATCAATTCTTCAGCAAGACGACGGTCTTCAGCAGGGATAGAAGCATAACGCTCTACCTTCTCGGTGTTTACGATCGCATAATCCAAACCGGCCTTAGTGCACTCATAAAGGAATACTGAGTTCAACACTTCACGTCCTGCTTCCGGTAATCCAAAAGAAACATTGCTGATCCCCAAGATCGTGTGAACACCTGGAAGGGCTTCTTTGATCAACCGAATTCCATCAATGGTTTCTTTGGCAGAGCCAATATATTGTTCGTCTCCGGTTCCTACAGGGAATACCAATGTGTCGAAAATAAGATCTTCTCCAGCTAATCCGTATTTATTCACAAGTAAGTCGTAGGAGCGTTTAGCCACTTCCAGTTTGTCTGTAGCCTTGATTGCTTGTCCTGTCTCATCAATCGTTCCTACAACTATTGCTGCACCATACTTATGAATCAAAGGAGTAACCAGCTCGAATTTTTCTTCACCATCTTCAAGGTTAATGGAGTTAATTATAGCCTTACCTTGACAGTACTGTAGTGCCAGATCAATAACCTTAGGATCGGTAGTATCGATCATTAGAGGAACTTTAACCTTCTTTACAACTAATTCTAAAAAAAGTTTAATATCCTCAATCTCATCACGGTCCGGATCTTGCACGCAGACGTCAATAACTTGTGCACCGCTCTTCACCTGTGCACGAGCAATTTCTGAAGCTTCCTCATATTTGCCTTCGACGATTAGACGTTTAAATTTACGCGAACCTAATACATTCGTACGTTCACCCACCATGTATGGTCGGTTGTCATTCTCGATATAGATAGGCTCAATACCTGAAAGTGCCGGTGGATGATTCCCTGTAAGCGGTCGTGGAGGAAATTGTGAGAGTGCCTCCGACATAGCACGGATATGTTCCGGTGTCGTTCCGCAGCAACCCCCTGCAATGTTAAGCCATCCTTTTTCTGCAAACGCAGCAATTTTACGCGCAAGAGAATCAGGAGATTCATGATAATGTCCATTCTCGTCTGGCAACCCAGCGTTCGGATAACAACTCACAGCCGCTGAAGAGATTGCAGAAAGCGAACGAATATGATCCCGCATGAACTCAGGGCCCGTCGCACAGTTCAGACCAATAGAGATAGGCTTGAGATGTTCTAAAGAAATATAGAAGGCTTCGATGTTCTGACCGGCAAGCGTGGTACCCATCGGCTCTATCGTCCCCGAAATCATTACTGGCAATTTGATGCCTGTCTTCTCAAACGCATTACGTATGCCTATACTTCCAGCCTTCACGTTCAAAGTATCCTGAGAGGTCTCTAGTAGTAACGCATCCACTTGACCATCAATCAATGCGACTGCCTGTTCCTCGTAGCTATCAACGAGCTCTTGGAAAGTGACTCCTCCTGTAACAGAGAGCGTCTTTGTTGTAGGCCCCATTGCGCCTACGACATATCGAGGACGATCAGGTGTATCATATTTATCAACGGCATTGCGAGCTAGCTTCGCTGCAACCAGATTAATTTCGCGTGCCCGTTGCGGAATATCATATTCGGCAAGTACAACAGACGTTGCACCAAAGGTATTCGTTTCTATGAGGTCAGCACCTGCTTCGAGATACTGCTCATGAATCGTCTGAATCACTTCTGGACGGGTTAATACTAGCATTTCATTACAACCGTCCAATTCTTCCCCACCAAAATCCTCACCTGTCAGAGGCACCTGTTGGATCATTGTGCCCATTGCACCGTCTAGAATTAATATTCTTTGTTGTAAGCTTTCCTCAAGTGTATATTTAGCCAACGTATAGTCCCCCCAGTAAAACATTAGAGTAAGTTTAGCAGAATAAAGGAATTTCGGAAAGCCTTCCTTTCCACTCTGCATTATCTGTAATTATAGGATATCATTACTATTCTTTTAATTATGGTTTCACAGAGAGTTCCTTATTAGGCATAGAATGCTGAGTTCTAGCAGTTACGTGTGATGTAACAATATATTGTCCTTCTTTCTCAAGTGTTCCTTCTGCTTGATAGACTCCATCACCAACTAGCTTCCCTTTAAGTTCAATTTTCTGTTCATTATCATTTTTACTCACAATTTCGAATAGAACCTCTTTCGCATCATCCACCGCCAAGTTATCTTGCGTCACCACAGCCTCAAAGGTCACCTTCTGATTTACAACAACCTCTTCAGGACTCCAATGTAACTCAACTTTGATAGGTTCCATAGACATGTCCATGTTCATGTTCATATTATGTATTCCAGAATGTTTGGTTTGGTCTGATGAACATCCTCCCAGAACTAAAAGTGTTGCACCTAATAATAAAGGAACGATTGTTCTTGAAATCTTCATATAGAGTCCTCCCAGCCGATTTGAGTACTAAGAATCTACCAATTCATGTTATACATTCTCCATCTATTATACACATTATTATTGGTTTTTCAGTATTTCATATCAATTCAGCTTAACTCTTGTGACTAAAATCATATACTAGATAATTTCATCAATTTTAAAAAGCAATATGTAGATATAAAGAAAGACAGTAAGCCTCCTAGTAACCCAGGAACCTACTGCCTTCTTAAGGCTCAATGATTCAAAGCCTCTTACTCTACTTTATAAAGATTGGACTAATGAAAGAAGCTCTCCAAGATGTTTGATTTCATAATCCGGCTGAATTTCCGGATCCGGCTGTTTGCCTTTTCTATTAATCCAAACCGTAGTCAAACCTGTTGCCAACCCACCACGAATATCCGTTGTAAGCTTATCACCGACCATAACCCCTTGCTCAGGTGCAATATCTAGAAGCTCTAGAGCATGCAGAAAAATATCCTTATCCGGCTTTCCTTTGCCGAAGCTTCCGGAAATTACGATATGATCAAAGAAAGGAACGATTTCAGGTACACCATCTAGTTTCTCTTGTTGCAATGCAGGGCATCCGTTAGTCAAAAGCAATAACTTCACTTTTCCCTTCAGTTCTTCGAGCACCTGAATTGTTTCTTCATAGATGTAAGGCCGATTTCTACGCTCTGCTGCAAATTTGGCTGCTAATGTCTCAGCAAGAACTTCGTCCTCTACACCAAGTGCTGCAAGACCACGACGCCACGCCTCTTTACGGTAGCCCGGTGCAAGCTGCTCCAATTGACGGAATTCCGGTTGTTCACCTGCAGTAAAGTTCCCCCAAAGTGCTTCAAACGGATTAATCCCAATCATTTTTGTAAATGGGTTCGTTTCGTATGATTCATATAGTGCTATGGCTTCTTTACGCACCGCAAGTTCCAGTTCTTGTGGATCAATCGTATCCCCAGCGGCTTCACATGCAGAACGAAATGCTTCATTGACGCTCCGATCATCCCAGAGCAGTGTATCATCAAGGTCAAATAGTACAGCGGAAATTGGCATTACAGGTCTCCCTCTCCCATGGCTGGTTAATTTCTATTCGTGAACTACTTCAATTTGGTGAGCTTTTGCGAATGCTTCCAGTCGAGTCCCCATCGCAGTTGTATCATAACGATTCATAAGTCTGGTAAAAATCCATTTCGTGCGTTTGCCTTTATGCTTAATAACAACAGCTCCACGCGAAAGGATAATTTTCTCAATATCAGAAGCTGGTAAATAGCGTTCGCGATTGAATTTTATAGTGGATAGTCTAGCATTCTCCACCTTCAAATACGGACGTCGGAAAAACAGAAGTGCTGCTAGTAAGTAGTACAAAACGACTCCTAGCCAATTCATCAGCATACCATTGCCTTTGGCCTGATCTACCGAACCAATCATCCAAAACATAGTACCAAGCACTAATAACACTACTGGAAATGCAATGTTACGGCCTTTAAAGGTTTCACTGTTCTTGCCAGGAGATTTGGATTTTGATGCGTAAATCGTTTCCTTCCCCTGTTTCTTTCTTTGCTTGTTAATTTGCTGTGTGTTACGTTGAACCATTCTTTCCCAAGAACGGGCCATATGCGTTCCCCCTAGTCATCCAGTAGTATCTATGAAAAGGAACAGGGTGTTAATGCTTAAGCCCCTTGTTACCTTGTTCATGCTCATCATTATCGACCAATTCAATCGTATTCAATTGTGCTCGGAAGTTATTGCGAATATTCCCCAAATAGATTTCACGAAGCTTGGCGCGTTCCGCCGTTTCCTCTTGATTAAGGCCTACGCTCTTCTGTTTGCGTGCCAATTCGTTAATACGCGCGACCAACTCATCAATGTTCAAAACTTTCCCTCCCCATATAAATTAATTCTAACTCTGCCATGAGAAAAAGAGCTTGTCAAGGTTTACTCCCTGCAAGCTCTTTATGTCCTTCTATTATGTTCTTAGAATATTAATAAATAGGTAAACTGAGAATATCTCCAGCATTAATCTGACTGCCTTTAATGCCATTGGATTTTTTAATTCCTTCTATATATACAGCCGTCTTCATATCCGATGGTTTATTCTCAAGAGCAATACTCCAAAGTGTATCTCCGCGTTCAACCACTACGCGCTTCTCATCCTTCATTAAAGTAGTAGATCCTGCAAATACATTACCTACTACTGTGAGTCCTGATAGTACGAGCACAATGATCAATGTAAGTTTAATAACAAAATCTCTCCGGAACAAACGCATCAATCCTTCAAGCAAAAGCGCTGTAATCTCTTTAATCTGAGCTGAATAACGGGTAACAGGATTATGTCCTAAAGATTCAACCACGGGGGCTTTATCGTAGATGCTACGGTATGTACTGTATTTTAACATGAATATCATCCTCCAAACACTTGTTCTTACTTTTGAAATTATAATAACACGAACATGTGTTTTGTTCAATACTATTTCAGAACAATTGTTCTCTTTTTTTTGAAAAGAGTAAATCACCCTATCATCTATAAAAAGAATCCAGCTGATCATTGTTTTAAAGTTCGCTTTATCAATACGAGACTACCATTTATTAACTCTTTCGAATTAATATTTATAATAGTTAGAACTTATGTTTGTGCGAACGGTAGTTCTATGTTATAATTTTCCCAAACATTACTATATGGGGTTGATTCCAATGTCAAAGATTTCAAGTCGCCAGCTGGCGATCCTGGAATTTATACGTAGCGAAGTCCGCAGCAAGGGTTATCCTCCTTCCGTTCGGGAGATTGGAGAAGCTGTTGGTCTTGCTTCCAGCTCCACAGTTCACGGTCATTTGGATCGGCTAGAGAAGAAGGGACTTATCCGTCGAGATCCAACGAAGCCACGTGCAATAGAATTGCTTGGCCAAGAGGATTCCGAGAATGTCCATCAATTCGCACAAACCGTCGCACGCATTCCTGTCGTAGGTAAGGTTACCGCCGGGGTTCCTATCACTGCTACTGAGAATATTGAAGACTACTTCCCGCTTCCAACTCACTATGTAGGAGATAACAAAGTATTTATGTTATCGGTTCAAGGTGACAGCATGGTCGAAGCTGGGATAATGAATGGTGACTATGTTATTGTCCGTCAACAACAGACAGCTGATAACGGAGATATCGTTGTAGCTATGACCGAAGAAGATGAAGCAACCGTTAAGACCTTTTATAAAGAACGTGATCATATACGTCTTCAGCCGGAGAATCCGGCGTACGAGCCTCTTCGCCTTAATCGCGTGACCATTCTCGGCAGAGTTATCGGATTATTTCGAGATATCCACTAAGTATGCACTCCTACCAAGCCAAAACGGATACCGTCCATTAAAGGATGGTATCCGTTTCTACGAGAAGCATAATGATACTGTTTACTGTAATATCAAAAGCTGTTCCACAAATGTGGAACAGCTTTTTTTTATTTTCTAACTCAAATTATCCATACTAGAACACGCGTTCGCATACGCTAAAATGGCCATTTTCTATTAATAACCGTTTAGGCTTTCTGCTCATATCCTATTAGAAAGGAGTGTTGCGCAATGCCAAATTACCGAATTATTGTAGATCTGACCCAGCGTATGCTGTATCTTCTTGATAACAACATTGTGATCAGAGGTTTCCCCGTCGGAATCGGTAAAATGTTAACCCAATCACCCTTGGGTGACTTCACTATTATTAACAAAGAACCCGATCCAGGTGGTCCATTTGGGGTCTTTTGGATGGGTCTATCTAAGCCTCACTATGGAATACATGGAAATAATGATCCCTCCTCGATAGGTCACGAAGTTTCCCACGGTTGTATTCGGATGTACAATGCGGATGTGCTAGCACTAGCTGCGATTGTTCCGATTGGAACACAAGTAACGATCAGGAATTAAATCTATCCATAAATAAACACACCTCACTCATGGTTCAATGAATGGGGTGTGTTTGTATTTAAGAATTTTTTTGGGCGTAATAGGAATTATGTGGTTATATGTCGAATAATGTTAACAGGATTTCAAATAGAAAGGAAGTGTCTGGTTTTGAACAACTCCAAAATAAGAACCCTCGTCGATTTTAAAGTCGATGCACTTGTTAAACTCTCAGGATTATTGTTAAATAACGATCAAGCTAGTGGAAAAAAAGTAAATCTACTCACCTCATTTGGCAGTATTCAAGGGACGATCTCCCCTTCCGCCTCCAATAAAGAGGATGTTTTTGACTTAAAATCTCTAATGGATGATGTCATTGTAGATGAATACATATCTTATTTAGGTGCGGAACATCCCGATAAAAATTTCAGCTATAACTTTGTAGTCCTCAATGATGTTTCTGTAAGACCCTATGCTAACTATGAATCATCGATCGAATACAAGCAGCTAATTGTGTATACCGATCAAATTACGGCTTTCAATTTCTTATAATTTTGACCTATTTACATTAATAACTCTCATCTAAGCACTCAGTAACTGCCCAAGCATGCATTAAAGGCGGATCTCTGGGTGCTTTTTTTGCTAATGCTGTAATTGTTCCTATTTTTCAACGAATTTCACTTTTAGCAGATACTAGTCGAGAAGATTTAGGCATATCTTTCATTAAGTAATAAATCTTGCTCTGCTGAGATAACTAGGAGGTGTGATTCCATGCTGATTTTCTTGATGTACATATTCGGTATTATAGGAGTTGTCTTAATTCTTAGTGCCGGTTTTCTAGAATTGAAAAAGCTATCTACTTCTTCAGATCTTTCAAAGCTGTTAAACGCAATCTCATCCTTTAACATCATATTCACCAAAACGTTCATTCCACCCAATCAATCTCACTTGATCGCCCTTAACGAATCCTATAAGAAAATAGCCATAGGCAGTAGCGATCCGAAAACACGTAAAAAAGCTATAGCAAAACTGTATTCCTTCGATAATGTAATGGGATCAGAGATTGTTGTTAACGCGCTAACCCATTCAAAAGTATCCAAAAGTCAACAAAGCAGCAAATCAACCGCTTCAAGTGCGAATATTAATGTGCTTAATAGCGCTGACGAAGAGGCTAGTGTTATTGAGGAACTTACACTTAAAATATATATGAACAGCAGTGAAATGCCTGTGTATAGTATCTCCTTCTTGCCAGGCTTATTGCCCATTAAACAATCCGACAATCAGTATAAAGAAGCTTACTCCCAAGTACAGCAATTGCATGCATTTTTCAGGACAATCGTATCCGAATAATTATCTGATTTTTTCCGCAATAAGATGTGTGAAAATCGCTATGTCTTTATATGGTGATTCACTGCCTAATTTAAGCTCCAGCTCCACCATGTGTTTATTCCAATCTTCATTCATTTTCACTTCATTGTCTGCTATGTAACCATAGATATTATGAATTCCGTAAGTCCATCTAACCTCGTATCCGCAATTCTCAAGCCATTCCGCCAATTGATCATTCGTATAGATCGTAATTTCTGTTTGAATAATGCCACTATATTCTCGCATATTCCCAATGCTATCTAGAGCTCCCTTAGGATCTTTATTCATAATGGCTTTCTTCATCACCTTGGCCACAGGATTATGAGTGATCAGAGAGAGCATTCCATTTGCAGATTGTTTTTTACTAATGTCCATTAACATTTCTTTGGGATATTCAAGATATTCAAGCACGTTGTGGCAAAATATCCAGTCATAACGCTCCGCCAACACATCTGAATTCTGTAGCGTAGTTACGCTATAAGAAATGCTGAGACCTTCTTTCATCGCAGACTCTTGAGCCTTCGCTATCATCTCCGTCGTCGGATCTATTCCGGTTACTGTGTACCCCTTTCTGGCAAATTCATGACAAGTTATCCCAAACCCACAGCCGATATCTAAAATCGATGGCTTCTTTTCTAAAAGGATGTGATTTTCAATTTGATGCCAGGCGGTCAGGTAGAACAATCTCCCCCAAGGCATTTGGATATAATTCGAATAGGAACGCATCGATTGTGCAAAAGCTTCAGTTGTTGGTAACATTACTCCACTACCTCTTTCCTCTCAATTAATATCTCTATTTCCAACAGATGAAATCTACAAGCTCACAAGCTACAAAAAAACGGTCCTCTTTGAGGCCGTTTTACTGTTTTTAAAAACCATCAACGTATTTCTATTTCTACATCAACAGAACATCTATCTTTTTATTAGAATTGCACGCTAAACCCATTAAACCGATGAATCCCCGTACCATGTGCGACAAGTCCCTGTTCACGCAAAGCACGAACCGCCTGCTTTACTTCATGCAAAATAGATGGATCTAAACCTAACGTATTATGAGAGCCGAATACTTGGGTCACCTTTGCAATGTGTGCAATCTTTTCTAAAGAAGCCACTAAATCTTCCGGACTAGTCGAAGGATAAAATGCATAAACAGGTGTAACATCATACAATAAATCCCCTGTAAACAGATACCCTTTGGCATGATCAAAGACGCTTATATGGCCTGGTGAATGACCCGGTGTGTGGTAAATTTCTAATTTACGCCCTCCTATGTCAAGCACATCCCCCTCTTGCAATAGAGCTGTCGGTTTACCTTGAAATGGCGTGTATGTACTAGGATCAAAGGATTCAGGTGGAGTTAGCGTAAGGTCTCTGCTCATATCTTTTCTGATCTGGGCAAGGGACAAGCCTTGTATTCCATTCATCAGCCAATCCTCATCCTCTTTATGAACATAGATCGTATCGAATTGTCCATGACTGCCTATATGATCTGCATGCACATGTGTGGTGATAACAGCAATAGGTAAATCCGTTAACTGATCTGTGATTCTTTTTATATTATCGATGCCTAATCCTGTATCAATCAATACAGCTTGTTCTTTTCCTAACAGCAAAAACGAATGCACCTTTTCCCAATGACCATATTCACTTATCGCATACGTTGTCGGGTCAATTTCCGTAACTGTGAACCATCGATCTTCCATCAAGAGCGATCCTCCATTCCGTTCCATTTCTCTCGGACCTGTTCTTCACCTTTATAATAGTCCGCCTGCTCATCCGCTTGATAGATCTCTTGATATGGGAGAATGTTAATTTTACCTGAGTCAGGATATTCGCAAACATCTATGCCCTGATTTGTTCGAAGATCAAGATACCTGCAGGGTGCTTCCGTATGATTATAAAGTTGATGCGCACCTTCCGGTCCCATTTCAAAAAAAATCACATCGCCTTCACTAACCTCAGTAAAACCCTCTGGAGTTCTTAACATTGCTTTTCCTGCTAAGATCACAAATATCTCTTCAGCATTTCTATGAAAATGATAAGGAAAGGAATATTTATCTGGATCTAGCGATCTAATGTCGAAAACAAGATGTTTAGAATTAGCAACCTCAGCTAGCCTCTCACTTGTATGCCAAGCAAACTCAGGGATCGGAGATAACTTTTGTTTAAAAGAAACTGTATTTTCATTAAAAATCTTCGCCATTATTAAGCCCCCTTATCCTCAAAAACTGTGCATACCATATCATTTGATTGGAAATTTAAGCAACAATGATTAATCAGGATTCTAAGAAGTCAGGATTTTTATGTCTTTTACAACCAAATAAATAACATTTTGATTCAACATATGCCGTAAAATTCATACTAGGACGATAATTTAAATGTAGGATATTATCATAGCCTCTAAGATAATCCCGTTTATCAGCCTCCAGTTCCAACTTATATCTTTCGCGATCTTCTGGAGTAAAATCTTCATCTTCATCCGTTATGCAACTAATTAATTCTTCATTAATCTTAACCAAGGCATTGTTCAGAATGTCCTTAGCCTTATCCAAAAATCCACATTGAACGTTGGCATACAAATAGCGAAGCACCCAGTCCGGACTGACCCATAATTTAGTTCCCACATAAGCATTGACCACGTTAGTATACTGATCCAGCTCAAAATAAATGTCTGCTAACCCTTCCTTATCTATCTCTGAATTCTTATCATCCATAGACCTCACAAGCTCTTCAATAGCCTCTTTTGGGTAAGAACCTGTCTTAATTTTACATACAGCATAATAATACAATGCCCAGTAGCTGTAGCATTCATTTTTAACCTGATGAGCCTTCCAATAGTACTCTGAAGCTTCTTCCAGTTGTCCCAATTGAAATAAAGATGCTGCGAGATTATATTGATTTAGAAAGGTTGGTTTAACACTAAAAGATCGTTCTAACGCTGATTTCGCTTCATTCCATCTCTCTTTTGCAAAATAAAATTGACCAAGCATTGCACTGGGAACTTCTGACTTTGGATTCAGCAGCATTATTCTTTCTAATAATAGAATCGCATCTTCTTCACGATTGATCCATCCACCACTCTCGATCTCCGGCTCTCCTTCATGAAAATAAAAGTAAGCCAAATTAGATAATGACTGTTCAGAAGGGTTTATTTCAGCATTCCTCTTGAAGAGTTTAAAAGCTTCTAAATAATCATTAACTTCCATACTAGCTATCGCCAGTTGATTGGCTATTAATGGATTCGTTGAATCTTGTTTATACGCAAATTTTAAATCATTAAGTTCATTTGTATAATCAGTCATTCTTATTCCTTTCTAAAGTTCCAACATAAATTCCATAAATTAAAATAATGCAGAGCTCTATTTAAATGAAAATTAGTTCCGTATCAACCCTACCTATGAGAATGTCGTATTTACTACTTAGTCTATCATTATTATATGTAATTTTGGGAGAATAATCAGTTTTTTGGAAATTATCCAGTAGTTAATCTACCGAAACAGGTTTACCAAACATAAAAAACCCTCAACACCAAAGGTGTCAAGGGTTTGACGGATATAGTAAAGAGTTATGTATTGCCTTGGAATGTTCCAGAGAATAATTCCAACACCTACAATTATGTTATTCTTCGAGAGTAACTGTAGATAAACTATTTATTTACGAACGACGGTAAAGCCCTTATCCTCAAGCAGTTCAATGATTCCATACTCACCCAGATAATGGAGAGCACCAACGACAATGAAATACTCTCCTTCCTTATTGCTATTTAAGTAACCTTCAATCTTTTCAGCCATACCTATATTACGATCAGTCAGCATCACTTTTCCGTATTCTGGATCACTAAATAGGCTGTTAGTTATTTTGAGCAGCGTTTGTTCATCGCCTTTCTTCCACATCTCTATCAATTCGTCTGTTGGATCATTGATGACGCCAGAATTATAATCGTCTAGCGTAGTATTGAGACTCTTCTCCTGCCGCTCCTTAGAGAAGCCAGCTAAGGTCCCCATCTGGGATTCCTGAGTTTCTAGTCCTATTACCGGGATCTTGCGTTCAAGGGCTTTCTGAAGAAAATACAGATCAATTCCTTCTTCTAGGTTGTAGTCTGCCTTCAATGCCATAACTGAAATATTTCCTTCCACCTGCCAAGGCTTAAACGCATCATACGCGTTGGCCTTCAAACCGTTCTTCATCAAAAACTCTTTTACTTTCGCATACGTTTCCTTGGATACATGATCTTTTAGTGTAGTGCCATCCTTATACATCATCATATCCACAATCCTCTTCTGCTGCTCTTCATCAGGGGCTTTGGTAAAATCAATTTCAAGACCCAAATAATCCGCTTCTGCAAAAACTTTCTCATATTTCGAATGCAGGGGGTAGAAGTTATCATCCGTAAGATGTATTGATCCTACGAGGTAAACCGTCGTTCCGTTATTCTTCACTTCCCACATGAAACCACGAGCGCCATCAATTGTTACGTCTTTCATAGTAGGCGAATTTGATGCATTCTCGATCTCTTGATTATTTACCTTCGAGGCCGCTTGCTGTGGAGACTTCATAGAGCAGGCCCCTGATACGAGGATACATACGGAAAGAATGAGCCATAAGACCGATCTTCTCCATTTTTTCATATCGAATATCTCCTTCCAATGATTCACATCAAATCGATCAGATGTGATAACCGCTAATCTCCAAAATGCCGCCTTACTCTAGTGAATATCTAAGCTCCATTCCGTTGTGAATATATTTCTACTTACTTCGGACAGACCAAGCGGTACTACCCCAGTTGCGAGAACATTGTTTAATCTGCTGTCGTTTATCTTTTTTGTTCTTTGTCTGCTCTATATTTTTGATACTCTTCTATGTATGTTCTTTATGATGATTTCTTAATAATTAATTCATTGCACGCACTAAACACAGTCGTTTCCTAACTTTACTTTTATAACCATCCTCTTACTATTACTGGATACGATTAATTATGCATTATGGTTCCATTATTTTTATTCTTAATACTTTTTCAAATTGATGATGGTAGAATCGTCCAATATCCTTGCCTTGGGCTATGGAGCAAAAGTGAGAATGAGAATCCGGGTTAATTCAGGTATGCTGCGGAGTCCGGTGTTTTCAGAGATTATCGTATAAGAAAAACAGACCCGTCAAGCAATAGCTTGGCGGGTCATTTTATGTATGCTCTAATTCAAAGTATTTCCTGACAAGTTAGAGTATGGTCACTTTATGGACGCACATAATCCTCCACAAAACCTCCTAACCTTGCCACATAAAAAAACCCTCAACGCCACATTAGCGTCAAGGGTTTAACAGTCCTAGTAAAGAGTCATGTATTGCGCTCTTTCCCACTCGTGCACTTGCGTACGGTAGATATCCCATTCGATTTCTTTCAGCTCGTAGAAGTGAGCCAGAGCATGTTCACCGAGAGCTTCGGTAATAACATGACTGCGGATCATTTCGCTAAGTGCTTCTTTCAAATCGGATGGCAAGCTTGGAATACCTTCTTCAATACGCTCTTCTTCAGACATCACATAGATGTTACGGTCAATTGGAGCTGGAAGATCAAGCTTACGTTTAATTCCGTCAAGACCTGCTTTCAACATAACAGCAAGTGCGAGGTATGGGTTAGCTGCTGGGTCCGGGTTACGAACTTCAACACGTGTGCTAAGGCCTCTAGAAGCCGGGATACGAATCATCGGGCTACGGTTACTTGCAGACCAAGCTACGTAGCAAGGAGCTTCATAACCAGGAACAAGACGTTTGTATGAGTTCACTGTTGGGTTAGTAATCGCTGCAAAAGCACGAGCGTGCTTTAAAATACCTGCCATGTAGTAACGAGCAGTTTTGCTCAGACCCAACTTGTCGCTTTCATCGTAGAACATGTTTTCTTTGCCTTTGAACAAGGATTGGTGAGCGTGCATACCAGATCCGTTGATACCGAACAATGGTTTAGGCATAAAGGTTGCATGCAAGCCGTGTTGACGGGCTACCGTCTTCACAACCAGCTTGAAGGTTTGAATTTGGTCAGCAGCAGTAATCGCATCTGCATATTTAAAGTCAATCTCATGCTGACCGGATGCTACTTCATGGTGAGAAGCTTCGATTTCAAAGCCCATTTCTTCAAGGGTCAATACGATTTCACGACGACAGTTTTCTCCTAGATCTGTTGGCGCTAAGTCGAAATAACCACCTTGGTCATTCAATTCCGTAGTTGGATTGCCTCTTTCGTCTGTCTTGAACAGGAAGAATTCAGGTTCAGGTCCAACGTTCATAGCTGTGAAACCCATTTCTTCTGCTTCCTTCAGACAACGCTTGAGGATACCACGTGGGTCTCCAGCAAAAGGTGTTCCATCCGGCATGTAAACATCACAAATCAGACGTGCTACACGACTATCTGTCACCCAAGGGAAGATAACCCATGTATCAAGGTCAGGGAAGAGATACATATCGGATTCTTCAATCCGTACGTAACCTTCGATGGAAGAACCATCAAACATCATCTTGTTATCAAGTGCTTTTTCCAATTGGCTAACTGGAATTTCAACATTCTTGATAGTACCTAATAGATCCGTAAATTGCAGACGAATAAAACGAACATTCTCTTCCTTGGCAATGCGTAAAATATCCTCTTTAGAAAAGCTCATGTGATCCTCTCCCTTTCAAACTTCTATATATTATTATTTATTAAAAAACCGGGATAACTCACCTTGAATCAAAGACACTTGTCCCGGTCTTTTACCGGAAACTAGTTCTTGCTTCAGCATTCGGTGTAACTGGGAATCGGATAGCTCTCTACGTCTAACCTCTGTATCAGGAGTAATAACAGTTGCTTCCTCGGATTCCTTAGAGACAGGATTCATCACTTGCTTAATGCCAGCAATATTAACACCCTTCTCTATCAGAGCTTTAATTTCTAATAGGCGCTCAACATCATTAAAAGAGAACAACCGCTGATTCCCCGACGTGCGTGCTGGTACGATCAGACTGTGCTGCTCATAATAACGAATTTGTCTTGCAGACAGATCAGTCAGCTTCATTACAATTCCAATAGGAAATAGTGCCATATTTCTGCGGATTTCATCACCCATGACTCATCCAACCTTCCAATGATCTTTTTCTGATCTCATTGTACATTTCCTAATACAGCGTGTCAATGGTGTGTGAGATATTCTTACAGCAATTTTCTATCACGCATACTTTGGAGCGCCATCAAAACGCCATATTTCACATGTGAATAAGTTAATCCACCTTGCATGTACCCAATAAAAGGAGCACGTATAGGTGCATCTGCAGATAACTCCAAGCTTCCACCCTGAATAAACGTACCTGCCGCCATAATAACAGGATGTTCATAACCTGGCATATCCCAAGGCTCTGGTACCACATGGCTGTCTACAGCCGCAGCGCGCTGAATGCCCTGAACAAAGGCAATTAAGTGTTCTGGACCATCAAAGGAAACCGCCTGAATTAAATCTGTCCGAGGCTCATTCCACGCTGGCTTCGTCTCAAACCCGCAGCGCTGAAATACTGATGCAGCAAAAATGCTCCCTTTTAGTGCTTGCCCTACAGTGTGCGGAGCCATAAACAATCCTTGGTAAAGGCCACGAGTTGTTCCTAACATAGCCCCTACCTCACCACCGATACCAGGAGCGGTTAGTCGATAAGCCGCCAATTCCACAAGATCCTGTCGACCACAGATATAACCGCCGGTCTCAGCAATACCGCCACCTGGGTTCTTAATTAACGAACCTGCTACCAGATCTACACCAACCTGTGGTGGCTCAAGCTCTTCGGTAAACTCACCATAGCAATTGTCTACAAATACAATAACTTCCGGTTTCATCAACTTTATCTTCGAAGTCATCTCACCAATTTCAGCTACTGTGAAAGAAGCACGCCAATCATACCCTCGTGACCTTTGGATTCCAATCACTTTAGTATTTTCGTTAATAGAGAGAGCTACCTCATCCCAATCAATCTTTCCTTCTGCCGTCAGAGCAACCTCTCGATAAGTGATCCCAAAATCAGCGAGAGAGCCTGTCCCATCGCCGGCATGTCCAATTACCTTATGTAGGGTATCATACGGACGTCCTGTGATATACAGCAGCTCATCTCCTGGGCGTAACACACCAAATAGAGCTGTTGATATCGTATGTGTTCCTGAAGCGAAATGTGGGCGTACCAAAGCAGATTCCGCACCAAAAACGTCAGCATAGACAAGATCCAACACTTCACGGCCACGGTCATTATACGCATACCCCGTTGAACCGGCAAAGTGAAAATCACTGACTTGATGACGCTGGAACGCTTCTATAACCTTCCACTGATTCTTATCTACAATACGATCAAGGGCTTTGACAGCGCCTTCTATTTCAACTTCTGCGGCCTCTGCCGCGCTCAAAATATCCTCTGCAAAAACTACCATTCGTTCTTATTCGCTCCTTACATTTACTTGCCATCATAATGACAGAAAGCGGCAGTTAACTGACGCTTTCTAGATTAGCTATTATTTTATACCTATATACGCAGCATTTCCACTTTAGGAATAACTGACAAGATTACTGCAGGTCCACAAAATCAGCAAGCATATAACCCCATTTGTCATAATCCTCTTTGTTGAGACGAACGTTATAGAGCACATCGTTCTCGTCATAAGTCGTTTCCAGAACTTCACCCACCCTATAGAGCAAGGAAGAAATGTCACCTCGGTCTCCGGGAATACGGAAGTTGAGTGTGTCGCCAGCCAGTTCATCGGCGATCATTTCGGTAATCCGAGTTAAATCTTCAGGATTAAATGCACTGATCTTCAAGTACCCTGTACCTGTTGGCAACATTTCCAGTTGTTCAGGCTGACACAGATCGATTTTATTAAAAAGTACGATTTGAGGAGTACTAGCTGCACCTAAGTCCTGCAAAATGGTTTGAACAACCTCCATCTGCTCCTCACGCATTGGTGAAGAGGCATCCACCACATGCAGCACCAAATTGGCCTCATTGACTTCCTCCAGCGTTGCACGGAAAGAAGCGACTAGATCATGCGGAAGATTCTGAATGAAGCCTACAGTATCCGTGAGCACAACCTCTTTACCACCTGCTAGTTCAAGAACACGTGAAGTAGGGTCCAGTGTGGCAAACAACTGGTTTTCAATATAGACATCCGCATCGGTAAGTTGCTTAAGCAGCGTTGATTTCCCTGCATTCGTATACCCAACAAGTGCGACTTGCACCGCTCCCGCCTTGCGGCGACGCTCCCGATGTAGCTCCCGAGTCTTAACTACCTCATCAAGCTGACGCTTCAGCTCCGTAATCCGATCACGAATATGCCGGCGATCGGTTTCCAGCTTACTTTCACCCGGACCTCTGGTCCCAATCCCGCCACCTAGTCTAGATAAGTTCTTGCCTTGGCCAGAAAGCCGGGGTAACAGATAGGACAATTGTGCCAGCTCAACCTGAATAATCCCTTCTCGCGTCTTCGCACGCCCCGCAAAAATATCCAGAATAAGCTGCGTCCGGTCAATAATCTTAAGATCCAGAGCCTCCTCAAGGTTCCGTACTTGGGCTCCGGACAATTCTTGATCAAAGATAGCTGTATTTGCTCCGAGAGCATCAGCAGCCATCCGTAGCTCTTCTACTTTACCTTTACCAATAAACCATCTAGAATCAGGCGTTTCCTTGTTTTGACGCAGCACATCCAGTACTTCAACACCTGCCGTTTCAGCCAATTGCACTAATTCCTGCAGAGAAAGCTCTGGATCAATTCCTGTTCTTTTAATTTTATCTGTGACGAGACTTACCAATATCGCTCGATCTTGTACATCTGTTTCCGTATCATGCGTAGTTATTGCCATGTATGTCATGCTCCTTATGACGGTGATAGTTTCCTGTAAATCATAATTTAAAATCTTCAGTTCGAAGCGTCATTAATTCCTGCTTGCCTGGGCTGGTACTTTCATACTGGTTAAGCAGTCTTACAGCCTGACCCCGAACAGCTTTTTCAATGGCGTTGCGAACATACCGCGCATTACTGAAAGCATGAAGACTCTCCGTCTTCTCTACTAACAAATGCTGCTTTAACTTGAGTATCGCCTGTGGCATCAAAATATAGTCGCGATCCTTTGCCATTAGTTCAGCAATCTGCAACAGTTGGTCGATCGTATAATCAGGAAATTCTACTTGTATTGGAAACCGTGAAGGCAATCCAGGATTACTCATCAAAAAATACTCCATCTCCCCAGAGTACCCCGCTAAGATAAGTATAAATTGACTGCGATGATCCTCCATGGCCTTGACCAACGTATCAATCGCTTCTTTTCCAAAATCCTTTTCCCCGCCACGAGCAAGGCTATAAGCCTCATCAATAAACAAAATGCCGCCCAAAGCCTTTTTCACCAGATCACGAGTCTTCTGTGCAGTATGACCAATGTATTCGCCGACAAGGTCAGCTCTCTCCACCTCAATGAGATGTCCTTTGGTCAGCACACCCATACGTTGGAACAGCTTGGCTACGATTCTAGCTACTGTTGTTTTACCCGTTCCGGGATTCCCTTTAAAAACCATGTGATATGCTTGCCCACCGCTTGCAAGTCCTGCCTCAGCACGCATTTGTGCAATCTGTAATAAAGCGTAGATTTCAAAGACTAGCTCTTTGATATTGTCCAGACCCACTAAACCTTCCAATTCTTGTGTTAACTCTTGGAATAAGCTAGTGTGGCCGTGATTTTTTGGAGGCAGTGGCCGACTCTCTCCAGTAGGGTGAGTTATAGCCGGAGGCTCTTGACTCCGCAATACAATGTTGATTTGTCGAGACGGTCTTTCTTCCTCCCGTCCACTGGCCGCTGCTACGCGTCCGCTCATCGGTATCACCTCATTATCCAGGGCTGACTACTCTTATCAAGTCTATTCCATCAAATGAAGTGTTATTAGAAGATTCGGGATTTTTTGGACAAATCACAGGAATAGCTGCTGAAGCTTCCATTTCGTATAGGCTAGAATCTCACGTGTTTTATGTCTTGTCATCGAAAGTACGGTGGATTCTGTAAGTCCCAGCTCAGGTTTCACATATCCAAGCTCGTCAGCAATTTCATGAGCCCGCCACCCATGATAGGTATGCGTAATGATTATCGCTGAAGACAAGCTCTCACGCGCCATAATCTCTTTACTATACAAAAGATTCTCGTAAGTGCTGGTAGCTTCATTCTCTACAAAAATGGCGCTATCCGGCACGCCTTTAGCAACCAAATAGTTACGCATTCCTTGAGCTTCGGTATATTGTAAATCAGGTTTATCTAAACCACCAGAAACAATAAGATGCGGGAACATCCCTTCTTCATAAAGCTTCAGTCCGTAATCCAGTCTTTCCTTGAGTCCAGGGCTTGGCTCATCCCCCCACATCGACATGCCAAGAATGATCCCAACTTCCGCCTTTTGCATAGGATCCGTCGTGGCAGCTTTATTAATATTGTTTAACGCATAAGCACACCACAACAATCCAGCAATCACAATAATCGATAAAGCGATAAACAACGTTCGTTTCGACCAGAATCTGCGTTTTTTGGAAACAATCCGAATCGGGGAAGACCCTCTTCCGTAGACGTACCATTCCATTTCTTTATTTCCTCCTGAATTCTCCATGATGAAATAATTCGGCACGATGCTTCAAAGATAGTGAGAAATAAGGGAAAGCATGAGCATCGATGCCGCGTAAAATAGTATTGGCTGTCTCCCAGGCGAGTTTATAATCACTCTCGGAAATATCTTCCCTCTCCAGCGCTTCCTCTAATTCATCCTCATCAAGCAAGAAAACCTCGCCGTTCCAAAGCACAACCACATCCAGATACAAATCATCAAACCATGGAACGCCTTGGTCTGTGACGCCCTGCACCTTGCAGGTGTCTATGTACCATTGAATGATATTTTGCCGTTCGTCGAACATAGCCGTCACAATATAGTGACTGTCTTTGGGGAAATATTGCAGCCAGGAATAACCTTTATCCGCAATACGATATGTATGCCGTCCATAGCTCTTCCACAGTGGTTCTTTCAGCCCGTAGATGGTATAAAGCGTAATATATCCGCTGAATTCCCGGCTCTCCACATAGCGGCAGGCAAAATGGCGACGCGTAATCCGGCGCCAGTTGGCCCGGTCTCCGAATTTACGTTTCATAGAAATTACCCTCTCCAGTATGGTGTCTTCAGCTTAACACATTTAGCGGATACACTCAAAACATCCCGTAAAATACAACCAATTATTATCACAATACAATTCGCAAATTAAGGAGTTGTAATTAGTAATGTAGCTGAAATGGTTGAACAACAGTCGTTTCGAGAACCATCTTCTTCAAGGAACATATTAATCCTGCTCAAATAAAAGAAGCTGTCTCATTAGTAGCATTCACTACTTTTGAGACAGCTTCGGGTAAAGAATAGCTTAACTTCATAAATTCTAAGCGTGTTTATTGAACAGAAGAATCTCCATTCAAATGGCCAACCTCTTGATCAGGGCTCGTCGTTGCATTACCGCTGTCATTCCCTGAGGTTCCGCCTCCAGAAGGTACATCCGGTGGCGCGGTAGGTATCGGTGTTGCTGAAGGTGGAGGCGTAGTGATTTCAGGTAAGGTACCTGTTCCACCATTATTCCCGCCTCCATTGTTGTCACCACCATTATTTCCACCATTACCATTATCCCAGCCATTGTCCCCACCATCTTCAGGTGTTGGTGTCGGAAGATTAGGATCAATAGTCGGCTCAGGTGTTGGCATCTCATCCTGCACAGAGACAGTAACCACATTTGATGGTTCACTTTCCAATTGGGTCGCAGGATCATAAGAAGTAACATAGTACTCGTAAACCAGCCCAGGCATTGCACTAAAATCTCCTGCACTAGTCGTGACCGTATTTAACAATAAGCCAAAATCTGCCTCAGAGGTCTCTCTACGATATATACGATATTCCACACCTGCAACAGGAACTGCCTTCCAGCCCAGGTTTACTGTCATCGTAGATGGATCATAGGCTGCTGTAAGACCACTAACATTCTGAGCGGGTTCTGGTGTTTCAGTAGGCTCAGGAGCAATTTCATTATCTAGCTGTGGGAAAGACTTCTTAGGAACATCCCTTAACGCTTCCTCCATCACCTTGCCCCAGAATGCTGCGGCAAGCCCACTGCTATTCTTAAGCAGATGCTTCTTACTTGGCTTGTCATAACCCATCCACACAGCTGCTGTCCATTCTGGTGTGTATCCTACGAACCATACGTCACGGTTCGAGCTGATTCCAGAATATCCACTTTGAGTTGTACCGGTCTTACCAGCAACAGGACGGTCAATCCTTGCTTTTCTACCTGTACCACTCTCAACAACCTTTTGCATCATCTCGGTCATTTGATAAGCCGTCTCCTTACTCATTACACGTTCAGGAGTTGTATTGGCTTTGAAGACAGTCTCTCCGCTGCTATCAGTGATCGATTTAATCGAATAGGATTCTCGTAGTTCACCGCCATTTGCAAAAGCACTGTAGGCTTGTGCCATTTCCAGTGTATTCGTTCCTTTGCTCATACCTCCGAGAGCCAGTGAGAGGTTCTTGTCCTCATCTTCCAGTCCAATCCCTAATTTCTTGGCGAATTTAAATCCGGTATTCACTCCAATTTCATTAAGCAACCAGACCGAAGGAATATTCTCTGATTTCTGTATAGCATCACTCATGCTGATACTCTTAGAATACCCGTGAAGGTTAGTTGGGCAATAGTTCGCGAAACACTGCTTCTCGTTGCTAAGCGTAGAATTCATGTTGTATTTTCCAGTTTCCAGTGCTGGAGCATAAGAAACGATTGGTTTAAAAGCTGAACCTGGAGAACGTCGGCTGCCCGTTACACGGCTGTAACCTTTTTTCTCATAATTCCGTCCACCTAGAAGTGCGACGATGCCACCATTCTCCTGATTGACGATGGTCATAGAACCTTGCACCAGCTCGTCGTCTACACTCTTCTCGAAGTTATCACTGTCTGCAAAAGCATCCTCTACGGTTTCTTGAGCGTGCTTATCCATCGTGGTGTAGATCTTGTAACCACCAATATTCAGATCATCTTCAGACAAGCCAAACTTCTCTTCCGCTTCTTCCACTGCGAAATCAATAAAAGCTTGGTAACGCTGTTTCTTTTCAGGCGGCTTATAATTATAATCCACGGCTTGCGCTTCGTCTCTTTCTTGCTCCGTAATATATCCTTGTTCATACATGAGCTGAAGCACTACTGCTCGTCTTTCCTTTGAAAGTTCTGGGTTGCGCAATGGATTGTAACGAGACGGTCCCTTAGGCATCGCAGCCAATGTCGCAATTTCCCAAACCTTAAGCTCATTCAGATCGCTCTTGCCAAAATATCTTTCCGATGCCGCTTTAATTCCGTAGATCGTACCCCCAAAGTTTATTCGGTTCAGGTACATGGTAATGATCTCTTCTTTAGATTTCTGGTTCTCCAACGCTACAGCAATGGATACCTCAGTCGCTTTACGGAAAAATGTCTTATCCCGTGTCAAAAAGATGTTTTTGGCCAGCTGCTGAGTAATGGTACTACCACCTTCTACCATGCTGCGTGCAGCAATATCTTTTACTGCTGCTCGGCCGATAGACCATAAATCCACACCAGAATGCTCAAAGAAGCGTTTATCTTCTGTAGCCACAAAGGCATTGATCAATAACGGAGGAATCTTCTCATACTCTACAGGATCACTTTTCTCAAGCGATAATTCACCGATTAAATTAGCATTGCGGTCATATACTTTTGTAGTTTCATTAACGGTTAGCTTATCTTGGTTCTCAAGAAGAAGTTTTTGACCATTCAGCATAATGAACAGATAACCGCCCAGTGCACAGAAAATGGCCAACGCTGTAGCAAAGAACAAGCTCCACAGCACACGCTTCTTCGTTAAAAATTTCTTTTTCTTTTTACTTTTCGGTTTTGATTTTGAATTAGAATTGGAACTGGACGATCCTCTATTTCTATTGTTATTCGTCCTTGATGAATCATCTCTAGACATGATGCCTCCTGACTCCCTTCCTTGATAAATCATGTATGGACTGCTCTGAATGAAAAGAACAACCTTCTCAGGTTGCTCTCGCACTCTCTATTCAAACGATTTATAAACAAGAAAGGTTTCACTTCAAATTTGATAAATGTTATTCTTCGTTACTATTGTCCTGCATGAGTGACACACTGCGTTGTGGTGTAAATGTGGATATCGCATGCTTATACACCATTTGCTGGCGCCCATCACTATCAATAACGATTGTAAAATTGTCGAAAGCTTTAATAATTCCCCGGATTTGAAAACCGTTGGTCAGATATACAGTAGCAGGGATATTTTCTTTGCGTAGTTGGTTCAAGAATGTATCTTGGATGTTAATGGACTTGTTCATATGACGTACCCCCAATGGTTCAATTATATTGTTCAGAAGTATATTCAAGACCTGAGAGAAACTTTCCTGCTATTATAGCACGTATTTTTGAGAAATTCTCAGAAAAGTTTTGCTCACCTTCGACATCGATCCACTCGATTTCCTTCATGTGGCGAAACCATGACAACTGTCTTTTGGCGAATCGGCGAGTATCGCGTTTAAGCAGCACCACAGCTTCCTCTAGCGTCAGTTCTCCTGCGAGGTAAGCGGCAATTTCCTTGTAGCCCAACCCCTGCATGGACACAAGGCTTCTGCTGTAACCGTTATCCAGCAGTCCTTTTACCTCAGCAACAAGACCATCCGCAAGCATGCTATCAATTCGGTCCTCAATACGTTTATATAGTATTTTCCGGTCCATTGTCAAACCGATAAGGCATAAGTCATAGGGTGACTCCTTCTTTTGAGCGGCATGTGAAGCGGACAGAGTGGTGTTTGTCTGGTGATGAATTTCCAGTGCCCGGATAATTCTTCGACGGTCATTTGGATGCAATTTCGCCGCACTGACTGGATCAACCGCTTCAAGTTTGGCATGCAGTGCAAGCGCTCCATGCACTTCTGCGAATTGATCTTGTTCTTTTCGAAACGCTTCATCAGCTACAGCTTCAGAGAATTGAAATCCGTAACACAAGGATTCAATATATAGACCCGTCCCCCCTACAATAAATGGAAGTTTCCCACGGCTGCTTATCTCCTCGATCAGTCTGCTGCCCTGCTCCTGAAATTCAGCTGCAGAATATGGGTCCTGTGGATCATGAATATCGATTAGGTGGTGGGGAATTCCCATCATTTCAGATGGAGTGATCTTAGCTGTACCAATATCCATACCACGATAAACCTGCATCGAATCGCCAGAAATGATCTCTGCATTATAGGCGGCCGCTAGCTCCAGACTTAACCTGGTTTTACCTACGGCTGTCGGTCCTAATAAGACTAGAACCTTATGTCTCTCTTTAGTTGTCAATGTGTATCACCCCGTACGATGTTTTAGAGTTGCTCCGAAGCAGCTCTGTAAAACCAAGACGTTCGAATTCGCCGCTTAAAGCTTTCTCTTTCAAAAGAACCGTTTTACGAGCGACTCTCACTGCCTCAGCTACACTCTCTAGAGATAAAGCAGCTTGATTAGCAAACTGCCGCAGCGGAGAAATCGAAGCAGAACCCGTAAGTGGCACCCGGAACATCGGATCGAAGTAAACTATATCAATACTTCGATCCGGTTGAGCTCGTAAGTAGTCCAAATGCTCACTATGCACGACATTAATTCTACGTAACGCCTCATTCACCAATACTTGCCCAGAGGTATAGTGACGCATTCCTTCATAGAGCAGTGCGTACAGCGGCAATGAGCTCTCCAGAGCGGTAACTACAGAGGACTCACCACCATGTACAGCAAACAGCAAGGAATCAGCGCCTAGACCCGCTGTGCAGTCTAATACACTATCTCCGGGAAGCATTCGAGCGGCGACAAGCATCGGTTCTATATCACCCTTCAGAATCCGCTTCGCGCGAACGAACCCCATGCTAGGGTGAAACTCCATCGGCTCCATCCCTAATCGGTGTAAACGAACAGCTTCTTGAGAAAGAATTAGAATATCCTCATCTCCGTACTTTTCCACCAGCTTGGGTATGGAGAATTTCTCCCGTGGAGCGTAATTACAGCCCGTTCTCTCTGCGAGATTCTGAGCTCGCTCTACAATTTCCATTATCGGGCTATAACCCGTAGTTATAATCATGTTGCCTCCAGTCATACTTACAACAAATTTCTATATAAGTTCATCTTAAAAACATTCTAAAAGGAGACTTACAATCACATCACCCGTTTAAACAATTTCTCTAAATCATAGGATGAAAAAGAAATTACAATCGGCCGCCCATGCGGGCAGGTATACGGTTGCTTACAAGCTGCCAGACGAGACAACAATGCCTCGACTTCCTGTTCTGTTAGTTTCTGGTTAGCCTTGATAGAAGCTTTACATGAACAGAGTATTGATGATTTTTCACGCAGCTTCGCAAGGTCAATCAAGCGTTCACTTAAGACCCACTCCGCCATTTCTTCAACGATCGCTTTTTCCTCGCCTTCAGGAAACCAATAAGGCAAGGATCGAATTAAAAATGTCTGTCCCCCAAAATGCTCAAGGTACACTCCGGCCTGCTGAAACCAATGCAGACGTTCACTAAGTTGACGACTTTCCGAAGGGGTAAACTCTAGTGTAATCGGCAAAAGTAAATCCTGAGAAGCATCTTCAGGTCGTCCGAACTTCTCATAAAAAAATTCGTAATTTATTCGTTCGTGAGCCGCATGTTGATCAATGAGATACAGCCCACCGTCATTCTGAGCGATAATATAAGTTCCATGATGCTGCCCGATATAATTTAATTCCGGGAAGGCAGGGAGTCCTGGTTCTTCCTGCTGCTGCGGAGGAGCCCACAGCTTTTCAACAGAAGGCAGTTGCTTCTGTGATGAAGCAGTTTCTTGCGGGTGATAACTATTTGTATAGTTATTGCTCACATTATTTTGACGTCCTTGTGAAGAGGAAGGCTGATAACCCGACCCATAAGATGGAGCCGCTTCACGAGTCATTGGATGATCAGTCAGCCCCTCCTGCCTGAACTCACGGGCGTTAAGCTCAACGTTTGATGTTTGTTGTCTACTGAAGGAACTACCAGCTCCCTGAGGAACTGAATCCTTGCCTCCGTCAACCGATGGCGGTGGCGGAACTGTTCCTTTGGAAAAAGCAAACTGTTCCTGTATAAAGGAACTACTGCCCTTTGGTCCGATGGTTTCTTTACCAGGACGGGGTATTAAACTTTGTCCCAGCAATACTTTACGGATTTCTTGTTCAACAAATGAGTAAAGCTCGTTCTCTTTACTAAATCGAACCTCTAGCTTAGCCGGATGAACATTGACATCCACAAGTGAAGGATGCATGTCCAGTTCAAGCACCAGCAGCGGATAACGGTTTATCGGAAGCAAAGTATGATAAGCACGCATGATCGCCGCGTTCAGACCATTGCTGCGAATATAGCGTCCTCCAACAATGGTAGTCACTGCATTCCGATTTGATCGTGTCCATTCCGGACGGCTTATATAACCGGAAATACGATAATCCAAGTCCTCTGCCGTAATCGGCAGCATAGCCTTGGCTGCGGAAGTCCCGTATACTGCTGCGATCACTTGCAGCAGATCACCGTTACCAAGCGTGTGCAGCAGCTGATTGCCATTATGATGCAAGGTAAAAGAAATCCCCGGATGCGCTAGCGCCATTCGATACATGGCATCCGATATATGACCAAGCTCCGTCTGGATACTCTTCATATATTTCAGCCTTGCCGGCGTATTAAAAAATAATTCACGCACCGCTAGATCGCTCCCACGACCCGAAGGGGAATCTTCATTCCGAATTAAATTACCACCCTCAATATCGATCAAGCGCCCTTTGCCGTCATCGGCAGTAGCCGTGAGAAGAGAGACTTTGGATACCGCCGCAATACTGGGAAGTGCCTCTCCACGGAACCCTAAGCTAGTAATCTGGAATAAATCTCGCCCATTAGCGATTTTACTTGTAGCATGGCGATAAAAAGCGGTCTCGCAATCCTCAGGCTCGATCCCTGAGCCGTTATCTTTTACTCGAATGCTCTGTAAGCCGCCTTCCTCAACCGAAACCTCAATTCTTGTACTTCCGGCGTCAATAGCATTCTCAACCAACTCCTTCACGACAGAAGCTGGCCGCTCTACAACTTCCCCCGCAGCAATCTGGTTGGCAATATGCTCGTCCAATATATGAATTTTGGCCAATTTCATTCACCTCTTATTTAGGCAATCAATTATTAAAGATCCTTCGCTTTCATCTTCAGATCATTCAGCAGGCTCATAGCCTGCAGCGGAGTCATATTCATAAGATCTGCGTTACGTACAGAAGTGATAAATTCTTTTATTGCAGGGTTCTCTTGTACTTCAGATCCTACTGCCGCCTGATTTCCACCTTTGCGATTCTTACGCGGTTCTTCCTCACCAAAGATAGACAATTGAACAACTTCATTTCCTACGAAAGAATCCGCAGGAATTCCTGACGTTTCAGCGAAAAGGCTATCGGAATGTTGGATAGATGATGTTGTTGCGATCTCTTTTACAGCGGCATGACTCTCTAGTCCACCGCCATAATGTATTGAGGAGCCTCCCGGATGCGCTGCCTGCTCGATGCTCTGAAGCAGACCGTAAGCACGATCAATAATGCCTTCAGGAAGCCCGGCAAGACGTGCACAATAAATTCCATAACTGCTGTCTGCCGCTCCCGGAACGAGCTTACGCAGGAAGTTTACTTTATCGCCACTCTCTTGAACGGCCATAGAATAATTCTTAAGCCCTTTAAGACTTTCTTCTAAGTGAGCCAACTCATGAAAATGAGTTGAAACTAATGCTTTGCAAGAAATGGTATCGTGCACATACTCAATCACCGCCTGTGCGATCGCCATACCCTCACTAGTCGAAGTTCCTCTACCAAGTTCATCTATTATGATCAAACTCCGGGCGGTTGCTTTCTCTGTCATGACCTGAATGTCGGCCATTTCTACCATAAATGTACTCTGACCTCCGATCAAATCATCGGCTGCCCCAATACGTGTGAAGATCCGATCAATAAGAGGTACTTCTGCACTGGATGCCGGAACGAAACAGCCAATCTGAGCCATAATGCAAATAAGTGCAACCTGACGCATATAGGTACTTTTTCCAGCCATATTAGGACCAGTGATCAAAAGAATATTTCCCTCTTCCTTACTGAGCGTACTTCCGTTTGCAATAAACGCCGAGTCTTTTAACACAGCCTCTACGACAGGATGGCGACCGCCTTCAAGTCGAAGATCGTACCCATCGGATAGGACTGGTTTCACGAAGCGATGCTCTGCACTCACAGCTGCCAGACATTGATACACATCAATTTCCGCTACCTTTTCTGCAAGATTCTGCAATCGCGGTATTTGGCTGCTGATTCGATCACGCAGTTCAGTAAACAGGCTGTACTCCAAATCTGTCATTTTATCTTGCGCTTCAAGAATCAGTGCCTCTTTTTCCTTAAGCTCTGGTGTAACAAAACGCTCTGCATTTGCAAGCGTCTGCTTACGTTCATAACGCCCTTCCGGCAACGCGGCCAGATTGGATTTGGTAATCTCTATGAAATAACCGAAGATTTTGTTATAGCCGATCTTCAGTGATTTAATGCCAGTGACTTGTCGTTCCTTCGCTTCCAGTTCAGCAATCCAACGTTTACCATTACTGCTAGCTTCCCGCAGCTCGTCCAACCGGGCATGATAACCAGACCGGATAATACCTCCGTCTCGTACGGACACCGGCGCATCCTCTACAATTGCTCGGTCGATATCCTCCCGGATCTCGGCGCATTCATCCATACTCGCACCAATCTCGCGTAAGGTTGCAGACCCCGAAGTCATACATAATTCCTTCAAAGCAGGGATTTGTGCCAGCGATAGCTTCAAAGCATTCATGTCACGACCATTCGCACTACCAAAGGCAATTCGACCTACCAGCCGCTCTAAATCATAAATTTCCTTCAACGCTAAACGCAGGTCCTCCCGAACAATAAACTGATTGTACAAATAATCAACCGCTTCTAGGCGACGTTCGATCGGAGCTCGCTGCAACAGCGGCTTATCAATTCTACGACGTAACAAGCGCGCACCCATGGATGTTTCGGTACGGTCTAGAAGCCACAGGAGAGATCCTTTTTTAGATCGTTCTCGGACCGTCTCAGTAAGTTCCAGATTTCGGCGCGTGAAGGGATCAAGAATCATATAATTGCCTGGTTCATAAGGGGAAATTTGACTAAGCTGTCCCATTGAACGTCGTTGCGTCTCGTTTAGATAGGAGATCAGCAGCGCTAGACATTGTCCGCGTTCTTTCTCCAAACGTACCCATGCAGCTTCACCAAATTGACGGCGTGCCAGTTCCTCTTCGCGTTTCTCCCAAGGTGTGTACACCACAGGCTTCGCTAACAGAGGCGTTTCACTGCGTAAAAGTTCCAATAAAGCTGGGTCTCCGATGATCTCGGCCGGTTCATAAATACCAATCTCATCGCGCAGCCACTCTCCACCAGATAAAACTGAAGTAACATACAATTCACCTGTTGTTAAATCACAAGCGGCTAACGCCATCATCCCATCACTTTCGGTTACACAAACGAGATAATTGTTACTTTTGTCGGCAATGATTTTTCCATCCATAACCGTTCCCGGTGTCACGACACGTACGATATCCCGCTTCACCATTCCCTTAGTGACGGAAGCATCCTCTAACTGCTCACAAATGGCGACTTTATATCCTTTTTCAATCAGACGCTGAATATAACCCTCGGCGGCGTGATAAGGTACTCCACACATCGGGATCTTCTCTGCGCCCCCGCCTTCGCGACCTGTCAACGTAATTTCAAGCTCCTTGGAAGCCAAAATGGCATCTTCAAAGAACATTTCATAGAAATCGCCCAGTCTAAAAAATAGGAAGGCATCCTTTGCCCCTTCCTTTACTTTCAAATATTGCTCAATCATCGGCGTATATTGTGCCATGGTCAACCTCCATGCCTATTTATTGCTGTCCTCCATTATAACAGAAAGTCGGCGTACAAAGTCACCCTGCGACCTCATGGAAGCTCATCCTATTCAATCCTCAGGTAAAAAATTAAGAAATCTCACACAATTACTAAGGCATAATGGGTATTACCGTTTGTTTATTTTTCAAGCATCCATTGTTCCTTAGAAAGAGGTATATTCTTCTGCATTTTAATATTGTAAAATCTTAACACAGAGTGTCAACTCATAAGAAAATCAAAGGAGAATATCAGATGATACGAAGACTCACGGAGGATGATCGGGAACTACTAATGGCATTGCTGCGGAAAGAGCCGGCTCTTAATTTATTTATCATCGGAGATGTAGAGAATTTCGGGTTTGAACAGGATTTCATGACATTATGGGGGGAGATAGATTCAACGAATGGTCGAATGAAAGCCGTTCTTTTGCGTTTTTATAGAAGCTATCTTCCCTATGCAGATGGGCCGTTTGATGTCGAGGGATTTGCTACAATCATGCGAAAAGATAACGATATTCATATGATTTCCGGTGTAACCGAAGTGGTAAAAGCCTTTGACGGAGTGGTTGACTTTAAACAAGAAAAGCAATTGTACTTTTCTGAGTTAAAGGAAATGAATCCGAAAATTAAAGCATCCAATTCATCTACTGAAAACATAAAAAAGGCAACCGTTCAGGATGTAGAAGCGATTTGCTCGCTTACGGATACTATAGAAGAGTTTGAAAGCAGTCGGGACGGATCGAGAACTAGCCTACGTAAAACACTGGCGAGTGGTACAGGCCGCACGTATTATATGAAACGTGAAGATCAGGTAATTGCAACAGCCTCAACATCGGCAGAAAATTCCATGTCGGCTATGATCGTAGGGGTTGCCACCCATCAAGCATTCAGAGAGCAAGGATTAGCTACAAGCGTAGTTGCACAGCTATGTACAGACTTGCTCCATGAAGGGAAATCTTTATGCCTCTTTTATGACAACCCTCATGCCGGGGTTATTTACAAACGTCTTGGATTTCAGGATATCGGTTCTTGGAGCATCATGTACATGTAGACAAGCATGAACGCCTTGGGCGCCCTTATTAGGCGCCCAAGACGTTCATGCGAGAAATATTAGATATATGGAATATGCGAAAAACTAATACTTTCTAATATTTTGAAATATAAGCTCAACCTTTAACTTTGCTGCACCAAAGCTCACGGATATCGCGAGATTCATCCCACGTTCGTTCAGCGGCGATATATTGAAACAAAGGCTCTATGTGTTGGGCGGCCATCTCGTAGCCGCCTAGAGCGCGCAGCTGCGCCAGCAGAGGGGGTACTGCGTCGCGCAGCGGGGATTTATCGCCGCAGTAGTAGGCGATATGCAGGTCTTCCCGGTCGAGCGGGCGCAGCGTCAGGTCTTCATAATGGCTCACGATAAGATGAGCCAGATAGACCGCGCCTTTAGCGATGACCGGGGATACCAGGAAGCTCGGCAAGGTCCGGTACTCAAAGCCGCCATGCGGCTGAGTCCGGAAATCGCCGAGCACGCCGTAACGAGGACGACGCGCTCCCGCGCGGACGTCCTCAAGCAAAAGCATGGGCAGCGCGAGATAGTTATCGAGCGCGCGCAGCAGCGGCGCTGTCAGCGTCACGCCGCTGAAGTGCAAATGGCCGCCGAGGGCCCAGCCCGTCAGCGGCATGCCTCCCGCCCGCCAGCGCAGCGTGCGGTCAGCGATGAGCCGGTCCGCCGTGGCCGCGGCGGACAACAGCTGCGCCAGCAGCGCGCGCGGTTCCCCGCGCGGCTGGGGGCGCAGCTCGGCGACTGGGAACACGCCCCGCGTTCCCGGAGGTCCGGCGTCGCAGCCAGCGACGCCGTCCGTGGGCAAGTACCGCGACGCAGGCACGACGCGGCCGGTGGATTCCCGGAGGATAATGAACTCCGGGTCCATGCCCATGAGCAGGCCGCTGCGGCCTGGCTGCTCCAGAGCAAGGTTCCGTTCCAGCGCTAATGCCGCGGAACGATATGGCTCAGGCAATGATTTGCCGGAACTCTGTAAAAGTGGAGTAACTCTCTCCACAACATACCTCCGGTTCCCCATTGCCCTCAATAGTACTTCACCACTATCCAGCCCCAAGCTGTATAAAGTTCGAACAGCAATACGCTGAAGCAATTTCATCACCCCGCGCCACTCTCCTGAGGCACTGCTCATTGATTCACTGTTATCCAAGCGATCCTCATTTAATGCCCCGGAAAACACATCTAAGGCTGCTCGCATCCCTAAACCTGCTCCAAGTGGAGTGATCTGAAGAACATTCAGATTATATACGAGTATGTTATAGCACTGTTTATGAGCCTTTTCGAAAGACGGAGCACCATATGTATCGGCTAAACGAGTTCTTTCATCAGAGGTCTGGTTTCTCTGCGTCTGTATAGATGTTTTTGTGCCTTTTTTTCGCGACAGGATCTGTTTTGCAGACGACAACGTCGCTTCAATACCACTCCTAAGTAACCTAGACTCTCTCTGCGCTGCTGACAATCCAGAATACACTTTATAGCCTTCATTCATTTTTCTCGCCCCTCCATCCCTTCCACCCGAGATTGAAAGCTCAGCACTAACTCCTTCACATCTTACTTCCCTGAATTCGAACCGATTCTCACTAAATGCATCCGATTTCCTAAAAATAAATAAAAAAAAGGAGGGCATTCGCCCTCTACGCCGCCGCCCCTCCTACATATAATGGACCATAACCCATCGATACTCAGTTAGCGGCGGCGCATCCTTCCTTACAGTTCATCATCCAGATTGTCAGGGTCCAGATCATCGTAATCGAAGCTATCACCGTCAAAATCATAATCCTTGTCTTCCGGATCATCACTTTGCTCAGTAACATACACACGGACTTTGGTCTCAGCCACCAACTCCACTTCGAATTCGCGCTCTACGCGAAGTGTCACACTGCCTCCGCCTGGCGATACGCCCGCTTCTACACAGTTGGGTTCCTGCGTTGCCTCCGCAGAGACCTCAACGGTAGAAGTGCGGTGTCTCGTGTCCAGGTACGAGAGCGGAATGAGCTCCACATAGGAGACCGTTTCTTTAGCTACCTCGGTCTGCTTGTTCTTGTCGTACGAGTACCAGATGTTTACATCGTAAGTACCAATTACTTCGATTCCGTTCCCGGCGGCAACCGCTTCGTACTGGTGGTTGATAATCCAAGCCCCCAGAATACTAGTCGGATGATGTGGCGGAGTCACGGTATGGGTTGCTGTAGAGAACTTACGACCTTTGCCGCAAATTGCCTTCGTAATGATCTCCCTTGTTTGACGTTTATGGCTTAATGACATCTTTAAACCTCCTCCATACAATCATTCACTATCAAGTGTATGCAGGTTCTAGGCATTTGTTGATTGTTAGTCTATAAATTTATTTGAGTAAGCCCTCCAAAAGGTCTTATCAGAAGACTCATAGTTCATTTTATTTCAAAATTTGTACAGATATGAGTAGATTATAAAAATGGTCCAGCCTATTACATATCTATCCTGAATGTTAAAAAAGCCTTATAAAGCGCGCTATTGCGGGATTACGCGTACAATACCAAGTGATCTATGTTTGCTTAAGTCAATAAAGTCCTCATCAATATTCACGAGCGGGCGCAGTGGATCCGTAGCAAGAATCATTATGATTTTTCCTGTCCGTCCATCTGTCAATTCCACTTCATTCCCTATCATTGACTGCATTAACTTATTAATAAAGACTCTACAAATATAAGGGTCAAGCTTACCAAACACATTTTCCTCCATTTGCAACAATACTTCATATAGAGGGGATGCTTTACGATAAAAACGGTCGGATGTCATTGCATGGAACACGTCTGCGACAGCAACAATTTTACTGAAATCAGTGATCCGATTTCCAAGAACGCCGAACGGGTAACCGCTGCCGTCCATTCTTTCATGATGCTGCAGGGCGACGAGCGCTTGCATATGATTGGTTCCAATAGTGTCACGGATCATCTCGTAACCATAAGTCGTATGCTTTTTCATAAGCTGATACTCTTCATTGGTCAACGGGCCCGGTCTAGTTAGTAATTCATCCGGAATCCTCATTTTGCCGATATCGTGCAGAGTCGCAGCGATCGTCAGCATACTCAAATCCTCAGGCTTTAATTTTAGCCATTTCCCTAGCAAAGTAGATAAAATGCCAACCGCTACATTATGTCTATATGTATAATCATCCTTGGACTGCAATGCAGCCAATACGCCATAAAAATCATTTTTTTCACTTACCTGCTGTATAAACGGAATGACTTCATTTCTAACTTCAAGCATAGGAATTCTTTTGTTTTTGTTATGTCGAATCTGTTCAAAAATATTCTCTATTGCAGCTGTGCAATCATCAATGGCTAGTTGGAAAAACTCCGCGCTGTCCAGCTGCACGACGTCATGTGACTCTAACGTGATCTTATGTTGACTGATTAATCGTATATGCTCAGCACTTAATAAAGTCAATGCGGGTAAAACAAATACACCTTTGTCATTAAAAAGGTTAGCTATAAGTTGTTTTCCGATAAATGATTCCATAACTTTGTCCATACGCCTCACCTGCCAATGCGGAAAATTCGACTACCGAACTTCCTGCTATTATTTGAACTCACCATAAAATCGTTAATCCTATCTTGTGATTAACTTTTAGTTCATACATATCTTATCGTGATTTTGACAGAGATAGTTAATACTTCACTTTATTAAAGCCTCAGTTTAAGCTTTTTTTCGTATGCTAAGACGTTTCTCCGGCTTGTAACTGACCGGTATTTTATGCCGCTTAGCGATCTTTAAATAAAGTGCCAATTCCCTACATAACTGAAGAATAGCTGACCGTACTTCAAATTCCTCACGTGTCTCCGGCAGATCCATTTCTTCGAATTCTCGTGTTAGCTCGTCCAGCAGATGTTCAGTTCGTCCAGTATATTCCTCTGCAAGCACATCCCCACTAAGCTGGTCGAACAATTCGGCAACCATCTCCCCATGTGGTAAGTGGCGATACACTTGAGACAGCAGCTGCATCATACTTTGAATCGATTCCAGTTGCTCCTTCCGCATATAGAAATAGACATTCCATGCTTCATCAGGATGAATAACATGATTCTCCATCTCACGGGTAGCTGCCGTTAGTCCCCGCTGCACTGCATTATCTGCATCAATTAATTCTTTACCGTCCCAAATATACAAAGGGTCACGAAGCGTACGGGCCATCTGAGTAAAAATAACTGAGAAATAACGATCCACTTCCTTACGGATCCCATAAATAACTCCACCCGTCTGAGGCATGTAAACCAAGTTTACCAATCCTGCTGAACCTAGTCCTATAGCCAAAAGCTCAATTTGCTGCAGCAGGACATGGAGCGACAGTTCAGCTTGTCCAAACACGCGAAATACGATAACCGAGCTGGTGACGATCCCCTCTTTGTAGCCAGACTTCACGATCATCGGAAAGCCTACGAGTACATACAGCCCAAGTACCCAGTAATGGAACCCTAGAAGCCAGAATAGGATGCAGCCAAAAAAGAGTCCCACGAGCGAGGCTAAAAAACGAGCCGTTATCGTTCGGAAACTCCTTTTCAAAGTAACCTCTACACCTAAAATTGCCAACAAGCCTGCACTCTGTGCATTAGGTATACCCACTGCAGAAGCAACTAGTACGGATAATAAAGTAGCTGCTGCTGTTTTAATCACACGAAATCCCATAACCCTATCTCTCCTTACAAACACTATACAAACACTATCCAATATATAGGTAAAGATATAGACATGTTACAAGATTTTGTGTACGGACACAATATTACATAAGGATCATTGTCTTGATAGCAATCGTTTCTCTAGATATACCACTATTTGATACATTGCCGTTGCCACTGCCGCGATAATCAAAAGACTGGACATCACGAGAGTGAAGTTAAATACCTGGAAGCCATAAATAATCAGATAGCCCAGACCAGATTTCGCGACTAGAAATTCCCCTACAATAACCCCTACCCATGACATCCCCACATTCACCTTGAGGGTGGACACCACCGTTGGGAATGAAGCAGGCAGAATCACTTTAAAGAACACCTGAACTCTGGAAGCTCCAAAGGAACGAACCACCTTGACCAGATTCGGATCTACACTGCAAAAGCTGTTGTAAACAACAAGCGTCGTAATAATCACCGTTATAGATAAAGTGGTAACAACGATAGCAGTGAATCCGGCCCCGAACATGACGATAAAAATCGGCCCCAGCGCCACCTTCGGCATACTGTTAAATACGACCATATACGGATCAAGTACTGCTGATAAAAAAGGAGACCACCAAATAATCACAGCCAGCAGTGTCCCTAACAGCGTTCCCAGTACAAAGCCTACCGCAGTCTCACCTACCGTCATCCCCAGATGCGGCCACAAGCTCCCACTAACCATATCTTCCCAGATTTGGCGAAAGACTTTTGTAGGATAGCTAAACAGTAGCTCATCAATCCAGCCCATTCTTGCTCCTACTTCCCAGAGAACAAAAAACAATAGTAACAGGCTGCCCCTTACAACATTCACTCGATTGCGCCACCGGTGCTTCGTTTTCTTATAATCGCCATGCATTTGCTGTAGCCACTGTTCACGGGAAGCTAATAACCCCGATTGCTCCGTATGCTTCATTAGCCTTCCCTCCCTGCAATCTCCATCTCTTGCCATATCTCATGAAAAAGCTCCGAAAAGCCTGGCTGATCACGTGCAAACAGCGGAGGTGCTGTTCGGATTTGCTCTGGCACTGAGAATACTTTGCGGATCTTCCCCGGATTTCGTTGTAGAAGAATAACACTGCTGCTTACTGCAATAGCCTCAGATAGATCATGCGTAACTAATATTGCAGTCGTTCCTCTGCTGCGTAAGGTCTCAGAGACCAAATCTTCCAGTTGTAATTTAATCTGATAATCCAGCGCCGAGAACGGCTCGTCTAGTAGAAGTAGTCCAGGATTTGTAGCCAAGGTACGTACCAGAGCCACTCTTTGCCGCATTCCACCTGATAACTGAGAAGGATAAGCGTGCTCTTTTCCCTCTAAGCCCATCTCCCTAAGCAGCTCCAAGGTCCGCTTTCTGCTCTCCTCGTTCAAGCTTCCAGTCAGCTCCAGACCCAAAATCGCATTGTCCAGTATACTCCGCCAAGGAAAAAGATAATCCTGCTGCAGCATATACCCAACCTCTGGTGAAGGCCCCGTAATGGTTTGACCGTTTACGAATACTTCGCCTTGAGATGGCTGCAGCAGTCCTGCAATAATCGATAGGAGAGTCGTCTTGCCGCAACCACTTGGACCTACTAGGCTAACGAACTCTCCCTGCTCGACATTAAGGTTCAGGTCCTCAACGGCCAGTGAAGCTTCACGGTCGCCAAGATAGGCATGCGTTACTCCCTTTAATTGCACTACTGGAAGCATTGTCAGCCCCTCCTTCATGTTTACACATCTTATTTAGGATCTTTGGTTCTCTCTTATTTTGAAGTGCTACTCTTTATATTCTTCTCAGCTTTCTCAGCAAAACTGTTATTCACTATTTTGTCAGCGGGAACGCGTTCTTTAAGCTCGCCAGCAAGATCGATGACATCAAGCAAATTGTTCCATTCTTCATTATCTATAATTGGATTAACCGCATAGGTATCCTGTTCCTTATATCGTTTGACTGCAGAAACCACGATGTCTCTATCTGTTTTATCAAAATAAGTCATAATCGCATCTGCAATTTCTTCAGGGCTATGTTCTTTCACCCAAAGCTGAGCACGCTGGATCGCATTCGTGAACTTCTGTACCGTGTCTCCATTTTTACTAATATAGCTATTCTTAGACATAAACACGGTGTACGGTAAATAGCCGCTCTCGACTCCAAACGAAGCCACTACTTCCCCTCGTCCCTCACGTTCAAAGATTGAAGCCTGAGGTTCAAACAACTGCACATAATCGCCAGTACCTGAAGCAAAAGCACCTGCAATATTGGCAAAGTCAATATTTTGGATCAAGGTGATGTCTTTGGCAGGATCTATTCCTTTTTTCGATAAAGTAAACGCGCCTGCCATTTGTGGCATTCCGCCTTTTCTTTGACCAAGGAAGGTAGACCCCTTCACTTTATCCCAGTTAAACTCACCGTCAGCTTTACGGGCAAACAGGAACGTTCCATCCCTCTGAGTCAGCTGTGCAAAATTAATGACCGGATCATCTGAGCCCTGCTGATACACATAAATAGAGGTTTCAGAACCTACCAATGCCACATCGATGGCGCCAGAGAGGAGTGCAGTCATAGTTTTATCTCCACCGGGGATCGTCTGTAGTTCTACGTCAAGTCCTTCATCTTTAAAGAAATTTTGTGATAAAGCAACATATTCGGGTGCATAAAAGACAGAACGTGTGACTTCACCAATCTTCACCTTCACCATCTCTGACTTTCCGCCGCAACCGGCAAGCACTGAAAAGCATAAAGTAATGATCATGAGCGACAATGACAGCTTTTTCCTAATCTTCATTCTTCATTCTCCTTTCTTACCGGGTCCTTCGCCCTTGCTTAAAGCATATGCAGATGCCTACAAAAAGGTTAAAACCTCCAATAACATAGGGAAATCCAAGAATAACCATGATATTAGCAATTTTCATTGGAATAATGGATAAATATCGATTAATTTGCTGTTTTTGTATCTGTGCAAACGTTTTACCAAAAGGGATGCATTCGAGTACTATAGGAAATAAAACGCTTTCTATTTTTTGTATCGGAAAATTGCGGTAAAAGGGGTTAGTTCATATGTATAAAGGTGCTACATCCATAACCAAAAAAAACATAATATTTAGTCTGGTAGGCATTAGCCTAACCGCATTACTGCTGACCAGTTGTTCTGGAGATGCAGGCAACAAAGCATCCATTGCTTCTCCTTCCCCTAAAACAGACTCAGTTCACCCCCCCGCTACCCCTCAAGCTACAAAAGTCATAGCTACGGTGGACGAACAGCCCTCTACGGTTTATTATGAATTATTTGTTCGTTCCTTCTATGATTCAGACGGGGATGGCATCGGAGATCTCAAAGGAATCACCCAAAAGTTAGATTACTTAAATGACGGGAATCCTGAGACCAACAACGATTTGGGAATCGGTGGGATTTGGCTTATGCCCATCAACCCATCGCCAAGCTATCATGGCTATGATGTAACCGATTATCGTTCGATAAATCCTGATTATGGGACACTTGAGGATTTTCAAGAGCTTATTACAGAAGCGCATAAACGAGGAATTAAAATCATTATGGATCTGGTTGTGAATCATACCTCCAAAGAACACCCATGGTTCGTAGATTCGGCTAAAAACACAGATAGCAAATATCGAGATTGGTACGTCTGGGCTGAAGATCAAGGCCGTGCCGCAAGCGGAGCCAGCGCTGCGGGCGGAGGCAATGCGTGGCATCCTTTACTTGGCAGTCATTATCTGGGCGGCTTTTGGGAAGGCATGCCAGATCTAAATTTCGATAATGCTGAGGTTCGTACGGAAATGAAGGACATCGGTAAGTTTTGGCTCGAGCAAGGTGTGGACGGATTCCGACTGGATGCTGCGAAGCATATCTATGAAGATCTGTTGAGTGACAAAACTGAGGCTACTACGGCTAAAAATGTATCCTGGTGGCAGGAGTTCCGCAAAGCCATGAATGAAGTTAATCCTGAGGCATATATAGTGGGTGAGGTATGGGAAAATTCTGCTGTCACCGTCGGGGCTTATTTAGATCAAGCCTTTGACTCAAGCTTTAACTTTGGTTTAGCAGAAACACTAGTCAATTCTGTAAAAACTGAAAAAGACAGCGGGACTGCCTTTACGCTAGAGCGAACGTATAAATTGTACTCCAAAATATCCGACAATCATTTTACCGATGCTACTTTCTTAACGAATCATGATCAAAACAGAGTCATGAGTCAATTAGACAACAACCCAAATCATGCAAAAATGGCAGCAGCCCTACTGTTAACGTTGCCCGGAAATCCTTTTATCTATTATGGTGAAGAAATTGGAATGCTAGGTGTGAAACCAGATGAAGGCCTTAGAGAGCCTATGAGATGGGTGGCAGCCGATCAAGGAGAGGGGCAGACTACGTGGGAGCCGGGAAGTAATAATGCGGGTGCGATCAACGTTGATGTTGAGAGCCAGTTAAATGACAGTAGCTCACTGCTTGGAAGATATCGCGAACTCATTGCATTAAGAAATGAGGTCCCAGCGCTCCGGGATGGAGGTATCCGTGACTATGCATCTGGCAATACCGGGGTTATGGCTTACGAACGACTAACAACACAGAATCAGGTGCTCGTCGTTCATAACCTTACTGGAAAAGAACAAACCATTGTTCTACATCCCAATGTCGAGGGTTTCTCTTATTCCAAGATCCTAAAGACCATTACTATCAAGTCGACCTTGAATTCAGATCAACTCACCCTCCCTCCTTATTCAACAGCTATTGTGGAGTAAGAAATGAGGAGGCATGCAACACCCATTTTGTTACTGAACCGCATAATTGAGCTTTTGTAATCGGGAGGGCTATAAGCCAGTCTTTGGTTGGATCGCTGCTCATTCGTAACAACCAGCCACTGGAATGATCACCCATGAAGCGAGCTTTTTGAAACATCCATCCACTATCACTGGATGTGCAGAGTCGTAATTCTCCTTCTGCCATGAAGCACTTCATCACCCGTGCTAGTTGGATGGAATGTACATCATCCCCTGTCTCTGCGGCTAAACAATCTGAAAGCATTTGCAACGTGGATGAGCAAGAGCTTCTTCTCAGCTCTTCAAATCTTTTTTTTGACATTAGTAATGCCGGAATCCCATGATTGTAGAGCTCCTTCGTGTTCACACATTCGAACAGCTGAAGACAAAAGCTCACCGTTTCACTTTCGTCCTTTAATTCATAGGGCAGGGATTCTGGTTTACTATTGCAGATTACTAATATTCGATCTTTATGTACTTGGAGACAAAGGTCCTTCATCTTCTCCTTTTCTTTATATTTCAATCTACAGATCCGGTCTGCGGTAGAAGCTTTATGTAACTGATCCCTTATTACTTCCCCCTCTATCCCATCTGGAAATAAAAAATGCATTAAATCCGTTACTCCATTGTCATTCACATCATTGTATCCTTCCTGTATTACATATATATGTATATTAATATAACAATCTTTATGTTATCATAAGCTAATTTTAAGGTAAAATTAAGAAACAAAGGGTATTATCATTAACATGAAATACTTTTAGCGAGGTGTCTTCAAAATGAGAATGCTCATCACTTTTCAGAACAAACTTGTACCTGTGTATTTCACAACAGAAAATAAACAGCCCACTCAGAAAGTACTTAGATTACTTAACAGTACGTTGGAGCTCAAAATTCAAAAGGGCAAAAATGCCATCCAGAAATGCCTGAATTCTCTGATTAGTATCGAAATTAAAGGCTCTGAGGCTATATTGCACAGTTATAGTGAGAATGATTCATTGGCGCTATCCCTCTATTAATAGAGGGGTAGTTTTTTTGTAAAGTTTTTTCACCTTTTAGCAGACTAAACAGCAAGTCTCTGAATGAGACTTGCTGTTATTAATTTTGCAGATTTAGTGAATTACGAGTATAAGTCAATTTCAGCTAATCTTATAGTTCTTATCTTCTGCTTTTTCAGCCTTCTGTATTCGAAGTTTAAAGAGGCTCACTAAATTTTGGCGTGTATGCTCTTCGTGACAGCTATCCAATTTCTTAATGATAAACCGATCAATGGACATGTCCATCGCTCCTTTTAATTCATTCAGATACTCATGGATATAGGGAAATTTTTCCTGTTTCCTTGTATGTTTATTAACCGGAAATTCTTTTTTTTAAACTTTAGCACTTTTATTAAACTCCTCAATTCCCAAAAAACTATTACAAAAAAATAATTTACAAACAAAAGAATACATGCTATATTATTTATAGTTAATATTAAATACACACATCCAAGGGAGCAATCATAATGTCTAAAGTTCTATTTATTAAAGCAAACAACCGTCCAGCAGAACAATCCGTAAGTGTTAAGCTCTACAATGAATTCTTGGAGAACTACAAACTTAACAATCCAGAAGATGAAATCACTGAACTTGATCTGTTCGCAGAACAACTTCCTTACTACGACAATACCCTGATCACTGGTATGTACAAAGCTGCTCAAGGTTACGAACTAACCGCTGAAGAAGCTGCAGGTGCTGCTGTAGTAAATAAATATTTGGAACAGTTTATTGCTGCTGATAAAGTAGTATTCGGTTTCCCACTGTGGAACATGACCGTACCAGCTGTATTGCATACTTATGTCGATTACCTTTGCCAAGCTGGTAAAACATTCTCTTACACTGCTGAAGGTCCAGTTGGTCTTTTGACAGGTAAAAAAGCAATCGTTCTGAACGCTAGAGGTGGCATTTATTCCGAAGGCCCTGCAGCAAGTGCTGAAATGGCTGTAAACTTCATCGTTGGTAACCTTAACCTTTGGGGTATCAAAGATATTACACAAGTAATCATCGAAGGTCACAACCAACTTCCTGCACAATCCGCTGAAATCATTGAGAACGGATTACAATTGGCTAAGGAAACTGCTGCATCGTTCTAATACAAGCCTATAAGAGCAAATTCAATATAAAGGGTGACCCTGAGCACAGGGTCACCCTTTTTGAATTTTTTTCCTATTAGTAAATTACTACTGTCAATGTTACTGTCTTTAGCAATTCTTCTAATACTCATCCAATTCTTTGCGCCACCCGTATCCTCTGGTTCTTGAAGAACTAACTTTTGAGGAAGCAGCACTTTTTCTCTTAAACTTCACTTCTTTGGTGCTTTGGTACAACAGCTCCCGCTGAGTCTTTCGGTAGTTTAGCAGTCTCTTCTCTTCCAGCTCACCAGTTCGAACCGCTTCAAGCACTGCACAGCCCTCTTCACGTTCATGGCTGCAATTACTAAACCGACAGGCTGCAGCATAACTGCTAATATCACTGAACGCCAGATCTAATCCACCTTCATCTTCCCAGAGCTGTAGCTCACGCATCCCTGGTGTGTCCACAATAATTCCTCCGTCCGGCATAACAAACAATTCACGGTGAGTAGTGGTATGGCGTCCGCGGCTATCTCCTTCTCTAACATCCTGTGTAAGCTGAAGGTTCTTTCCGCATAGCCAGTTGACCATCGTTGATTTACCACAGCCTGATGAGCCCGTTAGAGCCACTGTCTGTCCACTCCCGATGTAAGGCAGCAGTTTCTCACGGCCATTATCCTGCTGTGCACTAACTGCATGAACTGATACACCTGGGGCGGCGCTTTCCATTTCCGCGATTTTACGATCTGCATCTGAACAAAGATCCGCTTTGGTCAGCAGAATGACTGGATTTGCCCCACTATTCCACGCCATAATCAGGTATCTCTCCATCCGCCGAACATTAAAGTCATCATTCAAAGCACTGACCAGAAATAAGGTATCTACATTCGAAGCAACAATTTGTTCCTCTTGTGTGTTACCTGCTACCTTACGTGAGATGACACTATGTCGAGGCAATAACCCATGTATAATCCCATGCTCCCCCCCATCCTGCATTGAAAGTGCTACCCAATCACCGATCGCAGGAAAGTCACCTGAAGCCACAAATGTATGTCTCAGCTTTCCTGATAGTTCACCCCATGTCTCTCCCATATCAGTCATTACTCTATACTTACTTCCGAAATCACCTACAATTCGTCCGGGAACTAACTGTTTATTATTCTCCGACTCTTTCCATCTTTCATCCCATTTTGAACTCCAATTTTCATTCCAACCATATTGCTGTATGTTAGTCATTTGAATCCTCCTAAAGATCTGTTAAAGGTTTATTTTTTTGTCCTACCAGCATTTTCCGAGAACACAAAAAGCCGCCGGAATTTAAGAATCCGGCGGCGGTCCACACTTCTTGTACTCTTCTAGGACGAAAAGGACAGGAAGTGCATACACAATCAGAAAAGTGTCTTATCGTAAAGGCTAGGATAAGTTCATTTTCCCGTGCGATATATAGACAAATAGGCATTTAACTACAAAATCCTATTGGTTCTATACACGCAAAAAAGCCGCCGGACCCAATACGGTTCCCGCGACTCTAATAAGCGTAATAGAGCTTATCTGCTAAACTGCACGAATAACTTATTCGGCAGCCGCTGTTCCCGGAAGACACGTATCCACAACAGTTGAGTTCATTACATTTAAAACTGTCATAAAACATCGTCTCCTTCCGAAATAAGATGTTGTTATCATAATCGGTGCTGCCTTATAATGTCAACTACAAATTTCTATATGATTACAAAATAGACCTAAGCTCATTCAACTCACGAATCATCTTCCAAGGTTGAATGTCTAATTGATCATCCCAGGCATGTTTCCTTTGCAGCCAAATCCCTTGAAGTCCTGCTTTGCCAGCACCCCAGATGTCATTCACTGGATGATCTCCAATAAACAATGTCTGATCAGCAGTAACCCCCAGTCTGTCTAATGCAAGTTGATAAATCTTAGGATCGGGCTTAGCAATTCCTACTTCTCCGGATATGACAATAACCTTAAAGTACTCTCGTAGGCCAAGTGTATCAATTTTGGTATTCTGAATTTCTACTTTGCCGTTGGTAACGAGACCAAGAATATAACCACGGTCTTTGCAGTACTTCAGAATATCTACAGCATCTTTCATCGTTGCGCCATGATTGATATAGCTCGCATCGTAATACGCACGAATATGCTCAGCTGTAACTGGCGTTTCCCATGGCAGTATCTCGCTTAGCTCAATGAAAAATCCGTCTTTATCACGGTATCCATCAGCATCTCTATAGATCATATCCTCTATTACATCCTGCGCTTCCGCAGGTTCCAAATGTCCTAGAAAATCTTGCACAAACTGAGTACAAAAACTGCGAAATGTATTGTCACGATCCATTAAAGTATTATCCAAATCAAATAATATGGCTTGTACTTCTTTCATCAAGCGATTCCCCTTATATGCTGTTGATTTTAAGAATTGAACTTTCAGTAATCTATTGTACTATGCCTTTTAAGACAATGAAAAGACCATTCTGTAAAAAGGATTAGCTGTCTCCCCTTCTACCGAACAGTCTTTATAAGATTTATATTAGATTTATTCATTTACTCAAAATGCTCCGCTCGATGTGTCAGCATCATTTCCTCTTCTGTGATATACAGTGGGAAAGGAGGGGTTTCTTTGAGATAACTTTCTGTGGCCAGCAATCGATAATGAACCTCTGGCAACCAAGAATCTTCAACAAGAGGCAGCTGACCTGTATCACTGATGTAATTATCGACAGCAGACTGAACCATATCAAGATAATAGGGAACCAGCTTATCTTCTTCCTCGAAAACTTCATATGTCTCACGTGACATATAGAAATTCTGGTCTGGAACTCCACCTAAATATCGTTTTAGTCGACTCAAATCTATTCTTTTGTCGTCAAGGATTAAGGCTGTTCTATTAATGAGCGCAGGCATATCTTCTTCAAATTGTCTGATTGCCTGTTTGACTTGATTCAAGGTAACAGTAATGTGATCGGATTGGGGTTGTTTTTTTATGCGTTTGAAAAACATAAGACAAGTCTCCTTTCGAAAAACTATCTTTGTTAACGCTTACAATTCTATTATATTCGAATTCCTCCTTCTTAATCAGCATATTTCCAATCGACACAAATTGTTAACAATTATATGATCATTATTTGACATCTTCCCAACGAGTCCATATTTCTCGGGGATTAAGCTCATATTTATCATTCTCTCGATACATAAACTGATGCATAATAAATTCACGCCGAATGGTAGCAAAATCCTCATGAAACTGCTTAATAAACTCGTTAATTTCCTTTTCAGTATAAACTACCCTAGGTTCTAGCTTCTCAACCATGTACTGAAGGGCGATCAATTTCTTTTTATACTGTGCCGGGATTTGCCGTAGCCGTCCATCCTTCGAGAAAAAATTACGAAGCACAGACTCTTTTAGACTATTCTCAGGTGATTTCTCCTCCATATTTCTCGCTCCTTTCGAAAAAATAAACTGAAGTGAAGCCTCAGCGCCACTACTAATGAACTCCGGATTCAACTTAAAATAAACGGTATTCTTGTCGCGCCGCTCCTTAATTAAAGCCGCTTCCCGCAATTTCGCAGCATGATGAGTTACTGTCGGTTGCGATAAATTCAATTTTTCAGCCAGCGCTTGTCCATGCATTTCTCCTTGTGACAGAAGCAGCAATAAACGCAAACGTGTTGGGTCAGCCAAAGCTTTATGATAGTTCACTATTTTTTCCAACTGCATCGGAATCACACTCCTCACTTTCTTAAGCTATATTCTCATTAGATATATATCTAATTATATAACAATCAACATTACGGTTGCAATGGTTATTATGTTTAATCCTACGCTTATGGCAAAATGAATGAATTTAGGGTAGGATTTAAAGAAAAGATAGTAACAATCAGGAGGTAACCCGCTGTATGAAAGATGTAATTATTATCGGTGCAGGTCCTTGCGGCCTCTCGGCAGCTATTGAATGCCAACGCCAAGGACTGTCCAGTCTCATTATTGAAAAAAGCTTTATTGTTCACTCCATTTATTTGTATCCAACAAATATGCAATTCTTCAGTACAGCTGAGCTATTGGAGATCGGAGACGTTCCTTTCACCTCGACTAATGATAAACCGTACCGTCATGAAGCACTTGTCTATTACCGCCGGGCTGCGAAACAGTATGGTCTAGATATAGCCGCTTACGAAGAAGCGACGTCCATTGAGCCTTTGGAGGATGGAACCTTTGCTGTACATACGTCCAATATGCGGGGTGAGCATCAAACACGGATTACCGCGAATGTAGTAATAGCTACAGGTTATTTTGATCAACCGAATATGATCGGTATTCCAGGTGAAGAGCTTCCTAAGGTTACCCACTATTTCGGCGAAGCCCATCCATATACAGGGATGAAGGTTACAGTAATAGGTGGAAGTAATTCCGCCGTAGATGCAGCGCTGGAGCTTATGCGTGTTGGAGCTACAGTAGATATGGTCTATCGTGGTGAGAGCATTTCCTCGAATATTAAACCTTGGGTTCGGCCAATCTTTGAAGGGATGGTACAAAAGGGAAGGATCACCCTTCATTTGGAATCACGTGTGACTGAAATTACGGCTAATTCGGTCATCGTTACAAGTCACAATGGAGATAAGAAATCCATAGATAATGATTTCGTCCTTGCTTTGACAGGCTTCCGCCCTAGCCGGGTGCTTCTCACTTCAGCGGGAGTAGTTATGGATGACGATATGGATAAGCCAGCTTTTAACCCCTCCAGTATGGAAAGTAATATTCCAGGTCTTTATGTTGCAGGAGTAATCGCATCAGGTCGGAATGCGAATGAAGTATTTATTGAGACAGGACGTGGGCATGGTAAACTTATCGCTGATCATATTCTTTCGAAGCGAAGTTCTCACAATAAGGAGTTGAACGTTTAAGATGGACATGACCTCTTTGCTTTTGCTTGGACTTGCTGCGCTAGGTATTATAAGCAGTAATTCCCCTGTAACAATAGCAATGGTCGTCCTATTACTGCTAAGAGTTCTTGGGCTGCAGCAGACCTTCCCTTGGCTTGAAAAATATGGTTTAACCCTCGGGATTATCATTCTTACGATCGGGGTCATGACACCTTTGGCCAGCGGAAAAATATCGCTACAAATGGTCGGTCAATCCTTCCTTCACTGGAAGTCACTTCTTGCAATTGCGATCGGTATTCTCGTCGCTTATCTTGGAGGGCGAGGAGCTATCCTTATGACCAACCAGCCCACAGTTGTTGCGGGTCTCCTGATCGGAACAGTGATAGGCGTTGCATTGTTCAAGGGTGTCCCTGTAGGACCGCTTATCGCAGCCGGTATATTATCGCTCTTGATTGGCAAAATGTAAAAGGTGATCAACGATTGAACACAAAAGTAGAGCAGCGATTCTCCACTACGAGAGAATCGCTGCTCTACTTTCTTTTTATTCAGCCTGAGAAATGGACTGTGGAATTTCCTGAGATGATCGTTTTTCTACAAACAATAAATCACTAATACCATACTCTGTTTGTATTTTTTCCAGCTGGGCCAACGCCTCTGCTTCAGAATTGAAATAGCCAGCTTCCACTAGGAATAATCCCTTCTGATCCTTTAATACGCGCACGTCTTTTAACCCGAATAACATCTCTTCAGCCATGCCTTGACTCTCGCCAGAAGGCGCTGAGACCGTTCTAAGTGAATAGATAGAAGCTCCTTCCCCCACGTCACCCTTCTTATCCATCAATGTAATCGCCACCTGTGCCGGGTCCTTATATTCCTTTACCTCATAAGCAACTGGCTCTTTGAAGGTCACATTGAAACGTATCATCGAGTCATCCAATGTAATTAAAGGATAAGCATCTTGAACATACTTGCTTTCTTTTAATGTCTCAAGATCTTTAACAGCTGAGAAGTTCCTTGCCCCACTCACGGTTACGGTCATTGTATAAGGATTGTCAGTGAATTTTACGTTATAAGAGCTTGCAAGATCTTGTGTATTGTCCGAATTCGCGAAGTTTAAAATCATTTGATCACTGTTCTTCTGATGTTTCAACGAAATGAAATTAACATCTACTCCATCCTGAATCGTGCCGCCTCCTGCACTTCCATCCGTAAATTTCAAAACACTTACCAGCTTACCGAGCACTGGCACATCATTCATACTATCAGCGAAGGCTGGCACCGTATTTACGCCCACTGTAAAAGAAATAATAACTGCTGCTGCAACTGACCCTGTCCATTTTAATCCATTCATTTTTATTCCTCTTTTCTGTTGTTTATGAAGTTTTCCTCTTTCAATACCTTTACGAGAGGCTTGTGATAGTTCTTCAGGGATTTCAATATCGTTGTATGCTTTCTGTAAACGTTCCATTTGATTATCCAAAGTACTCACTCCCCTTCATATTAATTTTTAATTTTCCTAATCCCCGATAGATGACGGTTTTCACTGAACTCTCTGGCATGTCTAATACCCCGGCAATTTCTTTTATGGGCAAGTCTTCAAAATATCTCATCACAATAATCATTCTTGATCTTTTATCAAGGACTCTTAACGCCTCCTGAAGATCAATGACATCCTCTATGGGTTCTGAAGCGTAGCTGCCTTCGGGATTTTTCTCCATATACACGATTTTTTTAGATTTCCGGATAAAGTCTAAGGCACAATTGACGGCTATTTTTGTCAGCCAAGTTTTAAAATATTGAGGTTGCTGTAGTTTATGAACAGAGATATACGCTTTATAGACGGTCTCCTGCACAATCTCTAGCGCATCATCCTTATTCCTCACATAGGAGTATGCCATACGGTAAAGACGCTCTTGCATCCCCTCTATCAATGCAGTAAAGCTGTCTTCATCACCCGCTATCGCCTTTTCCTCCAGCTCTGTTGTATTCAAGTTCTCACTACCTTTCATGTTGCTTATATTTTTTAGACGCATGTGATATCCAAAAAGACTCAATAGAGTTTAAAAAAAGTGGCCCTCTCTCCCGAGAAGACCACCTAAGTAATTTATTATAATGATATATCTTATCATGTATCCAAATGCTGTACGTTAAACAATCTCGCATAACTCCCATCTATCCCCATTAGTTCTTCATGTGTACCACGCTCTGTGATTTCACCGTTCTCAAGTACTACGATCTGATCAGCATGTGTAATGGTAGACAGTCTATGCGCAACAATTAGTGTGGTCCGTTCCGACGAGAGGGATTGCAGCGCTTGTTGAATTAAATGCTCTGATTCCAGATCCAGCGCTGATGTAGCTTCGTCTAAGATGAGAACCTTCGGGTCTTTAAGAAACACCCTTGCAATGGCCACCCGTTGCTTTTGCCCACCGGACAGCTTCACTCCACGTTCTCCCACTTCTGTGTCATAGCCTAGCGGCAGCTGCTCAATAAAATCATGCGCATTGGCAGCTTTTGCCGCCGAGAGGACTTCTTCCTCTGTTGCATTAGGATTACCAAACAAAATATTATCTCGTACAGATCCGCTAAATAAGAAATTATCTTGAAGCACCATCCCAACAGCTCTTCGCAAACTCTCTTGCGTCAAATCTTGTATATCCTGGCCATCCATCTTAAGGCTACCCTTGCTGATGTCATAGAATCGCGGGATCAAGCTGATGAGAGAGGACTTCCCACCACCACTCATTCCGACAAAAGCGACGGTCTGCCCAGGTTTGATACTTAAATTGATATCCTTCAGTACCCAATCATTCTCTTCGTTGTATTTGAACCATACATTATGAAAATCAATTTCACCTCGTGCATTCGTGAGAGGTCTCGCTCCCGGTTTATCCACGATATCATAAGGCTCTTCCAGCAGCTCAAGCACCCGTTCAAGAGAAGCTGAAGCTTGTGTTAGCACTGTCGAAGAATTAATCAATCGCCGTAGCGGCGCATACATCCGGTCAAGATAGCCAAAGAAAGCAACAAAGGTTCCCACTGTCAAATTGCCGTGAATCACTTGATAACCGCCGTACCCGATGACTAGCAGTGGTGCAATATCCGTTAGTGTGTTGATAATCGCGAAGGTCATAGCATTCCAACGGGTTTGAGCCATCGCTTTTTTGAGAAAGTTACCGTTGATATCCTCGAACTGCTTCTGATCCACTTTTTCCATGGTGAAGCTGCGAATGATCGATATGCCTTGAATCCGTTCATGAAGATAGCCTTGAATACCTGCCAGAGCTTGTGAACGGTCTTTGGTTAACTTCTTAAGTCGTTTATATAGTTTGCTTACCGCAAAGGCGTAGAACGGAAGGACAGCGATAGATACTAGCGCCAGCACTGGATTCAAATAAAACATAAAACCAAGCGCAAACACTAGCGTAAATAAATCCAGCCATACATTCATCATTCCGACTTCTACTAAATTTTTGGTCTGTTCCACATCATTTATAAATCTTGAAATCGCTTCTCCCACTTTTGTATTCTGATAATACCGGAGTGATAATCGCTGTAAGTGACTGTATAGCTTATTCCGCATGTCGAACAATACCTTGCTTGTAATCAGCTGAGCAAAATACTGACGGTAATACTCCACCGGTCCTCTCACGATTACAAATAGAACAAATGCGCCTCCGAGGATGAGCATCAATTGGGATACCCGCTCTTCGACGCTCATGGCAGGGTTCATCAGCAGGTCATCGACTACATATTTCAGAATCATTGGCAGTGTTAATGGAATGCTGAACTTGATCATACCTATAAATAGCGTAAACACAATCAATTTCATGTAAGGACGTACGAAAGTAAAATATGATTTCCATTGCTTCACAGGAATATTCTGTCCTTTCTCTTTACTGAGTTGCTTAAGTACAGTTGACTTTTGCGCTCTACAGTGTTTTTATATTTTTAAGTCCATAAGTACGATAGCAGTACCCGAACTTCAGGAGGATAAAGATGTCTAGACAATTTGTGACGGAAGCCGTCATGATGGCGATTTACGGCCAGCTTCTCATATCGAGCAGCCCTGTAGAATATATAGTGCCTTATACGACCGTAATGGAATTATACGAACTGCGGGACAGTGATGATCCGTTAATGAACCGTCCAGATGATGACAAGCATGTCAAACTCAAAATTGGTGAGCTCATAGCCTATTTCGAAGAGCCGCTTAATGCTAAAAAAATCAACCGTTGTCTGGCCGTTCCTTGGGCAAAAAGCTCTGGAATTCTTCTCGGTGGACAATCAAAAATCACCATCATTAACAGCATGGATACCGCAGTCTATGGAGAAACGTTCGATCCAATCGAAACAGAGCTGCTATTGTCCTCTCAACGTGAGAAGGTGCCTATTCTTACTGACCAATTCGAGCTGATTCAACGCATTATTGAAGGTGGAGTCCCGGTTCAAGTATACGACATTGACGATTTTGATTTTGCTATGGAGGAAGAAACGTTCCGCAATTCGCACTGATTATATCAACGTAGAAAAAGCCCCTGCCTTTTGGCAAGGGCTTTTCATCATTAGTTAATAAACAAAATTAAGTCAGTTAAATCTGTACACTATCAGGCACTGACTTGGCTTCATACTTATATTCAATGTCATCCTCTGCCTCAGAATACACAATAGTTAAACCATAACCTTCCATATACCATAAGTCCTGCTCCTCCATGTAGAACACAATACCCTCTTGTTCAACTTGAATAGCCGGACGTCCAGGCGCCTCTGTTGCGATACCCAGTGAGAAGCCAGGGTGAAGTCCGCCTCCCGAGCTATAACGGGGAAATAAACGAATATAGTCTCCATTGTTAAGATCCAGTTCTCTTTTAAACCAAGCTGCCGCTGCTTGACTAATTTCCATGTTCATCTCTCTCAGCTCCTTTGTATAGTCTATATCATACTGAAAATGAATCGATATTCAAATACCTTTATACAATTAATGTTTTCCCAAGCTCCTCAAAAATTAGTTTGACAACTTTGCGAAGCGAGTGATAAACTCTGAACATAACTAACGGTCTACTAGTTATTACCAGTAGTTATTATTAAATCATTGAAAGGGGTGAGCGCGGTGTTTACGAAGTTACAGCCATATCATATCACTATTGTTGGAATTTCCAATCAACCGAATACCGAAGCAGCCCAAGTGGTGAAACCATCCTGAAGTTCCCTGCGAGTGTAATTGATCGTATAACTTTAGTTTTTGAAGGTCTCTCACATGCCTGGTGCTGTATAGCACCGTGCGCATGATAGCTGTAAATTACAGGCATATCGTCCGTTTTCGGATGATATGCCTTTTTTGTCGGTTGTCATCTTTAAAGGACGGCACCGTCGTTTTTTTCTTGGCTGTAGAGATAACCACTTGTGCTTTTTTTCAACGTCACAGCTATTACTTCAACTCGAAAGGAAGGGATTTACTTGTTCTCCGTTCTCCGCAATCTTGGCTGGTTCTTTCGCCGAGAAAAAAAGCGTTACCTGATTGGCCTGATCTTACTAATTGGTGTTGGTGTTCTTGAATTACTCCCCCCACGCCTACTAGGCAATGCCATTGACGACATAGTACGCGGTTCGATAACTACAGCATCATTAGCCAAATATATCGGCATGATCCTCCTTTTGCTGCTAGTCATTTATTGGATTACCTACATATGGATGCACAAATTATTCGGAGGCTCCAACCTCGTAGAGCGCCTGCTGCGCTCGAGATTTATGAATCATTTGATGACCATGACCCCATCGTTTTTCGAACGCAATAGAACCGGCGACCTGATGGCCCGGGCAACCAACGATATCAGAGCTGTCTCAGCTACCGTTGGATTTGGGATGCTCACACTGGTGGATTCTACGATCTACCTCACAGTCGTATTGTTCGCAATGGGTTTTCTTGTCAGCTGGAAGCTGACTCTTGCAGCAGTATTGCCATTACCATTAATTGCAATAGCTATGATTTTTTATGGTAAGGCTATCCATGATCGCTACAGTTTAGCACAAGATGCATTCGGGGATATGAATGATCAGGTTCTCGAATCTGTCTCAGGTGTTCGAGTTATCCGAGCTTATGTACAAGAAAGACTCGATGAGAAACGTTTCTCAGATATTACTGAAGATGTATACAACAAGAACATGGCTGTCGCCCGTGTCGATGCCTTCTTCGAACCGACGATTCGGTTCTGCGTAGGGCTCAGCTACATTATCGGTCTTACCTATGGGATTTATCTTGTGTTCCGAAATCAGATCACGCTAGGTGATCTTGTCTCCTTCAATATGTACCTCGGGATGATTGTGTGGCCGATGTTCGCCATTGGAGAGCTAATTAACATCATGCAACGTGGTGGTGCCTCTCTCGAACGTATTGATGAGACCCTAAACTCCAAAGCGGATGTTCAGAGTGCTGCACAACCGGTTCATGTTGCCAATCCTACCCGAATTGAACTAAACGATGTGACATTCCGTTATCCCTCATCGACGATTGACAATCTAACCAATGTCAGTCTGACCTTGAACCAAGGGCAAACACTAGGTGTAGTCGGTCGTACGGGAAGCGGTAAATCAACGCTCCTCAAACAGCTGCTTCGTGAATATCCGACAGGTAATGGTGAAATCCTCATCTCTGGAGTTCCGATTCAACAGATTTCATTGGATCAGCTACACAGCTGGATGGGTTATGTTCCTCAAGAGCAGATCCTTTTCTCCAAATCAGTACGTCAGAATATTCAATTTGGTCTAGACAACGCGGATGACGATACGATCATGAAAGCTATCACAGCTGCCGCCTTCCAAAATGACTTAGGAACATTATCCGATGGTTTAGATACATTGGTGGGTGAACGTGGAGTATCCTTATCCGGTGGACAAAAGCAACGTGTATCCTTATCCAGAGCCTTTATCGCAAATCCAGATGTTCTGATTCTTGACGATGCCTTATCCGCTGTTGACGCTCGTACCGAAGCTCAGATTATCGAGAACATCCGACAAGAGCGTGCAGGAAAGACTACATTAATCTCTACGCACCGCCTCTCAGCTGTTCAACATGCCGACATTATCGTCGTACTGGATAACGGACATATCGTGGAACGTGGCACGCACCAAGAGCTGCTGGATATGAATGGTTGGTATCGTGAGCAGTATGACCGGCAGCAAGTAGAGAATAATTTATCGAATGATTAAAAGACATACTAGCTATGATTATGCAAAACATTTAGGAGGTGTCACCGTTGACAAAGAGTACAGGCAAACGCCTGCTTGAATACGCATTGACTGCGAAAAAAACCTTTATCGCAGCTCTTCTGCTCCTTTCCATCGGGGTAGCGGCGGAACTGGCAGGCCCATTTATCGCCAAAAGTATGATTGACAATCATATGTTGGCCATCGAAAAGCCTTATTTTAGTACTACGTCTCCAGATGAGGCGGTTCAGTATAACAACACTTATTACAAACGCGGAGACCGTTTTGAACCCGGGGAAGCTAAGGGTCAAGAAATTCGCATTCTGCAAGAGGGAAGAACCTTTTACTTTATTAATGAAGCTGTAACACAGCCTGATGGTGAGCGAAAGTTCAGCAATGGTGAAATGCATATCACGCGCGGTGAAGATGAAGCCATCTATCCTGCGGTTAAACTATCAGCAGATGAGCTGTTCGATTTTTACAAACCTGAGCTTCCAGGAATTTATCAGCTGGTCGGTTTGTACGCTATCTTCCTAGTCATCTCGGTCTTTGCCGAATTCGGCAAGACTTATTGGCTGCAATCTTCGGCGAATCAGGTAATCCGAAAGCTGCGAACCGATGTGTATGCGCATATTCAGCGACTTCCGGTTTACTTTTTTGACAACCTGCCAGCAGGTAAGGTAGTGTCACGTGTTACTAATGATACCGAGGCGATTAAGGATCTCTTTATTGCGGTTCTCTCCAATTTCAGTACCGGTATTATTAATATTACTGGCGTATACATCGCCTTGTTCTTGCTTGACGTTCGACTAGGTCTGATCAGCTTGTTCATCATCCCGATTCTTATTCTTTGGATCGTGCTTTATCGTAAAATCGCAACAAAATACAATACGATCATCCGCTCACGCCTGAGTGAGATCAACGCTATCATTAATGAATCGATTCAAGGAATGTCCATCGTTCGCATATTCCGCCGTCAAAAGCAGCTTGGTGAAGAATTTGAGAATCTGAACGATGACTACTTGAAATATCAGAATAAAATGTTGAATCTGAATGCCTTTACCTCCCACAACCTGGTGAACTCTCTACGCAGTCTCTCTTTTGTGATGGTGCTTTGGTATTTCGGACATGGCAGTATTACGGGTTCTACATTTGTATCTTTAGGTGTGCTGTACGCCTTCGTCGATGTGCTTGGACGTTTGTTCCAACCGATTACGGGTATGGTGAATCAACTCGCAAACCTCGACACTTCTATGGTATCTGCGGGTCGTGTCTTTACACTTATGGATGAGCCCGGGGAGAATGTTACCGATGGTTCCATGCCGCGTTATAAAGGAAAAGTGGAGTTTAAGAATGTATCTTTTGCCTACAAAAAAGACTTCGTCCTTCGCGATATTTCCTTTGAAGCACGCCCGGGAGAAACTGTTGCTCTAGTAGGTCACACCGGATCTGGTAAAAGCTCGATTATCAACTTGTTATTCCGGTTCTATGATCCGCAAAAAGGGGAAATCACGATTGATGGCCAGAAGGTTACGGATATTCCGAAACAGTGGCTGCGCAATCACATGGGGATTGTTCTTCAAGACCCTTACCTCTTCACTGGTACCATTGCTTCCAATGTCAGCCTAGGAGATGAACGAATCTCACGCGAACGGGTAGAACGGGCTTTACGGGAAGTCGGAGCTGATAAATTGTTAGCTCACCTTCCTCAAGGTTTTGATGAACCCGTTATTGAAAAAGGGAGTACCTTATCCGCAGGACAGCGGCAATTAATTTCTTTTGCCAGAGCGCTCTCCTTCGACCCAGCTATTCTAATTCTTGATGAAGCCACCTCCAATATCGATACGGAGACAGAAAGCGTTATTCAAGATGCACTAGAAGTTCTTAAAAAAGGTCGCACCACATTCATCATCGCACACCGTCTATCGACCATTCGCAGTGCAGATCAGATTCTTGTTCTGCATCACGGAGAGATTGTCGAACGGGGTAGCCACGATGAGCTAATGGCACTCGGCGGTAGATACTTCCGAATGTACCAGCTACAAGTAGGTGCTGGTTCTAACAGTATAGACAATAATAATGGTGCACCCTCAAGACCTTCATTAGGTAGCTTGCAACCATCGTTAGAGAAAATGTAAAATATGCCCTGAGTCACATCCAGTGATTCAGGGTTTTTATATACTTGATATTAGAACATTTGTTCTGTAAAATGAAAAATAATACATAAAGGTCAAGGGGGCATTTGATGCGTACATACACAGTATCTAAGAAGCAAGCTCGACTTTTTCTCCTGGCTCACCAAAAGTTAACTAAAGGTGCACTTCCTGCCGGTAAACTTAGCATTTATGATTATGTCCGTCACGTAGGTTGTATTCAATATGATCCACTTAACATCGCAGGCCATAACCATGAGCTTGTTCTCCAAGCACGAGTTCCCGGGTTCACACCCGAACAAGCCCAGGAGCTTCTGTATCAGGACAGACTATTATTAGATGGCTGGGACAAGAACATGTCCATTTATTGTACAGAGGACTGGCCTTATTTTAAACGCAGAAGAGATGCATCAGCCTCGTACCATCAGGCAAATGAACCTGTGATGCTTACAGTAGCGCAGGTTCGTGAAGAGTTATTGAAGCGCGGGCCTCTCTCCTCTCTGGATCTAGATGGTAAGGACAAGGTAGATTGGGCTTGGGCTCCAGCTAGGTTAACTCGGGCTGCGTTGGAAAGTATGTACTTTTGGGGTGAAGTAGTCGTTCATCATCGTGTTCATACCCGCCGTTATTACGATTTCACAGAACGTCTGCTTCCTCATCATCTTTTAAACACTGAAGATCCTAACCCCACTGATGAACAATTTCATGATTGGTATGTGCTGCGAAGAATAGGCAGCATCGGACTGTTATGGAATAAATCCGGAGACGGCTGGCTAGGGATTTCCGGTCTGAAGAGCAAAGAACGTACTGCAGCGATTCAAAGGCTGTTAATAGCCGACAGTCTAAGGGAAGTTCTAGTTGAGGGAATTAAGCTTCCACTCTACATCCGTAGTATAGACGCGCCAACCTTAGAAGCTGTATTACAACAGGAATCAGAAGAAGATGCGCGTCATTCAAATTATTCGTTTGCGGCGGTATTAGCACCACTGGATAACTTGTTATGGGATCGAGAATTAATCCGCCAATTATTCGGATTTCATTACCGCTGGGAAGTCTATAAACCCGCCTTGGAACGGGAGTATGGTTATTATGTACTGCCTTTATTGTATAATGATCGTTTAATTGGGAGATTTGAACCGGTGATGGATAAGAAGAGCCAAACATTGAACATTGTGAATTGGTGGTGGGAACCGGGTGAGCACCTAACGCCAGAGATGCTTCCGGCATTAGGCGAAGCTTTATCTGCACTCTCACGCTGCGTTAGAGCTTCTAAGATTCAATTTAGACCGGAGGTTGTAGAGGGCTGCGGATTAGAAGGGTTATTAGAACAACTTCTCCTCTTCTAACCCCAGCTTCGTGAACATTTCTGTGCAATAGCCTTGTAATTTGATTTCAAGCCTTCTAGCTTTATTTTTGAATCGTTTTAACTCCTCGATCATTTTTGCCCTTCCAGCGGGGGTGAACGTTTCTTGTATCCGTTCCTTGAAATAATCGTGAACAATATGGTTACGCTGTTTCCACACTTCTTCTAGCTGAGCGGTTTCTTGCTCTGAGAAAGGAAAGTGATGCTGGATTTCTTTGATGAGTTGACCGAGTGAATTGCTGAGTTTTCGCTGATACAGATCCGTCAGGTCTGCTTCTGTGGGCGCTTTGCCTTGAGATAATTTGGTGAGCAATAACAAATTGGTCAACTGTTGTTCTAGGGCTTGACCATAATAAACTGCCAGTCCAAAATATGCAAATAACTCCTTTGATTGTTCACTCTCTGGTACTTGTGTATGCTTCATCTTTCCCCTCCACTTCTGTACGGTCTGCCAGAGCTATAATAAACTGATATCATCCATATGATTTGGAGAAGTTTATGTTCGCTTCACATCTACTGTTAATTCTCCAGTTCCCTACATATTTCCTCTTCAAGAAACGAAAATAAATCTAACCTTGTGCTAAAAAGAAAAACAGACCATGCTGTACATCCACAGCAATGGTCTGGTCATTTGCTTATATATAGTTAGTTTGGTATACAATCTTACGCGTATACTTCAACCGCATCGCTAATCAAACGGCATGCCTCAGCACATCTACGGCAGGCATCAATACATTCCTGACAATGTGTATGTATATGCTTGCTGCTTTCATCTGCACAGGCTTCACAAATTTCGGCACACAGACGAAGAATTCCGGCTACAAACGGACTTTGGCGAGTCATCGCTTGTACGGCATAAGAACAAATATCCGCACATTCACGATCTAACCGCATGCTTTCACGCAGAGAAGCAAGATCATATTCTTTTAGGCTTGAGACATAGCTATAATTACAGGCATTCATACTTTCCAAACAAGCGTCAATGCACTCCTGATATTGAATTCGGGTCATAGCCTTAAACCTCCTGTATTTTTATAGGGTATGCGATACTATTAACCTACAAGATTAGGAATGAACCATTACAACTTCTGACAAGGAGATCTGATTATAGGCTTCTCTTAACAGTACTAGGACGAACGAAGTTACGTCCTTCCATCTCCAGAAGCCTAGTGCGCAGCTCGCTAGATGAGAAATGTTCACCGATAAATACCGCTACGTCAGGCACTTCGCCTTGTGGTGTAATTTTCATAAAATCAGCTTCACGATAGGCATATTGGAAAAGAAACCGGCTGGAGGTGTCATTAAAGGTCACAATACCTTTAGCTCGATAAACATCACGCGGCAGTTCCTTAACAAACTGTTCGAATTCCTCACTGTTTACTGGACGTTTAAAATAATGTGTATACGCCATAACATGATCGTGAGTAGCATGTGTGCCACTAGTAGTGTGTTCATCTTCATGACGTGATGAGCTTACACTCGCGTCCTCAGTCTCTTCCAATTGTGCATCTGTAAGAACTCCACCTGCATCACGCAGCAGTTCCTCCGTATCCACCTCACAACGTACAGTTGGCAGAATGGGTGCATAAGCGTTCCATTTCCGCAGTACAGCGTTAACCTCCTCCGCCTCTTCAGCGGTTACACGGTCAATTTTATTTAATAACAAGACAGAAGCGCAGCGAATCTGCTCCTGCATCAAACGATACGTTTGCCCCTGCTGCGCGCGATACAGTTCAAGAAGATGCGCGGCGTCAACGACGGTGATCAAGCTTTTCAGCTCTACTTTTTGATATAACGAAATCTCGGTTACGCCATCCACAATTTCCAGCGGATTCGCGGCGCCTGTTGCCTCAATCACTACGACATCTGGTGACTCCTTCTTGATCAGTGTAGCCAGCTCTGTACTGAGATCACTTCGGATAGAACAGCATATGCATCCACCAAGCAGTTCTGCCATAGGGACAGTTTGCTCAACTAGCAATCCATCCAAATTCACTTCACCCAGCTCATTCATCACTACTGCAGGACGTAAACCCTGATTTTTCCAATGATCTAGTAGACGCTGCAGCAGTGTTGTTTTGCCGCTTCCCAGAAATCCTGACAATATATACACAGGTACGACCTGTTCCATGTTTCATCGCTCCCCAGCAAATTACAGTTATGTGTAGCGAGTGTACTACATGCGCGCGAAGCACGCAAGCGGTACCGAAAATTCCAGGTGCTTTTTGTAAGTCTAAGTCAGCTTGTCTTTATTTCAGCCATACCCTATCATGAAAACATCTCTAATTTAGGAGTTGAGCCATTTGTCATCTGTTGAAGAACATCGGAAAGAAGCGCCACAAACCGTTTCCTGCTATATCATTACTGTCTCGGACACCAGGACTACCGAAACAGATACCGGAGGAGCTTTGATTAAATCTTTGCTCGTAGAAGCCGGGTATGAAGTGATAGGCAGCACCATTACAAAAGACAATTATCAGGATATTCGTGAGCTATTGTATAAATGTGTCGACCATGCCGGAATAGAAACGGTACTCCTGACTGGTGGAACAGGGATTTCTCCACGGGATACGACCTATGAAGCTGTTGCCTCTTTGCTAGATAAAACATTACCAGGCTTCGGTGAGATTTTCCGGATGCTAAGCTTCACAGAGGACATCGGTTCAGCTGCCATTCTTAGTCGAGCCATTGCCGGCACCATGGGAAAGACCGCAATCTTCTCGATGCCTGGCTCTACTGGAGCCGTAAAGCTGGCTATGGAACGGTTAATTATCCCCGAACTTCGCCATGTCATGCGTGAAATTTACAAGCGTTAAGCTAATACCCATTTTTAAATACAATAGACAAACAACCAAGCAGGCTTTTGTTCTGTGCGTATAATACGGTAAGTCCACACACAAAAGGAGCTGAAGGAAATGTCTGATTGTCCAAAATGCCCGGCCCAAACCGTTACTGACCCACCTAAGGTCATTTATCAAGATCACTTCCACCCACAAGTAGTAAATGTGATTCATCCTGTTGAAATCGTTAGACGTCACCATTGTGTACCCGTACCACGTCATTGCTACACCTATTCCGTTAAAGATGTATTTGTTGACAACTCCATGATGCCAAGAGGCGGAAGATAACTCTACTTCACAACACTATTAAAAGTCCCCAATAAGTGAGAGACAGCCCCGTGCTAAATGCAATGGGTCTTCTCTCGCTTTTTTTTGCAGAAAATATTTGACAATATCGACCATTGCCCCTATAATTTTGAACACTTTACGCGAAAGTGGTTTTTGATTAACCAAACGGTTAATCGGAAAGGAACGAGATGAGCTCACTCCCAACATTAAATCGAAAAATTAAAACGATTGTCAGCCCTTTTCACGAATTATTATGCAGTCTGCATGTCTTGTATCAACCGGAGCACCATCCGAAACGATTGCAGTGGGCGCTATCTCTCAAGAAAACAATGCCTATCGCACTCCAACAGGACATCCTGTCCTTAGGAGAGTTGTCTGACGGCTGGATAGCACTCTTAGATCTTCCAGATCAAACAGGTGCCCCCATTTCTTGCAAGCAAGGGATCACTATGCTGTGTAAACTTCCAGATGCGGAATTTGTGTATCTAATGATGAACCAAAAAGTCACATTAAGTACGATTGTGGAAGCCCTGTGTGGTTCGGATAGCAGTAATTCCGGAGCTTTAATCAATGCACCTATGCAGATTTTGATCGAGAATTTAGGCAGTGTACGAAATCTACTGATCGAAACATTAATTACTTATGAACAAGATTATTTTCGTCAGGAATGGGACTATATCCAGCCTTGGATGAATACCACTGCCGCTCATTTTCAAGATTTAGCCAGTCGCACTCCGGAAAAAGCATTACGTACGCTGCACCCTCGCCTCTCAGCTGAGAATGGGACACTAACCGCACAAAAAGCACACACTTATTATTTTCCTTATGAAACTTTGCAGCAGGTGTTTGTGTTTCCTTCTTCATTTATATTCCCACACCTGCTTATTGGCTGGAATGAGGATACTTTATTCTTTCCTCTAGCCGTCGATATTCCAGGTCAAGCGTATAATGACGGTCCGCCAAGCGACCTGCTGCGTCAACTCAAAGCCTTAAGTGATGATACACGAATGCGTATTTTGAAGATTCTGTGGAATGGCCCTCATTGTACGAAACAGCTTGCGCCAGTATTGGGAATCTCTGAGGCTGCAGTATCCAAACAATTAAAGCAGCTTACAGAAGCTGGATTCACCAAGTCTGAGCGTAAGGGAAACTATTTATTCTATTCAGTCCATAAAGAATCCTTTGATAGTCTAATCGTTCTGCAAAGGCAATATCTGGAACAATGATATTTTTGAAAGGAGTAGATTCATTTTGTGGCATACCGCTATCGCAACCCTAAAAAGGAACCAAAAGGCCAATCTTAGAGCCTTTCCCTGGACCTTTACATTCGGACACATCATTGAAGGGGCCTATCTCGTACTAATCTCATATTTTTCATATGTCTATTTAATTAAAGGAGATGTCGATTCTAAATTCGCAATCTATGCTGGCAGTAATGACTATTTAACCTTCGTAATCATTGGTGGTTTACTCAGTATCTTTTCCGTCAGCATGATGATGAATGTATCAAGAGCGCTCATTACCGAATGGAGGGAAGGAACACTAGAGGCACTCCTACTCTCCCCTTCTAGTCGGAGCGGTTATTTTCTAGGGAATGCAGTTCAGCAGTTATATCGGAGTGGGTTCGAGTTGCTGGTGGTCCTCTCATTCGGTCTTCTAGCCGGATTACATTTACCTTCTGTACATGTGTTTTCTATCCTCTTGGCAAGTTTACTATATTTACTATCTTGTTTTGCCATGGCTCTAGTACTAGGAAGCATAATGCTCTATACACGAGACACATTCATTGTGCAAAATACGTTATTTACGATTACCGCTCTGTTATGCGGATTTCAATTTCCAAGGCAGTATTTACCTGAGATATTACAGACTGTAGGTGAAATATTCCCGCTGACCCATGCGCTTCAACTCCTCCGGGGGACGTTGCTTACTGGAGAATTGATCCGACTTCATGATATTTACCCGATTTTATTGTTAAGCATTCTGTACATAACCATTGGACTATGGACGAATCATCGCGTTGAACGGGGCTTATTCGAACGATTCTAGTATGAGAAGGAGTGAAACCAAAGTGATTACTATGAATGAGGTCACTAAAATTTATGAAACGAAGCATAGACAAGGCTGGTTCCGTTCCGAGAAGAGATCCGTCTCTGCAGTAAAATCTCTGTCTCTGAATATTGTCCCTGGAGAAATTGTGGGTCTTCTTGGCCTAAATGGTGCTGGAAAAACCACTACGATCCGCATGCTCTCTACTCTACTTGAACCGACTTCAGGAAATATAGAAGTAGATGGAATGGTCATGACGAAGAATAGACAAGCAATTCAACAAAAAGTAAATATGATTGTTGGCGGGGAACGAATGTTATATTGGCGGCTCACCGGTAGAGAAAATTTACAGTACTTCGGAAAACTATATGGGATGAGCACCTCTCACATCGAACGAGAATCGAATCGTTTACTAGAAGAAGTTGGACTAACTGAAGCGGCTGACCAGCCCGTTGAGCAATATTCTAAAGGGATGAAACAACGTCTGCAAATCGCCAGAGGACTTATTAATGATCCACAATATTTATTCCTTGATGAGCCTACACTCGGTCTAGATGCACCAATCGCTAGGCAGCTTCGCAGTACTGTGAGGAAACTTGCATCTGACAGTGGTAAAGGCATCCTACTCACCAGCCATTATTTGCAGGAGGTCGAAGAGCTGTGTGACCGTGTCTATGTACTAAATCGTGGAGAACTGCTGCTCTGTGACAAGCCGGAACATATTGTCCGTCAAGTTGCTGGTTCACAAACTGCACATTTGGATGTAACGGGTTGGAGTGAATCACTACGTCCCAAGCTTTTGAAGCATCTAAGAACGCTTGTACACCCTGCAGAGCTTATCAAAGCTGAAGCTGAATCTGAAGGAGTAATAGCTCTACGTTCAGATGAGCCACATCGAATCTCAGTAATGACCCCCTCCGCAGATCGCATGATTACTGAACTATTACCTTGGACTAATGAGCACGGCTTAAGCATTACTGGATTCGCTACTGAGAAGCCTACATTGGAAGATGCTATCATCCTTCTTTCGGAAGGAAGGGTCTCATGAACTTAAGCAGTTTATGGCTAACTCTTAGCGCCGAGGTCACGAAGCAGCATCAAAACCGAGTTAAGGGGCATGCAGTATTTTTTTCACTCCTTCTCTGGCCGGCGCTTACCTTTCTGACCTCCTACTTTACGATGCAGCCCTTTAGAAACGGAGCAGGCTCCACGCTCTCCAGGGTAATTCCAGATGGGCGAATTCCGTTATTTCTGCTTAGTGGTTATCTCGTCTTCCAATTATATTGGACGGTTGTTCAGGCAGCCTGGCTATTCGAACAGGAACGCAAAGGCGGCACATTGGAGATGATATTCTTAACGCCTGCTTCCAAAATGGCATTTCTGTACGGGCGTTCCTTATACTCTCTTTTTCACGGTATATGGATGTTTGCAGCCTTCTCCTGCCTAACCTTCCTTTTTATAACGGATGTATCATCTATTCATTGGGGGGTCTTACTGCCTATATTAGCATTGATTATGATTTCTGCGGTCATTTGGGGAGCTTTTCTCTGTGCGATATCGCTATTTTCACGAGATTCGGGTCTGTTATATTACATCTTTCAAGCGCCTATGGAGTTGTTCGGCGGGGTTCGGATTCCTCCAGCGGTATTTCCAATATGGGCGACCGGTTTATCACTTCTCTTTCCGGTTACCTATAGCCTAGTTCTCGTGCGGGGAGCTTTGTACGATAATATAGGGTTCACCTGGTGGTTGGCTCTAGGAGCATTAATTGTGGGTAGTGTAGGGCTTGTTATTTGTACCCGCTATCTTTTGCTTAGGGCAGAACAACATGCTAGGGTTAAAGGAAACTGGAATTTGTTCTAACCTATCAAGTGACAGGAGAGTATGGATTATTCCAATCTCACAGCCTTTTTTGTTGTTTTCCATGCTAATAACTAAGTGCTCTGGAGTCCGATAACCACTTTGTACGCGCAAATACCCATTCATTAGACGTAATTTAGTGAAAAACCTCCATTTTTAAATGATCAAGGGATTTGTGGGTTATTTGTTTTCAACCGATCAAACTCAAAAATCTTCCGTAAATAGTAAGGACTAGTCGTATTCTCTCTTTCAAAAACACCCATGTATCCAACCTCATTAAAAACAACATATTCAAGAGTAACCAATGGATCGGGACGATTAATTTGCCAATAATAATTTAATTCTAAAGGAGCTTTATACCATAACCAATCTAAATCTTTAAGAGCTACATTTCTATGCTGGAGAACCCATATACTGAAGGCTACATGAGGGTCGTCTACAGGAATTTCTGAGTTTGGATTTTTATCTTTTAAATGATTTGCTGACGTCGAGAGTACATCATTAATATCTGATTCGACGGAAAATTGTGAGACGGATTTAATCTTATTAAATTGCTCAGTATATTTATTAGCCTTCGTTAGCTCATGGATTTCATTCAAACTAATCTTAGGGCCATAAAAAATAACACAAACACTAATCAAACCAAATAGTAGTGCTTTTGAGTAAAGAAATGTTTTCTTTTTATTCATAACAATCAATCCAATGATAAAACCAACAGGAATCAGTAACCCAAATAAATTGACGTAGAACTCACAAAGTAAAAACGCCCCTATTATGATCATCCAGTCTTTTAGCTTCAATGTCTTTCGCTGATCAACATAAGACAATAGTAATGAAACAAAAAAGCATATCCATAGAATCCAGCTCAATAGAATCATCCCTCCCTACTACCATTATATACAAATAACCCGGCAGACGAATCTGCCGGGTTATTTATCATTATCTCTTACAAATCAGGATGCTCATGTTTTGCTTTCAGACGATTCCAGCGACGCTCCACTTCTGCCTCAAAGCTGCGTAAAGCTGGTTCATTCTCAGGCTTCAGTAAATGACGGGTTTTACCCATTGTCTTCAACCAAGCTGAGAGCTCAACGCGTTTGCCTTTATCCTCTGGATTGTACGTAATATTCGTAGAACCGTGCTCCACTTCATATAGAGGGAAGAAACAAGATTCAACAGCCAACGAAACGATGTTGGTGCCTTCTTTATCTTCAGACATCCAGTTCAGCGGGCATGCGATCAATATTTTACCGTACACAAGTCCTTCGTTCTGAGCATACCATTGTGCTTTTGCCGCTTTCTTCACAAGATCCTGCGGGTAAGCTTCAGAACCTGTAAAGACATATGGAATGTTAGTAGCTGCCATGATTTGTGCAGTATCCTTATGCTGCGTAACTTTACCTTGCTGATTCTTACCTATGCTGGATGTAGAGGTACGGTGACCCAGTGGTGTGGAATAGGACTGCTGAGCACCTGTGTTCATGTAACCTTCGTTATCGTACTCTACGATAATCATTTTGTGACCGCGTAGTGCAGCCCCAATCGCCGGCCCCATTCCGATGTCCATACCGCCATCACCAGTTACCATTACAAAGGTAAAGTCGTCTTGAAGCCCCAGTCCGTCCAATTCACCACGGCGTTTGCGTTCCCAGAACATTTCTACGACACCGGATAAGGTAGCTGCACCGTTTTGGAACAGGTTATGAATAAAGGTAGATTTATGAGAAGAATATGGATAGCCCGTAGTCGTTACCATCGCACAACCTGTGTGATAAAGCGCTACGATATCCCCTTCAATGCCTTTGAAGAACGTCTCCAGACCTGAGAAAATCCCACAGCCCGGACATGCGCCATGACCTGGTGCCAGCCGCTTAGGTTTCTTCGTCAAGCTCCGCAGTGGGGGTATCCGCACACTTAATTTTCCTGTTGCTTCATCCTGTTTTACCGTAATTAATCCTGACTTCAGCGAATCAAAGTCCATCGGCTTCAATAGACGCTGTGGCGCTTTGTCCGGAGTACCTGGATTGTGACCATAGTAGTCAAACGGAACTTCAACACGGTCTGCAGCAACGGCATCCAAAGCCAATTGGAAGAACGCATGACCATCTTCTGCATAGAAGTCCTTACCGCCCAACCCGTAAATACGGCTAATAACCTTTGTAGTAGTGTTACCGTAGGTGAACAAGGCTGCCTTAATCTCATTTACCATATTACCGCCGTGACCGCCAACCGAATCCGCGCGATCGCCTACAGTGATTGCCTTAACATGCTTCAGCGCTTCAGCCATTTGCTTCTGGGGGAAAGGTCGAATCATATTCGGTGAGATTGCACCTGCTTTGATCCCTTGCAAGCGAAGCTGGTCTACCACATCTTTAATGATCTCTGACGCTGAGTTCATCAAGAACACGGCTACTTCTGCATCTTCCATCCGATACTCTTCGATCATTGGATAGTGGCGTCCGGTCAATTCAGCGAATTCTTTAGCAATTTCTTCGAAGACTTCACCCGCATTGTACATCGCTACCGACTGCTGATAACGGTTGTTGATATAATCAGGTTCGTTCATGTAAGGACCTACGGTAACCGGATTATTGCGGTCCAGTGTATCCGTAAAGCCTGCCGGAGGTTGTGGTCCGACAAATTTGTGAACATCCTCACGGTGAGTAAATGCTTGTACGCGGCGTTTCTGGTGAGAAGTAAAATATCCGTCTGATGCTACCATTACTGGAAGCCTCACTTTGGCGTGCTCAGCTAGCTTTAATGCCATCAGGTTCATATCATAAACAGATTGTGGATCACGGCACATTAGAATCGGCCAGCCCGTATTTAGCGCAAAATACAAATCAGAATGGTCACCGTGAATATTAAGCGGACCGGAAATCGAGCGGCAGATCAAATTCATAACCATAGGCATCCGTGTACCAGCTTGTACCGGCAATTGCTCTAGCATGAACATATAGCCTTGGGCGCTGGTTGCATTAAATACACGTCCACCAGCCGTCGAAGCTCCATAACAGATTCCTGCAGAGCTATGTTCACCATCTGATGGAATGAGCATAATATCATGCTGACCGTTCGCTTTCATCGTATCTAGAAATTGAGCCACTTCTGTCGATGGGGAGATCGGAAAATAACCCATGACATGATAATTTATTTGATGGGCAGCATAAGCCGCCATTTCATTGCCGGATTCATATAGGAATTTCTGCTCTACTTTCTTTGAGCCTACTTCTTTTTCATAATCTATAGCCACGTGTGTTCCACCTTTCCATCGTTAATTAGGCCTCGGTAACGAGATCAAAAATATGCCGGACAGTATGACTTTCTGCATAGCCATCTTCCTCGCGTTCGCCAGACAAAGCCGTTGTAGGACAAGCTTCTACGCATTTTAAACAGCCTTTACAGTATTGATAATCAATGCCTTGCAGGAACATTTGCGGACGCCCCTTCTTATCAGGCTGCTCCTCCCAAACAAAACATAAATCAGGGCATACCGTATCGCACTGTGCACAATGAATACAATCATCTAATTTAAAATGAGGTAATAAACCGGATCTTGAAATGCTGAGATTCTTTAAAAAGCTGCTGCCAGGATTCGTAATGGTACCGCCAATAGGCTGTGTCTCATAACCTAAGGCCGAAATATCGGACCGGACGAACTCAGGCATAACCGCACCTTCAGGCAAAGGGAAATGCATGAAAGTAACTTCATTAAATCCACGTTCGAAAGTAGTTAGTGCAGATTGAACAGCCTGCGGATATTTTTTTCCAAGAGATTTCTCGATAACACCCTTCATAATTTCAGGATCCAAGAAATCACACATCCGGAACAATGCGCCTAACATTGCCATGTTTACACGGTTCTTCTCATCTAATGCGATCGTTGTGGCATCAACAACAGCTATGGTTCCTGCCATCATATTTAAAGAAGCCTTCAAATCTTCCGGTGACTTGGCTGAGTTCACTAGCACTGTGCTATGATCATAAATTCCGCTAGTTACGTTGACGGTCTTTGCCAACGCTTCGTGGAATATACCTACGACATGAGGTCGTTCTACCGGTGAAGTGTCACGAATATGCGTATTCAAATCACAAAAACGGATATGCGCTTTTACCGCTGATCCCTTTTTCTCAGAACCATAGGATGAAAAGCTCACTCCATTCATTCCAGCACCGACAACGCCTGCTTCTGCAAGCATTTTACCAGCTAAGTTCGCGCCTAGCCCTCCAATTGATTCCAGACGAATCTCAAAAAAACCGAGTTCGTTCACTTTTGGTAACTGTACCACCGACATAGCCCCTTTCAGAATGTCATCAGTATAATATCCTTTTGACTTTTTCAACGATTGTATCTTGATTTTGCAAGTTGCGAAGTGACAAATCTTGCATTTTCCATGTGTTACCTAAGCATATTTAGCTACTTATATTTAGCAATAAAATTAAAAATTAAGATGTTAAATTCATCACATTCCACATTTGAAACTATCAATAACCTCTTCCCGTTTATGGTAAAGGAAGTTTTCCTGAGTATCAAAAGAGCCGTTCAGAATTACAGGAAATATTCTAATGAAAAGATTCTCTCCCTTAAAACGGTGGATGGGATATAGTTTCCGGGTTAGGGTAAGTACATTCTTAAATAAGAAAAAGCCTCAGGATTACCCTGAGGCTTTACTATGTAAAAGCTCCTATAACATCAACTATTTCAACCCATTCCCAACCATCATCACTTGTTCTCAATTTAATCTGCTGTAATTTTTGATCTACTCGCATTACAATACCACGTATTTCTTTATCTTTAACTTGGTCAAATAGTGTGAGTGTTATCGGACTATGATCCTCCATTGATTGAGCTAGTACCTGAGATATCTCAGCTAACACTTGAGGATCTAGATTAAGTTCGCTACGAATCTCATTCCGCGAATCAGAAAGAATACACTGTTTATGCTCTGGTATAATCATTCGGCTCCCCTCCCTTAGTCCATTATCTTCGAGTTTTCCAGCCATGAAACTCCCCTATTTCATTGTCCAGTAATCAGTGCTACTGCCGTCCATGCCTCACTGTATCTAATATGTCACTGTCTGGACCCTTTTGAATCACGGGTTCAGCCTTTCCCTACCTTCAACTATAATCGCTGTCTCAGGAGTCTTCCGTGCCGTGTTACTGAGCATATTCAGCCTCCAGAATAAGAACATTCGTTTTCATTATAACCAAACATACGTTCTTAAATCAATGTAAAAAAAATCCGTCAGCAGTTTGGGCTGACGGATTAAACACCTCAGACTTCCGCTAACATCTTATAGCAGGATTGTCTTAGAAATAATTACAAGGAGGATAAACAATACTAAGATTGCACCAGTAGATGTAAAGGCACCTCCGATACCGCCTCCATATCCAACACCAGCAACATTTTCGCTCATTATAATTCCTCCTCTGCATTTGAGTACATCTTAGGATATGCAATCCCCCTATAGCGCTTGGGTAAATGGGTAACTAGATGTCTATCCACCAAAGGATCTAAATCAGACCTTTCATGCACCTCCTCCTTCTAAGGTTGACAGGACGCTTCTATCTCAGTCAACTCGGACGATTCTGGACTATCTCTCTATTGCTCACAAGATTTTCATCACCTACTTAATGCGTCTGTGGTTGATTTTTTAACAGCTCTTCCTCTGGTTCAACATGTATTAACACCTGAGCATGTTTGAAAGCTATTTTAATGGCATGTTCAATTTCATCGCATATTTTATGAGCCGTACTGATATCCATCGAGGAAGGGATGACAAGGTGGAAATCCACATATTCTTCCGGACCAGATCGACGGGTACGAAAATCATGAATTTCGATAAATCTTTCTTTAAATACTTCAATGATACGTAAGATCTCGATTTCCTCTTCATCAGTTAGTCGTGCGTCCAGCAAAGGCGGAAAGGATTCCTTGAGGAGCTTGTAGGCTTCACTCATAATATAACAAGCTAAAATAATTCCGATAATTGGGTCCAATATTGTCCATCCAGTAATGGTGACCAATAATAAACTAGCCGCTACGCCCAAAGATGTGAAAACATCAGTCAGGAGATGCAGGGCATTAGATTTCATTGCAACAGAATGGAGTTCATCTGCCTTCTTCTTAACCTTTCGGGAAACGACATAATTGAGTCCTGCCCCGACCACCATCACAATGATTCCCAAATAGGGAAGCTCGATGTCGGTTGGATTCAATATTTTATGGATGCACTCATAAATAATCCATATCCCTGCTACAAAAATAAGTAAGGTTTCAATCGTCCCTGAAATATTCTCCACCTTGCCGTGCCCATAAGGGTGTGTTTTATCCGCAGAACGGCTCGATATTCGGACCGAAAAGAATGCTATTAACGAGGCTACTAAATCTAAGGTAGAATGGATCGCTTCCGAAATAACTGCCACAGAACCTGTAACAATGCCTACAATGAGTTTTAGAAGAACGACAAATGTGTTGCTAAGTACAGATAGGAAAGCAACTTTCGAACCATTCAAGAGCTTCACAACCTTTTTTCTGATATAAATAATAACTTAGTAGACGGATATCGTGTGGGTCTACAGCAACCTTATTGCAAATCTACAAGATAGTATATCCTGCTTTAAAGTCTTTCCATAGTGCAAGAAAAAAACACTACCATCTACGAAATCTAAATTACGGAGTTCAATGTATAAACAAGAAGAAACCCGTCAGGCAAAAGCCCAGCGGGTTATTTTATGTATGCTTTATTTCAAACTAATTCCTGACGAACGAATCAGGTATGGTCACAGTTTTCATAAGTATAATTTACGGTCTCAAATAATTCATGGTAGTAATCAAAATATGGGTGATTCCAAAAATAGCACAAGGAACGAGGAGAACATAGTTTTTCATCCAAAGTCCGACGAAAAAGAAATACAAAGGCGGCATGCATGCAATTCCTAATATCAGTAACCATGGAGCAACCACCCCATTATAATAGAAAACCCAAGAAATATAATAAGCTGCCAAAAACATTATTGCCAGTCCGATGTAAAGGTTGCTGTTACTTCCTTCGCCTTTGTTTATCAGAACAATCATAAGAATAACCGTCAAGACTCCAAACATTCCTTCTATAATATTCAATATTTTATAGACGGAACTGTTTTCAGTAAGCACATTATTTGCTGGAGGCATTAACATCCAGATTATATTAGGAAGCAGCTGTAATGCGTACAATAAAAGGCCTTTCAACGAAAATTGAAATCCATAACTCATCATAATACCCTCCCAAATTATTAATTGGTTAAGTATATTTCAAGGTGAACAAGCACACCTCCGACACTAGTCTGGTTACTCATTGTATGTTCTCTATCATTCTCCAATACTTTGAATAACTACTCATGACTTCTCATTTTCTCTTCTTTCGATATTTCTGAATCAAATAAAGCAAAACAAATCCTAGTAGCAACAAGCCCAGTATTGTGATCCATAGAATTGCTGGATTCCCCACAGAAAAGTATGTATTTCTGTACTGATAGTTTTCATTATTCATGTGAATAGATTAATTCATTTGGAACATTATGTATATGTATTCTATAGCACACACGTTTCTCTATTAGCAGAAATCGGAGTTGACATAGAAATGATTCATAAACGTTTTGGACATAGCAATGCATTAGTAAAAAGGCTTATTTACACGTGACCATGAAAGGAAGAAAAGAAGCTTCAGAAAAAATCGATTTATTCATGAATGGATTAAATATGGGGTAAAGAGTGTAAAACTTAAAATTTCTTCTTATTTTATAACGAATATTTATCATATTCTACATGTTAAATATCACACTCGAGTGAAAAGTCACCCTTATGCAAAAAAATATGTGTTATTTTTACTTTTCAACTAGTCCGTTTCAGGATAAACTGATGCTTGGTGTAATTTTTCGAAGACAGCTTAGGAGGCATTAATTGTGAAGTCAAACGAAGCATCATTACAGAAGAAATTGCTTCCTCGGCATATCAGCTTTATGGCGATGGGCGGAGTAATCGGTACGGGGATTTTTAAAGGAAGTTCTGAGACCATAAGTATTGCTGGACCTGCGGTTATTCTTACTTATGTTTTAGCAGGTTTGCTACTTTTAGTGGTCATGGGGGCCATAGCGGAAATGGCTACGGTTTACCCGAATAGGAACATGAAGGACTTCATTCGTGAGGCTTTTGGAGAACGGCTCTCCTTTATCGTGGGCTGGTTATATTGCTTCATGTGGTTGACCGTCTGTGTGATTGAAGTGCTGGCAGCAGGCAGCTTCTTGCAATACTGGTTACCAGATGTTCCATTATGGCTGCTTAGTCTTGCAAGTGGAGCTTTGATTATCGGCATCAACATGATGAGTGTAGGTGGTTATGGAGAGACGGAGTTTTGGTTAGCCGGAATCAAAATCGCTATGATCATCATCTTCATTATCTTAGGAAGCTCATTAATTTTCGGACTGTTACCAATGTCTGAGGCTACTCCTTACTTACACAACTTTACGGATTATGGTGGATTTCTCCCAAGAGGCTGGGCCCCCATCTTCTCTGCCCTTCTTGTCGTTATGTTCTCATACGGCGGGTCTGAGTTAATCGGACTTACCCTGACGGAGACACAGGATGCAGAAAAGGTCTTACCTAAGGTTGTTAAAAGCTTCATTCTACGCGTTATTCTGTTCTATACATTACCGATTTTAGTCATCTGTGGCTTAATACCCTGGAATCAACTGAATGAGCATACAAGCCCGTTTGTTCAAGTGTTAGCCGCTACAGGACTTAAGGGTGCCGATCACGTCATGAACTTCATTCTGATTACAGCAGTGCTCTCTGCTGCCAATTCTGGTATCTATGGCGCCACCCGGATGCTACACTCTATGGCATCACAGGGCGAAGCACCACGCAGCTTAGCTAAAACCTCTGCAAAAGGTGTACCGATCAACAGTCTGAAGCTCTGTGCTGTTGTTCTTGTTATTGGATCCATGCTAGCGTACTTCGCGCAAGATGGCCTGTTCCGTTTACTAATGGCTGTTCCAGGCTTTGTGGTTATTCTCGTATGGATCAGCATTTGTATGTCACAACTTAAACTGAGAAAGTCCTATCCGAAAGAACCCACCTTTAAGGTATGGGGATTCCCTTATATAACCGTTCTAACACTTGCTTGTTTAGCGGTAATCGCGGTTTCCTTCCTCTTCGATGCTCAGAACCGTATCAGTATAGGTACGTGTCTGGCAGTCGTGTTGATGCTTACGATTTGGTCGTTCTTAAAATTCAAGAAAAAGAACTAAAATTTTTAACTCGGACTGATTTATCACAAAAAGGTGTATCCCTTCTCTTCACTAATGTGAAGATCAAGGGATACACCTTTTTATTGATGCCACTCTAGGGCAGTTATCCTTAATCATGGAAGATTAATTACTATTGCTGGGCGCACACCGTCACGAGCTACACTTACATTTGCATAGCTGCGAATACTGCAGCCAGGTCCGATAAAAAACGCACGTGAAGGTTTGTTTCCTTGTGTACGCAGCCACCACCAAGAGCAGCCAAACTCCTCGCCGTCTTTGATTATATAGTTCTCTTTATCCGTTTTATCATATACGTATAAGCTGCATCCATCAGATTTTTTCATTTTAGCAAAGTCCGTTCCAACGGCACGTCGCAGCTCTTTACCGTGTATCTCAGAGTATGCTTTTATCTCATCCACACTAAGCAAAAAAACGTTATCCTCTGTATCCGGGGTACCCTCTCCATTGTCTGTACAACAGGTCGTCTTTATTAATTCCTTCTCAGCAGCATTGAATGCGGTGTGATAGAATTCATCATTCAACCACTCTCGTAAATCACAGTCTTGCCACGTAATATCCACGCTATCACGCCATTTAATATCTGCGCTCTTGCCTTGATATCTCTTGCAGTCCAAAATAAATTCACTCAAAACAATCAGTTCGCTTCCAGAGTTATGGAGAACACGCCATTCAATCGGCAGTGCTTTACCGTCCTTTGATTGCGAATACATACCGAACGAAATGATTTCACCAGGCTTAATGTTCCTGTTCGGCGCAAAAGCGAGCTCACCCTTTTCCATTAAGTTCTCCTCCTTTATCACTTCCGAAAAAAACAAAAAAACCGCGTTAACACTGTTGACAGAATTAATCCAGCAAAATCTACTCTATATCCGGTCTAATATGCTCAGCGATTAACTGTTGCTTGCTAGTCCAGACCTTTTCACTCAAATTGACCCGGTACACCTCAGGATTCAGCTTACGTTGATACTCCGGCCAGAATAGATCCTTTTGCTCTCTATGGTAACGGCGAACCTCATTCAAATCCGGTAAAGTATACACTTGAAATCCGTTAACGTATATCGGTTCTAGCATAGGCAATGCCTCGTAACGCTCAACATACTTATGCATGTATGGATGTAACGGATTAAACAGCTTCAATCGTGCACCATTACGCGGAGCTTCCTCATCAGGAAAGCAGATATAATCCGCAAGCGCTTTGCCATTTTTACCGATAATCCGGAATACGTCCTTCTTGCCAGGTGTGGATACTTTTTCAGGGTTGGAGGAAATCTTGATCGTCGGGATCATCTCTCCAGTTGCGGACTCAATTTCCACCAGCTTATAGACCCCACCCAAAGAGGGTTGGTCCGAGGCTGTGATCAATTGTGTACCCACTCCCCAAGTATCAATAGCTGCGCCTTGCAGCTTCAGATCCATGATCGTGTTCTCATCCAAATCATTGGAAGCTACAATCTTCACATAATCCAGGCCAGCATCATCCAGCATCTTCCGTGCTTGACGGGATAGGTAAGCCAAGTCACCGCTATCCAAACGGATACCGACCATCTTCTTACCTTGTGCCTCAAGCTTCTTGGCTGTATTGATTGCATTAGGCACCCCACTACGGAGTGTATCAAAGGTGTCTACCAACAGTGTCACTTCGTCCGGCATCACCTTAGCATAGGCATCAAAAGCCTCCTGTTCGCTGCCAAAGCTCTGAACCCAGGAATGTGCATGTGTTCCCTTGGTCGGAATACTGAACATTTTACCCGCCAGCATGTTAGAAGTAGCATCAAAGCCGCCAATATAGGCCGCTCTAGCCCCCCACACCGCTGCATCGGCTTCTTGCGCACGCCGGGTACCGAACTCCAGCAAGATGTCATTCGGAGCCACCTGCTTAATTCGTGAAGCCTTAGTAGCGATCAACGTCTGGTAGTTCATGAAGTTCAGAATGGCTGTCTCCACCAGCTGAGCCTCCATAATTGTCCCTTCCACACGGATTAATGGCTCATCTGGAAAAATCAAAGCGCCTTCTTTCATCGAATGAACGGTTCCCTGAAAATGAAACTGCAACAGTTCCTCCAAAAAAGCGGGAGCATAGTTCTCTTCTTGCTCAGACAAATAACGGATATCATCTTCGGTAAACCGCAAGCCGCCGATATAACCAACAATACGCTCTAAACCTGCGAACACAGCATAGCCGTTACCGAAAGGTAGCTTACGGAAATAAGCCTCAAATACAGCCTTCCGTTTATGAGTTCCATTCACCCAGTGAGCGTACATCATATTGATCTGATATTTATCCGTATGTAGCGCAAGTTCTCTTCTCAAGTCCTCATCTCCTAATATCTACGCTGATATATGTGTATGTTCTGTTCTAGTATTATGCCTTAACAACGTCTGCTCCTAAACTTCCCCGGAAATGTTCTAATGCCCAAGTATGTCCACCGGGATTAAAGCTGGCTACCGCATCCTCGTGCACTGTAATAGCAAACCCTTTGTTATAGGCATCCACTGCTGTGTGCAGTACACAAATATCTGTGCAGACCCCAATTAAATGAAGTTCAGTAATGCCTCGTTCCCGCAGCTTGATCTCCAGATCTGTTCCACTAAAGGCGCTATAGCGCGTTTTGTCCATCCAATAGATGGATTCGCGATTCTGCTCATATACCGACTTCAAGCTTCCGAACAACTCTCGTCCGTCACTCCCGCGTACATTATGAGGAGGGAATAGCTTGCTCTCCGGATGGTAAGTGTCATTCTCTTCATGCAAATCCACGGCCATAACAACATAATCGCCACTGTGTACAAACGCTGAAGTTAACTGGCTGATCCTAGGCTCGATATCTACGGCTGGCTGACCAACAGGTAGATTTCCATTAACAAAATCATTAGTAAAGTCGATCACTATTAGTGCTCTCATGAGATTAATCCCCTCTCCTGATTTAAGCCACTACGTATAAATGGATAACAAAGGCTCATGATCTGTGAACATATAGAGCTGAGCTGGACGCTGGGAGTATTGATTTGAACTAAGCGCATTTCCCTCTTCGTCTCTTACTTCTTTTAATATACCCTGACGACTACGTGTTGAAGTGATTTTACGGATAAAATTCGGTTCCTTAAATTCCGGCACTACCGTTTGTATCACCTGATAGAGCTCACTAAGGGTAAAATGCCTAGGTAAAAACTGTCTTGCAATCGTAGTTTGCAGCATTTGTTGTTGAATACGCAAATATGCATCCTTGATGATATCATGGTGGTCAAAAGCGAGCTCCAGCTCTTCAAGCGCTTCCTGCAACGTAAATAACCCTACCTCGCCAGCATCATCCGAAGCTTGTCTTTGCTCCAGCATCCATTCCTCCACCAAGGCGAAAAAGGCATGACTGATAATCCAACCGCGAGGGTCGCGACCAGGTGTACTGTAAACGCCCAGATATTCCAAATGACCGCCATCTACACCAGTCTCTTCTTTGAGCTCACGAGTAGCGGCAGCATAAATGGACTCATCCTCCTGACAGAAACCGCCAGGGAGAGCCCACATTCCAGCACATGGCCATTTCTTCCGTCGAATTAACATGACTTTAAGCTCACGTAAGGGAAGTGTCTTTGTGACCGTCTTACGTTCGCGTTTGGTCAGTGTAAACATTACGATGTCAGCCGGAACTCCGTCCGGTGTACGATATTTTTTGGCGTTATAGGTTTGTTCCCCATTTTCGCTCATATTTGCCCCATCCTTTTCCGAAGCTATAATTTTACTGATTCGTATCTTTAAATGTACCAAACCTTAACTTCTAAAATCAACAGCTGGACATAGAAAGATAAGGATTATGTATAGTGTGAAACTTAAGGGGGCGGATCTGCATCCGCCCCCTTAACTGAGTGTGGGTTATCCGCATGTGGTCGGAGGCGCTTCGGTGCCGGCTTCCACATTAATTTTTTCCGAAACAGTATCTCTAATCACGGAAATTACAAGCTGGAGTAGATAATTGATGTCACTCTGGCTCTGCTGAAATTCGTTCACGACTGGAATGCCGTCAATTTCATCCTGCAACACTTCAATTTCACGCTCGATCTTAGCTACCATATCTTTATTATTAAAGCTTTCGAAGGCAACAATCTCCTTCTGCTTTTTCTTAATCGTGGCGATCAGGCTTTGTACCCGCTCGTGGTTCAAGATTTTTTGTTCTGCCTGTTGAAAATGCTTTACCTCTTCACTAGTTGAAATTAATGTAGCAAGTTCTTTAGCTTTGCCCATAATATCCTCGCGTACAATTAAGTCACGGGTATTATAAGTCTTCATTCCATATTTATTCAAACGTTGTTCCTCTGTACTCACAAGCCATCTCCCCATTCGTATGTGATGATTAATGAACAGCTGCAGCTTCTGCCACAATATCCCCTTTAATGTACCATGTTTTGGTATCTGTAATTCTCACTTTTACAAATGTGCCAATAAGCTCCTTCGGACCTTCAAAATGAACCAGCTTGTTCGCACGGGAACGGCCGGAAAGGACTTCAGAGTTATTCTTACTCTCCCCTTCAACCAGCACCTCAACGAATTCACCTAACATACGGTCATTAATAATCCGGCTGTTCTCTTTAATGAGATCATTGAGTCTTTGTAGACGTTCGCTCTTCACCGACATAGGTACATTATCCTCCATAGCAGCTGCAGGAGTACCCTCACGAGGTGAATAAATGAACGTATATGCCATATCATACCCAACCTCGCGCACTAGCGAAAGAGTATCTTCAAATTGCTCATCCGTCTCTCCAGGGAAACCAACGATAATATCGGTACTCAACACTGCATTAGGCACACTTATCTTGATCTTGCGAACTAACTCCAGATAAGCTTCACGAGTATATTTGCGACTCATTTTCTTAAGTACAGCAGTGCTTCCCGATTGAACCGGTAGATGGATATGTTCCACCAGATTGCCGCCTTTGCCTAGTACTTCAATTAATTTATCGTCAAAATCACGCGGATGCGATGTCATAAAGCGAATGCGCGGAATATCAATCAAACGCATGTCATCCATCAGGTCACCGAAGGTGTAATCAATGTCTGTAAAATCCTTACCGTATGCGTTTACGTTCTGCCCCAGTAAAGTGACTTCCTTAAAGCCTTGACGCGCAAGCTCTCTTACTTCAGCAATGACGTCTTCCGGACGGCGACTGCGTTCTTTTCCCCGTGTAAAGGGTACGATACAGTACGTACAGAACTTATCGCAGCCATACATAATATTTACCCAAGCCCGCATACCCTCGCGTTTCTTCGGTAAATTCTCAATAATATCGCCTTCCTTAGACCATACCTCCACCACAAGCTCTTTGCTGAATACAGCTTCTTTAATGAGGTGTGGCAGTCGGTGAATATTATGCGTACCGAAGATCATATCCACGAATCCATGCTTAGACATAATTCGATTGACTACGCCTTCCTCCTGCGACATGCAGCCACACACGCCCAGCAAAAGACCTGGCTTCTCAATCTTCAAATTCTTAAGATGACCAAGCTCTCCAAATACCTTATCCTCGGCGTTCTCGCGAATCGCACAAGTATTTAAGAGAATGATATCCGCATCATTCCGGTCATCGACGCTTTTGTAGCCCATCTGTTCCAAAAGGCCTTTCATCGTTTCCGTGTCATGCTCATTCATTTGGCAGCCGTAAGTCGTTATATGATAATATTTGTCTACTCCGAAATTGTGCATTTCTTCTGGAATCTCGAAATCATAATGCACTTCTATTTCTTCCTTGCCGCGCCGTTTTCCTTCTTTGTAATCAGGCTGACTATTAATTTGTACATTTCTTCCTTTAATCCGGTAAGTAATCTTACCTTCTTCTTCACTAATTACCTTCGCGTCACTAAAATCAAAATATTTCGAATAATCCTTCGAACCCTTGCCGGATTTTAAGTCCGGTGAGTTGTGGTTCCCCTTAGTCATGCTGTTTTCACGTCCTCTATTTAAAATGTAGCTCTTTGATGTTTTAACCCAATATAAAATTATAGCACATCCTGTAACATTACTTCCATCTTAGATGTCAATCCCTATATGCACTGATCTAGGTTTATCAAGCAAAAACGCCTTTGGCCTCCCAAAAGAGGCGGTACCGTTTATGCAAGAAATATAAGGATAATGTAAGCGTGAAGCTTAACTTTCCTATATTTTTGAAAAATCAGGTCTATTTTACCACAGGGAGAGTGCAGAGCATACTCTAAAAGAAAATTTCAAATAGGTCAAGTAATAGCTATCCAATGACTCCCATAAAAAAATACCCTGCCGGCGAGCGACAGGGCCAAATTCTATTGTATAAAGGGGGGTATGATTCTATATACGCCACAAAAGCTGTAATGAAACACAGTTCTTGTCTGAAGAACACTTTTTATGAACTTGTAAAATGATATCTCCAGTTAAATTCCTTTCGTTCCAAGTTTCTTGGCTAATTCAGAAAGATCTTGTCCTTTTAGCGCACCTTCTACTAACTGTGGCAGCAATGCAGGTGTACACGCAAAACAAGGCGTTCCATCGCGAGTCAAGGATCTAGCCACATGCTCATCGTAGAAAGGCTTGCCTTCATCAGATAAAGCGAGTAAACACATCGTTCTGACACCTGATTCCTTCAGATGACGCATACGACGGATTAAACCCGCTTGGTTCCCACCTTCGTACAGATCAGAGATGATAATAAATAAGGTCTTCTTCGGCTGCTCAATAAATTGTTCACAATAAGCAACAGATTTTTGTATATCTGTACCACCGCCTAGCTGAATCCCAAACAACATGTCAACAGGATCATTCGCACATTGCTCAGTCAGATCAACGACCTCTGTATCAAATACAACTACTCGAGTACTTAATGAAGGGATGCTTGCAAAGATCGAACCCACAACTGAAGCCCAAATAATAGATTCTGCCATAGAACCACTCTGATCGATATCCACAATGACTGTCCATTCCTTGCTGCGTCTAGCCCGATCATAATAGTAGAATTTCTCAGGGATAATCTGCCGCCGTTTTGCATCATAATGCTTCAGATTGCGTTTTATCGTCCGTGTCCAATCTATGCCACTAAGTGAAGGCAATGGAGAATGCTGTCTGCGATTCAGTGCACCCGTCACCGCCCGACGAAGGTCCTCCTCCATTCGCTTAACAAGATCATCTACAACTGCCTTCACTAACAGGCGAGCAGTGTCTTTTGTCTTCTCAGGAATCTTTCCTTTAAGGGAGAGGAGTGTACCTACTAACTGTATATCCGGTTTCACTGTTGCAAGAACTTCCGGTTCAAACAATAGCTGCTTCCAGCCCTTCCGTTCCATTGCATCATGTTGAATAACCGAGACGATATCCTCAGGGAAAAAATTGCGAACATCTCCTAACCATTTCGCCAACCGAGGTGCAGATTTACCTGATCCTGCTCCTCTTTGTCCGGAGGCAGCAGTGTTAGCAGTGCCGCTATTTCCAATCTCACTCGTCTCATCATATATAGCGGCCAGCGCCTGATCCATGATGAGTTCATCTTCGGACAGGTGAATACTTGTGTTTCCGCTAGAAACGGTCAACTGTTCTTCTGCGGATTGGCCAAGAATAAGCCGCCAGCGAGCTACAACACTTGAATCTACTGAAGTACTCATCGTCATATATCTCCAAAGTCAAAATCATTCAAATCCTCAATCATTTTTGCTTCGGCCTCCTTCAGCTCGCCCGTCAGAATCTCAGCAGCTTGTTCAGTGTTCACGCCCCACAATTCACCTAGTAACTCAGCGATCATAGTCTTTTCTCTTGGCTCAAAGGTACTGAAGGCTCGCCGCAAAAACACTAAAGCACGCACAAATTCATCATCATCCAAAGAATTAATATACTCGTTCATTTGTTCCCACAGACTTAATCGGGATAAAAGTACATATCGATTACGCATAGACATGCCTTCGAACCAGCCTGCTCCAAGATCTGCAGGAATACCCGGTGACAGTCGTCTCGATACTTCTTCTGAACATTGCTGTGCAGTTATCGCATTACGTTCTAACAGTATGGAACATGCTACTCCAGACAAGCGCGGATTGCAGTCATCTCTTTCCGATAAATGCTTCAGCTCTTGTATCCACAACAGCTCATCGACTTCCTCACTATGCTCCATAGCTGTCTGATTCAGTATGTTCATAGCTTTTAGCATCTCACCCGATGCTTCATCATTACATTGACTCGCATCCAGCAAGAACAGACACGCTCGTCTGTACAATTGTTCTAGCAGCGGAATAAGCGGCTTGGTATCTATCCGGCGAACGTCGCCATACTGAATCAGAAGGGATAACTCATGAATGGACGCAGCGATTTGCACTACATCTCTGGTATCAACAGCTAAGCGCTGAAGTGTTTGCCGTCCTGCTTCCATCTGGTTCAGCATCCCGCACTCATAAGCCGTTCGAATAAGTGCCGACGCTTCCGCAATTGTACTGCTGTGATCTAATTTTTGCTGCAATACATAGGCTGAAGCAATCTCAATCGTTTCTCCAAGCAGCGTAGATTCAACGACTTGAATCTCGACTTCAGGAGACCACCTCATGACCCAATGCTCTGCCCATGTTGCGCCAGTCTGACCACTTGCTCTTATGTTCACTAGATCGATTCCAAGTGTTCTGAGCCTATGAAAAAGAAAAGAACGGTTTAAATCCAGATAAGCCGCTTCCTCAGAAGACACTCTTCGATTCTCCCGGAGATCTAATTCAAGATCATTTGCTACAGGGGTCTTATACTTCTCAAGCTTCAAGCGTTTTAATTGCCGATTCAGATCATCCTGAATTGGCGTCTGACTAATCCCCTCTGCCAGCTCACCAATAGCAGTACCGATATCTGTACGAGCAAGTGCTTCAGCGATTACGCTAAGCTCTCCACGCCCCAGCAAGGTCAGTGCTGCATCTCGCAAATCTCTTAACGTCGGCGCACTTCCACCGTGAAGGGCAGCTAATGACTCTGCTAAGCGCACAGCTTCAATAATTTCTGCTGTAGAGCGATGTGTCCCGCTATTGCGCAAGTATCTAGCTACAGTAGACAGATAGTGATGCGGTAAGTCATCAAGTGAACCGTTCATCATACGTTCCCACATCATTTGATAATAATGAGGTGCCAGGTTCCCTGCTCCATAGCCTGACAAGGAAGATAGTTTATAATACGTATAGGGCATAAGAGTTAGCTTGGTATTTAGTGAAGGAAGATCATCTATTTCCTCATCTGTCATACCGGTGGCCAGATCAGAAAGTGCCGCTGTATGGTAAGCTCCACATATAACAACGATCTTATGTGGTTGATGACCGGCGGTGATTGTATCCTGAATCTGACGACGCATATAAGCTTCACGAATCGTGTTGTGCGCATATTCTATTACGTTGTTATGTCTTTCATTCTCTTCCGACATCTGGCGCATTTGGGATGAGAAAGAAATGATCGCTTCCTGATATGCACCCTTGTTGGTGTTGTGTTCGAAATTGCGCTCCCAATACATATCATAATCTAGCTCGCCAGCCAGCTCTGCTATTCTTTCATAGAGAGAAACCTCCTCCGGAGCCTTCTCTTCTGAATCGTTAACTTCGGATCCCACGCTCTGTTTAGCAGAATCTCTGTTGCGGGTTCGTATATCCTGCAACGCGATAACAACTGAAGAGGGTAAATCTATAAAAGCTGTATGAGCTCCCTGCTGCTCCGCCCATTTCATCCCTTGATATTCGGGGGAATATACCGCAAGCGGCCATAAGGCTGTACGAACAGGAACTTCTTCCGTAAACGCTAAAATAGCTATCGGAGGTTTGGTTGTCGTGTTGAGGATATGGCGAATCTCAGTAGTAGCATCTGCTGGCCCTTCAATTAAAACAGCTGTGGGCTCTATCTCATCAAGGTAGCTTAATAGATGCTGCGCACCACCAGGAGACAAATGCCGCACCCCAAAAAAATGTACGCCAGCTCCAGTAGTTTCGCTCTCCACTAGTTCATCTCCTTACAAGCCGTATATAACCCCCGCCAATCTGCGCCGCGTTTCTTCATTATATTGTCGAGATACTCTCTCCAGACAAGCTGATCCTTATCATCATCCTTCACAATGGCACCTTGCAGTCCGGCGGCCAGATCCTCGTCTGTCAGTTCTCCATTACCGAAGCTTGCGGCCAGCGCCATACTATTCGTTAAGAGTGAGATCGCTTCAGCTGTGGAAATTACCCCTGCTGGAGACTTCACCTTCTCCTTCTTATCCAAGGTCATCCCGCTGCGCAGCTCACGGAAGATCGTCACGACCTTATGTAAAGCCTCATCTGCAGGAAGTGCAGCTTGTAAATCGTAGGAGGAAGCAATTTCACGGACCCGTTTCTTCACAATCTCTACTTCAGTATACAAATCCGCAGGCGCTGGAAGGACAATAATATTAAACCGCCTCTTCAAGGCAGTTGACATATCATTGACACCACGGTCTCTTGTGTTAGCTGTTGCAATAATCGAGAAGCCTTTACGAGCGCTCATCTCCTTGCCTAGCTCAGGCACTGAAATCGTCTTCTCTGATAAGATAGAGATCAACGCATCTTGTACCTCCGATGCACACCGAGAAATTTCCTCGAAACGTGCGATGCCCCCATCCTCCATTGCTCGCATGATGGGACTTTTTACTAACGCTTCCGGAGTTGGGCCTTGTGCAAGCAGCATCGCGTAGTTCCAAGAATAACGGACCTGCTCTTCACTCGTACCCGCAGTACCTTGCACGACCAGTCCTGATTGTCCATAGATAGCTGCTGATAAATTCTCAGATAACCATGACTTGGCTGTACCCGGCTCACCAATTAATAACAATGCACGATCGGTTACCAGTGTTGCTATCGCCATCTCTATTAATCGCTTGTTACCAATGTACTTAGGTGTAATCTCGGTACTCCCTGCTTTACCGCCAACTATAAACTTCAGGACAGATTGAGGCGACATCTGCCATCCTGCCGGTATCTTACCAGTGTCCGCTTTACGAAGCGCTTCCAACTCCTGTGCATACAATCTTTCTGCTGGAAGCCTCATAATATCTTGTAATAGTTCTTGACTCATCGGTAGCTACACCTCTTCTATTGGGTTTGATGGTCCTTGCATGAGGCGAATGACATACTCAAGTTGGTCTTCTGCAACCTCACTGAATCGAGGTAGAACAGTTATTATTCGACTCGCAAAACTTGCTGGAAGCTGACATAGCTGCTCAAACGTATACGGTTCAATTAATCGACATTCTGTATTTCTGTCATCTTCCAAAGCTACTAGGAGAGCCTCTTGCAGGCGTTGTTTACTTATCCCCGAACGCTCTAAACCCATCAAGAGAATATTGGCAAACCGATGGCGAAATTCAGGATTATCAGTCAATTTACGAAGCAAATACTGCATTGCTTTAGGATGTCCCGGCCGTGCAAAGGCACTTACCAGCTCGTATTGATCCAGCTCTAAAAAAACATCTAGCCAGCGTGAATCCCATTGAATAGCCATTACCTCAGGCGACTGCATTTCGATCTTATACATATATTCAATCTGGTCTGCGGGTGAATTCCAAATTGCATCATAGGTTCCATGATATCGCTGAACTGCAATTTCAGATATTGTGCGCAGCAATTGCTGCGCCATAGAAGAAGCATGGTTAGTTGAAGATGGCGCATAATTCTTTAAAACATCAACGTATTGTTCATACACTCGTTCCGGCGGAAACAAGAGATAAGCGTCTTTGAAAACATCATTTACGTAACGTCTGTTGTTTCTAAAGTAGATAAGATTCCGCTCAAGTGTTCGTTGTAATGCACCTTTAGCTTCCGCAGAGTCAATCTGTCTTAAATAGGAGGTCGCCTCTTCGATCAATGCATTCCAGCCCAACTGGTTCATATATAATGGATACTGCTCAAGTACATTTAAATATAATTTTTCTAGTTCAGGACTATGTTTATAAGATAGTACCCTAATATAATGGACTACCCTGTTCCATAATCCATCTATTTTTTTCTTATCGTCCTTCATTTCCGGGACAGTTTGAAGCATACCTGAGACCTCTTCAACAAGTCGGTTCGTGAGCTCTTGGGCTTGACACTGCCTCAGTGCAGGGACGACCAGTTCACTATCTTTTCCGGTAAATGCCTCATATAACCGATTCAGCACACTCGCCGATTCACTCTTAGCCAGCGCATTATAGGCAGCTTCACGAATCTTTTTCTTCTTATCTTTACTCCAAGCTAGCAAATCTTCTTCATATCGTTCCTTGCCCGCAAGCAGAGAAATAGCCATGGCCCGAACATCCTCTGATCCTGAATCTGCAGCTTGATAGACCAGATCCTGAACGCTATCACCACCTAATGTAGCAATTACGTACAGCTTTCTCGTCTCTACTATTCCTCCTGTCAGATCAAATTGATCCCTGAGGATGGGAATAATCTGAGGTCCATAGGCCGGCAGTATCTGCTTCATCACTAGCTCTGCAATCTCAACATATGGATCTTGGAGAGCTGCTATCGTGGGATGAATCATGCGGAGATCTTGAAATAGTCCAGCCTCATAAGCTTCCTTTATAATCTCATATCGTCCTCCGCCACGAGTACTTAGTGCCAACTGTACGGCTGACAACTTGCGATATGAGAACTGGGTAGGTAATCTTAATGGATGAACTTGTACTTCCAACAATTCGCCGTCAGGAGAAGTTACTCCCTGAGTATGCAGCACCGAGCTGAGTAGCACACTTAGGTCTTGCAGCTGCTGAGCCGATGAAAATCCTTCGGAAGGTTCCGATGCAATGACTAAAGCGATTCCCTCACCTAATCTTTTGAATATGGGAGCACGTTCGCCTAACTGTTGAAACTGTGGCAATAGCCGCTTTAAGCGGAAATCCTCAGCAGCGAGCTCACTTCCAGCGATATAAAGCCGCTTTACTTCTTGATGAAGCTCTTGTAGTAATGCTGTACTCATGGACATTCCCCCCATTATGTATAGCGCGAACCCTATTTTTAATATAAGAGTCGAATCATTTCCTTCCCTTTGATAAGTGTTAAAGGCTGCGCTTTCAATCGTCCTGTATCCAGTTGGTGTTCAAACATAAGTAGCATCGTCGTGTCCGATAATTGATCAGATGCAAAGTATTGAAGCAGCGGCAGTGTGTCCTGGTCGAGTGCTGCTACTTGATCTAACACTAGATGCTGACCCGCTACGTCCGTAATAACGAACTGATCTTGCTGAGACTTACTTATTTTATTCACATGTAGCAACAACACTGGGTTCTTGTCTGCTAGCGGATTCTTTAACTGATTCTTAATTTGTTTGAAGCTTTCAGAAAAAGAACGAGATGCCGTAGCGGCAATCCATTCCAAATCCTGATTGCTTAACGGGCGCGTTGACATATTCTCAAATCGGACCCGTCGATTACGGTCACCGGGGTAATAATATAAGGAAGGAATGACTGCAACTTCGGTAAAGCTATCTTCTTCATGAATATACTTAGCTGCTTTATAAGGACGATATTGTAGGGTACGATGTATATCACCCGTTGACTTTTCTATCCAAAAGCCTAAGTCTACATATTCCTGTCTGGCTGCATCATCATAGCTGACAAATGAAAGCTGGATCAACTCCGCATCCTGACTCATTAGACCGAATTCCTTAAGCTCCGTTAACTGCCAAGCATGTCCAAGCCATTCTTCTATCGTAGAGTCATAATTCAAAGCCATATCCGTGTCCTCAAGCTTCATCGTTAGGTGTGCGCGACCTTTCTTGATAAACGCATGAATTCTTGTTAGTTGCTCAATAGCTAATGTATAGGTCTTCTCACGGTTGTCAGGAGAGGATAGTAATAAGGCTAATCGTCTTAACTCAATCTGTGCTCCGGTTAAGTAAAAGTTGCCCATCATCTTCACATGCTCCTGAATTTCTTTAACACGTTTAGTGTCTAGAGTTCCGAGACCTGCGCGTATAAGCGATAGAGTCAGTTTCTCAAGTACAGCTAAGCCCTCCAGTTGAGCTCCAATCTTCTTCTTGAGTGCGGACTTATTCACTTTCTTAGGCTTAGGAGTAGCTCCTTCTGCAACAAGTTCAGACTTACGTTCCTCACGCTTACTCATCTTCTCCCGTTTAGCGGCAAGCTCCTCAGGAATCATTGCAGATACGAAGATCTCCTTGCCTACATAGGCATAAAGCAATCCGAGAACATGCTTACATGGGATCTGCCTACTTGGACAAGTACAGCGCATTACCGGTCTGTCAGAAACAACAAAATCAGCAGATGGAAAATAGTTGCTGCTACCGCTGCCTCCGCATTCACCAAACAGAACCACTCCGTCTTCCGACTGATTCAATTGGACGAATCGTTTCTTCTTAACTAGCCCTTGCCCGTTCTTAATCGCAGCACTGTTAGGTGCTAGAGTATCAATGAAGACTTCTGTGATATCTATCAACCTATATCCTCCTAACCTATAATGCTTTTTAATATCTATGATCATATTAAGCCTTAATGAAAATTATTCTATAAAAAGGGCTGTACATAACAAGCATTATTCCGAACCTTTAAAACGATTATATTTTATTATTAGGCCGCCTCTTTTGCAATGTTTGTGTGACTCTAGTGATTTTATCAAAAGGGCGGCCTTTCTCCAACCATACAAAGAAACCAATGTTAAATTTCTAACTTTATAATAAAGTTTTTGTCGATTCCGCCGTAAATGGTATGATCTCATCTATAGCACCGCTTTGAACTTTGGCAGGCCAAGCTGGATCGCTTATCAGCGCCCTACCAACAGCAACCAAATCAAACTCCTCACGTCCCATTCTTTCCAGCAGTTCTTCTATATTATCTTCAGACTGCTGAGCTTTTTCTTCTGCGAAAAAATCACTATGAAGACCGATAGAACCCACCGTAATACACGGTTTTCCTGTGATCTTCTTAGTCCAGCCAGCAAGATTAAGCTCAGATCCTTCAAATTCAGGTTGGCTGAAGCGTCGAGTGGAGCAATGAAAGATATCTACACCTGCGTTACTTAGCGGTGTTAAGAAGCTTTCAAGCTCATCTGCATTCTTTGCCAGCTTCTCATCATATGCGCCCAATTTCCATTGAGAGAAGCGTAGCACGATCGGAAAATCTGGTCCAACCGCTTTACGGCACGCTTCAATAATCTCTACAGCAAATGTAGTTCTGCCTACCAAATCGCCACCGTAACGATCCGTCCGTTTGTTAGTTCTTTCCCAGAAGAACTGGTCAATCAGATAACCATGGGCGCCGTGAATCTCGATCCCATCAAAACCCACTTTTTTGGCGTTCGTAGCCGCTTCTGCGAATGCTGAGACTAAGCTTTCTACTTCAGCTGTGGTCAGTGGCTCTGTTACAGGTTCTCCTGCTAAATCCAGACCTGAAGGACCTACAGGAAGGGCTTCAACATTTGGTCCTTCCCCTTTCGTACGTGTCATTCCCACATGCCATAATTGGGGAATGATCTTACCTCCAGCTGCATGAACCTCTTCTACAACCTGCTTCCAGCCCTCTAACGCTGCTTCTTCATGTAGATTGGGGATATTGGCGTGGCTGACTGCCGAAGGATGATTAATGGCTGTACCCTCGGTAACGATCAATCCTACTCCACCCTCTGCCCGTCTGCGGTAATATGCCGCAACATTACTTCCCGGTACACCATCCGGTGAGTACACGCGTGTCATTGGTGCCATGACGATTCGGTTCGCTAATAAAAGATTCCCCACTTGCAAAGATGTGAATAAAAGTTCAGTATTCATAAATTACCTCCATTTGATTAATTGATTACTTAAAGTAAGTTTAATTATGTACCCAAAAGATGGAAAACACAAATTTTAAAGTTCCTTATTTTCGTATAATCTGATAACTTTGTTCTGATATAACAGCAACTTCGCTTCAAACTCATATCGATTATTTTCAAAATCCTGTGTCCATTGATACATCTTTTTTAACATCCTAATATCCGATTTATAATGACACTTCTCAATGCCCATTTTCTGCTTAAGAAACCGAACGAAAATTCTAATTTTACGCTTCCACAACGGTGTATCAAGAAAAATTATTGTATCTGCCATTTCATATAGACATTGATAGGATTCCCGATCCGTGCCTTCAAAAATCCAAGCTCCATCCTGATCAATCTCCATAATCACCGCAACCTGTTCTTCTGGTGAGCGTTTCCTCCTTCCTTCCGGTGTCTGATGATGAACAATGGCATCCAATTCATACCAAGGAATATTTGTTTTGTTAGATAATCGCTTTGCCAATGTGGTTTTACCACTAGCTACAATACCAATGATAAGAACTTTGTTCATATGATCTCCTTATTAAGCCTTGTGACAATTTGTACGATTAACGCTACTAAATTCTGTTCATAAATTCAATTCGTAATTTTAAGAAAAAATCATAAAAAACCGGACCTCGCAAAATCTGCGAATGCCCGGTTCTTATATCTATGAAATGCTTAAACCTCAAGAATACCAGCTTTAGGTGTTACTCCGAACGCCTTAGCTAAATCCCACAGCTGTTGGTCCGTGATCTTTTGTTTAATTTCTCTCCCGCCAATCAGGTTGTAGATCGTTGCGGCCTTTTCAACAGTCTCCACAAGACCGAAGGTAGCATCCATAGTGGAGCCAGTGCCGAAAATCCCGTGCTGCGGCCAGATCACTAAGCGGTGATCCTTCATTTTCTTAGCGGTTTCGCGGCCGATTTCACTGCTTCCAGGAACGATCCATGGAATAACACTGACGCCATCAGGGAAAACAACAAGGCACTCTGTACACATTTCCCACAGCGTCTTTGTAAACTTTAATTCGTCCAGATCATGGGTGAAAGTCATTGCGATAACATTCGTAGCATGTGTGTGCAATACGATGCGATGTGTAGGGTCCACCTTTAGTCGTTCAATATGACTCATGAAATGAGATGCCAATTCACTAGTAGGTACAGCTCCGTTCCGTAATCCCCATAACACTTCTACGCTTTCCCCATTAGCGCTAACACGAAGCACACCAAGATTCGCTTCCGGGTCTTTGATCACATTTCTGAAATATTTGCCTGACCCCGTCACGATGAAGTATTTGCCCGCTAATTCCTTTACCGGAAAGGTAAGCTTAATGGTACGAAGCGGCTCCAACACATTAATATATTTTGCAACCTCATTCTCATCCAGCAGATAGCTGACATTACCACCATTTAGCTCATCCCAGCCTAGCTCCCACATATGACGAGTAATCTCTGACATTTCCTGAATAAACGGAGCCTCACTGCTTGCAATATACCCTTTGGATTCTAATACGGATGTACTCATGTCAATCTCTCCTTTGTATATGTTGCTCTCATATCCACTCTAACGCTCTATCTTGTTAACAGAACTTCCTGTTCATAACTTTTCACTTCAGCCAGCCATTGCTCCCGAACGGGTGTATCTTGGGAAGCACAGTAGTAATCCCACACGGCTCCAAACGGATACGATTTGAATTCTTCCACCAAAGCTAGTCGTGAAGTGTAATCACCAGACAACTCGATTCGCTTCAGTTCTTCCACAGGTTCGAGCATTGCGCGAAGTAATGCCTTAATGGTATTGCGTGTTCCAATCACCCAAGCAGCGATATGATTAATGCTCCCATCAAAGAAATCCAATCCTATATTCGTTCGGGAGAGTAAATCTCCTCGTACCAACTCACGGGCGATTTCCATCAACTCGTCATCCATCGTTACAACGTGGTCACTATCCCAACGAACAGGTCTACTAACATGTAGCAGCAGCTGCTCACTAAACATAAGAATCGACGATAGCTTATTCGAGATCATCTCTGTAGGATGGAAATGCCCGGCATCCAGACAAATGGTTTTGCCGCGAGTTAATCCATAGCCCATATAGAACTCATGTGATCCAACTACATAACTCTCAGATCCAATTCCGAACAATTTACTTTCTAAAGCATCGATATTATAAAGAGGATCTATTTCCTCACTAAAAATCTCATCCAGCGATTCCTTTAAACGCACTCTCGGAGCTAAACGATCGACTGGTGTATCTTTATATCCGTCTGGTACCCAAAAGTTAGTCACGCAAGGTTGACCCAGTTCCTTACCAAAATGCTCAGCAATCGTGCGAGAAGCCTTACAATGCTTAATCCAGAAGTTACGAATCTCCTCATCCCAGTGACTAAGCGTAAAACCGTCTGCTGCTTTCGGATGCGAGAAACAAGTAGGATTAAAATCAAGCCCCAGCCCCTGCTCCTTCGCCCAGTCTACCCAAGATTGAAAGTGGCGTGGTTCTAATTCGTCCAGGTCCACTTCTTCATCTGTATCCGCATAGATAGCGTGTAAATTCACTTTGTGCTTGCCAGGAATAAGAGTTAAAGCCTTCTCTAAATCTTGACGAAGTTGATCTGGCGTGCCAGCACGGCCGTGATAACTACCTGTTACCGCTATTCCTCCGCCTAGTTCTTTATCTTTAAAAAGAAACCCTTGTACATCATCGCCCTGCCAGCAATGTATGGAAATCTTAATTTGCGCGAGCTGCTCCAGCACTTTCTCCACATCAATACCGTGGGCTGCGTATAGTTTTTTGGCTTCGTTATAACTAGTGATAATACTCTGGTCCATGCTGTAGTTCCTCCTAAAATCATATAACGTATGTTTAATTTAATTAGATTTGATATTGTATTGTGGACAACTGAAGCTCTTTCCACCGACTTAGAATGTCTTCAAGATGAGCGGTCGGGCGCGGTGTATACGACTTTATCTCAAAGGATTGACCGATAATTTCTCTTGCTTCATGAATATCCGAAATGCTTCCCGTGCTAATCATCTGCACCACTATATTTCCAAGCGCTGTGGATTCCGTTGGGCCAGCCTTCACTTCTCTGCCTATAACATCAGCAGTCAGTTGGCATAACAGACTGTTGTTAGCACCTCCCCCAACAATCTGCAGAACCTCGATACGGCTTTCTATCAGCTCTTCTAATCCTTCCAAGGAAGTAAAGTACGATAATGCTAAGCTATCAAAAATGCAGCGGGCCAACTGGCCCAGTGTTTCTGGAACTCGCTGCCCACTCTCTGAGCAAGCACTACGGATTTCATCTATCATATTTACCGGATTGAGAAATCTTGGATCATTACAAGAGATCAGGCTTTGGAAGCCTTCCTCTCCTTGTGCAAGTTCTGCTAGCTCCGCAAAGCTGTAACGTCCGTCCATCAGCCTGCGAACCTCTTGGATGAGCCAAAGGCCCATAATATTTTTGAGGAAACGGTAGGAGCCGTAGGCGCCCCATTCATTGGTGTAGTTAGCCTGCATGGCCTTCATAGAATTAAGAGGCAGAGTTCGTTCTACTCCCAGTAAAGACCATGTACCGCTGCTAATATACGCGGAGTCCTTTTGGAGAGGCGCACCCAGCACTGCAGACGCTGTATCATGTGTGGCTACACAGATCAGTTGGCAATCTGGAAGATCATAAGTCTGTACTAGAGCTTCGTCGAGAGGACCAAGAACCACTCCCGGTTCAGTCAATGTAGCAAACTGTTCTCTCTTAATATTTAGAAATTTCAACAGATCATCGTCGAAATCTCGACTGTCCAGATTCAACAGCTGTGTTGTAGATGCATTAGTAACCTCATTGATTTTGCGACCGGTTAGTCTGTAATACATATAATCAGGCACGAGTAGAATTTGATCTGCCTCAGCTAATTCTTCTTTACTATGAACATATAGCTGGTACAACGTATTGATAGATAATTTCTGGATTCCAGTCTTTTCATATATGGCTTGTGCTGAAATGTACTTTTCCACCTCATCCATAGCCAGATCGGTTCTACGATCACGATAAGCGAAAACTTCCTGAACACGGTTTCCCTCTGCATCCACAAGTACATAATCTACAGCCCAAGTATCTATACCCAGCGTACACGCTGTGATGCCTTGAGCCTTGGCTTTCTGAAGCCCTATAATGATCTGCTCGAATAAATAATCGATGTCCCAGAAACAGGAATCCTCCTGTTCTGTAAAACGATTGCTAAACCGATGAATTTCCTCTAAGGTGAGAACACCCTCTTGAAGTATTCCGCGTACTAGCCGCCCACTAGAGGCTCCAATATCGACGGCGATATGATTATTCATAAAGAATCTCCTATAGTAAGGGATGATTTATAGTATTTTTTTGAAAAGTGCAATGACTTCTTCTTTCGTAGGAATAAAAGGATTACCTGGTGCACAAGCATCCTTCATGGAGTTCTCTGCTAAAAGATCAAGATCGACCTCTTCCACTCCAAGCTCGGATAGTTTAGATGGAATTCCAACTTCTGTAGACAACGCTTTGATCGACTCGATGACAAAGTCAGCGCACTGCTTATCGGTTTGATCCTCAACGTTTAATCCAATCGCTTTTGCAATAGCTCTGAATTTCTCGGGTACGTATTTGGCATTCTCTTCTTCCACATAAGGAAGCAACATTGCGTTACATACGCCATGTGGCAGATCATATACACCGCCAAGCTGATGCGCCATCGCATGTACATATCCAAGACCTGCATTATTGAAAGCAAGACCGCCTAAGAAAATCGCATACACCATTTGCTCACGAGCCTCAATATCATGGCCATTCTTCACGGTACGGGCCAAGTTAGCGAAAATAATCTCCACTGCGGCTAGTGCCGTAGCGTCAGTTACCGGATATGCTCCTGGCGTTACTAATGCCTCAATTGCATGCGTCAAAGCGTCCATTCCTGTTGCTGCCGTAAGTGCAGCGGGTTTATCTACCATAAGCTCTGGATCATTAACTGAGATGGTAGCAATGCTGTTCTTATCTACCATTACCATCTTCACTTTACGTTCTTCGTCTGTAATTACATAGTTAATCGTTACTTCTGCTGAAGTGCCAGCGGTAGTATTAACTGCAACGATCGGCAACGACTTATGCTTCGACTTGTGTACGCCCTCATATTCTTTGATGTGACCGCCATTCGTGGCGATAATCCCAATCGCCTTGGCCGTATCTTGTGGCGAACCACCGCCGATGGAGATCAGATAGTCACAATTCTGTGCTTGGAGATAATCCACCCCGTCATGAACATTATTACAGGTCGGATTAGGTTTCACTTCATCATAGATGGCATATTCAATCCCCGCATCATCCAATACTGCCAGCAATTTACCGGCAATGCCGCTCTTCATTAGGAATTTGTCTGTGACTACAAGTGCCTTCTTCAAATTCAGTTCTTGAATGTAAGGACCAATTTCCTGCAAACATCCCTTGCCCATAATATTGATTGATGGAACGTAAAACACATGTGTGCTCATTTTATGACCAGCCTCCTAATGTGAATTCATCAACATCAAATTAATTCACTTGCTCTGCAAGCTAGAGTATATTTTCTCGTCTATAACGCCTCTGGCTGGCCCCTGAATCGTAACCCGGCCGGCTCTAGAATCTCCCTAACTCGACTACTCTTAAAGGATTTCTTTTCCTCTTTCATCGTATGCTCAGAAATCTTTGTTGTCAACACATTAAATATTATTTATGTTGTTTTTGTTTGTTTTATATCTGTTTTGTGAATATTTTTGGCGAATACAGATATATATACGTTGTTTTTATTGCAAAACACAGATATTTAACGTTATGATTGTAAAATATAGCTTTGGAAAGGTGATTCCTATGCTTGCAGCCGAAAGACGTAAAAAAATAATCGATCTAGTCCATCAGGATAAACGAGTACTAGTTTCTGATCTAAGCAAAATGTTTGAGGTCACAGAAGAGACGATACGCAGAGATTTGGAGAAGCTTGAGAAGGATGGCATCCTTAGTCGTACCTATGGCGGTGCCATGCTGAATCGTCATACGAATGAGGACTTACCTTTTGTGACACGTAATGCGCTGAATACAGATATTAAACGTGGGATTGCCCTGAAAGCGCTCGACTTAATTAATGATGGAGATACACTTATGGTAGATCCAAGCTCAACAGCTTTTGAATTTCTAAAATTACTCGGCAACAAAAACAATCTAACCATCATCACAAACTCCATTAATATTTTGCATGAGTTCTCGAATTCAGGGATGGATATCATCTCTACTGGCGGTTCACTTCGTTACCGTTCGTTGTCACTGGTAGGACCGGTAGCCCATGACACCATTCAAAGATACAATGTGGATACTGCGGTGATCAGTTGCAAAGGAATTGATATGGAGCGAGGGATCACAGATTCCAACGAACCTGAGTGCGAGCTCAAGAAGTACATGCTGCGGCAAGCCAATAAGGTCGTTCTCCTGGCGGATCACACCAAATTCGATAAGACGGCTTTTACAAAGCTGGTTGAGCTTGGCCATATTGATTTTTTGATCACGGACCGTAAGCCTTCTGAAGCTTGGCTGAAACGTCTGAACGAGGAAAATATTGAGGTTCTCTCTTAACTGAGGGTAAGAACATACTTAGCCTAATTTAAAAACGCCGTTCCCTAGCGATTTATAGGTAACGGCATTTGTCGAATTCTCATCCTTATCTTTCTGTATAAACCTGGGAAACTGAAATTACATCCCTTGAAGAAGTAGTATGATCAGCCTGTTTTACTTGTGTAGAAGCCTTCTTTCTACAAATATATACAAGAGCCGGCGGGAAATTCAGCATCACCCATTTAGCACTCACAATTTCAAAATGCTGCATTAATTCCTTCTTCATTTGAGGAAAATACTCAAACGTGATAAACCACCCGCCCTCTTTTAAAGAGGATGTAATTTGTTCAATGTAAAGCGTCCGATCTGAGGCTGAGAAATTTCGAAAAGACAAACTGCTCACAATGCAGTCTAACTTCTCCAACCTGCTATTATGAAGCGCAAGCCTTAATCGCAAACAATCATTATGGAAAATTCGGTCAGGGTAATCAAGTCGTAGTTGTTGACGAAAATCCGTATCCTTTTCAAACAAAAGCACGTTCATCTCGGTCTTTTCCTCGTTTGGAATAAACCTAGTGATCGCTCCAGTACCCGCACCCAGCTCAGCTAAATTACGCATTTGTTGCCACGGAATGGCGTTGAGCATCGTTTTTGCCAGCCAGCGCGAACTGGGAGTAACGCTTCCTAATTGTCGGGGCGCATGCAGAAATTTATACAGAAAATGAAGTCTCTCATGAATTCCGCTTCGCATGTTCATTCCCCCTTGTATCATTAAATTCCCCATCTAATTCTAAAATATGTTATTAACATTAAAGTCGTACTCGATCTATTCTCTCCATTTATTAATTTTCGCAAAACAAAAGCCCAAATCTCACCGCAAAATGAATTGCGAGAAAATTCGGGCTAATGATTAACATTAGTTACTTCGTTTCAACGGCATGTCCGCCAAATTCATTCCGAAGAGCAGCCACTACTTTGCCAGTAAAGGTATCCGTCTCAAGAGAACGGTAGCGCATTAATAACGCCATCGCGATTACGGGCGTTGCAGCTTGCAAATCAAATGCAGTTTCGAGCGTCCATCTGCCTTCACCGGAGGAGTGCATAATCCCTTTGATCTCATCCAATTTAGCATCTTTCGAGAACGCACGTTCAACCAGTTCCATCAGCCAAGACCGGATGACGGAGCCATGATTCCATACCCGAGCGACTTCCTCAAAGTTGTAATCAAACTCACTCTTCTCCAATACCTCAAAGCCTTCACCTATGGCAGCCATCATGCCGTATTCGATACCGTTATGCACCATTTTTAGGAAATGGCCGCTACCAGCCTTACCGGCATATAAAAAGCCGCTTTCTACAGCCGTATCACGGAAAATGGGCTCCACAACCTCCCAAGCTTCTGGATCTCCGCCAACCATGTAACAAGCTCCGTTACGCGCACCTTCCATCCCTCCGGATGTACCTGCATCCATAAAGCTGATTCCGTATTCCTTCAATTGCTCATATCGGCGAATAGACTCTTTATAATGCGAATTCCCCGCTTCAATGACAATATCCCCTTTAGATAACAAAGGTGTAAGCTCAGCAATGACTGAATCCACAACCTGATGTGGAACCATGATCCAAATAATCCTAGGTGTTTCCAATTGTTGTACTAACTCAGGAAGCGTTACTGCCCCTTTAGCACCTTTAGCTTTCATTTCCTCCACAGCAGGTGCATTCAAATCAAATGCGACAACCTCATGTCCATGATCCAGCAAATTCTGGCCCAAATTGAAGCCCATTTTTCCTAATCCAACTAATCCTACTTTCATATAATTCCCCTCCGATATATAGATTCTTGTGATGTAAATTAGCTATTTTTCTCAAAAAAAACAGGCAGGGGCTTACGCCCCTGGCCGTATAGATTCCTGCGTTGCTGCAACTTCAGCCTGAGCTGTGAGTTCTTCTGACTGCTCAGCTGCCTCATCGAACCACCAGCGATCTTCACCTAATAGCTCCATAGCCGCATCTGGACCATAAGAACCTGAAGCATATGTGTGAAGTGGCATAAGCCCCTCTTCCATTGCCTCTTGGATAGGTGTAACCCATTGCCAAGACAGTTCAACTTCTCTCCAGTGCGCAAAGAAGGTAGCATCTCCACGAAGCGCATCGAAGATTAGATTCTCGTAGGCTTCCGGAACATCAGAGGTACCCGCTTCATAAGTAGCGCGGACAGGCTCAAGCTTTCCTTTTTGCAGCTGATCTTTCGTGTTAAGTTGTAACGTAATGGCTTCATTCGGTCCAATCTCGATAATCAGTAAATTCGGTACGTCATTTCCTTTATTCAAGTTATTACTATCATTAAACGGTTCTTTAAACTCAATAACAATTCGTGTGGATTTCTCCTTCATTCTCTTCCCAGTACGAACGTAGAAGGGTACATCATTCCATAGCGGATCATCTATAAATAGACGCGCTGCGATAAATGTTTCATTTTGCGAGGATTGATTAATTCCCGGCTCATTCAGATAACCTGCCACAGCATTCCCTTTAATTTCACCTTCTGTATATTGTCCACGGACAACATGTTTATTAACCTCATCTTTGCTAATTGGAATGAGATGCTCCATGACGTAAATTTTCTTCCCGCGGATTTCTTCAGGTGTACTGCCCTTAGGAAGCTGCATCGCCATCATCATCATCAACTGCAGCATATGATTCTGGAACATATCACGAAGTGCGCCAGCTTTATCATAATAGCCTGCCCGTTCTTCAACACCGACAGTCTCACTCGCCGTAATTTGAACATTCGCAATATATCTATTTTTCCACAGCGCTCTTAGCACTGGATTAGAATACTTCAGGACTTCCAAGTTCTGAACCATCGGTTTACCTAGGAAGTGGTCAATCCGGAAGATTTCTTCTTCAGTAAATACAGCATTCAAGCTATCATTCAGCTCTCTAGCTGATTTCAAATCTGTACCAAAAGGCTTCTCAATGATCAGACGTTTCCAGCCTTTCGTAGAACCCAGACCACTTGAGTGAATATTAGCTGCGATTTCCTTGAAAAACTCAGGACCCACTGACAAATAGAACATCCGGTTCTCCGGAATATTGAATAGCTGCTCACGACGTTGTACATGCTCCAGCAGCTTCAAGTAATCTTCTGTATTCCCTACATCTAGAACGCTATATTCAAAAGCCTCCAAGAACACCTGCAATTGCGGTGAATCAACCGCTGGTTGTCTAGAAAACGTCTGTAAGGATTGCAGTACTTGCTTACGGAAGGCTTCGTTTGAAACTTCTCTTCTTCCTAATCCAATCACGGAAAGAGGACCTGAAATTTGACCATCTAAAAAGAGGTTATATAGTGCAGGATAGATTTTACGTTTTGCCAAATCTCCTGTAGCGCCGAATAGCACAAATGTTGATGATTCCACTTTCATTCCTCCTGTTGTTATATATTATTTATATACTTACTTTTAATTACTAACATACTCAGTAGAATCAATCATACGACTGATATTTTCATACGTCAACCTCATTTTGACATTTACGAAAAGTTATTATTTTCACAAAGCTAAGAAATGGTAATTATGATTAATGTCACAAAGAAAATCTTATTGGATTATTCGTATTAAATTACTCGGGTATTCTCATTCATTAAAGGAAAATCTTAAGCCCAACGCGGCTTTAGCGAATCTGAACTCACGCTTTCCAATTTCAAAAACCATCACCACAGCCGCTTTGTAACAAGAATAAAATTTCCAGTCGCTACATTTACTCAATCTCCCTCGTATTTCCAAACTAACTTAAAGTATTTAATCATTTTGGGATGAATGACATCGTGAAAGGGAATTGCTATTTGTTCTCGATTTTGGGAAATGAGCATAAAAAGAGAACGTTTCGAGGAACATTATCAGAGAATGCTTCGAAGAGATTAGTGGATTAATGCCGATCGAAGTTTACCACGTTGGCATCATCACAATTTCGTGTATCTGCACTTTGTAAGCACTTTGAATGACCTTGGCGTAACATTATATTCCCGCATAGCCAAGCCGAGATTGGATCGGACTCAGATGACCTAATTTCAATGATTGAGTCCAGCTCATGTTAGAAGGTAACCACACTGGTTCACTCGCCTCTTGTTTAGGGCCAGTATATTAGGTGTTATAATTAAAGAGAATATGAATATCCATTCAGTTCACGAAAGGAAGGAGATTTTTTCATGAATATGAAGCAATGGGATCGGATTCGGACGGGACAGGGTTTTATAGCGGCCTTGGACCAAAGTGGTGGTAGCACACCAAAAGCGCTGCTGCAATACGGTGTTACAGAAGACAGTTACTCCAATGAAGATCAAATGTACGAATTGGTTCACGAGATGAGAACGCGCATTATCAAGAGCCCTGCATTTGATTCAAAGTATATACTGGGTGCCATCTTATTTGAGAACACTATGGATCGTCTCATTGACGGGAAATATACTGCTGATTATCTCTGGGAGGAAAAAGGCATTGTACCCTTTCTAAAAATCGATAAAGGACTCGCCGACCCAGAAGACGGGGTACAGCTCATGAAGCCAATTCCCGGCTTAAGTGACCTTTTGCAGCGTGCCAACGAACGACATATTTTCGGGACGAAAATGCGCTCGGTGATCAAAGAGGCCAATCCTTCCGGCATCAAAAAAGTGGTTGAACAACAGTTTGAAGTCGGCAAGCAAATTTTAGAAGCGGGGCTGGTTCCGATTATCGAACCGGAGGTCGATATCCACACCGCTGATAAAACAGCTTCGGAAAAGCTGTTAAAAGCAGAACTTTCAGCTCAATTGTCTAAGCTGGGCAAAGATGTGAAGGTCATGCTGAAGCTCTCCATCCCCACAGAAAATAACTTCTACCGCGAATTAATGGAGGATCCTCACGTTTTGAGAATTGTTGCATTGTCCGGTGGATACACACAGGCTGAGGCCAACGATAAGCTCGCCCACAATCAAGGATTAATCGCCAGCTTCTCGCGTGCTTTATCGCAAGGACTAAGTGCCGGGCAGTCAAACGATGAGTTTAACGCGCTCCTATCTAAATCTGTAGAAGCAATTTATGCAGCCTCTATTCAATAAGCTGCTCTTCTCTTCGTGAAGACTCAAATCATTAATAAAGGCTGTTTCCTTACAGGTGAATACCTGCAGGGAAACAGCCTTTTTCTAATCTGAATTTACTTTTTTAAAGTTAGTGCTCTCAGAATGATGGTTGCGGCTTCAGCACGAGTAGTACTGCCTTGCGGTTTCAATGTACCATCTGTATAACCCTCGAGAAGTCCCTCGGCAATAGCTGCTCCTAGCGCAGGTCGAGCCCAGGTGGAGACCTTTGCACTATCTGAGAAGTTCATACTCATATCTGTTTCTACGAGCTGCGCTGCGCGAACGACTATTGTCGCAACCTGTTCACGAGTTACGATCTCATCTGGTCCAAAGTTGCCATTGTTATAGCCATTAACAACGCCCAGTGCTGCCGCTGTTGCAATGGCTTCATTAGCCCAATGCGTCTTCGTGTCGCCAAACACTTTACCAACATCGGCCTGAAGCCCGAAGGCTTTGACAATTATCGATACGAATTCGGCTCTTGTAATCTTGCTATCCGGTTTAAATGTATTGTCCGGGTAGCCATTGATCGCACCTAGTTTAACCAGGTCTCTGATGCTTATTTCAGCCCAATGTCCTTTGATATCTACGAAATCCACATCCGGTGAAGGGCTCGGAGCCACTGTTTTTTCAGAGACCAGAACGGCAAATTTTGTGAAATGAGTTACCGTTCCCGACACTGTTCCACTTTCCTGATCCACTTGCAGATTGTCCAGATGAACCCATTTTTTCGTTTGCTCGTTCAACCAGTACAAACCTACAATGGATTTGTTAAAGTCTACTTTTGTCTTGTCAAAAGGCAGTGTGATCGTAATCGCTTTAGCAAAATCCCCTTCCTTGTTCTTGATGATCTCATAAATATCACCCAGCAATTTCAAGTCAGATCCGGAGAACAGGTTAACGGTGTCTTCTAGTTTAGTTACAGTTATCGTAATCCCGTTATCCATAGCTCCAGCCGGAACATTAATTTTGACTCCGTTCAAAGTTAGTACACCACCGTTTGCCGGAACTGTTCCGCTATTGACCGAAGGATTAACCTGATCCGTCCCTCCTGTCGAAGTCGATGGATTAGAGGGCTCCGTTGGTTGCGTTGTAGCAGCTTCAGCTCTGGTCACAATCACAGTGTACGTATTGCTGATACCGTCTGATGAGGTCACTACAATCGGAATGACATTGCTGCCAACATTCAAACTAATCGTCCCGCTTGCTTGCCCATTCACTGCCGGAGTACCGTTTACGGTGAAGGAAGCAGAGCTGTCATATACACTTGCTGTTACTGTAATGCTTGCTATTTCATTGTCCACATGCGCAGAATACTCGGTGATTTCCGACCCAAAGGCAGGGCTCAGCGTGCCGCTAGACAATGTCAATGCACTCAAATCTGTACTGCCGCTCGCTTCTTCTGCGGCAGATCTTGTCACGATCACGGTATAGGTCTTGGTAGAGCCGTCTCGTGCCGTCACCGCAAACGGTATTTCAATTGCTCCAACTGACAGCTCAAAGGATATTCCGGTTCCGTTGGCATAGGATTGTCCTTGAGCAGTTAACTCCGCTTTAGCATCGGTAGCCTTCGCCATAAGCTCAATAGACTCGACGGAGTGATCTACCGTAACAGTATATTCGGTGATTCCAGCAGCGAATGACGGTGATAAAGTACCTGTCTGAACAGTCAAGTCATCCAGCGTCGAAACATCAATCAGCGTGCCTGCTAGCATATCACTTTGGACTAGTGCAAAGTCTGCTACCACCTGATGTGAATAATCCTCGGCAGCATTCAGAATAAAGTTCTTAAGATCGCTCCATACTGGAAGTACATTCGTCACAAAACGCTCTTCAAATTTGTAGTTCAACTCGTCGGATACCTTGTCCAAACGAGAATCCGTATAAGCATAAGCTTTTGCCGCATCAATCAAATATTGTTCCAGTTCATCTTTGTTCTTGAATGGTTTATCCGTGTAATCTCCCTTAAATGGCGATACCTCCCGGATCAGATAAGAACGGCTGGAAGCTTCCAGTACACCCAGATAAACATCAGGATCTACCGCAGTTTTAATATACGCATCTTTGGAGAGGTAGGCATCACGTGTCTGCTCTTTCACATCAAGCAAAATATCGTCCGTGTTCGCCCCGCTCCCACCTTCAATCAGCACGTTATAGCGCTCGACTCCGATGCTGCCAATCCCCTGATGGATGCGGCGCACGATATCCTTGATGGTAAAATAAGCATCAAATTGCTCGTCGGTTAAATTCGGGAAATCCCCTCTGACTTGAGCCTTGTAATTTTCCCAATCTGTGTGCAAGGATGTTGTTTCTGCTTCAGTCGCGAGTTCAAACTTATCCGAATTTCCGGCTATGTTGAGTTTTCCATTCAATGCACGTTTACTGAGCAATTTTTGCAAAGCCTCAGCGTAAGATACCTTTGAAGCACTGTCCATAACTGTTTTAGTATAGGCTGTAACGTTACTTTTGGTTAGCTTGGTAATTTTCTTACTGTTGTCATTATTAATTTCTGTTAACGTGTCTTTGTATGTCTCCAGGAATTTTGCAGATACCTCTCGAAAATCGGCGTCCTGCAGATTAGCAATGCCTGAACTGTCCTTATCATACTTCACGACATAAATGCTCGTTACAAAACGAATCAGGTCATCATAAAAACTGCCAATTCCCGCAGAGTCAACATCATTCAGACTAAATACCATCGTTTCCGTGCTGTCATTGAAGGTTCCCACATTCTGAATATGGGCATCACCTTGCGTGTAGGTTAGAATATCCTTATCTTTCCACCCCGCGATAATCGAGTCTGGAGAGGGAATGAGATGATTCGCCTGATCGGACTTGAACAATGAATTCGTACCACGTAAAAAGGTGTACGCATTAGCTCCCATTGCATTGCTTCCGTATTTATATTCCTTGGTGACAGGATCATTAAACCCGGTATTGTCCGCTATTATTCTTTGCTCAACCACTTGCTTCCGAGCTTCGTCAGAAAGAACAGGCTGACTATAGCGCAGTATAGAAATTCCTATAGCGTCAGATTCTACCCAACCGCTATCCTGCACAGCTTGCGGCTTCAAAGTCACATTAAGCGGCACTGTATCCATAACAGCTGATGCTGCTGTACCGGAAATGGAAATAGTGATCGTATTACTACTGCTTTGTCCTTCAGCCGTAATCTTCCAATCTCCAGCAGGAAGGCCAACCACGCTATAAGCATTTGCACTTAGGGTGCCATCAACCGCAGTCCCGGCGTTAAGTTTCAACCGTAGAAGTGCGTTCATATCCTTTGCACTGCTCATAGGGATCGTGGAGGAATCTGGAGGAGCTACGATTTTATTGGAAGGTGTAAACTTAGCCAATGTCACTGTATTTGTCTTTTGATAAACGGTCACAGGTTCAGTTGGCTTGTTGCCCTGATTCCAGGCTCCAGGAAGAATATTAAACGTTAGATTGGCATCAGACTCTACATTGCCAGAGCCATCTCCAGATATCGTAATTGTGATTTGTTCACCACTAGCGGCTGCCGAGGCAGAAAAGCCTGCTGGAAGACCGATTACGTTGAAATCCCCTGAAGCCCATGCTCCTTGTTTTAGAACAGCGTTGAAGGCTTTCAGAATAATAGTATTATGATCTGAATCCACGGCAGAGCTGGACTTCATCTGTACCGTCTGATTATTTTCTAAAAAGGCATACGCCGCTGGGCTGCTGGAATTACGAGCCTTTGCACCTTTGACTTTTTCAAAATCTTTTCCGTTATTCTTTGTATCCCAGTTATTCCCGCTATTCGGGAAGGACGCCGAGGTCAGGTTGGACGTAGGCTCCAATGGATCGAACACCAAGCGCTGCATCGTATTTTGCTTGCCAGCCTGCGGTGCTGGACTTCCCCAAAAAGCATCCACCGCATCGTACCCAACAAAATCCACTACATTATCCTTTAGCGAATCTTTCATCGGGTCGTTGTCGGTCAATTTTTGGTTCGTATTCAGTAGAGCAAGTTTACCGCTGTTATTCCCTAGTTTAAAAGATCCCTCAACGGCATCTGCTTGTGGCAATTGTGCTCCGACATTTCCGTTGCTGCCCAGCGCGACCAAATAATAACCGTAAGCAGGAATCTGTGCTGTCGGTGCACCTAAATTTGCTATCTTCCAGTTGTTTTTTTGGTTATCAGCGAATTGTAAAGACCAGCCGTTTAATGAAATAGGCTTCGACGTAGGATTAAATAATTCAACAAAATCGCTAGAGTACACGTCGAGAACATCGTCTTTTTTCCCTCCATAAAAATGGCTAATTACTATGTTCTCCGCCAGATTATCGGTATTCGTCGAATCTGCCGCTGCATAGCCTGTCCCCGCTAAAACCCACAAGGATTGCACAAACATTGCTGACACAATGGCGACTGAGATCCAGCGCTGAACTATTTTTTTCAAATTGATTGACCCCTCTCCCATTTCAAAATTCAGATAATTATATCAACTGAATGTCATAGGAAAGTAAATTGAACTGCATGATTAGGTCATTTTATCTCACACAAAAAGGGCTTCACCACGCAAACACGCGAGGTAAAAGCCCTAAATTCACTAGCTTTTTGGTTATCTTAAATCGAAACTACTAGGATTAAAGCGATGAAAGCTGGGAGTCCTTGCATGAATAAAATAGATTTTTTTACCGTCAGGGCACCATAAATCGCTGCCACTATCACAGTGCACAGGAAGAAGATATCAATTTGGTAGCCGAAATTCACATTCGGATGAACCAGTCCCCAAATTAAGCCAGCAGCTAAAAATCCATTATACAACCCTTGATTCGCTGCTAGAGTTTTAGAAGCATCTGCAACTTCTTGCGTCATTCCAAAGACTCGAAGCCCTTTGGGCTTTGACCAAGCGAACATTTCCAGATATACAATGTAGATATGTATTAACGCAACAACACCTACCATGATATTAGCTATCCATTCCATGAAGTTAACCACCTTTTTTGTTTGTGTACAATTTAATTGTACCACATTTATATTGGTAGGTGCAAAAAAGAATAGCAATAGTCCTAAAATAAGTAATAAGTGCAATTCGATGTTTATTGTCACTTATAGTTGCCGTTCGTCCGGGAAGTATACGCCTTTCCCCCTCGAATGTTATGGTTTTACTAGAGCTTTATATTCGAAAAAGTCAAAATAAGCCCGCTTCGCTTGCTGATCCAGATCTTGCGCGCACAATCCAACAAAGGAACCTGTAAATCCGAGTTTGCCACCGTACTCATCAGAAAGTGTCCCGAAATCTAAAGGAGTACAGACCGCCGTCCAACCTACTCCATCTGGTGAAGCGTAAAATATAAACTCACGTTCATGAATTTCAACCTTCAAATAATATCTCTCCCAATTCTCCACAGAAAGCTGCATCGAAGAAATCTCATCATAATTACCACCTTTACACAGTACAACACCCAAGCTAGTTCCGCGAATCTCATCAGCCGTCACACGCAAATAATAGTAGTCACTGTCATCGTAATAGAGGACCAATCCAGCCATTTGCATGAAGCTATCGGGTTTGAATTCTAGACAGGTTGTCGCCGTGCATTCAAAATGCTGAATCGGCCGGGCAATTAAACTCTGATCATGTAGTGAAGCTAAGGATTCTCTACCGCGCAAGCAAAGAAAACCCGGACGTTCCTTCAAGCTAACCCAAGATTCATCAAAAGGGACACGCAAACTTTGATACGGGAACCCTAGCATCTCTCCATCAAAATCATCCTTTTCCGGCAGTTCTTCAAAAATACATATAGGTAATTCCGGAGCCTCCGTTTCCAATGCAGGCAGCTTCCCGCCATGGGCCAAACGCAGCCAGCCGTTCTCCGTCCATTCACAGCGCTGGATCGCTGTTTCCCGCCCGAGCGGATTCATTGTTGCCGTCCCGGGGATGGGACGTGTGCATAAATGCGCCATATACCATTCGCCACTCTGTGTCTCCACAAGCGATCCATGTCCCGCCTGCTGGAACGGATAGTTCAAATCATGTGCAGTCGTCATTATCGGGTAATCAGAATCGGTCTCATAAGGTCCTGTTATACTATGGCTTCTCGCCATTGTAACCATATGATTGCTACCAGTGCCGCCTTCTGCTGTCAGCAGATAATAATATCCATCCTTTTGGTACAGCTGCGGACCTTCTGTGACTCCGATAGGGGTACCTTTATAAATTTCGTGAATAGATCCAGTCAACTTACCGGATTCTTGATCATATTCCTGCATAATGATGCCTGAGAAATTACTGTGATTCTTTCGGAAATCCCAGCGCATGTTTAGCAGCCATTTCGTGCCGTTCTTATCATGGAATAAAAATGGATCAAACCCGCTCCCGTTTAATCTAACGGGTTGGCTCCACGGTCCTCTAATATCTGTTGCCATAATCAAATAGTTGTGTAAATCCTTATATACACTTTTACGAGATTTCACATCTGTATAGAGTAAATAGAATACGCCTTGATCATAAGAAAGTGCCGGTGCCCAAATAGAGCCTGAGCTCACATTTCCGCGAAGATCGACTTGAGAGGCTTCTGTCAGTACTCGTGAAATAGAATGCCAATGTATGAGGTCTTTGGAATGATGGATTACCACACCTGGAAACCACTCAAAGGTAGATGTAGCAATATAATAATCATCGCCTACTCTTATAAAAGACGGATCAGGATGGAATCCCGTCAACACCGGATTTACAATCATTTGATTCATAAGACAGACCTCCACAAGCAAATTTTCGTAGTTTAACGAGTTTATTGTATCGCTTTCATTTCGATTAAAGTTATAATGTGATATAAAGAAATGTTTGTATTTTGTCATCTCGGAGGGAATATGAAGCAGCTGTTCGAACCTGTTATTTTTGAAGAACATAAGACCTTGGTTTGGGATTACAAAATATATACCGACGACTATTACAAAGGTTACTACCATTGGCATCAATGCTGTGAAATCATGTTCGTTCATCGCGGCCAGGGAAACGTTGTCGTAAATCAACAAATGTACGATATCCGCCGGGGAATGCTATTCTTTTTCCAACCGTATCAACTGCACCGAATCTATTCCGAGGTCTCTACCGAGTGCCCTTTTGAACGAACCATTTTCTATGTTGACCCCCATGTTGCAGAGAATCTGCTGCAGAACTTTTCAAAAAGAAAGGCTCTATTTACAGCGCTATGGAAAGGGGGGAATTCACGCTGTACCTTTGAACTTAATGAACGTGCAGAGACTGTGGAGTGGATTCTAAAGCATTATGATCACAACAAAAAAGCCTCCCTTTCAGAGGATTCCGAAGATACTTCTGTTCTATTTCTTCAGCTGCTAAGTTGTATCGAGATCGAAGATTATCATGTGTTTCAACCTAGAGAACGGAGAACACTTCACTATTCCGAGAAAATCATGAGCTTTATCGAGGAACACTATCATGAGGAGGTTAACCTGGATCAATTGGCTGAGGAGATTCATTTATCAAAATCCTATGTCTCTAGAATCTTTCATCAAGAAACAGGAGGAAGGCTCGTTGATTATCTTACTGCCCGTCGAATTAAACAGGCCTGCCGCTTATTAGGAACAACAGACCTGCCAGTAGAGCAAATAGGGATCGCTGTTGGTTTCCCTAATGCCTCTTATTTCAATCAATTATTCAAAAAAGTACTCGGTACAACTCCATTAAAATACAGAAAAAATAATTAGAGACTCGATTGTTCACCAGCAGCCTCTTCGATAACAAATACAATGTTTTTTGCAAAATGATTGATCTCGATCAGCTCTGGGCGGGGGGCATTCAACAGTTCATCGTTAACTCTTAAATTGATGAAGGTCACACCTTCAACAGCTCTTTTTTCATCAAAGCCATAAATTCTTGAAGGATTGGCCTTCCCGCTGTAGCTGATATTGCGAAATGTAATATTCCGAATACTTGTGCCAGGCTCTGGATTATAATCCTTGTTGTAAACTACACGCACATCGAACAACTGCCCCTGCTCAATCCGTTCAACACGTATGTTATCGTAAATTACGTTACATACCGTATTTCGATCCCCGGCATTAATGGCTAGTGCCCCCCAATAATTTTCTTGTGGCTCATGATGATTCAGAATATCTATGTTTGTAAAAATAATATTTTCAATCACGTCACCGTTCTGCCCATGGTCACCATGAGTCCCGATCATCAGTGGATGCGCAACATCTGCCCATAAAATAGAATCACGAACGATGATATTGCGTGTATCTCCATAAAAATCCCATCTCGATCCATAGATTGCAATACAATCATCGGAATTCCGCATAAAAACATCCCGAATGGCAACATCAGAACTAGACATGATATCTATGCCATCAGACCATCCGCGAGTACTAAAAGCTTTGATATTATCAATTTCAATCCCGTCAGACTTCCCTATGAAAATACTATAATGTGGTGGGTCGATAACTGTGATGCCTTCCACTTTAATGGATTGTGAGAAAACGATTCTTACCCCACGAAAAGCTGAGTATCGATGAAAATCTGCAAGATAAATCATTCCACGACCACGGATAGTTATATCATGGACAGACTCGCACACCAATGAGCCTACAAGCGCAGATCCTCCAGCTAGATATATTGTTGTGCCCGAAGGAATTGGAAGGACCGTTTCTTCAATACAGTGCGTTCCTGGCGAAAAAAAGAGTACGTTCGGTTTCTCACTAGAGTATGCCACTGGTATTTCCAGTAATCGCAAAAGATCTGTTTTCCGATGAATACCTGGTTGTACTACCGCTACATTAGGATCCTCTATAAGTGGGGCATCCTCTTCTTTAGGGTTAGCAAATAGATGCAGATTCCGAAAAATATCATCATTGATTTCGATCGAAAGCTTCTGCGGGCCGAATAGGCTGAATTTGATCGTTTTCTCTTGAATTTCGTAAGCGATATTACGTGAAGCCGGAGCGACGTTCACACACTCAATTTCGGTGTAAAGACAAGTAACTTCCACCTCTGCTGCACCTTCAAGATCAAAGAAAGCCATAGATGCTGGTCGAACCTGATGCATATCTACCTTAACCTCGTAGATAAATACATTTTGCCATTCACCTTCAGGTTGCCTGACTCTAATCTTATAATCCTCACGTCCCGGTATACTTTTGGGCGCTTCATACACTTGTAAGTAGTTCATATAATAGTCCTCCCGCTGTTAAATCGATTAGGATTGCGAATTTATTTCTATTTGTCTATATTGTATCTGCATCCATCTCGACAAAGTTTTCATGCGTTATTCATAAATGTTTATATTTTGTCTTATAAGGGATGATTACTAAACTTCAGCATGACAATAATCAAACATTTTCTTATATCAAAACAAAACTTTTCGCAACCATAGAAAGCTATACTCATAACATCCTAACCACACTGGAGGCAACAATGATGACTTTACCTTATTGGCAGGAGATCATGAGTAGACTGGATACAAAAGTAGAGCGTATGGTTGAACAGATTGGTGACAAGTGTCCACATTTTGCCGGAAAAGATGGCAAGTTTGACGATATCGGCTCAGACTGGTGGACCACGGGCTTTTGGCCTGGCATCCTCTGGATTATGCATGACATCACCGGAAAAGACCTTTACAAAGATGCCGCATGGCACTGGGATGGTACGTTGGAGGAATGGTTTGTCAAACCTACGGTAGAGCTGCATCATGATGTTGGTTTTCAATTTCTTCCGACAGCTGTAATCAAACATACAATCACTGGTAATGAGGATGCACTCCGCAGAGGGATTGAAGCCGCAAACTTCCTTGCTGCCCGTTATAATCCGGTAGGCAAATTTATTCGCGCCTGGAATGAAGATAAATATGGTTGGGTGATCATCGACTGTATGCTGAATATCTCCCTGCTCTTTTGGGCCAGCAAAGTTACAGGTGATCCTCGTTATAAACATATCGCGATTAACCACGCGGAGACGACTATGCAATATGGTATCCGTGAAGACGGATCAACCAAGCATATTCTCTCTTTTGATGCAGAATCCGGTGCTTATATTGAGAATTTTGGGGGTCAGGGCTACTCTCCTGAATCCTCTTGGAGCCGTGGTACAGCTTGGGGTTTGTACGGCTTCATCAACACTTACCGCCATACAAGTGATGAGCGTTTCCTAAACACCGCCAAACGAATCGCACATTACTTCATTTCCGCTTTGCCAGAGGATCAGGTACCGTACTGGGATTTCCGTCTTGAGGATGACGAACGGATGTTCAGAGATAGCTCTGCGGCCTCCATCGCCGCTTCAGGCTTGCTCGAACTAGCAGATATCGTACCATTGGGTGAAAAAAGTCTTTATGCAACAGCAGCAGAGCGGATTCTGCGCTCTCTGACCGAAAGCTATGCGACTTGGGATCAGCCAGAGCATGAGGCGATTTTGCTGCATGGAACTGGCAGCGGCACATCCTTTATTGATGTATCGCTAATCTATGGGGATTACTATTATATAGAGGCAATCGCTAAATTGAATGGCTGGAAACACCGGATTTTTTAATAAAGAGATATTTATTCAGTTCAGTGTTCTTGAAAAGGAATATGTTATAATCTTCACTAGATTGTTTGGAGGCGATAATGATGAGATTAATCACTAATAATATTGGACTATTTTTGAAGGATAGCGCCTAATCGTCCATAAACCGCGTGTTTCCTTCATAAGCGAGGTTACGAATGTAATGCCAAATTATACTTTAAACGCAATGATGGATTATTCGAGAGAACAAATAGCAACAATAGAATCATTAGAAGAGATTTGCAAACAATTTGAGAAGATTAACTTAAGAGTTGGCATAGAACATCTTGTAAAAGATCACGGTGATCACGCCTACCTTTGTCACCATAATGAACGGTTAATTGGTTTTCTCAGTTGGTATACTTCTGACGGAACCGAAGCGAATATTAACGGAATGGTGCATCCAGACTATCGTCGCCAAGGCGTATTCCGCAGCTTACTTGGACGAGCAAAACAAGATATGTCCTTACAAGGTATCCACTCGCTACGATATCGGGTCGTTTCAGGATCAAACTCCGGTGAGGGTTTTGTCTTACACATGAGAGCATCCCATGACAGTTCAGAGTACTCTATGTCGTACTTGAATTTAACCAATAAGAATGAGCGATTAGACAGTATAATTCTACGCCCAGAAGAAGACAAGGACTTTAATTTTGTGACAACCTGCTTCTCGGCGGCGTTTAACGAAACGAAGGAATGGACGCATGAATATCTCACTCATACTCGCGAGCCAAGCCGTGTTACCTATGTCGCCCTGAGAGAAAACACGCCTGTCGGCCTGATTAGAACGAATAATTTAGGGAATGGTACGACTGTCATCCATGATTTTTGTGTACTCCCTGTCTTTCAGGGAAAAGGCCTAGGACGAGAAATTCTAATACATGCAGTAGATCTTCTGCTTTCGATTCCATTCACACACCTCCGCTTAGGCGTTGTCACCGATAATGAGCATGCTTTAAATCTTTACCTCAGCGCTGGCTTTGAGATCACAGCAGAATTTCATTATTACGTTGGCGGAGTTTGATTCATGAAAAAAAGGGAGTCCTATTAAAGGACCCCCTTTTTTCATAATTAGATTCTTTTAGAAATAAACTGCATAATAGGTCGGGCTGATTGATTGTTTTTTCAATATATCAAACCCTATTTTACTTAACAAGTTTTTACACTTTTGTTCAATTGTTCTTTTTTCGACTATAAAAAGCTTACACAGGTCTATCGTAAATGGCTGTTCAGATTATATAATAGAAACTATCTGGTATAGAAAGGAAGTTGATTTTTTTATGAAATTTGATGATTACCGCTATGAGCGGCCGGATGTTAAGCAATTTAAGCAAGACTTTAACGCCCTGCTGAAAGATCTCAATGACACATCACCTTTAGAGGTACAAAAGGCTTCCATCACTGCCATTAACAAGCTTCGCAATACGTTTGATACTATGCAGACATTGGTTAGCGTTCGCCATTCTATCAATACGACGGATGAATTTTACAAAGCCGAACAAGAATTCATGGACGAAGTTGGACCTGTCGTTCAGGAATACATAACCGATTATTACAAAGCACTCGTACATTCGAAATATAGAGCCGAGTTTGAACAGGAATGGGGTGCGCAGTTACTCCAGCTTGCAGAAGTTTCGCTGCGGACATTTAGTCCGGAAATCATCGAAGATTTACAATTGGAGAACAAGCTTTCCACGGAATACTCCCAGCTTATCGCATCCGCCAAGATTCTATTTGAAGGTGAAGAGCGCACACTGCCTCAACTCGCACCTTTCGAATTGTCTACAGACCGCGATATGCGTAAAAGCGCTTCTGAAGCTCGGTTTGGTTTTATGTCCGAACATGAGGCTGAATTTGACCGCATCTATGACGAGCTCGTCAAGGTCCGTGACCGCATAGCTAAAAAGCTTGGATACAGCAACTTTGTTCAGCTAGGTTATGACCGTATGATGCGTACCGACTATAATGCTGAAATGGTTGCCAATTTCCGCAAACAAGTTCTGGAATATATCGTACCTGTCTCCCAACAGTTAAAGAAACGCCAGACTGAACGCCTAGGTCTCGATGAATTGAAATACTACGACGAGAACTTTAGCTTTAAGACTGGGAACGCTACCCCTAAAGGAGACCCAGACTGGATTGTAGCTAACGGAAAGAAGATGTATAAAGAGCTATCTCCTGAAACGGATGAATTCTTCACCTTTATGTTGGACAATAATCTGGTTGATTTAGTAAGCAAAAAAGGAAAGCAAGGCGGCGGTTATTGTACTTACTTCAGCCAATACAAAGCCCCTTTTATTTTCTCTAATTTCAACGGCACCTCAGGAGACATTGATGTCTTAACCCATGAAGTAGGGCATGCCTTCCAGGTATATGAAAGCCGCAATATTGATGTGCCAGAATATGCTTTTCCAACCTATGAAGCATGTGAGATTCATTCCATGAGTATGGAATTTTTCGCTTGGCCTTGGATGAATTTGTTCTTTGAGGAAGATGCGGATAAATACCGCTTCAACCATTTATCTGATAGCCTTCAGTTTATTCCTTACGGTGTGTCTGTCGATGAATTCCAACATTTTGTTTATAGCAACCCTGAAGCCACCCCTGCTGAACGCAAGCAGGCTTGGAGAGAAATCGAGAAGAAATACTTACCGCATCGTAATTATGAAGGTAACACATATCTGGAACAAGGCGGTTTTTGGCATAAACAAGGGCATATCTTCGCCTCGCCTTTCTACTACATTGACTACACACTAGCACAGCTTTGTGCCTTCCAGTTCTGGAAACGTTCGAACGAAGATTTCAAATCTGCTTGGAGCGATTATTTGGAACTATGCCAGGCTGGAGGAAGCAAATCTTTTATCAAACTGGTTGAGCTTGCCGGTCTAACTTCACCGTTTGAAGATGGCTGCATTAGCTCCGTTATTGGAGATATTGAAGGTTGGCTGAACAGCATTAATGATAAAGAGCTTTAATCCATTCTCTGAATAGCTCTCTTCACCTAAAAAGCAATCCATGCCTTATGGCTTGGATTGCTTTTTAGAATTGAATGATCTAACTTCACCCAGTTTACCGATAGCGAATCAACAAATCTATTGGATAACGACCCGCATTGCGGCCATACAAGGCTAAGCCTCCACCCTCTGCTTGAAGCTCCAACCGGAACGTACGATTGCGATCTAGTTTAGCTGCTAACTGCCCCGGTACACTTACCTTACATAGATAGCCGTAAGAGCCAGCCTCATCCAACTTATTCGCTAATGGCTGATAATGCCAAGACAATACACCTCGGCTGTCGGCCGGATCATCCGGCAAATAGAAGGAGCCAATCCGTTGACCTTCTACCAGAACTTTCACACGTGAAGGATGACGTTCTTCGTCGGTCATATAGTACGTATTCGGATTATACTCCACCCTAGCGTCTGCACCATGCATGAGATCAAGTCCCATTTCATTTTGCTTTGCCCCTTCAAGATTCCGGGCCAACACTCGCTTTGCGCTAGCTTCAAACATAATTTCGATCTCGCCAATCATTTTTTTCTCCAAAGCATCTGGAAGAGCTACATCAAATGCATATTGGCCTTGACCGGCCCCATTGATTTTTGCGCATTGAATAGCTTCCCATTGTAGTTCAAAGCTGTGTTCTTTATAAGCATCCACAGGGATACTAATACAATCTGCTTCCCCCTCACACCTTACTTCCTGATCACCGCTTCTTACATCAAACGTAATGAAGTTGCGAGTGAGCGTCTCTCCCTTATTAGTTATCAAGGAAAGCGCCAGCACTGCAACTGCGTCCTGTTTAGGCATAGTAACATGCAGAGCGGGTAGAGCTGCTACTCCATATCCATCCCAATTCACTGACATATGATCACTTTGTGCAGCAACTCGTGTTCCCAAATCGTCGTACCAAAGTTCCCACTTCACCTGTAAATGCTGTCCATGATATTTATCTGAGAAACTGGAACGAAGAAGCGGAACTTTAACTTCATCCTTTGCGTTTACTGTCTGGCATGGCGGTGCATCGATCACGATGAAGTCCGGAGAATGCAGATCAGAAATCGTCATCCCTGGAACAAAGGCATCATAACCAAAATCTTTATCGCTGCCGTCTAACCGATAATAACCATTGAACTCATTCGTAACATCGCGAAATTCGGTAAATACAAAACCACATAATTTATCATGCCGCCGGAATTCATTCATCATATAGCGATAATGCCATGCTAAATCACTATCCCCTGCCCCGCCTTCGATACCCCATACGTTTCCACATTCACTGTTCATCAGGGGAGCATCAGATTGTACATTACCTCCGATAAAGTTAAAGTCTGAACCTGGGAAAGTTTTGTCTACAACCTCATTCAAATGAGCTCTAAGCTGATCATAACCATTAATGTAGAAATGCCACGTATTAATATCAGATTCCACATGATCATAGTTACAAGGTGAGTTGTCTTCAATGATTCTAGTTGGGTCAAGTCGTTTAGCCCAGCGATATTTTTCCCGAACCCATTCCTGTGTCTCCTTAAGATAACTAGACTGTTGTCCTACATCACTCGTTAGACTAGTGTCCTGAGCGTTCGTCTTCAACCCCCACGTCTCGTTAAACATCACCCATGAGAAAATAGATGGATGATTATAGTCTCTTTCGATAACCTCTAGGGCTTCAAGTTCATACGCAGCACGGGCTTTTTCATCCGGATTCCCCCAAAAGCAAGGCATGTCTTCCATCACCAGAATACCCAGTTTATCCGCCCAATATAGTTTGCGGGGTTCCTCTGGTTTGATATGAATACGTACAAAGTTCAGTCCCAAACGTTTCACTAGATAGATTTCATCCCGCATGTCTTCATCAGACGGATAAGTGAAATAGCCCGTTTTGTGATAAGACTGGTCAAGGGTACCGTTTAAATAAATTGGCTTGCCATTAAGAGTAATCCATCGATAACCACGCTCATCGAAGCGAACAGTTTGGATTTCTCGAATTCCGAAATACGTGCTGACCATGTCTGTGCCAAAAGATCCGCTAAGTTGTAGTTCTCCTTCGTACAAATAAGGTGATTCTGGACTCCATAATTTCGGATCTGATATTTGAATAGAGAGCTTAAATTCATTCTCCCCTGCAATAAGATCTAATTTCTCAGTATGCAGTATGGAATCCTCTGCGAATTGCAGCGTGAAATCTGCTGAACCAGATTCATGAGCAATGATTCTTGTAGTCACGTTCACTTGCCCATCCATAGTGGTCACAAACTTAGTATCACTCATATAAGTCTGGGGCCGAGATTCTAGCCATACTGGCTGCCAAATTCCGCGAATTTCTCCATAACCTTGTTTGCCACGTGCTTGGTAATCATGATCGAAGTCCTCTACTCTAACGACAATTGTATTGTCCAAATCTTCAACCCAGTACGGAGTAACTTCAAACTCAAATGAACCATATCCACCTTGGTGTGAACCAACATGTACTCCGTTTATCCAAACGTCACATGAATAATCCACTGCCCCGAATCGCAAAAATAGTCGTGTCTGTGAGTCGATAGGCTGCCATTTCAAAATCCGCCGATACCAACCTATCCCTTTACGATCGCTGCCAATACCGGATAATGGACTTACCCAAGAAAAAGGGACGGTAATCTTCGAACTGTAAGCGATTTCGGAATTCGAAAACCATTGATTGCTTATTCCTTCATTGCTCGGATCAAAGCTAAATGACCATTCCCCATTCAAATTCATCCATTCCTTGCGCTGCCAATGTGGATGCGGATGTTCGGGACGAGGAATCGGAAGACTCTCAACATTCAGTACGGAAGTTGTCATGATATGAGCACAGCCTTTCAAAATAAGAAGTTGAGCTCATTTTAGCACCAGTATATAAATTTCGCAATGTATATTATAATTTTACAATATACAATCTTCAGTGTACAATATCCTCAAACTATCTTAACGAAAAGGAATACAATCAATGAATGATATTTCGCAAGAAACGATCCGGTACCCTGCATCACGTATCTTAGACGTTGCTAAAGCACTTTCTGGAGATGTCAGAGTCCGCATTCTTGAAGCCCTTGGTGACAAGCCCATGAGTGTCAGTCAATTGGCCGAGACACTTGGCGTAGCTCAACCTACAATCTCAATCAATGTGCAGACCCTTGAGCAAGTTAACTTAATCTCATCTACACAAGGAGCAAATCGTGAGAAAATATGCGCGGTGACCTGCCGATCCATCCATCTCGATCTTCCGTCGAAGCTAGGCGATGGTCTGCATCAAACGGAAGAAATACATATGCCCATCGGAATGTTCTCCCACTGTTCTGTACAACCATCCTGTGGTATGGCTGGAAAAGACGGCGGAGTCATCGGTTCTCAGGATGATCCGCGGGTATTCTACATGCCTGAACGAGTTGAAGCATCTCTCTTATGGTTCGCTGATTCTGGCTATGTCGAATACTATTTTGCCAATCCACTCCCCCCTGGTGTCGAGCTAGATGAGATTCGGATTTCGGCTGAGGTTTGTTCTGAAGCACCTGCATTCCGTGAAGATTGGGCAAGTGACATCACATTAACTATAAATGACCTACATGTCGGTACTTGGACTTGTCCATCAGATTTCGGTAACCGGAAAGGAAAGTTAACACCCGAACGTTGGAAGAGTGGTACAGAATATGGAATGCTGACAGAGTGGAGTATCTCAGAACAGGGTAGCAAAATAAATGGTGCTGCTTCTTCCCCTACTACAATTAGCTCACTGAAGCTGGCATTTAATGAGCCTATTCGAGTACGCTTTGAGATTCGCGAGGATGCCCTCAATAGACGAGGACTTAATCTATTCGGAAGTGGTTTCGGAGACTACTCACAGGATATTATCCTGTCGTTTGTGCGTCGATCAGTATCGAGTACACGATAACTTGTAAGAATTGCACACCTGAAACCAGAGAGGATAGAAAGCTTCAGGTGTGCAAGAGGACTGGGAAGACATTGTTTTCTCCACATACTATTTACGCTTATCTTGTGCTTTTTGAATATTCTCAGCCACTCTATATTTCACGATCTTACTAATTAATTCATAGGGCATCGGCTGGTTAAGAGGGAATTGAATGGATCCTTTTGCTCCTTTATAGACAGATAATTCTTCTTTAAAAGCATCAATCCCATTAGGCGTTGGATAAAATCCAATATGGTTTTTGAAAGCTGCAAAATGGACGAGATTTCCGTGCAGTTCAAAAGTAGGCATCTGATAACTAATCTTTTCTTTTGCATCAGGTGCCGCTTCTTTTATCACTTTTCTTATTGTACTAAGGATTTCTTGAATCTCAGATGGAAACTTTGAAATATAGTCATCGATCGATTCATACGTGATTTTACCTTCCATGTTAAGTCCCCTCTCTGTTTCAAGTTCACATTTAACTATGATGAAGTGCTGCCAATGCCTCGTCTTCTGTACTTTTGAACAATATTTTATTCCCCTGATTGCACTCATAAATAAAATCATTCAGACTTTTACTATTATAGCCAGTAAATTCTCCTACAATCGCAACCCGCATCTGATAGTTTGTATACTTTTGAAGAATCTCTCCGGCAAGCCCCGTCTTTAACTCAAAAAAATCATCCGTGATTTGCTCTTTTCTTAGAATCATTTTATCGCATTCTTGATATCTAACGTTTGCCATTAGATCCAAAGCATCATTTACATTATTAATTACAATACCCTCGCTGGAAATCAAAGCTACTGTTGAATTGTCTTTACGGTTTAATGTGATTTGCATTCTAAATTGCTCCTTTTTCAATAAGAAATTCTTTTACGTTGTGGTTTCCTTGTTGGATGGCCATAGCTAATACTGATTCACCACCTTCAATTTTAGCATGGATGTCAGCTCCGTGTTCGATTAATAAGCGTATCAGCTCCACATTATCCGAATGAAAAGCTGCAGAATGCAAGGCAGTATGCCCGTCGCTATCTAAAATATGTGTCTGAGCACCCTTGTTCAATAACAGTCGGATAACACCCATATCCCGCTCCCCAGCAATGGCAGCATGAAGTGCAGTATTAGAAGGAATAAAACTAATCTTAGAATGGGATACTGCATCAACTTCAGCACCATAGTCTATCAATACCTGCACCGCTGCTTCTTTACCGAAATGTGCCGCATATCCCAAAGGTATAAGACCCTCGTTATTTTCCGTATTTGCTAAAGCCGGATGGAATTCTAGAATTTCTTTTAGCCGTGCAGCATCACCTTGTTGTGCCGACTGAAAGACTTCATTAATGCTTTGCCGTAATTCCATTTAGATATCGCCTCTTTTCGATTGATCTTATAAACGATCTACTTTACTTTTTCTGGATAGTTAAACCATTCTCCTGCTAACAAGAAGAAGCGACGTTGTCGTCTTTCAAAGACGATAACCATTTCTCGTAAAATAAAAAACACTAAAAACAATAAACTAAATGCTAAAATCATGAAGTCATTAAATAAGTGAGGTGTTTTAAATGAATGTTAAACGAGGTTCAACCACTTTCTTAAAAGTAATTATTTTTTTGGTTGGAGTTGCAGTGCTTGCTTTGTGTATCTGGTTGCCTGAGATAGCGGTAAGAGATGCAAGAGTACATCCAGATACGGCTTACTTCCTGATTCCCTTTTTAGTATGTGCTTACGGATTCTGTATTGCGTTTTCTGTTGCGCTGTATCAAGCATATAAACTATTAAACAACATCGAAAAGAACAATGCTTTCTCTGAATTATCCCTTAAATCTTTGAAGATCATAAAGAAATGTGCTTTTACAATTATGTTCCTCATTTTGTTAGGAATAGTAAGCTTAAGGGTGCTTGCTAAAGTTACTGCTAGTGATGATGCAGCGGGTCCTACATCATTATGTCTAATGGGTCTTTTAGCAACAAGTATCATCGCAGCCATTGTGGACGCACTTCAAAAGCCATTAAAAAATGCCCCAGATATAAAGACAAAAAATGTATAATTAACAGTCAAATATCAACATTAGAATTTAATATAACCAAAAGAAAAGAGTATTCATTCGAAGGTTATCGAATGAATACTCTTTCTTTTCAACGTATCATATGAGTCAAGGCTTTAAATTAAATCTGACTTTTGAAGTAGCCGCTTAACGATCGCCGCAACCTCAGCTCTGGTCATATCATTTTTGGGAGCAAGCACATTGCTGCTTCGTCCCATGATTACGCCTGCCTGTAAGCAGTCAGTAATTGCATTAATTGCCCAGTCAGATGCTTTACCGGCATCGGTATATGGGTTCAAGAATCCTTCAGCGGATTGATTTGGAAGTTTAGCCTTTAGCGCTGTGATTTTCATCGCTTTGGCGATAATTTGCATTGCTTGTTCACGGGTAATTTGGTCATCAGGGCGGAACATGCCGTCTTCAAAACCATTGATTAATTGATAAGCATATGCAGTATTAATCGCACTGTTATACCAATCCGTATTTTTAACATCCGAAAATGGTGTTGCCGCTTGATCCAATTCAAGTCCAAGACCGCGAACGACAATCGCTGCAAACTCTGCACGGGTAATGGCTTGATCAGGAGAAAATTGACTATTACCTGTTCCTTCGACGACTAAACGGGAGCCCATATCATTCACTGCGTCTTTTGCCCAGTGGTTAGCAACATCGCTAAATTCAAGCGGATGCCAGATTACAGAGTAAGTACCGCCACTAAGACTGTTGATGGTAGCAAAATACTCGCCGCCAATTACAACTACTTTAGTGGGTACATGATGAACTGTTCCATCAGAATCAACATATACTCCAGTTGTAATCTTGTTCGGGTCCATCCCCTCAGGAATAGCAATGGTACGCTTCACATACGTATTGAATTGTGAAAGTTCAATGCTCTTATCTCCGTAAATCCCTCTAACCGTAAAAGTTACTGGTGCAGAGATTAATGAAAATGATCCTTTTTGTGCAGCAGCCTCTAAAGCACTTACAGCATCGGCTGTTGGTTTACTAACTTCAATCTGTATCTTAATATCCTGTAAAGCCACAGACTGTCCCACCTGCTTGGATAGGGCGTCCAAGTTAATCTGCCCTGCAGGCAAAGTAATAGTCGCATTACCAGTTTTGATTTCAAGTACGGCTTGATTACCCTGCATATTTTTAACCATTTGTCCGTTTAGCTCTCCTACCAGAACATCTGATTTGCTAGTAGCAGAGATAGAAATCACTGCACCTTTACCTTCCGCGGCGAGCTTGTCTTCCAGCTTCTTCTGGTCTAAAGCAATAGTGGTTAGCGTTTGATCATTCCGTTTACCATTCGTCGCGGTTCCCACGGTTTCCGCTTTACCATTGATTAGAATGGAAGCATCATTTGCTACAGGTGTCGGTGTAGCTGATGGAGGCGGTTGGGAAGGAACACTGGATGGAGCGCTAGGGATGACTGTATTGGATTCAGCAGATAACTCGCTAATACCAGCCTTATTGATGGCCTGTACCGTGAAGGTGTAGCTTGTACCATTCGTCAGACCACTGATTGTAAGCGGACTTCCATTACCTGTAACTGTCAACCCGCCCGGAGTAGCCGTTACAAGATAACCTGTAATTTCGCTTCCCCCATCAGACTCTGGCGCTGTAAAGGTGATGGTCGCTTGACCATTCTCTGCAGTTGCAGTTACAGCTGTTGGAATACCCGGTGCTGTAATTGGCTTAACAGGAGCCTTCACAGTAACGGTGGTTGAAGCCTTATAACTTCCATCTTTCGTAGTAACCGTAATGATGGCTGTTCCCTCACCGACTGGAGTTACTTCTCCATTCACAACCTTAGCTACAGTCTCATCGCTGGAGCTCCAGATCAGGCCTGGATCTGTTGCATTTGCAGGCTCTATTGTCGCATTTAGTTTTACCTCAGTATCACCAGCTGTTAAATCGAGCGTCTCCTGATCTAGTCTCACCCCAGTTACATTCACAACTGGTGGAATTGGTTCACTTACATGTACTGTCGTTGAAGCGGTATAACTTCCATCTTTGGTCGTAACCGTAATGGTGGCTGTTCCAACACCAACCGGGGTTACTACTCCATAAACAACCTTGGCTACAGTCTCATCGCTAGAGCTCCAAATGACACCCTTATTCGTTGCATCGGCAGGTGCCACTGTCGCTTGTAGCGTTTCGTCGCCTTCGCCCACTGTTAAATTAAGCGTGGTCTGGTCTAACGTTACTCCCGTTACGAGAACAATTGGTGGCTTAGGTGCTGCCACATTTACAGTCGTTGAAGCCGTAAAGCTTCCATCCTTAGTCGTTACAGTAATAATTGCTGTACCCTCACCAACTGGAGTCACAACTCCATTCACGACTGTTGCGATAGTGTCATCGCTGGAGCTCCAGATCACGTCTGTGTCCGTTGCATTTGCAGGTTCTATTGTTGCCTTTAGAAAGGCGTCCGCTTCACCAGCGGTTAAATCGAGGGTCTCCTGATCAAGCTTAACTCCGGTTACTTTCACAACTGGTGCACTAACTGTAACGGTTGATGACGCCGTATAACTTCCATCCGTTGTTGTTGCTGTGATCGTTGCCGTTCCAACGCCAACTGGTGTTACCACTCCATTAACAACTGTCGCGACAGTTACATCACTGGAGCTCCAAGTTACTGTTTTGTTCGTGGCATTGGCAGGTTCTATTACAGCATTTAGTGTATCTCCAGCTTCTCCCTCAGTTAAACTAAGTGATGTTTTATTCAAAGTCACTCCAGTTACTAGGATATCTCCCACATCGTTTACCTGCACATTGAAGGTGTATATACTACTTATAGTGCCATCATTTACAGTAACAGTAATCACACTGTTTCCGAAGGCATTCTTCGCTGGTGTTATTTCTATCGTCCGCACTTCTCCACTTCCACTTACTTTCAGTCCATTATTCGGAATTAGGGAAGTATTAGAAGAAGTAGCTGATACATTTAGGTCATCCCCATCCACATCAATGACCTTAAAAGAGCGTGATACAGATTTATTTTTTTCCGTTGTAGTACTTCCCATAAAGCCTGTGTCCTGCTTCCAGCTTGCTCCCGTAATGCTACCGTTCTTACCTGAACCAGCCGGTGTATTGACAGCAATATTACCATCATTGCTATTCGAAAATTTATAGTTCAAAGCCAGATTAGGCTCAGATCCATTCAAATCGACGTTCATTTCGCGAACAATTTCGCTCTGAGTTTTAGCTATACTCCAAAACCTAACGTCTCTCATCCCACCGCTATAATCTCCGTCCTGTCTCCAGGTGCTTTTACCAAGCCAGTTGTTCGGACGTGCCACATTTCCAACTGTACTTAAATCCATAGCTCCTTCTGCCTTAAGAACTCCATCCCAATAAATACGTCCTTTCTTCTGACTGTGATCGTAAACAATCGAGACATGTACCCACTTGGAGATCGGGAAATCGTCTGTGACATTAATATCTCCTTTATTAGTGTAAGCGATGAAATGCATTTTTTTGCCGTTAAAGCCCACAAAAATATTGTGGTTCTGCTCTGCGATCGAAGATTCGAAGAATCTCATCCAGGTATTAAAACCATTGACTTTTAAATTCCCTTCAATTGTAAAAGAATTCTTGTATAACAGTTGATCTGGGAACGTCACATAATCCCCATTCCCGTCAAAGCTAAGATAATCCCCACCATTCAATTCCGTTAGATACGGAGCATCGTTCACTGGGTTTACAGTCACAGTAGCTTTGCCCGAAACTGTGGTGAACGCGCCCGATGCTGTGGTATTCGCATTTTTTTGATAGTTTTGATAACCAACTGCTGTCGTATCCCATAGCTTATATTCAATTGAAGCTGTTCCGTTCCAGTCTTTAGCGGGTACAAAACGAATTTTCTCCGATTTCAGCAACAGGAAAGCATTAGTGTTCGACACCGGCTCGATGTTGTACCAGATGTTTCCTTGTGTATTGTAATATTGCCAGGCGCCGTTGGTATTATCTAACGCTACCACAGCAATCCCCGTTGTTGCCGGTTCAGTAACCTTTCCTGACAATAGATTAGAGACAACAACACCTGCGTTAGAATAATCATCTTCATTGATAGACGGTATCACAGTTGGGCTATTCTCTAACCAATCGAAGCTCGATTTCGCACTAACGATTTGAGTCTGGATTGGGCCTACACCTTGCACCACAAGTCCAGTGGCTAACGAAATACTAATGCCTATTTTCATAAATGATGGCTTCAAACTCTTTTTCCCCCTCTAGCATAAATCATGTCATCATTTCGACAATAATCGAGAGTATTATACAAAATTATGATAAACGAAAAATAAACAAAAAAAGAGAACCTACGAAATCTAATCGATTCGTCGGTTCTCTTTTTCTTTATACTAGTTCATCATCTTCATAATCAACGCTTTGAGCTTAGGATCAGGTGAAGTTCCAAGCTCCTGTTGAAGGGTCTCTTCCAATTGCCCATATCGTCGATAAGCTTCATTCATTCGCCCTAGTTCAATATACAAATGGATGATTTCCTGATGGATATCTTCTCTCAAGGGATCCAATTTCAATATTCGCTCAAAGTAATGCAGCGATTGTTGACGCTCGTTCTGATCCATGTGCAATCTAGCCGCTAGTTCCAGCAGTCCAATAAAATCTTGTTCAAGTCGGCCTGTCTTCCCACTAGCCCAATCGTATGCTTTTCCTTTAAGAAAGGCCCCCGAATACAGTGTTTCTACTTGATTGAACCATTCTGAATGTTTTTTAGAGCCTTGTCTAATTTGCTTCAGTAAACGCTCAAACTCATACAAATCACAATAAATGCTTCGTTCCTCTATACTAATTTCGTTTCTACTGGTCTTAATAAAGCTAGTACCGATTGCTTTTCGAATATAATACAGGGTAGAGTTCAGATTCTTAAGTGCTTTTTCAGGCTCTAACCCACTCCATAAGGTGTCGATAATTTCTTCTCGGCTAACCGTTCCTTTACTAATCAAAAAGGCAAACAATTCCTCCGTTTTTGGGCTTCTTAGCTTGATAGGCACTCTGTCTTGTGTACGGCGGTATATCTTAAGTCCATTAAATAAAAGAACTTCTATGACAGGTTGAACCGTCACACCTTTATTCATTTTTTTGATCTTATCCACAGTTTTTGATAAACGCTGCGCAGTAACAGGCTTCAGCAGATAATCCACAGCGCTCAGTTCAAAGGCTTGCAGTGCGTATTCGTCATACCCTGTAACAAAAACTACATCTATCGATTCATCTAATGCATGCAAAAGGGCGGAGAGCTTCATCCCATTCGTGTCAGGCATAGAAATGTCCAAAAATGCTACATCTATCGAATTCCCCTTCACAAATTCATAAGCTTCCGTCGGATCCAGAAAAGTATCGTATACTTCAATCTCTCCACTCTGAGACAATATCCTTTTTAAACGCTTTAGTGATAATTCTTCATCATCTACGATAATGGCTCGCAGCATGCTTCAACCTCCTAGCCGGTTCAATTGCTGTTTGGGGATGTCAAAAGAAATCCTTGTACCTTTTCCTTCATCACTTTGAATACGAATGCTCTTTCCATAAAGAAGTTTGATGCGCTGACTAATATTCCACAGCCCCACACCTCTTTTATCTACATCAGATTTCATGATCTCTTCCAGCTTGTGTTCGCTCATTCCGCATCCATCATCTTCTACAACAAAGCTGACCATTGAAGGGTCTGACTCTTTGACAGATATAGTTACCTTTCCTCCCCGTAAATTGGACATCAGGCCATGTCTTATGGCATTTTCCACCAGAGGTTGAAGAATAAGCGGAGGAATCCGGCTATCCGTATTTGCGGTTATATCATACTGGACTTGCAATCTAGCACCAAAGCGCACTTTTTCAATATTAATATAAGCATTAACCAGTTCCAGCTCACTCTCCAGGGTCGTTAATGAATCCAATTGTTTGAAATCAAAGCTGCTTCTCAAATACTGCGACAGCTCCAGCGTTAATTCCTCTGCTTGCTCAGGCTCTTCCACACATAATGCAGCAATTGAATTCAGGGCATTGTACAAGAAATGAGGTTTAATCTGAGAACGTAAAAAGGCTATCTCAGCATCTTTAGCCTGCTTCACGGAAACTCTTAATCGGGTCAGACTCTTCACTCTCGCCATTAGCTCCTCCGCTTCGAACGGCTTCCCCACATAATCATTTGCCCCATTATCCATGGACATTTTCATCTCTGTAACTCTATTCTTCGCCGTCAGCATTAACACCGGGAGCTCAAAGGGGGTAAATCTTTCTCTGATCTTTTGCAGAACCTCATAACCAGAAATGTCCGGCATTGTAATGTCCAGCACAACGAGGAAGAAGTCTGAATTCTTCGATAACTCATCGAGTGCTAATTGCCCTCGGTTCACAACAACAATGGAATACCCCTCCAGCTTGAACAGGTTGATCATGGATTGAAGGTTGGCATAATCATCGTCCACGACCAAAATTGGCTCATTGATTTTACCTTTGAAATAAACAGGATACTCCTGGCGCGGGAAGAGAACCTCTTTAAACGGAAGTGTCTTTTCCACAATTGGACCCGTGATTTGATTAGATATTCGATCCCACCGTGGAAGGGTGAAAATAAAAACCGAACCTTTGCCCGTAACAGATTCCACTCTAATGTTCCCGCCATGCAGCTCCACTAACTTCTTCGTAATGCTTAGACCGAGACCTGTGCCACCGTGACTATGAATTTCAGCTTCATCCACCTGCTCATAAGCCATAAAAATACGTTTCTGCATATCCGGTGCAATTCCGATTCCCGTGTCTGCTACACGAACTTCAACCCATTCATGAAGGATAGTTTTAGCACTAATATGTATTTCACCTTGCTCCGTAAATTTAATCGCATTATCTACCAAGTTGTGCAAAATTTGAATCAGACGATTGCCATCTGCATGTACAGGAGGGAAATCTGAAGCGACATTATTTATGAGAAAAATCGACTTTTCTCCGAGCAGGAACGAATGAATACCGATGACAGAATCAATAACAGCTTTCAGATCTAGGGTGCTTTTGTATAACGTGATATCCCCATGCTTCATTTTGGAATAATCGAGCAGTTCGTTCACCATATAAGTTAGTCTTCTTCCACTGCCCAATACGATTGCTAGGTTCTGCGCTTGCCTTTCGGTAACTGGACCCTCTACCCCATTAAGAAGTGTAGCGGTAATGTTCACTATGGCATTTAGCGGAGTTTTCAGCTCATGAGAGGTATTGGAAAGAAACTCATCTTTAATTTTGTCCAGCCCGATCAGCTGGTTTTTCATTTCGTCTATCGTATGATATGCCTCGAAAAAACGAAGAACAATCAGAACGATCATAATGATATTAAAGGCTACGATGTAAAACTGTCCGAGCCATAGATTTTCTTTCATCGAAAGTGCAAACAGGATTACGTCTATGGAGTACAGATTGATCGCAAGAATCGCTAAGAACAGCAGCAATGATTTGATCCGATTTACTTCTGCGCTTCTAATATACAGGATAGCCACTCTACACAGCATCCAAATTAACATCAATTCATATACAATGATCACGTACGGTGAGAAGACCGTGTAAGTACGAATAGGTAGAATCGCTACCAGAAATATAAAGCTGCCTAGTATGATCGTTACAACTTGCGTAAGCTTTAAAGAGATAATGCTTTTGTGCATTTGGTAGAAAAATATAGCCAGAACAATAAAACACGAGATGGAGCTAATGTCCTTCACTTTGTATAACACATTGAACGAGAGACTGGGAAAAAACAGTAACAGCGAACGTTCTCCAATCAAGCCATGATAGATCGCGAGCAGTAAACAAATAATTGCAAACACAAGCAGGGAGTAATCCTTCTTACGGTATAATGCAGCCGCCACAAAGCAGATGACAAAAATAAGGGATAATGTTCCCAAAATTGCAACGGTGCTAAATTCACGAGCCATACTCTTCTGCTGGGTCTCCATCATCGCGGCTTCCTCGCCAAAGGTCAGAGATACCGGAATGCCTGCATTTACATATTCATAGTTAGAAACTTGAATAATGATCTCTACGTCACCTTTTTCAGCTGAAAAAAGCCCGATTTGCGGAATATTCCCCGACTGGTAATCGGCTGTACTGATAGAAGGCTTACCGTCTTTAATGAGTAGATGTCCATTCACATATATCGCACTTGAAAAGCGTATATTCGTCTTTTTCAATGCAAATACACCGTCTACAGGTAAGTTTTTCAGCACCATGCGATAGGTAGCAGAACCAAATGCAGGTAATGGCTGACCATCAATCACTTTACCGTTCCATCGTGAGGGGACCTCCATCCATGCTGTAGGGGCTGGTTTGTCAATGCTTGGATCTATAAAATGCTCAGGTGTGAGTAGCTGGTTCCAATAAAATTCCCACTCCCCGTCTAGCTTGATGATCTTTTGTTGCTTATAATTCCATGTCGAAAGATCCATGCTACCCTTCTGAACTTGCGGATGATTCTCATGCTGATCGTTATTTATAACAATGGATAGTGGAATTGTAGCTAACGAAAGGAAAGCTATTAAATAGATAAATAATGTCCTTTTGAGCATCGTAGGCCCCTTTTCTATGGAGTAGTAAAGCTGCAGCATACGCTTGGGGCATTGTGCAACACTTGAATTACATGAGATAGATGACGATAGATAATTCTATAAAATTTTCCGTTTTCCTTCATGATTCGACAAATTAATAAAACGACAGCTTAATCCAAGCTTGACCTTAGGTCAGACCTAAGGTTTATAGTTATTGCATTCAACAAATACCCAACAGATAGGAGCGACACCCTTGAATCAACACATAACGATTGGTGAACTTTCAAAACTTATGAATGTATCTGTGCACCAAATCCGATATTTTGAAGAAAAAGAGATTTTATTTCCAGCCTATACCGATAGCAATCAATACCGGATGTATGGGATTAATGAGATTTATCAGTTGGCCCAGATCTTATTGCTTCGCAAATTAGACATACCAGTCAGCACAATTAACAAAAGTATGAATAACTTCTCCACAACTGACTACCATCAGCTTTTGAAGCAATCTCAAAGTAAAATAAACTCTGAAATAAACCAGCTAATGTTGTTGCAGCAGTTTTTACAAAAGATACTTAACGAATACGAGCAATCCGACATTCTAGAAGACAAATATAGTATTAAGCAATTGGATACTCGTCATTTAAAAAAATGGATAGAACTTGACCAAGATAAGTCACTCACCGCTCGAAGTTTGTATGAAAAAAAGCCGTATCTATCACATTTATTCGAAACAGATCTGCATTATTTATACGAAAATGAACAAGTAACCTTATGTTATGAAAGCAATCAATCACCGGACATCATTCTAGAAAAAGGTAGCTACCTCTATAAAGCTTTTTTCGTGACGGATGATCAAGATATTGAACGTGAGATTGCGCAACTGGAACACTATTTAACACAGCATCATTATACAATTCAGGGACAACTGATCATTTTGGAAAAATCCTATTTATCCATGTTCAACAATGACAAGCTTCATTTTGAAATTCAAATAAAAATCAAATATGATTCTGACGGTGTAGCATGATAAATCTGAACAAGATTGTAATAGCTGAATATCAAGAACAAGATCGTAGAGCAGTGTGCAGTCTTTTAGTGGACGCGTTCCATGGGAAGTTCCACTCCCTCATCCCACTGGACGACGATGATATTACTGACCTACTCTTCGGACTCTGGGCGCTTGAGCAACAATCCACATCATCACAACAAATCGTCGCCCAAGAAAATGGAGAAGTTGTCGGTACGCTCAGCATAAAGTGGAAGGACTGCCGGGCCCCAAAGAGAAGTAACCTTAAAACGCCACAACGTAATTCCCATTCACAAGTATTCAAGCAGTTTGGATATATAAATGTATGTAAGTTAATGGTCGGATTACGTTTTTTGAATTATCAGCCTCGGGCAAAAGAATGTTACATCGAGCATTTGGCCGTTCGATCTAGTCACCGCAATAAAGGAATCGGCAAGCAGCTGCTTAGTTGGGCTATAGAATTTGTAAACAGTCATTCAGACATGGACAAATTAACGCTACATGTTGCTGAAAATAATAAACAAGCTATTCAAATGTACCAACAGATGAACTTTGGTATCGTTCAATCTAACTATAGCGGGATTAAACACCTACTTTTTAAAGAGGCAAATTGGCTTTACATGACAAGGAGTTCACCACTACACCCTAGGAGTGCAGTAAATGAGATTAAATATTAAATTAACCGCATGGATAATTACTGGTTTATTGTTAGCTTTAGGCTTATTCGTGTTAAAACAGCATTCATATGAAATGATTGAGAAAAAGATAGAAATCGAAACCCCTCAGGGTAAACTAACAGGAACTTTAATTCTGCCCCAGAACTATTCTGGAAACGTAGGGCTGGTGGTTTTTGTACATGGTGATGGTCCCATAAATGACTCATACGATGATGGGTATAAACCCTTGTGGGAGAAATTCGCATCTGTAGGATATGCTTCGTTGTCTCTTAACAAGCCTGGTATTGGTGGTTCCTCCGGCAACTGGTTGGAGCAAAGTATGGAAGATCGTGCTCAGGAAACAATAGCAGCAATTAACTGGGCGAAAGCCTTGCCGATGATTGATCCGCAATCTATTGGTTTGTGGGGGGCAAGTCAAGCCGGATGGGTGATTCCTAAGATCGTAAGAGAAGTACCTGATCTCGCGTTCAGTATTCTTGTATCGCCTGCCGTGAACTGGATTTCTCAAGGTAAATACAATACAAGATTAGAAATGGAAAACGAAGGGTTCTCGGAATATGAGATCCAAGCGAAAGAACACTATAACGCTCAAGTCTTACAACTACTTAACGAACGTGCCTCTTATGAAGATTACTTGCGAATTGCACAATCCGAGAAATTGATTTCTAAGGAACGCTGGGGATTTATCGCCAAAAACTATCAGTCTGATGCCACCAAAGAACTTAGTTACTTCAATGCTCCTGTCCATCTAGTACTCGGCGGTCAAGATATCAATGTAGATATTGAGGAAACCGAACGTATTTACCGTGAAAAAATACCTGTTAGCTTGCTCTCTGTCTCTTATTTTCCCAACGCTGACCACTCTATGCTGTCAAAAAAGAATGCCGCATCCCCATTAAGGACTTATTTAACAGCTGTCTTCTTTCCACGACAATTGGTGGATGATCAATATTTAAATGATCTTAGCCGATTTATTAAGACTCACTCTCAGTAACACTTTAACATCCCTCGCGTTCTGAGCCGCAAATGTTGCCGTTATTATAGGGCACGGACGGCAGTGAACCTAGTGCATCATCGTTAAAATATATTGCTTCTATTTCTGTGACACAGAATTTGACACTCAAGGCCAAAGCATTCAAGGAGTTAATGACGGATTCTGCAACTACAAGCGCCACTTACGTAATTAATGTGGTAACACAAGTAGCCCAACCTGTTATAATACTCTTCGAGTGTATGCTTTAACGAATGGATGGAATTTCAACTACATGAACTTCAGATAATTTAAAATGGAGAACAACTTTTGGGTTAAAGCCCATTAGCCGTTCTCCTTTTTTATTGCTCAACACCGAATTCAAGTATCCGTAAACCGAGTGTCATTAACTCACATCCTCCCTTACATCCCTTATATACAGTGGTATATGGAGTATTGATTATAGCTGTACTTTTCAACGATAAAGTATAATCTCGGATGATCAAACATTAAGCTTTGGTCAAAAATCGGTCTATAAGGAGAGGTTTTAATCATTGAGAACACATCAACGTTTGTTAGCCATGCTAGTAACCTTCCTACTCTTGGTTTCATCTTTTCCACCATCCATGTTTGCAGAGGAGGTCACTGATCCTGACGATGGGATGATTAACATTCAAAGTAAATGGAATGGAAGCGTATTTGGTGACGTTGGAGGTCAGGACAAAATTACGTCGGCAAACTTTGGAATCAAAGAGAACGCAGGCGGATCAGTTACGCTTAGAAGCTCTAACGACAGAGGCAAAGTATCGGGCAGCACGGAAGGTATCGCTTATTATTTTCAAGAGATTGATCCGGGCGTTAATTTTGAATTAACAGCAACCGCTCATGTGGATAGTTGGACAGCGAATAACCAGGTATCCTTCGGCATCATGCTCCGCAGCAATGTGTGGAATAACCAATTCGGAGCGTACTCCGGAGATTACGTAGCAGTGGGTTCATTGGACCAAGAAATGAAAGCGTTTCACAAATTACAAAATGCCAGCTTACAGAAGCTTGGGTACGAATTCGATAACGTTAATCGGCCTACCCAGGGTGAAGAATATGAACTAAGCATCAAAAAGACAGGGAATTTGTATGTAGTAAAGATCGGGAATGAAACCAAAATGATTGAAAGCTTTGAAGGCTCTATTCAATATGCCGGTCTTTATACTGCTAGAAATACGACGGTGACGTTCCGTAACGTACACTTAAGTCAAGAAGGTCAAGTTGAGCTTGGGCCTTGGGAGTTTAGCGCCTTCGGGGGAAATACAAATCCCACTAAGAATCCTGAACCAGTGATAGAAGACCACTCTACAGTTACAATGACCACCTACGGAGGCAAAATCTCAAGCAGTGATGAAGGACTATCTTTTTACTACAAAGAGATTCCTAATGATGCTAACTTTGAATTGAAAGCCAAAGCTAATGTTACTTCATTTAATAGCAATAGCAGCGTCAGTACACCTAACCAGAAATCCTTCGGACTTATGTTGAGAGATTCGGTAGGAATAAATGGTGATTCTAACACGACAACTTCTAACTATACTGCTGTGGGTGCTTTGGATCAGGTGATGAAAGGTTTTTATAAAAAAACAACACAAGTAAAGCTCACCCCATTTAGCGGCAGCAATCCCCCCACTGCAGGTGAAGCCTATGATCTCAGCATTAAAAAATCGGGCACTACCTATCTGCTAAGCATCGGTGACCAAACCGAAATAGTGACATTGGACGATACGTTCAATGATACGATCTTCGCAGGGCTTTATGTAGCTAGGGACGCAACCGTAACCTTTAGCGAAATCGACATTAAGGTCGAGTCCAAAATCGTAACGAACTTAATGGCTGATACAAGTGCGATGTCCAAAACCTCCTATCTGGTTGGCGAATCACTGGATTTATCTGGACTGGTCGTTAAGGCCATCTTTTCTGATAACAGTGAAGCCGTTTTGTCTCCCACTGATTATATTGTTTCCGGATTTGATAGCAGTAAGGTTGGGGAGAATACAGTAACGATTAACTATAACGGCGCTTCAGTAACAATCACGCTTCAAATCGTTCCATTATCCATGACCTCATTAATGGTTAAGTATGATCCAGCGAAAACGGTCTACTATCCAGGGGATGCATTCGATCCGGAAGGTCTTGTTGTTGTTGCTAATTATAATGATGGATTCTTAACGAAAGAACTGACTAGTGAACTCTATACGCTCTCTATTAATGAGCAACCCGTATCGGATCTGTTGCCGTATCTGTTGTCACAGTCAGGCTCATATAAGGTTACGATTAGATCGACGGAGACTCCATTAATAACAACTGCCTTTAACATTGAAGTCATTGATGCAACTCTATCTACGTTGGAAATCAGAAATGAGCCAAAGCAAACGGTCTATTACATCGGTGATTCCATCAAATTAGAAGGGATTATCCTTTATGCTCATTATTCTGATGGAACTGAGCTTCGGCTAATGAACAATGAATACACTGTCTCTCCTCTGAACACCTTGACTCCTGGAGATAAAAAAATCACAGTCACCCATAAGGGATTAACAGCCTCTTTCCAAGTGAAGGTCAAAATGAAGAAGCTAGCAAGAATCGAAGTATCTAGTTATCCAAAAACGACCTATTACTTAAACGATACTTTTGATAGCAAGGGTTTGATCGTGTCTAAAGTGTATGACAATTCGGATAGAGAAGTTCTAAGTACCTTCACTCTCGACACCTCTCAATTCGATAATCAAAAGCCCGGCGTTTATGAAATCGGTATCATCCCCACAGATGCGTCCATTAAGCCGATTACGTATTCTGTTACTGTTAAGGAAAAGACGGAACCTGTATGGCGTAGCATTCAATTCGGTCAATCTACATCGACCACTAATAACCAGACGATTCTAAAAGATGATGGATCGGTAGAGATTATCGCACTGGAAGGCGGCGGAAAGGTCACCGAAGACCATGACGGTATTACCTTCTATTACACCGAACTAGATGCGTCAGAAGATAATTTCGTTCTGTCAGCGGATATTCAAGTGTTGGCTTATGCGAAAAATCCATATGACGGTCAAGAATCGTTCGGGATAATGGCACGAGACGCCATCGGCACATCAGGAAATTCTAGTGTATTTGCCTCTAACATTGCTGCTATAGGTGGTTACAGCGGTGGTACAAGAAATGATAATGGAACTCAGCTGTTTGTTCGAACCGGTGTGGAAAAGCCAGACGGAACTGGAAGTAAAGGCATTCAAACGATCATGCTCAAAAAAGAACGCCCTGCACCTAACAACACAGCCCCTGAAGCCCCATATCGTCTAACACTTGCTAAAACGAATAGCGGCTTTACTGGACAACTTAATAACGATCAGGAAGCTATACACTTTACGCCTGATATTCTTAACATACAAGATTCAAAGATGTATGTAGGGTTTTATGTGGCTCGTCTAGCTACAATCCATATCAGCAATATCCAATTAACAGTAACTTCAGCAGCAACGGATTCACCTAAAGTTGAACCTCCTACACCTCCGGTCACACCTAACATAGATATCCTTTCGCTGAGCAAGACTTCAGATCCGAATTACCAAATGATTGTACGTTCAAACGTCAACGGATCTGTGACACTGAAGCAAGGTTCTACGGTAATCGCGCAAGACAATAAAGCCGTAGCAGGCAAGCGTATTTCTATTCCAGCTACACTAGTGAATCAAGGAGATACGAACTTCAGCATTACTTTTTTACCAGATGACACGCAGTATTTGACCTCTTATAACAAGATAATTCGTAACTTTACAGTCATAATGAAAAGCTATGATCCCATGGGTGAAGATATTTATGTATCCCCAACCGGTACAAGTGCTGGTGATGGATCGATTGATCTCCCGCTTGATATCGATACCGCTATTGATTTCGTCAAGCCAGGTCAACACATTATCCTACTTGATGGTCGTTATGTGCGGAATTCATCACTCCATATTAAGAAGTACAATGATGGAGACGAGAATGCGAAGAAGTACTTGGAAGCTGCACCTGGAGCAAGACCCATTATCGATTTTGATAAAAAAACTGAAGGTGTTCTCTTGAGCGGGAACTATTGGCATGTGAAGGGACTTGATTTCACCCGCTCGGCCGGTAATACTAAGGGCTTTACAGTTGGAGGAAATTATAACATCGTTGAAAATAGCCGCTTTTATGCTAATGGAGACACTGGTCTACAAATCAGCCGTACAGATGGAACGGCTCAAGAAATAGCTGAATGGCCATCTTACAACTTAATTCTGAACAGTACTTCCTTTGATAACCGCGATCCATCTGACAATAATGCTGATGGCTTCGCTGCGAAATTGACTGCTGGCGTCGGAAATATTTTTAGAGGCTGTCTGGCACATAACAACATCGACGATGGATGGGATTTGTACACTAAGGCAGGCTCCGGTGCAATCGGTGCTGTATCGATTGAGAATAGTGCTGCATTCAATAACGGATTCTTAACAGATGGAACGATAGGCGCCGGTGACAAGAATGGATTTAAGCTGGGTGGTGAGGGCATTCACGTCACACATACCATCCGTGATTCTATCGCCTTCGGCAATGGAGCATATGGTTTTACAAGCAATAGTAATCCAGGTGTTATTGCCATAAACAACATCGGATTCAATAATGTACGTGGAAATATGAGCTTTACGACTTATGACCATATTACCGCGGACTTTAAGATCGATGGCTTCTTATCCTACCGGACGAATAACATTGCGAAAGACCAATATCCTTCCTCATTGGCGGCTGACAACAATTTCATGTATGATGGCGCAACCTCAGCCAATAAGTCTGGTCAACAGCTAACGGATGCAAATTTCGTAAGCTTAATTCCGGCAAAATCCTATATGAGGGATTCAGAGGGCAATGTTATATGGGGTGACTTCTTGAAGTTCATTCCTTTTGGCGAGCAGGAGCCAAGTCCGACTCCTACATCGAGTCCGACTACTTCACCAAGTCCGACTACTACACCAAGTCCGACATCTTCACCGAGTCCTACTACTTCACCAAGTCCGACATCTTCACCGAGTCCGACATCTTCACCAAGTCCGACATCTTCACCAAGTCCGACATCTTCACCAAGTCCGACATCTTCACCAAGTCCGACATCTTCACCAAGTCCGACATCTTCACCAAGTCCGACATCTTCACCAAGTCCGACATCTTCACCAAGTCCGACATCTTCACCAAGTCCGACATCTTCACCAAGTCCGACATCTTCACCAAGTCCGACATCTTCACCAAGTCCGACATCTTCACCAAGTCCGACATCTTCACCGAGTTCAGGCAGTTCTGGATTATCTACTCAGGATTCAGCCACAAGTGTACTTCTGTTGGACGGAAGTGTAAGGCTTGACCTGTCTCCTACAATTGATGCAGGGAAAGCTAGTGCTATATTAAATGAATCCACATTACAAAAAATGATTGAATTAGCTAAACCTAATTCATCCGGTCATAAAACAATTCGAATACAGCTTCTAAGTGATCCAGCATCTGACGTTAAGGAATATCAAGTAATCCTCCCTGCTTCCGCTTTTCGTGCAGGAACTTCCACCTTGCAGCTTGAGCTCACTTCATCGTTAGCTACCATTATGTTACCGAATCGTATATTTCCAGAGAATATGCTGGATAACGTGAAGACGGTTACCCTGTTACTGAGAACCGTCGATGCTGCAGGGCAATTAAAAGGGAAGTTAGGAAATCGCTCACTTATCGAGTATGAGCTTCGCTTGGATGGAACAAAAGCTCAGATGAACAATTTACAGACAGCTATACAGATTGGGCTTCCTCATCCAGCAGTTGTCCCAGCATCGAACAATGCTTTTATTGTCGTGTGGAACGTTGATACGAACGGATTTATTCTACCTGTAATAGGTGAGTATTATGATGCAGTCAAGAAACAAGCTATGTTCTCGACCACGAATTCTTCCGGCCAGTTTGCGGCGGTCTACAATCACAAGACATTCAGTGATTTGTCTGATTCACATTGGGCGAAGTTCGTAGTAGAAGTACTAACATCTAAAGGCGTCATTACCGGAGTATCTGAACAAGAATTTAAACCTGATCAGGCAATTACACGCGCGGATTTCGTACTTTTATTAGTTAGAACTTTGGAACTAACCGCGGTAGACGGGATCGTCTTTTCAGATGTGTCTCCAAGTGATTATTTTTATGAGGGACTTATGACTGCTCAGAAACTAGGCATCGTTAATGGTCAAACCGATGGACGTTATCATCCTCATGAATCGATATCCAGACAAGAGATGTTTGTTATGGTGGTTAGAGCGCTTAAGGCTGCAGGAAAGTTGAGTCCTGTTCCCGCTTCTTCATCACCACTAGTTGTCTTTACTGACCATAACCAAATTGCTGAATATGCGGCAGAGGATATAGCGGAACTGGTAGCAGCTGGTTTCGTTAAAGGAAATGGTCAACAGCAACTTACACCAACCGCTCCATCTTCACGTGCCGAAGCAGCTATGCTGATTTACAGAATTCTGATGCAAAAATAATAAACAAAAAAACAGAACCCCAAAACCATACTGTATGTGGTTTCGGGGTTCTTCTTCAGTTGTATACTCTGCTCGTTGTAGAACACACAACGTCTTTTCGAATGACACTTCACTTTATTCTAGCCATCTTGGTTTAGATACACTAGATTGTCTATTGACTTTACCCTTAGGGGAAGGTGCATAGTGGAAATGAACAAACCAACGAATTCAAAGTTTATATATCATTTAATATCGAAGAAAGGGAGATGAGATAGTTGCTGTCCATAGGTGAATTCTCGAAGATATGCGAAGTGTCAACTAAAACACTACGGTATTATGATGAAATTGGGCTAATTCATCCTGATGAGATTAACCCTGAGAACGGTTATAGGTATTACTCCATCAAACAACTAACTAAAATGCTCTTTATTAACCGTTTGAAATCTTATCAGTTCTCTTTAGAAGAGATCAAAGACATTCTGGAATGGGAGCAGGATCAATTTGAAGAAAAGCTATGTGCAGCCCTAAATCTCAAAAAAAGAGAAGTACAAGAGAAATTACGAGTTTACGAATACACCTTAAAGCAAATGAACAGTGATGTTTTAAATTTAGAGAAAGGGATATCTCTGATGTCCTACCTAAACAAGATAGAAGTACAGCTTGTTGAAACTAAGCCTATGAATATCCTTTATTTACGTCAGATGTTGAGCAGTGATGATTACGCGCTTGGATATGGAAAGTATTTTAGCAAACTGTATGAAATCATTGCCACTGAAAAGCTGACCTTGCTTGGTACGCCAATAACAATTTATCACAGTGAGGAATATAATCCTGCCGGGAATGATACAGAGTTTGCCCTACCTATTGAGGAGATCGTAAAGGAAACTAGAGAATTACCTGATGGGCTGTGTGCGAAGTCGGTTTATAGAGGCCCCTATTCAGAATTGACATCCGTTTATGCGAAGCTTACAGAATGGATTGAAAACGAAGGTTACGAATTGATTAGCTCTCCCTATGAAATATACCTTACGGACCCCACACAAACTGCTGATCCTGAGAATCTTGTTACTGAGGTGTATTTTCCTGTTAAGAAAAGATCGCAGCCACACTGATATTCATAAAAAATTTGAAGATAAGGAGTTACCTAAATGCACAGAAACTACTGGCCTACGAAAGACTGGCAAACTTCAGATTCGGCTGCCTTAGGCATGGATACAGAACAACTTTCAGAAATAGAAGCTAAGATTAAATCCGACTATAGTAATATAAACGGAATCGTAGTGGCGAGAAATGGATATATTGCCTATGAACAATACTATAATGGTTATGGTCCAGAAGATCTGCATCATGTGGCTTCTGTAACGAAAAGTATCGTATCCGCCCTCATTGGTATTGCCATTGATGCAGGATATATCAAGCATGTTGATCAGAAGGTGCTGGATTTTTTCCCCGAATATGTTCCAAGCGATGCTGCTGGCCAACTGCAAAAACAAGAGATCACCTTACGTCATTTGCTCACCATGACAGCTCCCTATGCTTTCGAGGACTGGCATGAACCACTGGAACAAATGTGTAAATCATCCGACTGGGTCAAATACACACTGGATATCCTTGGCCGCCAAGGGAATGTTGGTGATTTTAAATATTCCACCGCAGGAGCTCACTTACTGTCAGCTATCATCACTCGTTGCACAGGAAAAAGTGCCCGTGAGTTCGCTAACGAGCATTTATTCAGTCATATCGGAATGAAAGAAATTCCGGATTATGAGATGAAATCATTTGGGTTCGACGATTTGTTTGGGGTAAATGTGAAGGGCTGGGTGGAAGACCCACATCGTATCACCACTGGTGGATGGGGACTTACGTTGTCTCCACGCGATATGGCGCGTTTTGGTTTATTATTTTTGAACCGTGGAAAATGGGAGAATAATCAGATTATTTCGGAGACATGGATTGAGGAATCTATAGCGATGAACGCTAATCATTACGGTTATTTGTGGTGGCTACGCGAAGAAGACGGGGTTTACTCCTACTCAGCTTTAGGTGATGGTGGTAATGTCATTTGCTGCATTCCAGAAAAAAAACTTGTCGTATCCATCACCTCAGAGTTCACACTTCAACCTCGTGACCGGTGGCCTCTGATTAAGGATTATATTATTCCGTCCGTATTAGTATAAAAAAGCAGAAACATGCTGGTTGCCACTACGTTAACATCTAGAAGAGCAACCAGCTGACACTCTAAATTATTTTGCTTCAAGGAAAATGATCTCGCCTTCGTTGCTGCTTACATCAAAAAATCCTACTTTGTGTTTTGTAGCCAACTCCCGCATCGCCGTATAAGCTTCCTCAGCAACGGAATAAGCGAAGGCTGCATAGATAACAGAGGAACCAAGCGAGTAATCAGTTAGCCGGTTATCCGTTCCGGCTTCCTCCATCGCCTCAAAAATCTCATCCTCAACATTCATATTAGGAAATTGCTCGGACAACTCACCATAAAAGCGTTGCAGCGCGTCCGATAAAACTGAAGGATCATTATAGGCATGGTCTTCTGACCATTTCACTTGCTGCTCGTACCAATCCATAAACCCCGCTCTTTCTTGCGGTGCCTTAGACGTCTCAAACGCCATCAAATCATAACTCATTAGCAATCCTCCTTCTAACCACTTCCTACAAACCAACCAAATTCTCGATTTCACTTCAAGTGGTAATTTTATGAAATGACTATTGTCTTGATTATATATTAAGAATCATCAGATCAATACTACAGAATGATGGTCCCTACCCACCCTTTAAATATCACGTGAGCTCCGGTGTATCTACAAAAGTAACCACGGACTCCAATACGCCATGTAGTTCAAATAAGATTAGTTCGTTTTCACCTTGGCGCAGGAGTGGAGCTGGTAAATACATCGTTTTTGTCGGACCTTTCTCCCAGTAGCGACCTAAATTAAAGCCATTTATAAAAGCTTGGCCTTTGGTCCATCCGTCCAGTCGCAAAAAAGTATCCTCTGGCTTATTGACTTGAAAGTTCCCCCGGTAGAAAGTGGGCTGCTGACGTTGTTCGCAATCTATCGGAGTGAATGATAATCCTTTAAGGTCGTTTAACGGTAATGAACGAATAGTCCAATCATGCAGGAATTGATAGCCGAGTCTAACGCCGCATGTGATACCTTTCGGATCACGAAGCAGCGGGCCATAATTTACGCGCCCCATATTCTCCACAAGGATGTCGATTTGCAGTCCCTCCGTTGGAACCTCTAATGGAATGCCTCTCGGATCCCAGCGTTCAACTGTACCTACAAAAGCACCGTTCGCAAATACAAGCGCACGATCGCGTACTTCTTGCAGAACGAGCTCCATTCCACTGCGCGGCCCACTGATCTTCGTAGAATATAAGATAAATCCATAATCCTGACCGAATTTCTCCATTGGCTCAGGACATGCTCTACGTTCAGGGTGAGACAATATGTCTAACTGAGTGAACAAAGGTACAGATTCTGTCATCAGCACTTTACCGTATGCTCGTGATTGAATTACGGGCGGTAATTCCAGTGGAGGCAACGCTACATATTTCTCAATTATTTTTCGAGCTGCGTAGAATTTTGCAGTTGGCTTACCTGATTCGTCCAGTAACGTATCATAATCGTAGCTGGTTACGAGTGGTTCATATTTTTCAAAAAGATTTGCCCCGTTCATAAATCCAAAATTAGTCCCCCCATGGAACATATAAAAGTTTACAGAGGCACTTAAAGAAAGCATCTCGTCTAAAGCCTCCGCTACTTCAGACTCGGGGCGTGTATTATGCGGTTTCATCCAGTGGTCAAACCATCCATTCCAGAATTCCATACACATCAATGGCCCCGTAGGCTGATATTCACGTAGTTTAGCAAAGGCTTCCTTAGCCCGTGAACCGAAATTTACGGTGGCGAACACTCCGTCGATCATACCGCCTTGGAGCATATGATCTTCAGCTCCATCCGAAGTGAACAGAAGAACATCCATACCGCGGGCGATCATGCCTTCTTTTAGATAGTTCAGGTAAGTCTTGTCACTTCCAAAGCTTCCATATTCGTTTTCTACCTGAAGGGCGAGCACAGGTCCACCGTTAGTGCTTAACAAAGGTCGCAGACGTGGAAGCAACTCATCGAAGTAGGCATCCACCTTAGCTAAATAGACCTTATCATTACAACGCAGTTGTATGTTATCGTCCGCAAGTAACCAAGCTGGCAATCCACCGAATTCCCATTCCGCACAAATATAAGGACTTGGCCGCAAAATGACGTGCAAACCGAGCTCTCCGGCTAGCTTAACGAAAGCCTCGATGTCAGCAAAGCCTAAGAAATTGAAGCAACCTTCCTCTGGTTCATGTAAATTCCAAGGAATATAAGTTTCAACAGTATTCAATCCGCAAGCCTTCAGCTTCAGCAAACGATCCTGCCAATATTCCGGAATGATCCGGAAGTAATGAAGCGCACCAGAAAGCAGACTGACGGGTTGTTCGTCTAATATAAAATGATCCCCTGATATGGATAACTTTCGCATAAAATTTCTCCTCCAACATTGAGATAGACTATTCAATTATAGGTAATAAAAACATCACTCCATATGGACGATTCTAATGAATTATTATGGAGAATTCATTGGTTGCTAGAGGCTTTTGTGATGCTATAATATTCATAGGAGGTTTTTACGGATGTCAAAGAAAACTCATATTTGGTTAATTACCACAGATCAAATGCGTGCGGATGCGCTTGGAATCGAAAATGCTTCCGTATTAACACCTGAGCTTGATAAGCTTGCTTCGGAAGGCACGCTCTTCACTGGAGCTTACTGTGCTAGTCCTGTTTGTACACCCTCACGTTCCTCCATTTTTACAGGAAGGTACCCGCATGTTCACGGTGCTTGGAACATCGGTACCGCACTAAAAGAAGATGAACTTACTTTATGCGATCATCTCAAGCAAGCGAATTATAAAACCATCGGTGTAGGAAAGATGCATTTCCGTCCACAAATGAAGGGGGACTTTTCTCAGGAGTATGAAGAGCCTGCTTATCGTGATCGCGGAAGAGCCTCCGATGGAACATACTATGGTTTTGATGAGCATCATATTACTGAAGACAATTGCATCGGTGAATACATAGAGTGGCTTAAGGCGCGCAATCCTGAAGTAGCTGAGCGTTTCAGCAAGGACCGTTACAAAGCCTCTGATGCTCAATACGACGTGTGGGAGAGTGAAATTCCTCCGGAGCTGCATCAGACATACTGGATTGCTGAACGGAGCATCGAAGCTATCCTCTCCCACAAAACCGAGCAACCGCTATTCTTATGGTCCAGTTTCGTCGATCCACATCATCCCTTTGATCCTCCAAAGGCATACGCAGATATGTACGCGGACACAGACATCTCATTACGAACCAGAGAAGCTGATAATGTGCATCTTCGTCCTCAACATCTACTGCGTCAGGGTCAGGGTGGCTATTGGCCTGGCGGCGGTGAGGAGCATTCTCTTGATGAAGCGCTTATAAAACGGCTCACTCGAAATTATTATGCGATGATTACCTTCATTGATGAACAGATTGGACGAATTATAAAGGCTTGGCGTCAAAAAGAAATGTACGATGATGTAGTCGTCCTATTCACCAGCGACCATGGAGAGCTGCTCGGCGACCACGGATTAATTTACAAGGGACCGTGGTTTTATGAAGGTCTAACGCGGATCCCGATGATCGTACGCGGTCCTGGAATTGTTTCCGGGCAACGGGTTTCTGCTTTGATGGAGCATGTGGATATTGTACCCACACTGCTTGAAGCCGCAGGTCTCAACTGTCCCTACGGAGTTCAAGGCTTGTCACAGATGGAGGTGCTGGCTGGAAGGAAGCCTCATGTCCGTAATTCTGCACTAACCGCTTATATTGCTCATGATCGAGGCATTAACGCTAAGTGTTTGCGTACAACACGTTATAAGCTGGTTATCTTTGCAGGAGAGACTTACGGTGAGTTATATGATTTGAAAGAGGATCCTCAAGAGAACTTCAATCGTTATGAAGATCCCGATTATAGTGAAATTCGCCTTTGGATGGTAGAATTGCTTGTTCATCGGATGATTCAGGATCAGGACCCTTTGCCAGAACGCCGGAGTAGCTGGTAAATCAAAACACATGCTAACACCCTTAATATTTCCGTAACAGGCGAAGGGCAACCTGAATGTTCAGGTTGCCCTTCGTTTAGATCATTTCCCTATTTCGCAAGCCTTTAGAATATGAGAAATCGGACGTCCGGCAATCAATTCACCGTTGTTTACAAACCCTTCCTCTCGTCCCTCCAGCTCGTGAATAAGCCGCTCTCTCCATTCACGTATACGCTCGAAATTATCGGTGTATCCGATTGCATTAACCTTCTCTGAGGGGTCGGTCACTAGATTGAAGAACTGCTCTTCCCCTGTCTGAGAATACCAAATGTATTTCTCTCTTCCGTCTGTTAAGAAGTGGTGGGACTTTTCGCCATAGGCATGCTCCCCATGAATATAAGACCGCCACACTGTCTGATCTCCCCTACACAGTGGCATCACACTTTGCCCTTCAACTGTAACTGGGATTTGGATGCCAGCAACCTCAAGAAATGTTGGCATAATATCGCGAAGCTCTACAACGGAATCGAGCCGGGAACCTGCAAGAAGTCCCAGCGTTTCTCCCGGGTCATACAATAAGAAAGGAATCTTAGCACTCCCTTCATATGGAAGAGACTTACGGAAGTAATGGTGATCCCCCATCATCTCACCATGATCAGAAGTGAATAGAATCAAAGTTTCATTTAATACTCCATATTCCTGCAGCCCATTGATCAACCTCCCAATCTGGTCGTCAAGATGCGTAATAAGCGCATAATAGGCGGCACGGGCACGATCCAATCTGCGCTTTGGCAAATGAGTGAACGAAGATGTTGGATCCTTAGCTCTGTTTAAAGCTGCATTCTCGTCCACCCAATCTCCAACTGGAGGATCAGGAAATTCCAAGTCCTTGTACATATCTAGATAAGATTGCGGCGGATCCAAGGGGGAATGTGGACGAACGAAGGAGGACCATAGGAAAAATGGTTTTCCTGGGTCTCTTCTTCGTAAGAAGTCTAGCGACTCGGTTACGCACCAATTCGTTGGATGCATCGCTTCCGGCAAGTGCCAGGGGCGAGCAACTGTTGAGGCATTGCAATCAAGTCCTAAGTCCGTGATATCCGAATTGGCATTGGTTTGTCTTCGCAGCCATTGTAAATAATCATCCACTTGATCATAGTGTTCATCATATATGGCTTGGCTCTTGTCCCGATTGTAGTGAAGATATCCATCATGAAGCACTACATTATGGAATCCACATAGATTACGTGCAGGATATACATGCATCTTGCCAACACACTGCGTATGATAACCCGCTTGAGCAAGCTCTCCGGCAATCGTATGGGCGTAAATCCATTCAACCTTATCCTGATACCCCACCCGCCCATGTGATCTTTGGCCCATTCCTGTCATGATAGCAGCCCTCGCGGGAATACAACTCGGGGTAGCTGAGTAAGCGTGTTCAAATAATATCCCTCTTGATGCAAGAGAATCCAGGTTGGGTGTCTCAATGACGGGATGTCCCATGATGCTCAGGCAATCAAAACGCATTTGATCCACTGTGATAAGCAAAAGGTTAGGCCGCTTTGTGCCATTATGATGGTCCAGATTAGTGTCAATCATAACCTCACTCCTTTCTTATACTCCTGCGATGACGGAAGGTGTTGCGATCGTATGCCACAAATTCGCACTTATCGCTCTTGGACCGTCATCGTCAACGAGACCGTCGAACGTCAGCAGCTCCTCTTCTAATTCAGCTATCTGTTCCACTTTCCCTTCAACATAACTATTAATTCGATGAATAGCCGTCCTAATCCTCTGAAGCATTCCTCCCATACGAAGATCAAAAACATCAAAACCAAACACCTTATTTTCCAGCTCCCATTGTACCCGATAGTCATCCATAAATCGCCCGGTCAAATCTGATAGCTCTGGCAAAATTACATTGGCAAAGTGAGCTAATTCCTGTAAATTTCCCCGATGATAAGCATCGCGTATAGAAATCCCGATTTCACTCTTTATTTCTAGCAAGCGACACAAACTGGCTTGTACAGAGAATAAGGATTGCCAAGGCGAATTACGCGTGATCGCCTGTTCGAGCATTTCCGCACTTTGCTGATAATGCTTCGAATACACGTTAGGAACAACATGTCGATCAAACAAGCCACACAGCACATCTTGATAAAGCAAGTATTTAGCGGGATTAATGGAGCATCCCCCCGGTGCCGAATTTCCTGGAACCAAATTGGCCGCATCAAGCGCCATAAAGTCATCATAATTGCCTTGCACGCAGCTACTGAATCTTTCTTTGACATGGTTCTCCACGAAATGTCCTGTATAACACAGCTCGGCCCAAAGTTGAAGGGTAGGAAGAACCGAGAAAACCGAAGCCTCAGCGCCGTTATCTCCCCATGCAGTTATCAGCACTTCTTGAATTCCATGCTTAACACAGCTGTCATGTGCCAACAGACTGACTTGGCGACTGAATTCATTGTTCGGAGCGAACCCCATCCATTTCCACGCTCCACCTGCAAATCCGATATGATCATTCAGCTGCTTATGTTTGCGTAACATTCCGTCGTATTTCTCCTGCGTCTCCGAATAGTAATCCCAATAGATCAAGGTAGCATCTTCGGGGATCAGCTTAACAATATCGGGGCTGATTGGACTTTCAGCATCGTAATATTCCCCGGCACTGGCCAGACGGAAAAACATGTCACTCCACATCATCGTACGGAAACCATATTTTCTGGCGATTTCCATAACAGTGTTAAAGTGTTTTAACATAAGGGAGGATCGATCCTGGTACCCATGCTTATCAAGGTATTTACCAAGTCCCATCATATGAGCTTCATCCATCCCAATATTTATGCGGCGACTGCTTACATGAGCAGACATAAAAGCGAACATTCGATCAATTAATTCGTAAGTTCCGGGATCATCAATAAGGAGAATATCCTGGAAATCCACAAGCGGTGCATGCGCCTGCCATTTCAAAGCTTGGCCGAGATGGGCCAGCGTCTGAATACAGGGAACCAGCTCTATACCAAATAACGCGGCATACTGGTCCATCTCCCGAATCTGATCCCCTGTATATCGGCCTCTCAAATAACCGAAATAAGGGTGTCCCTCTAGTTCGTACGTGTCTTCCGTATACAATTGAACCGTTGAATATCCCATAAGTGCTAAACGCCGGATTAATTCCTTATATCCTTCATTATTAAGAACAGCATTTCGCGAACAGTCTACCATGAAGCCTAGCTGTTCATAAACCGGCGATTCATTAATTTCAACTCTTTCTCCTCGGCGTATGTTCTCGAGGAATCGGCTGAGCGCCCGGATCAATTGATGCTCCTTTTCATATTCAATGATAACCTGAACCTCATCGAAAGATATTCGAATCCCCTTACCTTGGTGCTTACAATTCACCGGAATCCCTGACGGTTCCATTCGGATTCCCAATATTCCAGCTACTTCTGAAACGGATGAAAGCTGTTTCTCATTTAACCCTGTCAAGTGAACGCTAAGGTTCATAGACTATCCCCTCCCAATCTTATAAGTATGCGATCAGTATTGCCGCACATTCTTGGTTCTGTACTAAGTCATTAAACGGAAGATCCGAGCTACTTCAGCCCGGATCTTCTCTATCAACTAATTATTCAATACCTTGTTCCTTAGCCTTCGCATTTACTTCCTCTATCATTTTATCAAGACCTTTAGCCTTATAATCGTTCACGATACTATTCCAGTAACTCTCCACCGGTTCTTTGGATAGCATGATCTTGAGCAGATCATCATGGTCAAGCACAGTGAACTTATCCTTCGTTGGTGTGGACATATAAGTTAACCGAATGTCGTAATCCGGAACCTTCGTATTCTTCTGAATCCAATCAATATAATCGACAGCTTCTTTGCGGATTCCTTCGTTAGCAATTGTCGGGTTATCCATGGTGTAGCTGTCCGAAGTTTCATATGCCACCAAATTCTTTAGAAATCTGCTAGCCGGATACTTCTCATTTAAAGAACCCTTTTCAATGACAACTTTCTGCCCATTTTCAATCTTGTAATCCACGCCCTCGATACCATAAGTCAATAAGTCCTTGCCTTCCGGTGACAACACATAATCATAGAGTGCCATGATGCGATCCATCTTTTTATCGTCAACCGTATTGCTGAAATAACTTTCCGACCAGTATGTTTTAAAAATGGCATGTGAACGTTCACCATCAGGGCCAATAAGCGGCTTGAGTGCCTTCACGCTCTCCATGATATCCTTATCCGGATAAGCTGTTTTCCAGCGTTTTTCATACATATCGCTATTTAAATTTATAAAACCGCCACCGCTCAGGAGAGCCGCTGCTTTGCCTGCTACGAAATTGTCATAAGACTCTGCAGGCTTGACAAGCGCGATATCTGGATCGATCAATCCTTTTTCGTACATATTCTTCATGTTTTGAAGCGCTGGCAGCGCATTTTTCGAAAATACAGCCGGGATAAACTTACCGTCCTCTTTGATCCATTTAAAATCGCTGCCGCTTCCATCACTCGTGGCGACCGGGTTACCGTACAACCAGAAAAATCCGCCCAGCATCTTGGTAGTTGTCGTCGTAAGACCCGTAATATGTTTCCCTTCCGGATCCGACTTCACGATTGCCTCAAGCATGGCTTCAAACTCTTCCCATGTCTCTGGTTCTTTTGTAATACCAGCTTTTTGAGCAAGATCCCATCGATAGAACACCATACGATCCAGTGCGCTCCAATCGACACTTGGGAACATCCGGCGAGGAACCGTATAATACTTTCCGTCTACACCCAAGCCTTTAATATCCGGCGATTCGAAGTATTTTGCAAGGTTAGGATACTTAGAAAGGTCCGGAAGCGCTTTGACAACACCTTGTTCTACCCATTTACGTTGATATTGCGTGCCGACGGCGTCGATTGCGAAGATATCAGGCAATTGGCCGGAAGCAGCCCACATTTGAATCTTCTGGGTATAGTCATCCCAAGTCATATTGACAGGTTTTAATGTAATATTGAATTTTTCCAATACTTGTTTGGCGATCGGGTCTTTTTCGATGTTAGCAATTTCAGCATCTGCATCCCAAAAACCAAGCGTAATCGTCATCGGATCCTTGTAAGGATTGTCAGTGGAATTAGAAGAATCCGTAGTCGCTTCACCGTTTGATCCCGCCTGCCCCTTGTCGTTATTGCCTCCACCGCAAGCCGTGAGCACCGCAGCTAATAAAGTTATACATAATGCCAGTGTCATCATTTTCTTTCTAAGCATGCTATAAACCTCCCTTTATACTATTTTAGGATAGAATCAATCTATTTAAAATCTTTCTTATCCTTTTATTGATCCAACCATAATGCCTTTATTAAAATGCTTCTGAAGGAACGGATAAACAACAATAATCGGAATACTCGAAACCACAATAGCTGCCATCTGAAGTGCAGGGGTGTAGACCTTCCCGGTCTGCTCTTGCTCGGCCATCGTCTGTGCCATTTGACTTAGCAGGGAATTCGAAGTGATAAGTGTCTCTCGTAAATAAATCTGGAGAGGAGCTTTTGAGGCGTCACTGATAAAGATCAACGCGTACCACCATTCATTCCATCTTTCCACGGCATAGAACAAAGCAAAGGTCGCCATGAATGGAGCAGAGATTGGAATAATGATTTTGTAAAGAATGTACAGATCATTTGCCCCATCCAGCTTAGCTGATTCTTCCAGACTTTCAGGAATCGTGTTGAAATAGTTTTTCATAATGATTAGATAAAACGTATTGAGACCGGCGGGTATGATCATGACGAGTATATTGTTTACGAATCCTAAATCCTTTACGACTAGGTAAAAGGGGATTAAACCGCCATTGAAAAACATAGTGAACAAGATCAAGCTAAGCATTATGTTTCTTCCGGGCATTCCCCGCTTGGATAATGCGTATGCTCCTGCAACAGAGATCGTCATGCTGAACAACACGCCAACCACCGTTACGATGACAGAATTTAGAATTGAAGACCAAAACTTCATATCCTGAAGCAACAACTTGTAGGCCGACAAGTCAAACGAAAGCGGAAAAATATAAAAGTCGCTTTTACTAATCGCTTCGAACCTTGCAACAGAGATAATAAGAACATTATAGAAGGGAAAAAATGTTACTAGTGCTAGAAGCCCCAGAACCACGAATGCGACGATATCGAAGACACTCCACTTTTTTCTCTTTTTAACCGTTGTGTCGGTCACTTGCTTCTCCCCTTTTCATGCAAATTAATACAGTCCTTCCTCGCCCATCTTCTTAGCGAACGTGTTCGCCGCCCATAAGAGAATCAGGCTGATAATGGACTTGACGACACCCACGGCGGTCATATATCCAAAGTCGCTTCCTATCGTGAAAGAAGTCCGATAAATGTATGTATCGATCGTGTCGGCAACCGAATATACCGGTGAACTATACAGGTTAAAAATTTGCTCGAAGCTCGAACCTTGGGTTAGTAGTTGTCCAACTTGAAGGATTAGCAGGACTGCGACTGTACTCTTCAAGCCCGGCCATGCGATGTTAAGCAAACGGCGAAACCGGTTCGCTCCGTCCACTTCTGCCGCTTCAAACAACTCAGGATTAATCCCAGCAAGCGCCGCCAGGTAAATGATTGAATCCCAACCGATCTCTCGCCATACATGAGTGAGATACAGAACTGGCCTGAATGCACTTTCATCCACAAGCGGAGAATTCGGATCCCCGCCAAACAACATGATGATCTGGTTATAAATCCCGTCTTTGCTTAAAATATTGATGATAATCCCCGACAATACAACCCACGAAATAAAATGCGGGAACGTTAGGATCGTCTGAAAAAATCGCTTCATTTTGGTCCTGGAAAACTCATATAAAACAATCGCCAGGATAATGGGCATTGGAAAATGAATGATCAACTTCATCAAGCTGATAATGACCGTATTCCAAAATGCCCTGCGGAAATCGGGGTCGGTCAACAACGTTTGAAAATTCTCCAAGCCGATCCAGGGACTTCCCAGAATCCCCTTACTGTAATTAAATGACTTGAATGCTAACGTTACACCGTACATGGGAGCATAGCTGAAGAGGGCGTACCAGATTAACACCGGTAGAACCATGAGGTAAAAATACTTGTACTGTAAAATCGTTTTTCCTAAGCTCTGCTTAGGCGTACGAGTTTTTAAGCTTCGCTTAGGCGTACGAGCGGTTACAGAATCAGCCAATCTTCTCCCCACCTTTCTGTATGAGATTGTTTATGCGTGTAAGCGATTTATATGGTAAATTATATCGGGAGTGTAAATTCTCTTGTATAGAGAATACAACTCCGATCATGTGGATTTTTCACACTTTAGCGAGTGGCCTTCCGGTGACGCTTAATATCCGACATAGTGAGCGTAAGATAATCCATACCCCCCTTGGTCCACAATCGCTAGGATGAATTTAGGAGCACCATAGAGAAAGGGGGATTCACTTATGCGTTCAGTGATTATTGCAGATGATGAGAAGTGGATTGTAGAAGGAATTAAAGCAGGAGTGAATTGGAAGAAATACGGCTTTGAAGTGATCGACGATGCCGAAAACGGGCAAGAAGCCCTTCAATTAATTCAATCGCTTCGCCCCACCCTTGTTCTAACAGATATTAAGATGCCTGTAATGAATGGATTAGAGCTCATACAACGTGGCAAGGCTGTTGCGCCCGATACCATCTTTATCGTACTCAGCGGACATGCAGAGTTCGCTTATGCTCAGAAAGCGATGAATTATGGCACTTTCGGATACTGCCTGAAACCTTTTGAAATCGAAGAAATTGAAGGCATGCTTAACCGAATAGCCCAGCAACACGAATCGAAGGCAGTTAAAGAAAATCCTGTCCACGTCTTCGAACTGTATGAAGCGGTTTGTTCCGGAGATCTTGAACGGATTAGCTTATGGTTGGATGAGAAGAGAATACCTTTGTCAATCGATACGCCTCATATCCCTATTGTTATCCAAGGATTAAGTTCACCAGTAGAAGTCGGGCAGTTCTCTTCCCTGGTCTTCCCGATGAGCCGCCGTCGGTATGGCTATTTGTTAGAAGAGGGCCAATACGAAGTTTTCCTCCGGGGTCTTGAACAAACTGAGGTTGTACAAGAGTGCGGAGTCGGGATCGGTCCTCCTATTTCGGATATACACCAATTGGATGCGGCTTTAGAATCCGCTTCTCACGCTGCATTCAGTATGTTCGCGACGGGAATGCCTGGATGTTATCATGTGAATCAGCAACAAGAATGGCTGATCGACGAGAAGCTTAAAGAGATTTCCCGGATTATTCATAGTAAAGACCGGCTCGGATTTATAGCAGCCATGGAATCGATAAAGAAGTTATTCAAAGAGGGAACGTTCACCATTAAAGAAGCCTATTTGCTCTACACCTCGATCCTGTACTTATTTCCTCGGGAAGGGACTCGGGTTAACGGTCGTTTTTTTGAGGGGTATGAACAGCTCTATTATCGCTACGGCACGGCTGAAGCCATGATCGATGATCTGATTCTTATGACGCTTGATATTTTTATGAACAGAAACGAAACTGATATTTCACGAATTTCCAATAGCAAAGTCAAAGAAATTATGTTATATATCCGCAACCATTTTAATCAAGAAATTTCCATCCAGCATTTAGCCAATCAGTTTTTTTTAAGTCCAAATTACTTATGCCAATTATTCAAAAAAGAGGTCGGCGAGACCATCATCGAACATATTAGTCGTTTACGGATTGAATACGCTTGTAAAATGCTGGTTGAAACCGATCTTTCCATATACCAAATCGGTGAGAAATGCGGTTTCCAGGATTATTTCTACTTCACACGGATTTTTAAGCGGCATATCAAAATGACACCAACGCAATATAGGGAAGAAAACAATGAAGACATTTAAGCGACTCTCCATCCGTACTCAGGTTCTGTTATTCGGGCTGTTTATCGTTGCCATTATCCCAATCATCGTCTCAAAGGTTTATCAATTATCAAGCGAGACTATCATCAATCAGAATACGCAATATAATACAGAACTAGTTTCCCTCCTTAAGCAACGGATTTCTGCCAACTATGCCAACGTTTCATCTATGATGATGAATGTAGGGTACGACTCCACCGTCCAAAAGTTTCTCGTTGAGAATGATAAGCTCCGGGAGTACGACCTCTCACAAAAGGTAGAGGGACTATTGAGTATCGCCCGAAATATGAATACGGATATCCTGGATATTATTGTTATCGGACCTTCAAACACTCGTATTTCATTAGCGGGAAGAACGAAATATGCTGTTGATCTTATGAAGACTGCCGGGGAGGATGGAATCGTACATTATCGCGGATACAGTCCTCCTGACAAGGTTATCGACAAGAGAAAGTTACTATTCGGGATGAACATCTTCGCTTCAGGTGACACGTCTTTATATGGAGAAAAAATCGGCTATATCGCAGTTATTGTAGATATGAAAGCCATTCAAACAGAAATTTCAGAGTACCCTCGTTTGGTTGGAACCAGTTTTTTTATGATGGATGATAAAGGGATGATCTACTCTAATAGTGATGAGCCGGAAGATATGCTCCAGCAGTTTCAAAATCGGGCAACGGGAAGTGACGGAGAGTCCATCGTAGAAACAGTCAACGGAAAAAAATATGCTATTCAATCCTTTCGCCTGCCTGAGATCTCTGGAAAAATCATTACCGCCGTTCCTGTCCATAATTTAATGAAGGAACTGGAGAAATTAAAGAAGGTCAGCTACGCTTTTCTGGCATTAATCTTGTTGGTCGTTTCTATTCCCTACTCTGTGCTCATGATGAATCTCTTAAGACCATTATCTAGGCTTATGCGTTATATGAATCAATTAAAGGGCGGAAGTCTGGGAATATTAAACAATAAGGTGGATTTAAAGGGCTACGCTGAGATTGAAATCATCTCTAGACAGTTCAACGATATGACAACACGGATTCATGATTTGACGGACCAATTAATCGATGCGTCCACTCAGCTTTACCAGACTGATCTGGAAAAGCAACGAGCCGAATACTCGTATTTGCAAAGTCAAATTAATCCCCATTTCTTAAGCAATACTTTAGATACAATCAAAGGCGTTGCAATCGTAAAAGGAAATCGGGATATCTTCGAGATGACTACCGCCCTAAGCACAATGCTCAAGTACAGTATCAAAGGTAAAGCGGAGGTAACTCTTGGAGAGGAACTGAAGATCGCAGAATCTTGTGTAAGGATATATCAAGGCCGTTTCCCGGACAAATTCACATACAAGCTGTTCTGTCCACAGGAATGGTTACATATTCCCGTACCAAAAATGATCCTTCAACCCATTGTCGAAAATGCACTTGGTCATGGGCTTGAGGCTCAAGGTCAGGGCATCTTGCTGATCACAGTAGAGAAAAGTGCAGCGGGACTGCTTGAAATCGCTGTAGAAGATAATGGTGTAGGCATCGACCCTGCAAGATTGGAACAACTAACCGAGTTGCTGGCTGGTAAGAACATAGAATCCGGTGATCATATCGGGCTCCTAAACGTCAACAACCGTCTAAATCTAAAGTACGGTGATCCTTGTGGAGTTCTGCTGTTCAGTAAGGCAGGCAGTGGGACGAAGACCGTTTTGAGGCTTCCCGGATCTTTGATAGATCAACAAGAAGCCAGAACATAAATATGGAGGTTGCCCCTAGATGGGCAACCTCCATTTCATATGTTTTTAGTTCGCCGCTTTCACTAGGTTATCGCTAAGCATCCTGTGAAGATATGTTCACATACTCTTTCGCATGATAGGGTCCGCCTTCTTTAAGTACCGTCCATAATGGATCAATATCACAATCCATGGAACCCATCATGTTGTCATGCCATTCATTCAATAGATAGACGGCATTCATACAGATGTCTTTACGCACTTCAGCGAGATTATGTTGTTCGTAAGGATCGTCCTTCAAATCAAACAACATTTCTTTCGGGAATCCATGGTGTCCGTCATGATAGGTTCGTATATATAACCAATCCGCAAATCGGACGCTGCGTTGGCACACATGTGCACATTGTGAGATTACGAGATAGTCACGCCCTCCCAAATGTCCCTCCAGAATGGCACCTGCATAACTTTCTCCATCCCATGAAGGAGCCTTTTTCAAATTCAAAAGGCTTGCTAATGTGGGTCCAAGATCAAGGTGATAATGTAGCCCATCCTCCACGATTCCCTTCTTGCCCCCTGGCCAGCGAACTATCATCGGAATGCGGCAAGTCGCCTGATCTGCCGTGCTGTGCTCAGAGTAAATCCCTAACTCACCCAGGCTCTCACCGTGATCCGCAGAGATTATGATAGCCGTATCTTCCATCACGCCAAGTGCGCTCAGCTTGGAGAAGACTTTTCCGAGATGCTCATCCAGATACTTGACTCCAGCATCATAGTTGTCGAAGATAACACGGAGGTCCTCATGATTCACTATTTCCTGATTATGCCTGAAATGCTGATAATAATGCGATTTAGCGAGCGCATTCATATCTTCTATACTGTGCTGCCCTTTCTTATTTCGGTGAAGCTCAAACACATCTTCAGTGATCCAATCGGGTAAGGGCTCCTTCTCAAACGGATTACCGTAGCTCTCAGGTGTACGATAAGGCGTATGAGGATCCCAGAAATTCAGGTGCAGAAACCAATTTTCGGACTCCCCGTTATCCTCAAGCCATTTAAGTGCCACTGGAAGCACCTGCTCTGCCGTCTCATGCCCCCTTCCACCAACATTGAACACTTCTTGAAATCCGGCATTAAAGGTCCAGGCCGAGTGCCGTTCGGCGAAGGTGCTGATCGATGCGGTTTTCATGGCCGCTTGCCTTAATATAGCGGGAAGACTCTCCATTCCTAGTCGATCATTGAATTCACGTTTGGGCCCTTCTCTACGCATATCAGCAGCGGTTCCCCCATGTCCTACAATTCCATTATGAATGCCAAATCTCCCTGACATTAAAGCGGACCGAGACGGCAGACACGGAGCATCTGAACAATAATAGTTGGTAAAGGTAACCCCTTCTTTAGCGATTAAATCGATATTCGGGGAGGTATTCCGAGGATAGCCATAACATCCCAGATGGTCCGGGCGAAGCGAATCCAAATCCAAATATAAGATTCTCATGAGTATTTTCCCTACCTTTCCTGTTGCTCGAATGATTACGTTCGATTCGGGCAGCTTAGAATGATCTGCTCATGCTTATAAGAGTAAATGAATATGGAACACTCCGCTATGGAGTGGCGATGTTTGTTTTTGTAAATTCGATACTTTTTCGGTGCTCAGCCGGACCCTTGCCGTATTCGCCACGAAATACCTTGCTGAAGTGCGAGGCATCATAATAACCACATCTTTGGGAGATATGCTCGATGGTATAATTTGTATATTCCAACATTTGTTTAGCTTGCTGCAGCCGCAATTTTCGAAGCATTTGCATAGGTGTCAGTTTATATATTTTCTGAAATGCCCGGCTAAAATAAACCGGATTCATATGATAGAGCTTGGAAAGCTCCTCTCTACTAATCTCCTGATCAAGTCTCTCCTCCATATATTGCAACGCCTCGTTAAAGCGGTCCGTGACATAGGGGTCTCGAGATGAGCGGCGCCCGCCAAGCTTGGTGCTCTCCATAACTTCATAAAGGAGAAAAAATGCCAATGAACCGACCTGAACATTTCTGAAATCCTCTTCCTCCTGCAGCCACAAGCTTCGCAGCTCGTCAAACCTTCGCTCATATTCGCTTCGATCCCGGACCCGAATCACCTTGCCTAGAGGGAATAACTTAAAGAAATCATCTCCGTCTTTAACTTTAGCGTTAATATTAAACAGATAATGTACACCATCCGTTTTGGAGATCACATTAAAAGGTTCATTAGGACGGTGGATCATCACGTCTCCAGCAGAAGCAACATAATCACCCTCGGAGGATGTCGTCAATACCTCACCTTTTTGGATATAAGAGACGGTATAACAAGACTGGACGTAATCGAATAAGACCCGCTTCTGATATTGAATTTTTATGACGTCCAGCACGGTGATCTCAAACTGACTATGAATGATAGAGGACAAAGAAGTTCCTCCTTCTAATGTAGTAGTCTTTATGTATTCTCAACCTGTAAAATCAGCCGCACATCGAAAGCCAATATTCCCTGCTGAGCTGTCTGGTGTATTTTTGCTTCTGGCTGCCACCCGATAACGGTTACAATAAGATTTATGGCACAAATACGATCCTCCTCGCATCGACCTTGCTACACCGCTTACCGGGCCTCTCGGATTCACAGATTCGGAAGACAAATGATAGTCCGGCGTAAACCAATCCTCGCACCATTCCCACGCATTTCCTGACATATTATAAAGACCATATCCGTTAGGTTGATAGGACTTCACCGGTGCCGTACCTGCATAACCGTCGCTGGCATGATTTTTATCGGGGAACTTTCCTTGCCAAATATTGCAGCGATGCTCTCCACCCGGTTTTAATTCGTCACCCCAAGGATAACGTTTCTGAACCAGACCTCCTCTTGCGGCATACTCCCACTCCGCTTCCGTAGGAAGACGTTTGCCGGCCCAGCGACAATACGCATCCGCATCATTCCATGATATATGAATTGCAGGATGATCAAGGCGTTCGTCTACATGCGAATCCGGGCCTTCCGGATGGCTCCAATCCGCTCCGTCTACCACCCACCACCAGGGGGTTTGAGTCGCCACTTGGGTTACCTTTTCCCCTGTCTCTTTGGAAACAAAAGAATGAAACACGTAAGACCATCCAAAACGTTCCGCATCTGTAACGTAGTTTGTTTCCTTGATAAATAAAGCAAACTGTTTATTCGTAACTGCCGTTGCATCGATCAAAAAGGTAGATAAGGTAACATTCCTTGCTGGCCCTTCTCCATCTGCCGGAAAACCTTCTTTGTCATCCGTCCCCATAAGAAAAGTACCTCCTGGAATAAGGATCATGTCCGATAAATCTTTATCCTCTTCTAGTCCTTGGACCGTTGTGTACTCCTTACAAATATCGACGGACCCTTGTTTCTCAATTTGATTTCTACTAGCTGAACAGCAAGCCCGTATATTCTCTGACATGTACTTACCTCCAATCTGGGATTGTCGCGGCTCTATCTAAAAAAAGGCTACACCAACAATACCAGAGGCAACAATAATGGTGAGCGGATGCAGCTTATATTTCATTAAACCATAAAGTGCAGCGAATACAATGATCAACGTACCAATGGTCTGCCAACTAATAAAAGCATGTTCCACGCTATTTAAGCCAAACCGAATCGCAGCATAAGCAATCAAGCCTGTAATCACTGGACGTAAACCATAGAATAACGTTTTAATCCATTGACTGTCTCTCACCCGATAAAAGAAGATGGAAATAACAATGATGATGATTAATGAAGGTAGAACCATGCCTAATGTGGATACAATCGCTCCTTCAATTCCAGCTACACGATATCCAATCAAGGTGGCACTGTTAGTTGCAACAGGGCCTGGTGACATCCCTGCGATGGAAACTACCTCTTGAAATTCCCTTTCGGATAACCAGCCGCCAGCCATAGCTTCATGCTGAATCATCGGAATGATGGCGTACCCTCCACCAAAGGAGAGCAGTCCAATTTTAATAAAAATAAAAAATAAATTCCAAATCACATCGCATCCCCCTAGATGTAATACTCCGGATAATTCGACTCTTCATCAGAATCATTCAAGGACTCCTTCTCCGTCCGAACCTGCAGCCCTAAGAGCTGTTTGATTGGTAAATAGACAAACCCGATAATTAATCCAATTGCGATCACGTAAATGGGATTGATTCCGAAAACTAATAAAACGACCGGTATAACTATCGCTGTAACAGCTGTAGTCTTGTCAAATATAGCGTTCTTGGCCATTCGATATGCAGCTACTAGGATCAAGGCAATAACAGCACCATGAATCCCCTTCATAGCGGCAATAACTTTTGGTTGATCGGCCAGTTGTGAGTATACAGCACTAAGCAAACAAACAATGATAAAGGTTGGAATCGTAATCCCTGCGATTGCAGCAATTGCACCTTTCACACCAGCAAGACGATAACCAATGAATGCCGCTGCATTTACACCTACACCACCTGGCGCAGCGCCAGCTAGAGATAGAATTTCATCCATCTCCTCTTCACCCAACCATTTCCGTTTAGCGGAAATTTCCCGTTCGATCATGGGGATCATTGCATAACCGCCCCCAAAAGTTACGGGACCGATTCGAACAAATACCCAAAACAACTGGAACAGTAAACTTACCCTGAGGTCTGTATTCGTCATCACATTTGTTTTCATAGTTGTTCTCATGAACTCCACCCTTATATATTCTGTAGTAATTTCATTATAACACTTTTTCCCAAAATGGAATTAAGTTTTTTGAACGGTAAAATACAATCTATGGTTTATGAGTTATACTATATTAATGTTAATAAATACAAACTTTATTAAAAACGATCTTACTAGTTCATCCTATATATAGCTTGGAGGTATATCGTGGAAAAGCGCTCGACACACATTCCATCCCCAAAGAAACTCCTATATGACCGAATCGCCGAACAAGGTACTGTTTCCAAGTTGGACCTTCTACAAACATTTTCACTGACCAAAAGCACAATGACTCGAATATTGGATGAAATGACGGAGGAAGGCTTGCTGATAGAATGCGGATTTGGGGAATCTAGCGGAGGAAGAAGACCTATTTTATACCAGATCAATCCTTCCTACGGTTACATTATCGGTTTAGAGATTTCCAGATTGTATTCTTCGCTTGGTTTATTTGATATGCAAATGAACCCAAAATCAATTGTTCATTGGAGAATGGATCAGGCATTCACACCTGAAAGATTTTTGGATCATGTAAGTAATCAAATACGCGCTTTCCTCAGGGATCATCAGTTAGTGGACAGTCAAATCATAGGGATAGGAATAGGGGCTGTGGGGCCACTTGACCGCGAAAATGGCTTGATCCTAAAACCGCTACACTTCCCTTCTCCAGGCTGGAACAATCTTCCGATTTGCAAGCTGGTAAAGGAACGGACAGGCTTCAAAGCTTTCTTGGACAACGGTGCCAATTCCGCACTGCTTGGGGAACGATGGTCAATTCGTCATACTAATATTCAACATATGCTTTATGTACATGCTGGAGCAGGACTCCGCTATGCGATGATGTCGCATGGAAGTATTGTTCATGGCACAATGGATATGGAAGATGCAATTGGTCAAATGATCATTCAGACTGACGGCCCCCGATTAAATAATGATGGGAACTACGGAGCTCTGGAAGCATTTGTATCCGTCCAGGCGCTGGAACAAAGTGCACGCTCGGAGGCGAGCATGGACAATGACCTGATCCTCCAAAGATATAAAGTTTCGCCAGAGAAGCTGACTTATGATGTTCTTGTACAAGCCTTTAGAGATGGTAATCCACACGCACGTGAATTATTTACGCAAGCCGCCATTCACTTCGGTATTGGCCTCGCTAATGTCATCAATTTATTTCATCCTGAGACCATCATTCTAGGTGGTGCGCTCATCCACTCTCACGATTTGTTCTTCCAAACGGCAGTGGAGGTAGCCCAGAGAAACACTTATCGTTATCCTGAATACCAACCTCAATTTTCTCTAGGTACATTAAAAGAAGAAGCTGTGGTGACCGGTGCGGCTATAATGGTGAGAAATCACATGGTTCTCTAGCAACATAAAAAGGCCGTCCCACAACCATTTGCATGATTGTTGGGATGGCCTTTTTGAATCTGACCTATAATGGCTGACAGCAATTTTTGAATTTTTTCCCGCTTCCGCAGAGACATGGTTCATTTCGACCCGGAAGTGATTTTGCATTTTTCCTGAACTCCATCAGCTGCTCCGATCTAAGTCGGTTCGCAAGCATCATCATGCGTTCATAAGTATGTGAATAGAACATTTTGTAGCTGTGGCAAAAATAATCAACCTCATTACGATCCTTAACATCAAGCCAATTTCGGTTGCGCGGGCATCCCCCATTGCAAAAGCTAAGGTACTCACACTTATGACATGATTCTTTCATATCGGGCTTCATTAACAAAAAGTCATCATATACTGGGCTGGCAAGCAGCACTTCTAGATCGGTTTGGCTGATATTTCCTAACCTGTGCTCTTCATCGATAAAGAAATCGCAAGGGTAGGCATCCCCGTTCGTTTCAAGTACCATCATCTTCGGACAACATGAGTTGTGAACGCATAACTCCGGCTCACGATTCATGAGTACAAGAAGCATATTCTCGAAAATGCGAATGGGAAGCTCTGGATACCCCTCGTTGTACCACAAGTCAAATGTACGGCATAAAAACACTCCGTATTGTTCAGGTGTAATTCGGAAGCGTCCATGCATATCACTATTTTGTGAAACAAAATCCATGCAAGGGATAAACTGAATATAAGGAAATTTATGTTCTTGGTAAAATGACATCAACTCATCTGGTCTCGTCACGTTATCCTCATGAATCACCGTCAAAATGCTATACTCCACACCCTCATTCTGTAAATGACGAATTCCACGCATAACTAAATCATAACTTCCTTTTCCCGATCCCGTTATACGATGAGAATCATGAATAGGCTCAGGACCGTCCAGACTTATCCCGACCAAAAAGTTATACCGTTTAAAAAATTTCGCCCATTTCTCATTAATAAGCGTTCCGTTGGTCTGCAGCGCATTACTTATCATCGTATGAGGTGGAGCGTACTTCGCCTGCAGTGAAATCACTTGTTCAAAATACGGAAGTCCGGCTAATAGCGGCTCCCCTCCCTGCCAAGAAAAAGTCGCTATCCCTGAAGATCTACTCATGTACTGAGCGATAAACCGCTCTAAAAGATTCGTATCCATCACTCGGATCGGTTGATGAGGATGTCCTCCTGCTTTGCTGTAATAGCAATAATCACAGGCTAAATTACAATCCTCTGAGACGGTTTTCCACATGACATGAAGCGTCTCAGGCTTCGAGGTCTGTATGTATGTTGTCATACGATTTTGCCACTCCTATGTATTTTTTGTTAAAGCGCTTACTTATTGCTTCAATTAAATCATAGGTACGTATGTCAACGATGAGCAAAACATCATAGTTTGTCGAATATCCGGAGATAAAAAAACTGCACTCCCTATTGTCTGTTGAGACAAAGTAATGGAGGTGCAGTTTCTTTGAGGATGAGTCTAACGGTAGTTAGACACTACGTCTTATTAATTACGAACGTATTCTTTATTTGCTGTTTCCAACATTGATTTCCAATCCGCAAACTTCGTCTCCCTCACCACATGACGATCAAAAAGTTCATCAGGTATGTCATCAACATCTTCTTCTGACTTTACTTGAAAGTTCCCTTTGATTAGAAACTCATCGAAGCTCTTGCAATTGGAATACTTACTCATAAACGCTTCATTAAACAACTTCTCAAAAGAGATGTGATTGGGATCTTCTTGATTCATTTTCTGACCTTGTAGCTCATTCATCAATTCTTCCATGGTCATTGGTTTTTGTCTTCTCAAATTACCACTCCTAATTTTCCAATATGGTTTCAGACTATCATGTTAATCCATAAATCACACGAATCCTAAGCTTAACATAATTTTCACTATTTTACCTTTCGATTTTCAATTTAATACGTCGAAAAAAAGTCCCTAATCACAGAATGAGAATATCAATCCTAACAAAAAGCCTCCCTTATACATATAAGGAAGGCTTTTTCGCACTATTTCCTCTAGGACAATTTCACCAAGCTGTAGTTTTTCTTCCCTTTACGGATAATGATAAACCGGCCACCGATAGCTTCGCTAGCTGTAACTTCAAGTCCAACATCGCTAACTTTCTCACCATTCATGGAGATTGCTCCTTTGGTGATATCCTCACGCGCTTGACGCTTGGATGGCTCAATACCGAGATCAACTAGCCATTCCACGATATTCTTGGATTCCAAAGTCGTTTCGTAAGTCGGCATTTCCTTGAAGCCTTGCTCGATCTCATCAGCAGTTAGGGACTTGATATCTCCACTGAACAAAGCAGCAGTAATGCGTTTAGCTTGCTCTAGTAATTCTTCACCATGCACGAATCTTGTCATTTCTTCGGCAAGTGTTTTTTGCGCTTCACGTTTATGCGGTTCGGTCTGTACTTTTTCAGCAAGCGCATCAATTTGCTCTTTAGACAGGAATGTAAAGTACTTCAAGTATTTCACAACATCACGGTCATCAGTGTTCGCCCAGAACTGGTAGAACTCAAATGCCGTCGTTTTGTTCGGATCCAGCCAAATGGCTCCCCCAGCTGATTTACCGAATTTCGTACCATCGGCTTTCAACATCAGTGGGATAGTAAGTCCAAATGCTACAGCCTCAGAGCCTTCTTTTCTACGGATTAAATCCAGACCGCTTGTAATGTTCCCCCACTGATCCGAGCCACCAATTTGCAGCTGCACATCTTCATGTTTGTATAGATGCAGGTAATCTAGAGATTGCAGGATTTGGTAGGAGAATTCTGTAAAGGAAATTCCGCTGTCCAATCTGCTCGCTACAACATCCTTGGCAAGCATCGAATTGATGCTGAAGTTCTTCCCGTAGTCACGCAAAAATTCGATAACATTGATTTTATGCGTCCAATCGTAGTTGTTGACCATGCGGATTTGATTATCGCCATCGGTCACGAACAGTTTTTTCATCTGAGCAGTAAGTGCATCAACATTCGCTTGCACTTGCTCCAATGTTTGCAAAGAGCGCTCGGACTGGCGTCCACTTGGATCACCGATCGTACCAGTAGCACCACCAATTAGAATTACTGGGCGGTGTCCCGCAAGTTGGAATCTCTTGAGTACCATGAACGGAATCAAGTGGCCAATATGCATACTGTCACCCGTTGGATCTACACCGCAGTACACTGAAACGGATTTCTGGTTGGTCAATTCTTTAAGCCCTTCGGCATCGGTTTGTTGATTGATGGCATCGCGCCATTCTAGTTCGTCGATAATATTCATTGCCTAACACCCCTTAAATTAGTAGATAACCTATTGATGAAGTGAAACATATAAACCCTTATATTTAAAAAACAAAAAATCGCCCCTTGTCTATTGTAGACATAGGGACGATTGAATAACCGTGTTACCACCCAGATTGCATCAATGAAACATTAAGCTAAAGCACAGCATTGATGCCACTCGTGACGAGATATCGTTCGCCATTCCGCTCGGGGTTAGCCGAGATACTCCAAAGTGTAATTCGTACTCTTAGTGTGTACCGGGTTTCATCAACCCCCGGCTTTCTGGAACAGGGACTAAGCTACTACTGGGCTTCTTCAACGTATATCGTTTATAAGATTACAGCCAGTATAGAGAAATAATTCTTCAATGTCAACTATCTTAAGCTGAGAATCCTAAGACACACTCCTGCTGTGATGCACTACTAGGCATTTCCATCTTTTTTCTGTTACAATTACGGAAAAAGAGGTGAACGAATCCGCATGCTTGATCCTATCGATAATCATATTTTGCAGCGGCTGGCCCAAAACAGCAGAATATCCTATACTGATCTGGCTAAAGAAGTTAATTTATCCAGTGTAGCGGTAAAAGACCGTATTGATCGGCTCGTCAACCAAGGAATCATTGAGCAATTTTCTATTGTCATTAGCGCGGAGAAGCTTGGCAAGAAAATTTCCGCTTATCTGGAACTTGAAGTAGAGCCTGCTCATTTAAATCATATTGTCGAAGTCCTGAAAGAAAACGAACGCGTTGCAGTACTTTATGAAATGACTGGTCCTTGCATTCTTCACATCCATATTCTGGTTGAGAATCTTGAAGAGATGGAACGGTTTATGCATGAATCAATCTACTGTCTGGATGGTCTAGTACGTGTAGAAAACCAAATTTTATTAAAGCGCCACAAAAATCAGGATGGTCTAAATATATAAAAAAAGAACCGGCTAAATAAGACGGTTCTTTTTCTTAAATGGATACTGAAGGATATAATCGAATAATTGCTAATTAATTCACTCTACTCTGTTTTAGATAGCTTAGCTTTATAAAAATTCGCAAAATATTCGCTGACCTCAATCTTCTCTTTTACAACTTCTATTGGAGCAACGAGCTTAACGATTTCACCATTGTACACTCCTGTCGTCGCCCCGACTTTCATCTCAAGCACATTGTTATTGTAGCTTATAGTAACTGTCTGAGTAGTCGGTTTCCAACTCACCTTCGCACCAAAACCTTCAAAGCTGCTACGTAATCCCACAGCCTTACGCTCCGAATCACCGAATTGACCTTTATCGATCAAAGCATGCACTCCCCAGTTTCCATCCACTACTTGTGTGATTCCGAAATCCGTTGACACAGACATCAGGGAGTACGCTTCATCCTCGCTCAAATTCATTCCGTCCATTAAAAAATCTTTTGTTTTATGAGCAGCATCTTTCATCGCTTTGTCGATGGATGAGTTTTTAAAGATATCTTTTTGTGCACTAGCTCCAAGTGCCTCCAAATAATTCGCGTAACTGAACCCATGTACGACCCATTCATTCTCGTTCTCTAGTAATGGGAAACTTAATCCATTCAGTTTTTTGTTAAGCGTCGCTTTTTTATGAAGAACGACTTGAATATCACCCGTCACGGATGTCTCGATAGCAGTTCCGTTAATTTCGGCATCCCCTTGCCCCGCATGCGGATCACCAATCGACAGTAGCGCCCCTGGTACAGATACAGGATAATACATCGTTGCACCTTCAGTAATACGCCAATCATCTACGTTGCCACCATTGTAAGAAGGGGGTACTGAATCTACGATGTCCGCTTCTTTAGGTGCAACACCCATTGTACCGAAGTGTAGACGTACCGGAATTTTCACACCTTTCAATACATCAAAGTTCTTATCAATCGTATTATGGTCTACAATTACGCCTGGGTAGTCGATTGTCGGGTGCACTTGACCATCCGGATCAGTCTGAACAGTCCATTTATAATTATAAACAGCTGTTGCATAATCTGTTCCACCCTCTGTATCCATCTCATAGATGGTGACCACTTCACGTTTTTTCGGCTCCTCCACCATATCTCCGTACAGATAACCCCAGTTCGCCGCGGCATTCACGCCATAGGTTTTGCCAGCGTATTTGTCATTGCCATTAGGTCTTAGCTTCATGTCCAGAATTTTCACTTCCAGAACATCCCCTGGTTCAGCACCTTCTACAGCAATAGGTCCCGTCATAATATGTACGCCTGGCCCGCGAAGCGCTTCGTTCTTCTCCCCCTTTATCCAGTGAAAAATATCTTCGACTCCCGCATCCCCCTTAATCATTCGATCGTAATCATCACCGGAATGATGGGTAATGGCTTCAACCGTTACAATATCACCTGATTGTACCGTTAAAGCTGGATCACCCTTACCGATATTCCCCCACCGAACAGTCTCAGAATTTGCCTTCAGCACATGCGTTATCGGTGTATTCTGACCTTTATTTGTGTCAGCATACATAACATTAAATGATGTTCCCGCTAGTAAAACCGCTGATAAAATAACACTGGTTTTGCGAAAAGTTTGTTTTTTCATAATTTTATCCTCCTCAGCTTATTTTAATGTTAGTTTATATAACATTTTGTGTTTTTGAGTATAACAGATGATTTAAGGATTAACAATATAAATATTTTCTCTATTTTTACTTTAAATAATAAATCGCAATGATTATGTACCTTTAATAATCCAAGCCAACACCTTTGAGACTGCTCGTTTGATATTCTTGCCTTCCCCTTTTTTAGCAATAAAAAACGCCTTCACTTATGAACAAAGTGACGACGTTTTATCTCAATTAAAAGTGAACCTTTTTTTCATTATTGATTAGTAATACTTCTTGTAGCCCGGGTTACGATCCGTTTCGTTGCCTTTGTATCTGAGGACATCAACCAATTCTCACTAAGCTGCAGCACCCAATCCGGATTGCTTTTACTCGCATCGTTCAACCAATTACTTACAGAATCCTGAACGTATTTCACTGAATCTGACTTCAGTGGTTCTAATAGCGGAAGTGCAATTACCGGGTCCTCTTTAAGCGCAGTAATATGCTTCGCCCACACACCATGCGGCCGCGTCAATTCGATCGCATATCTCCTTATATTCGGATCTTGATCATGAACCCAGCGCTCTAATAACTTAATAGATTCGTGCAACTCTGTAATTACTGATTCCCTTAAAGCCATCCATGAAATCTCGCGTACCCCAAAATGATCATCCGCTGCAAAAGGACGGATAGCCGTTAGCTTTTGCGATAAACTTAAAGATTGATTTAGACCTATCATATAGGCAGCCCAACAGCGGACACTATCGGAAAGATGCTGCGCTAAAGCTGTGAATAAAGAGGATTGTTCCCGCTCAGATTTACTCTCTAATACCTGTTGTAACTCACGCGCAATGGCTGGTATCAGCTTCATGATTCTCTTTTCGGATAAATCGCTCAGCCTTTGCAAAATAGGGTTGGATTCCTGTCCAAAACCTAGCTCGTCCATCACTTTTTCCAGCAGCACAAGATGATCCACAGCAAGCCATTCCGTTAAATTTACAGTCTGTAATTGTCCTTTATGTAACAGTTCAACAACCTCAGTCGGAATATCGCTAACTTTTCGAGCTCCCTTCCTATGCTCCATAGAAATCGTCCCTTCATCTATGATTTGAAAGCTTAAATCACCTTCATGTCATATTTAGGATACCGTTATTTCTAAAAATAAAGCTGTAATCTCGTTTACATCTCGATTGCTATGTTATATTTCTTTCCAAAATCTTGTCTCGATGAACATAGATAGTTCTGAACCCTGTCTGAATCACCTCAGCTTTCACCAATTCTTGCAGCGCTACCGTAACCGCTTCTCTGCTCGCACCAATCAAATTAGCGATTTCTTGATGTGACAGCGGAACATCAATTCTGAATAAATTATCCTCATTCTTAACTCCTAACTGATCAGAAAGCTTTAAGAGAACGCACAATATTTTATCATGGAGATTTCCGATGGCTAGATTTTGCGATAACTGACTCATACTTTTTATTCGATCACTCAACACTTGCATTAACGACATCAAGAATCTAGGTCGAGTAGCTACGAATTCTTCAAATCTTACAGAATCAATTGTACAGATATGACACTCTTCCATTGCTTCAATGTAATGATCTCTGGTTCCAAACGAAATCACATTCATTTCACCAAAAACATTACCCTCACTCAGAATATCCGACGTAAACTGCTTCCCGTCTGAATTCAAGCGGTATAAGCGAACCTTTCCTTTTTTCACAAAAAATAATCCCTCAGAAAAGGTTGTCGGTGTTTGGATATATGTATTTTTCGGGACTACTGTTATGCGAGTTAACTCTTCCATTTCTATTAAATCTTCGAGCGCTAACGATTGAAGCAAATTAAATTGAGATAAATAATGAATAGTCTCCATTGCCCCTCCTGTGTCTTAAAACGTTATTCATTTCTTTAGTATACCTTACAAAAAAAGCCGCGTCCTAAGGACGCAGCTTACTCATTAACGATTACTTGCTTCCCAGCGCGCGATTTCTTCACGAACACGAGGGGCTACTTCCGTTCCCAACAGTCTAATGGCTTGCATAACATCCTCATGAGGCATCGTACCGTGGGGCACATGTAAAAAGAATCGCGTAATCCCCACCTCCTTGCGAAGATGAATGATTTTGTTAGCAACAGTTTCTGGATCACCTACGTACAGAGCACCGTCAAAGCTGCAAGCTGCATCATAATCGGAACGATGGTATGGAGGTGTCCCTTTTTCCTTCGCCCGCACATTGGTCCGAGCATGCGTTGAAGGGAAAAACTTCTCCAACGCTAATTCATTAGTCTCTGCAATAAACCCGTGAGAGTGTGAGGCAATAGGCAAGCTTGAGATATCGTACCCGGCTTCAGCCGCAGCTGTCTTGTAAAGCCGCACATGTGACGCGTAATCAAGCGGTTTAACATTCCCAATAATCGCTAAAACAAAAGGTAATCCTAAGGATCCTGTGCGGATTGCAGACTCTGGACTTCCGGCACTCCCAATCCAAATCGGCAGCGGATCTTGAACCGGTCGCGGGTAAATTCCCAGATTGTTTATGGCTGCGCGATGTTTGCCGCTCCAGGTTACTTTTTCTGACTTTTGAATAGCTAGTAGCAATTCCAGCTTCTCATTGAACAGCTCTTCATAATCCTTCAGATCGTAACCGAATAAAGGAAAGGACTCTGTAAACGAACCACGGCCGATCATAATTTCCGCACGTCCGTTTGATATCCCGTCCAGCGTTGCAAAGTCTTGAAATACACGAACAGGATCTGCTGAAGACAATATCATTACCGCACTGGTCAATCGAATTTTCGAAGTCATCGATGCAGCCGCAGCTAACACAACTGCAGGTGATGAAGCCGCATAATCAGAACGATGATGCTCTCCCACTCCATATACATCTAGCCCCACCTCTTCGGCAAGTACAATTTCCTCCACTACTTCACGTAGTCGCTCTGCATGACTTATTGTCTCACCCGTATGGGCATCGGGGGTTGTCTCAACAAATGTGCTAACTCCAAGTTCCACTTTTCATTTCCTCCTAATGTCTGCGCGCCCGCATTTTTCTCTGGATGTAATTGGTTAAATATTCATGATTTCTATGAATCAAGAAACCCATTATAATAGGATTCCCCAATAATTCCAACTATTTTAGATCCCCTCGATTATAGATCGGACAGTGGAGCCGTTATTTTAATGATTTTGTCCATCATCCGAAGTGGCAAGGCAATACTCGAGCTGGATGCAGCACATAATTAAACTGGGACTAAGCTACTAATTTGATGCATCGGCGATTTACCAAGAAAAAATAAAAGACCACTAAGCACCTGAAAACGGCAAGTAGTGGTCAATTTTTAAGCTAGTTTATGTTTCCAATACTCGAGCTTATGGGCTTATCCAGCGGTTTCGGAGGTTTTCTTTGATTGATTCCAATCCCGATTCGACCGAATACAAAGGCTCCGCCAGGAATGCGATTTGCTAGGTTCATGATGATCGCTGAGCCAACCACGCACCCGATAAATTGTAACAGAACACTGAATAGACCAAGATTTTGCAACCCGAATGAAGAAGGAAGCTTAACAAACAAAGCCAACAGCAACGGGTGAAGCAAATATATACCAAAGGAGTATCTACTGCTCCACTCTAGCACGCGCGGCACCTTTTTCAATGAAGAAGCTACTGTAAAGAGTAGTAGAATCATACTCATAGCGAAAAGTAACATATCAATTCTCTTGGAGCTATGCGCCGTAATCCAGCCTTGTCCGTTCACAAACAGCACAAGTGCCCCAGTTATAACCGGAAGCATGAAGACAGCTACTCGAAACTGTTTTAATTTTTCCCGGAACCAACTCTCATTTCGCCCCAAGTAATAAGCCACAGTAAAGTAGAATATCCACCCCGGAGAGAAAATCCAATACAATTTATCCCAAATATATTGAGCAGCTACCGTATCTGCGGGTTTGGTAAAATTGAAGAATCCTAAGTACACTACGTTTATAACGAATGAGGCAATCAGTATGGAGCGTGGAGTAAACTTTTTGGCATGCTTTTGAAATAAGAGGAACAAGGCGTAAAACTGAAAAATAATGAGGATAAAGTAGCCATGAAAATCACCAAGCAACAAATGACGCCAAAGGAAATACCAAAAAGCTTGAAGAAGCGGAATCCCCTCACTGCTTGCCATATCCACTCCTTTTAACCCGGCGTACAAAGCCCCGAAAAAAAAGTAGGGAAGTAATATATACTTGATTCGTTTCTCCCAAAATCTCGCGGGTATTCCCTCAGGGTAAGCAAAAGACAATACGAATTGAGAGATAAATACGAATACCGGTGTGCCAAACGTAAGCAACAGACCCACCGACTCCACCCAAGGTGTATTTCCATCATCATAGACACGATATAAAGCATGTAGTAGCGCAATACTCAAGCAGGCTATACTACGCAGAACAAACATTTCAGAATTCAATTTTCGTTCCATGGGGATGACCCCTTTCAATATTTGCGTTTAATGGTCCACAGCACTGCCTACAGTCAATCGGGCTGCAATCGTCTTTTTGAGTCCTTGGTGAAGGTCATGGTTAGGAGACCAGGACATCAACTCATTTGCTTTCCTATTGTTCAAGTAGCTATGAAGAATATCTCCCGGCCGTGCCTGTTCATAAATCGTTTGGGATTCGCGACCTGTAATGCCGCCTATCATCTCCACAATCGTATTAATAGAGGTAGCCACTCCACAGCTAATATTTATGATTTGATTATCCACTCTGTCATTTGAACGAGCCGCATCTACAAACGCCTGTGCCACATCCTCAACAAAGACAAAATCTCTGGTTTGTTCCCCATCCCCATAGATCACAAGCTCCTTGCCTTGCTTCATGCGATCCAGAAAAATTGAAACGACGCCCGCTTCCCCATGTGAGCTTTGCCGGGGTCCATAAACATTCGCAAGACGGAGAATGGTATACTTCAGCCCATGCATGCTGGCAAACATTCGAATGTAGGACTCAGGGACACTTTTGGATACGCCATAGCAGGACTCAGGATTTAAGGGATGGCTCTCATCAATGCTCAAATATTCAGGGTTACCATATACAGCAGCCGACGAAGCGTACACGATCTTTTCAACCTGATGGGCCTCACACACCCGCAGTACATTTAGTGTGCCAACAATATTCACATTCGCATCAAACAATGGATTGCGCTGTGATTCTCTTACGTCGATCTGTGCAGCCAGATGAATGACCGCATCCGGTTTCTCTCGGCTAAAAACTTCACCCAATGTCTCATCTCGAATATCGTACGGATACAGAAGTGCAGAAGGGTTTCTATAGAACGAGCCGGACGCACCCGATAAATTATCCACTATTACAGTTTCAACACCCTCACTTATGAGCCGATCAACAACATGTGACCCAATAAAACCAAGCCCCCCGGTTACTAAAACCTTCAAATAAAAAACTCCTTTCGCCCTGTAAGGTGCTCTTTGTACCGTGCATCAGTAGAAAAGTTCACATAAAATACTTAAGAAGAAACGATGTTGTCATCCAATATGGACGACAACCGTTACTCGTAGAAATATAAGGATGTATATAACGAGGACTTTCTTATATTTCAAATCAAAAAATAAAGGAGTGAAGTATATGGCAACTGCACCTATTCCAGACAATTCTGTAACAACGTCCGTGATTGCGGACGGCGCGGTCACTTCTATTAAATTAGACCCTGAAACTAACGGTTATGTGAATGTTCGATCCTATGGCGCTACAGGGAATGGTACTAAAGATGACACCATCGCGATTCAAAATGCAATCAATGCCGGAAATGCCAAACGCAAGGTTGTTATTTTCCCGCCTGGTGTATATAAAGTATCTTCAGGCCGCATGCGTAATCCTTCCAGCCTTGAATGGTGGTGTCTTCGTATACCAACCGGAACTAACCTAAGCTTTGAACCAGGATCTAAGCTGTCACTGGCTTCGAACCCTCCTTCAGATACTAGAGTACTTGTCATCCTAAACGCCTCTGATATCACGATAACAGGTGATCTCGAAATTGATGGAAGTGCTTCGACTGTGAAAACAAACGTCAACGATCAGCTTCACGGCTTGTTCATTTCTTCTTCGCAAAATATATCCATCGAATCGGTATACTCCCATGATTGCTACGGTGACAATATTTTCATTGGAGGTACAGAAGCGATTCCATCCGTTAACGTGCAGATCGGGTATGCGCGCTGTGAAACGGCTGGACGCAAGAACTTCGTCATCCATTTTGTAGACCAACTTCATGTCAACAGTGCTGTCCTGAACAACAGTCGCGGCGGAGCACCTAGCTTCACTGGAGCCAACTCACTAGACTTGGAGCCCGATGAGTTCAAAGGTACTCGCAGCTTTTATCAACGCTTCGATTCCTTGACTACCACTGGTTTCGGTAATGATCTGTCAGCAGGACTTACAGATGAAATCGCTAGACTCTGGACCCTCGACATCGGTTCACTTGATATGCGTGTTAGTGGATCAGCGAGTCCTGCTATACTCTCTTATGGACTGACGTTAAAAATCAGTAACTTATTTATTCGTTCTACCGATCATAAAGCTAGTTACGGTCTACAGACGATCTATTCACAATTTATTGATATCGCTAGTGCAAGCTTCGATGGCATCGGTGGTCCGGCGATCTTTGCTGCGTTTAATGCTGCTGGAGGTAAACCAAGATTGCATATCGGATCGTTAGGAGTGTACGGCTCAGGCTCCAGCTTAGCTAGCGGAGTCCGAATCGACGGAGGAGATCTTTATGTGGGGACTATGGATGCACAGGATCTAGTAGGGAGTTCTCTATACTTGTTCGCTACACAGTCAGACACCATGGTTACTGTTGACAATATGATCGTTCGTAACAGCGGGACCAATCAGGTAGTACTAGTCTCTTCTTATGGTTCGGCTAAGCCTTTCTTGCGTTTGAACAATGTAGCGGTATTTGATACCCGTTCTGTGAAGGTAAAACGCATTCTAGAATTTGAAACATTGGTTGCCATGCAAGGCACTTCCCTTGGCACCGTGTATAATCCGTATGCCATTACTGAATGGTTCTCTACCTATGGCAACTTCAAACGGGCAGTCCGACTCGTTGGTGGAACACTGCTTCCTGCAGTATTTATCGTGGAAGGTTCGCCAGAGGGAACGATAACCGCTCCGATTGGCAGTCTGGCTATGCGAACAGATGGTGTAGCTAAAGCTACTTTTTATGTGAAGGAAAGCGGAACCGGTGCTAACGGTTGGGTTGCCAAGTGAACATTCAGCGGTTCTGAATGCATGACTCTATTGCATCCATTATACGAACCAGATCATCATCCGATAAGGAGCTTCCAGAGGGTAGACATACACCTTTTGTGAACAATTGATCAGATACACTATGTCCCTCCATGTATGGATAATAGAAGGCATTCTCGAACAGCGGCTGCAAATGCAGTGGTTTCCATACAGGTCTAGCTTCTATATTGTTAAATTCCAGGCACTTTAAAAGTTGATTAGAGGAGAAGCCCGCGATCTCTTCATCAATCGTTAGCGCACTTAACCAGCGTGTACTGCGACAATTAGGCGCTTCCGGCATAAAATGAAGACCTGGAACGGATCCCAATCGTTCTAAATACACTTGAGAAATATATCTACGTCGTTCAACTCTTTCCTCTAGTAGCTCCAACTGACCGCGGCCTATTGCTGCCAACAGATTGCTGAGACGGTAGTTGTAACCCATTTCGGAATGCTGATAATGTGGTGCAGTGTCACGCGCTTGCGTAGACCAGAAACGAGCCTGTTCCAACGCTTCGGTATCATCCGATACAAGCATACCTCCACCTGAGGTTGTAATGATTTTATTACCGTTAAAAGAATAAATTCCGAAGCGGCCCCAAGTACCGCTAGCCTTTCCATGATAAAAAGCACCTAGAGATTCAGCCGCATCTTCTATCAATGTAATACCATAACGATTCGCGATTTCTACAATCGGCTCCATGTCTGCGCTCTGCCCGTACAAATTGACAACAACGGCTGCTTTCGGCAGTAGCCCTCTGTCATTCAAATCCTGGCAGGCCCGTTGAAAGGCTAGTGGACACATATTCCATGTCTCCGGCTCTGAGTCTACGAATACAGGTGTAGCCCCCAAATATAGAATAGGATTGGCACTAGCTACGAACGTGAGCGTCGAACAAATCACGTAATCTCCTTGAGAAACGCCGGCAAGACGCAGTGCAAGATGAATTGCCGCTGTTCCAGAGCTTAATGCAAGTGCACCCTTTGAACCTGTATAGTAGGCCATCTCCCGTTCGAAAGCATCGACTTGTGGTCCTATGGGAGCGATCCAGCCAGAGTGAATGGCATCCTCCAAATAAGCCTGTTCACGTCCACTCACATGCGGTGGAGATAACAAGATTCGTGGTAGAATGCTTGGTTGACGAATACTCATGCCTTGCTCCTTTCTCCATTTGGATGCTTTAATCCAAATGGATTACATATCTTATTGACTTACTTCAGAGCATGGTCCATGATATTTTGATTCAAAAAAGAGGGATGCCGGTAGAGTGGAAAGTAATTCCCCGCCCCCCCGGTGTCATAGAGCGACATTATTCGTTCATACACCTCGGGGAAAAATATTCGCTTACCTAGGTAATAGTCCAGTGGTTCTAGTTGAGTCGCAAATTTTTGTTTGAACTGAAATAGTTCGTCGTTACCTGTATATCCTCCACCGAGATGGAATTTTTCGTATCCATTCTCCATCCCCCACACCGCTGCTGAGTGGATGAGAAGTTTGGTGGGTGACCACTGCAGATAAGCTCGATCCCAACCACATAAGTGATAATGCATCCAGGGCCGATCAAGGAGCACAATACTTGCGGCTACCGCCTTGTCCCCATCCATCGCCTCGAACAGCGCTACCCGTCCCTCTGGCAAAAGGCTTGTATCTTCTATAAATTTTTGAGGAAAATAATAAAAGGGATCCGCTTGTAAATCATCTAACGTGCCGTAATATAATTCGGTGAAAGGCTCAATCCGATCCTTAAGCTCCGACTTTCGAATGGTAAATGGCGCTGACTTTAGTTTACGAATATTTCTTTTATGATTGCCGCCATAGTTCTGAATTAGTGCTGACTCTGAGCCAACGGTCAAATCTATATATGCTGTATTCCGATTCAACTCCGCAATAAGCCCGTTTTGGGCTTCGGTAGCATTGCCTATGAAAGGATGAAATCTTACGAACTCGGTCATAATTCTTTTCTCTCTGCAATAATCTGTGAACGTTTCACTGAATTGTCGATAGAGCTCCGATCGTTCCGCTCCTCTAGGCACATTAGATATCGGTCCCCCGTATCCATAAGGTGTGCTGATGTCGTACCATTCCCCTTCAAGTCCCAGTTGGATGAGTGCTGGAAGATGACTAATGGAACGTAGTAAATAAGGATAAATGATGAGCTTCTCACCCTGCTTAAAAACAAACAACTCTGCCTGTTGAAAATCATCCTCGAACATTCGAAAAAACTCTGCTGAGAAATAGATATCCTTCTTATCCATCTGAATCAAATAAGCATCCCATTCTTCAGAAAGCGAGCTGTTAAGTATAATGAAATTACTCATACGTCACCTCCTAAAAGTTAAGTTAGCGTATCCTTCCTTGAGGTACTTCGAAAAAACTTACTTCGGAAGCGTTCGCTGCTAATCCAATATTTTGATCATACGTATGCTTTCAGTGCTTAAGCTTAGCGCAGGATCTCTCTCACGTAGGAATGCATCGGATGAGAGCAATAACAACTTTCTCTCACGATCTAGGTCGAGTAACACATCGGTTAGTGATTCCCCGCCGTCCCACTCTCCACTTTGCAGTTGGATGCGAAAATACCGCTCGCCGAGCCGCCCCACAACTGAAGTCTTCTGTTTCGTTCTAATCCTAAAAGAAGAGAATCCGTATTTTAGATGATGCGCCTCTGCCATCGGGTAATCATCAATGATGTACGCCACTTCCTCATCATCTATATGTGATCCAGCAGCAATAAAATCTGCACTACCCACGAATGAACGATCCAAATCCCTCACATACCAATAAGTACGTCCTTCTTCAACAAAACCCAGACGAAGATACCAAGCATGAGCCTGTTCATTCCATGAGAACACATCCAGCACCAACTTCTTAATGTCATCCCTTTTTGCTAATTTCTCTCCGTATGCCATGAGCATGCCGCCAATACCATCCTTACGATAAGGCGCATCCACATTTAAATTATTCAGAACCAACATTTGTTCCATTCTTCGCCATTCAGCGAATCCAATGAGCGCTTCTCCAATATAAGCTCCAATCAATAATGTGGCTGAATGTCCTCCACACTTACAAGCTGCTTGTAGATATGCCGGATAACCAGCACAAGCAAATATCGTTTGATTGTAAACATGCTCCGGTAAGTTGCTCTTTAAGAGCCGGCATGCATGATGTATATCGTCTTCATGCAGCGGTCTAAACTGCACATTCATGCCTGGCCCTCCTTTTTATTCAGCCTATACTCATCCAGAGGAAGGCTATGCCGACCTGGATTGGCTACAACATCATCTTGGCGAATCACCTTCAAGACGGTCTTACATAATATCAGCGCATCCAGTCTGAAGCTTAAATTCTCGACATAAGTGACATCATACGAAAGTCGATCTTTCCATGACGAAGTATTGCGTCCTGACACCTGTGCTAATCCCGTAATTCCCGGTCTTACTGAGAAACGCAGCCTCTCCTGTTCGGAGTAGTAAGGGCTGTACCGCATGAGCAAAGGTCTTGGACCAATCAGGCTCATTTCTCCCTTAACAACATTCACCAATTGCGGTAATTCATCCAGACTTAGCTTCCGGATGATTCCGCCAAACTTGATGTATCGTCGCTCATCAGGTAACGGTTGACCCTGCGTGTCATACAGTTCAGCCATGGTCCGGAATTTGTAGATGAAGAAGGGTTTCTCTCCCAGTCCAGGTCGCTGCTGCTTGAATAAGATTGGGCTTCCAAGCTTTATTCGAATCAACACCGCCACCACAGCCATGACTGGACTAAATATACATAACATAACGATCGCTCCCACAAGATCGAAGCCTCGTTTCATATGGCGATACATGTTAGTACTCCTCCCGCCTTTCTCTTAATCCGTAAAAAGACGTTCCTTAAGTGAATTCACCTGTTTTAAATCAGCACTCCAGTAGTACACCTTGGTTCCAACTAGCGGATCAGGACCAAAACTGTTGTTACCTGGTATCTGCTCGTATTGAAAGTCATCGGAAGTTATCCCCTTGAATAACCAAGCTAAGCTGAGCAAATCACTGTCGCTAAAGCTTGTATCGATAATGTCTTTCTTTTCATGGAGTAGTAATCCCGCCAGATCCGGAAGATGCTCAGGACTGAGTAGCTTATTGGCCACAGCTCTAACGATATTGAATTGCTCTTCTTGACGACTAAAGTCACCGTTCGGAGTAGAATACCGCTCCCTTGCAAGATAGAGTGCATGAACGCCATCTAGATGCTGTTCACCTTTTTTGATGGTAATCTCTGGCGTTATGGTCACGTCCTGATCGATCACCATATCAATCCCACCGATCGAATCGATGAAATCACGAACACCTGAGAAGTTCGTCTTGATGTAATGATGAATGGGGATATTCATAAAGTCGCTCACCGCTTGAATAAGCGTCAGTGTTCCTTGCTCATTCCCACCTTTGGATTCCCCAACAATATGAGCGTGGTTAATTTTGGTATATCCGACATTTTGTACATAAACCCTTGTATCACGCGGCACAGAGACGATGTTCACCTTCCGCTGTTCCGGCATCACATGTACAACCATGATGGTATCTGCACGCGAAATCTCCCCGCCCCACGTATCAGTTCCAATGAGTACAACATTGAAGGATGAAGTTTTTTTATCGGATGCAGATGTTGTCGCTGTTGGTTCAGATGATGGAGGTACCGTAATCTCCGTATTTACTGGGCTTTTCGAAGTCTCTTCCGACTGCGTTTTCCCCACAGGAACCACAGAAATTTTAGAGCTAGGTATCGTCAATGGATTAAGGACCGCCTTTTGAAAACGCTGTTCAGGATTTAACACCCCTCTAATCCAAATCCCACCAACGACAATCACAATTAGAAAACCAATCAGGGCGAATCTTCCAATTCGCCTCATGACTATTTGCTTTCTTGTGAATTTCCTGTCGCTCTTGCCACGCAAATGCAATCTCTTTTTCCAACTTCTCATAAACGACTTCATCGCTTAGATCCCCGCATGAACTTCGGATTTGATCCGTTCAAGCTCATGAGTAACAACCTGTGGTTCTTCTTGAAAGCCCGAATAGCTCGGAATAAGCTGCTTTAATAATTTCTTAATTTGATAACTGCTCGGCACAAATTCGTACCGTTTGCACAAATTCTCCAGAACTCCAAGAACCAAATTCAATTCAGATCTGGATACACTTTGAGGACGACTGATCATGATGCGATAGTTATTGGTAACCATCAACCCTTCCTCTTCCGTCAGGAGTTCCTCATATAATTTCTCTCCAGGACGAATACCTGTGATCACAATGGGGATATCTTTATCGGGTTCTAAGCCGGACAGACGTATTAAATCTCTTGCTAGATCGTATATCCGAACTGGCTTACCCATATCAAGCACGAACACCTCGCCGCCTTGTGCCAGTACACTCGCTTGAATAACCAATTGCACCGCTTCAGGAATCGTCATGAAATACCGCACCATATCCATGTGGGTGACTGTAACCGGGCCACCACTCTCAATCTGTCTTTTGAATAACGGAATAACACTTCCCCGGCTACCGAGTACATTTCCGAAACGGACAGCGGCAAAAACCGTCTTGCTGGATGAATTCTGATCATTAATAATCATTTCTGCAGCCCGCTTCGTAGCTCCCATGACACTGGTTGGATTAACCGCTTTGTCTGAAGAGATGAGAATGAACCGCTTTGCACCATATTTGGCGCTCGCCTCCGCAACATTCCTTGTTCCGATAACGTTGTTCTTAACTGCCTCGACCGGGTTCATCTCCATAAGTGGAACATGTTTATGCGCTGCGGCGTGATACACGATCGTAGGTCGGAAATTTTGAAATACACTATCGATCCGCGACACATCTTGAATATCCGCTATGATGGGTTGAATCTTCTGATCGGGATATAGCTGACGCAGCTCTTGTTCAATCAGGTAAATGCTGTTCTCACCATGCCCAAGAAGCAGCATTTCCTTCGGACGATATGCAGCTAGCTGCCGGCACAGTTCCGAACCGATGGAGCCTCCAGCACCCGTGATGAGGATACACTCACTCCCTAAATTCTCGCGAATCTCCTCAGTGTTAATCTCAACAGGAGTTCTTCCCAGCAAATCATTTACGGACACTTCACGGATTCGATTAACTGCCATTTTCCCGTCCAAAATTTCTGTCATACTAGGCATTAGCTTAACCTGTGCTTTGGTTGACTTGCAGATTTCGATAATCTCCATTAAGTCGTTTTGTGGTGCTGTCGGAAGGGCAATAATAATGAATGCAATATCCAGCTGATCCACGGCTTCTGGAATGAAATTTCGGTTACCCACAATCGGGAGCCCCATTACTTCCAGCTTTTGTTTGGATATATCATCATCAATGAAGGCGACCGGATTCATAAATTTGAACCTTGAATGCTTGATATCTTTCGTAACGAGGATTCCTGCCTTACCAGCCCCTACGATTAGAAGATTACCTTCGAAGGCCTCCTTCGTACCCGTTGTCTCAAACCCATCATTAAGAAGACGTTTAACCATTCGTAACCCAACAATGCCGAGGAACACATAACCCGCTGCAAAATAAATAGAAATCGGTAGTCGATAGGAAGGAACTACTGCGTGTGCGGATACGTTGACAACAATCACGCCAACAAGTGTTAATACACTCACTTTCAGCAGCTGCAATAACTCTCTCATTCCCGTGTATCGCCAAATATTGTTATACACTTTGAATCCAAATGAGAAGGCCGCATACACCGCAATGTGAATCAATATAGCCCACGGAAGCATCCACACGTACATCTCAGGGATTTGAAAATCAAACCGAAGTAAAAACACAAGCCACACTGAAGCCGCAATAATCCCCGCATCCAACATGACCAAACGGACGATCCGCATTCTCATCACTTCTTTCTCCCTAATTAACTAAAAGTTCATTTACTCGACTTTTATGTGTGAGTGAATGATCAATCTCCCGACAGGCTAGGTTGCATATCAGACGGAACTCTCTTTCTTTCCTCCTTATTCAATGCTTCTATATAGATCGAGTCCATTTCACGGAGCACTGCAGGCAATCCGTAGCGAATGATACTCTCCTTGTTTGTTTCTCCCATCGCTGTGGTTAATGCTGAATCATCTCGTAGTTGAATAAATGCCTTAGCGGTAGCGACAATATCATCAACGGGAACTAACATGCCTGTTGACTCATGTTCGATCAAATCACGAATCCCCCGAATATGTGTACCGATAACAGGTTTTCCTACTGCCATCGCCTCCATAATCGCCCGAGGTAATCCCTCCCGATAGGACACAAGTGCAGCAACATCACAAGCTCTAAGCAGATCGGGAATATCTCTGCGATATCCAAGCATATGCACGCGATCGCTGACACCTAGCCGATTAGCAAGTTCCAATAGTGTCTGCTCAAGCGGCCCCGTACCCGCAAAAGCCAGATGAATATTAGCAGCTCGAGCCCCTAACTGACCCAGCGCTTCAATCAACTGCTTCTGATTCTTGTTGGCGTTTAGCTCAGCAACGCATAGGATGACAAAGGGCGGTTCATCATGCTCGATTTTTGGAAGATCAAATAGTTGGCGCCGCCTATCTGCCTTCTCTGCCTCAACTTCAGGATGATTACGTACGCTGCTGTAAACCTGGAGATCGAGTCCTACACCACTCACATAGATCACTTTTTTCCGTACAGAAAATCTCTGGGCACGTGTATAATCCTCACTATTTATGGTGATCAGCACATCTGTCCAGCGCGCCATTAACCGCTCCAGCGGATAATAAAGCATCCAATTCACTAAAGGGGCTCCCTTGAAAAAATGAAAGCCGTGAGCTGTATACAATGTGCAAGGTATACCTGCTCTATAGGCTGCAATCCGTCCGAGAATCGAAGCAACTGGCGTATGTACATGGACGAACTGAAATCCCTCCTTCTTGAAGCTTTCCGTTAACATCCTTAGAGCCGCCCAGTTCTGCATCTGCAAAGGACTGCGCTGGATGGGCACATCATGGCAGACGATTCCCTTCTCTTCTAACCGTAATCTCGCTTCACCAGGTTGTGCGTAAGCATGCACTTCACATCCCTTTTGCTGCAATAACTCCATATAAGGTAGATGGAAACTCTCAAAATGCCCAAAAATGGAGGCTACAAAAGCGACTCTTACCGGCCCACAGTCTTCAGCAGGTATGCTCCCGAACCTCTTGTTATTGCGCTTGTTCTGCTTGTTGTCGTAGCTTTCGGCCGGTTGACTTTTCGATGCCTTTGGTTCGATACCGCATCACTCCTTTCCACCCCGTATTCGTTAATCGGATGCAAGCCGCGTTCATAGCCATCATGAACCACCAGTACCGCTGGAATAAGGCTTCAATGCCCATCGAAAGTCCAATCATCGCTGCGTGAGATAGCAGTAATGCCATAATGATCGGTCTGTTCACCTTATCTGCCGCGCGATAAGAACGGAGCCCGACGATGAAGAACCAGATCATGAAGCCGCCATACACGATCAAGCCTAGTAAGCCAAATTCCGTCATAAACCAAATCGGAGTATTATGGATAATAATCCGCAATTCATAGTTATAGCTACCAAGTCCAATCCCTAATAATGGACTTTGGGCGATCCAATCTACTGCCTTCCCAATGATGTCAAGCCGTGATTGAATCTGCGAGGGTCTACTAGCCATATTCCCAAGTACATCCAGATAAGCAGTACCTTTATACAACAGCAGTGCTGCAAACGCGACACTAAACCCCATGCCGATCTTTAGAAGTCGAGAAGGATTCGTCAGGAGAAGCGTAAGTAGAACAAGGAACAGACCAATCCATGACGATCGCGAAAAGGTCATCATGATTCCCCCGGCTAAGGTAATCGTCGCTAGCGTGCTCACCCATCCCCTAAGTAGCTTCACTCCGTTCCCACTCGTCATGATATGAATGGCAAAAGCCGTTACTAGTAACCCGCCATATGCATTCGGATCAATTAACATCCCAGAGAGACGACCATCTTGCACCATATACGGAACCTTAACTCCACTAAAGAAGTCGAACAAAGCCAGACTATTGAAGATCAGCACGCTGATCAGAAAAGCACGTAGCATTTTATATAACCGATCCCAGCTATCTACAGCTTGAACAAGCATGATATACGTCAGCAGCAGGAGTATAAACCCAAAATCTTTTTGCAATAGAGCGTATTGCGTAATGAATCCATTGCGCCAAATGGATACAAATGAAGCTAGGACGAAAATAAACAACATTCCCCAATGCCATGAACTAAACTGCCTTCGGTCCAATTTGAGGTGTATACCTGCCGTAAACAAACCAAGCATCAAGAATAGATCAGAGGGTGCGATTCGAAAGGCGCCACCGAAGTCAATTTGGGCCGGAAGGCAGATGATGTAACCCATAACCGCAAACAGAAATAAATTACGCATGGTGTAGGGTTTCCCTACAACGGATACAGATGTCATACAAGCCCCTACTTTCGTATGAGAAATTGCCTCACTTATGCGGCCAATTCCCGTTGTACCTGTTTCCTTGCCTGACGAATTACCAAGTAAAGCACGATCACACTGCCAATCATCTGAACGAATAAGGCCAAACTAGCCCCCATTGCAGCACCTATCACCCCGAAAATGGGTACGAAGATCAGACAAGTAAGCCCATTAGTGATTACTGAACATAGAAACAACGGAATCTGCGCTTTGTACTTGCCCGTAGCCGTTATGGCATACCACAGGTAAGACGATACAAACACCAACAAGGTAGAAACGAGCAACCAATGAAATAAACCTATCTCTGCAGCCACATCTGGACTGAATAAAAGGGTTAGCACCTGAGACCCAAATATCCACCCGATCAAACAAGCAACCGCACTAATTCCAACCCCCATTGCAATCATTCGACTGAGCAAAGTAACAAACTCCTTATGACGCCCAGCAGCATGCCAACGGGCAAGACGTGGCGTTATCGCTTCACCGAGCGCAGTAACAATAACGTTGCAGGCAACAATCATGTATGAGAGCGTAGCGTATATACCTAAATCATGTTCCCCTTTAAAGTAAGAGATTGCGTATAATGGAATATTGGTATTTAGCGACATTAACGCGAGCACAATGCCTAGGGGTGAACTGATGATCAGCAAGCCCCACAATTGTCTATTTTTAAAAAGTGGCCTGAGCGATGTGTAGACTCTCGCTTTACGAGCATCGTATGCAATCGTTATTGCTAACCATCCGATGATCATGACTAACAACGCTAGAATGAGACTCTGAGTAGGGATAAATACGAGGGCGAAGGCAAGTATGGAGAATAATCCTTTAGCGGTTCTCGAGAAAGATATTTGATCTAACTTCTCTTGCTTCTGAACGATGCCCAACAAAATATCGCTGACCGACTCAACAATTCTATACAATCCGATGAAAAATATGACTATAGCTGTATTCCAATCAAAACCACCGACGATGCAACAACCCGCTGTAATCGTGAATGCAACAGCGGTTGTCACGAGTCGAAGGCCAAAAAAATCTCCGAAAATATATTTCCCAGAGGCATCAACTATCAAGACCGAGCGCAGGTGCAGATGCGACAACATGAAGATGGGAGCCGTCACAGCAAGACCTAACGAATATTGCCCAACAATTTCGGATGATCCAAACTTATTAAGCAGAATTACAATCACAAACTGAGCACCTGCATAAGTGATATTCCCGAATAAATATCGAAGAGAAGCAAAGGTCATATCCGTTAGACCATTCCAGAAGATGAAGCCCAATCGGCAAAATCTTCACCGCGAATCTTGTAACGCTTGCTACTTTTTCGATAATTCAGAACTGCTCCCAATACATGTGCACCTTGCTGCTCAAGCATCTGTTTGGCAGAGTTCGTATGCTTCAAGAGCACTTTCCCAGATTTAACTACTAACAGTACACCCTCAGTCATCTTTGCCAAGATAAGCGCATCCGAGAAGGGCATTAACACCGAAGAAGAATCGATAACAATCGTATCAAATCGCTCACTAAGCTCTGCAAATAACCTCTTCATTCCTGTTGATCCTAGTAAGTCCGCCGGATTCGGTGAGATTGGACCAGAGGTCAGTACTGAAAGCCCCTCTGAATCCTCAATAGAAAAAATACAATCCTCCAATCGGGTTTGATCCACTAGGATGCTACTTAACCCGACCCAATTGGGTAAATCGAATGCCTTATGCACAGTTGGCGTGCGCAGGTCTCCATCGATCAGCAGCACGGTTCTGCCCGTTTCCGCCATAGCTATGGCCAAGTTCATCGCTACTGTCGACTTCCCTTCATTTGGAAGAGAGCTTGTGACTAATAAAGATCGGATTTCTCCACCTACTCGGGTATAGCGAATATTGGAGCGAATCGTTCGGAATTGATCTCCATTAGATGATTTCGGTTGTTCCAGGCAATACAATTTTGGCGTTTTCTTCTTCATGTCTTGTCGCTCCTTCTACTGAATTGGATTTCGACTTCGCCCGCCGTTTCCGTGGTTTCAATTTCCCCACCGTTCCTAGCAGAGGAAGCTGCAAATCCAACTGAATGTTTTTGGCGCTCCTCACAGGTTTTTCTGCCAATTCCCGTAGAATGGAAAACGCGACCCCAGCAATCAATGCAAGTCCGAAAGCAACGACCATATTAAAGACAGGCTTGGGTGAGATCGCCTCAAAAGGAACTTTGGCTCGGTCGAGAAACACTACATTTTCTACCCCCATAATGGCTTGAATGTTCTCGTTAAAAGCCTCCCCAAAACCGTTTGCGATATCCGTAGCCTGCTGAGCATTAGAATCCGTAACAATTACCGTCGTCACTAATGACTCACTACTAGTTCTTGTCTTAACTTTTTCTAATAGTTTTTCAGGGGTCATATTTAATTGCAGCTTTCTAACGACCTCTTCAGCAATTCTGCTGCTTCGGATAATTTCCCCGTAAGTGGTTACTAGTTTTTGCCCAGCCATAATGTCATTGATTGCCTTCTGCTGCCTGTCCCCTTGAATAAGAATAGAAGCTGTCGCCTCATATTTCGGCTTCAAAACATAGTAGCTAACGAAGCTAGCGAGACCGACCGCAACAATACATAACACAATGATGAACAGCAGCTTACGTTTTACTAGCTTCAAAATGCTGCCCAGTTCAAATTCCATCGCTCATTTCTCCTAACCGTTAATGTATTTTCGTCTTCTTCAACAAGAGTATTATTGTATATTCATATTCTCGTCCGCCCAATATATGTCCAATATAAGCTGAAAATTTATTAGTCTACTGTTTTAATAGATCCACGAAAGCGCTCTATTAAACTTCAACACAAATAGGCAGCCTACCAGTTAGTTCATACTGGTAAACTGCCTATTTTATTCCTTGCGTTACTCTCCTATTTATTTAAATCATGATTGTTGAGAACCTCTTAAGAGACATTTTTACGTTTCGTAATATGATAGATATTGCTGAACATGCCAGAGAGAATACCGGCAATCGGGAATACGGCCCAGTTGACATCCCAGCGCTGATAGACAAATCCTGTGAACAAGAAGATCACTGTCGCCAAAGGCCACAATATCGCCCCCACAGCTCCTATAAATCGGTCCTCTTCCTTCTTTTGTGCAGTAATTATCGGCTCCTCCAGCAGCTTCGTATATGCACCTTGGATATTACCGTAATAGATGAACAGAAACACCGCCACTGCCGCGATCGGTAAAAAGGCAACAACTCCATATGGAGTATAGTCATCGTTAACAAATGAAGTTGCGAAGATAAAAGCCGGTGATAACACGCACAGGCAAACGCCTGTAATCAGTGAAAGGCGATAGGTCGGAGCATAAAGGGCTTGGCTGCGTTGAAGTGCCGCTTTGAGCGCATAAGGTAATTGAAAGCCCTGCTCCAGACGTTTGAATCGCTCAAGCTTCATTCCGCTATAGATGAACATTCCCACCGCAACAGCAACCAGTATGAACATTCCTACAAGCCCTAACATCGAGCCTTTATCAGCCACAATAGCATTTTTATGTTCAAACAGTGTATCAAGACCAATCAAAAACGCCACTCCACATGCACATAGAAAAACGCCGATACCAGTCCACATCCCTGCACTACGTCTGGCAGCCACATAAGAGTAAGCCTCTTCTTCTGTTAGCACAGGAACTTTCACAACCTGCTCCGATTCGACAGGCTGGATACCGAGCTCAGCGGTCAACTCTTCAATATTACCGAATTCCGAAATAACGACACCGATCGCTTCATTTTCCGACTTGCCATCATGTTTCAACTCCTGATACTTCTCCTCCATACCATACAGCAGTTCTCTCTTCAAACGCTCCAGTTCCGGAGTTTTTGGAAGGTTAGCGAACATATTATCCAGATATACTACAATCGTCTCCATGCTCTATCACCACTCTCTGATAAATTGGTTAACAACTTCCTGAGTAACCTTCCACTCCTCACATTTCTCCTTATAATAGGCGAGACCTAGCGAAGTAATCCGATAATACGTACGCCGCTTACCGAGACTCTCATCCTGGAAAAAGGATTCAATGTAACCGTTCTTCTCTAACCTGGTAAAAGCGGAATACAAGGTTGTCTCCTTCATAATGTACTTCTCCTGCGTCAACTGCCTGATGTTTTTAGAAATTTCATACCCATAGGATTCTCCATCCAGCAGCATGAAGAGGATCAGCGTATCATTGTAACCGCGTATAACATCACTGCTGATCAATAATGGTAGACCTCCTCGATTACTTCATCTGTCGTAGTAGTTGCAGTATAACATAATTACTACGACAGATGAAGTAGTTTAGGGAAAAATAGGCAAAAAAAACCTAACTGGTTCTATGCTATAAATGAGCATGCTTTTTATGACCCTAATAGAAATCCTATACAGCCTTATACCACAGCAAAAAGCCGCTATCATAGGTAATCCATAGATAGCGGCTTTTGTAAAATTATGAACAGGGCAACTAAGATTTATTATGCATTCAAATCAGACATTGCAGGAATTTGAATTTCTTTGACACAGGAAGCGCTAGAGAGGTTAACGACACATTTCACAATGGAGACAATGTCCTGAACAGGAATTCTTGTGCCGCTATATTCTGCAATTGCTTTTTCCACGCCATCTTCATAAGGAATTTCTGCTGCCAACTCACCCGGATTCACACAAGTAACAGCAATGCCATCCTTGCGAACATGCTCTCGTAATGCATGAGTAATGCCACGCAGACCGAACTTGGAAGCTACAAAGGATACCTGGGCGTTATTGGTATGATCCAGACCTGCTGTGGAGCCAATTAGAATAATTTTCCCTGCCTCCGATTGGCGAAGATTAGGCAGTACTGCCTGTATGCAGGTAATTGTTGATGTTATATTCACATTTATTATGTTGGCAATGTCACTTGCCTCATCTTTGTCAAACGTATAGTGAGACTCAAAGCCTTCTTTTTCCCAAATGCCTACGTTATAAACTAGAACATCCAGTTTCTCCGTTTGAATGCTCTTTGATAAGACTTGTGCGGCATCTGGCTGCGATAAATCTACTGCAATCCAGATTCTTTTTATACCATCATTAAGATCGAGACTGCCTGGCCTGCTTCTGGAAACGATCCAAACTTGATCGCCAGACTCAGGTAACCCTTTCACAAATGCATCTCCCAAACCTTTACTTGCCCCCAAAATCAGATAGTTTCTCATTCTGTCTCCCTTTCCCATGTTTATCATTTTATTTTCATATCATATTACCATCGATGAACATGAAGATGTAGGGTTAGTAGTAGAAATTAGACAATTAACTTTTAAAAAAGCCGCTATCATGGAAGAATCCATAGATAACGGCTTTTGTTCAACAATATCCGGTGCATATGGATAGTGAAATCCCAACCTACGGTTCCAAAGTTAATAAGTTCTCGTACAGCTGAAACGAGGTTTTATGTGAAGCTGTCTCATTTGGGTTAAGCGACAAACCCTGCGTTTACTTCATTCATCTGCATTTGGGAAGACATATTCAAAATGAAGAAACTGGCTAAAACATTGTATTTCAAATTATGTTCGACGCATATAAGCACGTACCGTAATAGGTGCAAAAATTGCGACGATAACAGCTGCTCCGATCAAAGAGATAGTGAAATCCCAACCTACGGTTCCAAAGTTAGTAAGTTGTCGTACGGCAGAAACGAGATGTGAGATTGGATTGACTTTAACAAACCATTGTAACCAGTTAGGCAGCGTATCGACAGGCACGAAGGCATTAGATAGAAACGTAAGTGGGAACAACACAATCATTGATATCCCCTGCACACTAGAAGCAGTCCGTGCAATCACACCGAAGAAAGCAAAAATCCAGCTAATCGACCAAGCACAAACAATAACAAGAAGCGCAGCGAATGCGACATGTTCCAGACCACCATCAGGACGGTAACCCATAATGTAGCCCATGGTAAATGTAAGCACAGTAGCAATCGTGTATCTAATCGTGTCTGCCAACAAAGCTCCCGCTAACGGGGCTATTCGGGCTATTGGCAGTGATTTGAATCGGTCGAACACGCCTTTATCCATATCCTCACGTAATTGGACACCAGTAACGATGGAGGTAGTGATTACGGTCTGCACAAGAATACCGGGGATAATAACAGGCAGATAACTTACCACGTCACCAGATATAGCCCCTCCAAAGATATAGGTAAACATCAGCGTGAAAATAATTGGCTGAAGTGTAACGTCGAACAATTGCTCAGGGGTACGTCGAATTTTCAGTATCCCACGATAAGCCATCGTTAACGAGTTGCGTACAGATTGCCGAAAACTCGTATGATTTTTCAATGGGCGGTTAACACCCGAATTTATTGTAGTGGTTCTCATACTCTTGCTGCCTCCTTAACATTTGACTCTTGGGACGCTGTTGACGCTTCATCCGTAGCACCATGACCTGTAATTGTTAGAAATACTTCATCAAGCGTCGGTTTCTGAACACTCATCTCAGCCAAGTGAATACCTTCTTCACGAAGTGCAATAAGTAGGTCTGTAACTAAATCAGCATCCGCCATAGGTGCCGTTATTTTCCCAGTTTCGTAAGATACCACGGACTGAATTTGGAGCACATGTTCCACACGCTGTCGGGCTAGTTCAATATCTTTTAGATGTTGAACCTTCAGGTGTAGTGATGTGGTACCCACAGACGCTTTCAAATCATCCGCTGTCCCCTCTGCAACGACTTGCCCACGATCGATAACTGCGATCCGATCAGCCAGTTGATCTGCTTCTTCAAGGTACTGTGTAGTCAGAAGAACCGTTGATCCCGTATTCACCAATCGACGAATAGTATCCCACATCTGTGAACGAGTGCGAGGATCAAGCCCTGTAGTTGGTTCATCTAGGAAAATTAAAGGTGGTTGTGCAATAAGGCTAGCTGCCAAATCCAGACGGCGACGCATACCGCCAGAGAAATTTCGAAGAGGCCGTTTAGCCGCCTCAGTCAGACCAAACTCTTCCAGTAATTCTGTTGCTTTTTTCCGCGACTCTGCGCGCCCAAGCCCTAATAGCCGAGAGAAGATGATAAGATTCTCTGTAGCACTTAATGACTCATCGACTGAGGCGTATTGTCCTGTCACACCAATTAATTGCCTAACAATCTGCGACTCCTTCACCACATCATGCCCGAAGATTCGCCCAGTACCTGCATCGGGACGAAGTAAGGTTGCCAGCATCCGAATGACTGTAGTCTTTCCTGCCCCATTCGGACCAAGTACGCCATAGATCGTACCAGCTTTCACGTTCAAATTCACGCCATCCACCGCGCGATTGTCTCCAAATGTTTTGACCAGTCCCCGCGCCTCGACGGCCCACTCGTCATGGTCTGGTGTTAGAATCTTGTTCTGTACTTGCACCATAGTAATTCCCCCAACGTTTCAGATTATATGGTGATAGTAAACCCCATTTATAAACTGAATTTAAACGATGGTTTAAACGGAGTTAAACTTATCCATTTATCTTCTGTGAAAACAAACAAAAAACCACGTTCAATGAACATGGCTAATCCAACACGTTATAGTTGCTGACTGACCAAATAATAATATAGACCTTGAGTCTGCAAAAGCTCTTCATGAGTTCCGTTTTCTACAACCACGCCTTGGTCGAGCACAATGATACGATCCGCATGCTTAACTGTACTTAAACGATGCGCGATGATCAGCGTCGTTCTATTTTTAATAATAAGCTCCATATTGTTCTGAATCTTTCTTTCCGATTCCGTGTCTAGTGCGCTTGTCGCTTCATCAAACACCAATATCGGGGGATTGCCAAGTAGCGCTCGTGCAATCGCGATTCTTTGAGCTTGCCCACCGGATAATCTAATTCCACCTTCGCCGATCATCGTATCATAACGAAGCGGAAGTTCATTAATGAAATCATGTGCGCCGGCTAACATCGCAGAGGCTTCCACTTCACCAAAGGCGACATCCTGCTGTCCGAAGGCTATGTTTTCAAGAATCGTCCCCCGAAAAATCGCTGTATCTTGCTGCACAACCCCTATCTTTTGGCGCAAAGAAAGTGCATCTATCGTTCGCAGGTCATGTCCGTCCACACGTATCGTTCCACTTGAAGGAGAATACAAATTCATTAATAAATTCGCAATTGTTGATTTCCCCGACCCACTTCGTCCTACGATTGCAATAGTTTGTCCCGCCATCATCTCTAAGTTAATGTTCTGAAGAATATTCTTCCCATCCACCTCATAACGGAAGGTAACATTCTCAAAAGAGACATGACCTTTCACATTCACAAGTGTTCTAAGCTGCGTTTGTTCGGACTGCTCAAGGCGTGATTGAAATACATCGTCTAATCTTTCCATAGAAATCCGTGCTTCCATCAGATCATCGAGCATGTGAATAATAAAGGAGATCGACTGAGTTACCGTTGATAACAAAACCGTAAAAGCAACCAGTTCTCCAGCAGACATATCGCCTTGCAATACATATCGGGAGCCAAAATACAAAACTGTAATCGTCCCTAGCGTACGTATCCACTCTCCACCTGTTGCAGCAGTGACCCAAAGCAATGTTCCTTTCAATCGCAGCTTCGTCGCATTATTAAATTTAACTTTCAATTGATTAAACACGGCTCTTTCTGCAGTAAGTGTCTTAATTGATGCAATGAAATTGACAGCCTCCACCATCGTTGATTCTGATTCCGCCTCCGCTTGGAACTGTTTTCTACTGTTTTTGCGCATCCGCGGAGATACGAAATAAATTAGACCGATATATAACGGAATAATAACTGCGGCTATGAAAAATAGCTTTGGATTGTAGTACAGCATTAACGAGCTATAAGCTCCAATGGTAACGAGATCAAGGATTAAATTAGTAGCCCCTGAAGTGAGGATTTGCCGTATTTTTTCATTCTCGTTCACCCTTGTAAGGATATCACCCACAGTACGTTCATTAAAAAAAGATAGGGGTAACCCAAGCAGATGCTCATAAAAAGCTTCTACCATATTCGTATCGATTTTGAGCGCGGTTTTCGAGGATACCCATTGCCTAACGAACATAAAAAGACCGTTAATTAAAGAAATCGCTAGCATAGTAGACATTAATAGGATTAGCAGCTGCTCGTTACGGTGAACCAATACATTATCAATCACTGACTGAGTAATAATGGGCAAAGACAGCGAAATTAGCTGAATTACAACAGACAGCAGCAAAATATTTGCTAGTACATGTTTATGCGGCTTCAGATAAGCGGCATATCTTTGTAAGGTGGAGCCGCGGGGAATGGATTCTTTTAAAGCCATGGTTGGGGCAAGTGTCAAAAGCATACCTTTCCAATGTTGAGCAAATTGTTCATTCGTCAGCTTCTCTACACCGATTGCAGGATCTGCCACATATATATGCTCTTTCGTTACCTGATACACGACAATATAGTGATTCCCTTTCCAATGCGCAATGGCTGGAAGCTGGATATCAGATAGATTTGCCAGGTTAACTCTTAATCCCTCAGCTTCAAATCCTAGAGATTGAGCGCTATCCATCATGTCCTGAAGTGACGTTCCCGATCTGGAGAGTTGCATATTGGACTTAATATAATTAATCGGAACAGATACACTATAATATTTACAGACCATACTTAAGCAGGTGGGACCACAGTCCATTTCACTTTGCTGCAAAATAAAAGGGAACCTTCGCCAAGGTTTTGCAGGCTTAGATTTGATTCGTCTCACAATAGCTGATTTTTCTATCGGAATTGATACGCTTGGTTCCGGAGCTGGCTCAGTGAAGTCTTCAACTTTCTGGTCGAGGGGATTACGGCCACTGTAATTTGAAGCAATTCGAAGGATCGCTTCCTTAATTTTCGGATATTCGCTTATGAGATGGTCAAAATCTTCTTTCGAAAGCCGAAAAAGCGTAGATTTTTCTGTTGTTCTAACCGTTGCTTTACGAGGTTCTCCTTTTAGCAGCGCTAATTCTCCGAAAAAATCACCCGCTTGCAGCTTATTTAGCAACACGCCCTGACTTTCTTTTACCACTTCTGCGTGCCCAGATCTTAATATGTAAAATGCGTCTCCTGGTTCACCCTCTGTTACAACTGAAGCACCGGCTGAGTATTCACAAACTGTAATTTTATCGAGCAGTGAACGAAGCACCTGATATTCAATGTTAGAAAAGATAGTAGAGCCCTTCAAAAAAATACGCATCGCATCAGATGCCATATATTGATTCATATATATGCTTAGATCAGGGCGCGTCTCCAGCATTAGAATAAAATCTTCCTTGGATAACTTTAACACCTGAAGCTCTGTGGACGCTCTAATCGTAATATCCGTCGTTTCATTGTTCAACAAAGCACTTTCTCCGAAATGCTCACCCGTCTGGAGCAAACCCAGGTTCATCTCATTGCCATCAGGCAGTTCTTTAATTCGTCTAGCCTGTCCTGAAACGATGATATAGAAAGCATTCATCTGTTCCCCGGTATGAACAATCGTCTGTCCCATTTCAAAGTTAACTACTGTAAGTTGCTGCGACAAGAGAAGCTTTTCCTGTTCATTCATTACATCAAAAAGAGATACCTGATTTAACAGCCTCTCCACCATGCACACATCCCAACTTGGGTTTGCTTATATCTGATCCCACAAAGGGATCTCAATCTTGGCCAAGCTCAATTGCTCAGCGACCCATTCCTCAAATAGTAAGGCTAGAATTTGTTCTCTCCTTCTCTCATCCAGAACGCTGTGTTTCATCTCCTCTACTTTAATTAAATGATATCCTCGATTCGTCTTCACAGGTCCTACAATTTCACCAGGCTGGGCACCAAACACGGAAGCCGCTTCCACAGGAGATAAAGCTGCACGGGTTACTTCGCCGGTGTACCCTCCCGCAAGTCTAGTGGCATCGTCCAAAGAATACTGACGGGCATAGGTGTAGAAATCCCCGCCTTCCTCGATGCGATACATTAACTCCCGGATCGCTCCATATTCCGCCATAATAATCTGCGAGATTATGGCTGTATCGAAGGAAATTCGCTGCTCGTAATAATACTTTTCTACTTGAGCACTGCAAACTATATGCATCAATTTGGATTCAATTAGCGTCTCACGAACACACTCTCCTAAATCATCAAGCGTCATTCGGTTACGCTGAAGCCATTCCGTAGCTGCCGGTACTTGTAAAAGACCTTTCTTCCTCCTGAAATCATCGATTCCTTCTTGCAGCTCCTTTACGCTAACCTGAACGCCTTGGGTGTGTGCATATCGTTCAAATAGAATTTGTCTCGCCTTATTATGCAAGGCTGAAAAAGCCTGACGGTTTCTAGCATAGCGTAAGACTTCATTTAGGCTAGTAGATTTCCCGTCTACCGTAAGTGCGACGATCGTTTCTAAAGACATATTTATAACCTCATTTGAAATTAATGAACAATCACCCCCTTCTATATGATTAGGGGGTGATTGTAAATATAAGCTGAGATTTTCGAGTTACAACTAACCCATTTTGTAGCCTTTCCCGTTTACCGCAGAACTTGGGATATGTAATAATTTCCCCGTTCCTGCTCCACCTGAGACTTCCTTCATCTCTGCGTCACTAAGAGGTTTGTCTTCTTCCTGCAATTCTTCCAGACGCAGCTTTGCTTCTGGTTGAGTGCCATCTTGATTAACGTTTTCTGACATTAAACTCACCTCCAATAATTACCTTATAGATTAAAGGGAATAACGAGGTTTAACAAGCAACTATAGTTGTGTTGTTAAGTGTACGATGATTTCTTCTAAAGACATATCATAATAAAAAACCACCCCATATACAGCATCATGAAGTGGTTGTAATCAATGCTTAAATGCAAGAGATACAACTAACCATTAAAGATTGTTCTTCCATTTTTGATAGCACTAGATGTCGTAGTTTTCAATTGATCTCTATTCCCACCTAATCCACCAGAGACTTCCTTCATCTCTGCGTCACTAAGAGATTTGACTTCTTCCTGCAATTCTTCCAATTGCAGCTTTTCTTCTGGTTGAGTGCCATCTTGATTAACATTTTCTGACATTAAACTCACCTCCAATAATTACCTTTTAGAATAAAGAGAATTATGAGGTTTAACAAGCAACTATAGTTGTGTTGTCTATTAAAATCCTTCACAAATCGGCGCTTCTTCTAATGTTCCGTGTTCAATAATCAAAAAAAACCGGGAAGCGCGATCACACGCCTCTCGGTTTATCATTCATTGTTATGGTCTGCTTCAACATATTCTTTAAGCGCAAACAGTTTATTCGCCCAGTATTGTTCAAAAAAGGTAAGCCAATCTTGAAGCTCCAGTAAAGGCTCTGGCTGAAGCTTGTACCGAGTCTCCCGGCCGACTTTCTGACTGCTAACAAGCTGCGCATCGGACAATACTTGTAAGTGCTTGTTAACAGCAGTTCGGCTGATCGGGTAGCAGTCCGAGATGGATGCTATGGACATTTCCTTATTAGCAAGCAGCTTTAGCAGACTACGGCGGGTAGGATCTGCTATCGCTTGAAATACATCATGCCCAGATTCAGCGACTGGCATCTTAAGCCTCGATATAAGCAGGAAGTTTTTCTTGGACGATTTTCTCCCAGCCGCCGTTCATAAAGCCACGAACGATTGGATGCGGTTGACCAAATTCGGTTACCTTTTCAGGGTCCCATCCAGAGTGAATCACGGTGAACTCCGTCTTCCCATCAATTTCTTTCAATTCAAAGGCAAGATGCCAATCCTTCCCCCAATTAAAACCGACACGGTTCGGCTCATCAATCTCTGTAACTTTACAAGGGGAATCCCCGAATTGTCCAGCATGTAGAATGAACTCATGGCCTACCACCGGCTCGAATGTACTTGGCATCCACCAGGCAGCTATTCCTTCAGCAGTGGAAACAGCTTTCCATACTTTTTCAATGGGCGCATTGAGTGTAATTGTTTGACGAATATCTTGCAGTGGTCCTTGAGTTTGCATAAATTTCCTCCAAAATTCATTTTAATGTAACACCTTCTGGTTTCATTTTTATTATAACACCATTTGGTGTTATGTCAATTTGCAGAAACCTTAAGGGAATAGCGGAGGAAAGCCTTAACTAAATCCAAGTATCATTGGCTGCTGTTAATTCGGACTCAGTACCGCCAGTGTTTCCTACGCTTTTAGGCTCCACCAACATGATATGACATTCCTTTTCGGCGGATAGCTTCATCTCGACTCCTTTTGGGAGAATAAACATCTCACCCTTGGAGATTTTAACCTGACCATCACGGAAATCAATGATCATCTCCCCTTCGAGCGTGAAAAATACCTTATCGGTATCTTGATGAACATGCCATTCAAAATCCCCAGCGAACTTAATAAGTTTAAAATGATAGTCATTCATTTCACCAATGACTTTGGGAGATCAAAGGTCGTTAAATTTAGATAACTTATCTTTCAGATTTCCTTCAAACGAAGTAAATTCATTATTATAACCTGTATATGTATCATCCAGTGTAAGCCCCAGTCCCTTTTCTTTATCAAAGGCAAGTTTATAGACCGGATTCCCTTCACCTAGAACATTAAAAGTTTTTCCATCCCAAGACAATATAAGCGCTACTGTCTCTCTTTCCATCGACTTTAATGTTTCACGCCCAGTTGTAATATCTTTCATCATTTTATCAATGACTTCTTCCGCTTCTTCTTCTTTGCCAATAATCTTGGCTACTGTACGGAGTCCATATTGCCAATCTTCATAGATGTCCTTGTATTTTAATGTAATGACTGGTGCAATTTTATCTAGTGAATCATACACTGCTTCATGATGCTCTGTCGCTAAAATATAATCAGGATTAATAGATAGAATTTTCTCAATGTTAGGAGACACTTTATCTCCTAGTTCATCAGCTGAATCCAGCTTTCCTTTTAAATAAGATAAAGAAGATAGATACTCTTTTTCAGTAGATGCAACAGGTGGCTCACCTAATGCAACTAAATTCCAGGATAAAAATACCATAACGAAGCTATTTTTTCTGGTTTTTCTCGATAACAATTTCTTTACCTAAGGCATCCTTAAATGTTCTTGGCCAATCAGCTGCATCTACATTCACTACTGTTGAAGATTCGCCTTCTTAAGTTGATTCCTTATTTTCAGCAGGCGATTCAGTACAACCCGCTAGTATATCTGCTAATAATAGTATTGCGATTAGCAGTCCTCTAATCTTTTTCATACGAAATTCCTCCAACATAATGGTTTCTTTGCTTAACCATTATAGTAGAGTACTTTTTAGATAAGAATGGATGCAGGTTGAATTTATCATGGATTATTGATGAACTTCTCTCGATATTCGGTAGGTGAAATGCCACATTGTTTTTTGAGCACTCTACTAAAATAAAAGGGGTCAGCCATTCCAACAGTTTGTAAACCCATTTAAAAGTCAGTCCAATGCTCTAAACCTCAAAAGGTTTGGATCGCAATTTGAATAACATACTTATCTGGATCCCCTACAGCTAAATAACTAAGCAATTCATACTCATAAGCGTTTCCGGTTATGTGTAAATCATTTTCAGCAATATATGACATTAGCTTCTCATATGACGCAGGTAAGCTTTCATAAGATCCCTTGTGATTCATGATCAAATATTTACCCTTTGGCTTGATATAAAGTAATTCACCGTTATGCTTTTCATTGATTTTATTACAATAATAATCTTTGTCATAGTCGCCTTCTTCCAAACTGCTTTTACAAATAATCGAACCTATCGGAAAGTCATATTCAAGATGATGCTCATCGCAATAATCGAAGATTCGATATACTTTTCGTACATGATCTTTCTCACCCTTCTCCTTCGAGAGTCTAACCGCAATAAAGTACTCTTCATCACATTCCTCGACCCAGGGTTCTCCACAATTAACGTAGAGCGCACGATTCGTATTATCTATAGCCCCTTGTAAAAGCTTTTGCATACGCTCTAACTTTTTTTGTTCTTCAACCAACTGCTTCTGTTTTTGCTTAAGCATGGATAAAAAATGCAATGTGTTTTGATCTTGTATATATTCTTTGATCTCATTCAACGGTGTTCCTGTCCCTTTCAATACGGCAATAATATCGAAGGTATAAAACTGCTTATAGGAATAATAACGATATCCGTTTTCCTTCACGATCTCCGGTTTTAATATACCAATGTCATCATAATGGAATAACGTATGCTTTGTTACCCCGCATACCTTTGCGAACTCGCTCGTCGTAAAGTATTGATCATAATCAATAGACATTCAAATCACTCCTCTTGACTATCGGGTTACCCTATACCTCAAAGTACAATAACGGAACACCATTACCTTGTCAAGGTAACGTTATTAGCTACTATCATCTTAGGAGGATTACCCATGTTTTCATCAAATCTATCTAAATTCCAACGCTGGATCGTGCTGGCGATTGTGTCCAGCGCACTCTTTATGATCGTCATCGACATGACCGTGCTTTATTCGGTTCTACCCCGACTTACGCATGATCTTGCTGCTTCTGCATCGGAAAAGCTATGGATCGTAAATATTTATCCACTCGTAATGGCAGGATTATTACTCGGTCTTGGCACACTAGGCGATCGTCTTGGGCATAAAAAACTCTTCGTTATGGGACTTACTATCTTTGGGTTGGCTTCATTAATCGCTGCCTACGCGCCGACACCTCTCGTGCTTATTGCTGCGCGTACCCTACTAGCTATTGGTGCAGCCATGATGATGCCCGCAACACTCTCCATTATTCGAACTACCTTTTCGGATGAGCGTGAGCGTTCACTAGCCGTAGGTATTTGGGCATCAGTCTCCTCTGTAGGAGCAGGAATGGGTCCACTCGTTGGTGGTTTTTTACTGGAACATTTCTGGTGGGGATCGGTGTTCCTCATCAATATTCCTATAGTTATTCTTGCACTGATCTTGGCCATCTTACTAATTCCAAATCTTAAAGGGAATAAGAATAAGAAATGGGATTTCATTGGTTCTGTTCAAATTATGGTTGGTCTGGTTGCCCTTGTTTATGCAGTTAAGGAGATCAGCAGACGTGAAGGTTCAATTGCCATCGCTGTGTTATCTGCCGTGATTGGTGTCGTAGCTATGATCATATTTATGCGCCATCAACGTAAGAGCCAGAATCCATTAATAGATTTTGCACTATTCAGAGACTCCCACTTTTCTACAGGAGTGGCTACAGCGCTATTGTCTTGTTTTGCACTTATTGGAATGGAATTGATCGTGACTCAAAGGCTCCAGCTTGTTCTTGGATATACACCGTTGGAAGCGGGCTTGTACGTTGTATTCACTTCAATAGCGTCCTTCATCTCAGGGATACTCATCGGACTAGTGTTGCATCGAGTGGACAAAGTAAAAGTACAGTGGATCTGCTTGTTAGTGTCAGGTATAGGAATGGGCACCCTTCTACTCTTCCATGACGGGAATATCTTCTTACAGTTCGCAGCTTTAATGATCCTGGGCGCTGGTCTTGGGGGAGCGATGACTGCCGCTTCAAATTCAATCATGCTAAATGTTCCTGTTGAACAAGCCGGCATGGCCGCATCTATAGAGGAAGTATCGTTCGAACTCGGCAGCGCCCTAAGTATTACGCTTCTAGGCAGTCTTTCATCATTCATCTATACAGCATCATTAGTTGTCCCAGATGGATTAACAGTCCCGCCGATCGTTCGCGACAGCCTTGACGAGGCTCTTCTAGCTGCAGAAAATATGCCTACTGATGCTGGATCCGCACTCGTTGAAGCCGCACAATCAGCTTTTGATCAGTCATTTATTGTTGTCCTTGCCACTGCCACAATCCTTCTTTTAGCTTCTGCGTTTATCATCCGTACGGTGTCAAAACGCAAATCTTTGATCCTAGAACAATAATGTTAGAAAGACGAAGCTACTTGCTTCACCGAAAGAGGGTGTCTCAATAGCCATAAAAATGGCTGTTGAGACACCCTCGCTTATTTTCCATAAATCATATTATGTTCTTTTTCGTTCCCTTGTTGAATATTTCCGTATCCACGTACTCCATTCAAATCTGTGCGTATAGACAAGGATCACAAAGCTCCCAAGCCACACCCACAAAATAGGAGCAGACCACTTACTGATATACAGATAAACGGAAAGCAGCAGCATTCCGCTTACCACTTGTAAACCATCCGTTACAGGAGTTTTGACTCTGCGATTGTACCAACTACCGATCACTTTCAGCACTGCTAAAATAACAGCTAGCGCTAAAGAAGCTTTGAATCCTGTCAACGCACTCCATACCCCAAAGGTCACGGCGATCGCCTTCCCACCTTTTCCTTTAAGAAAGGGAGAAAAGGCATGACCCGCAATGGGAGCTAAAGCTAACGGAACAATGAGATAACTTTCACTATAATGACTTTCCATTACCCATAAAAGAGGCAAATATCCTTTTAGAAAATCCAAAATAATACCTAAAATGCCGAATTTATAACCGGACGACTTCCATAGATTCAAAGCCCCCGGATTACCGTCGCCTATGAATTTTAGATTCTTTTTACGCGCCAGCCCAAGCCAGTAGGAAAACATAAGAGATCCCGACAAAAATAAACCCGCGATCCACAATATGATCATTAGTCCCTATGGCCTCCCACCTGGATATGCCTTCCTTTCCAGCTTACATGCCTTAGAAAAACGACCTGATAAATCGAATAAAGCATGATCAAGATAAAGAAAAGAGTAGCCACCACGTGAAATACAGGAATAACGATGCCGAATACCCCTACATATTTAATAAAATAAAAGAATTGAAACATATAAAGAAGATAACCTATCAATAAAGGCATAAACCATGAAGTATTCGCAAAAACAAATACGGTTTCTGAAACAATAAGTCCAACAACCCAAAGTGCAATTGGAACAATCGTCAGTGGACTTAACGTTGAGGTGCTTAAGACAGCCCCTTTACTGAAGCCTTCTATTTCACTTTTGATCCCCTTCGGATACATGCGAAACGATACTAAGCCATAACCGATAAAATTTCGAATCGGAACACCGGCCGAGATAAACTTTTCTCCTAAAGACAAATCATCCAGCACTTCAGATCTAATACTTTGATGACCATTAACTTTTTCATAATCCTGCCTTAAAGCTAGAATACATGAGCCGTACAGTCCTTTTTTGGCGTTATTCCGTTCAAAAACCGAAGTGAAGGTGAAGATCCCCAGCATATTCATGATTAAGGCGAGCTTCTCAAACAGCTTTTCTGTATGATGAAAAGGAACTACCGAAATGACACCTTTCGATAGCTCCCTTGCTGTTAATAATGACGCCAAAGCGTTAGGCTTTAATCGGATATCCGCATCCAAAAAAGCAAAGATATCGCCCGAGGCTTGTAAATATCCATTCCAGACTGCCCAGCTCTTACCCGTCCATCCCTCAGGGAGACTGCTGTTCACAATAACCTTAACCCCATAGCTTTCGGCAATTTCTTTGGTCCGATCCTCTGAGAAGTCATCCACCACAATAATTTCATAGGGTGTAAGGGTCTGAGACTGAAGTGAATCGAGCAGATAACGCAAATTATATTCTTCATTCCTTGCAGGAATGATAATGGACAATTTCTCCGGTCCTTGATTAGGCTCGTGATAAGTGCTCAAGGTATTTTTTCTGAACAAAATAAAACCGGAGAGACATCCAACGCCTATAACCATTAACAACCACATTACGGTTCCCCCCCTTCTACATCTATATATATGAGGGGTTAGTCCGTAATATATTCATTTCAAATTTAACCTACATTTACTTTAGCTGAGTATTTATTAAGCTTTTCTGTACATAAAAGCATGACGATAGCGAAAAAAACGATCATCGCAGGAAAAATACCCAACGTAAAATTCGAGGCCAGTAAACCGATAAATGGCGGTACCAGCGTGGTACCAGTATAAGCTGTTGCCATCTGAAAGCCCATAATTGACTGAGCATGCTTCTTCCCGAATCGTACAGGGGTTTCATGTAGCATACATGGGAAAATAGGGGCTAATCCCAGACCGACAATCATAAATCCTACTAGTGAAACTATCGTTGGAAGCGGCAGTACTAACAATATTGTACCGATTAAAGCAATAAGTTGACCGTATCGAATTAGCTGTTTATTACTCATTCTAAAAGTAATGAAGCCCGTCACCATTCTACCAAAAGTAATCCCTAGGTAAAAAAACGACACCCATGTAGCAGCAGTCGATGCAGGGACATCTTTGATATTCACAAGAAAACTACTCCCCCATAAACCCATACTCGTTTCAATGGCAGAATAAAATAAGAAGGTTAACATCGCTAGTTTTACCCCTCTTAGTTTCCAAGGCTTTATGTTCTCAGCTGCATGTTCTAGCTCAGACTGATTGAAGTCATGATCACTTTCAACATTTGGGTTGCTATTGTTTCCAGCCACTTTTTTCCATAAAGGCAGCGTGACGAATAGAATAACCACTAAACTCAATTGAATATAAGCAACCGTAAGATAACCTTGTCGCCATAGACCTTCTCCAGAGATAAAAGATCCCATAATAATAGGACCCAGTGTAGCGCCTACACCCCAGAAACAATGCAACCAACTCATATGATGCGCTTTATAGTGCGTAGCAACATAACTGTTTAATCCGGCATCTACAGATCCTGCACCTAAACCTAGTGGAATCGCAGCAACAATTAACCAGACTAATGAAGGTGACCATGCAAAACCAAGCAACGCTACAGCAGTCATGATACAGCTTACAAGGGTCACTTTCCCCGTACCAAAACGTTTAAGAATTACACCGCTCATCAAACTCGATACAATTGTGCCTACTGCAATAACCATCGAGAGGATTCCAGCAGTACCTAATGAAGCATTTAAATCCATTCTCATCACCGGCCATGCGGATCCAAGCAATGAATCTGGCAGTCCTAAACTAATAAATGCTAAATAAATAATAATTAGAAAAAAAGTTGCCATCGTTATCTCCTTAAGGGTTCTAATCTATTTGTTGTGAAACTAATAAACCTAATCCAAGACTCTGTAATCCATTCAGATAATCACGCTTCAAGTCACTTACCGCTAATTCCGGAAGATGTTCCTTAGGAACATATGTAGCAGTTCGCTCAGCAATTTGATTAACCATAGCTGGAGTTAACTCATCCTCACAAAAAATAATATAATGCGGATTCAAAATAGAGGTCATAGTAGCCACTAACCGACTAATCGCATCTACTTTATGTTCCGCCTGCATGCTTGATCCACCTTGATCTCCAGTTAATGCTTCTATGAAATTCCGATTGTCATACTGGGGCATATATTGAACTTCCCCTGAAAAAAACGTCTTTCCCCGAACAATTTCACCATTAACCGCTATTCCGGCTCCCGGACCATTTTTCCCTAAATACAGATACATCAGAGAAATATTCTCCTTCAAATTTCTTTGCGCCATATAACCGATTACAGCGGCATTCATATCATTTTCCACAATGATCGGGATCGAGAGTTGATCTTCTATATAGCTTTTTAAATCTAGATTCTGATATTTCGCATAACCTGGGATCAGAAAAATCTTCCCGTGTTTCACCGCGCCTGGAACACCAATCGCCACAGATTTAATCTTGGGATTGGCCTTTTTTTCACCTTCGATAAGCGAGACCAGTGTACTAACGTCTTCCTCAAGAATACTAGGTAAATTCCCTTCTTTTACAACATCGCCAATGCAATTATAGATCGTATAGTTTGTTTCATTTTTTTCCAAAAAAATAGCCATCCCTAATCGGTAATTCGGATTATAGGCGTATCTTATTGCCCTTCTTCCGCCACTAGACTCATCAAGGCCGATGATCGTTACTTCCCCAGTCTCTTCCATCTGCATTAGAAATTTACTGATCGTTGGAAAACTGTATTGTAATCTTTGACTTAACTCCGCCTTCGTAGCCCTTCCTAATTCTAATAATGCTGTTCGAATATTCCGAATAATTTCGGATTTAAGTTGCTGTGAAGGAAGTCTTTTATCACTTGACATGGCTCTCCCACCTATAGTCATACTGACTTATTAAATGCATTTAATAAGTCAGTATGACTATAGCAGGAATACTTCCTAACGACAACATAATTTTTGGATGCGGCCCCTTCTGAAGCTCCAACATGAATAAGGGGACATGAAGCCCCCCCTAATTATCAACAAATTTAAAGCCTTTTCAGGATTCGTTCCCATCTACCAGGATGGCTTTCATCCAAGTACACAGGCTGAAATCCTAATTTCAAATAAACGCGGATGGCGGGCAGTCTGAAATCATCGGTTTCTAAACATGCCACCTTCCCCCCTGAATCTCTTATTTTGTGTAAGACAGCTAGACTCACAGCATAACCGAGTCCTTTACCGGAATATTCTGGACGCACCCCAACCATATGCAAGTACCAGTTCTTATGGTCCTCACTACCCGACTCCCAGGCCGTAGCTGTCGCAACAGGCTGATTCCCACGGCAAATGAACAGCAAGCGCTCAGAATAAAGCGGTACATGCTCACTGATTTTATGTGCAAATTTAACTTCCCTCATAAAAGAATGGCGGATAAGCTCCTCCCAGTTTCGTTCATCATCCGGCTCGAAATGACGAATTAGATACCCGTTAGGACAGTGAAAAACAGGTAAGTCGGACAGCATTTCTTTTTTCATTACAAGCTTGGAGAGGGCCTGATCCACCGTCAAATCCTCACCTTCGATTTAAAATCAGGAAAGGCTATTGCTTTCCCGTCATTCTCTACTGATTCCATAGACAATGTAAACACAGAGCTCCAAGTAACGGCATCATATACGTCTACTGAAGGTGTCCGATCCTCCTGAATAGCAGAAATGAATTCCTCAAGCACCATAAAATCACCTCCGCCATGTTTCGTCCCAGCAGCGTATTCGCCCCATTTTTTCCATGTTGGATGATCATAGAGTGGCTGATAGCTGCTTAACGGCTCCCACATTTCCTCTCCATCCGCTATATTTTTGGGCGAGAGATTCTTGAACCAGATCAAATCCTCTTCGTACTGATGACGACCCGTAATATATGCTCCCTCAGTTCCTTGCAGCAAATAATGTGTTTTATTATGGGGTCTAACGGAGGACCAGTCTACGCGCAGTTCAATTAGCACGCCTTTTTCCGTTTCAATGACCGCAACCGCACTATCTCCTTGCCGCCAGAATCCTTCCCGTGCTGCCGGGTGATCTTTTCCATAATGCTCTCCGAAATAATATTGTAAGGATCTAGATTTGGAAACAAAAGTCGAAACGCTTTTTAATCGATCACCCTCAGGCTTGTTGAGGTTAATCCATTGGGCAACCGGACCTATAGAATGCGTCGGATAATTGATCCCGTTATACTGCTGATGTAATTGCCCTCGCCAAGTCAGAGAACCATCCGGATGATGAGTCAAATGACGTAAATCATGGATATAGCCGCCTTCCAGATAAGTAATTTCACCGAACATGCCTTGATCCGCCATATGTTTAATCGTTAGATTGGAGCGCGAGAAGCAGTAATTTTCAGACATCATATATTTAAGTCCGGTTTGTTCAACAGTTTCTATAAGCTCCCAAGCTTCCTCTAAGGATTGGATCGAAATCACTTCGCTTAGGACATGTTTTCCTGCTTTTAAAGCATCAATAGATTGTCTGGCATGCAAATGCATGGGGCTTAAGATAAATACCGCATCAATCGCTGAATCCTTTAGCATTTCATGATAATCCCGATACGTTCGAATTTCCGGAAATTTCTCTTTCCATTGGTTAAGCACCCACTCATTCAAGTCACAAGTGGCGGTCAGATGTATCCGATCCGATAGAGAGTACAGTGCATTCATAAAACTGGCCCCGCGATTTCCACCTACGATCGCTAATCTTACTGGCTGACGATTCATTGCTGATCCACCTGCTTTCTGTCCATTTGAACCCGATTGATGATTAGTTCCTGATCTCTCGTCTCTCCTTCAGCCTGCGGATATTTTTCATAATCAAAAATGCTGAAGGTAAATAATGAAGACCACTTACTCAATTGCTCGCTGGCCAGATTAACCATCTCTAACCTTATTTCATCTTCAAGCACAGTAAGGATTCGAGCAGCAGGAATATCCAGAATAGAGGCCGTTTGAATGAAATGCCAGTTTTCTTTACTTACGATGGAATGTACATGATTGTGGCCATTGAAATAGAAGCCCACACCTTGCCACTGCTTCAATATCGGCCAAATATCCAAGCTGGGGTCCAGTGACATCATTGGCTCAGTGGATCTAGCCGTCGTATTATACAGAGGATGGTGGCCGAAAACGAATAAAGGCTTTTCCGATTTCCGCTTCATTTGTTCTTCGAGCCAGGCTAATTGTTCATCATCAAGGGTTCCGCTCCAATCATCTCGATTTTCCCGTGCGGTATCCAGCAATATAATGATCGCATTTGTTTCTTCGATAACACTGTATCGCTGCTGCCGGGTGACCGAAAGGATTTCTTGCTTAGGATAAGTGTACGTATCATGATTGCCAAGAACATGCAGAAAACGTCTAGGATGTTTACTGTCTTTAATCTTACTCAGGATATAATTAAATTCGCTAAATTCTCCCGCATGAACCATATCCCCCACAGAAATATGATAATCAGCTGGAATGGACAAGAATAGATTCATAAATTGCTCGTAAAAAGCATCTCGTGCCTCTTTAATCAAAACCTTGTTGTTTAACAATTCGTCCGGATAGTGTAAGTCCCCGATAATCGCCAGCCTCATAAATGCCTCCTCCTAACCTTTAATGCCAGAGCTCATAAAACTTCCTATCACTTGCCGCTGGAACAAAAAGAATCCAATCATTAAGGGTGCCGAAACAATTAGCGTAGCCGCGCAGACATCCGACCACTGTGCTCCAGCTTCCGTGGCTTTTGCGAACATCGCCAAACCTACGGTTAATAAGCGATTCTCCTCCGAATTGGTTACAATAAGGGGCCACAAGAAATCATTCCAATGAAAGCTGACCGACACGATAGCAAAAGACACATAAATGGGGCGTGACAGCGGGACATAGATTCTTGAAAGAATATGCAGGCGTGAAGCACCTTCCACCCGGGCGGCTTCATCGAGCTCATAGGGTAACTGCTTGAAGGACTGCCTTAACAGAAACACTCCAAAGGAGGAGGCAAAGTAAGGCAGCATAATCCCCAGCTTAGTATCCAGCAAGCCCATTTCGTTCAACACCTGATAGTTGGAAAAGATAAGAACATCCGGTGGCACCATAATTTGCACTAAAAATAACATGAATAGCAGATCTTTTCCGAAGAAACGTACCCGCGCGAACGCATAAGCAGCCATCGTCATCGTAACCAGCTGCACAGCAAGAACAACACCGCACACCAGCAATGTATTCATTAAAAACTGTCCAAAAGGTGCTCCATTCCAGACATGAATCAGATTCTCAAACGTGAAGCTCCAAGACCATCCCGAATCAATAGCGATATCTTTGGGTATAAAAGCCGTTCTTACCACCCATAGGAAAGGAATGATCCAGACCGCTGCAAAAGCAAATCCAACCGCATGCCACAGGATCTGCTGGATTCGGCGCTTCGTTCTACCGGAGTTTAGAATGCGCTCCTCTTCTAAAGCTTTACTGCTATTCTGCCTTAATACTAAGGGCAGCTTTAGTGGATTATCCTCCATGGATTCCACCTCCTATTCATAATGGATTTTCCGATCCCAACCAAAAAACTGCAAGGAGGAAATAAGGAGCAGCAGTACGATCATGATCACCGTCATTGATGCGGCCATCCCTTGATCGTAGAAATTAAAGGTCGACTCATAGATATAATAAAGCAGCAGGTTACTCGCATTATTCGGACCGCCCTTTGTCATAATCCAGAGATGGTCTACCAGCTTAAAGGAATTCGTTATCGCTACAACGGCCACGAACAGGGTAGTCGGCATCGTGAGCGGAATTGTGATTCTACGAATGGCAGTAAACGTACCGACTCCGCTTACTGCAGCGGCTTCATATAAATCCTTGGGAATTTGCTGCATTCCTGCTAAGTAGAAAATCATAAAATATCCGGCTTCTTTCCAGATCATCATGATTACTAATGCACCCATCACCGTATCAGGCGTTCCGAGCAAATTCACAGGCTGATCTGTGATCCAAGAAGCAAGTCTGGCAAAGAGCCCAAAATGAGGAGTATACAGAAACAACCAGATGTTCGCCACAGCGATCATCGGGATCATATTCGGATAGAAAAAGGAAAGACGTGCCAGTCCCCGCCCTTTTATCGCCTTATCAGCAAACAGTGCCATCAAGAAAGCCAAAGCCAATGAAGTGGGTACTGTGCCAATGGCGAACCATATATTGTTGCTGAACACCTTCATAAATACATTGTCATGCAATAGATTAATGTAGTTGTCAAAACCGACGAACAAAGGCTCAGGAGTCGCTAAATTTTTCTCATAAAAGCTAAGCCAAAACGATTTAAACATAGGGTAATAAGTAAACAAGCAAAGAAAGAGCAGCGAAGGCAACACAAGTCCCCAGCCGAATCCGTTTCGTCTAAGCCTCTCACTCCATCCGGCATTCATACCATTCAATCCTTCCATGATTAAGGTTTCTACGATTAACGAATAAAGTAATGACGCCAGAACAAGCTATCGAGCCGTCCTGGCGTATCCCATACCTCAAAGACTACTTATTGAAGGGAGCAAGTGCCTGTTCTGCTTCTGCTTGCGCTTTTTTGAGCGCACCTGCTGCATCAATCTCTCCTGCCAAGGCCGCTTGAATCTGATTCGTAATTGCCGTCGATACTTTACCATGATTATGAGTGGACAATTCTCGGAACGCGTATTCCAATTGATCTCTCGCCACCAAAGCTTGCGGGAAATCCGCCGTATATTTCTTCATTGCATCTGTATCGTATGCGGATTTTCTTACACCAACATAACCGGATGAGCTGCTAAAGAGGGCAGCCTGTTCTGAAGCCGTCATGTATTTGGCGAATTCCCAAGCTGCGGCTTGTTTCTCTGGAGATGTTCCCTTGAAAATATACAAGTTACCACCGCCTGTAGGTGATCCAAATTGCTTTTGTGCGGGTGGGAACGCTACCCCGAATTCGAACTTCGCGTTATTTTTAACGTTGGTTAAGTTGCCGCTTGTATGCATCATCATGGCTGTTTTGCCTTGAATGAAATCTGTCGGAACCGTGGCCCAATCAATAACACCTTCCGGCATCGCCTTATATTTATGGGACAAATCTAACCAGAATTGCAATGCCTCCACATTCTCCGGCGTATCGAACATCGCTTTTTTGCCATCGGAGGACATTATGTTTTGCTTCGGATCCGTAGCATTTTGCCGAGCAAGCATTTGGAACATCCAATACGAATCATCATTACCCGGAATTTCCAGCCCCACGTGACCGTCTTTGTTCAGCTTCTTAGCATAAGTTACAAGCTCATCCCATGTAGTGGGTGGTTTCTCTGGATCAAGTCCTACGGCTTTGAACATTTCTTTGTTGTAATACATAACAATCGTGCTCCGCTGAAAAGGCAGGCTGTACGTCTTCCCTTCAGACTGTGTATCCTCTACAAAGGCGGGATAAAAATCAGCCATCTGAATATCCGTGTCCTTCGCAATAAAATCATCCAGCGGAATGATTGCATTCATATCGAGCATACTGTACAGCTCCGTTGACATCATGACCGCGACATCAGGTGGTTGTTTGGCTTGCACACCCGCTTGAATTTTTACGGTATTGTCACCGTAATTTCCTGTGTACACGGGATTAACCTTAATTTCCGGGTGCTGCTCCATGAATGCACTAGCCATCCCATCGATTACTTTTGTAAGAGGACCACCAACATTAACCGGATAATAAAATGTAATCTCCACCGGCTTAGCGGCTGGTGTCTCTGTGGATTCCGGAGTTGCAGCGATTGTTGTGGGTTGAACGGTGTTTTCTTTGGCTTCAGCCGTACTGTTATTAGATTGACCGCAGCCCGCTACTGCCAGCATTGAAACAGATAATAGTGTTAGAATGGTTTTAGTTTGCTTTTGCATTACTGTTAGCCCCTTTTTCGCTTGGATTTGAATTAGAATGCATAATGGCGAAAGTTCACACTAATACGATTCGAGCCGACATCAAGAATATGGAGCTGAGCTCCATCAGCGGTGGGCAATACAGCAATGCCTTGAGCTTCGGTACCGCTAGGCAGATTGCGATCAAGGGCTACAGATACATTTCCGGTCTCTGGATCAATCTGATAAACCGTTTGGGTTGCGTTATCCGTTGAGGCATACAGAACGCCGTTGTACACTTCGGCACCTTGGATTCGATCTATGCTTTGGGAAAGCGGAACGGTTGTGATCACATGCATATCGTCGAGACTGAGTACATTCAAGACGCTTGCGTTACTCCACTGTGCTGTGTAGACCTGACCGCGAGCGGCATCAACCGCTACCCAAGGCACACCGCCAATATGCAGATTTAGCGGCAAAGCATAGGATGTACCCGTATATTTCAAAGTGTTCACATCATAGAGGGCGATGTAAGGATGCTGATAGTTTTTGCCGTCTTCAATAGGAGCATATATTTTACCGTTATAGTAGGAAATATCACCGATATGGTCTCCACCTTGGAAGGCAATCTCCTGTGGAATAGCCAATTCATTCCGCGCTTTTACGGATTTTCCATCGAGTCCAGTCCGTAAGAGTCCGTACGATGAACTAAAGATCCATGAGTTCCCGTCTGTAGCCACCCCTTGTCCCCGTTCCAGGGCATCAAGTAACCAGAAGGATTGCTTGGATACCTCATGCCATCCAGCAGTGATCGCTGAAGCTGAGTTGGACTCTGCACTGAATTCTACCTCGGTGCTTACTAGGTTATCCGGTCCGACAGGTGTGGCAGATGCTACTAAAGATAAAGAACTGGTCGTAAGTGCCCCCGCGCAAATCAGACTGAATAATCTCTTTAATTTCATGTTTTCTCTCCTCCTAATAATGTTGTAGTTTGGCATTTGTACGCCTTACTTCAACCTTATTATAGGAGCTGGCATCAGCCTTCTAATTGAACAAAATACTTCTTTCCTTGAATAAAACTCTCATTTGCATCAATAAATTCAATAAATCATATGATTAGGTTTGGAGGAGCTTTGATTAGCATACAGTTTTGGAGTTAGGCCGGTTTCTCGTTTGAATAATCTAGTAAAATGACCTTGATCGGCAAAACCAACCTGAGATGCAATTTCCTTCAAACCAATTTTTCCGGAACGAATAAGGAATTTAGAGCGTTCGACTCTCAGCCGAATTAAATAATTATGGGGTGTATACCCTGTCTGTTGTTTAAAAATCCGAATAAAATGTGATTGGCTCATATTAGCCATGGCTGCGAGATCAGTCAGTTGAATTTCATCTTCCAAGCGCTCACGCATAAATTGAATGACCTGAAATATCTCTTGATTGGCTGGCGTTTTACTGTTTGAATGTTGGGGGATCACAGAAGAATAGTGTTGTAATAAATGAATAATCAACATATTGGATAAAGAGTCGCTATATATTTTCCCTTTGGCACCGCCATTCTGTAATTCCTCCAGCATCCAAAGCCCTAATTGCAATAGCTTAGAATCCTTGACATGAAATTTGCGGTCCAACTGAATATGGCCCTCCTTCAGATAACCAGATTCACGGGCAATCTCTTCGAGGACTGATGGGGTAATTTCAATTTTCAAAAAATAGAGCGAGGTTCTGCCCCATGGGCACAGAAGGCTCTCATTACAAGGGGTAATATGAATGGTGTAATAATTTTCGTAGTAGGCTGTGCAGTGAATTCCTATTAAATATTTAGACTCCGAGGATGGGGTGAAGGCTTGCTGCGGGCTATACCATTGCGAAACTTGAAGCTTATCCCAACCAAAAGCATCGCTTGCAAGAACAGGCTGGGAAGCTGTAAAGGACGATTCTTCCATTTTTTTCATATTCATCCCCCTTTTCCCTTCAATATAGCAAGCCTGTATACGCTCCGCGTCAATGAACTGTAAAAGCTATATTAACTTCCAAATAGAATCAGAAGGTGTACGTCAAAACAGCAAAAAAAGAGGGGGAGTCCCCTCTTTTAGTAATTTGCATATTCTGTTACTGCAACTTTATGTATGAATATCTATTCCAATTTAAACTGATTTACTAAAACACGCATCTCATTCGAACCCTCTTGCAGCTTGCCAGCAGATGCGGCAATTTCCTCCATAGAAGCAAGCTGCTCTTCGACGGCAGCAGATACAGTCTGTGCAGCGGAAGCTGAGTGCAATGAAACCTGTTCGACCTCCATCACCGAAGCAGATATTTGTTCAGAACCAGTGTACATCAGCTGTGCAGCGGTCGAGGATTGTTCCACCTGATCAACGATGGTCCGGGTGGCCTGCAAAATGCGTTCAAATGCTTTACCCGTATCATCAATCGCTTGAACCCCTGCTGCGACTTCATTTTGCCCCTTACTCATCGAATGATGGGCATGGCCAATACTCGCAATAATTTCTTCTACCATAACTGAAACCCGCTCGGCTGCTTCACTTGTTTGTCCTGCCAGCTTACGGACTTCACTAGCTACCACTGCAAATCCTCTGCCTTGTTCCCCTGATCGGGCAGCTTCAATTGCCGCATTAAGCGCTAATAAGTTCGTTTGCTCAGATATTCCTTTAATGGTGCTAACGATAGAACCGATTTGTTGTGACTGCTCATTTAGACTAGTAACAGTGATCCCTAAATCATCAACAGTGTTACTTACAGCGTTCATTTGTGCGGAAGAGTTAATGATTAGGTTGTTTCCTCTATCCGCCTCTTCCAGTGTTTGCATGGACAGCTGATAGGCATGGGTAGAAGCTTCAGCTACTCGATGAATCTCTTTTACCATCTCCTCCATCGACTGAGAAGTCTCTTGTGTTGAAACAGCTTGTTTCTCACTATTATTCGCCACTTCAGTCATTGAGGATGAAGTCTGAACAAGTGCTGCATGGGTTTCACCTAACGTCAAAGACAACTGTTTGGAGGAAGAAGCTAATAACTCCGAACTTACGGTTAGATTCCCGACTAATTGCCGAATATTTCCTGATAACTGATTGAAGCTGGTTCCCAGTTGTCCGATCTCATCCCGATTGCGCACAGTCAATGCTTTACCACTTAGATCCCCTTGAGCGATTCGTTCAGCTTCACGGGCTATGCGGACAATTGGCTTAGAAATATGTTGCGCAAAGATAAGAATGACCGCTATCCCAAGAACTAGACATAGGATTAATGTGATGATAATTCCCTTGAGTATGTTCTGTTGTCCGATGTTATAGTCTTGCATATAAGAACCTGCCGCAACCACCCAACCCCAAGAGGGTGAGAGCTTGGCATATGATATTTTCAGCGCTTCGCCATCCTCATGCTTGGACGAATCGTCCGGCTTAGGTAAGGGCCATTTGTAGTATGTAGCCCCGCCGCCGTTCTGTGCAGCTTTAATCAAATCTTGTATGTAAAAGAAGCCGTTAGAGGTTTGTTTGTCCCAAATATTATCTCCCTCTAGTCTGGGATGAGCAAGTAATTCTCCTTTCTGATCTAAGATGAAAAAGTAACCATTAGGCCCCAAATCGATGGCTGGATTAATCGGGCGTGTCCCATCTTCAATTTTGGATCCAAGTAGTAAAGTTCTTACCTGCTCCTGTGCTTCCAGTTCTGACAACATCCCTGCTTGAACCGAGCTTTCCAAATTCTCAATCATAGCAACTGCTAGATTTACACTGGAACTTAGTTTACTCTCAATAAGCTGATTCGTTTCTTTCATAGAGATCTGATAGGCAACCACTCCTAATATTCCGATAGGAAGAATTAGTAAGGTCAGTGACATCAACAGCAGTTTCTTCCGAATCGTCAGTCGCAACCCTTTTTCTGCAGATTTTAGCATCTGTTCCTCCATATCCCAATAATATAAATTACAAATTAATACTATAGTACTAGTTTTGGGAATATAAATCAAAAAAAGATATTCGTGTTTTTACATAAAAAAGCAAACGTCCCCTGCATCGAAGGTCCGTTTGCTTTTTATTTCTATATAAAACTGTCTTCCTTATTTCTCATCCAGCCACAAAATCGCCGTTACTCCACGTGGATAATATTTACTGCCCGTAATTTCACCGGAAATAATCTGATCACTCCAGCTGAAGATCGATAACTCTGGATGGGTAAGCCAAGCCACGTGTGCGCGATCTGCTGCCGCTCCGCGTTCATCCCATTTCAGCTCCAAAATGTTGCGGGCGATGAACTGCGAGAGATAGATTTTGCTAAGCCAGCTGTTGTTGCTAGTGGAGGAGATTTTCCAACCACCATCCTCAAATAAGCAAACTCCCGGCTTCAACACCGCCTGTAAGTGCTTATCAAGCGCACCAATATATGCGGCGAACCGTCCATTGCGATCAAGCGCTTCCTTACAACCCGTATAGTAAGGGAATACAAGGCCTTCTATAGCCGGAATGATTTTGGAGTCATTCCCCTCTCCTATGACAGCCGGAATATATCCGTCTGCTGTAACACTTTCCACCATCGTTGCAGCGCATTTCTCTGCTTGAATCCCTGCTGTTGTGGACAACTCCGCACGCCCATACGCTGCAAATATTTTCTCCATGGCCAAGTAAGAGGCCCAGCATTTTCCTGCTAAATAAATATTATTGCGAGCCTGACCTAAGGAGACATCCAGACTGTCATACGTAGTAATCTCTGCGCCACCCATCGTACGAGAACTATCAAGCCCCATAACGCCATTTCTTTGTTCAGGATCTGGATGATCCCGATGTAACATACTATCCAGACACTTCTCCAGGATAGTCAGATTGCGTTCCATCCAGCTCCGGTCGCCAGTATGCTCCAGATAAGTTGCCGCACTCAGCACCCAGTTTACCAATTGTTCATGTGTCATATGTGAGAAGCAACCATCAATGCCATATAACTCATAAGCGGAATAGCCCGGACGTGAAACTACGTTAGCCACACCCATATCATGCGTGAAGCTGATTCCGCCCGGATACACTGTATCATCCCCAGGGAAACGCACCGTATCTTCATAGCTGAATCTTTCCACGAACATATCCAGCTCATTACGTACAGTCCAAGGATTCAGACGCAGCTCGTAGAATAACTGATCGACGGTAAGATCAAAGGTATTCATCATCCGGTATTCGCCTTCGTTGACGATCCAAAATGGCTTATTCTTATAATCCAGCAGTTGCGTGGAACCATAATAACTGCGAATTGCATGCGCTAGCATAAAGGTTTGATCTTCGGATAGATTTGCATGATTAAACATCTCGTTAGCTTTCTCCGCTTCTTGTTTAAGAACATCGAATTTAGCTAATGCATATTCGGCCACTGCCTCAACATTGTTGAAATAGCGATTATAGTAATAAGTAGCATCCATACCAGAGGTAACATAACCCGAACGGTGAAAACAAATTGCAAACCGGTATGTTTCTTTTACTCCGGCTGGAACATCCATGATCAAAGCACCCACGCGCCCCAGACCAAAGGTCCAATTCTCCTGTAGCGCCTCACTTAGAATATCCTCCATCGTGAAATGAAGTGCGGACTTTGTAGTTCCTTTCTCGGCTGCAATCGCAATAAATCTTCCTTGTCCAACGCCTGTAATTTCAGATGACACATCATCCAGTCTTCTCATTCCGCTATAAACATCTGTTCCCTGAAAACCAAAGAACGCGCGACGTGAGGTAGCTGATGAGGTGTTATCCACTTCGAGCTCAACCAGTACTGCCGGCAGCAACACTTCCTTCATTTCTTCCACAGACGCAGTTTCAGGATCCGGTACTGATCGAACTGGCGAGAGAATTCGGAAGGTCAGATCCCCCGCACTCCAGCTGTCAGTGGCTACTCGGAAATCTCGAGAAATCTCATTCTCTTGAAAAGGGAACAGAATATTCTCCTTATCTGGATTAGGGTCTGGATTCTCGATGTCATACCGTTTGCTCTCGTCATCTCCGCCAATCTCATGAAATGGTAGTGTGTCATACCCTTTCCCATCCGTGCGTTCTAATCCTATGAATATATTCTGTCTAGGAGGTTTGGCCATCTCCAAATCGAAACCACCACTAGCTCCTTTAAATCCTAAAGTAAAACTCGCAAATGCACCGATCGGTGAATGATGAGCATTAAAAAATTTATTATGTGACATAAAAAAATGCACTCCCTCCAACATGATCCCGGATACCTCCGGGCTATATTTCCATGTTATCGATATTTCTAGAAGTGCAACAGGGTTAAAGCCTTCTATTATTTGGGCAAATCAAACATCGCTAACAACCTATGATATAATTAAGCCAAATTATATTGTAAAAGAGGATTGAAATGATTTCGAATGATCCCGCCTTCCATAATTCTATTGACGGTCAGATGTCACCAGACATTCAAGCAGCCTTCCATATCTTCGCCGCGCATTGGAGAAAAGTAAATTCGGATTGGCAATATCCTGTACACACTCATCCGATGTTTGAGATTAATATTGTCCTTCAAGGTGAGCAGCAGATGACGGTCGGCAATAAGTCTTTTGTCCAACAAAGCGGCGATATTTTATTCATTCGTCCCGGTGTTGAGCATAGTAGTATGGGCTCAAATGCTGACTGTGACATGACTTATTACTGCCTGCATTTTGATATCGATGATCTGATTTTGCGGCGTGCCTTACTAACAGCAGATGCTGTTAGTCTCAGCGGGAACACCCCCGAACTGCTGGCCATACGTTCCGCTCTAGATGTAATCATTAACTCTTCCATCTTGTCAGAGTCTAAAGACACACATAGAAATCGCTTGATCACACTCCATGCTTCACTGCAGCTTCTGACCGCGCTCAGCGGTTGGGTGCTTTCGGAAATGCCTCTCCCAGCAGATACAGAAGCTACAGAAAATACAGTTGCCCTAGCTAACGCTATTGAAGGACTATTGCAGGAATCCGTCTCCACCGCTGACAGCACAGGCGAAAGAGGTGGCGGTATTGAGAATATTGCAGCAAAGCTTGGATACAGTACAACGCATTGCAATCGTGCTTTTCACCAAATCTATGGGATGTCACCAAGGCAATATTTATCCCGCTTAATCATTCGACACGCCAAACTGCTGCTGATGGATAATAGTCTGTCTGTCGAATCTATCGCACACCGACTGGGGTACCGGGATGTTTCCCATTTCAGTAAGCAATTCAAACGTTGGACAGGTCTTCCACCCATGGGATACCGCCGGTTAACAGAAAATCCGAGCACGCATTAAGATCTTTACAGAAACAAAAAAAGGATGTATCCCGCAGCCCACCAATTGGTTACAGGATATATCCTTTTTAAACGAATTTCATTTCTACCTCTATACGCCCTTAACCTTTCGTCGCACCTGATGCAATCCCCTTCACAAAATACTTCTGCAAGGCGATAAACACAATCAACACAGGTACAACCGACATCGCTGTTCCCGCAAAAATCATATCCCAACGTGAAGAGAATTCTCCGATATAACGGTAAATTTCAACAACCATAGTCTTAGCCTGTCCAGAGGGTAATACCAGCATCGGCATCAAGAAATCATTCCAGATTCCAAGCCCATTTAGAACAACCATACTTGCCGTAACAGGCCCTAATAAAGGAAAAACTATTCGCCAGAATATCCCGTAACGCGAGCAGCCATCAATCTCTGCCGCCTCTTCAATTTCTCTAGGGATTCCTTTGACAAAACTGGTATACAGCAGACATCCGAAACCTACCGCACCGGCTACATAAATAAGAATAGGTCCCGCAAGGCTACCGTACAATCCTAGCATTCTAAGCTCCTTGAACAAAGGAATCATGTACGCTTGAAAAGGAATCATCATTCCGGCCAAAAAGTATACGAACATGAAGCGGGTCCATCTAACATTTCTACGCTCAATCGCATACCCTGCCATTGGAATTATCAAGACCTGCGCAGCGATGGATACTGCCGTTAGAATCAGACTGTTTAGAATAGCCCTTGGAAACTCAGTTTCAGTTAACAGGTACTTAAAACTCTCCAAATAAAGGGTTTTAGGAAAAGCAATGGCATCCTTCATGATCTCTGCATTGCTCTTGAAGGCTGACATCAAATTAAAGAAAATAGGAAAGAAAAATAGAATAGCCACTAATAATGTAACTATAAAAAGTGCGATTTGCCCAACTCTTCTGCGTGTCTGCATCGTCATTTTAGAGCTGCACCTCCCGCTTCTGGAGCACCTTCACTTGGAAGACTGTAATAATCAGTATGATTAAGAACAGAACCATCGCCAGCGCAGTACCAAAGCCTTGTCTTAATTCACCAAACCCAACTTTATAAATGATATACGTTAAAGTCTCCGTCTCAAAGCCCGGGCCACCATCGGTCATAACCGCAATTTGATCAAAAATCTTCAGAGCGCTGATCATAGAAAGCACCATACACACTGTCATCGACCCTGCAAGCAGCGGGAAGGTGATATGCCGGAACTGCTGCCACCCCCCTGCTCCATCAATGCTGGCTGCTTCATTCAATTCCTGCGGAATCCCCTGCAATCCAGCGAGATAAATGATCATATAATAGCCCGCACCTTTCCAAACAGTAGACAATATAATCGACAGCATCGCATATTTAGGATTGCCCAGCCAGTCCACAATCCAGCTTCCAAGTCCAACAGACTCTAGGATCTGATTGAATACACCAAAGTTGTAATTCAAGATCATCGCCCACACAAAACCCATTACAATCCCACTAAGCAGTGTAGGGAAATAAAATACACTTCTGAATAAATTCCGGAACCAGCGTACCTTATCAACCATCATAGCCATTGCAATAGCAGCAATATTCTCTAGTACAACAAGTGAAATGGTCAGGATCATCGTATTTTTCAACGCATTATGCACCCTAGGACTATTCCATATTTCCACAAAGTTAGCAAAGCCGATATATCTCACGTCATCGCTGATGCCATCCCATGAGGTAAAGCTTAAATAAACACTCCCTACCGTAGGGACGATAACGAACAAGGTATATAGAATAAATGATGGCAGTATGAACAGTAGTGCATAAGACTGCCATTTCTTCTTTTTCTTTTTCTGCTGCACAGTGGCTATCAATGACTTGTCAGTATTAACTGCGGATGTAGCCATAGCTGCTCTCCCTCCCCTGAGACAGGCTTGTTAAAAAGAGAACCTCTACAGCAGCAGAGGTCGCTCTAACAGGCGCTGCTCTTACATCTGATTAGCCTTCACTTGGTTGTCATATTCTTTATCAGCATCTTGCATATATTTGGTTACGTCTCCATCTTTCACAACAAGATCCTGCAGCAGTTTGTAATACCAGTTACGGAACTGTGGAGGAATCAAGTTATCACCCCACCAGTTGTTGATTGCTAAGGATTTTACTACATTCATGTCAGCAATAAGATCCAATGCCACTTGCATTTGTTCGCTAGTATCATAAGTTACTTTTTCTTTAGTAGAAGGAATTGCATTTATCGTCGCTAAATAATTCGAATATTGTTCTGGGGCGAAGAAGAAACGGATAAAATCTTTGATGGCTTCTGTTTTGTCTGCGTCTTTAACGGCTTCAGTGGATAAGGACCAGCCTGCTGGAGACGGAAGACCAATCACATTGGTTTTCCCTTCACGGTCAGGAAGACCATAGAATCCAAATTCAAAGTTCGGGTCTGCTTCTGCAATTTGTGTAAACATCCACGTACCGGAGTACAATTGTGCTGCTTTCCCGGAAACAAGAATCGAAGCAGTTTGATTGTCGCCCGTGCTCAGCCAGCCTTTATCTACATAATTCTTAAATAGCTCTTTGAAATCAGTAATCCCTTGAACAACATTAGCATCTGTGAAGCTGACAGTTTTTGCTGTACGCTTGGAGTTCCAATCCGGATCTTTCGAGTAGACATCATCGATCAGGAATTTATTCACCCAGAAGCCCATATGGAAAATATCTTTTCCGCCTACTACAATCGGAGTAATACCCGAAGTTTTTAACTTCTCTTGAATGGCTATGAATTCATCATAGGTTTTAGGAAGCTCGGTAATCCCTGCATCCGCATATGCTTTTTTGCTGTAAATAATTCCTTGTGGTGCGTTGACCTGCAGTGGTGCATTCCACACTTTTCCATCCACTTGAGGTGGGGCTTCGAACAAATCTAGTAGATCGGAAGGCAGCTCTACAATTTTACCTGCATCAGCAAAGACTTCTGTATCACGCATTTCCACCAAATCCGGGAATTCTCCCACTGCATCTTTGGTTTTGAGCCAGTCAAGATAGGCTGCCGAGGAGGTTTCACTCAAATCTTTGATGGTAACGTTAGGATTTGCTTCTGTAAACTTTTTGACCGTATCTGCGATAGCTTTTTTGGTTGCCGGATCACCGGATGCGTAGCCTATCGTAAAGGCAACCTCCTTCTTCGTCTCCTGCGGTGCATTTGCAGGTGCTTCGGATGCCGGTGTATTGCCTGCATTATTGCTGGCACTGTTATTATTGCTGCCGCAAGCAGTCAAAGCTGTCGTTGTGGCAAGCAGCAATACGGATAATTTCATCATTGTTTTTGTATACATCAGTTAGTAGCCTCCCCTTTTGTGTTTCACTGTGGAAACTGAAGCAAGATGTGCGCATCATCTCTCGAAAGCGTTTCCGTTGGTATTAGAATAGCATTCATTATTGATGGGTTGAATGAACTTTTTTAAGCGCGATATGCGGTGAATTTAAGATGTGTTCAAGTAATATTCCAAAAAAAGAACGAAAGACCTCAGTCTTCCGCTCATCTCCTATCCTTTATATTCCTTCACCATCTGCGACTATAAACGGCTTCTCTACAATTGGAAACGACAAAAGAATCGATGTCCCAATATGCTCCCGACTGCTGATGGACAATCCGTACTCTTTACCATACACTGTACGAATCCGCTCATGAACATTTTTTAAGCCAACATTTTTGCTTGGCGAACTAGGTTCTTCTAGATTTTCAGATAGCTGTTGAACCTTTTCCTTGCTCATTCCAATTCCATCATCATAGATCGTAACTAGCAACTTATCCTCTCGCTTCTCGATGGTTAACCCGACTGTACCTCTTCCTTGACTACGTAGTCCATGCTGAATAGCATTTTCAACAATCGGCTGAAGAGACAATTTCAGAATGTACCCATTCAAATTCACTTCCGGCGAGACGTCCACGACAAGCTCAAACTTATTCTCATACCGTACAGAAATGATATAGAAATAATCCCGCAGATGATCCAATTCCTCTCGGATGCTTACTTTATCCTCCCCATAATCAATCACATATTTCAACTGGTTGGAGAGCGATAGAATCATATCAGCAACCTCGTCATTATCTTTATCCACTGCATTCATTCGAATAACTTCCAGGGTGTTGTATAAATAATGCGGACGAATCTGGCTCTTCAAAGCATTCAGCTCCGTTTGCTTCTGCTTGATCTGGGCCACATAAGCTTCATCTATATAGGCCTGTAAACGCTCAACCATTCGGTTAAAGCCATGGCTAAGTCTACCCATTTCATCATTACTGCTCACTACCATCTGAGTATCGAGATTACCGGATTCTACGATAGCCATTTGCTTAATCAAGTTTCGAATCGGGGCAGCCAATCGTCTAGAAAACCAGACTCCCATAAGGATCATTACCATCGCACAAATAAACATCGCAATAAACACGGTCGTACGGGCTGAAAAAAGCTGATCGAATAAATTCGCGCGATGAATTCTTGCAGTCACCTTACCGTTAAGAAAAGGAATATCTTCGCTAAGAACAATCATTTCCTCTTCTTTCCGAGCATGTAGACCCTCAACGTTCGCTGCTGCGCTCTCATTCGCAAAATATATTTTCCCCTCACCATCTTGAAGAAACAGATCATCCTGTTCTCCGAGATTCAGCTCCCTAAAAAACTGGTTGAATAGTGATGCATCTACGTCCATAAACAGGGTCCCTACGACTTTTGGCTCCTTAGCAACACGCCCAGAAATATCAATCAATGTACGGCCAATCGTGAACACGCTACGTTTTGACCCTATGAAATATTCCTCGGAGTGAGTCGGCAAAATAGCCACATGAGATGGGTTCGGAGCCATTACCGTCAACCATTCTTTATAGGGCAGCAGATCGAAGTTAATCCCTTTGTTCTCTTTTTCCTGATAATAAAGCTTATCGTCTGACTCCCTGTGAAAATAAACACTAGTAATGAAAGAGTCGCTGTACAGAACCGTTTTTAGAAAAGATTCTATAGGGATCGTATTGATTTGTTCTAGCTCATTTACGTTATAGGTTTGGTTCTGCGAATAGCTCTCGATAAAGCCTTCATAACGCCCTGTATACATCAGTTTGGATATCTCATTGTACTGATTAAACGCCGAATTCAAGTTATAACTCATATATAACACCATTTGCTGCAAGTTACTTGTAGTATAACGCTCGACATACCCAGAGAAAGTCTGAACAGAGATATAGCTAAGCGCAAATAACGGAATCAGGCCGACTAGTAAAAATGAAGCGGAGAACTTAACAAATAGGCTTTTGGATCTTCGGCCCCAGATAAACATGAATGAAGGCATCTCCTTTGCTATCCATCTGACTATTGGCTTTTGAAGGATTGCTTATACTCTTGTGGCAGTTTGCCATATTTTTTCTTAAACATGTCGCTAAAATGCCGTGCATTGTTATATCCTACGCTGTCAGCAATCTCATAAACCATCATATCGCTTTGCAGCAACAGACGGAGGGCGTGATTCATTCGGACCTCAGTTACATAATTCTTAAAGTTCTGTCCGGTATGCTTTTTGAAGAAGCTGCTGAAATAATAGGAGTTCATAAACATCATCCCCGCCATAGACTCCAGCGTAATATTTTCCGGATAATGCTCATCAATATAAGTCTTCACCTGAGACAGTAGCTTCAGCTCCTTGTTACCCATACGGCTGCTGATTTGCTCAGACATTTTGGTTAGAAGAATTTGGAAATCTTCCACCACCTCTTGGAAGGTAGAATGACTCGCCATTCGTTCCAGAATAGGACAAGTATCCTGTACGAAAGGATCTGCCTCCACACCAAATTGCATAAGCTCCTGTTCAAGTTGGAGGATCGTATTATAAACGGTAGACACCGCTTGATTTCTATTCCCGTCAGCCATGATTCGAATCTTCTGAAGTAGGCGCCCGCTCTCATGTGCTATTTGCTCTCTGTTCTGAGACTTCAAGGCGATGATTAGAGCAGATTGTATTTCTTGCAAAGGCGTTACGATTAACGATTCCTTTTCACACTCATTCTTTTTATAAGGAATGACTTGATTTAGACCTGCGAAATATTTACAGTGTAGCGCTTTCAAAGCGTTGCGATATGAAATATCAGCTTCATCCATTCCGTCTACGATGTTGCCCACGCCGATGGAGACCTTCAATTTGAGAAAGTTATTAATCTTCCCGTGCAGATCCACAGCAAGTCTTTCCGGTTCCTCCGCGTGTTCATGCTGGAGTAAAATACAAAAACGTTCACCTTTACGAAACATATAACTGTTTTCTCTTTGCTCTACGGTTTCTTTAATAATGTTGGAGAGTGCAAAATCAATCAGCTTACGTTCACGTTCCTCCCATCTGGATGGCTGCCCTGAGGATTCATCCGTCTCTACAATACAAATACTAACGTAGCGGCTGAGCGCAATAATTCCCATATCTCGCAGGGTATCCGCTGTTCCCTTGTTCCCGTCCGTCAGCTTATCAAGCATTTCTTCGATGGTTAATCTGTGGTTTCTCTGTTCGTAATGGTTCAGCTTTTCTTTGTTGCGTTCACCTTCTGTCTCTTGACGAATAAGAGAAACAGCTTTAGTTACCACCTGCTCTAGCTGGTTCTTGTTCACTGGCTTCACCAAGTAATCCAGCGCACCATATTGCAATGCCTGCTGAGCGTATGTAAACTCCTGATAAGCGCTTATAAAAATAACCTTTACCGACCTGCCAGCTTCATGAATCTCGCGGATAATATCGATTCCTGTATAGCCAGGCATACTTATATCACTAATAATCAAGTCAGGATTATGTTCATCGATCTGTTGCTTCAGTTCAAGACCGTCGTTGGCTTCTCCAACTATTGTAGTTCCAAGATTCTCCCATGAAATCAGTTTTTTTAAGCCGCGTAATATCACCGGTTCATCATCGGCGAGCAGTACCCGAATTGTCTTCATTCTGCAGTCCTCCTACCCTAGAAAAATCATCTCACAGCAGTACAATAAACTTATTCTAATGATAACAGACAAACAATCTTTAGTGCATCACCATGGGAATGAACTTTCTTAAGGAGAAAGTGCAGTTATTTAAGATTCTTATTTAAAGAAATATTATACGGTGACGGTCGTAAACTATTATTCTTTTTAGTGTCTGTAGAAAATAAAGTGTTAGACTGCCCCAATATAAAAACCAGCGGCAGATTTGGACTTAAAAATAAAGCCCTAGACTGCCGCTGGTTTATTGAGCTCTCGTATCCTGTTAGCTTAATAAATCCAAAACTTTGTTTGCATATGTAATCCATTCTTTTTTATCAGTATTTATTTCTATGGTCGGGAGGATAGATAAACTAGATTGTTTACGTAATTCCGTTTGGGTTTGGATAAATTCATCAGCTGAATTTCTGATTTCTTCTACTGTTTTGTTCGTCCATTCGTGGGGTGTTCGACTTTGGATTCTTTGCTCTACGTTGCCAGAAGATACGGTTAGTAAAACACACTTTGCACCGAGGTTAAACAATTCATTTTCAAGCGATTCGATTTCATGTGAAAGCTCGGTGGGAAATGCTACTCTATGATTCAAATGAAATCTTTCCAATATAAAAAAAATACCTCTTGATGCCTGTGATGCATCTGGACCCAGATAAGCTGCCCATTCGTTTAATTGTCGTAACATGTTTACCCGTTCCTTCAGCAACTGAAGGTGTTCATCACGATTTAAACGTTGCAAACCTCCCTGAACATTGTTTAACACTTGAGAATAATATTCACTTAAAACTATGATACTGCGCTCAGATGATTCATTTTGTGCATGAACTTGCTTTAGGGCTTTTAAAACAGATGTTTTTCCAGCATGTGAAAAACCCTCTAGAATTACTCCTCTTATATGGCTCACTTAACACCCCGATCTTACAATTATTTGAAATCAATTATATCAAAGAGCACTGAACAAATGCTCGGAAAGTAGCCGAAACTTTCGAAAGAAACTACCACGCTAAACTGCCCGTTAGTTGAACAAATAAAAAACGGCTGCCGAAGCAACCGCTATTCCACTAACGTGTCCCGTTAGTTAAACAAGAATCGTTATAAAGCGAATCTATTTTTTATGATTTCAGCAACTTCACGAGCGTTGATTTTCGTATTGTTTATTCTCAAATAGTTTTCTTTTTTAATTTCTCCCTCTAACGAGTTCAATCGATGTTGCTCCATTGTCTGTTTTAGATCCTGTTCAGAGAATGTGATATCTCTCTTTGTCGGTTTATGTTCAAGTCTATGGGGAGTCTTGTTACGCTCTATTCTCTCCTCAAGATCGGCTTCAAGTTCAACAAAATAGACATCCGCACCTTGATCCTCAAATATTTTACAAATTTTATCGACATAATCCCAATCGCTCTGCAAATCGAATCCCCATACATATGTGAATATCATTCCATACAATTTACTGGCGGCGGTTGCTTCAAATATATCCTGACGGAATTTATCCGATAATCCCCACATTTCACTACTGAAACCAAAATAAGGAGCCAGCAATTCTATCGTCATATGGTTGTGGAACAATTTTAAATCAGATATCATTTCCAGTTCATGCCCCACTGTCATTTTACCTACTGCCTGCGGACCAAATACCAAAACAAATTTCATGATATCACCACTTTTGGAAGTTATTTTAATCATAGTACCACAATTGATCAAGTTATATTGCACTAACCTGCCCTTTAGCTTAAAGATAAAGCAGCCGATCGATCTGGACGGCTGCCTCTCTGTATTTATTGAACTATCGTTTCCCATTAGCTCAATAGTCTTATGTTTTAATTAGAGTCTCTGCTTATAGTTGTGAGGCTTGCCGAACACCTAACGCAGTGACGTCCCGACGGGCTTAGGGAGCTGGATGTGATCACTCGCTTCTCAGAGTGACCCGGAGCGTCAATATGGTGTTAGCCGAAGGAAGTTCTGGAAGCAGCCATTGCATTTAAGGCGTTCTCAAAATAACTATATACTTCAACTGCAATTCCCAGAAACTCTTCAACAAGTACATTACTATCCAAGTAACAAGCATACAGATAATCAACTAAAGCGGAGTCAATCTCACAATAGTTTAATATGGCATTCTTCATCTTAATAATGTCATCTTGCCATACACCTGTATCTTCTAAAACCAAAGAGTATAATGCACGAATTAATCTCTTAGAGTAACCTTTAATATATCTAGTTTTCATTGTGTTATCACTAGCATTAGAAAGTAAACTATGTATATGATCTACTTCCTCCTTGGTCTCCGTATTTAAGTCTAAAATGAACTTTGGAGAAATAATTATCGGTGGTACTTGTTCACCAACATCATTACCATATATGCAAACACAAATTATCTTTACCCAAAAACCCCACTCATTTGGTTTACTTAATACATCGTCAATCGAGCAAATTATCGTATCAATCTTAGTTACTACTGGATATTCTTCCAAAAGCCTGTCTTTAATATTTGACAATCTTTCGTAATCAATATCTTTGGGATTTACACATACAATAGTAAAGTCTGCATCTGATTTAAAAGGTTTAGCAGTTCCTTTTGGAATCGAGCCACACATATAAATGCTATGAATCTTACCTTTAAATTCGGTAAGTATATTATCTATATACTTATCAACAAGTTCCTTATATTCACTTTGTATTACAATTCTATTTATAACTTTTTCTAATATCATATAGACTCCTCCTAAACTAAGAAATTCTTTCGGCTGACGTCTTTTTGCCAACTTCGTAAATTCGTCATGACTTGACTTAAGTTATTCGCGAAATCATTCAACTATCCTGCCCGTTAGCGTAATAAAAAATGGAGCAGCTGCCGACAGCAACTGCTCCATCTTGTGTTTAACTAACGTTCCCCGTTAGTAGAACGAGTTCCTGACTAATGAGTTACTTTCATTTCGTTTCGGATCCAAATAATATATTGTTGTATTCGAGAATCGTCTCTATTCGCTTATGGAACTGGGATTTCTTTTTCCATAATAAAATCATCCATGACGAATCCATTCCCGATATCCGCAATTTGTTCCCGCACGGTTCGGAAGCCTTTTTTCTCATATACCGCAATACTGGCTTCGTTATGACGATTGACCGTCAGCCAAATATGGCTTAGGTTTCGGTCTTTGCACAGCTTCTCCAGGAATTCCAATGCTTGGCTGGCATAGCTGCGTCCTCTGTAATCCTTGCCAATATAAAACTTGCTCAAGAAGAGCTTCCCTTCTTCTTCTCTAGCTGAAATGTATCCGACTGCGGAGCCATCGTTATGGATCAAATAATATTCGTAGCCCTGATGATGGATCTGATCCGTAATCGCTGGTATCGATTGGAACTTGCCAATCATGTATTCAATCTGCTCGATTGTAATAATGGAAACATAATATTCGCGCCATATTTCTGCCGCCAATCGAGCAACTTCAGCGGTTTCTTCCGCTGTATTCACGTGTGGAAACATAAGCCTCATGACATGTGCCTGCCTTTCCTGCATCTCTCGCTTCAACCTGTTTTAATAGAATATCATAAATTATAATAGAAGCTTAGTCGCATGTTAAACTGCCTGTTATGCTGAAATCTGGTGTTATCTGATGAATACGTCTTCTAGGAAACGCTAACCGTTCTTTTACTTAATTTCTTAAATACCGAGTATTCCTTATTGGACTTTATATAACTTAATATCTTTTCGGCACATTCGATTGGATTCATCTCTTCAGTATTTACTTCCAGGTCATATTCATCAATGCAATATACATTGCTGAACTGTGAAGCCGCAAGTCCAATTACTCTATCTCCTCTTGTTTGCTCTCTTCTTATGAGTTCTTCTTTCGAGCATAATACACCTACAAATAATGTAGGCTGATCTAAAAATATATCAAGACACTCATTAAACCACTTGTCATTTTCGATTACGGTATCTACTATTACATTCAAACCCATTTCTGAGTACAATTTAATTGTCGAAAAGTACATTGAGATTAAGGGATCAAACATTATTTGTGCGATAACTTGCTCATCTACTTCTCTCGCAGGTTCAATATCTGAGAATTTATTATTAAAAAAATCCTTAACAAAATCATCTATTGATAAATGATGAAAAAGAATCTCTTTCTGATTCATCATTTCAGTAGAAATACTAGTCTTTCCTGAACTTGAAGTTCCGTTCATCAACACAATAATTCCTTGCTTCAAACGAATCACCCTCACCTATAAGATTTGCGTATCTTTCAGATAACGTTACATTCATCAAGTTCATAAAGCTATCCAACTTATAAAACATTCGAGAAACGAATGAACTATCCTTCCCGTTATGGAAAAGAAGATACCCAATTTCCTAATTGGATTTTCTGTAAATCAATTGCTACGAGCAAAGAGGGATGGGTTCCGAAGCAGATTTTAACTGCTCCCAATCTACATGACATAGCAATAGTTACTAAAGATTATTCAGCTCATGAACTAACATTTAATCAAGATGATGTACTATTAGGCTTAGAGCATTTAAACGATTGGACATACTGTAAAACAGAAAATGATGAATACGGATGGATTCCAACTTTTTGTTTATCTGAACTATAAATTCAATTATGTAAATAAGGTTAAATACCTGATTTTTTGTTAATATTTTGTTTCGCACCTCCATTACATGCTTCTACTTCGTCTTATCTGTTGGGAGAGGAGGGATATTTGAAACAACATGAAAATAAGGAAGTATATTTGGCAGTAGACTGTGAGTACTCAACAATATTCCTCAAATTCTATTCCCCCACTTTAGTATTACAAATTATACAATATTTTCAGGCAGGCTATTACGCTATCTTGCCGTCTAGTTGAATAAAGGCCGCCTTTATGGGGGAATCTGCTTAGGATCACCAAAAATCCCCTCGACTTGAGGGGATTTCTTATTGCAATGCATTACGTCTCTCCTAACATTTCCTACAAACGCTAATGATAGATGAAGATGACGGAGAGAACGATGTTTTATCCCAGTCAGCATATTGATGTTCGACGCGAAAGCCGTGACGAGTTAATAAAGATTGCAGTGTAGCCTGATCTGTAAACCGACAAGCAATTCGGGAAGTCGTTCGTTTATCCCCCCAATCACGCATCGTGACCCAATGCATGATATGCTGGCTAGCATCGTAATATTGTGTACCTGATACCTTTACGTTTTTCCCATCCTTATCAATAAAGGATCCCCATTCTGTCTCCTCTTGATCGGATAAATCCGTTCCCTCTGGATTACGGGTCTCGAATGCAAAGATTCCATGGAGTTGTAAATGTTTGTGAACGGTAGTAAGCAAATCGTTTTGATCTTGATCACTTAAGAATGCCTGAAATGCATTACCAGTCAAATAGATCATCGAAAATCGCTTGTCCGATTCGAAGGTACGGGCATCGCCTTCCATAAAAGTAACAGTCAACCCTTCCGCTTTCAGCCGCGCATATGCGAGCATCGCCGAAGAGATATCTACACCAGTCATTTTTACCCCGGCTTTCGACAGCGGTATCGATGTTAAGCCTGTACCACAAGCAAGTTCTAACACTTCACCAGGACTCGTTCTTGCAAGCTCAAGATAGAACTGATATTTGTCCATTTCACCGTCAAATTCAAGATCATAATTTACAGGATCCAAATATTCTTCAAGATTGCTATGTTCAATCAACGCTATTGCCCTCCCTTTCATTTCAATGTTACATTGAAGAAAAAATAATTTTCAGAAACAAAACATGTGCTTATATAAACGCAAAAAGGATAATCTAAATAAAAATCCTATCGAAAACCCTCGTACTTAACAGTATTATTTTACTATTTTTTCGATAAACCGTTTGGTAATTCATAGTTATAATCAATTTTTATCGAACCTTACATAACTACTCTTTAAGTCGATAATCACTACTTTATCCTGCCACGTGGAGCTCGACGGCTAGCTCGGCGATTCGGACTGGAGCTATACTGTCGGGAAGATCTCGCTGACGGCCGAGAAGCTGATTGACTTCTCTATCACGCAGACGCAGCCCGGAAATGGCATCCCCATCAAGGAAGGCATGGTGTTCACACCAAGCATATGATCACCATCACGTTTGAAAGTCCACAAATCCTGACTGCGCAATAGAATAATTAGAGGCCGACCAACAAAATGGTCGTCTTTTTTTCATATTCGGCATAGCATCTTTCTTTATTCGATACAGGTGATCGAGTAAATGATATCTCGTTCCCATCTTCAAGCCAAAACTGATTCGCGGGCAGCGTGTTGGGTCAATAACCGGGCCAGATGCCGCAATACAGTTCTCCTCCAGGATAGCCACGGGTGTCGTTAATCGAACAATTTTGTCCTTTATTTCGACTGCGCTCCCATTCCGATAACCTGCCCATAGATGAACAAAGGCAGCCGATCCATTGACCGGCTGCCTTTGTGTCGTTATTAAGCTATCGTTCCCATTAGTTCAATCACCTTAAGTGACAAGTTCATCTTACCGTCTGGTAAACGAGACCAATGGCTCCAGAATCAAAGGTCTTGTTTTCGATTAGCTTAAGATTGATCTTCTCCTTAAGACCTTGGAATAGCGGCAATCCCTTACCGAGCAAGACGGGAGAAACCGTAATTTTATACTCATCAATTAAATTAAGCTGCATAAGGTGGTGTGCGAACCTAGGACTGCCGAGGATAACCATATCCTTGCCTGGCTGCTGTTTGAGGTTATTGATCTCTTCCTCAACATCTTCTTTCACGAGTCTGGAATTATTCCATTCGACATTCTCCAGCGTCGTGGAAAAAACGAGTTTAGCTGTCTTTTCGATCCACTCGGCATGATTCCGTTCATGCTGCGAAGCTGATGGGTCCGAAGGCACAGATGGCCAGTAACTGTGCATCATTTGATAAGTCCCTCGTCCCCAAATGACAGTGTCGGCAGTACTCAGAATTTCTTTCGCATGTTTCTCCAAATCAGCATCGTAGGAAACCCAGCCAATGTCCATTTCACCATTCGGACCTTCTACAAAACCGTCAAGCGATGCGTGCAGAAAAAGAACGAGTTTTCTCATTTTCAGTTCTCCTTTGTTCATGAGAGATATCTACATTTTACATTAATTACATTTTAACAGAATTTAACTTGGGTTGTCTCCTATGGATTGCTAATCCCAAAACCTGCCCGTTATTTGAACAAATAAAAAACGGCTGCCGAAACAACCGATATTCCACTAACGTTCCCCGTTACTTCAATAAAGCCAAACTGTTGTCGTCAAATTCTTTTCAACAAATCCAATATATTATGAAAATGAATTTCACTCAACTGTTCTACGACCTCTTCAACTAACAAATCCTCAGGATCTCTAATCCACATACAAATCACACCTACTAATCCTGAGATTATATACTCCAAGCCGATTCTCATTTTTTGATTATTATAGTCATCACCAAAACCGGATAACATAATACTTTTTAATGCTTCTTTTATATAAGTGGAAAAATTGGGATAACCATTTTGACTAAGCATCGTTTTAAAGAAAACAATGTCGGCTTCAATCACTTTGAACGTTTCGCTTAAGATTGAAATAAATGTGTCCCTATTCATTTCATCGCTGTCAGACCTCTCCAAGTTAATGCAAACATTTAATTTCCCTATACTTTCCTGACATAATTTTTCCATCAGATCAGGTTTGTCCACATAGTGTAAATAAAAAGTGTTTCGATTTATCATAGCTTTTTCGGCAATGTCCTGTATCGTAATCCGTTCATAACCTTTTGTTTGAACTAACATCAAAAAGGCTTCTTTAATAGCCTTCCTTGTTTTTAAAATACGCAGGTCCACCTTCAGTTTACTCATTTGAAAACTCTCCTTTCAACAAAGATAATATTCATTATACATTAATGTGTATTTTAAACATCACAATGATTAATATTAACCATTGAGCACATTAATACTACGTTATAAGATGAGAAGCGTCAATCAATGCAATTGCAATAATAAATAAAGGGAGATAAACATATGAAAACATTAGCGATCATTGGAGCAGGTAAAGGTCTAGGATTGTCTTTGGCAAAGCGTTTCGGTAAGGAAGGCTTTCAAGTCGCGTTGGTTGCGCGAAATGCAATGAAACTTCAAGAAATGGTAGAAGAACTAACAGCCGTGGGTATCGAATCTTCATACTTTACAGCTGATATTTACAGTAGAGAAGAAATTGAATTGGCTATTGCAGCAATTAAAGAAAAATACGGAAAAATTGATGTTCTAGAAGTTAGTCCTGTACCAAGTAACTATCCTCCAACTTCAGTTTTAGAATTAACAATTGAAAATGCTCGTGATTCATTTGAAGGCTATGCAGCCAGTTCAATCAATATCGTAAATGCAGTTTTACCTGATATGCTTGAGCGCCAAGATGGCGCATTACTATTTACAACAGGCTTCTCAGCATTACATCCAATGGCTTTGATGGGGAATATTGGCGTGGGTATTGCAGGTTTACGTAACTATGTTGCGAACCTTCATACAGAACTGGCGGATAAAGGGATTTACGTGGGTCACCGTTCATTAGCTTTATTCATTACTGAACCAGGGTCTGGAAAAGTGAGTGATCCTGATGTGATCGCTGATATGTGGTATGAAGCTTATACAGAAACCGCAGTTTGGGAACAGGAGTATCCAAAAGGTATTACTCCCGAAGCCCTCTTATCCTTCCACAATATCAACAATAATGAGATGGAAATGTAACTAGGGAATACAACTTGTATTTCCAAAAGAAATGATGCGCAGCAAAAAAGGCTCCAGATAAGTAGGAGCCTTTTTTTGTTCATCTATGCGATCCTGCCCGTTAGTTGAATAGCGGCAGATTTCAAAAAAGGATCTTCCGCTATTGTATGCTAAAAAACCGTCGATACATTTCTCTCCTGCGTTCGCCACGTAGTTGTGCGTATATTTGCGTCTCGATCTCAAGCTATTTTAATGTCCACCTAATTGTGTAGGAATGACCATGCGTTTAGTTGGATTGATATCCGTTACGAATAAGGATTTACTGGCATCCCCACGACTGGTAGGCACTTCCTTAACCATACTTTTCACTTTGTCGTAAAGTAAACTTCTCTCTGCTTGGAGCCCTTACCGTTTCCGACTATAGAGCAGTTTTCCTAGTGAAATCCTCGATGTTTATCCTCTCAATTACAAGGTTTACTTCTAAAGAGAGGTTTTAATCTTCTAACCTGCTTGAGCAAGTGTTCCCCGTTAGCGTAACTAACAACTATACGCCCAATGCTTAATTTATTAGTCTAAATGCTTGTAAATTCCTTACTCCATTCTTCGGAAGTTAGTTGAACAACAAAGGGAAGCAGATTTTCTATTATCAAACTCTTTCTAAAAAAGTTGCAATTTTCAGTTTGTGTTTTTTTCAGTTTATAATTCCTTACTGGTTCGAATTATGAATATATTTTACGCCAGCGCCCAGTTTACAACTTTATTATTACGGTTTGATCCTTTATTTTTCAGTACTTTTGTCTCATCGAACACCAACAAATCTTTTGCATTTCTACACCCCAAGCGTTATTATCTTTATATCGACAAATTTGCAGGTCTATACAAGGAGGTTCACGCATCGATGTGCCCCCGTACTAAAGAACAAAATGAGCTTATACGTATGCAGCGAAGAGAACAGATCCTGGACGTCGCCGCTCGCGCCTACTTTCGCACAGGTGGCAGCTTTGATATTCGCGATGTTGCCCGCGAGGCCGAGCTTGGTTACGGAACAGTATACCATTATTACCCTAACCGGCATTTATTAATAGAAGATGTATTGGGCAGCGGCTTCGAGCAGTGCGAGCAAGTTCTTGCCGAATGGGCAAATACCAGAGGCGGCCTCCCGGATAAGAGGCAACTGTTAACGTATTGCAAGGCGCTGCTCCGGCTGTGGCTGTCAGACGCCCGCGCATATCTCGTCTACAAAATGGCGGCGGAACATTATGCAGGCCTGCCTGAAAAGGATCGATACTCCGCCAAGAGACGATTCATGGAACGCCTGTATGTTCCACTACAATCGATCGCTCAGTGCGAAGACGACAGCGTCGACCATATGTTTGCCGTGCTGGTCGGCTGCTGTGGGCTGCACTACTATGCGGGTAATTCCGACCTGGACGTCGACCGAATCGCCCAACTCGCTATGCAAGCAATTACGAAGGAGACCTGATACAAACATGATCATCTTAAAAAGCAAGCATGAAATCGAGGCCATCCGAAAGGCATGCCAAGTGGTGGCCGAATGCCATCGCACGATCGCCCCGCTCATTAAACCGGGCATCACGACTAACGAGATTGAGCGCATATTCGAGGACATTATTTTGAAGCAAGGTGCCAAGCCATACACTAAGGGATACAATGGCTATCAATATGCGACCTGTGCCTCCGTTAATGACGTAATTGCGCATGGCTTCCCTAGCAATAAGCCACTTGAGGAAGGCGATATCGTGACAATCGACACGGTCGCGGAGCTTGACGGCTGGCTCGGCGATTCGGCCTGGAGCTATGCTGTCGGGCAGATCTCGCCGACGGCCGAGAAGCTGATACGCGTCACGAAGGAATGCCTTGACCTCGGTATTACGCAAGCGCAGCCCGGAAATCGGCTCGGTGATGTGACAAACGCGATTCAGCGGCATGCGGAAGCGCATGGCTTCGGCGTCGTGCGCGACCTTCTCGCCCATGGCATCGGCCGGGACCTGCATGAGGAGCCGACTTATATGCATGTCGGCAAGCCCGGAAAAGGGATCCGCATCAAGGAAGGCATGGTTTTCACGATCGAGCCCATGATCACCGAAGGCACCTATAACATGACAATCGATCCAGACGGCTGGACCGCACGGACGATGGACCGCAAGCTCGCCGCCCAATACGAGCATACGATTGCTATCACGGCTGAAGGCCCACAAATCCTGACCGCGCAATAGAACAAAAAGAAGTCGACCATCGAAATGGTCGACTTCTTTTTTCGTATCCGGCATACCAGCTATCTTTTTTCGATACAACTGATCGTTTACACGATATCACGTTCCATCTATACGCCGAAACAGTTCCGCGGACAGCATGTTCGGACAATAACCGGACCAGAGACGCGATAGAGTTCTCTTCCACGATAGCCACAGGTGTCGTTAATCGAGCGATTTCGCCCGCTAGTTGCTAGGCTTCAACCGATTAGAGTGCTTCGCTAAGACTCCTTAAGCAAGGTTAAAGTTTTCTCGGTTATGTCCAGGTCACCGAGTGCCTACATCAGCATTTTGTGCTAGAGAGCGTATGCTTTCAATGTTTTCGGACTAGATCCTTGGATCCGTTTATCAGTCTCATACAGTCGCCACAACTCACTTAAGATCATAACAAAACCTCCTATTAGAGCTATTAAATCTGGTTTGCTGCTTATAGAAGGTTTTAAACTATCTAATTTATAACTAGTTTCCGTTAGTTGAACGAATGATAGTCCGTGTCTTTAATGGTTCTAAAACTTCCTTTTATGATACGGAAGACCCTCGCCTTCTTCGCAATACTGTTTAAGACTGTACAAAAAAATAGCCCAGTTATAATTACATGCGCGATAAAATGCGGTCACTTCCTCCCAATTCATTTGACGGAAAATGATCGAAGTCTTCTTGTTTTTTTCTCTATATCAAAAGAAATTGTCGTACCTATCCATTCTGGATCTGAATCAACACAATGCCACAAAATCTTTTTATCAGTAACAAGCTCATCAACTCGCATCTTTGTTAAGCCTTTGCCGCCGAATCGGAACTCATTTATACAACCGATCTGGTTATTGACTATTAGTTCAGTTGTCCATATTTCTGAAAGTCCTTTTGCAGTGGTCAATGCTTCATATACCGTTGAAGCTGGAACATTTACGGTCTGTAAGTGCTCGATATTTGCCATATTACACATTCTCCTTCTTTATAAGGATTTAATTTATGTAATTATTTGTATACGAATATTATACCATGGACGGTTGGAGTCATCTCTTTTCAATTGCTCACTTTTGAAATAACCTATTAAGGAAGATTGTTTAATTATGCTGCCCGTTACTTCAACGAAAGACGACCACCGATCATGTGACCGGTGGCCGTTGTATCTATTGAACTAACATCCTCGTTAGCATAATAGAAAAGAATTACAACTCGTTATTTTTCCCAAAGCTCGACCAGGCGACCTTCAGGATCTTCAATCCAAATAAACTTTCCATATTCACTAATCTCTTTTTTCTTTGCAAGAGGTACACCAATATGGTCAAGATGCTTAATAGTCTCGTCTATATTCTGCACTTGGAAATTTAACATCACTTGTTGTTCTGTTGGAAAATAATTATCATCCTCTGTAAAGAAAGAAAAGATAGTCTCATTTCCCAGTTGTGGTGTTATCACAGTTCCATTCCAATTTTCTATGTCAATTTTCAACGCCTCACTATACCATTTTTTCACAGCCTCAAGATTCTTAGTTTCCAAAATATTCCTCCGAATCCTTGTATCATCGTATCTAACTCCTGTCTGTCCTCAAATTTTTAACTATCCGGTTACAATAGATATTCGAGATTTAAATTTAAGTTCCTTTTTCAACTATCCTGCCCAAAATTTGAACAAATAAAAAGCGGCTGATGATGCTGAGCTATTCCACTATCGTTCCCTCTGGCACATTGAGACTGTGAGATCAACCGGAATATATCTGGAAGATTTTAGGTGGATGTATTCATAGAAAAATGGTACATTATTTTGAGATCAATAGCACAGCGTGTTCGTATTCGATATGTGTTATTGGTATAACTTGCAAGTCGGGATATATGATTAGACTCATATTTTTATATTGGGGGATGATACCGGCATGAACAAGAATTCTATTTATAGACCAAACATTATAGGCGCTGGCGAGGTTGGTAGCGCTATCTCGGTCGAAATGGACAAGAATGTTATTCATGAAACAAACAGCTTATTTTGGGATACAAAAGGAAATGATGTTTTAGGAGCAACTGCACTGCCTTTATATGGAGCATTCGTCTCAGAAGAAAAATGCCAGCTTTTTGGCGATGTTTCAGGAAAAAAGATGTTGGAGGTAGGCTGTGGAAGCGGTCAATCATTGCAATATCTCGGAGAACGTAAAGCATCTGAACTATGGGGTATGGATATTTCAGAAAACCAAATCGAAAAAACAAGAGAATATTTATCAGATCACGGACTTTCAGCAAAATTAGTCTGTTCTCCCATGGAAGAAAAATGTGGCCTACCCGAGGATTATTTTGACTTTGTTTATTCGGTTTATGCTATAGGCTGGACAACCGACCTTGAGGGTACTTTTAGCAGGATTGCTTCTTACCTAAAAAAAGATGGCGTATTTATTTTCAGTTGGTCTCACCCTATACATAAATGTGTTGTTGCAGAAAATGATATGCTTATTTTTAAAAAATGTTATTTCGATGAATCCTGGTATTCGGTAACTCTTGACGAAAGTACGCTAACATTATCTGACCGTAAACTATCAACCTATGTAAATGCTCTCTCAAAAGCGGGATTTGTTATTGAGCAAATGATTGAGGAATCTGATGATGAAATCATTCAATCGCGGGACGATAACGACGATTTTGCAAAAAAAGCAAAGATGCTTCCTGTAACTTTTGTAATCAAAGCTAGAAAACTATAATTAGTAGTTGAAGATAAATGCCCGTTAATTGAACAAAGGCAGCTGATCATGTTGACTGATTGGCTGCCTTATCATGTTTATTGAACTATCCTCTCCTGTTAGCTTAAATATGATTTCCGAAAGCCATACATTCATCAAGTACGTCTCGATTCCTTCATTCCTCTATTATTTGCACATTCTTAGCTGTCCTACGCTGAGAATCAACTATATTCGGAAACTCGAATAGGTCGAATTCAACTTTTTGGCCTTCTTTAAGAAACCGAAAGCCGTTCGGTGACCTAATAGGATCTGGTAGTATTTCGCTAAAGTGTACAAAAACATGGTTACCTTCCTGCCCGTCTAACATTATCCGTCCGTAACCTTCATCTTCTTTGTACCATTTGACAATACCACATCTTCTTTCCGCCATCTAAGCACCTCCTCTGTAACTTTATTAAGTATGATTGAGCTTTTTGGCCCCAGCGGTAAAAACATTAAAAACTTCTGATGTGGCCACTTTTTCATTAACATTCTCCGTTTGCATAGTGCTTCGCGGTACAATCCAAAGTGTGCTCACATCGTGTTGAATGGGTTATCTCATTTGATTTTTTTCGGAAACCCATATACGAAAAGTATCATGCCGAGGAGCGCAAGGATTGGCACAAAGATATTATCGAAGAAGCTTGTAATATGAGTTTTAGGTAGGGCATTGAACATGTTTGCTTCATACAACGCTGCAATTTCATGGCTGCGAGCTATCAAAGAGCCCGCTCGTTCGATCGCATAGATTACTCCAGCGGAAATTAGAAAGGCTGCACCTAGTTTTCTATATAAATCGTTGCCCATGAAAGATTTGTCTCCTCCTCTATTTTTTGTTGAGTACTTCTCCCACCATTACATTTTACCACATTGTTCCAATTTTTCAGGTATCAAAATATCATTACTTAAGCTAATGCTAATGATGTAACGCTATTGCGCCACAAATTGTAAGTATTCTGCCGGCTAATTGAACAATAAAAAACGGTTGCCAAAGCAACCGCTATTCTACTAACGTTCTCCGTTAGTTCAATGCACTACCTTCAGAAAATAACTTCTGTTTGAATGTTCAACTGCTTCACCTGTTTTAAATATTCTTTGGTCTTACATTCCTTGCAGTTATGTTATATAAATATGCAATGCATGCAATATGCTTAATAAGATGGCCTGATTAACTAGGTTCATCATTGTATCCTAATACCTTTCTTAATTCAAATTTTGCTCACGAACCACTGCCAGCATAACAGTGTCATGAAATTCCTTACCAAATAAATATTTTTTAAGTACTCCTTCCTCAGTAAATCCCGCCTTTTTCAATACTTTTAATGAAGGTATATTTTCCGACATAACCATTGCCTGCATTCTATGCAATCTTAAATCGTCGAATCCAAAACGGGTTACTTCCTTCACAGCTTCCGTTGCAAATCCCATTCCCCAATATTCTGGAGAGAAATAGTAGGATATCTCAGCCATTGATTTTTTTACAAACCCACCTAGATCAATTCTTCCTATTACCTTATTTTCTCTTTTAAGCTCCACACACCATGTAAATACTGTTTTTGTTTTAAGAAGCCTACCATTTACATTGTTCAACCAATTTGATATATGCGGTTCTTTGTTGAAAAGGCTAACTCCTCCGCCTAAGAACTGCTGTACCTGTGGATCGTGGATAATTCTTAAATAGGTTTCTATATCATCGCTGCAGAATGCACGTAATATTAATCTGTCGGTTTTAAGATGCGGGATTGTTTCAAAATAATCGTTAAATTTCATTTTCATTCTCATTCTCCTTTTTTAATTTTAACTTATCTTATTGGCCTATCTGCCTAATGTATCATTTCATCATACTAAATGCTAACGATACAACTACTAGATCGCTATCGTAAACTGCACACTTTTATCAGCTTTATTCTTAAAACACAAAAAGACCCCTCTGCTTCATTAGCAGAAGGGTCAACGGCTTTAAAGTATTCCCCTGATAACTGAGTTTTATTTTTAACTTCTTTATCTACTATATGCATATTTAGCGTTTTATTAAACACCTAGCCCTCTGAATTACCCAATTTTTCGCCGCCACTTATGGTAAGGTTTACTGTAATTAATCTTCAGCTATCCTGCCCGTTAGTTAAACAAATAAAAAACGTTTGCCAAAGCAACCGCTATTCAACTAACGTGTCTCGTTAGCGCAACGAGTTACTCTGTTGAATTTCGTGTTCCTCAACATAAAGCGGCATCAGAGAAGGCGGATCGTACCTTATCGCGGCCTTTAAACGACAAAATGGTGCCGATAGCCATAGCCCCATAGCCGCAACGAAATAATGAGCCTAATCCGACAGTGCCCGCATGATGTTGGATTTCGCCTCTGCCGCAATGGCTTCATTCCCGTCATCGACCGCTTGCATTAAGATCAGTATGGGGATGTATACCGCGATCAGCCGCGCCAGCAGCTTCGTTTCCTCGTCCGCTCCTCCGTACGTTTCGAAAAACACGCCACGAGCGTAAGGTGGTAAAAAGCTATAAGCAACGCTCAAATCGCAAGCCGGATGGCCTACGCTCAGATCGCCCCAATCAATGATGCCGGAAACGATCCCGTTCTCATTCACAAGCATATTTTTGAAATGAAGATCGCCATGTAGCAGTGCATTCACCGCCTCGACACGGTCCTTTTGCAGCCTGCTAATATACGCTTCGATCACACCGGACTCCTCCGGCGACAAGTGTTCAACCACCTTCGATAGAAAGCCCTCCAATTTCACTTTGCGCGATGCTATGTCCGTCAAGTTTCGATGATCTTGCTGAACTCCGCACTTCAGCGCCGCCTGCACCGGAAACTCATGCAATCTCCGCAAAAATTTCGCCAGCGTCTCTGCCGATAAAGCCCGGCGTTCTTCCGTCAAACCGATTGGGAAATCTCCTGGCACGTAGGCATAGCCAAGAAATGGTGCCGGGTATTCGTCACTTACTTCGCCATAAAACAACGGTTTCGGATAGGGGATGGTCATATATGCCTCCAGCTTCGGCAGCAGCTTCCCTTCCATACGAATCGAGCCAACTGCAATCGTTCTTCTTGGAAACCGGAACACGTACTCGTCACCGATGAGAAAAACCGTATTGTCCCAGCCCCAGCCCAATCGCTTCACTTGCTTCGATGACAGCTGAGGGAATTGTCTGCCGATCAGCGTCCGCGCCTGCTCTTCGTTAACCTCCCACTCCGCATCCCATACATTCGTTGCTCCCATGAATTGTCTGCCTCCTCGTTCCTTACGTTATTTAGATGTTTACATTCCCTGGAAGTTACGCATAACTGCCCGTTAGTTGAACAAAGGGCTACCTCTCATTATTGAACTATAGTGTCCCGTTAGGTTAACCGCTTTTTGCTTACTATTGGGAACAACCCTAGATTTTATTTGAACAAGATTGAGGTATCACGAGAATCAAAAAAAGTACAAACGGACGTTGATGCTAACTAAATATTAGGACTCCAAATATAATAGTCAGTACCACAATAACTGTCAATGAGGCTACTTTTGCATAACGAATTGCCCCCTCAGATACTTCAGGTTCTTCTTTATACATCCATCGTTTCCCCCATAATAAACTATCCTTAGGACAAAAATAAGTCCATATTAATACTCCATACATAGGAATCATAAAAATAAAAAACAAAAAAATTCCAGCTATCTTTTCCACTACATCACGCTCCCTCTACCATACCCCAATAATGGATTGGACAATTCTTATGGCCTCCAATAAGTAGGATTTCGTCTTATTTAAATATACCATATATTGGAACCGTCCTGCCCGTTCAATGAAAAAAGCAGGATACCGTAGCTCCTGCTCATCAATTTGTATTATTGAACTATCGTGTCTCGTTAGTTCAATGCTGTGAATACTGGTTTAGTAAATAATATCGTGTTGTTCCCCGTCTTTTGGATCGTTAATAACAACCCACTGTTCCTCAACTATGTTTAGTTCCTCATTGCAGAATTCCATTGCTTCTCCTAATGTTTCATAACAATAGTCAGCATTTGCACCCTTATTTTCATGAGTTTCAAATAGAAATACATAAACGCGATGCTTAGAATCATAAATCATTACCTTATTTATGTCCCCTATTGGTTCTTTAAGAAGAGCATACATTCTCATTTTTTCACCCCATGTGTTCTATTGGCATCTTCTTACCATAACGTTATCCTGCGCAATACTCTAACAACAAGAGGAGCATTTGCCACGGCATTCTGCTCCTCTATCGTTCTCCGTGAGCTTATTGACAAACTATCGTTACTTAATCTTTCGCATTGCACCTAGAACAATATTGTATCCGTCAGGATCAAGGATATGGGCATTCTTAAATTCCCAATCGCCGTGTGCTCCCGTAAACGGTTCTATTCCGATATTGCCACCATTCACACGCACTTCTTCGACAAATTGGTCTAGTTCCTCCCAACCGATGTGCAGGAAAGTGTCCCAGCCGTAGTCAGGACCTATCCATTCTGTAGGATAATTCGGGCGCTTTGCAGAGACGACATTTGGTTTTACATCCTCGCTTGAAACAGCTTGCTGAAGTATGAAGGACACTTCATCGCGTTCCGCATGTCCCCAATCATCCACAGAACATCCGAGGCAATCACGGTAATAGAACTGCGATTTCTGCAGGTCGGAAACTAGACGAACCTGAATCGGTTTTGCCAGTATTATTCTGGACTTTTCTTTCTTTTCAATTACTTCTTCATTCACACAAATCCCTTCTTTTTTTGGTAGAATTATGTAAAATCATTCGGCATCATTTCGATATATCCTTCACGAGAAGTAAAAACAATTATGATTACGTTAATCTGCCCGTTAGTTGAACAAATAAAAAACGGCTGCCGATGCAACCGCTATTCCACTATAGTGACTCGTAAGTTTAATTCCTACCTCTTCGGGCGAACCGAGGAGTCGTCAGGCTTCGAAGCGTGAATGAAGTACGTAACTTTTCAAATAGCATTCAAATAAAGTCTATCATCTCATATTAATACCACAATTTTTCAAATGATTTATTATGTCTTCATATGAATGATCGTCCCAAATAATAAGATAATATTTTTCCCTGTTTAATTTCTGTAATGCACCGAGTCGATGATTACCGTCATGTAATCTAAAACTCCCATTCCATTTTCTGCAATCAACGGAGGCATGTCCCATCCAGATTCTAATCTACCGTAAATTTGATCAATGTTATAGTTCCACCATTTAATTTCCTCTACATATTCCAAATGTTCTTCTGGTCCAATTACTCTTTCCAGATATTTTATGTCAATTTCAATAGGTCCTAGCCAATATCGTTTTTTCTTTTTCAAGTCTTCTGACATGAATATATTGTCGCCTTCTCTATTAAAAAAAGATGAACCCAAGTTTCAATATCATTGGACAGAGCATATTAATTAGCAGCGCTTAATGTAAAAGCATTCATCTGTTTTCCCCCTACCTTCAGTTCAAACTTCTATTGTGCTAATGATTATGCAATATAATCCCAATAAATGGAAGGTTGGTTTTAATTTAAACCGTTCTTTACTGCTCAATATTCATGCGGAGGCATCAGTCTACCACCACGCAATCCTGCCCGTTAATTGAACAAATAAAAAACGGCTGCCGAAGCAACCGCTATTCCACTAACGTGTCCCGTTAGCTTAAATGATTACCTTTGAAAAGTGAGAAGTATTTGAAATGTATCCATAAATGAAAAATGTATTGTTTTCTTCTCTATACGGAATTCTTAATTCATGTAAAATCGAAAGAAATTTTTTACTTATGTCAATTAATTCAGGAGGAAGCAGATTCCCCTTCTGCTTCTGATACCTTGGTCTAACCCGTATCCATTCTACGGAAAAAAAAGGTGAAAGTCCTTCTATCCAATCCCCTAAATACCAGACGTCGGTTTCAAAGTTCTCTGGATAAAGTACATCATCTAGTACATACTTAGCTTGATATGGCGGGGTAAAAGGGAGTTTATTTATTACATCACTTTGTAAGTTTCCCCACTTAGTGTCATTCATAACTGAACATAATTGTTTCTGTGTAATAACTTCATGTACCCTTTTTTTAAAATCCAGTTCATAACCCACAATAAAAAAACCTCCTGAATAAACAACATAAATCCCCCGCTGATCTGCCCGTGTGTCGTTATTGAGTTATCGTATCCCGTTAGTTTAACCAATTTTCGGATTCACCAAGTCTCTAACATCGAATGCCGAAAGAGACTTTAAACCAATTTTATTAAGATAAGATAAACGCATTTCTAGATCATTAATCAATTCGCAATAATTATCTAACACTTGCTTGTCGAGACAATTTCGTAATTTCTGGAGAAACAATAGTGATTCTGAAATCGGCATTCTCAACACATCTGAAAGGGAATTCCCCATAACCAAGCGTTCCTGCTCCAACAAGCATTCGGTACAATTTGGGCACTTATCATGTCTGGAGAATAATTTAATCGCCCAAAGGTTTCCTTTACTAGTTGTTCCTGCATCACGCATATATTTCAAATCGAAAACGCATCCACGATAATAGTTTCTAAGTTCCTTTTTCTTGTGAACGTATGTTACAGGTTCCTTATCATATCCATAAAGTAAAATATCAGTAAATCGCTTATCCTGCTCAGCAAGTGGCCGTTCAAAGTTAATTCCGATCATTTTAGCCAATTCTCTGATCTTTACAACAGGTCCGCAGTTAGTACCCGCCCATAAAAGCACAGCTCCTTTTTTAAGCGAGAGTTCAGTTGCGACCATACGACTTGGATCTATATCACCAATGACAGTGCCTATCCCATTACATGTAGGGCATGTTGGAGTGCTTTCTAGTAAAGACCAAGTGCCGTCTTTCTCCTTGGCCTCCCCAATATTCGCATACAATGCCGAAAGATGTTCTAACACTCCAGTAATTGTACTAACAAGGGATCCTCTTTTGGCGTTAAACTTTTTATGGGAAAGAACAAATTCCAATTTAAAAACCCCCTTTGGCTGTTTGCTCGATACCCTTTAATCATACTAATTACTTGTTTATGTGTAAATATTTACCTCAAAACTATTCTGTCCGTTAGCTTAACAACAGAAGGAGCAGCTGCCGCATAGGCAAACTGCTCACAGGGTATTTGGACTAACGTGTCCGTTTATTCAACCTTTGTAGGCTATTCCGTCAATCATCATAAGACAATCAGAGTCAATGAACTCTGTTGTAGATGTCATCCTAGCAGGGAACTTATCCTTTTCAAAATACTCGTAAAATACCTGTTCCATTTCAGGTAAGTCCTTAATGTATTTTAGGTATACATTCACTTTAACAAGATTATCCAGTGATACATCAAGTTGATTAAGAGTCTCTTTTAAGTGTGAGAAAGTATTGTGGATTTGTTCTGTAAAACTCTGTCCAAAACCCCGATGTAATCCGAGAAACACACAATCACCAACCGCAACAGCAGAGGAATAACTAAATGGTGTTGAAAGTCGTTTTATCATATACACGAACCTCCTATGTAATAAAATCCCAATCATATTCTAGAACTTACGTTCGTAAATGTAAATATATTTTCTCACTTTCTAATCTATCCTACCCATTAGTTGAACAAAGGCAGCCAATCCATTGATCGGCTGCCTTTGTGTCGTTATTGAGCTATCTATTTCTCCGTTAGCTTAATAAATAGCTCACTTAAATCCTCGAAATGCTATGGGAGAATCCAATGAACAGTAACGTGAATATGGTGTTGTACACACCCTGAAATACGGGCAAAGCTTCTTAATATGATAACTTCTTCTTATTAGAATAAAAATAGTAAGTGTTTGTTTTCTTTCATCTTCTTTATAAATTTAACGATTCCTCGAATAATAATTATTGATAAAATGATAATAATGATCGGAGCAATTTCTATAATAAAAACAGGAACTAATGCTGATAATGAGACGAAAATCTCGTAAACAAAAAAATAATCAACTATTCCAACAACTAAAAAAGACATTACAATCAATTGAAACTTCTGATAATAATAACTAAGCCTATAATAGGCTCTTCTTAAGTAATCAAAAGCTTTCATAACTTCACCTCAATGCATTTTTTTACAATATGATACTAATATGTTTAAAAATGGTTTCGAGTATTTGTGTAATTTTGTATACCAATTAATCTGCGAACTCCGCAATTAATTCCATGCTCGTAGTTATTCGCAAAGCGTTTGAACTATTCTACCCGTTAGTTGAGAAACAGCAGCCCATCAACTCGGCTGCCGTTTATTCACGTTTATGCTCTATTAATTTATAAAATTCAAAATATCATCGGGTTCAACCAGTGAAATATTGTTTTCCATATTATATCGGGCACGCTTTAAGAACTCCCTAGACCAACCATCGAGTGCTTCAATATTTCCGTTTCGATAGAGAGCTGAATAAAGGATTGCTTGTCTCAAATTCATAAATAGTGGTAAGTCTCTTAACAATCTTATATCAATCGTATTTTCCTTTTCGTAACCTTCCAAGAACGAAGTTAGATACCTGTTCACAAAAGTTGGAACATCTTCATCAGGACTAGGCACTGCAATACCATAGAATAAATTAACAGAAATATCTTGCGTGAACCATCCGTATTGACATTCATCAAAGTCAAATACCGTGATGCTTCCATTTGGTTGAACTGTATAGTTACCAAAGCAAAAATCACCATGAATAAGTCCGAAATTTTCACTATCACGTGATAATTTATGGATACTCTGCATCAAGGATTTAAAATGAGCGATTACAAGGCTCTGGGAAGAAGGAATATAAGTTATGAATTCTTGAAGATAACTATTTTCGTGCCAGCCGTATCGTGTTATCTCGTCTGTACTAGGAACATATTTTTTAGCTAGTGCGTGCATTCTCCCTGCAATTTCTCCCAATTTATTAAACTCTTCATATTGAGATATCTCATCACTCCATGAGGCACCAAGTCCTTTTTGGAATGCTACAACAAAAAAACCATCCATCTTTTCAATTAGCTCGCCGTTACTTGATTTCACTGGAGTGGATACTGGAACACCGTTTTTCGCAAGATATTGTATCCATTCTAATTCACCATGTATAAGCTCCAGCGTCCTGTGAGATTCATGTATTATCCGAATGATGAGATTACGTGCTTTGTTTTTACTTCCATAGGTAAAGTTTTGATTCTTCCCCAATAAAATTAACTCTTCAGGCATGAACCCATACCTTTTTGCTGCTTCAACTACAATCTTATCCGTAAAAAAGGCTTCAATTGTTGGATTCATATTACACCTCATTATTTTTAATTCAAAGTGTTATCTCCATTCTAGTTAATTCTCTATTAGAAGATAGACATTAGGTTCTATTTGTAAATAACTCCCACGTAACCTGCCGATTAGTTCAATAATTAATTACTAGTATTCAATGAGTTTCTTGTCAATTCCTGCAATTTCGCTAATCTTAGATGTACCCTCCCATAGATTATTGACTTAACATCAGTAGGTACTTTCTTTCGTACTCCACTACGATTTGGAGAAAAGTAAGAATTGATTTTTTTTCCAAAATAGGTTATTTTATAGACAGCTTAGCGATAAGCAAGTTCCTGACACGAAGGGAGATGTGTTTTAGTGGCAACTACTTATATGGTGGTTTGGTCTTAAAACTTAATAGTTGGCATACACGAAAAAAGCGGGGAAACGTCCCTATTATTTGGTATGCCATCCAAAGTAACCTTTCGTGAATATTGCTGTTTGCAAGATACGATGAAGGTCGTGTCTTTTTTGCGTCCTGATGCCGCGTGACAGCAGCTTCTTTAGAGGCTGCTTGTCCGTGGCATTTTTGCGTCCAAAAAACAACATTAAAGGAGCTAACAAAAAAACTATGATGAATTTGATAACCTATGGCTACACAGAAATAGAAGCAATCCCCGACGGATTATTGCCCGGCAGGGTGACGGAGCTTCGACGCGAGCGCTTCACGGTCATGACCGAGCGCGGCGAAGTAACGGCGGTGCTCAAAGGAGCATTCTATCACAGCGTGGAAACACACGTGGATTTTCCGTGCGTAGGTGATTTTGTCTTGCTGCACTTCAACGAGAGCGGAGATTCTCTCATCGTTACGGTATTGCCCCGTCGCTCCAAGTTCTCACGCGCGGATTACTCAGGGCATGCTGTAGGCTATGCCAAAACCATACGGGAACAGGTAGTCGCGACTAATTTTGACTATGTATTTATCCTTACTTCTCTGAATTGGGATTTCAACATTACACGCATCATGCGGTACCTGACACAAGCTAGACAGAGCGGCGGTCAGCCGGTCATCATTCTAACCAAGTCTGATCTCGTTGAAGATTATAATCTCACGCTCGCAGAAGTCACACAAAGCATCTCTGATGTTCCTGTTCACGCGATCTGCAGCCATACTGGCCAGGGGCTGAACGAGCTCGATCCCTACTTGATGCCTGGTAAAACAGTCGTTTTTCTCGGCATGTCCGGCGTCGGTAAATCGTCTCTGCTCAATGCATTGATAGAACAGGAAGTAATGAAAGTTCAGGCGATTCGGGAGGTTGACAGCCGGGGGCGGCATACGACAACGCACCGTCAGCTGTTCATGCTCCCCTCCGGTACGATGCTCATCGACACGCCGGGAATGCGTGAGCTCGGGCTTTTTGATGCAGGCGAAGGCATACGCGCAAGCTTTACCGATGTGGAGGATTGGTTCCCGCAATGCCGGTTTGCAGATTGCCGCCATCAGAGCGAGCCGGGCTGTGCCGTTCTCGCCGCGCTTGCCGACGGTTCGTTGCCGCGTGAACGGTGGGAGCATTATGTTGCCCAGCAGCATGAGCAAAAGTATGTCCAGGATAAAACAAGCTACCTCATCTACAAGAGGGCTCGAAATAAAACGATAGCTATGTCAAGCAAGCAAACGAAGAAAAATGGAGGATGGAAGAAATGAATATTAACTTTGAAACGCTGATCTATACCTTAAGCCGACAGTTCAAGAAGGATATAATCTCGGCTGACTGCCAAACCATGCCATTACAGGGCGGAACTGTGGGAAATGTGCACCTGGTAAATGGGATCGCCCAAACCGCGGATGGTGAAAAAACGCCGTATCGTATCGTGCTGAAAATCCAGAAGAAATGGGAACGTTACAACGATCCGGATTCCTGGCGCCGGGAATATGATCTCTATATGTCTGACTTGGGAACGACGTTCTCGGATACCTTCCGCTGGCCAACATGTTACCATGCGGAGATGAATGACGAAGAAAATGAATTCCAGCTGTGGCTGGAATATATCGATGGCGTAACTGGTTTAGACTTAACCGGTGACATGTATGAACAGGCCGCGCTAGAGTTAGGACGCTATCAAGGCAAGCTGTATGCGGAGAAGCCCGCTGTGCTGCAGAACCTGACCAACCTGAGCCATGTGGATTTCATGAAAAATACGTATCTGCATTACCGGTCGTGGCCAGTTGTCTACAATTATATACGCTCGGAGGACTGTGAATTCCCGCACCACATACGGCAAATGCTCATCGACATCGATGAGCACACAGATGAGATACTCGCCCGCATCGAGCAATTGCCCCTAGTGCTATGCCACCGGGACTTCTGGGTGACCAACCTGATCTATGCCGACGGGAAAATCTCGCTTATCGACTGGGATACATGCGGCTGGGGCTACCTGGGTGAGGATCTCGCAAGCCTGATTGCGGATGAAGCAGATATCGATCACATGGTCGAACACTACCAGCTATGTATCCCTGCCTATTACAAAGGCTTTTCGGAGTATGTGGATGCATGCCATGTCGACGATCATTGCGTCTATGAGCTGATCCTTCTCGTATTCGGGTACAGATTTGTGGAGTGGTATCTCCACACAGAGGATGATGACGAGAAAACCAAGTGTCTTCATACGCTCCAAAAAATCCATGAATTGAAGACCAGCCCTGTGCAGGGTTGACTCTAAAAGAAACTCCTAAACCCCTTGAATATAATGGGTTTTCGGAGTTTCTTTCATTACTCCCATTCGGTGAATCGACAATGGAAATAAAGTCATAAACTGTCACTATTCCGGTTAACTAATGTGTTCTGTTAGCGAAAAAGTTATTATTAACAGTCTTTTTATAGGACTAAAAGGATTCTAGTTTAATGAATAGATGTTTCGAGAAACTCTTCCTTTAAAATACGATGGAATAGTGTCTAGATGGGAAAACTGAACAATTATTATTCATTTCAAAAAAATACTAAGCACCAAATTGTCTTAAATGATGGTCTAGATGTTTATAAATCCCTTTACCCCATTGCTCAGGAGTGAACTTTCCAAAAAAAGGATGAGGATGGGACGAACATTTCTCTGGACCGTTACTTTGGAAAGTTAAAATCTTTTGTTTCAGTTCTTCTTTTTCTGTCATAAAGTCTCTTTCATCTAAAATAAGTATGGTCGGTATTGTTGACATATTATGTGGTACCGGCTTGTCATTATAGAAAATAGAATTCACAAACCTTCCTATTAGCCTTCCTAGCCAATATCTGGGGGGAAAGGAATTTCCTAATGCGATGTCTTGAAATGCTGAGCAGTGAGCCAACATTTGAGCAACATTCATTGTTCCCCATTGTGGTTTTGAATTTGGACTCAAATTCTCGATACGATTCAGTATTTCCGCTGTATGCAATTCATTATATATATTTTTCATAGGCACGCTCCATTAAATTTAATCCTTCATAATCTAGAATCTTCTAGCTTGTCTATTATATTCATGAATGCATACGCATAACTCGACAACAAGCTGTCAAACTAATATTTACCATTTTCCATCATACACAATAAGAAAGGACCAAAGAATGGTCCTTTTGAAATACTATCCATCTGTCACTCGGTTATATTTTTAATAACTGCCATTTCCTTACCGAACCTATCACCATTATCAATAAATCCCAAACTCGAGTATAAATTATGTGCTCCCAAATTTTCAGGATGATAACCAACAACAATTTTTTTCGAATTCGGTAATTTAACCATCTCTGAAATCATTAACTTAGTTGCAGCTTTACCTATACCCTTGCCTTGGAATTTCTTATCCACCATTATTCTATAAACCCAATAACCATCAAGTTCTTCTTGAACAGAATTGTACATTAAAAAACCAACCACTATGTCTCTAAAATAAATAGCGTATGGCTTTAAAGTAGGCTCAAACTTTGACTGAGCTATTGATATGGCATTGGGTTCCATGTATTCATTTTGTTCTGTTGATACCTCTAATTTACAACAGTCGTACCAGTTTTCTGCATTTAATTCTATGATTTTCACATTTTCTTCAATCATAATTTTCCCCTTTCAAAATTCGGGGAAACACTAAACAACTTTGTTAATTAGTTGTTATCCCCTTGAAGTCATTAATAATATAAATTCTTTTATCTTTCATAATGAACGCCTCCTCTAACAACTATTTCCAAAAATTATATCAATGAATTTTAGACTTTTTAATTATACCATTTTCCCTATTAAATTCCTTCTTAAAATAATTTGTGTTTTCTTCAACTATCGTATCCCGTTAGTTCAATCAATTCCTACTTTCCTCTTCAAACTCCTTAATTAACTCTTGAGACCTGTTCATTGCTTCTTGCCTATCATTCGCTGGTGCTGTAATCATATATCCGTTTGATGGGGACCACTGGTCATTATCATCCATAACTTTAATTGTAAATTCAGAAAATTTATCATCAGTATATACCCAACCGTAAGTGAAAATATTAGGCTCTATTCTACCTTTATCATCTATGATTCGAAAACCGGAGAAAATGGTTGTGAAATTATGACCATCGTAATGCAATTTTAATTCTGTTCTATCTTTAGGAATTTGAGGAACCTTACTTCCTTCAAAATTAATAACACCTGTAAAGGTTTTTTTGCCATTTATATGATTTTGCAATTTCCCATCAAGATGTACTTTTATGCGCTCGATTATGCCTTCCGTCCCTAGTTGATAATAAACACCATTTACTGTCTCTGAGTACCGCTTAGGTGTGAAGTACCCAATAGAAAAGATACTTACGAACATTGAAATCATCATAAGTAAAATAGCGATTTTCCGCTTCATTACACACCTCCTTATCTCCCCAGTATCTTCCTTTAATAAACGTAATCCGACTAACTAAGTTGCACTATCCTGCTCTTTAGCTTAATGCCGTTCCCAATCTAGTTCTATATAAACAACTAAGAGCGTTGAGTGCTTTGCTTAAAAAATAAATTTTCTCGGTTGTATTCTAACCCTTTAAAACTCTTATTTTAGTGAAGGCAAGAATAGAAGGTTTGATTAGGGGTACTCAAATCTTCTCATTTTACCCCCTTGCCTAATAATTTATTTTAGAAAAGGAGTTTATTAATATGGCAGTTAACTTTAACATTCGATTGGTAACATTTATCCCTCATGACAAAGTATATTCTCCAGTACAGTATGGTTTACCCGCCTACGTTGTATCATTTAAAGGAGATAATCGAGGTTTTGACAAGAATACTGCAAACACCGAAAACTTTCGTACCGCACAGCAGATAAATGTACAATTTACGAATACTGGTGGAAGCTGGACCTCCTTTAAGAATATCGGAACAACTACTGCATATCACTTTAATAATACGACTTTAACCACAACGACTCACACTGCAAAAGCTTCTGATGCAGGTTTGACTGTCACGCGAACCGATGCAAGCTTGAGAGGTAGTAGTAGCGATAACATGAAGTTTGTTTGCTCATGTAGTGTAGGCAATCCCTTCATTCCAAATCCAGATGTCTTTAACGGTAACATTGATTATGAATTTACTCTCTACGTTTATAAAAATGGCATCATCTCAATTCAGGGAAGCCACGATGGTTTCCCAGCTTACGAAGTGTATACTGAGGCCAATTCAGGCGGTTACCAAAATATATATCTTTTCGATCCCCGTGATCACGGAAAAAATCAGCTCTCCTTGTTGCCGCCAATGGATATTACTGGTGTATACAACTCTCGACAAATCTTATAATAAAAAAAGGCCCTACATCTTGTACAAAATCATTAAGTTAAGATACAGGCCCTAAAACTAAAAAAAAAAGCGTAGGTTATCAAAAAGATAGCCTGCGCTTTTCTTTGCACGTAACAATAAATAGAGCTTGACAAGAAGGTAGAAATGTATTCCGAAGCCCCTAAAAAATGAGGAGGCTACGCCAATGAATGAGTATGCGAATACTTTAAAAGAAACTCTAATATCACTAATGCGAGAAATGTCACCCACACCAGCACCTATGTCAAAAAGCACAATAAAGATTTTACATGAACGAAGATGTTGCTCTTTGAGACGGTTAGGCAGTTTCTTATCTCCATGGGAGGTAACAGCATATATAATGAACTCTTGGATTCACAAGGTTACGATGTAAACACTGCAACGACTTCTGCTTTTATCCAGCAGAGAAATAAAATTCTCCCGTCTGCTGTAGAGTCCTTGTTCCACGAATTTACAGTGTCTTATACGAATATCAAGCATGACTGAGATGATCGATTACTCGCTATTGAGGGTTCTGATCTAAATATTGCTACCGACTTTGTGGATACGGACACTTATTTTCAATGTCGCCTAAACTCAAAAAGTATAAACTTTTACATTTGATTGCAGTATATGACTTATGCAACAGAATCTATGTAGATACCCTTGTTCAGCAACGACGGTTATGCAACGAGGGAAGAACGCTGTCCATGATGATTGATAGTTCCACGCTCAAAGGGAAAATCATGGGTTCACATGAAGATTTTTTTAAGCGAATATTCTATTCGCTTGTTTACTGTGCTCTTTTATGTATGTGCTCCCGGGAAAAGAGCAAACGCCACTGGGCTTCTCCCCGTGCCGTTCTGAATTCATGTTTAATTTAAGTCTTGTCTTTGAGTTATCTTAATGATATTGACATCTTGTAGGGCCATTTTTAAATTAATGAGTTTGCAGATTTTTTTTTGAAGAACAGAAGATTATATATAAAACCTAGAATAAACGCTGATGGCATGAAGAAGCACAACAACAACTGTCCTTCAGGGGACCATACATGTCCGGCAGTGAATAGTAAAGGGAATATAAGACCTACAATAACGGAAATAAAGGCAGTAAGAAGCCATCTAAATATATTATTTAATGATGTTTCATTGATTACATAAGCGCCTAAAAATATCGCAGGCACCATAATGAGTAAATACAAGCTAAAAAAAGAAATAACAAGTCCTCTATATTCACTTTCATGGATGGTTTGATTGAAAAAAACTTGACTTCCTTTCTGATAAAGCCAAGCCCCCACGCCATAGGCAAGAATGATGCCAATTCCTGCAAGTATATACTTTATTATTTTGATCAAGTGCTTCACCTCAATTAAAGTTTATAGATATTACATAAGACCTAAAAATTTGAGAAAAGTTTCTGTTTTCTAATTTTAGTCTGCTTCAGGAACGAAGTAGCCGTCTTACCCTGAGGCGTATTCAAGCCATGTTTAAGAAAGCCAGCCGACACAAACTCTCCGTGGCGGTTTTCTTATGGTCAGAAATCAACAATAAGATTTAACATGGCCTTATACAAATAGATAGTAATAAGACCGGTCAACTGAGTCTGATCGGTCTTATAACGTATTTAATAATCTATGTTTGGCAGCTTATGCCGCATTAATTTTACACAGTAGCACATCATTAATAACGAGTGCATATTTACAAATAGCCATCTGTGGTGTTTTCCCAACCCCAATATAAATATCATCATAGTAGATACTCCAAAAGAGCCCAGCACCAGAACCGCAAGGAACTAGCCGAGTCTTATCTGTATTGAACTAAGCTGCCCGTTAGTTGAACAAATAAAAAAACGCTGCCGAAGCAATCGCTATTCCACTAACGTGTCTCGTTAGCTTAATATTCTCCCTTACTTATACCTACTTAATATTTCCTCTGGAATATGACAATAATCATTTGGACATTGAGCTAATCTATCTTGATGTTCTTCTGCACTTCTCACATAGTTTGTGAGAGGTAATACTTCAACAACTATAAGGTCATAATCATTTCTCTCACTAAGAAACGCCTTCGCCTCTTTTAAGTGTTCAAGCTTTTCACTATATACTCCTGTTCTGTATTTCTCGCCAACGTCCTGTCCTTGTTTATTCAAACTGTATGGATCAATGATTTCAAATAAATACCCCATTAATTCCCTGATCGTTACAACTGTCGGATCAAATCCTGTTTTTACAGATTCGGCGTACCCATCATAATCACCCTCAAGTGTATGGTTTGTTCCATTAGCTCTTCCTGCTTCTGTAAACTTAACTCCAGGTAAAGTTTTTATAAAAGCTTGTACTCCCCATAAACATCCACCTGCAAAATATACTACTTCCATATTGACTCTCCTCTTCGTTTAAAAAACAAAAAATTCATTCCAACTAAATAGGAAGAAAAAACTGTAGTTACTAAGTCTACTACACATTAAAATAATGACAAATTTTCTTATTCCACATTATGTACCGATTGATGAACACAAATTAAACAACACTGTTTAACTAACCTGCCCGTTAGTTGAACAAATAAAAAACGGCTGCCGAAGCAACCGCTATTCCACTAACGTTTCCCGTTAGCGTAACGTCATTTCTCCATCTACAACGGATTTTCACAACTCCACTCGCATACCAGTCTTCCGAAATTATCTAGATACTTAGCCAGATATTTCTCGAGATTTTTGATTCCTATAATATTAATTTCATGAATCGATTCGACAAGTTCGTCGTCTGTAACATCCCATTCATTTTCTAGATACGTTGTGGGTACCTCATATTTTCTTAAGTAAAACCTAGCCGATTCAGGTTCTAACTTATTTAAGTATTTCTGTTCATTAATAACCTGTACTTTTACGAAAGCTCGATTCATTTCAGTGTTAGCTTCAAGTTCACAAGCAAGGCCAACCCCAGTCATTAAATTGTTAATTTGGCGTGTATCGAAGATCTGCACCTTTCACTTCCTCCTTTTCCTAATTAACTCTTCAACGTATGTCATGGGATATAATCCCAACTCATTTTAGATCATATTGGTAGTATTCTACCCGTTAACATAACAAGAAGCAGCCGGTCCTAAAGGCAATCTACTTCTGCCTGTATTGAGCTATCGTTCCCCGTTAGTTGAACGATGGTTGGTAATTAATTCATTATGTAAGAATAGTTTTTTCTCGAGGAACTGTCGTTTCTATAAATTCCTCATTTATCTTGTCCTTCATAAATATCTTTATCTTCTCACGCCCGATTTTATCGAACCAAGCCTGCACTCGCTTTACGTGTTCTTCATCACTTTTCACTTGCGATTCAATCTTCTCATAATCTTCGTAACTGTCATATTCCCAAATAGCAAATACCTCCAACACACCGTCTATTTCCTCAGTTGACCATCTGCCAACTAATCTTGAACCATATTTTAACTGTGCAGGTAAGAGTGTTTGATTAAAATGTTCATTAAAATCAAGTAATATCTGAGGGTCAATTTTGTATGTCTTTCTACGATAAATCACGCATCCATCATCTCCAAAAATCAAGTATTATTACGCTACTATTATAATAGTAGCAATCCATAAATTCCATCTTTTTCCGTTATTCTGCCCGTTAGCGTAACGAAAGGCTGTCTAGCGACAGCCCCTCTCAGTGTTGAACTATAGTGTCCCGTTAGTTTAGCGAGCAAGACAAATACGATTAGCGTAATGGTTCGCCGAAGATTACATGAAAATGAAGATGTTTTGAGTCTTGGTACTTCCCCAAATTAGTCGACACCCTGCAAGCTCCATACTCAGACTGCACTTGCGATGCAACCTTTTTAACAACGTCCATCAACTCAATTAAGAGCTCATTGTCGCTTTGTTCCAGTGTCAGAAGAGATGAGATATGCTTCTTCGGAATCGTAACAATGTGAACGGGATAAAAAGGGCGAGTGTGATGATATGCAAGAACGTTATCAGTTTCAAATACTTTTTGTACAGAAGTACGACCACTTAATACCTCATCGCAATAAAAATCCTCAGTCAAACTTATCCCTCCACGTCTTGTTTTTCTTATTTTAACATTCGGTATATTTTGTCAGTATCCTGCCCGTTAGCGTAATGGGACGTTACCAGTCTAATTCTTTATTTTCTTAGTCTATAACTTTATTTTCCGAGTCTAACACTTTATTTTTCAGTCTAATACTTTATTTTCTTTTGACAATAACATCTATAGTGCGAATTCAAAAGGCACCCTAAACGGGTGCCCTTCAATAATCCTTATCACTGTTTCATTTCGATCTGCTTGTACAAATGACCGAAACTCGCCAAAACTATAGTCCGATCTGACCGCCCGGAAATCCAAACCTTGCGTTATAGCTCGCGTCGTGTGCCGGCATGGTTGCTCCTTCTGGCGTCTCCAACGACGGCGTATCATTTTCCAACGGGTCCCAAGTTATTAGTACAAAGCCTGGGGGATAAAAGTCTGAAGGTGTTACATCAGCAGGCGGTACGATCGTCGCCCCATACTTGACTTGAGCTGTCGAATAGTTAGTACTCGTTACTGAATCAATGAATGATAACGTGTAGCTGTTACGTGTGTAATATAGCTTAAGGGTGAGCGTTCCGTCAGCGGTTACCGTACCCGAGGTAACGTTGTTAGGATTGCTGCTGTCATAGGTAAAGCCGGTATAATCCTTCGGAGTTGCCGTAGCTGTTGATCCAATTCCACCGCTGCCGGCAACGGCTTCCACTTCTGTGTAGCCGTCATCGTCCAGATTCTGCTGATAATACAATACCTGATAGCCCGTGGCCTGCCAAACGGCCGTGAAGGTCAGATCGTTACCGGGCATTGTACTTGGAACGGACTGTGACCAACCTTCAAACGTATAGCCTGGCTTTGTCACCGTAGGTGGAATTATCGGCGACCCATATGCAAGCTGTGATACCGTGCCGCCCATGCCTCCATTGGCATCGAATGTCAGGTTAAACAAATAAGGAACGAAGTACAACTTGATACGAAGATCCAGGGTTGGGTCTACGTAAATCGATAAAGGCGAAGGTACCGTGGTTGTGAGTTTCGAGTAGGGTGACATCCATCTCGCATCCATTGTCCCTATATCTCTACTATCGAATCCTAAAAATGCAGTTCCATACTTGGTTTTTGCCTCCATTAGCTGGAAATTAGAACCTGTGGTATCGCCAAGATAATACTCCACTGTAATAGGCACATGTGAATCTAAGCTATATTTCCCTTTATAAGTCGTGTCGATAGCCGGCATCGTAGGCGCAACAACATTGGCTGACGCAGGAACGTTCTCGCTCAGATTCGTGTCGCGCCAAGAAGTAAACACATAGCCCGGCATGTTCACGATAGGTGCGGTAATAGGGGCACCAAACTTAAGCGAAGATGTGATTGGCGTTCTGCCATGGCCTGGATCAAAGGTCAGTTTGTACACATTGCGAGCGTAATAATACTTTACGACAGTGCTCCCGTCGCCTTTAACCGCAGTGAACTGTTCGGCCGGTGTAGCAAAACCTGCATAGGCAGGGGGCCGCGCGGTTGCAGGCCAATCTGTTGTACCCTTATAGGTGAATTCGCCGCTAAGCGTGTAGGAATCATTGGAGACATTTTGCAAGTAAACTTCCACCTTATAAGGGGTGTCCGTCTTCGGAGTCCATCTTGCAACCCACATGCTGTCGTAAGACGGCATTCTACCCGGTAGGACAGTTGGCCCAGCATCGGAATCATTCTTATACCAATTATCGAATTTATATCCTTTTCTTGTAGGAACGGGCTCTACCGGAATCGGATCATTGTACTTCCCGCTAATTGTCTTTAATAGCGTCAGCTTCCCATCATTCGTTTCATGCGAGTACAAGTAGAGACTATAACTATCCTTGAGATCGTCCCAGTGTAATGGAATCGTACGCGCAATCGGAGCAGAACCGAAAGTTAAAGGTGCCCTTCTCCAAGTGATCGTCATGGTGGCATCCATGCCAGTCGGATCGTAATTATAGTTCTGTAAGAGCACTTGGTTGGTCTTAGCATCGTATATGAAATTTTTGTTGGATATGCTTACCGTGAAATCCTTGGATCTGTCATAAGATTGTTCCGTAACCTCGCCTGTCTGCAGATCCATCGTGCTCATATCAAAGATGCTATACGGTAAAATGGCCGATTTTGTTGACTGACCGTGCAGATTAACTCTAGGCGCATCACCCTGTGAATAAGCAAAATCAAGAATGTTCTGCCGGGAACCTACCGTATAGAGTGGCCATTCATCCTCATACAGGGTTGGCTCGTACGAGAAGGTACCCTTAAACAGCTGTGCCTTGAATTTGACTTCCGTGTACACGCCGAATTCCAGATCTATGGCTCCGGCATAATGGGAGGTCTTGCCCTGAGAAGATAGATAGGTCAGCTGGTAATAGAAGTAGCCCCACAACTTCGCGTAAGCGCCAACGTCCGCTTGCACACCTACGCTATTCGCCTCAGTAGAGAATAGACCTACTGCCAACTCCAGCCGAAGACCTGCCCGTAAGCCCAAAGTACCCATGATATAGAATGTAAATTGATACTTCTCATCTAGCAGACTTACGGTCTTGTTCGTCGCTTCTCTAGCAAAAAGTTTCACATTGAATATATATCTCTTCCCATTCTCATAACTGAACGTACTACCGATAGAGAGATTCGCATTTGCGCTTACAACAAAATCCCCTTTAAACTCTACTTGAATGACACCCATCAAAAGACGCATTTTGATATCAACAAGATTTACATCAAAGAGGTCAACCCAGTCCGTCTCGTTACTCAGCATATTCTGATATAGGGCCGGCAATGAGCTGTCTAATGAATCTACGCCACTGAGAGTTTCATCCAAAGCATCCTTTGCGTCCATTAGAGCTTTTATTTGTTTGGCGATGTTTTGTACTTTGCTTTTATCATTCCAATTCCATTCTTCATCCTTCTCAAATGTGCCGATTTCAGCGTCGAAATTAATCGCTGTATAGGTATAGGCATCTACGGTTGGGGAAACCTCGTATTCTCTCAAATAAGGGATGAACCCCAGAAATAGTCCCCAATCGGTATTGGCATCGGCAGAAAGCGAAACTCGTACTTCTTGCTCGAAGGTGCCGGTCAAATGAATCACAATGTTGCGCTGGCCGCCTGCATCAACTACAATATCGCAACTCACTTGAAGAGAAGCGCTTAAACCGGACATATCAGCAAAATGTTGCAGTTCTGTACCTATATCTGCTTTAACACTCACATTTTCTACTTGCACTCTATTTCCGTTCAACCGCATAACATTGTGATCGGAGACAGATGAGCCATTGGCATAAGTAATAGAGTAATTTTTCATATCGAATTCGCTATCTAGTTCTTTGAAGCTATCCGTATCGATTGCCAAAGCTGCTAAATACTGCGTAGCTTTATTCACAAATCCGCTTTCCAGAGCTTGCTCCTCGATTTGAGCTTCCATAGCCGCTACATCGGTGTTCTGAAGCAACTGATTTCCTTCTATATTTTGCTGTGTATAGTAATCCATCGAAGCCGTTATTTGCTCTAGCGTTACATCTGTATAAGTAATGACTTCGTTAGTTCCCGAAGAACTGACTCCGGTAATTTGAGCATAGCCGGCAAGCTGGGACGAAGCATCACCGAATACACCTGTGTAGAAGGCGATGAAGTCACCTGCTTGTACAACGGTGCTTGCAGTAAGACCCAATTGTGCATATTTGCTGTCGCTATAGTTCATCGTATTCTCGCTTACCGTGATGGAGTGATTGCTTAAATCCCCATCCATATCTGCTGTATCGCTGACCGGCAAGACGTCTGGCGTAAAGAGAACTTTTTTGGCGTCTGCCGTTTCGTATGTGTATGTGCTGCCGTCGATCGCCCGAATCGTTACATAAACCACTTCACCGTCATCGTCGACGCTTGTTGCCAGATTACGCTGATTCGGTGCAACTCCGTTATAAATAGCAACGGTATTGCCGACTTGTATATTCTGATTCCCATTATATTGGAATGTACCCTCTGTAGCGTTACCCACCGATTGAACGGCTCCGTCATCGCCGGTATTCAAGTCTATAACAGGAATCGCACCAGGGGTAACAGCCTTACCATTCTGGGTCATATTCGTGACTTCCGAAGAAGGAATATAAATCAAGTCAGGATTCAGAGTCACATGCTGAACTTCTTGTTTAGCAATGGTAAATACGTATGTTCTAGTGGATTTATCTTGGCCTGTAAAAGAAAGATTGGCGTTATTCAGCTTGAGCTGATAGGTGCCACCTTCTTCAAATGCACCACCATTTGCACCTACTGTAAATTCGCCATTGGAGCCCTTTACTCGAATACCCACATGAGTTGCAAAATCTGGATGGGTTAGCGCTTCAAAGGTCATTTCAGCTTTAACTCTATCTGCTGTCATGCTTCCTGTACCATCGATTACTTCAATCGTAAAGCTTTTGTCCTGATCCAACATGGTTACACTAGGAATAGTTTGAGTTTCGAATGGTTCTTCATATCTTGCGTATAACGTCATATTTCTGTTGACGATAGCATCTGTATATACTGGCTCCGACAAAGCGCTATCTTTATACCAGCCAACGAAAATAGAGCCTGACTTCATTGGATCCGGAAGATTATTCAGCGTCGCTCCTTGATTGAGAGAAAGGCTGTTAATGGCCGAACCGCCGTTTGTTTCAAAAGTAATAATATATGGACCTGCGTTCGTGTCGCCTGGGTTAGCGCCATTACCGCTGCCAGAGTCGGGAGTTGATGTTGATGTTGATGTTGATGTTGATGTTGTTGATGTTGTTGATGTTGTTGATGTTGTTGATGTTGTTGATGTTGGTGTTGAAACTACTCGATTCTGGGTAGTCCATGTCTTCACAACTTCGTTGTTTCGCATGAAGAAAACAGCTGCTTCCGCGCGAGATGCATTTGACTTTGGATTGAAATTACCGCTTGCATCTCCATGAAGCAAGCCTGCCCGCCAAAGCTTTACGACCGCATCCACCGCCCAAGGCGAAATATCGGCTGTGTCGTTAGGTTTAGAGGTCAGGCTGGCGTTCGTCTGATAAGGTATTTTATAGCTTTCAAAATACCTCAAAGTCAGCGTTGCCATCTGTTCCCTTGATATAGCAGCGTTCGGCGAAAAATTATGGTCACCTGTACCGCTTGTAATGCCTTTTTCAATTGCCCATTGCACATAAGGTGCATACCAAGTGCCTGCTTGTACATCTGAGAAGGAGGAAATTGAATATTGGCTGATGTCCACTCCTGCCATCCGCCCAAGTGCAGTTACATACACGGCACGAGTCATTGTGCCTTTGGGCGAGAAGCTGTCATTATCCGTACCGCCGAATATTCCGTTTTGTTTCACATACGTCACAGCATTATAGAACCAGTCCGTCGTTTTAACATCTTGAAATGAATTTATCGGAGCACTCGATGAGTTTAGAGATCCTTGCTCTTCTACTGCTGCAGGTGCGTCAGTACTCCGTTCAGCGGCCGCGAACCCTGGTGATACTAAGGATACGAGCATACAAATCAAAAGCGATAAATTTATAATACGTTTATACAAGCGTGTTTCCCCTCCCGCAATTTGTCTAAACTTTCCGCAGAATAATGTCGATTTCTGCTTCACCATATCACAGTCAGTCTAAACAAATCCTAAACAAATGCTAGTGAAAAGGGAGCATCCCTCCGTTATTTTTCATAACCTTGGGACACTCCCTTTATGGAGGAATATGCGTCAATTTATATCCAGCAATCTCCTGACCGTTTCCTTCGGCTTAATCCCGAACTCCGTCAGAAGCAGCAATCTTAATACCTCGTACTGCTTGATCGCCGAGATGCGGTCATCCGCCATAACCAGCACGCGAATGAGCCGTTCATGAATGGACTCATTTAGCGGATCATGTACAAGCGCCTTCCGCAGCAGTTCCGCAGCCGCATCATATTGCCCCTTCTTCTCCTCACGTTCATGAAGGCGAAGCAAGGTTGCGACGTACTCGCTTTCCAGGCGAACTCGCGTCGGCTCTGCCCATTCGTACGAAGTGCCAGCCATAAAGCCCTCTCCGTATAATTGGACAAGCTCACCGGCATAGTCACGCAGCTTTAAGTCGTCGATTTGCGCCTGTGCGGCCAGCAAACGATCCCACTCATCGAGATCACAGTACAACTGGCTTATATCGATTCGATAACCGCCTTCCACATGCTGGACGATACCGTCAATTCCGATTTGACTTAAAGCTTTTCGCAAATAGTGAGTCGTTGTATTAAACTGGGCCCCTGCCCGGTCTACCTCCACCTCTCCCCACAAACGATCGAGAATTTGATCTCTACTTACTGCCTCGCCGCGATGGTAAATGAGGAATGCCATCAATTCCTCAGTTTTGGAAGTCCGCCATTTGACCACAGAGCCATTCTCTGTCTCTACGCGCAACCGTCCGAAACATCGGATATTAACTCGTGGATGTGCGTCATAAACATGGAACGCTTGCAGCACGAGACGCACATAACTTAATGCATCCTTCGATCCCGAACCCTTGTCTCCATACGACTGCACATAAATAGACAACAGCTCTGCCATCGCCGAGCCTTCGTCCACGAAACTGCGAATAAACCCTTGAGGTTTGGCGAGACGCAAAGCTTCAGCCAGCTTCGCAAGTGCTGGCTCCATTTGATTGTCGCCATATAACATCATGCTTTGTAAATTCAGAATGTGAATGCGGTCCCGCAGACGGTCTTCCTTCGTCAACAGATGATACAATCTTGCTGCGAGAGATAGCGCTGATTCGAATTGTCCGCATGCGGCCAGCACGCGAACGAGCACCAATTGTTCGGAAACTTGGTCCAGCGTTGCTTCGTCCGAGTGCGACATCCCGCAGTGCTCCAACCATCGCTGAGCAGACGCAATGTCGCCTTGACGCACCGCTAAGCTCACCTGTTCCGCTTCGATTTTGCGTATGAATATCTCATAATCGGGTGAATCGATCTTCAGCTTAAGTTGTTCTAGCAGTGTCGCTGCTTCTAGTGAGTTCCCCTTTGCTTGCTGAATTCTAGAAGCTGCCACAAAGAGCTGATACCGATTGCGAGACACCGGCGCGAATCCGTCTACATGCATAATGAGGTTTAGCCAGTCCTCCGCTTCCTCCAGCCGATTCCACTCGTACAATACCTTGGCATAGGAAGCATACATCGGTGTCGTATACGGATGGTTAACACGATCTCTCCAATACTCTATCATCCGAATGAAAAATTGTGCTGCACCATGGTAATCGTTAATGTAGCCCAGATGGTCTTCAAACTCTTCGACCGAATAATGCTTATTGTTGCCTCCTTGAATAAATAAGCTTTGTTCGAGTGCAAACGTATCTCCACGGATAAAATAGTCAGCAGTGCTCAGAAGGTCTTTCTTCACATAGGCAGCAGTACCGCAGAGATAATAGATGTCCCCCATGGTCATGCGCCATACGTCAGCATCTATATGATCCTTCAAAGCTTGGTAACGAACACGAAGCCGTTCCGCTCGATCCGGAATGTTATGAAACTGCCGAACGCCGACCATCACGAGCAAATAAAAAAGTTCAACAAGCGGTCGGCTCGCTACATATTGCTCAGGCACTTGCATCACCCAACGAGCAACGACGGTGTTCTTGCCTCCAAGAAGTTCGTACAGATGCGCTTCAATCAGGCGAGCTACATCTTCATACTGCCGTCCCGCCAAATAATGTTCCGCCGCTTCTACAATAAACCCGTTATGTTCGTGCCATTGCGCGGCACGCGCATTCGCCTGAATCCATAGCTCAGGCCATGTTCGAGCAAGCATCGACTGCAGGAAATCAGACAGCAGATGGTGATAGCGATACCAGTTGCGTTGATCGTCCATAGGAATGATGAATAGCTGAAGCTGTTCCAGTTGTTCCAACTGCTGCTGACCTCTCGTTTGACCGGTCACCGCCTCGCACAATGCATAATTCATTTGGCTTAACACGGAAGTTTGCAACAAAAAATCGCGCATCGCCTCTGGCAGATCGCGAATGACTTCCTCGAGCAAGTAATCGGATATGTGCTGCTGATGGCCGCTGAATTGACGGATCGATTCAGTCACATTGCCGCTTCGTTTCAGTGAGATGGCCGCAAGTCGCAAGCCGCAAATCCAACCCTCGGTTTGGTCATACAGCATATTGAGCTGCTCAGTCGACAGCTTCAACTCCGTCGTCTCTCGGAAGAAATCGTTTACTTCTTCTGGTCGGAACCTCAATTGCTCGATCGTAATCCGCCGCATCTCGCCTTTTGCAAATAATCTTGCTGTCGGAAATGGGAGGTCGTTGCGACTTGCGATATATAAATGAATGTGGTTTGGAAGGTGTTCAAGCAAATAGCTCATCGAATTCTGGATTGCAGGCATCGTCGCCAGATGATAATCGTCAACCATGACGACCAGCTCACCCGGCAGTTGATTCAACTCGTTTAGTAGCACGTTCATCGCCGACTCCATCGATGTGGAAGATGCCGAGGACCCCTCCACCAGCAAAGGCAAAATGGTCAGGCCAAAGTCCTCGACATGATTCTGGATCGAAACGATGACCATGTTCCAGAAGGTGCTCCAATCATCGTCCTGCTTGCTCAGTGACACCCATGCAACAAGCTTGCCGCTTTGTTTGGCCCATTCGCTTAGCGCCGTCGTTTTCCCATAACCAGATGGAGCGAATAAGAGCGTAAGCTTCGCGTCCATACCCTCATCAAGCAGACGAAGCAGATCCGTACGAGCAACCAAGGTGTGCCGTACATAAGGGATGTGCATCTTTGTTGCGGTAATCATCGAAAGCCCTCCATAAGACAAAAAATGAGTAATTAGGAGTAACTTCGACATTCAAGTCGTAAATTCCTGTGCTTTCGGCTGTAAAACACATGCCCCATAGCCGAATTTGCGTGGGATGACAATTGGGAAGAAGGTTGACTCGTTATTAATGACCGTTATAATTCGCCCTACTTGTGATACGGTTCACCGCTCTGTCTGTAACGGCAAGTTTTAAGGCCATCCTATGCGGTATGGCCTTAATTTTATGAACATAGTCTCTATACTATTTTTTCGTAACCGGTATCCAAATCTCGCTCCTGAAATTGGGGGAAGATACATCCTTGCCTTCATTCCATAATATCTCCGGTCCCCTTGCTACCTCATAACTTGCGGAAGGGAACCATTCCGAATAGATGCGCCCCCAGACATTTTGTAAAGTATCGGGAAACGGTCCGACAGCTTCGAAAACGGCCCAGGTCAATGCGGGAACCTCTAATTTCGCAAAATTTTCAGGACACTCCTCGGATGTAGCTGCACCTATATAATGGTCAAGCTCTCCCTTCTCCTCCATTCGCCCTTCAGAAAAATTTGTCGATGCTGAAATCAACCCCTGTGGTTCAACATTAGAGAGCTTTTTCAATTGGTCGATGTCTAGGCTGGTTAAGCCTTTCCACATCGATGCAATTTCTGAACTCACGCCATTAAATTGGATAGGCACCTTTTTCGTAATACCTACAATACGGAACGATTCTTTCTCAACGATACGATAATTCATTTCGCTTCCTCCCTGAATAGTTAATTGGAAGGTCATTCGAGGATAGGCTTTTAAAGATGGGGCATGAGACCTAACCGAAGAGGGCGGAACCCCATGCAAGACTTGGAAGGCCCTAGAAAAGGCATCTGCCGAGCTATAACCGTATTTCACTGCCACGTCCACAATTCTTAAATCACCGGCTTGAAGCTCGAATGCCGCAAGGGTCAGGCGTCTCCGGCGGATGTACTCCGATAGCGTAATGCCTGCAAGGAAGGAGAACATTCTTGAAAAATGATAGTCCGAACAACAAGCCAGCCTCGCTGCTTCCTTCAGATCTATGTCTTCATCAAGATTCTCTTCAATATAGTGTAAAGCTCTATTCAGATTTGCAAGCCAATCCATTCAAATGACCTCCCTTCAGGTACAGAATAACAAGATTCGGAAGTACCCATCCGACATCTCATGCACAGTTTTGTTGGGTTACCCAAAAGAAACTTGCCGTTACTTATGATACGGCTCACCGTAACATCTATAGAGCGAAATACAGGTAATTCTCATACCTATACCGTTTACAATTCCACTTTCTGTAAGTTGCCTAATAGCATCACTAGCATATGATCCTTCAATATCAGAATAACTGACTGTTATATCCTGTTGAAACAGTCACTCATAAGTATATTTCTTCTTGATTGATAGGCATTTTGCTCTCAATCCACCAAGTTACTAAACTAAGCACGGCTCCGATGTACGCCTCTATTTTAATTTGCTGTACTATTCCACATATTCGTACTTTTCAATAAAAACCCGCACTTGATTTCGACCAGCTCTTTTGGCAGCATAAAGTGCTTCATCAGCTTTATGAAGAAGTTGATGGATTGTTTCCTCCACAGCTCCTGTCGTTACGGATACCCCAAAACTAGAGGTAATCGTTACCAATTTGTCATTTTCAACTAGAGGCTTCTGTTCAATGCAAAATCTAAGGTAATTAGCGAAGTTTTCCCCTTCCGATAGTGTATAACCAGGTAAAGCGAGTACAAATTCTTCACCACCATATCTAGCAAATAGTATATGTTCTCCCATCTCAGCCTTACATATTTGAGCCACATGTACTAGTATTTGATCTCCGGTTTGATGCCCATAAGTGTCGTTCACTTTTTTGAAAAAATCAATATCAAATAGAATAATCACAAAGGATGATAATTCACCCTTTGCTTTCATTAAGCTTTGCTCACTTTTCTGGAAAAAGGCACGACGATTGTATATTTGTGTAAGATCATCATAATAGGCTTGATGCTCTAACTTTTGTTGTAATGTATGTAGCTCTGTTATATCCGTAAATATAATTAGTAAGCCAGAGTTATTATTAGATTGTTGAAGCATAGAAATACGTAGCTGATATATATAATTACCTTGATGAATCGTAACATTCAATTTATCTGAGATCGTATCTAATTGAACAGGGAATGATTGATCCGTTAGCATATACCAAACTTGATCAAATGGCTGCCCTAACGTTGATCGATCCAATTCACTAAACATATTTTTACAAGCTTGATTATATTCGATTAATTGATAGGTATCATTAAGCACAATGACACCATCGTTCATACTATTAAAGATCGTTTCCTTCGCAATTGGCATTATTGATAACATTCGAGAGGAGGTAATAGACCAAAGGTACAAAACAGAAGAAAACCAAATAACCATGGGTACAGGATCGATACCATCGGGTGTCACTCCTATGAATAATAAAAATGCAGTCACTATTGGAAGCAATTGACCGCAGATGAGGGCAAATAATTGAGATCGATATACACTAACGGTTTCCTTCCAGCGTGAAAGCAGCAATAAGAGCGCAGCTAACATACAACTGAAAATGTAAATATTATGTACGGCAAACCATGCCCCATACTCAATCTCACTATATGGAGCCCCAAGCACCGAATGGATATCATATATTCTATAGTAAAAATGATGGGATTCATTAGTTACATTGATGAGAAAAGTAATACAAGGCATTGTAAGTAGAGCGATTATTCTTTTTCTCGTTATTTTATAACCCAAATATTGCATGACAAACATTAATCCTAACGGAGGGAAAAATGGCATCCCTGCATACTGTACAATATTCCAAAATCTAAGCTGTTCTAACGAAGTCGATGTTAAGCTAAAGGCATAACCAAAGCAATAAATCATTGAAGTTAATGTATTCCACATGAACAAATTAGCGATATTTGTATAATAATGTCTCCTCCAATAAGTAAAGACAAGTATAGACAAATTCAGAACAGCCGAAGTACAAACTAATGTTATATATGCTGCTATCTTCGAATCCAATAGGTATACCCACTTTCATACAATACATATATATTTACGTTAACACGATTAATATAAGATGTTGATTTGTTCCTTGAACCATTACAGGATTCCGTCCACATCACTATTATGTCTGTACTACTCACATCGTATTGATTATTGCTTCATGAAATAGATTGTTTTTAACTTAGCATGACACTCATGACAGTAGCAACACATTTATCCAATCAGTAATGCTATGATTACTATTTCGTCTATACCGATCACCAAATAGTTAGTACAACATTACGTAATTCATCACTTCTATTGCATTGCAAACAAGTACCCATCGATTGGATGGGTACTTGTTTTTATTTCTAATTATAAAGGCTTCCCCGTGTACGACATAAGTTCAACTAATCCAATCCATTTAGAATTTTGTAAGGCGCTTGCAGATCTATTCGTATTGTACAGAACGTGCAAGTGCCGCAACAGAGCCGCGAAAATCAGGTCTACCGTCCTCCGTCCACAACAGCTCCGCTACAAATGTATGGCGATTCGGATCGTATAGCGGATCTCCTACAATATGCTTATACGTTCTTGCGTGGAACACAAACAGCGTCTTCTCGCCAGTCTCTGACACCGTGAAACTATTATGACCAGGACCATACATCGAGATGCTCTCATCAGTCGTGAGAACCGGTACTTTCGACTTGCGCCATGAGGCAGCATCGAGCAAATCCGAGTCCGCATCGGCTTCAAGCAAGCCCATGCAATAATTGAAATCAGTAGCGCTAGCAGAGTAAGTGAGGAATACCCGATTATCTTTGCGAACAAATGCCGCGCCTTCGTTCACTTTATACCCGATGATCTCCCAGTCATATTCGGGCATCGTAATCATCGTTTGCGCCCCAATCAACGTCCACGGATTGCTCATTTTAGATATGTAGAGATTAGAGTTGCCTTCGATTTCCGGATCCTTTTGTGCCCATACGTAATAGAGGCTACCATTGTGCTCAAAGGTAGTGGCATCGAGGGAGAAGCTTTCCCACGCGGTACGAACCTGTCCTCTTTCCGTCCAGCTGCCTTCGAGCGGATTTGCATTTTCATTCTCCAGTACATACATCCGATGGTCGAACAAGCCTTCTGTCGTTTCCGACGTATGCGCGGCAGCGAAATATACGTACCATTTTCCATCAATAAAATGCAGCTCTGGCGCCCAAATATTGGCGCTAAGAATGCCAGTCTCTCTCTTTCTCCAGATCACTATAGGAGCTGATGTAATAAGCCCTTCAAGGTCCTGTGCCCTACGGATTTCAATCCGATTATACTCTGGAACCGAGGCCACGAAATAATAATAACCATCTGAATGTCGGCATATAAAAGGATCAGCTCGTTGCTCGATCAATGGTTTAATGACGCGTAACTCCTCTTGTTGGACTCCCATCTTATCACCTATTTCATAAGTAATAGATACTAACCTTTAACAGCACCCGCAGTCATACCATCAATGAAATATTTCTGGAAAGCGATAAACAATATGAAGATTGGAATGATGGAGAAGAAGGAGCCCACGATCAGAAGGTCATAGTTATTCCCATAAGGAGTTAACAATGTTTTTAACCCGATTGGCAGTGTATATTTATTTTGATCTCCCAACACCATGAATGGCCACAATAGATTATTCCAGCTATTCATACCATTCAGAATGGCCATTGCCGCAAAGGAAGGCTTCATAATCGGCATAATCACTCTGAAATATATCGCATATTCGTTTGCTCCATCAACTCGCCCAGATTGAATAATTTCTTTGGGTATGCTTCTGAGATATTGCCTAAAGAAGAATATCGTCCCGGCATTAGCTATACCCGGCATAATGATTGCCGAATAGCTATTCACCATTTGCAAATCATTTATTAAGCTGTACAAAGGAACCAGCAATATTTCAAATGGCACCATCATAATGAGCAACACACATACAAAGAGGAAGTTCTTACCTTTGAAATCATACGCTGCAAAACCATATGCAACAAAAGCGCTTACAAACAGTGTTAAAGCAACCTGAATGATTGTTAACGTCATACTGTTCCAAAACCATACAAAATAATCATGTTGTCCAGTAAATAAATAGATAAAATTATCAAAACTCATTATTTCAAAATTCAAACTTAAGTTAAGACCATATCTTATTAAAGCTTCACCTGGTTTAAAGGAAGAGAGGGCCACTGCATAGAATGGAACCATAATTATAACGAATAGTATAATAAAGGTACTAATTATGACTATTCTAGCAATTAAGTTGTTCTTCATCTGACTAGTGTCCATTTTAATCCTCCTCCTTTTTGAACATTCCACTTAGTTTCAGCTGCGTTAAATTGATAATCATAGCAATGACTAATAGAACGATACCAACTGCAGCAGCGTAACCGAGCTTATTCTTCTCAATCCCTTGTCTATACAGATATCCGACTATAGTTAGGCCAATATTTTTCGGTGAATTGTTACCGTTAAACATCATTAAGCTCTCGGTAAACATTGCCAAACCTGCATAAACACTAATTGTCGTAACATATATCGTGGTCGGCTTCAATAATGGCATTGTAATCGATCTGAACTTCTGCCAAGCAGATGCCCCGTCAATTGAAGCAGCCTCATAATAATCATTGTCAATGTTTTTCAAACCAGATAGATAGTACAGCATATTAACACCTGTCCATCGCCAACATGCAAGAATTAATAGTGCAGCCATACTCCATTCTGCATCTTTCAAGAATTTAGTAGGCTCTACACCAAATAGACCTAGAAAACTGTTCATTAATGAACCATCCATTTCGCCGAATGTTAGGCGAAAAATAGTACCCGCCACTGCGACAGATGTCAATGCAGGAAGAAAGAACGAAGATTTAAAAAACTCCCTCCCCAGCATTAACTTACTGTTTATCATAACTGCAAATAACATTGGGAAAGGGATTAACAGCACTAAGGTTCCTAGCATGTATACAACGCTATTTTTAATAGCCGTCAAAAACACTTTATCTGTGAATAACTTCGAATAATTCGCTTCACCAACCCATTTTGGATCCTGTCCCAACATCCTATCTTGAAAACTCATTACAAATGAATTTACAAGTGGATAAGACCAGAATATCAAGAATATGATTATGAATGGCAACACAAATACATAAGGTGCAACCTTTTGAGAGTATACAAATTTCTTTATCATAATCCCACTCTCCCTTGACTATGACTAAACCTGCCGAGCACCATTCTTGCCGACAGGCTTAATCATAACCATTTACTTATTATTTTTATTTCAATTCTTGTTCAATTGCTGCCTGTGCTTCATCGAGAGCTTCCTTCACGTCTTGGCCATCTTCAAAGATCGCATTCAGAGTAACCGTATTGAGCACATTGCCGATCGTCGGTGAAGCTTTTACGGATTTGATAGCTCTAATTTCGTCTTTGATTTCATTCAAAGTATCAAATGCATTTGTTTTAAAATACTGGACGTATTCGTTATCTGGGTTTTTCGTTACAGCCTCATCTTTCCATACTTCCATATTGATTGGGTCAAATCCAAGTGTATTCCAGATTTCAGTAGTAGCTTCTTTCGAAAGCTTAGCAAAAGCTACAAACTCTTTTGCCAACTGAACGTCTTTACCAGTCTTAGTAACAACTGTGCCAGTACCGCCTAAGCCAACGGAACGAGGATTACCTTCTTCGAATACAGGCAATGGAGCAATTGCATACTTACCTTTAAGGTCCTTCATTTCGTTTACAAAGCGGGACATGTACCACTCAGGCATCAATGCGCTTGCGTAGTTGCCTTTGTTGTATTCGCCTTTTGCTTCTTCTGTGTCGGGTTGTCCGCCTGGGATCGTATGAATAACATTATTCTTCTGCAGGTCGACTAACATTTCAAAAGCTTTAATCATCTCAGGTGAGTTAACTTTTGGATTGCCATTTTCATCTGTAAAATCAGCGTTTTGCTGAGCAAGTAACAGCGAGGCTTGCCAAGTAGCGGATGTATCAGCAGTACCTAAGTACTTACCAGTCTTTTCATAAACCTTGATACCTGCTTGTTTGTAATCTTCCCAAGTTTTGATTGTCTTGTAGTCAACACCTGCTTGTTCGAGAATTTCCGTGTTGTAGAAAGCAAGCGTAGCACCTACGTGATAATCAAAGCCATAAACCTGGTCAGCTTTGGTGTAAATATCGACACGTGAAGGAACGACAACGTCTTTGTATGGTGCAAATACATCATTCAAAGATTCCAGTGGAACGTTGTCCCCTTCCAAGAATTTAGGGAATTGACCAAGCTCGATATCCGCAATATCAGGAGCACCTTTTCCGCTTGTAACTGCCAATAAGAGCTTGTTGTGCATATCATCGTAAGGCATAACCGTTACATTCAACTTAATCTGTTTGTCTGGATTCTGTTGGTTCCATAACCCCAGCATTTTATCCAAATGCTTGCCATGCAAATCTACGAATGTCCAAAATGACATTTCTGTTGCATTCTCACCGGCATCAGCGCCTAACTGCTGTGTTTCCGTTGATGAACTGGAAGACTTACTACATGCCGACAAAACTAGTGACATCATAAGGACTGTAACGATGGAGATTAATGTAATGCGTTTTTTCATTTGTTCGTCATCCTCTCTTTTTTTGTTACTCATTTGAGATGCTGGGTGACTGGTCACTTCTGTTAATTTAAGCGGTTTCAATACGTCTCGTTACCAACCTTCTTAACATGATTCTAACCTTTCAATGAAAAGACCCCTTCGTAAAAATTTCCTAATTCTGTATTGTAAGCGCTTTATAAATTGCATTATAATATATACGTAATATATTTTATATAACCAATTGATTATAAAATTCATTAAATTTTAAGGGAGATGTACTTATTTGAAAAAGTTGGTGCTCTACAAGCAAATTCAAGAAGATATTGTACAGAAAATTAAATCTGGGCAGCTCCGGCCAACGGACCGCGTCCCTTCTGAACAAGAATTAATGGACGAATTCAAAGTAAGTAAAATAACCGTCAAAAACGCCTTAACCCAGCTAGCTGATGAAGGATTAATTATACGCGTACAAGGCAAAGGCACATTCGTCTCTTCTAGCATTGATTCTCCATTATCTCCACACAGCGCGTCGTCCTTGCCGCTCATCGGCTTCATTATTCCGACGATGGTAACCCGTGTCATTCAGAAGCTCGTAGACTACACGGAACAATTCCTGTCTGAAGCTGGCCTCAGCATGGTACTAAGCATCACGCGAGAGTCCTCCTCTATCGAATCGAACGCCATTCGTACACTAACGGGGCTCGGTGTGAAGGGACTGATCGTTTTTCCAACAGAAGATGAGAAGTACAACGAATCACTACTGCGTCTGTCGCTCGATAAATTCCCATGTGTGTTCATCGACCGCTACCTGCGCAACATTGAGACATACACGATTACATCAGACAATTACGGCGGTGCGTATAAGGCTGTCTCTCATTTGCTATCCAAGGGTCATCATCAGATTGCGCTCATCTCACCTGAGAATGCCAATACAGCCATCGAGGATCGCACGCTCGGCTTCGAGAAGGCGTACACAGATCGAGGTATATCAATCGACAAGAGCTTGTGGTGTCACATCCCTCTCGACATTCTACGCGGTAAGCAAGCATTGGACTATGTAAGCGACTTCTTGCAGGGGCATAGTGGAATTTCGGCGGCTTTCTCCTTAACCGAAGAAACCGCACGCCTTACATCGGCTGCTATCAGCCGTCTGAACAATCACTCAAATATCGATTTGCTATCTTTCGATAATCCACATCTTTCATTCGTAGCTTATGTACAGCAGGATGAACAGGAAATGGCACGAACAGCCGTAAAGCTGTTACTTGAACAGATAGAGAATATTTATTCACCTAAGAACGCCGTCATTCCCGTGCAGCTCATCTTCCCCTAACTATTTCATTGGACTTTATCGACACTCTAGGAGCACCTTCAGTAGAAGTTGTCTTCTTTTGCGTTCCAGCGCATAGAGTATAACAATATATCATTAAGGTGCTAGCGGCCAAAATGGGAGATTCGCTCCACTTTGTTACGAAAACCGCTGATTCATACGGATGGAACCGATCTTCGGGTCGGGGAGTGAGTGTCAAGGAATCTCAGAGCATGACGATCATGAAGGAATATTCAAATGTCTCCAGGAACTCAATGAGGAAATGAATATGAAAATGTTTATATGAGCAAATAATTTTCTAGGCGCTGGATGGAGTAAGATTGAGTAGGGATGACATGCCGAGTGTACCGACTTGTACATCGACCGAGCCCCACCATAGTAGATTGTAAGATATTCATACTGATTTGAGAGCATATTTTATTCACGTTTTGTAGCCAACTATTTGTAGAATCTTTATAGTGACTATCGCCGCTGTAGCTTGCAGTAATAGTGTGATTACCAACCGTAAGATCTGACGCCTCATAGACCGCTAGTCCCGCTAGGAACAAACGACTTACAGAGGGAACTTCTGCTATAAACGAGACCGTCTTTCCATAATCCGAAAAAAAGTCTTTTCGTTCTACTTGTGGTACGGTTCTCCGTATCATAAATAGGGCGAAAATTTTAGAAAGTACAATCGTCGAAATTCCGCAAAAGGCGCTGCTTCAACCCTTCTTCGTTTGTTGTTAGCTCCTGCATGATTGGTATGCTCATATCGGTATTGGTATTGTATTTAAGACCCCAGTGCATAATGGCAAATACGACTGGAAACAGATCAAGTGCCTTTTGCGTTGGGCGAAACATCGTTTGTGCGCGGTTTGATTTGCCTTCTGTTTTGATGAGCAGGCCTGCTTCAATGAGCGATTGGAGCCGCGCACTCAAAATATTGGTAGAGATGCGCTCTGTTGAAGCAAGAAACTCGCGGTAATACCGCTTGTTATGGATTAGGACGTCACGAAGGATGATCAGGCTCCACGGGTCTCCCCATATATCGAGCGCATAGACGATGGGACAAACGGTTGAAGTTCGCTTTTTCATGAGCAAAATTATACTATTTGTACTTGCATTTTACAAGTACGTATTCTATACTCTGTTTGCAACTCAACAAATGAGCGAAGGAGATCACTCACATGAATCATAGTTACAGGACTTCTTTCATGGTAGATCAGAGCCCTGAGGAGGTATACGGCGCCATTAATAATGTCCGCGGATGGTGGTCAGAAGAAATTGAAGGCAAGACCGACGAGCTCGGTCAATTTAAGCATCACTACCAGGATATCCACCGTTGCACCCTCCAGATCACTGAACTCGTTCCAGGTAAAAAGGTGGTTTGGCACATCGTAGACAACTATTTCAACTTCATAGAGGACAATAGCGAATGGAAAGATACTGACGTAATCTTTGAAATCGTCAAGAAGGGCGACAAAACGGAGGTTAACTTTACGCACGTGGGGCTCGTCCCAGCGTACGAATGCTACACCGTCTGCTCGGACGCCTGGGGCTTAAACATCAATAGCAGCCTGCGAAGCTTGATTAGCGAGGGTATAGGCCAGCCTCAATCAAACGATCAAATCGTCGAAAAACACGGCCTGGAAAATGCATAGAAATATTCTTCTTTAGACAGAAAATAAAAACTCACCCTTTAGAGAGTGAGTTTTATTTTGATTCCATGCATGTGGCACGGACGAGTTGTTTATCCGCTGCATCCCTATCTTCCACCGACCCCCGCTTTATAAGCCCGATGTCGCCCATCCTTTCAATGACGTAAAAATGCAAAAAAAATCCATCGTATCTATTAACCCTTAGTGCTCTCGTACCCCACTGCCCCAATTACAAGCAACTTTCAGTATCTCCAAGACTTTCAGGCCAGAATTACGCCTTACTTATGATAAGGTTCACTATATCACCACAAAAGCAAAAGAACTCTTCATGAGAAATAGCATGAAGAGTTCTTCCCATAGAATGGAACATATAAGAGTTAGGCTTTGCATGATTAGCAGATGCACACCTTACTTGCGTCAAATTTATACAAATGGATGTGGAATATACAGTTCTTCTAAACGAGTAATTTCTTCAGAAGTCAATTTAATAGACAACGCCAAAACCGCATCTTCCAGATGGCTGATTTTGGTCGAACCCATAATCGGCGCTGTGACCTCTTCCTTTTGCAGCAACCATGCAAGTGCAATTTGTGCGCGCGAAATTCCCCGGTTAGCGGCAATTTCCATAACTCTTTCCGCGACTTTGCGATCAGCCTCTTCCGTTTTATTAAACAAAGCCTTTGCTACCTGGTCATTCTCTGATCGCGCGGTCTGCTCATTCCAATCCCGAGTTAACCGGCCTGCAGCTAAAGGCAGGTAAGGAGTGACGCCAACTCCCTCGTCTTTGCAAAGGGGGAGCATTTCTCGTTCTTCTTCCCGATAGAGCAGGTTTAATCTATTCTCCATGGAAACGAACCGTGTCCAGCCGTTGCGCTCTGCGACATGCTGAGCTTTCGCAAACTGCCATGCCAGCATGGAGGATGCTCCGATATATCTGACCTTGCCCGCCTTAACTAAATCGTGAAGAGCCTCCATGGTCTCCTCAATTGGCGTATTAGGATCCCACCGATGGATCTGGTACAAATCGACATAGTCTGTTCCGAGTCGTCTTAGACTGTTATCAATTTCGGTCATGATAGCTTTACGGGAAAGTCCCACAGCATTCGGACCTTTGCGCATCGGAACAAATACCTTTGTTGCTATGACGACTTCGTCACGTTGAGCAAAGTCCTTTAGAGCACGCCCGAGAATTTCTTCGCTTGTTCCGTCGGAATACATGTTGGCGGTGCTGAAAAAGTTGATGCCCGATTTGAGTGCCTTCTTAATGATCGGTCTGCTTTGCTCCTCATCCAGAGACCATGGAGTATTGCCGCGTTCAGGTACTCCGAAGCTCATGGTTCCAAGACTTAACCTTGAGACCTCTAACCCGCTGCGTCCAAGTTTTACATATTCCATTTGATTGCACACTCCTTAAGGATATTGGGAAGGCATTCAAGCCTTCAGGTTGTCTACACATATCTCCGTGAGCCAGTGCCACTCGAGACTACGTCACCACGGGAGTTGGCGTCTTTCGTTTGAGAATGTGCCCGTCGGACCGTCCTCGTTGAGGAGTGCAAGGCGCACGGGATGTCGCGCGGCTTGCTCGACGGTGCCCGTGCCCTCAAAGTTGTTGAGATCCGTCGCGGTGAAGCCCGGGCATACCGCATTGACCTTAATGCCTGTCGACTCGAGTTCAATGGCAAAGGCGAGCGTAATCGCATTGAGAGCCGTCTTCGAAGGGCTGTAAACGGCGCCGAACATCTTGCGATGTGAATTAGTCAGATTCGCGTTCAACGTCAGCGAGCCCGAACCGCTTGATACGTTGACGATACGCGCTGTCGGCGCTTCACGAAGGAGCGGCAGCATCGCTTGCGTGACGGCGATGACGCCGAACACGTTCGTCTCGAACACTGCTCGCACCTCTTCTAGAGAGGCTACACTTGGGCGCCCCGACTTCCCGACCTCCTCAAGAGGCCTGCCCGGCTGACCTTGGTGCGATATGCCCGCATTGTTCACGAGCACATCGAGACGACCGAGCTCACTCCGGATGCGCTCTGCCGCGGCGGAGATAGAATCATGATTTGTAACGTCGAGTTGGAGACTATGGGCATCCGCTCCGATACTCTTCGCGGCCGTCTCCCCTTTCTCGAGATTGCGGGAGCCGACAAGCACAGTGAAGCCGTGAGCCGTGAGATCTTTGGCGATTTGAAGACCAATTCCTTTATTGGCTCCGGTGACCAAGGCCACGGGTTTATCCTGCATAAGAAACAACTCCTTTAGTGGGGATTTACTGTTCGATACAGGTTAATACATCAACTTGGTAGTCGACAGTTTTCTCCGAGGTTGACACATCAACTCAGATACAGGCTAACACCTTGTGGTTGATGTGTCAACCATGATATTATACTTGCATGGATATCAAAAAAGTAAACGAAGATGAAATGCGAATATGGAATATGTGGAAAGGCTCCTTTAAACGAATCTTCGGTCGCGTTGTTAAGGAGCTTTCTGAACGTACAGGACTATCAGAAGGAGACTTTGGAATACTAGATCGGTTAATCCAATTCGGAGATGGCAAGCTTCGCCAACAGGAACTAGCCGACTCGATGAACTGGGATAAGAGCAGATTATCCCATCATTTGACGCGGATGGAAAAACGGGGCCTTGTTAAAAGGGGGCCATTAGACGCAGATCGTGGTGTACAGGTCATCATTACTTCTGCAGGAAAAGCAGCTTTGGATGAGGCCCTGCCCATCGTCTCAATGGCAATACGCAAGTATTTTCTGGATCAATTAACCGATCAAGACATAGAATCGATTACGAAGCTTGCGGAAAGAACAAAAAGCGACCCTAGCCTCTAGTAAAGCCTCGTTAACTTGATCTCTTCTCTGGGCACTATCCATGCTGTATATTCGAAAACGACAAGGGACTGAACCGGTCTTTCCCTTTATCTGTACCTCCAAGAAACACGCAGCAGCCCGTTTAATTCGGCTTTTCCGCCAGTCGTGGGTAGCTCACCCCCTTTTCGCCCTACTTATGATACGGTTCATCGCGCTAGGTGAAGGGGCAAGTTAAAGGGCCATCCTTTGTGGGAATGACCCTTTATTAATCTAGATTTGTTCAGTTGTTATCTTCGTTAACGCCTACATTTTGCTCGCATAAGAGCGTTATTTTTTCTTCACCGGTATCCAAATTTCTCCTGAAATATTCCCATGCCGTGCCATTCCATAATACATTTCGAAACTAGGGCCCTCAACCTGTTCGTATTCAGATGTCGGAAACCACTCAGAATAGATTCGTTGCCATAGATTTTGAATATCACATTGCGGCTCCGGAAAAATCGCCCACGTTAATGTTGGGACAGAAAGTTTTGTAAATCTCTCCGGAATTTCAAGACCCTTAGGTAAATGATAACAGATCATGTATTTGAAAGATTCTTTAGTGTGATCGTAAAGGGCGGCGTGTAACATGGTGTCACCAAAACGTCCCAATAAGTTGTTCATAAGATCAACGCTACCATCATCATCACATTTTATACGGAATTGAGGAACTTCAGAGAACGCTGTTTTTTGGTCTGCATTTATTAATCCATATACTCCAAACATCTCAAAAGAACCTCTTTGCTCAATACGTTAATTCAATTCGACATCCCCTTTTATTGAAATATGAAAGGACATTCGAGGATAGGCTTTTAGAGAAACGCCTGTATAGCGTGCAGATGTGGGCATAATACCATGAAGATTCTTAAAGGCCCGTGCAAATGCCTCCAGCGAATCATATCCGTATTTCATAGCTACATCAATAACCTTTGAGTCTGTTGTCTGTAGTTCGAATGCCGCCAATGTCAACCGTCGATGTCGAATGTACTCCGATAACGATACGCCAGTAATAAATGGAAACATTCTTTGAAAATGATAGGTAGAGCAACAGGCTCTCTATGCTATTTCATCAAATGAAATATTGTCCGCTAGATTTGTTTCGATATATTCCATGGCGCTATTCATCCTATCCAACCAATCCATCGTATTCCCTCCCTTCAACGTAATTTTATCGGAAATAAAAAATGAATACCTTGCAATTTCTGCACGAAAAAGTCAGCAAAAAACTTGCCCTTATTTAGGGTACGGTTCACCCCGATTTATCTTCACCGCGGTACTTCTGTTCCAAGCTCTCAGTGAATGAACCATAACATAATTCTCATCAGTTGTATGGTTGTTATTAAGCAGATTGCGGAGACCATTTATACAGCACGTTCTCTCATACACTTTCGTCCTGCATAGATTTCCTTCTCTATATCATTATGAAATTTAAGCAACAGTTCCTTCTTCAAAGACTCATTAGTTGTCTCTTTTAACTTAATAAATAATTTCAGTAAATCATAGGGTAGGAGAGATGAAAACTCATTAAATCACTCCTTTTATTTAAAATTTCGCTTGATATATCATTTAATTCCGCAGATACCATACCGACTAAAAGAGCGTATTTTACTATTTAACTATTTTATTGAAAGGTATCGACTAACAAAAAACGCCTTCTTTCGAAGGCGTTGATTAGGCTTGTCATCAAATAAAAAAAGACCGTTTCGGTCTTTTGTGCAACTTCGAACACCCCAACTCATGTTACAATACAACCTGAACTCATACTTTACGAAGGCGGTTGATACTGTTGATTTACATCATCAAATTTGTATACAGCTTTGTGCTTCCTCCAGGACTTTTCATCTTACTACTGCTCGGTCTTGTCATTTGGTTATGGAAAAAGGACCGTCGTCCTGCGCTTGTCCTGCTTGGCGTTACACTGCTTATGTATTTCTCCATGACTTCCTTAGTCAGCGATGCGTTAATCGGAGGGTTAGAACGAAAATATCCTCAACCGGATACATTACAAGGAGATGTCATCGTTGTGCTTGGTGGAGGTGCAAGCTCTGGGACACCGGATATTGATGGCGAGGGCAACTTATATGGATCAGCAGCGAATCGGCTAATTACAGCTGTACGACTACATAATTCGAGTGGTTTACCCATCCTATTCTCTGGTGGACAAGTCTTCTCCGACAGCGGCAATGAAGCGGATATCGCCAAAAGACAACTCCTCGGACTCGGTGTCCCCGAAGAGGATATCCTGACCGACAATCAATCTCTTAACACGGAGCAGAATGCTGAAAATACCGCCGCAATTCTACAAAAAAAGGGACTTAAGCGTCCTGTACTAGTCACATCAGGGTTTCATATGCCCCGCTCAATGCAGCACTTCAAGAATGTAGGGCTAACAGCGCAAGCTTTTCCTACAGATTATATCGCCAGCGCTGAATTTTCGTTGCAACCCTCAAAGCTCACTCCTTCGCCAGGAGCCATCTCCACTACAGGCACAGCCTTGAAGGAGTATTTAGGTCTTCTTGTTGCTCATCTATTTCATTAGATCTGTGAATTTAGCATTGGTTACCCCTGCAAGTAGCTGCGGTGATACATCCATTTGTTGACCAATTTTCCCGGCGCTAACGGCTATCGTTTCCTGACTTTCTGCGCTGCTATCAATGAACGTTGGATATAGCTTTTTCATACCGACTGGTGAACATCCACCACGGATATAACCTGTCCACTTCTGCAAGTCCTTGACTGGCAGCATCTCAATCTTCTTCTCTCCGGCGGCCTTGGCCGCCTTTTTGAGATCCAGCTCCTCAGCAACCGGTATAACAAATACATAAAGATTGGCTCCGCTATGAGCGACCAAAGTTTTAAAAACCGTCTCTACCGCCTTTCCAATCTTCTCCGCAACTGCCGTACCATGGATTAGTCCATCCTCATTGTCATACTCAAACACTTCATATCCAATTTTCTTCGCATCTAGCATTCGCATCGCGTTGGTTTTGGTTACTGCCATATTTGATCTACCTCTCTTTAATCTATTCGATACTATATGGTCAAAGAGGCCCCAAAGCCAACATGGCTCACAGGACCTCTTATTGCTGCGTTCCCATTAATCTCTGGGATAATTAATTTGCATAATATCCATAAACGGAACTTTTTCGATACCTTCGTTTTTACTGACGTGTACTTTTCCAGTCCGCGAATCCATTTCTACAATCGTTCCGCGCACCTGTTCTTCTTTTCCCCATACGGTTAATAAGATCTCAGAACCTTCTTGCTTGGCTTCAACTAACTGATTGCCTAGCTCCTCAAGTACAAACTCATCTCTCGTGGGCCGTTTGGCCACTTTTGCTTTTGCCACTCTACTCCTCCAATAAGCGATTACGGGTATTAAGTATACAAGCATAAACGCCTTCGATGTCCTTATAAGGACACCATGCGAATATACGAGAAATATAAGACATAAAGTATTGCGTGAATCTTATACGTTCTTATATTTTTAAATACTAAGTATGAATGCTCTCGTTTATTATATCATGTTTCAGTTTAAGGCTCGAACCCCTTCTGGCTCAAGAACAGCTCATCTTCTGAAAAAACACTCCGGAGTCCATCGTACACCCTACGATATGCCGCTGGATCATACCAATCTTCCAGTTGCAGCTCTTCATAAAGGGAATATATACCTAATCTTCGTGTACGTTTTCCCCCACTGCCATCTCCCATAAAATAATCGTCAATACAGACTCTATCCACGAGTTCCCTAAGAATCTCAGGAAAAGAAGTGCTGCTTGGCAATACCGGAGCGATGGTTGCTTGAACAGGAATGCCCGCATTACGCAGTAATTTCAGTGTCTTTAATCTCGCAGAAATGGGCGGAGCACTTGGTGTGAATTTTTTGCGAATATCTTCACGATCCGTCTCTACAGTCATACTCACACGAACCTTATCTCCTAAGCGTATTAGCAAATCCATATCTCTGCTTACGAGCGGACTACGCGTCTGCACGAATAAAAAATCAGGCAGATTCTCTACCATAACCTCCAATAAAGCTCTTGTTACTTGTTCCTTGTACTCTATCGGTTGGTAAGGATCTGTACTAGAAGACATAAAGATGGAGACCGGTCCTTTGGACTTTGCTTTTTGGAGTTCTTTGCGTAGGATAGCTGCAACTTCTTGTTTGACATCTACCCACATCCCCCATTCCTCTTTACGGAACAGTGAAACGGGCATTTGACGCACATAACAATATGAACAGCCATAAGTACATCCGGTATATGGATTCAAAGAATGACTGTATCCATTCAGATAACCCGTCCCTTTATTAAGTAAGGTCTTTGGGGTTTTGTACTGGATCTCATTCTTCATAGTTCTTGAGCAAGCTTCCCGCTCTCCAAATGAAGCAGCCTCGTCTTCATCTCTAATCCCCCGCGGTATCCGGTTAATGTCCCATTCTTGCCAATGACTCGGTGACAGGGCACCGTAATTAATATCGGATTCGCACCAATCGCCGTCCCTACCGCTCGTACTGCAGCCGGTTTTTGAATATATGTGGCAATGTCCGAATAAGACCACGTTTGTCCATATGGAATTTCACATAACGCTTTCCACACCGCAAGTTGAAATGGAGTCCCACGATAGTCAAAAGGAATGCTGAATGCCTGCCGTTCCCCTTGCAAATATTCGATCAGTTCCTGTACAAATGGAACCATTTTCTCATCGTCCTGCACCAGTTCACTTCCAGGAAATCTTCGGCTGATCCAGTCACTCATTTCTTCGAATGGCTTCTGCTGCGACCCCACATAACTTAATCCTTTCTCCGATGCTGCGATATAGAAGCTCCATTCCTTATAAGCTAGCAATGTCCAGTATATGATTGCATTTGGTCTACTCTCCATTTTTCTGTACCTCCAAGAATAATTCAGAATGATTCGTTAATTCTACTTTGTTAAGCTGTCGATACTGCGTTGGGGTGTGCCCCGTCTTTTTCTTAAATAAGGTAATAAAATACGACGGATTTGGCAGACCCACATGTGTTCCAATATCAGCTACAGCCCGATCCGTGGTAACCAAATATTCAGATGCCTGATCGATTCTCTTTTGCTGTATATAATCCACAGGAGTGATTCCCGTTATTTTCTTGAAGGTTCGATGCAGATGATAAGGGCTTCCATGACAGACTTCTGCCAACATTTCAAGAGTAAGAGGTTCCTGATAATGCTTGTCGATATATTCAGTCATTACAGCCACCCATTCCTTATCCGGCAGCCACTCACCCGTCGGTTTGCATCTTTTACAGGGACGAAATCCAGATTCTATCGCTTGTTCTGCATTTTGAAAGATACGTGTATTCTCTCGATTAGGTGCTTTGGACTTACAGGAAGGTCGGCAAAAGATTCCCGTAGTCTTCACAGCATAAAAGAATTTATCGTTATAAGCTGCATCATTTTGCAAAATCGCCTGCCATTGCTCCTCGTTCATCTTTTCCACATCTCCACTCCTATCCATACGCTTTACCTCTAAACCAAGTATACCCTGCTTCAGGGTTATCTGTACTCATTCTAGAATGTAAAAGCAAGATAGTGAAATACAAAAGTGGTGAGATTGCTCGTAATAACACTTTGTTTATCGAATCCGCACTTCCTTTGTCAACCGTGCAGGGAGCAGCAATTGAACAACGAATTACTCATAACAAGTCTACCTGAACTGGAGGAATCGAAATGGAAATTCTGAAAACAAAGGATGCCGCAGAGCTGTTGTCTGTTAGCCAAACAACGATCAAACGTTGGGCTGCTATGTTCCCTGACTTTTTTCCAAAGGACCGATTTGGCCACTATACATTCTCAGAGCAGCAAATTAGCTTGCTCAATCATATTAAAGATTGCATTAATCACGGAGAAGCACTAGAGGGTATTCAATTAACTGTCGCGAATGAGCATCAATTGTCGTCGTCACCGCAAGACCCACTTCATCCCACTGACGCTGAGCCTATGCAAGATATATTGTCCCGGATTCATTATATCGAACGTACACTCGATCAAAAAGCCGACGAAGTAGTCATGATACAGCTGCTTCAGCAGCGTGAAGAGCTTGAGGATCTGCGGATAATGATTAAACAATTAGCGGCATCCCTTGAACCCATGCAAGTTACAAAAGGAAAAACCTTCACACCTAATGAAGCATCCTATCCCGTTATCACTTCAAGATTACCCTCTCCACCAAGAAAGCGCGGGCTATTACGCTCATTCTTTTTCCTATAAGCCTGAAACGCAACGCAAAAGAACCTACTTCTAACTATCGTTGAAGTAGGTTCTTATTAAATAACGTAGAATACGGATGACAAAGGCAGTGACTAATGGTTAGGCAATCCCCTACTGTTTCTGCAATAAAGCTGAGCCTGCGATTCCCGGATGTGTCATTTCGTATGGGTCCAGAATCAGATTTAGCTCTTCCTCGGATAACACATTATACTTAAGGCACAATTCACGAACAGATTCTCCTGTCAAAATCGCCTCACGAGCAATACGAGAAACCACTTCGTAGCCCAAATGTGGGTTAACCGCAGTAATGATTCCGACACTCCGTTCCACATCCCGCTCTAGCTTCTCTTTATTGGCTTCAATACCAGCCAGACAGAAGTCTGTGAACACTTGGAAGGAGTTGTTCATGATGCTGATGGACTGAATGAGATTAAATACTAGAACTGGCTCCATAACATTCAGTTCCAGTTGACCCGCTTGGGAAGCCAGACAGATCGTATGATCATTCCCTATCACTTGAAAAGCTACCTGATTGATGACCTCTGCCATAACCGGATTGACTTTACCTGGCATAATGGAGGAACCAGGCTGGCGAGCAGGTAGTGAAATTTCATTAAACCCAGTCCGCGGGCCGGAGGCCATGAGTCGAAGATCATTAGCAATCTTAGACATGTTCATCATGCAGACCTTTAGGGCAGCAGATACTTCGGTGTATGCATCTGTATTTTGCGTAGCATCCACAAGATGATCTGCAGTAACTAGCGGCAATCCACTTATTTCAGCCAAATGCTCAACAACCACTTCGATATATCGAGGGTCAGCATTTAATCCAGTTCCTACAGCCGTTGCCCCCATATTCACTTCATACAAATGATGACGTGTATGTTCAATACGTTTGATATCTCTCTCAAGTACTCTGCGATAAGCCTCGAACTCTTGGCCCAGACGAATCGGCACTGCATCTTGTAGATGCGTGCGTCCCATTTTTATAACCGGATCGAATTCCTTGGCTTTGTCTGCAAACACCTCATGCATTCTGCGCATAGTAACAAGCAGTTGTTCCAGAAGAGAAAGCGTCGCAATATGAATAGCCGTCGGAAATGCATCATTTGTAGACTGCGCCATATTCACATGAGAGTTGGGACTTAAATGACGATAGTCTCCTTTTTCATGACCAAGCAGCTCTAATGCTCGGTTAGCAATGACTTCATTGGCATTCATATTTAACGAGGTACCTGCACCACCCTGTATAGGGTCTACAATAAATTGTTCGTGCCATTGACCTTCGATGATCTCATCTGCTGCTTTCACAACAACTTCTCCAAGCCCACGATAGAGCCTGCCGATTTCCATATTTGCAAGCGCAGCGGCTTTCTTTACGATCCCCATCGCTTTGATTAATTCATTGTGCACTCTATAACCCGTAATTGGAAAATTCTCTACTGCGCGTAATGTCTGAATCCCATAGTATGCGTTCTTATCTACTTGTTTGCTGCCTAGAAAATCATTTTCCACACGAAATTCAGTTCCTGTCACAGTAAATCCCTCGCATTCTTTGAGTTAGGTTTGAACGGATTTAAGAAAGCGCATTCATTCATATGTCTCACTTAGATATTAACCTTTATTGTGATAAATGTCTCTCATAAAATTAGAGATTAATGTAATTAATTTCAAATAAGATTACGAAAGCCTTGCCCTTAAAGGAAAGCTGGTTTTTATTAGGAGTAAATTTCCAAATGAAGCTATAGCATAGTATGTACACTAATTAAATTCTATTGCACTTCATGCCATCAAATCTCATCACATATTTACAAATTAAAGAGAGCCGACCTTAAGGTCGACTCCATCCAAACTTTACTCACAACTATGTTGAGTTATTAAACCGTATAGTTCTCCAAGGAAATCTTCACATCATTCAATACAGCTCGCGGTGGCTTTAACTCACTCTCGATACTCAATTGCAATCTATCGCCATTACTGGTCGTATAATGAGCCGCCAATCCGTCTTCCATCTCGAACTGCGGTTCATTGTGGGCCATAGCTATAACGAAAGCATCTAGTCCGATGATTCCAAGCTCCGTGGACTCCTTAACACCTATCGCTTCAACGATCACCCCACCCGGCTTTCCTTGAACGGTTACCTCAATATATCCCGAACGTTCCTGCAGTTGGTATGAATGTGATAAATAAATTGCGAAAAAGACCTCCCCAACCTGACCAAACAAGGCGTTCGGGTCTTGCATCCACTCCCCATGAGGGAGAACACCGATGATCGTATTCTTATCACCCTGAGGAATGGGGAATAATGAAATCACAACATTCTTATGATAGAGGACCTCCATATAACGACTCTGATGGCGTGGATCTCCCTCATTGTATCCTTCACCTGGATGGAAGAAATATAGCTGGTTGGACCCTTCTTCTCCACTCACAGGCAGGGAGAAAGCCCAACGGAGCTGCTCATTATCGAATTCCTCTACTCGCTCCCACATCCCGCCTGCGGCAAATTCCTCTGAAATATAGGCATAGGAATGAAGCAGCGGTTGAACGTTCGGATCTGCAGGAACTACTTTCCGTGTAAGCTTGGTAGCTTCCACTGGCGTCTGGTGATTCATTGCAGCTGTTAAAGCCTCTTCGGGTGCTTTATAGAAAAGGAGCCCAGCATATTCCGTGCGTGGCATTGCCTCTGGAAGCTTGAAGTCCCCGAACTGAACATAGTCATGCAGCACATTAGCGTCACCTGGTACGTCATGAGGCCAACCTCTTGAATGTGCCCCTACCCAAGCTCCACGCAAATAAAATGCTGCTCTGACATTCCAAAGATGATCAAGCATTTCTTTAAGAGTAATTACTAAATCCGTATCCTCTGCTGAGACAAGCTCCAAAGCACAGGTAAACGCTTGCACCCAATGCCAGAACCACGGAAGACTGCCGTATTCAGGCATACCTTTGGAGCGAATATACGCTAGCGTACTCTTCAGACTTTGCCGACCATCTTCAAGCAATATTTCGTCTGCGAACATCGTACCAAAAATCAGCTTTGCTGCTGTATATTTCGCTTCATGATGTCCAAAGGTTACTACCGGCTTACGGAAGAAATCACTCCGATAAATGTGCCCAAATGCTGTATTCAGGACAATACGGAGTTGCGCATTTAGTGATCCGCCATATTTTTTGCAAAAGTAAGCCATCAGACTCCCCATAATTTCCACAGGTAACTCGTGCGGCGATGCTTCACGTGGAATAGGATTCAAACCAAGTGGCCAGTGTCCGTAGAGCTCCGTACCGGCTTGTCGATTCTGAAGCAATAAAGTCTCCAGCAGCACATCCTGTGCCTTCTGCTTCGCTAGTTCACGATCGAAAGGTATCACCAGAGAATCATCTACTGCAGCTGCAAAAAGATACGAGCCATAATAAAAGTTATTTCGCACATCATCGTGGAACCAGAGTCCACTCTCCAGGAGAGGTCGCCGCTCCGCTTCCAATGCGATTTTAAAAATAATTTCTTGCTGACGCTCCTTATAACTACTCTGAATACCATTTGACTCCAGCATTCAAGTTCGACCTCCCATATCTCAATTCTCAATAGTATGACAATAACCCTACGAATGAGAACAAAGCATTTTAGCTCTATTGTGCACACTTTTTGTTCATTTTGCAATTACAAAAACCTAATAATAAACTAAAATGAACATAAATAATAAAAATTACACTTGTAAAATGAACTTAAATGGAGTAAATTGTACCTATACGAACGAAAAATATGCTTGTTAAGGAGATTGAATATTCCATGGAAAGACGTTTCGCATCCCATCCTAATGAAGTTAAGCAGTTTGACACTGAGCGCCTCCGTAAGGAATTCCACATTCCTGTCATTTTTGCACCTGATGAGCTAAAGCTTGTGCTTACACATGAAGATCGTATGATCGTTGGTGGTGCTAATCCTGTTAAAGAAGAAGTAGTTCTTACTACAGACCTTAAAGAACTTGGGGTTACTTACTTCCTCGAACGCCGTGAGCTGGGGATCATCAACGTTGGCGGTAAAGGGACGGTTGTTGTCGATGGTACAGAATATCAAGTGGATTTCAAAGAATGTCTGTATGTCGGTCAAGGTTCTAAAGATGTTATCTTCAAAAGTGCAGACGCTTCCAAGCCCGCCAAATTCTATTTGAATTCTGCACCTGCTCACCAGTCCTATCCAACTACCAAAACCACACTGGCCGAATCCGAATCCGGTGCGATGGGCGGTTTGGAGAACTCCAACGAACGTACCATTCACCGATTCATTCATACAAATGGCGTACAAAGTGCTCAGCTAGTTATGGGTATGACTCAACTGAAGCCAGGTAGCATGTGGAATACGATGCCAGCACATACACATCCACGCCGGATGGAAGCTTATTTCTATTTCGATCTACCAGACGATTCCGTTGTGTTCCACTTGATGGGAGAGCCTAATGAAACTCGCCATATCGTAATACAAAACGAACAAGCCGTTATTTCTCCAAGCTGGTCCATCCATAGTGGTGTCGGCACTCATAACTATACTTTTATCTGGAGTATGGCTGGTGATAATAAAAGATATGATGATATGGACCCCGTATCCATGAAAGAACTACAATAGAGACAAGCTAAAACGCCTTCGGCGTCCTTTTTAGGACGATAAGCGTTTGTGCGAGAATTATAAGGAAGAGTCTAGCGTGAAACTTAAACTTTCTTATAATTTTAATCAATTACGGAAAGCTGAGGCAAGCGGATGAACCCGATAAGACGACACGAGATGATTATGGAAGTTATGCTGAACCAAAAAGATGTAACGGTGAATGAACTGAGCGATAAGCTGCAGGTTACCGGGAAAACAATTCGTGAGGATCTAAGCAAGCTGGAGGAACAAGGACTGATCGTTCGTGTTCATGGCGGAGCTGTGCTGGCACAAAGTGACCAGTTTGGTATTTTACCCTCCAAGGATCCCCTGGATAAGTATTCCGACGAGAAAACGGAAATCGCCTTGCGTGCACTTGCTCATATTGAACAGGACGATATTATAGCTCTTGACGGTGGGAGCACAACGCTTGAAATTGCTCGACGCCTGGACAATATGCCTCTGACGGTAGTCACCAATGATGTATACATCATCAGCGAGCTGGTTCCCAAAGATCATATTCGCCTGGTCGTTCCCGGGGGTTACCGTGTCCGTAATATGTTGGCCGGCCCTGAAGCCGTCTCCTATGTGCAACAGCTTAATATTCAAAAAGCATTTGTGTCCTCTACAGCTGTTCATATTGAACATGGACTTTCCATATATACAGGAGATTTAATTGAGTTTAAGCAAGCCCTTGTGTCTACAGCCCGTAAGGTGTTCGCGGTTGTCGATCACCATAAATTTGGTCAAACTGCGCTACGTACATTTGCTTCTCTGCAGGAGGTTGACGTTATCTTGACAGATAATGGACTCTCCCCCGAGACGACAAAACAGTTCCGCAATGCCGGCGTTATCATTGAATGTGAGTAATAACGGAATCATATCCATTTAAATCAAAGGGGCGTAATTATATGTCATCATCATTATTCAGCTTGGCAGGTAAAACAGCACTCGTAACCGGTGCAGCGCAAGGTCTTGGACAAGGGATTGCCCTTGCCTTCGCAGAAGCAGGTGCAGATATCGCATCCGTATCTCTTAATACAAGTGAAGAAACCGTAAACGCTGCAAAAGCTTTTGGCGTAAAAGCGGTAAGCATCGAATCTGACCTAAGTGATCATAGCAACCTGCAAAACACATTTGACCAAGCCCTTGAACTGACCGGTCATGTTGACATTCTCGTGAACTGTGCAGGAATGATCCGCCGTACTCCGGCAAAAGACCATAGTGAAAAAGACTGGTTCGATGTAATCAACTTGAACCTGAACACAGTGTTCCTTCTGTCTCAGATCGCTGGCCGTCACTTCCTGGAAAGAGGATCCGGTAAAATCATTAACATCGCCTCTATGCTCTCCTATCAAGGCGGTATCAATGTTCCTGGTTACACCGCAAGTAAGCACGGGGTTGCTGGTCTTACTAAAGCTTTTGCCAATGAATGGGCAGGCTCCGGTCTAAACATCAACGCGATTGCACCAGGCTACATGGCTACTGAAAATACAGCTCCAATCCGTGCCGACCAAAGTCGTTCGGATGCCATCTTAGATCGTATCCCTGCTGCACGTTGGGGAACACCTGATGATCTTAAAGGTCCTGCTGTATTCTTGGCTTCCGCGGCTTCTGACTACTTGAACGGCCATATTCTTAATGTTGACGGCGGATGGATGGCTAGATAAATAACCTGAAATATTTAACCCGCTGCCTGTGGCAGCGGGTTATTTTTACTTAAACAAGCTTGTAATAGATTCCCCATCAAACTTACTTGTAATCTTAAAACCCCCGGAGTGATACTTATTGTTACTAGCAAGATCAATGATATGCAGAAAATTAGTGTCTGTGAGAGTCATTCCAAAACGCAAAGCTTTATTTACACGTATACTTATCCAATAGGTTTCCGTAGGTTTATCAGCAGTATTACTTCTTCTCAGTTTCACATCAGAGAACTCATGTATTATCTTTTCAATTTCTTTCGGATCCTCAACTTCTACTTGTTCATCATTTGACGATTTAAGAATCTCGATGGACGTGATTTCGGCTGTATCGATTCGATCTAAAATAATATTTTTAAATGAATTATAACTGTGATATAACGTAATGCTCCAAAAGCCAATAATGAATACTACAAGAAACACGATGTACGGATTAGTTTTTTTCATTAATCTGAGCCCTCTATCTGCACAAATTCTCCAGGATGTGCCCGAATATACTCGCCAATCAGTCTGTGGCTATCTTCGGCTATGTTCTTAAATCGTTCAAATAAACCACTCATCTCTCTCAACAACTCAGGGTCACGATCGAGATCCGTGATGGTAGCATCAACCCACTGTATTCCAAGACGATTGTTTCTTTCTTCGAGAAATACCTTTGTTTCCTGAAGCAAAAGAATCATCGGATCATCGCCAAAAAATCGTATGCCACCCATCACCCCTGTCCAATACCCCGGCAGGTCTTGCATGTAAGAAATCCAAGCATAATATTCCCCTTCGGAATTACGGCTGTGATCATGCATTACTCTGAACATACAAAGAGCTTTCTGTCCATCTGTGAGCTTGGAGATCACTTCGGATTTGATCGATGGTGATTTTGCGCGAATCTGCTGAAAGGTAGGCTCCATACAGGCCCATCCTAGTCTTTCATCACTTAAAGTGTCCAAATCCTTCTGCTTCATGGTTACTAAATTCATTTAACTCCTCCTTTGATTAACATCCAAAATATACATATCATTCTAGATGTTGTCAATAAGAACCACCCTAACATTTAGGGTAATTCGAACGGTTTTATGATAGGCTTTAGAAAGAAGAAATCATCACAAAGGAGCTTTTCTATGCATAATGAGATACTTACCATTTTTGATGAAGCAGGCAACCGAACAGGTACGGCTCCACGTGAAGAGGTACATCGGTTAGGTCATTGGCATGAGACTTTCCACTGCTGGTTCATAAGCAAAGATCAGGAAATACCCTATATCTATTTACAACTTCGGAGTGAACAGAAACAAGATTATGCAGGACTACTGGACATCACGGCCGCCGGACATTTGCTAGCAAATGAAACTGTAGAAGATGGAATACGCGAGGTTCAAGAAGAACTGGGACTGGAGATTTCTTTTGAAGAACTGATCCCGCTAGGAACAATTCCTTACAGTATGAAAAAAGAAAACCTTATCGATAATGAACGAGCGCATGTCTTTATTTATATCAATTCCTATCGACTAGAAGATTTTCAGTTACAACAAGAAGAGGTCGCCGGCATTGTCAAAGCTAAGTTCTCTGATTTCTGCAGATTTTGGCAGGAAGAAATACATAGTCTACAAGTCAACGGTTTTCAAATCGATCCGCATGGACATAGAATTGCCATTGAGCAGGATGTAGACAAGACCCATTTTGTACCCCACGATACGGATTATTATTCTCGTATTATTGAGGGCATCGAGGCAATATTTCTAAAATCACCAGAAGTAACGGAGGACAAATGATTATTGATCAACAAATATTTAGTGTGAGAGGAATCCAATACATCATTCGATCTGCAACCCCTACGGATGCTATGACATTGTCCAAATTAAGAGTACAAATTGATGGTGAGACCGAGAATTTAGACAGAGAACCAGGGGAAGCGTTCATTGACGAATTAGGCTTCACGGTGCTTATTCAATCTGATTCGAAGGAACCCAGAAAATTGTTTCTTGTAGCGGTAGTTGAAGATCAAATCGTTGGGTTCTCCCGATGTGAAGGTCCTACTTTAAAAAGATTCGCTCATAAAGTAGAGTTTGGAGTATGTGTGTTGCAGGATTATTGGGGTTATGGAATTGGAAAGAATCTTTTAGCAGAATCTATTGCTTGGGCCGACGCTAACGGTATCCAGAAAATCGCTTTAAATGTCCTGGAAACGAATGACAAAGCAATTAAACTTTATCAAAAGCTCGGCTTTGAGATCGAAGGCACATTAAAGAACGACAAGATCCTTTCGGATGGCAAATTCTATAACACGATTATGATGGGACGACTCGCGGATTGATTAAAAAAAAGGCAGAACCTGAATCCCTCAGGTCCTGCCTTCTTTTTATACTAGCGATTTACGCTTCAACATTACGAGATCATTTACCGCTAGATTCAACACAGCCGGAGCTGCAGAACCTGAGCTCAAATCTGTATAATCCGCTCCATCTAATTTGACCGCTTGCGGACTGCCACTGTAGTTTTGCACAAAGATATAATCGCTTTCTCCATCGGTACGAAGCTGCGCTGTCACACCAGTTGGAAGCTCACTATCAAGTGCACGCGTAATTCCTGCTTTAGCAGTGATCGCAGCATACAATTCAACGTAGAAAGAAGCGTCTTTCACACGAGTAGCGAGGTGATATGCATTTCCTTCACCGAAACGATTTACCGTAAGTGCTGGACGGCCAGCATAGAAATCACTGCGATAAGTGCCTAATGCTTCCGCACCTTCCAAGTGGATCAGCTCAGCAATTTCATGCGCATCATAATTTCCACTAAGATTAAGTGCATTGCTCGCCTGCATTACAACACCATTCAAATCACGGCTATGCAGTCCTTCTGTCTCCTCCGCCCAAATACCGAGCGTTCTGCGCAGTGGTCCAGGGAATCCACCCAAATGGCATAAATCCGTTTCGTTAACGACACCAGACCAATAGGTTGCCAGAAAATTTCCGCCCTGCTCCACAAACTTCTCGATGCGCTTTCCATTTTCTTCGCTGATCAGATATAACATAGGTGCAATGACCAGACTGTAGGAGGACAGATCATCTCCCGATCCGATCATATCAACCGGAATACCCAGCTCCCAAAGTGCCCGATAATGCTGGAGTACAGTCTCCTCATAACGTAATCCGGAATTACGAATACCTTGTGCATCTTTGATCGCCCAGCGGTTGTCCCAATCGAAAATAATCGCTGTTTTCACTGGAGTTGATGTACCTACTACTTCTGTCATTCCCGCCAGCGTCTTTCCTACCTCTGTAACTTCTTTAAACACACGAGTCTCGGAATGTCCGCTATGGTCAACAACCGCACCGTGGAACTTCTCACTAGAGCCCCGGCTTTTACGCCATTGGAAATATTGTACAGAATCCGAACCATGCGCTACCGCTTGAAGTGAAGACAGCTTGTGCATACCAGGACGCTTCAGCTTACTGACCGATTGCCAGTTCGTAAGTGATGGTGTGCTCTCCATGAGCAGGAATGGTTTCTTTTTAAAAGAACGCATTAAATCGTAGTGCATCGCCGTCCATGCCGCCAGTCTAGCATCGTCACCGTCTTCAGTATAATGCCATTCTGGATAAGCGTCCCATGAGACAACATCCAGAATTTTGGCTAGTTCGCGATAATCAATGCCATCGATCATATGCATATTCGTTGTAATTGGCAGCGCTGGATTGTAAGGGCGTACAACATTAATCTCATGCTGACAGAAATCAATCGTCCGTTCGCTGACAAAACGCCGCCAGTCAAGGTTCAAGCCGTGTACTTGTGTTTCTCCATGTGGCGCTGGGGATTCAATCTGTGTCCATGAAGTGTAGGTATGACTCCAAAAAGTAGCCCACCAAGCATGATTTACCTCATCCAAACTGTTATTGTATTTGACCTTTAACCAATCTCTAAAAGCATTCTGACAAAGATCACAGTGGCATTCACCACCGAACTCATTCGAAATATGCCAACCGATAACAGCCGGATGCTGGCTATAACGTTCCGCAAGCTTCGCATTTAAAATCGCAGTTTTCTCCCGATACACAGGTGAGGTGAAGCAATGATTATGACGGAAGCCATGTAAATTGTGAACACGATTACGTTCCACTCTTAGAACTTCAGGGTACTTCTCAGACATCCAAGCAGGCCGTGCTCCACTTGGTGTTGCTAGAAATGCGTAAATCCCATTCTCAGCAAAAGAATCCAATACACTATCTAGCCAATCAAAAGTGAATACACCTTCTTCAGGCTCTAGGGATACCCAAGAAAAAATTCCGACAGACATCACATTACAGTTTGCAAGCTTCATCAGACGAATATCTTCACGCAAAATTTCTGGATACTTCAGCCATTGTTCAGGATTATAATCAGCACCGTGCAGCATCACTGGAGCTTTGCTACTAATCGGGGAATGTTTTTTACTCATTGTGTAAGATCATCCTCTCAATTCTGCCCATTTTTGGAATGGGACTATTCTCTGATGAGACGTTAGATGCCGAAGCTATCTAAATCAAGAATCATCATTTATACTATTTATAATAAAAGAAAACTCACCTAGAACAGTAGGAATATACTCTCGAAGTGATAGTACAAAATGAATATGAGGTGAATCATCCTGCTTCCATTTTCTCTGATAGAGCTACCGCGCGACGCTGAGACGCTTCCCTTATATCCTTACTCTGTCGGACGTCATATCCAATTTCATCATGTGCGGCCTGCCGGCTTCCCTGTGCACCAGATTTTTCTGATTCGTACCGGAACTGGGTTGTTTCGTGATCTGGAGAACGGTACTGAAATCATACTAGAACCTGGAATGGCTTTCGCCTTCCCACCGGATCGAGGACACGAATATTATCCTACCTCACATGAACCATGGCATGTGGGTTTCATCGGAATCGAAGGAATTCAGTCGCAAGGTTTACTAGAGGGGATTGGGCTTCTCCCTTCTATACCCTATCACCCTGCTCGTTTTGAACAATGTTGGGAGGAAATCGGAAAGATCTGGCATACGGTGAACAATCAGACGGCTAGTCGACAAGACGCGCATGGGATGGAAGATCTATCTATAACCCTATATCGATTACTTCTGATGTTGCGTCGTTCTGAATCCACTCATACCTCAGGCAGTCGTTTAGAACTTGAGTCTGTGCGTAATGGAGCGTTGGCTAAAGCGGTTGGTCTTATTAACGAGCATTATACTGAGCCGCTCCTTATCTCCAATCTAGCAGCTGCTGTAGGTTATTCCGTCCAGCACTTCCAGCGCCTATTCGTACATGAATACGGCATAACTCCGCATAAGTATCTTCAGAATCTGCGACTAGAACGTGCGGTACAGTTAATGACGGAGAATGATGAGATTCTCGTTCAAGATATTGCGCTTCAGCTTGGCATGGAAACGAATTATTTTATAAGGATTTTTCGAAATACTTATGGCTGTACGCCTGGGGTGATGAAGGAGAGACTTTTAGAGGGGAACAAATAAGATCACGTACCCTACGCGACTTCACTGCTTCGTTTGGCAAACCATCATTTTCTTAGCATCAGTAGTACTCTGCAAATTCAAGAACTCCCCACATGCATTGTCTTTATCACAAAACCCACAGTCATCACTGTGGGTTTTGTGTTCTTCATACAAATCCATTTTTGCATACATGAGGTTGATATGCCGTTACTCTATCCTAACTTGGACATATCGTATTATGAGACTTTTCCCAAATAAAAAGCATCTAAGGGGTTGGTTAAATGAACGGTGTTTCCATTATTACCTGTACAAATCGTCCAAATTATTTAAACAACCTACTTCAAAATTACAACAGACAACGATATGCCCAAAAAGAACTCATCATTATTATCAATAACAATGCAATTCCACTATTCCCCTACCAACAATTAGCTAAAAAACACAAAAACATAAAGATATTTCGTAAACCAGAACATCAAACTCTGGGTTCATGCTTAAACTATGCCGTAACGAAATGTAAATATCATACCATTGCCAAATTCGACGACGACGATTATTATGCCCCTCATTATTTAACAGAAAGTATTCAGACATTAAATAGAACAAATGCTGATATTCTTGGAAAACGAGCTCATTACATGTATTTAAGTGGTTCTAAGACTTTGATCCTTCGTTTCGCACATGATGAACATCGAACAGTTACTCATCTACCAGGCGCTACACTCGTCTTCAAACGTAAAGTATTCGATCATGTGAAATTTCCTGATAGAAACGTGGGTGAGGATGATCTTTTTTGCAGCAGAAGTAGAAAGAAAGGTTATAAGGTGTATTCTGCGAGTAAGAATAACTTCGTAGCCATACGAAGAAAAAACTCTTCTAAGCACACATGGATTATCAGCGACAGCACTCTAATAGCAAACCATAAGATCATCCGTAATATTAAAAACTACAAGGCCTTTGTTGGACGCAGTCCAAAGATCAAGTTATGAAATGGGCTGCTGATTCTAATGGATCTGCTGTATCTATCCTGACCTGTACAAAACGAGCTGACTGTATAAATACACTATTTGATAACTATCGACGACAGAATTTCAATCCTAAAGAACTTATCGTGATCATAAATAATAATGATTTGAAGATCAATGACTATATAACTGCTGCAAAAAAACATAAGAATGTGCGGGTTTATAAAATACCGGAACATCGTTCTCTCGGATTTTGTTTGAATTTTGGTGTGCAATTAGCGAAATATAGTTATATCGCTAAATTTGATGATGACGACTACTACGCTACCAACTATTTAACCGATAGTATGCAAACCCTTCATAAGAGTAAGGCGGATATCGTTGGAAAACGGGCTCACTTCATGTATCTAAATGACAAGAAATTACTCTTGGTACGCTACTCTCATATGGAAAATAAATATGTAACCAATCTTCAAGGTGCGACCCTGCTCATTAAACGTAATGTATTCCAGCAAATTTCTTTTCCAGATCGGAACCGAGGGGAATGCGTCAAGTTCTGTTCTGATTGTGCTGCACATGGCTTTAAGATTTACGCAGGAAACAAGTATAACTTCGCTGCAATTCGTAGAAAAAACTCCAAAGATCACACCTGGATTGTCAGCGATAAGAAGCTTTTATCCAAAAGTGTTAAAGTTATAAAAGTAAAAAACTTCAAAAAATACGTCACACGAAGCTGAATTAATCCAACGAAGTAATAATTTATAATTATATCTATTCTTTAAATTGTGCAGGAAACATGTATTGGTTAGAGTAAAACGTGAGGACTTCAGAATCTCTAAATGAGGTGTTAATGTGCTAAATACTCTATTCCAATATTTAGTCAGACCTGTCATCTACACGCCAAGCACTACCGAATTTTGGAATCATCCACATATATCAAAAGGAATGCTAGAGGCGCATCTGGATAAAAATTGGGACGCGGCTAGTCGTAAAGAAGAATTCATTAATGAATCCGTGAACTGGATTTCAACAATGCTTCCCTCAAACCGCTATCCAGATCTACTTGATATAGGCTGTGGCCCTGGGTTATACGCAGAGAAATTTCATAGTGCTGGATATTCTGTAACAGGAATAGATTTTTCACAGAGATCAATAGCCTATGCACAAGAGCAATCTATTCTTAATCGTTCCAATATTCAATATCTTTATCAAAACTACTTAGATATGAATTACTCTGAAAGCTTTGATATAGTTACTCTTATTTATTGCGATTATGGTGTATTATCCACTAGAGACAGATCTCTATTATTAGACAAGATTTATAAAGCATTGAAACCGAATGGAAAACTTATTTTAGATGTATTTACACCCAGACAGCATGAAGGGAAGAATGAACAGAAAGAATGGGAAAATAATATTTCCGGCGGTTTTTGGGATGAGAATCCACATTTATGCCTGAACTCTTTTTATCGTTATGACGAAGATCTGACAGTTCTAAATCAAACCATTGTTGTTAGTGAACACTCGACTCTATGCTATAACATATGGGAGCATTGTTTCACAGAACATACCTTAATTAATGAAATACGAAATGCAGGCTTTGGCCAGATCGAATTGTTTGCTGATGTAGCAGGAAAACCTTTCAATAATGAGGGGACTACCCTTTGTACGGTAATAACCAAATAAAAAGGACTGGATAAAAACATAGCTTCGTGGCTATGAGCATCCAGTCTCTTTTTTAAAACGTATAATCATAAAATCTCTCTGCATTACTTAGGCTAGTCCATATATCAGAGCTTTCCCCACCTATATACCAATAGGCAACCCCAGCTAAATTGTTCTTAACGCTTAAATTGTATTTGGCTATTAGTGAACGTCCATCCTCAATCCAGATGGTGTGCTTTATGGACTGCTTCGTATAATTGGCAACATATTGTCCCAAAGACTCATTCCATACGGGCTTCATCCCATAGTTATTAATAATCTGATTTTGCTCCGAAAGCGACATGTACTTTGATGATGAAACCGTACCATTCTGATTCAACGTCCAGTCCCGATTATATAAAGGCAATGCCAATATAACTTTTTGGCTGGGTACTACTTTTAATATAGTATTCACAGCCTGTTGATCAAAAGGAATTGAGGCATTCGGCCCAGGAAGCTTACTCCCATCATAATGCTCGTCATAACCCATCATCACCATATAGTTCACTTGCTTACCTAGTGCAGCATAGTCAAAAGCATCTGTCCAATCTGTTCCAAGATCAGGAGAAACGTCTATCGACAGCTTAGCGTTAAGTGAATGCATTTTCTCAGCTAATAAAGTAATAAATGAGGTCAAATACGCACGATCATCAGGCCCAACATTTTCAAAATCAATATTTAGTCCATCTAATCCATATTTACTCACTACAACAGCTAATTGATTTACTGCCGTAGTCCTTGTGCTTACACTCGACAACATTTGATGCGTTGCTTCTTGATCTGAACGATTGCCAACCATCGCCCATATTTTCTTATTATTCTTCTTTGCCCATGTGATCAGCGAAGCATCCGTAGAATCCGTTACTGCACCTGATTTTCCTACATAATACCATCGTGGCGATAAGGTATTCACGTTGGACTTCAGAACCGTATTCTCATATTGTGCCGTCGTCTGACCATATTGCCAGCCTATAACGATCTGATCCTCTGGCTTCTCCTCAAGCTCTGCTGCCCAGCTGTCATTTTGCAGAACCCGGTCAATGAGGACAGCTGTTTCCTGTCTAGTAATAGGATCAGAAGGACGGAAATTCCTGCTATTGTCCCCCATCATTAAACCTAGATCATTTACTTTAACAACAGCTGATCTTGCCCAACTAGCAATTTCATTTCGATCATTAAACGAAGTTAGAGCGGAAGTATGGTTTGTTTGCTTTAAAGCTTTGGCCATCCATACAGCCGCTTCCTGCCTAGTAACTGCTTTTACTGGCGCGAAAGTAGTTGCCGATGTGCCGTTAGCCAGCTCAAGCTGAACAGCTGCCTGTATCCAGCCGTAATACCAAGCTTTTTTAGCTACATCTGTATAAGGAGATACTGGACTAACTGCAGGATCTAGCTTTAGCAGACGATCAAGTACCGTTATGAATTCTGCTCTAGTAATCGATTTAGTAGGTGAAAAGCTTGTCTCCGATGTGCCAGTTAATATGTTTCGATGATATAAATCTATGATTTCTTTTTTAGCATAACTGTTACTTATATCTTTAAATGGGGCTCCATCATCAGCCCATATATGTTGAATAAATACCCCAGCTACAAGCAATACTACAAGTATAGTAATAACAAACCTACCAAATCTATTGTTCACGAGATGATCCTCCTCGGATATAATCTTCGAATTATACCAAGGATAGAGTCAATAAACATTGCTAAAATATTGGTAGAGTGCGAAAAGATGTACTTTGTGAATCTCATCCATTTTTCGCTCGGAATAACTAGTAATCGTATGGATCAAGAGCCCCGAGCTCATACCGGACTGTACGTTCTTTAAGCGAAGCAATTTGTGCGGTATGATGGCGACCATGCAAAGCGTATTTTTATCAAATTGAATTCGTTAGCTATCAGTTTATATCCTTCCATCGGTGTTGTAATATTGATGTTTTCAAAATATAAGTCCCCACTTATAACAAAAGACACCCCTAAAGGAGTGTCTGACAACAGTTATGATATTCGAAATTCATATTTATGAAGTTACGTTCTGATTGAATCAGAAGATAGTACTTTACTTATTTAAAGCGCCCGAAATAAAAGCTCACCTTTGGACTGAATATATTTATACATCGCACCACACACCACTAATATTAGTAACCCAATACCTAACAATACAAGATTACCATTCAGATCAGATAGCAGCAGACTCAAACCAAATGGGATCAGTAAGCTTATTAAGCCTATCAACATCGTCACTAAGACGGATGCGCTTTGTTTGATTACCGATACTTCATTTGTCCACTCCAGTTTAGGTAGCTTCAAGTTAACGATTACACCAGTCATTGCTGTAAGACAAGCATATAAGACGGGAATAACCAGTAATAGCAAGCTTTCGATCCACCCTGTGCCAAGAGATATCATGAGGAGCACACTACTGACAACTACAATCGGCACGGTAATCGTAAGATTCACTGCGATTTTACTTAGCAATATCGTTAATGTCGGCACAGGTGCGCTTTTTAAGATCCAAATATTATTACCTTCGAGCGAAATGGAACTGGATGTTGTGCAGCTTAACGTTACAAAAACAGAAACAAACAGCGGTGCCAATCGGCTTAAATAATTTGAAAGCTCTGGGACCTCAAGAATTTGTCCTAGTTGCTCTGCATTAACGAATAGCAAGGTGACAGCCATCACAAGTAACATCACCATACCAATACTCGTATTGAGCACATATAAAGTAGAACTGAAATAGCGGCGTAGCTCTTTTTTATACAATGTATACAAGGGTGACGATACTTCAAGCGACTTCATTTGATACTTATTACTGGAAAAAGAGGTCGTCAGACCCGTGTGTATCGCTTTATATTTATTGCCAAGCAATATGGTAAACAGCACAAAAGAAATCAGTGAAATCGCAACAAACAATACTAGGGAATCCATCTGAAACGAGCAAACCGCATTTACATACATAAGCGTCAGAGGATACAAGTTGTATATTTGATCAGCGATTTGTGTGCTCATATCCGCAAGTAATTGTGGATTGTTCCCATTGATTTGACCGGAACCAACAATTATCCCGATAATCACAATAAAAGTTAGAATGAGAGTTATTATACGGCTTCCTTTAAATCTTGAGGAAAACCAGCTGATCAGCGCACCAATAATCGTTGCAGCAATGATCGGCACTAATGGAATAAATAACAATGTGATCAAGAAATACAAATAATATAATGCTCCTGGATTCACTTTTATAGCATAAACTATGCCTGCTGGTACCATCACCATCAATGAGAAAAACAGGTTTAACACATAGAGCTGAGCCACTCGACTTGCAACAATATGACTCGTTTTGATGGGTAAGGACATTACGAGATCATAGTCTTTGGAGCCAAATAATACACCACTTGCCTTATAGATCGTTGTAAAAAATCCGATTAAGCAAGTAACAGCCATCATAATCGCTAGCAACAGCTCAGGCCGGCCTACCTGTTCAAGGGTCTCTGCAATAATAAAGCTATATCCAAATGAAACGACTGCCATCATGACTATGCCTATTAAGATACCGAAGCTAAGCCAAAGCATTTTGCGTCTTTCTTTCACACCACGTGTGTGCAACGCTTTATTTAACCCAAAGGATGAGATCAGCTGAATCTTTGTCAATCTCCAGATATTAATCATGCTTAATCAACTCCAAAAACACATCTTCAAGGCTGCTGTCACCCTTCACCTCTTCTGTTTTCCCATGCGTAATCAATTCCCCAGCTTTGATAATGGCAATCTTGTTGCAAAGTTTCTCGGCTACATCCAGTACATGCGTCGAAAAAAAGATCGCACTGCCTTGACTGCAAATCTCCGTCATGATTCTTTTAAGCGTATGTGCCGCTTTTGGATCTAGTCCCACAAAGGGCTCATCCAGCACTAACAGCTTCGGTTTATGTATGAGTGCTGAGATGATCGCGAGTTTCTGTTTCATCCCATGAGAATACGAGGAGATTAAATCCCCCAAATGAGTGGTAATCTCAAATTCATCGCCATATTTCTTAATCAGTAATTCACGATCCGCTTTCGATACGCTAAAAAGATCACCAATAAAATTCAAGTACTGAATGCCTGTCAGATGATCGTATAGATCCGGATTATCCGGTATATACGCAGTAATTGCTTTGCAGGCTAATGGATCTTTTTTAATTGAATATCCACCAATCTCGATGTCCCCCTCTTCAAAATCAAGAACACCCACCACTGCCCGAATCGTCGTTGTTTTTCCCGCACCGTTATGTCCGATAAAGCCGTAAATATCGCCCTTCTCTACCACTAAATTCAAATCATTTACTGCCTTCTTACCACCCTTATAGCTCTTCGTAAAATGCTTTATTGTCAACATCTTGGCACTTCCCTTCCGTTCCTATAAGTAATTTCCATCTTGTCGTGCGTACCGATTCATACGTTGTTAGGATAGTTTTACTATAGTACGTTTATCCTGTCCATTTAGTTCATTCCTTCATAGAAATTAGTCAATTTATAAAAACTCGCCCCGATCTAAATCAGTTTCACTTCGAATGACTCTCTGATTCTTTCAAAATTCTGTGTCCATTTAAACATCATCTTTAGCATCCTCCACCGGGCTTATTCGAACTATGTTCGATGCCAAGCCTTTGTTTCAGGAGGCATTGCGATCTATTATTAAATTCGATGCAAGAGAAAAAGGACCTGTCCCCCGCGGGGAATCAGGTCCTTCCTCATCTATTTACCTCAGCCGGCTTACATAAACTGAAGCGTGCTAAGCGAAGCCTTACCGTTAAGTACAATGTACACGTCCTGACATCCGCTAACGCCGCTCAATTCAGCAGTGAAATCATGCCATATATGAGCACCGGTGCCTGCCAGCGTAAGCTGTGCTGCCAGTGGGCCTTCCGGGCTTTGCAGTCGGATTTCTGCTGTAGCAGCACCCAAACCTGCTGCACGCAGTTTGATGCTGTGCGCACCTGCTCCGAACTCGGCATCCTTGAAGGATATCCAGCCGGACTGCTCCTTCACTTCTACGGCGCTGCCGCCTTCACGGCACTCGCCAATCAATACGCCTTCATATCCGTCATAGTTGATTGCCTTCACCAATTGTTTCAGGTCACGAGGTGGAATGACTTCGCCTTGCACCTCAAGTGCTGCGCTTACTGGCAGATTGGATGATGAAGCCCCTGCCATAAAGGTGAACAAGCCGTTTTCAATACAGAAGCGCTCACGGGTGACATCCCAGATTGCCAACTCGGAGAGTGGCAATGTGAAGCTTACGTCAACCGACTCGCCTGGCTGCACATGCACCCGGCGGAACGCAAGCAGTTGCTTCAGTGGACGTTTCACTCGTGATTCTTCCGCGTGTCCGTACAATTGTACCACTTCATCTCCTGCAAGATGACTCGTATTGGTGACACGAACCGTCAAGCTGATCTCATTATCCTTCGCTGCAGAAACCATCTGCTGGTCGAGGGTCAGGCCATCAAATCGGAATGTGCTATAGGATAGGCCATGTCCGAATGGATAGAGCGGTTCGCCAGTGAAATACTGATACGTTCTACCACTCTGGATCACGTCATAGTCCATAAATTCCGGCAATTGATCAACCGACTTGTACCAGGTCATATTCAGGCGTCCTGCTGGATTCACGTCACCGAACAATACATCAGCAACAGCATTTCCTAGCTCCTGACCGGCATGCGTAGTGTACACGATAGCCGGCACATGTGCATCTGTCCAGTTCAGGGCAAAAGGATAACTCCCCACAACTACTACGACCGTGTTCGGATTCACCGACATAACTTCCTTAATTAGTTGCTCCTGCGATTCCGGCAAAGTGATGTCTGGGCGGTCCATCGTTTCCTTGCCGTTGATTAACGGATGATTACCGACGAAGACAACCGCCAGATCCGCATCGCTGGCAATTTCCTTCGCAGCCTGGAATTTGTCCGTAACCGTCTCTACTTCAAATACATCGGCAGCAATCGCTTCTGCTTCCCCACCAGTGACGGATGCAGCCCCACTCACATTGATCTCATTGGCCGTCTCTTCAGCACTACCAGTACCGACAAGCAGCTCACCATTTTCGCTTCCCACTGTTACCGGTGTATCATTCCACGTCGAGAAAGTCACCTGATCTTCGCCTTCTTCGGATGGGCGAACTAGGAATACTTCTTTCGTAAACCATTCCCAAATTTGGTCCGCTGAAGCTTTCACAACGCGGTCATCTGTCGTCAGGTAACGACCATTGTCTTCGGCGATCAGGGTCTTGTTGTGCCAGCCCCAGTCCGTTGATTCAAACACTGCTGCATCCTCCGCAGCTTCGCCGATTGCAGCCAGCGCAGCTTGTTCGCCTTCAAGCAGCTGCACATAGCGGCCTGTGCGTTTGGACTTCAGTTTAATCCGGTCTGTGCCGCCGGCGAACATAGTTTTACCACCATGAGCATCAAGCTTCTCTTGAATCCCCTGAAGTGGTGTAATCGTATAAGGCATTGAACCACTGTACCAGTCGCGATATACCGTTCCGCCCAGCGGTCCGATAACAGCAACCTTCTTCAGCTTGTCCGCTTGCAGCGGAAGCATGTTGTCTTCATTCTTCAGCAGGACAATCGCTTTACCCGCCGCTTCACGTGACAGCTTCGCATGCTCTGGATGTAGAATCGCTGACTCGTCAATCGCAGCATATGGATTTTCGGAATCGGGATCGAACTCGCCAAGACGAAAACGGACACGGAACGTATTGCAGAGTGCCACATCCAAGTCACTTTCAGTTAGCATGCCTTCTTCCAGCGCTTCGCGCAGTGACTGCTTCATCAGCTCATTATCGTCGGTAAGGCTGTCAATTCCGCCCTCACGTACAGAGCGAGCGACAGCTTCCTTATGTGTTTCCAAATAGCCATGATCACGCACCGTGCCGGATACGTCAAACGCATCGCTGACAACAAAGCCGTCCATCCCCCACTCCTGCTTAACGATGGCATTAACATCTGGGCTCAGGTTAGCCGGTACGCCGTTAATGGCGTTATACGCGGTCATCATCGACTGGGCGCCGCCTTCCTTAAACGGAATTTCAAATGCTTTCAAATAATACTCTCGCATATTGCGGGGATCGATACTGACCGATTGATCACCGCGGCCTACCTCATTGTTGTTGCCAATAAAATGCTTCAGTGTAGCAACCGCTTTCAAATACTTTGGATGATCACCTTGGATTCCTTTAACAAGAGCAGCTGAAAGTTTGCCCGTCAGTACTGGATCTTCGCCATAGGCTTCCTCAGTACGCCCCCAACGTGGATCACGCTCCATATCAACGGTTGGTGCCCATAACGTTAATCCGTTTATCTCTGGATTGCGTTTATAAAATCCTCTGGCCTCGTCGCCAATAGCATCGCCAATTCGCTGCATCAGTTCAGTGTCCCAAGTACAACCAAGACCGATTGGCTGCGGATAACCTGTGGCTTCACCAAGCCAAGCCATACCATGTGCGGCTTCTGTGCCATGTTTATATGATTTTACCCCAAGCCGTTCAACGGCTGCCTGATATTGCACCATTTGTTGAACCTTTTCCTCTAGTGTGAAGCGAGATACGAGATCATTGACCCGTTCATCAAGCGGAAGCTGTGTATTCTGGAATGGATAGTTAGTAGATGACATGTAAGAACCTCCTTGTAAACGTTTTCTCTGGCTTATTATAATGTAGATTGTCTTTGCCCGATACCCGTAAAATTAGAGGTATTTTCATATATAATTTGCACTTTCATTTGACTTAATTAAACATTTCAACCAGAAACAGCGTTCGTATGTCCTACCAAGCAGTCAAGCTGCCAGCGAATACAGCTTGTAAGCGTCCGGTAAATGCTTGCAAATCCGCTTCGAAGAGTGCTCCGTTGTTTCCACTTCCATCTTCATATCGTTCAACTCTTTCAAGTAACGTGTCTTAACGAATGCATAAACGTCATCAACCTGCTGATCTACAACGCCCCCCCCTGAATTCAGACGCCACCACTGATCGTATCATCTGCATTCACAACATCTTAATGGAGCATGAGATCTACCTTGGCCGCTCCAATTCCAGCACTCGCGATCATTCGTTTAAACGAGGGGAGCAATCTGAGATTTCATTTTGGAACAGTAAATGCCTTGCTACGGACAACAAAAAAAGAAGCATCCTCACCCAAAATGGGATCGATTGCTTCTTTTTTACTCACTAAGTCTACGCTGTCGCGAACTGACTATTATACAATCTGGCGTAATATCCACCACTAGCTAGAAGTTGATCATGCGTACCGCTTTCCACAATATCGCCATCCTTCATGAATAGAATGAGATCCGATTCACGAATCGTCGACAATCGATGGGCAATCACAAAGCTGGTTCGACCCGCGATCATAGTCAGGAAAGCTTTCTGAATCCGCACCTCTGTTAGCGTGTCAATACTGCTCGTAGCTTCGTCTAAGATGAGCATAGGTGGATCTACGAGCATGACTCTTGCTATGGTAAGAAGCTGCTTTTGTCCTTGCGAAAGATTATCTCCTGAACCACTGATCTTCGTGTCATATCCATCAGGCAGACGTTTAATGAAGCTATGTGCATTAGCAGCTTTAGCAGCAGCTATGACCTCTTCATCTGTAGCATCAGGCTTGCCGTAAGCAATATTTTCTCTAATCGTGCCACCAAAAAGCCAAGTATCCTGCAGCACCATCCCAAAATTACGTCGCAAGCTATCGCGAGTAATGGTCTTAATGTCCACACCATCAATCTTAATGGATCCACTGTCTACGTCATAGAAACGCATGAGCAGATTAACCAGCGTCGTCTTCCCCGCTCCGGTCTGCCCAACAATCGCAACTCGAGTCCCTGGCTTCACTTCCAAGCTGAAATCATTTATCAGAGGCCGTTCTGGATTATATGCAAAGAATACCTTCTCGAAGATAATAGTTCCTTGACTTGTATTCATGATTTTGGCATCCTTTAAATCAGCCGGTTCTGGAGTCAAATCAAGAATGGCGAAGATCCGCTGTGCAGAGGCAGTTGCCGATTGTAGCTGCGTAATTACACCTGTAATTTCATTGAAAGGTTTAGCGAACAAGTTGGAGAAAATCAAGAAACTAGACAGATCCCCTACCGTGAAATGACCCCGAATGACCATAACACTACCGATCATTGCAATGACTGAGAACGTAACATTATTGACCAGCCGTGTTGTCGGGTTGGACAAGGAACCATAGAATTGTGACTTCACACCGGTCTGATATAATGTCTCGTTTTGTTTTTCAAACTGTGTCATTGCACGTTCTTCATAATGATAAGCAGTGACCACTTTTTGTCCGCCTATCATTTCCTCCACATACCCATTGAGACCACCCAGAATCTTCGCTTGCTCTTTGAACATCTTCTGAGACCGCATCGTAATAAATCTTGCTACAAAAAAGGTAACAGGTGCTGACAGAAGAACTACCAAGGTCATCACAGGACTTATGTACAGCATTAGCACAATTGCCCCAACAATGGTGATGATCCCTGTAAGCAGTGTGGAGAAACCTTGCAGCAGTCCATCAGAAACGGCATCCATATCGTTAACAAACCGGCTGATACTGTCTCCCTGCGGGTGGTTGTCATGAAACTTTAAAGGCAAAACATTTAATTTATCAAAAAGCTCTCTCCGTAAGTCGTATACCGTTCGGTATGCAATTCGGTTCGTTAAATAAGTAAGAAGCCATCCAAAAAAGCTGCCGACAATATATACCGCTGCCAGAATCAAAAGCAATCTAAGTACAGCGTCAAAATCAACCTTTCCCGGTCCGATCATAAAATCAATGGCTTTACCAATAAGTAGTGGTCCGATTAGACTGGCGATCACACTGAGTAATGCGCATATAACCGCCCCTATAGCTATTTTTCTATAATGTCCTGTATATACAATTAGTCTTTTCCAAATGTTGTTTTTGTTCATTGGCCCGACTCCTCACTCGATAGCTGGGACAGGCAGATTTCTTTATACTCTTCACAACCACGCATCAGCTCCTCATGGGTTCCGACACCGGCAATCCGCCCTTCCTCAAATACCATAATTTTATCTGCTTGCCTTACAGTGCTTACCCTCTGCGAGACAACGAGTACGGTCATTTCCTGACTGCTATTTTTGAGCGCCTTACGAAGTGCCGCATCAGTAGCAAAATCCAGCGCGCTGGAGGAGTCATCCAGAATAAGAATCGACGGATTACCTACCACTGCACGAGCTATGGTTAAGCGCTGCTTCTGTCCCCCAGATAAATTAAGTCCACCACGGGATACCTGCGTATTCAACCCTTCCGGCAATTTACGAATAAACTCTTCTGCTTGAGCAACAGAGGCAGCTTGCATGATTTCTTCCTCGGTGGCGTCTTCCTTCCCCCAACGAATATTCTCAGCGATTGTTCCTGTGAACAGCACTGCTTTTTGCGGGACAATCCCTATTTTCTCACGAAGCTGATGCAGCTTATAATCTCTGACATTCACTCCATCCACTTTAACTTCACCTTGCACCGCATCATAAAAACGTGGAATCAGGTTCACAAAAGTAGATTTACCAGAACCCGTACTGCCAATCAGCCCTACAGTCTCTCCGCGGTTAATGACTACCGATATATCCTCTAATGCCAATTCACCAGTTGTATTATAACCAAACGATACACGTTCGAATGAAATAGCAGGAGCGGTATGATTAGGTTCAGCCATCATAACATTTCCTTCCTCGGACACGGATGCTTTGACACTCAGCACTTCATTCACGCGATTGGCAGAGGATGAGGCTTTTGTAAAAATAATAACCAGGTTAGAGACCACTATAAGTGCCAGCAAGATTTGAGTGACATAATTGATGAAGGCAATGATCTCACCCTGTGACAACCGGCCCCCGTCAATATGAATTCCACCTACCCATAAAATAGCTATGATCGCCGCGTTTACTACAAGTGTCGTCATCGGTCCAAGTAAAGCAGAAATCCGCGAGACTCTGATCGCTGTAGTGGTTAAATCCTCAGACGAGGCATCAAAACGTTCTTTTTCCGTACGTCTCTTGGCAAAAGCACGAATGACCCGAATTCCTGACAAATTCTCACTAAGTACGAGTGCAAGTGCATCCAGCTTCTGTTGATACAATCGATACAAAGGAGCGCTTCGAGTGATAATGAAATATAAAATAATCCCAAAAATCGGCGTTGCCGCTATTAGGATCAGCGATAACCTAAAATCCAAGATCATCGACATTATGATAGCTCCGATGCAGATAAACGGCGCACGAATAACCAGGCGAATCAGCATGGCAACAGCAATCTGCAGCTGGTTTACATCATTAGTAATCCGGTTAATCAGCGTAGGCGTACCGAACGTATCCAGCTCAGCGTACGATAAGGATGTAATATGATTGAACATTTTATTACGAAGCGTCGTGCCGAATCCCTGAGATGCTCGTGCCGCATAGTATTGACATACCATAGAGCAGCCGAAGCCAAGTAGAGACATCAGCACCATCAAGCCACCCATGCGGTATACATAAGCACTGTCATGATTTCCTACCCCATTATTGATGATTAATGCGACAATGGTTGGCAGAATCAGCTCCAGAATCGCTTCCATCAGCTTAAAGATTGGACCGATGATGGCTTCTTTTTTGTACGGTTTTAAATAAACTGCAATTTTGAACAACGTCATCCACACCCAACATAAGAAGTATTTAAGCATTTGAAATATGTATAATAACAGTTATGATTATGGCATATCTACTCACATATTAATAATATTTGATTCGTATCGCTCCCATACGATAAACATATCTCAAGTTCGGAGGATTCTTTTATGGATATTAGACAACTTAAATATTTTATAGCTATCGCTGAGGAAGGACAGATTACGTCTGCAGCTAGAAGACTGCAAATGGCCCAGCCTCCGCTCAGTCAACAGCTTAAGCTGCTTGAAGAAGAGCTGGGGGTCAAACTCGTCGATCGAGGTCCGCGCAGCGTGCAGCTAACCGAAGCTGGTGCCATTTTACGTGACCGCGCCCAACAAATTCTTGAGCTGGCCGATTCCACTGCGCGGGAGCTCAATGATTTTGTCAAAGGCTTGAAAGGAACTCTCGCCATAGGTACTGTATCTTCTTCCGGAGCTACCCTGCTCCAAGATCGACTTTGTGAGTTCCACAAAACGTATAAAGGCGTTAAATTTGAAATCCATGAAGGGAATACCTTCAGAATCATCGACCTTTTGAACAAGGGTATTGTCGAGATTGGCATTGTCCGGACACCCTTTAATGCTACAAATTTAGAATGTCTTTACACACAGGCTGAGCCTATGATTGCCGTAATGACTCCAGAGTATGACTGGAAAACAGATGAAAACTTCGTTGAGATCGGTGAGTTAAAAGATAAGCCGCTCATTATCTACCGCCGTTTTGAGCAGCTTATCCGGGAAACCTGTCTTGAGAACGGCTTTGATCCGCTAATTTTCTGCATGAATGATGATGCACGAACAACACTGCTCTGGGCAAACGCTGGTCTTGGCATTGGAATCATCCCCAAATCCGCTTTCGAATTAACGAGTAATCGTAATTTGATCTATAAAGAAATCAGTAGTGAATCGCTTCGCACGCGGGTCGCCGCCGTCTGGATCAAGGATAAATACTTATCATCATTGGCTTCTAAGTTTATTGAGAGCTTCAAGAATGGTTAATTCACTTGTTGTTGAATGAGTCTATCCTCTTCTTCTTTAATACGACTTATATCAATTCGTTCAAACAACAATTGTAAATCAGTTATTTGTTGATAAGGGGGAACTGCGCAGGGCTGCCAATTCAGTTGTTCAAGCGATAAGAACCCCCTGATCTTCTCACAAGAAAAAGGTAGAAACGGATGCAGCAAACTTGCCAAATTAGCGATAATCTGAACGCAAGTAAATATTGTAGAATCACAGGCTTCCCGATCCTCTTTTACCTGAATCCAAGGCTTTTGCCGATCAAAATACTGATTTGCCTTACGTACATAAGAAAAAATATACTCCAGCGCATCCTTTAAATCTCCCGCTTCAATTAGGCGCCCTGACTCCAGATACAAGAGGTCAATATTGTCCCTCCACCCCTTATCTAATTCTCCCTTCGGCACTTTCCCTTCATAAAACTTATCCACAAAAGCCAATGAACGATTCACAAAGTTACCAAATGCTCCAAGCAGCTCACCATTATGACTATAAATAAACTCTCTCCAGGAAAAATCCGTATCCCGCTTCTCAGGCCCGTTGGCAATTAAAAAATAACGAATAGAGTCAGGATGATACCGTTCTAGAATATCAGGTACCCAGACCGCCCAATTACGGCTAGTGGAGAACTTCTGCCCTTCAAGGGTTAAATATTCGCTAGATATAATCCGGTCCGGTAAATGTAACTCTTTTGCTCCTAATAAGACGGCTGGCCATATCAAGGTATGAAAAGGAATATTGTCTTTACCATGCACATAATAAGCGGTAATACCATCATTTTTCTCTGACCAAAATTCCTCCCAGCTCCCTCCAGATTGTGTAGCCCACTGCTTGCTGGCTGATAAATAACCACTTACCGCCTCAATCCAGACATAAATCTTCTTATCTTCAAATCCAGCTACAGGAACATTTACACCCCAAGATAAGTCTCTGGTTACTGCCCGATCCTGAAGCTTCTCCTTTAAATATCGTTTGGTCAGTTTTATTGCATTTTCTCTCCAGTGTACTGCTTCGTCTACATAATCCGTTAATTCAGATTGAAATTTAGATAAGCTAAGATAAAAATGTTCTGTCGGCCGTTCTGTCGGTGTATTCCCACATAATTTACAGACTCTGTCCAATAAATCGGCTGGGTCTAGAATCGTAGAACAATAATCACATTGATCCCCCCTCGCCTGCTGCCCACATACCGGACAAGTGCCTTCCACATATCTGTCTGGCAAAAATCGCTGGTCTACCTCGCAGTAACATTGCCCAATGGTTTTTTTATATAAATGACCATTCTCTAGCAGCTTCGCAAACAACTCTTGCACGACCTTATGATGCTGCTGTTGATCCGTTCGAGTATATAGATCATAACTAAATCCCAGCTCTTCAAAACACTTCAAAAACTCTTCGTGGTATCGACTTGCAAAAGCTTCGGGTGTGATCCCTTCATTAGCAGCCTGAACCGCTACAGGTGTGCCATGACAATCGCTGCCTGACACATATAAAACGTTATCCCCCTTGCTGCGAAAATAGCGTGCCAGCACATCCCCAGGCAACACACTTGATAATCTTCCAAGATGTAAAGATCCATTCGCATACGGCCAAGCTCCGCCTATAAACACATTACTCATTAACCTTCTCCTCCTTTTTTTAGACAACAAAAAAACTCCCATCCACAAAGGACGAGAGTTCTACTCACGTGTTACCACCTAATTTTATAAATGCCTCATGACATTTACCTCTTCAGGTACGACGTTAATAAACGTTTATACCCTAGCACTATAACGGATGCAGGTTCCGGCGCAGCCTACAACCTAAAAGGTTTCGATGCGCAGCTCTGAGACCATATTCCCAAGGTTTTTCTTTACTCCTTTTCAGCGAACGGAGCTCTCTGTAGAAAGAATTGCCGTGGTACTCTTTCTCTTCTTTGCTTTTACATATTCAAGTTACAGGAAATAATACTCAATTTGTTGTTTATTGTCAATGCGAAACATCAAGCTCACTGTAACTTTTCCAGTTAATTTCCGTCTTTTATATAAATAAGTTACAAGGAGGTCCCTCAGTGAAAAAAGTAAATTCACTTGTACTCTCTGTTCTTTTACTAGCAGGAGTATGGGGTTGTTCCGATAATAAAGTTAATTCTGTTCCCAAAAGTGAACCCTATACTTCCAAAGAAGCCATCAGTAGGGGAGATATTGTTTCATTTAAAAAAGTTTACAACCTAGATAAATTCGAGCAATTTATAACTAATCTCTCCAGCAAAAAAGCAGACAATATACGCGTTACAAGTTACACAGATGAGGGTGATCCCATATTTAAGGATTTGAAGTTTGATGGCAGTATAATTAATTATAGCTATGATACTTCTAATGATGAATTTGGTGGGAGCAACAAAGATGTCAGAACCGATACTTGCTCCGAAGTGACGAGTAAAAAAAGCACACAAGGTGAAATTATCTATTCGATCAGCGGTTGCACAAATAATGACTCTGAAATTGATTACTACCTTTTTCGCACAACAGAATGAAATACTGAAATAAAAAAGACCACCCAATCATAATACAATTGGATGGTCTCTGTACTTCATATTATTTCATGATTTTGCAAATATCATTGGTGAATTGAACAGGATCACTAACCTGTAGACCTTCAATCAACAGGGCTTGGTTGTACAGCAGGTTCGTGTATAAACCGAGCTTTTCTTTGTCGTTCTCTGCTGCCGCCTTCAAGGACTGGAATACTTCGTGATGGATGTTGATTTCGAGTACCTTGTCCGCTTGAACCTCTTGGCCATTCGGCATCGATTTCAAGATTTTTTCCATCTCGATGGTCAGTTCGCCTTCAGCAGAGAGACATACCGGATGAGTCTTCAAACGTTTGGAGGCTTTAACATTTTTCACTTTGCCGGACAGGATGTCCTTCATCGCTTCAAAAAGCTCCTTGTTTTCGTTCTCTTCCGCTTCCGTTGGCTTGTCCGCTTCGTCAGCTTCAATACCAAGATCTCCGCTGGATACAGACTTAAATTCTTTTTCCTTATAAGACATGATCATCTTGATTGCAAATTCATCAATATCATCAGTGAAGTAGAGAATTTCAAATCCTTTATCCGAAACAAGCTCAGTTTGAGGGAGTTTCTCGATTCTGTCGATTGACTCTCCGGAAGCATAGTAGATATACTTCTGATCTTCTGGCATTCTAGACACATATTCGTCCAGCGTTACCAGCTTTTTCTCCTTGGAGGAGTAGAACATCAGCAGATCTTGAAGGGTATCTTTGTGCATACCATAATCGTTGTACACACCAAACTTAAGCTGTCTGCCAAAAGCATTATAGAACTGCTCGTACTTCTCTCTTTCATCCTTCAGCAAGCTTTGCAGTTGGCTCTTCACTTTGTTCTTAATGTTCTTAGCAATCAGAGTCAGCTGACGGTCATGCTGGAGCATCTCTCTGGAGATGTTCAAGGAAAGATCCTCAGAATCCACCATACCTTTTACAAAGCTGAAGTAATCAGGCAAGAGATCCGCGCATTTGTTCATGATTAACACACCGTTGGAATACAGCTCAAGACCTTTTTCATATTCCTTTGTGTAATAGTCAAACGGTGTATTTTCTGGGATGAACAAAATCGCATTGTACACTACAGCACCATCGGCACTGATATGAATATGTTTAAGCGGCTTGTCGAAGCCGTAACGCTTCTCTGCATAGAAGTTATCGTAATCTTCCGTAGTCAGCTCGCTTTTGTTCTTACGCCAGATTGGCACCATGCTGTTCACGGTTTGTTCTTGAATAACTTCTTCGAACTCGTTCTCCGTACCTTCTTTTGGCTTTGACTCCTTCACGTCCATTTTGATTGGGAAACGGATGAAGTCGGAGTATTTTTTAATGATGGATTTCAGGCGGTATTCTTCCAAATATTCATCATATTGATCTTCTTCAGTATTGTCTTTAATTTTCAAAATTACATCAGTACCCACAGAATCCTTCTCGACAGACTCGATAGTATAGCCGTCAGCGCCCTTAGACTCCCATTTAAAGGCTTCCTCGCTGCCTAGAGCCTTACTGATCACCGTTACATCATCTGCCACCATAAAAGCAGCATAGAAGCCAACACCGAACTGTCCGATGATATTATGACCATCTTTAGCTTCATTCTCTTTCTTAAAAGCAAGAGATCCGCTCTTCGCGATCGTTCCCAGGTTATTCTCCAGTTCCTCTTGCGTCATACCGATACCAGTATCGGAGATCGTCAGAGTTCTGTTCGCCTTATCGGCAGTCACTTTAATATAATAATCTTCTTTATTGAAGACCAGGCTTTCGTCAGATAATGCTTTGTAATAGATCTTATCAATCGCATCACTTGCATTGGAAATTAGCTCGCGCAGGAAAATTTCCCGTTGTGTATAAATGGAGTTAATCATCATTTCCAGCAATCTTTTCGATTCGGCTTTAAACTCTTTTTTGGCCATGAATAAATAGATCTCCTTTCAAAATAAACATCTTGTCCAACATTTCGTGATTAGCACTCTTGTTAGATGAGTGCTAATTCTTCTTTTTATATAACATAAACTGATTTTGAATGTCAATATTTACAGTGACTTTCTTTAAAGAATGCTATCTTTTACATACAAATTTAAGATTTTATTGATCATTAATGACCCACTTGCGCGTAGGCTAATTCTATGTTTTAAATAGACTAGATGCATAAATTCCAAATAAAGGGTTATCATTATCAGACCTAGGAGGAATTCGAATGAATAAACAAGCGCAGTCCATTGTAAATTCTTCAGCAACAAGTCCCATTAAGAATTTGATTGGCAGTGTATTTATCCCCGTACACGATATTGAAAAAGCCCGTAGCTGGTATTGCCAAGTCCTAGGACTCCATGAAGCGGATCATCCGATTATGAACGGTCATTTATGCCCGTTAACTATGCAAGGAAGCACTGGGATCATTCTGGACACCATGCCCATGTGGGGAGGTTTAGAGCCTGAAGGCGCTCCTCCAATTACAACACCTGCTCTTATGCTTATAACCGATGATTTGCAAGACTCTTTCAACTATATGAAGGAGCTCGGTGTAGAGATAGTAACCGAAATTCAAGATCAACAATGGTTTGTGGTGAAAGACCCTGATGGGAATAAACTAATGATTTGCAAGTAACATTTGCGTTAGAAATTGCAATGGCTGAGACTTCCACTTCTTAGGATGCATCAAAAGCTGCAGATCGAAGTGAATTTCTGGATGCGCGAAGGACAGCTCGGCCAAGTTACCCCGCTCAATTTCTTCCTCTGCAACAATTTTCGGGAGTAATGCAATCCCTAAACCATTCATAACACATCGTTTTATCGCTTCTAGATTCGAAAGCTCAAAACCAATGCGGAATATAATCCCGTGCTCTTTTAACAAGTTCTCGAACAGACTCCGGTAAATACAGCTCTCTTCAGAAACAATTAATTCACAGTTATTTAGATCCTGTAGCGTTACCGTTTCCATCTGGGCAAGAGGATGATTAACGGGGGCTATCAAGACGAGCGGTTCATCTCTAATGATCGTACGATCCAGCAAAGAATCCGTTGTGGTACGATCGAGCATCAGACCGATGTCTACTTCCCCATCTTTTATTTTGGCCACAAGGTTAGATTCCTGCATCGTTTGTAGATGGATATCAAGTTTCGGGAATTTCGTCCTCAACTGCTGTAAGTAGGGTGGCAAGTAGAATGCAGCTAAAGAATCAATCGTACCAATCGTTAGCGTACCTCCTATTTGCTGGGCAATGGTTTCTTTTGAACGGTCATACAGATCCAAAATCTCCACGAATAGCTTCAAAAGCTCTTCACCAGGCGGGGTTAGACGCAGCACTCGACCATGCCTTTCTATTAAAGGCACTCCGTATTCCTTCTCTATCTTCTGTATTTGCATCGTAACACTCGACTGCGCGTAACCTAGCTCTTCAGCAGCCCGTGTAAAGCTCTGACGTTTAGCCACCTCGCGGAATGTTCGTAAATAGGTTAAATCCATAACCTCACCCTAACATCAATATTTTTGATGATACACATCATTTATTATAGCTAACGACGATGCAACATTCCATGGTAAAGTGTATGTAGAGGAATTAAAATATTATGGAGGCCGATAATTTATGCTTACAGAACAACAGATTTATGGAATTTATGTCCCCGTGGTCACCCCGTTCAATGCTGCTGGTGAAGTCGATTTGGATTCGTATCAGCGTTATGTAAAGAACATTATTAACAACAGCATACAAGGTCTGGTCGTTAATGGAACCACCGGTGAATCGCCAACTGTAACCGTAAATGAAATGCAGCTTCTAGTAAACACTTCTCGTGAGCTTTTACAATCTACATCTATCCCCTTAGTAGTCGGTACAGGAACCAATGACACAGCTTCTACGGTAGCACGTACAGAGATCGCAGCTAACCTTGGTGCTGATTGCGCGCTAGTAGTCGTCCCTTATTATAGTCGTCCTTCGCAAGAAGGCATCATTGCCCATTTCCGTAAAGCAGCAGAAGTAGGCATTCCAATCATGGCTTATGACATTCCAAGTCGTACGGGTACTGCTATGACCGTAGATACTGCACGTACAATCCTAGAAATGAATAATGTTGTCGGATTAAAAGACTGTTCGGGCAGCACCAAATTGGTTACTGAGCTAGTTCGTACGGGTACCAAACCGGTGCTCGGCGGCGACGATTCACTCTTTTACGAAATGCTTAGCTGCGGAGCAACTGGAGGTATGCTTGCTACTGCGAACGTTTATCCAGCAGAATGTATCCGTATATACGAAGCTTTCAAATCCGGTCAATTAGACTTAGCTAAAGAAAACTTTGAACAACTGCTGCCGATCATCCGCCTCTTGTTCAAGGAATCAAATCCCGCTCCAATCAAATGGATGCTTAACCAGAATGGCCTAATCGATTCGGATACGCTTCGCCTCCCTATGACTTCCATCAGCACAGCGCTTCAACAAGAGCTTGGTTCTTATGTTCAGGACAACGCGATTGAAGCCACCGCATAAGAGAATATAACAGCCGTTATACAGTGAGGAACTGTTTAGCGGCTGTTTTTTTGCCTCTCTCCATTTTAAAGGTGACGAATACATCTTTATCTGTGTCAAAAACTATACCCTCTCTTGAATTCACCTTATCATCAAATAACAAAAAAACCATCAGATATACTCTGACGGTTTTGAGATCTTATTATGATAAACGTCCAGCTTTCAAAACAACTTATCTGCTGCTCGTTTGTCTTCCTTTAGTGAACCACTCGGACTTTGGCTTTAATGGAGGGTTAGACTTTGGCTTTGCTTTGGCAGGTTTAGATGCCGCTGGTTTTGAAGCTGCTGGTTTAGCTGATGACGGTTTACCAGATGACGGTCTGGAATTCGCTGGTCTTGAACCTGACGGTTTCGAAGATCGTTCTGTCTTCATCTGCGTTTTACGAGACATCGGATACGGGTGATCCTTCACTTCTGGAATCGATTTCCCGATCAATTTCTCGATATCTTTAAGGAACGGAAGCTCTTCAGATTCGCAAAAAGAAATTGCAGTTCCACTCAGCCCCGCTCTGCCCGTACGTCCGATTCGGTGCACATAAGTTTCTGGAATATTCGGCAAGTTGAAGTTGATTACATGAGACAGCTCATCGATATCAATTCCGCGCGCGGCGATATCCGTAGCGACTAGAACGCGGGTTGCACCACTTTTAAAATTCCGCAATGCATTCTGACGATCATTCTGTGATTTATTGCCGTGAATGGCTTGTGCAGAAATGTTCACCTTCGCTAGGTCACGTGTAACACGGTCAGCACCACGTTTGGTCCGAGTAAACACTAGAGCAGAGACAATCGATTTATCCTGTAACAAAAGATTCAATTGATTCTGTTTATTTCCGTTTTCTAATAAATAGATCGATTGTTCGATTCTATCCGCAGTAGAAGATACGGGGGTGATTTCTACTTTCACTGGGTTCACAAGCAAGGTTTTGATCAATTTTGAGATCTCAGTAGGCATCGTTGCAGAGAAGAATAATGTTTGTTTCTTCGTAGGCATTTTAGCGATGATTCGTTTCACATCATGGATAAAGCCCATATCTAGCATACGGTCAGCTTCATCCAAGACAAGAATTTGGACATGCTGCAAATCCACACGTTTTTGATTGATCAGGTCGATAAGTCTACCAGGTGTAGCTATTAGAATATCAGCACCTTGATTCAGGGCACGCTCTTGCACTTTCTGTGATACACCGCCAACGATGGCAGCAGAGCGGATATCTGTATATTGGCTATACGCTTTTATGTTATCAGCAATTTGGATCGCTAGTTCTCTTGTTGGTGTTAAGATCAGCGAGCGAATGCGTCGCACATTGTTTGTTTTGTTGGAATTGGTTTGTTCGCTTAATAATTGAATAATAGGTACAGAAAATGCAGCTGTCTTTCCTGTTCCCGTTTGAGCACATCCAAGTAAATCTCTGCCAGCTAATACGGCTGGGATCGATTGTTCCTGTATAGGTGTAGGTGATGTATAGTTTTCTTTGGTTAAAGCCTTTAAAATCGCAGGCATAATATTCAGTTCGTTAAATGTCATTGGGTCTCCTTAATTTCTAATACATATATTCTTTACATTAAATCCATTTTTCACGTCATAAACAATAATCATAACATAATTAGTCACATAATAATAGATATTCTTTATCATCACACCAATTTTCATTAAAAATCCATTTCAGGATACGATCCACTTTGCTATTCAAACAGTTTAAACATCTGCCAGTTTAACTAGCGTATCAGCCACATAACGGTTCTAAGCACACAACAAAAAAAGCGGAGGATTTCTCCCCCGCTTCCTATGATTGTTATGAAGACTAGTCTACGATTTCAGCAGTGTCGCCATTGTTGGCACCAGCAGCATTAGCTTCGTCAGTATCAATATGCATATCAAGTTTGAAGCTGTCGGATACACGAGCAATTACGTTCTCCAATACAAGACCGCGGTCGCCACCGAGACGAACTTTAAGCAATTGCTTATCCGCAATGCCCCAAGCTTCAGCTTCGGAAGTGTGGAAGTGAATGTGACGAGCTGCGATAATAACGCCTTGTTCTAATTCAACTTCACCAGCAGGTCCTTTTAGCGTAATACCAGGTGTTCCTTCAATATTTCCAGATTCGCGAACTGGAGCTTTCACGCCAAGTGCGAAGGAGTCAGTACGGGAAATTTCCAATTGGGAAGCCGGACGAGCAGGTCCCAAGATTCTTACTTTGTCAAATTTACCTTTGCTACCGATAACTGCTACTTGTTCATTTGCTGCAAATTGTCCTGGTTGGGAAAGTGGTTTGAACTCAGTTAATTGATATCCTGGGCCAAACAGAGCCTCCACGTGCTCTTGCGTAAGGTGAATATGTCTAGCCGACACACCTACGGGTACAGTCTTACTCATTGTAAAGTCACTCCTTGTATTTTCTCTAGTATCTGTACAAGCCATTAACCATTATACATCTTATTTCACCAAAATAAAAAGGGCTGCATCATAACGAAGGCCCTTTTTTCGACAATTTATGTTTTTTGGACAAGATTGTCATGGTTTAGACACCTGAGAGGGCAAGTTTACGCTTAAAAAAGATGTCGCATTCTCATACATCCAGCCTTTTACAGTATCCTCAGGATAATAACGAAGCAGTTGTTCTATAAGATCAGGGTATTTTCCCGGATGCTCCAACTTCTCAACCCAAGTATCAATGCCATCAAAATCTGAGCCAAACATCAGATGCTTCTCTCCGCCGAGACTGCATACCTGTTCAATATGCTTTAACAAATCATCCATACGAGCCTTTCCATGATCACATACAAACCACGGATAAAAGGTCAGCCCCATTCTCCCGTCCATCGCAATTAGAGCTTTTATCTGTTCATCTTTCAAATTTCTAACGTGACCGCAAATGGCTGCGGCATTCGAATGAGAAGCTATAAACGGACGAGAGCTTAAATCTGCCAGTTCCCAAAACCCTGCTTGCGACAAATGCGACACATCCAGCAGCATTCCACTGTGGTTGCACCATTCTACCAGCTTTCTCCCTTTCTCCGTAAATCCACCATTACGCTTCTCTAGCACACCATCTGCTGCCCAATTCGCATAATTCCAAGTGACACCTAGAAACCGCACTCCAAGTTCGAAACAGAGCTGAGCATAAAACAAGTTCCCTTCTAAGCCGTCTACGCCCTCCAGAGAGAGCATTGCTTGTGGAGGTGCTCCAACTAATCGATTCCTCACTTCCTCCTTCCAGCGTAACCACTGAAGCCCATCTGTGCACACTATCTTTTGCCTAAAGAGATCAATTTGTCCTAAAACATGTTCAAAGCTAGGTTTACCTCTCGTAGCTGAAAGATATATCGCAAAACATTGCAACTCCACTCCGCCAGATGCCAACCGTTCTGCAGTAACATCTAATCGAGGGTCATTGTCGAAATTAATATCCGGAGAGGCTTGCATTTTGCTTAGCACATCACAATGAAAATCTGCTACCTTAAACTTTTCAGCTCTCATTTAGCACCCCCACCTCCTCACAGTTCCAGCCGTACATTTTACTTCTAAGTGCCTATTTCAGATATTATGCAGAAAAACTCCTGACTATAAATCAAAAGCAAAAAACCTGTTTACAATAGTAAACAGGTTCATTCATTCTATAGGTCTATTATCTGGGTTCAACAATCAGTTTAATCGCGGTTCGATCTTCTCCATCAATCACTATATCAGTGAAGGCAGGAATGCAGATCAAATCAACTCCGCTTGGTGCAACAAATCCCCGGGCAATGGCAACTGCTTTGACTGCTTGATTCAGTGCTCCAGCTCCAATAGCTTGTAATTCTGCCGATCCACGTTCACGAAGAACACCCGCTAATGCGCCGGCGACGGAATTTGGATTGGATTTAGCTGATACTTTTAATACATCCATAGTAAGTACCTCCCCTGGGAAAATAATGGTGTTCTTCCACTACTTTAGATGTTATTCGCGAGAGAAGAAATAATTCCTTCTTTTTACGGACCACGTCTTCCAAAAACGGTATAAAAGATACTCTTTTACGATATAAAAAATATCACACTTTACCCTTACTCAGCGAAATTACCCGGATTAAACGATACTCTGTTCTACGTTTAGCTCATAACCCATTCATCTTCACGCAACCGTATCTTCTCCAGACGAGTTGCCGCACCAGTAGTTTCATCTAATTCTGCAAATAAACCGTGAAGCTGCCACTTACCTTCATCGACAACAAATCGTGCTGGAAGCTGAGTTGTGAACTTGTAAAGTACTGCATCTCTTTCCATACCCAGAATACCTTCGCTTGAACCAACCATACCCGCATCGGTTAAATACGCAGTTCCTCCTGGCAAAATCACATCATCGTTAGTCTGAACATGCGTATGTGTCCCAACAACAATCGATGCGCGGCCATCCATGAAATACCCCATAGCGATTTTCTCAGAGGTTACCTCTGCATGGAAATCAACGAGAATACATTTATGATCTCTACGAAGCTCTTCAACAATTTCTTCCCCAACACGGAAAGGACAATCAATAGCAGGTAAAAACGTCCGGCCTTGTAAATTTACTATAGCCAGTTCTTTACCATTACCTTTAACAACGGTATAACCTCTTCCCGGTGTTCCTGGCGGAAAATTAGCAGGACGAATAATCCGAGCCTCATCATCGATGAACTCAAAAATATCTTTGTTGTCCCATGTGTGATTCCCCATAGTTATTCCGTGAACGCCCCAGTTAAAAAACTCATTAGCGATCGCCTTAGTGATCCCTCTACCGGCAGCAGAATTTTCGCCATTAACAATAATGATATGTGGCTGATATTTGCTTTTTAGTGAGGGTAACATCTCACGAAGAGCCTTTCTGCCAACATTTCCAACGATATCTCCAATGAATAGTACTTTAATGATTCTCTCCTCCTAATCTTAAACGCTATATCTAATGGATAAGAGCTCATATTCAAAAGAAAAAAGGCCCCGCTTAGGGGCCAATTCTCAACAAATATAAGAAAGTATAAGTTACATCTTATCCCTTAACCTTATATTCCACCTATTTAGCGTATTCAACAGCCCGTGTCTCACGAATAACGGTAACTTTGATATGTCCTGGATAATCCAGTTCACTTTCAATCATCTTCGTAATATCGCGAGCAAGACGGAATGCCTCTGCATCGTCAATCTTCTCTGGCTGTACCATCACGCGTACCTCACGGCCCGCCTGAATAGCAAATGATTTCTCAACGCCTTCGAACGACTCTGAGATTTCTTCCAGTTTTTCTAGACGTTTAATATACGTTTCCAGTGTTTCACGGCGAGCGCCAGGTCTTGCTGCTGACAATGCATCAGCGGCACCAACCAACATAGCAATAACCGAGGTAGCTTCGCAATCTCCATGATGAGACGCGATACTGTTGATAACAACCGGATGTTCCTTATATTTCTTCGCTAGTTCAACGCCGATCTCAACATGCGATCCTTCTACTTCATGATCCAGCGCTTTGCCGATATCATGAAGCAATCCTGCACGTTTTGCAAGCACGATGTCTTCCCCAAGCTCACCGGCCATCAGTCCAGTCAAATAAGCAACCTCCATAGAGTGCTTCAATACATTTTGACCATAGCTTGTACGGAATTTCAGACGACCCAGAATCTTGATCAAGTCTGGATGCAATCCATGAACACCCACTTCGAAAGTAGCTTGTTCACCATATTCGCGAATTCTTTCGTCCACTTCTTTGCGGGATTTTTCCACCATCTCTTCAATACGAGCGGGGTGGATACGTCCATCTGCCACTAGTTTCTCAAGTGCCGTACGGGCCACTTCGCGACGGATTGGATCAAATCCCGACAAAATAACTGCTTCCGGAGTATCATCAATAATGAGGTCGATACCTGTAAGAGTTTCGAGTGCACGAATGTTACGGCCTTCACGACCGATAATCCGACCTTTCATCTCTTCGTTCGGCAGGGTAACAACTGAAACTGTTGTCTCGGCTACGTGATCAGCTGCACAGCGTTGGATAGCGAGTGTGATGATTTCGCGGGATTTCTTATCCGCTTCCTCTTTCGCCTGCTGTTCAATTTCTTTGATCATTTGAGCCGTTTCATGGCGAACTTCTTGCTCAACATTGCTAAGAATAATACTTCTTGCATCTTCGATGCTTAAATTGGAAATGCGCTCCAATTCAGTGACTTGGTTTTTGTAAATAACATCAATTTGCTGTTGGGTTTCATCAATTCGTTTCTCTTTGTTAGCTACTTGTTCTTCTTTTCTTTCAAGCGATTCCATTTTTTTATCCAGAGATTCTTCCTTTTGCAGCAAACGTCTCTCTTGCCGTTGGATTTCATTCCGACGTTCACGAGTTTCTTTCTCAGCTTCAGTACGGATTCTATGGACTTCGTCCTTAGCTTCCAATACCGTTTCTTTCTTCAGCGCCTCTGCGTCCTTCTTCGCGTTCTCCACGATGACTACGGCTTCTCTTTCTGCGCTTTGAATTTTAGCTTCTGCAAGGGATTTACGAATAAAATAACCGAATCCAAAGAATAATGCAGCTACAACGAGAACGATAATGACCCAGATCCATGCTTGCATCTGTTCACCTCCTCGTTGGTTCCTCTCCAAGGTATCCCCCTGGGAATTGTGCAGTTGTTAAACTATCCGTTCATCACCATACAAAAAACCGGTAAACAACCGATTGCCATACTGCACATGTTGCACATGCACACTGCCCGCCTTATCCGGCGATTACATTTCATATGAGTTGTACGCGAACCGTTTTAAAAAGTCCCCTTTTTGGGAAGGAAAAAGGATTCTTACTTTATGCCGATTCATGTTATATTTTATTATTTATAAAAAGACATTGTCAAGAGAGTCGATATGCGCATTAATGTCAAGAGAATCAGTGAGTCTAGTAAAATTCCTCATCTTCACCCTCATAATTGTCTTCTTCAAGTAAAGTATTGATCACTTGACGCACCATATCGCCTGAGAATCCACGCCGCATTAAGAAGGCGCCAGTCTTTCTTCTCTTATCTGCAGCTTCACCTCGGATGAGATTCCATTTCTTACGTCCGGTCTGAAGTGCACTCTCAAGTTCTTGTTCAGGGCTGATATTCTCCAAGGCTTCCGAGATTAAAGATTTGTCGATTCCTTTCTCACGTAGCTCTTGGCGAATCCACATCTTTCCTTTGCGTTGGTTCGTAATGCGTTGCTCTGCCCATTGCTTTGCATACAAAGGGTCATCAAGAAGTCTTTCCTGCTGTAGCCGTTGCACCACTTCCGCAATAATAGTCTCCCCTATTTCCTTCTGCCGTAAACGGCGAGTCATTTCCATAGCGGTTCGTGGCTTTCGTTCTAGATAACGAAGTCCTTCTACATAAGCTCGTTGTCGCTCATCAGCAACAACA